>JAUIGV010000039.1 GCA_030432565.1 Verrucomicrobiia bacterium | reverse complement strand
TGAGATCGGGAAGATCCTTTCGCAAACCCGTCTGATGAACAACTTTGATTTCACCGCCAGGGAAAAAGTAATCCGTCACCGTGGGCAGATTTTGACCTCCCCCATTCCAGAGGATTCGGACACGGTTGGGTCCAATAAACTGATAGAACGTGCTCGTGGCATCTTCACCAACAGCCCACGAGTGGGTCCAGCTGGTCTTCGGGTCAACCCTGTTGGAATCGGCCCACGAACCTGAAACCGCAAACAACAAAAGAAGGAAAATTTTTGCCATCTATAGGGTAAGCGGCTCAGCCTTTCATTATTTCAAATGCTTCCGCTTGCCCTTGGCATCAACCATGGTCACCTGGCCGCCGGTCATTTCAGCCATTGTTTTGAGGTCCTTCTCGGCCTTGGGCTGCATGAGGGCCACGCAGTTGATGGTCACGCCCATTTTCCTGGCGCGCTTGCCAATCTCTTCGGCCCACTGCGACGAACCACTCGCGAGCCCATCAGTCATGAAGTAAATCATCTGCGGAGCCGGCTTCATATCGAGTGCCATGTTCAAGGGTAGATGCCAGACCGTTCCGGAATTCAGGGGCGCGGTCTTCACAATCCCGGTGATCCGCTCGACCTCCTTGTCATCAATGGTCCACCAGGGCACCTGCCGCTTGGGACCATCGTGGATCCACTTGGCGTGACCTCCGGTGGTCTTGTACTTGTATTTCTTGCCCTTGGGCGTCGTGATGACTCCTCCCTTGACGGTGTCGCCTGCCACCCACGCCGGGCCGGCAAAGAAGATCATGCCCAGCTTCAAGCCATTCCGCATCTTGCTCAACGACTCGGTTAGCTCGGCGCGCATCAATTTATGGCGGTCATCCCTCTTCATCGAAGACGAGAAATCGATCACGTAAACCACGCGCTCGGCATTGGAGCTTTGCCCAAAAAAAGTCGAGCCACCGCCACCACCAAAACCATCGCCGTCACCCCAGCCGGCCCCAAAATTCTCTCCCACCCCGATGTCCATTGAAATATCCTCCACCACGATCTCCGGGACCGGAATCGAGGTCGGAGCCTGGGCATTTGCCACCACCATCCTGGAAGCCGCCATGCTTGGAGCCGACGGCTTGCGCTGAACATTCGTCTGCACCTTGGGAACAACCACCTTGGTCTTCTTCTCCGAAACACCGGTGTAAGCCACGAGGCTGGGCTGCTCGGTCGGCTTCACCGCCATCAAAATGACCGCGAGAACCAGCCCGATCAAAACCATGAAAAGAAGAGCCGTGATCAAACTGACCAAAGTCGCGGTCCGCTGCTGCTGCCTTAAAATCGCACGGGGATTCGGCACTGCCGTTTGAGCCGGAACAGGAGATGGGATAGGTTCGCTCATCAGTTTTCAGAACGTCTGGCTGTGAATATTCTTAGCCGAAAATCCCCACCTTTCAATAGACCGGCAGCCCATGACCATCCTGCCTGCAGTGCAGCAAGGATTCTGTAAGTGCGGGCTACTTGATGTCTTCGCGCTTTCCGTTGGCATTCACCATGGTGAGCATCCCTCCGGTCATGTCGGCAATTGTTTTGAGATCCGCCTTGGCCTTGGGGTGCATCAGGGCCACGCAGTTGATAACCACGCCCATCTTTTTGGCACGTTCCCCAACTTCCTGGGCCCATTTTGCCGAGCCGCTCGCGCTACCATCGGTCATGAAATAGATCGTTTGCGGCGGTGGGTCCATATCGAGTGCCATGTGAATCGGATGATGCCAAATTGTTCCCCAAACCAACTTCGTCTCGTTGACAATTTTCTGAAGCCTCTTGACCTCGCGATCATCGATCTCCCACCACGGCGCTTTTTGCTTGGGTCCGTCGGGCTGCCATCCGTGGGCTCCTCCCGTGGTCTTCCACTTGAAACTTTTCCCCTTGGGCGGATCGATTACGGCCTCCTTTTGCTTGATCATCTTTACTTTGTCTCCCGCCACCCAGGCCGGGCCGGCGAAGAAAATCATCCCGATCTTCAAGCCATTTTGCATCTTCTGCAATGAATCGGACAGTTCCTTCCGCATAAGCGTATCGCGCCCCTGCCCCTTCATCGAGGCCGAGTAATCGATGACGTAAGCCAAACGCTCGGAGGTCGAAGTCTGCCCAAAAAAGGTTGAGCCACCTCCACTTCCAAATCCTTCCCCATCGCCCCACCCTTCCCCAAAATCCTCTCCCACCCCGATATCCATCGAAACGTCCTCGACCACGATCTCCGGGACCGGAATCGAGGTCGGTGATTCGGTGTTCGCCACCACCATCCTGGAAGCCGCCATACTTGGAGCCGAGGGCTTGCGCTGGACGTTGGTTTGAACCTTGGGCTGCTTCACCTTCTGCTCGGGCTCGGATACCCCGGAGTAGGCCACCAGCGACGGTTGCTCAATCGGCTTCACCGCCATCAAAATCACCGCCAGGATGAGGCCAATGAGAACCATGAGCAGGAGTGCCGTGATCAAGCTCACCAAGGTCGCGGTCCGCTGCTGGCGTTTCACGATTGACCGCGCCGAAGGTCGGGAAATTGATGCAGCTTCGTTCTCGGTCATTGATCGGAATGATGATTCGTAAAACCTGCCGGGGTGACTTCCCGATCGGCCCGCGACCATAGCGATTCAAATCCGCCACCCGCCAGCCCTAATTTTGACCTCTCCACAATTTTTTCACAATCCGAAGCTCCTTTCGTGACCTCCTCCCCATTAAAGAATAAGATCGCCCCGCGATGATCAAACAACTTCTAAATCTCACCAACGCCGGCCTCCTGGTTATCGTTGCTGGATTGGTCGTTGCAGGGCTGACCGCCAATTTATCCAAACGTAACGATGAATTCCTAAAAGAAGGGCTGACCCGGCCGGGCCGCGTCATCAGCCTTCATGAAGCCGATCCCGACTCCAAAACCAACGACTCCGTGAAGGTTCGGGCGAACCTCGCAAGTTCGGAAGATGAAACACTCATCAGCATCGTCGAAGTCGAGATCCCGGCGGAAACCTTTCATGAGACCGAAGTTGGCTCCCAAATCCCCCTTCTCGTCCTGCCCGGAGATCCACCCTCCGTTCGACTCAAAACTAAAACCGAGGAAGCAACCTTTGGCACCGGCTATCTGCTCGCCACCGCCCTGGGCATTCTCGGACTGGTCCTGATTGGTCTCGATCGATGGAATTTCAAACCACGCACGCCACGCTCCGGCCGGCTGCCCCGCGGACCGGTCCTTCCGGACTCCCTCCAAAAAATCGCGGTCAAATCAACCGTGCTGTACGATGGTCCCTTCGAGTTTTCCTACGCCGAAGAAAGGACCCGCATAGACCTTTCCGATGGAACCTCGCTGCGCATCAATCAATACCGGCCTCTCGCCGACCTCGGCTCGGCAGTTCCAGAGAAAGATCTCCTCGGGATTCTGCGCACCGCCAAAAGCGATTGGGATCTTCCCTCCGACATCGACGCCAAAACCACTCTGGCCCGGCTCGTGAAGGAACGGGAGATCACTGAAGCCGACCAATTTTTTATCAACCGGGATCATCTCGGCATTCTTTCGCGCGATGAGGTCGACAACGGCCGTTGGTATTCATGGGTCCGCGGAGTTTGGCAGCTGTCATCCGCCGGTCGTATGCTCGCCGGCCTCCTCTCCGCAAATCCCGCCTTCGTCCGGAAAACGGCAGATGAAGTCCTTTATCACGAAGACCTCGCACTCGTCTCCTCACTCGCCCCCCACCTCGCCAGCATCCGTAAATCCCCCTCGGGTACTCCGGATGACAAACGTGCCCTCGCCCTCGCCACCGAGCTCATTGAAGGCCTCCAAAATGAGAAATGCCCGTGCCAAATCTACACCGCTCACACCGGATTTTCGCCCGAGCTCCTTCTTGAAAAGAAGAAGATGAAGAAGAAAACATCGGACGGTAGAGACGACCCCCGCGCCACCCATGATTTCGCGTGCACCCGCTGCGAACGCATTTACTCTGTCACAGCCAAGGTCCGCGGCGGCCAACCACACTTCCATTGGGCGGAAACCTCCGACCCCAATGAAGCTTGAAATTCTTGCTGCAAAATCTTTTCTCCATTTTCATCAGCCTCACTTTCACGGTGTGGGTAAGTCGGGAAGAATACTTTACGGGCCGGTACTCTTGCGCTGATGCGCACCTTGCACGATTCCCCTTCACTCTTCTAATCCTAGCCCGATTTCTCCGACGCGCTTGATGCCGGACCGCTGAACCAAGAGTTCATGACCTTCAGGCACAGGGTTTCTTCAACTACGGCAAACCCTGAAAACCGAAAGCCAAATTTTCAGCTTACTTCTTTGCCTTTTGAAATTTCACCTTGTCACTCATCGGCAATGCCCGGTCGAACAAGGTGATGTATTTCTGATACCCGTTCCTTTTTACCGCCTCTTCCTTCCAGTGCTTGAGTTGGGCGTCATACTTTTCCCGCAGGCTTGCGAGATGCTCTTTCTGCTCCGGCATCGAGACCAGATTGGTCAACTCCATGGGATCGTCTTTAAGATTAAAAAGCTCCTCGGTGGGCTTCATCTCATCGTTTTCATACCACCAGTAAGTGTACTTGAACGGCCCCGAAACAATACTCATGCAGGTCGTAGGCGCAGGCGGGAAGGTATTCATCAGTGCGAGGGTCTCGTGCCCGCCTTCCTCCGGCTTCTCGAGCAGAGACAAAAGGCTTTTCCCGTCCATGTTCTCCGTCGGTTCGAGACCGGCAAGCTCCAAAATCGTGGGTGCAAAGTCAATGTTCCCGGTCAAGCGATCGCAACGGATCTTCTTTCCCGAGCTCCCGGCACGCGGGTCAAAAATAATCAGAGGCACGCGTGAAGACTCTTCCATCGGCAGCACCTTGGAACCATATCCATGCGAACCGCAAATGAAGCCGTTGTCGCTAGTGTAAATGATGACGGTATTCTCGATAATCTTTTGAATCTTCAGCTCATCGCGGATCATTCCAAGGGCGTAGTCGATCGCGTAAATCTGCTGGTAGTAGGTCGCCATGACACGGTCGTAATTCTTATCGTACCCCCACTCCTCAAAGCGAGGGTACTGCCTCCCCTGCTTACTTTGAGGAGCCAGGTGCTCACCGTAGCGCCGCCCATAGTTCGCGGGCTTGGTGAACTTCTTCCCTTGATAAACGTGATCGAAACGCGGATCGGGAGTGGTCGGCCGGTGTGGTGCCTTAAAGCTGATCGAAAGACAGAAAGGCTTCTTGTTTTCAACCGCCTTCCTGATGACCTCTTTGCCAAAAGCCCCGTAGGAAAGAGTCGAATGCGGATACTTTTTCGCAAACCTCTTCATCGAAGGATTCTTCGCCGTCTCGTAATTCGTCTGGCCTTTTCCTCCTCCATAGAAGTCAAATTCCTCCTCACAAATCCCCTTGCCCTCCACCACAATTCCAAACTTCCCCGCGAAGGCCGTGAGATAACCTGCTTTCCGCAAACGAACCGGATAAGACTTGCTCCAGATCTCGGCGGACATGTTTCCATGGACAAAATTACACCCGGTCTTGTATTCGTACATTCCCGTGAACACGTTGGCCCGGCTTCCCATGCAAATCGCAGTCGTGTCGTAGTGACGATCAAAGATCATCCCGTCATCGGCAAGTCGATCTATGTTGGGGGTTTGCACCTCCGGGTTCCCGTAACACCCCATCGACAACGTATTTTGGTCATCCGCCATCAGGAAAATAATGTTTGGCTTGGGTTTTTTCTCTTCCTCCACAATCTGTGAAAATCCGGGAAGAACGCTCAGAAAAAACACGAACCATCTCATGGCCAAAACCATGATCCGCAAACGCACTCGCGCCAAGAGCCAAACTCACCTTCCCCTCCTTCGTCCCCTGCTACTTATGGGATTCAAAGATCCGCACTTCGATGTTTGCATCATCACGACGCGTGCATTTCACTTCCGCCGGGCGGGTTCTCCTCTTGCCATTACCCGGTCGCTCATCAGCCCCGGCTATCCAGATTTTTGCCTGGGCGGACGTTGTTTGAATCTCAAAACCATACCATTCCATCAGGAATTCATCATTGTGATAGGCATATTTCACAATGGACCCATTCGGAAGTTGGGGAAGGCCATACTTGCGCACCGCTTCTTCCACAATTCGACGTTCACGCGCTGTCTCGATGGCCGGTGAAATCAAAAAAGTCCCGCCCACTCCGATCAATAATCCGAGAGCAAGAAGAACAATTTTCTGTTTCATGGATACTCAATCGGCGCGGCTCCACCTGCGATCAGAACTGGTCAGCATTAAACCGCTGATCATGGCATCCGGAGGCATGTAGGAAAAAGTGAACTCTCCCCCATCCGAGAAATACGGTTGATCAAAGGGTCGGCGATCCCGAAAGTAGTGGGGAAACCTGCGGTCGGTGACTTCTTGAAGCTTTGACGGATACTCTCCGAACTCATCTTTGTAAGCGTCCAAAAGCGGTATCGTTTCCTTCACAAAACTTTCCACCTCGTAGCGGCGATAGCGAAAAATTCCCTCCCCTGCCAGGAATGCGGATAGGAAGAAGGCGGCAATCAGGAGGGACGTTGGAACCACAGGCCTGCCGGAATCTTTCGTTCTCCCCTGTTTACGATCATACAGAATTGCGAGGAGGTATAAAACAAGGCTCAACCCACCAAGGGGAAGAAAAACGAAGTAACCAACGAGTTTAACCAAAAAGCTGCCACCCGTGAGATAACCAAGGAAAATCCCAACGATTGCTGAAATGATGAGTCCTGGTTTCATCCCGTCATGCAAGCGCAGCAGCTTGATGGATTTTAGAGACCGAAGTGGGCACGGAGTCCGGCGGCATCCTGCCCCACGCCCTCGATTTCTTCATCGACTGATCCCACCTGCGTCTTCAAGCCTCCTGTTTCAAAAGTTTGGCGCAGGTTCAGCAACTTTTTGAGGTAACTTTGTCGTAGCGCTTCCAGCTTCGTATTCAGCTCTTTGGCCTTGCGGTCCTGTCGCTCCCGCGCCTTGGCAAAATCCTGATGCACCTCGGCAGGAAACCCGCTGAGGTCAATTTCTCCGGAAAGATCACCATCGGCAGGGAGCTTGTCCTCCAGAGCCTGATAGGCAGCCTCGAAAGCCCGGCTGTTATTCTTGGAAAGCAGGCGGAACCAGGTGTTCACGTCGGAGACAAAGTAGTCACGGTTCCCAAGAAGATACTTATTATAATCCTCAACTTCCTTGGTGACCAGGCGGCGGCCAATTCCACGAAGCTTGGCAAGCTGGCCGTTGGCCATATTCGGATTTTCATTGGTCACGGCCGGAGCGCCATCGGCATCCGTACTCCATTCGATGATAAAACCGTCAGCATTCCCCTCCTTGGGGTTGGCGTCATCCCAACCCACTCCAGCGGATCCTTTGAGGTAACGCAGTGCTCGATCGAGCGGGCCGCCATCGGGGGAATTCGGTGCCCATGAGGCTTTTTCCCAAGGCTCACCATTCGACCAATACCAGACATCATCCTTTTTCCGGCCGCCCAACCAAACGGACTGCTCGAGAAGAAGGGATGAGTCAAAAAACTTGCGAAGAAAGATTCCTTCGAGCGGATCGGAGAAGACCGCAAGATGGCCATCGGCGGAGCTTGCAATCAAGTCTGCCTCGTTCCAGGAGACCGGCTTTTGGACGAGCAGGAAATGGCGATTTTCATGAGACACGGTGGTTGGGGGCCAGGCCGGACTGGGAGAGTCCAGCGTGGGCACAAGGCGTTCAAGCTGTGAGGCAATGGAACCCGGGTTCTGGCCATCCTTGGACCACTGGATGACAAAGGGATTCTTCTCGGCATTGGGTCGTGCCCGGATCACTCCGGAATTACTCAGGGAGGCACAGGAACCGAGGGTCGTTCCGGGATCTTTAAATTTCCACTCTTCCCCGGTGACCCAGGTCCAGCCGCCCTTCCCTTGGGCTCCTCCACCGATCCAGACGCGGCGTAAGTCGAGTTCGCTCATGTCATTGGAAAGGATATCAATGTCAGCCTGGGTGGTTGGCGTGGCAAGGTGAGCGCCATGGACTTCGGCAAACTCCGAAGCTTCGGTCCAAGTCATGGGGCTTTTTACGAAGAAGAGAAAATGACTGCTGCGATCGATCGTGTTGTCCGGAAAACGATCACGGCGTCCATTGTAGAGGGCCGTCCGATATTCGGCGAGACGCTCCATTGGAGTCTTGGCATTTTCGATGGCAAGCAGGCGCTGGCGCTCTTTCTCACGCTTGGCTTCGAGGGCTTTTTTCTCCTCGGCCTCACGCGCCTTTTTTTCCTCGTCACGCTTGGCCTGCTCCAGCATGGCCTTGCGTTCCAGTTCCTTGTTTTTCTCTTTCAGTTCCTTGGCTTCGCGCTCCTTTTTAATTTTAGCCTGTTTGTCTTGATAGAGACCCCACGTGAAAATGATGATCGGAATCAAAATCGCGATGATGAGGAGGTTTCGAATGATCGGCCAATTGCTACCTGCCTTCACGGAAACCGCGGCAGGAGCCGCAGCTGCCGGCGGAGCCGATGGCTTGCCACCCTGATCATCGGGAGATGACTTGGGCAGTGGCTTGAGACGCGACTTGGGAGCGCTTTCGCCTTTGGGGAGAGGGACGAGCTTGGGCTTTCCAGAATCCGTTCCGTCGGAATCCTTTTCGGAGGTCATCCGGCGCTTCAAGGTCGTAGCGGGTGCCTTGCTTTTTGAATCGGCACCTGTGCGAACCGTCCTTTGCCCACTCGTTCCAATGTTGGGGAGAATCTTCTCAAGATCATCCGCCAATTCCTGGGCCGATTGATAGCGCAAGGCCGGATTGCGACGGGTCGCTTTTTTGAAAATCGGATCAAATCTCCGGTCGCATTTGGCGATTGACGAAGGTGGACTCGCAGGCTCCTCGGGCATCTTGCCGGTGAGGAGTTCGTAGAGAATCACCCCGACTGCATAAATATCGGACTGGACCCCAATCGCCTTGGGATTGGAAATAATCTCGGGCGCAGCATAGCCCGGAGTCCCAAAAACAGGACCATCCTCCGAATGCTCGGAATCACCGGCAGCCGCGAGGCCAAAGTCGCCGATCTTGGGCTTGGCATTGGGATCGAGGAGAATGTTCGCCGGCTTGATGTCACGGTGGATAATGTTGGCCTGATGGGCATGCGAAAGTCCACGGCAGATTCCGATGACCAACCCGGCAGCGGTCGCTTGATCGATCGCCTTTCCGTAACTGGAATAGTAGAGCGACTTACCCGCGACCAATTCCATCACGATATAGGGCATCCCATCGGCCTCGCCAAAATCGTAGATTCCGATAAGGTTGACGTGGTTGAGCCTGGCCATCGAGCGGGCCTCGGCATGAAATTGATTCCGGAACGAAGGGTCATCACCAAATTCCTTGGGAAGCAGCTTAATCGCCACATCCCGGTCGAGGGAAAGCTGGGTCGCTTTGTAAACCGCACCCATGCCGCCGGTTGCAATCAGCGAGGTCACCTCGTAACCGTCAAGAAGCTTGCTCAACTCGGAGGGGTCCGGTGGATCGAATTGGATTGGTTCGCTCATAGGATCAGAAAATATATCAAAAGGTTTGAAAAAGGGTCAGGGGAAGGGCGGAACAATGACGAATCAGGCGAAAAGCGGCAATCCTTGATTTTCGAAGATCGCACGTCAATCTTCGAGGACAACGACGAATGAACGAGGAATTGATCTACGCGACTTTGGGGGAAGAGGGCTTCACCCGGCTGACCGCCAAATTTTATGAAAAGATGAAGGCGGACGATCTCGTTGGGCCAATGTATCCGGAGGATGACTGGGAAGGTTCCGAGGAGCGGCTGCGCGACTTTCTGCTCTTTCGATTTGGAGCGGACCAGCGCTATCTCGTAAAGCGAGGCCACCCCCGCCTGCGCGGACGCCACATGCCTTTTAAAATCGGCATCGCCGAGCGGGATCGCTGGATGAAACTGATGGGCGAAGCGGCCGATGACGTCATTGCAGACCACACCATTCGAAACTCGGTGATGGAGTTCTTCGGCCAAGTCGCCGACTTCATGCGCAACCAGCCGGAACCTCCCTGCAACCATGCTTGATCCCGTGATAGAAAAAAGAGTCCCGGTGCTCGTCCTGATCGGAGTGATTTCAATCATCACCGTTCTTGATTGGATGCACGGCACCGGGGAATTTGGGCAACGTTCCGAGAAATGGATGATGACTCCGGCCAAAGTCGTTGAAGCCTGGGAAGCAGCCTCAAACGGAGATCTATCGCGAGACGTTCTGGAAACCCTCGCGACCTCCCTGACTGCGGGATTTCTTCATGCCAACGGAGGGCATCTGGCCGGTAATATGCTCTTCCTCTGGATTTTTGGCGTCGTTGTCACCGAACTTTGCGGCTGGCGCTGGATGGTGGCCGCCTTCGTCATTACCGTCATCGGCGGAACGGTCGGGCATATTCTGTTCGACCCCCGTAGCACGACCCCGTGTCTGGGTGCGAGCGGCGGCGTGATGGGAGTGGAAGGATTTTACTTCGGCTTGGCCTTCCTCCACCCCCGCCCGGATTCCCACGTCTGGCCTCTGGCCCGTCCCGTCAACTCCACCCAACTGGCCGCCACCGGTGTGATCGGGATTGCGTTGGATTTCCTCGGCATCATGGGTCCGCCCAGCAATATCGGCCACAGCGCCCACATCGGCGGCTTCGTCGCCGGCATGTTGCTGGCCACCCTGGCCAACCGGTATATTCCCCGCTACGACGAACGGTAAGCGGTTTCGTGATACCCCTTTTCATGAGGTCCCAGAAAGAGCCGCGAATAGATCCGGAAGATCACGAGACCATCCATGATAAGATTCAGGACAATCAGAATGAGCAGCGGAAACTGGTTCTCGTGAATGTGACCGAGCATCAAATCTTCACCGATGAAAGTCGGCGTGATCGGGAATCCAGCAAGACCCAGGCAGGCAAACACAAATAGGAAAGCCAGCCTTGGATACTCGTAGGAATGGCCGTGGAACTTCGCCAATGAGATGTCTTCGCCATTGTTACGCATCCGGTTAAGAACCCAGATCCCAATGAAGGCCGACACCGAAATTCCGCTGAGATAGAGATAAACCTGACTCATATCGAACTCCTCGTTAAAGCTGAAGGCGAGAGATTGGTAAAGTTGGTTCACCACGATCAAGACCCAGGCATTAAGCGCGGACCGCCTCTCGACGAAGGCCTTTAAAATGAAGACCAATCCCACCAGTGCGAAGCCTTCAGGAAGAAACTTCAGGATCGATTCCGGGACAACTGCTTTATGATAAGCGGCATAAACGCCAATCAGAAATGGCGGAAGCGCCAGGATGTAAGTATTCTGCGTTCCCAGGAAGGTGAAGAAGTTTCCAGCCTTCTTGAGCGGACGCCAGAAGGATTGAAACATGAAGCGATCCAGCCGGAACTCCTGAACCCCAAGGCTGTAACAAGACAGCTTCACCTTATTCCAAAGCCCCGCCGTCCCCTGCCCCGCTGGCTTCGAGAAGTGGAAGAATTGGTTGTGAATCTGGTAATTCAAAACGGAAGGCGACACCAGGAGCTGATGACTTCGGAAGAGGGCGTTGCAAACAAAGTGAATGATCGCGAAGCCATAGAATCCCATCGCCACCTCGATAAACATCAGCCCAATCTGCGCCACCGAGGAATAAGCGATCTGCGTCTTGATCGTCGATTGCACCCGCCCAATGAGAGTGGTTGAAAAGCAGGTCACCAAACCCACGCCACCGACCAACCAGCGGAAGGCTGAATTGTCCTCCCAGAGCGGCGACGTCCGAATCAACAGGAACACTCCGATATGCACCGAGAGCGAACCGTAAAAGATCGCGCTCGAAGTTGTCGGACCTTCCATCGCGCGCGGCAGCCAGGAGGAAAATGGTACCTGTGCCGACTTCACCATCGCCGCCAACAAGAAGGTCGCAGGAATAAAGAACTCGTAAAATCCATGGGCCATGATGTGTGGCTGGGCATTGTGTAATCCATTGAGTTCGCCAAAGTTCAGGCTCCGCCCGAAGTAGTGGTGGCACACCCAAATTCCAAGGAGCATGGAGATATCGGCAACCCGATAAAGCGACACCACCTTAACCGCATTCTTCACCGGCAAATAGCGCTCGCGATAAAAACTGATCAGGAAAAAGGAGGTCACCCCAATGATCTCCCAACCTACAAAGAGGATCTCAAGATTGCCCGCCAGAAGCAGCACCATTAATCCACAGTAGAAAAACTTCAGAATATTGAAGAAGCGCTTGAAGCCTTTCTCACGGTGAAGATAAGTTCGGCTGAAGAGGATAATGATCCCCGTCAGGAAGGTGGAAAGCAGGATGTAAGAGAGGCCATAACCATCCAGGAAGAAGCTCAGCGCGAACTCGGTTTCCTTGGCGTAGTATAGCACCGGGCCTTTCACGAAGACCGATTCCATCCCTCCCTGCAGCCAGAGCACCAGCACGGTCAAAGCCACTACGAAGTTCACTCCGACACCGGTGATCGCCGAAGAGAAAATTGGCTTTTCCTGGTGATTGGAAAAACAGAAGCCGACAAGAAGCGCCAAAATCGGCGCAACCACGAGGATCGATATTAAAAGTTCCATGGTCACTATTTTGTCAGTTCGGTTTTTCTAGAGGATCCGTCGTACACGTGAACCGGAATATTCTCCCGCGTGGCATCCAAGATGTGATTCGACCTCATCTTCGGATGAGAATGGATCGTGTTGGTAATGTCATCGACCGTCGAAACTTGAGCCAGCGGCTCGTAGGGTTGGAAACCACCATCCTTGAAATGGTAGAGTTCGCCATCATCGGGCGAAGATACCACGAGGTGCAGCCACCCTTTGCTGAACCATTCGCAATTTTCAGGCGAGGCCTTGAGAATTCTCAGCACCACTTCCGGTCGATGTTCCACCAACATAAGGAGGCGGACCGGATCGTGGTTTTCGATCATCTGCAAAGGCAGCCCCGGTCGCAAATCGCCGTCGCTGCTGTTAGCTACTCCGATGAGTCCCACAACGTTGTGGGGCAGCTTGGTGCCAGCCCCCATCTTCTCGATATCCATTCGCGAAAAGTAATACTCAAGGTTAATCCCTCCGCAGACGCCCGGGAGCGGAGCCAGAACATTGGCCAAAACCTCTCCCTCGGGATCCTGTTGATAATCATAGGATTGCAGGAAAGCCCGTCGATCCAGGAAGAGGCCCTTGAGGCGATGTCGAGCTCCGATGAAGCACAGGGCATTGGTTCCATGACCCAGTTCAGGGCGTGGCTCAAAGTAGGAATGCGAACGCTTTTTGATCGCCCTCCGGATTTTCCGAATGTCCTGATTCACATCGATGGAGGCAAACCTCCGAGCTCTTTCCTTGGCATTGAGATCGAGAGCTTTCTCGATATTGACCAGGTTGGCTTTGTGATTCTCGCGACCCTTCTCGGAGAGCTGAATCCGGTCATAGTAACCGATTTCATCGCTCGCGGTGTCGTGCATCGCAGGGAGGAAGTGAGTCGATTCGGGAATGTCGATTTCCCGGCCCTTCAGGATCTCCCTTACTCTTGGGTGATTCGCCATGTGGGCAAAGACACGGGCATTCGGCGCGCCAGGTCGCCCACTACAAGCTCCACAATCGTGGGCACCGTGGTGGGGATTGTTGGCACTACTACTGCCGTGAGCCACGATATAAACCATCTCGGCGAAATCAGAAATGAGGCCAATTCCCCGCAGGATTCCTTCCACCACATCAGCCATCTCCGGCACAGTGTAACCGGCCTGAACGCCATTGATTTTTTGCTCCGGATCATCGCATTCGATGTGAAGCTTCCCGTTTATGTCCATGTGCGCGAAGGCATCAGCAATGTCCGCCCGCATGGTGGGGCGGAAGAGATCCAAAATCATACGCGCGCCCGACGTCAGTCCAAGTGACAGGGAACACCACAGCCCCCGAAAGAAGGTGTGCGAGTGCTTATCATGGAAAGGCACCGAGCCATGCGGCGTCTTGGCTTCCAGCTCCTGAATGACATGCTTGGGGGTGATTGGCACCGGGCAGTTCTTCTCAAAAAACTTTCCGCCGAAGGGTTGGAAATAGATCGAGACGCCAAAGAACCCGGGCGCGCCATAGGTTTCGCAGTTGGGATCAACTTCTTCGAAGTAGCGTCGAATCGAACACTCGCGATCATCAACGCAAAAGACCGCCTGAAAGCTCTTCTGATTGTCATGAGGACGACGCTTCAACTTGTTCAAGTAGCCGACCCCGGCGAGGACTTCATCATAATAGCTCCACTCGAAAGCAAGCTGCCAGAGCTTAAGAACCTCTTCCATTTCACCCAGCGGGATCTCTTCAAAATAGTCCTCGGGAATCACTCCCGATCTTTCACCAAGCGGTTTCCAGCCTTCGCCCAGCTCCTGATCGATGGCATCGATCTCAAGGAGAAGTTCCAGCATGATGAACCCGCGTAGATCAATCTTCTTCTGGTAAAAAAGAGTCTCCGGCTGGTCCTCGATCGCATTAATAATACCGCTCCATCCCTTGTGGGAAAACTGCTGATCGAACAGGTATTGTTCGTAGAGTTCCTCGCGGCCCACCACGATTTTGAGGAGGTCTTGCATGCTGGCCTCACCATCCAGCAAGAGCTTCCGCGCCCGCTTGGATCGGAAGAAACTGGCGAAGCTATTCTTCTCAATTTTCCTAACCGCTTCGACCACGCCCTGGTCCTCGAAAGGAAAGGGCCAGAGCGAAATCCCCTGGTCAAGGTAGCTGCAAATGATGCGGAAAAGGAGCGGTTGCACGCGGTCCTCGAGCGAGCATTTTAACTCGGCATTCCACCGCGACCGAAGTCGGCCGACCTTGGGTTCGTAAACGTGGGGATAGCCTCGGCGGAGAAGCTTTTCCTGCCACGCGTCGACATCATCACCTCCCTTCTCCTGCCGGATAATGCGTTCGATAACCTCCGAATCAATCCGCCCGGCCTGGTGAAGCCGGCGGTATTCATTCATACTGAAGGTCGGCTTGATTCCGAAGATCTTCGAGGCTGAAAAGATGGCCTTGAAGAACTCCATCTCCTGGAAGGAATGAAGGGGATTGTGGTGAACGAAATCCTTCAATGCGGCCTGCGTGGGCAGGTGGTGCTTGAGCCGCTCGAAGAGGAGGGCTTCTTGAAAATCTGACATGTCGCTCGGAGCTTAGTTGTTCTGGTCCTTGTCAGGATTTTTACTGCGCTTCCGGGCCGCATGGGGATGCGAGGAAACCGGCTCCAATTCGTCGAGTCCAATGAACTCGACTGTGCCGCCGGCACGGACGTAGTCCTCTTCGAAGTGATGCAAATTATCCATCACGGAGTGATCAATCACCACCGTATTCGCGAGATCAAACGCCACCGTTTTTCCTTTAGGAATCTTATCCAGTTTCTCTTTAATACCGAGATAGTTGGTAAAGATGGCCGCGTCTCCGAGGCGAAGTAAGTAACGCTCATTCTCTTCATCAACCACCACTCCGGCCCGGAAAAGAGAACCCAGAGAAGCCCCCCGGCTCACGTGAATAATTGCTTTCAGGATCATCCCGGCCGCGATGCCCACGAGGAGATCCTTGGCCAGAGTGAAGACGATTGTCGTGACGAAGATCGCGAGTTGCTCCGGTCCCACTTTGAGCATGTGGGTGAACTCCTTGGGATGGGCCAATTTGATACCCACCGCAATCAACATGGCAGCAAGAGCCGCATTCGGAATCAACTCGAGGAGCTGGAAGGCCAAAAGCACGGAAAGGAGAAGGAAAAGCCCGTGGAAGAAATTCGCCCAGCGCGTGCGCGCCCCTTGGGCAACGTTGGCCGAGCTGCGCGCGACTTCCGAAATCATGGGCAGGCCGCCGAGGAGGCCTGCGACCGAGTTCGAGATCCCAATCGCAACGATGTCCTTGTTTGGATCCGCCTTCCGCTTCCACGGGTCAAGCATGTCGATGGCCTTTACGGTCAGAAGGCTTTCCAGCGTTCCCACCAGCGAAACCATAATGACAAACTTAATGAATATCCCGGTCTGGGAAAATCCCTCCATGGTAGCGTTGATCCCGACCTGGTCGATGATCTTTCCCACTTTCACAAGAGTGTAGTCAGGTGCGCTTTCACCAAGATTCATCATCAAACTCGCAGGAATCGCAAAGATCAACACCAGCAATGGAGCCGGTATTTGCTTCAAAAAGGGATGCTTCACGAAGCCCCATCCCAGCATGATCGCCAGACTCACGCCTCCGATGATGCTTACTTGTGGATCCAGGTTGGCAAAGAACGAAGGGATGGCCGCGAACAATTCAAAAGGTGCCTTTCCCGAAGCCAGCGATGGATCGACGTTCAGCAAGACCGGGACCTGCTTGGCAATGATGATAAAGCCAATCGCCGCCAACATTCCGTGAACGGCTGAGAGCGGGAAGATATCGACAAATTTTCCCCATTTGAAAACTCCCATGAGAATCTGAATGACTCCCGCGACCACCATCACTCCGAGAGCGAGGCGCCAGCCTTCCATACCACCGCCAAAAGCACCGACACAATCTGCCACGATGACGATCAGACCGGCAGCCGGTCCCTTGATGGAAAGTTGGGATCCGGTGAAGAAAGTGGCAACAAGACCACCAATGATAGCCGTCAAAACTCCCATGATCGGAGGGAAGCCCGAGGCTGCCGCGATTCCGAGGCTCAGCGGGAGGGCGAGGAGGAAGACCACGAATCCGGAGGTGGCGTCCTGACTAAAATTTTGTTTCAAACCCTCTAATCCATCCTTGGGCGGGAGAAGCGTTTCCTGATGATTTTTCATAAATTGATTCTAAAATTTAGGAGAGATTTCGCCCCGCAAACACGATGCTACGGCACATTTTACGACGACTCAACACAGGTTCTCTCCAAAGCCCTACGGAGTTCGTCAAATTCATAGGCAAGAGCCTAGCAATCTACCTTGAGGCAACAAAACAAAAGGTATCGTTTCGCCGACTGAACCAATTCGCAACTCAGACCCCGACCCGAAACGACCTGTCTTCGAAAGGCAAAGATCTGTCGATTGGATCGTTCCAAAGGAGTGTCATCGAGATCCTCGTTCTCTTCTTCTTCACAAGCAGTGAACTCATTTTGATGGCTGGATATCGGATCTCTCAGGTCATCAAATTCGCCATAACCGCGACCAAAGTCCGGTGAGGAATCACTTGGTGCTCCACAGACTCCCGAACAAAAAACCCCAAAAAGCAGAGCTCCCAATAAATGGAAAACGCTCTTTCGGAGATTTGTAGTGGATTGATTCAATGGAACGGGGTGCTAGAACATCACTAATTTTCTCAAACTCAACCCAAATTTCCGGATCACTTTCCATTATGACCGTTGAATGAGATTCAAAACCTCTTCACGCGAAGCTGAGTTGGATCGAAAAATCCCCCGCATCGAGGACGTCACCGTGCGCGCTCCCGGTTTACGAATCCCCCGCATCGACATGCAGAGGTGTTCCGCCTCCAGCACGACCGCCGCGCCTCGCGGCGCGAGTTTCGCCTCGATGGCGTTCGCAATTTCGCCGGTCAGGCGTTCCTGGACCTGCGGACGACGGGCAAACCCATCGACCAAGCGGGCCAATTTCGAGAGCCCCGTGATCCGGCCATCCTTCTCGGGAAGGTAGGCCACATGGGCTTTCCCGAAAAATGGAATGAGGTGGTGTTCGCAAATGGAATAGAACGAAATATCACGCACCACGATGATTTCATCGTGCTCGACTTGAAATGTCTTATCGAGATGGTCAGCCGGCTCCTCCCGCAGGCCACTGCAAATTTCGCCATACATCCGCGCCACCCGCGCCGGAGTGTCGAGCAAACCGTCGCGCCCGGGATCTTCGCCAATCGCGCCGAGAATCTCGCGCACGGCATTTTCGATACGGGCAAAGTCGATGTCTTTGGAATCACTCATGGAAAATCGCTGGATCCGTTCTAGCCGATCAGATCCGCTTTGACCAGCAGCCCCACAACAATCTTGCCAAAACAAAACAAAAAACGGGAGGTTGCCCCTCCCGTTCTTTTTATGCCGTTTGCAGAACAATGGCTTACGCCATGGCGGCCTCGTTTACGCCCGAACCAAACCATCCCCCTGTCGCAATTTTGGACATTTCCGCATCAAAGTCGCTGGCTTCGTCGATACAATCATCGAGCAACGTCGCGTCGTCGCTGAATCCAAGGGCCTTGGCAAAGGCCTTGGCGACTCCGTAACCGGCAATCTCATAGTGCTCGAAGCGATTTGCCGAGGCAATCATCACCGCATCCTTAACGGCACCGGGAACGCTTTCGGCCATATGATGGCGGGCTTCCTTGACCAAGCCTTCCATGGCCTCGCACTTCTCCCCGGTGGGGCTGATGTGGTGGGTGTCACAAATTTTCCGCAGACGCTCGCTGTGCTTGCGGTGGGACTTTACGAGCTGGCCGAACTTGTTTCGAAGATCCTCGTCCTCCGACGCGCTCTGCATCCCGGTAAGAACTTCCAGCTGCTGCTTTTCGGCGTTATAAAGATCTTTAATCTGTCCGTGATAGAGTTCGTGTAGGTTCTTTTTCATAACACCTTGAATGTTGCAGGATCCCTCCCAATCGCGGCGGCATCTTCCCAAAATCGCTCCTTCTCCCTGCACACCCGGGCTGACGGCGATTCACACGAAGAATCTTTCACGAATGTCATTTCGAACCATCGTTCGATCCGCAACATCAGGATTGCGAGATGCGATGCACGCCCTCATTTGATGGAAGATTTCCTGATCTCAAGTCGTTCCATCGAAATGCCTCGAATCCTTCTCGCTTTTCTCTCTGTTGCAACACTGACAGCCTTCGGCGAGATTCGGCTGACCATCCCGAACCAACTCAACCACATCTGGCCGGGCGAGCTTGTTTCCTTCAACCTCAACGGCCGCAAAATCCCCTCCGGCGATCTCGCCCTCAAGGTCCAGGGAGTGACCCGCCCCGCACAGCGCGATGGCGACCGCATCTGGAGCTACGTCACCATCACCGACCGCGATGCCGAAGGCCAAAAAATCGAGATCAGCACCGTGCCTGCGGTCTTGAACACCAGGAAAGTTTCCCCGGGGATCAGCCTGAAGAAAGACGGTGACTACCATCTCATCGACAATGGCACCTACCAGTTTCGCCTTCGCAACTATCGCGGAAAATTTCCCAAACCCACCTCCCTTGGCGACCTCCCGCATTGGTGTGGCGGAATGAAAACCAAGGAGCAAAAAGGCTGGGACGGAAAAGCCTACTTCGAGAGCAAGGTCCCCGTCGTAGGCGCAACAACCGAGCTGATCCGCAGCGGCCCGGTCTTTCTCGACTTTAAAATCACCTACGAGTTCGAAGGCGATGCCGATGGCGAGGTTGAAGCCATGCCCCTCGCTCCCGGCAAGCAATCCCACCTCTTCAAACCGAACCAACTTCCCCGTGAAATGGTTCCTAAAAAACCTTGCCACTACGAACTACTGATCCGCTTTGTCATGGACGACATCTGGATCGATGTGAACGAACGCTTTCATTTTCCGCGCGACGAAGAAGCCAGCCCTTATGGCATCAGCCAGTATTATCTCGAATGGGGAAAGGGCGGGCTCCCCGTCGATACCGCGAGCTGGGTTCGCTGGTTCGAGTATGACAAGTTCGGCGGCAACACCGAACAACTCTACGTCCCCGCCAGGCCGCGCCCCGCCCAGAAGGGACGGCCCTTCGCCCTCCTCCGCCCACGCTGGAATCAAGGAGGCGGCGGTGCCCAGGATTTCGTTCTCACCGCCGGTGGCTCAGCCCCCGGACGGGACGGTAAAGCGGAAAAAGGATACCGTCCTGAAAACCCGGCGATCGGAGTCGTCGCAGCCTATGCCAGCAAATGGGTCGGCCCGTATGTGAACTACATCCCGGTCTATGCGCTCGATGGCAATTGGGGCCGGGCACGCTTTCCCTTGGTCGATGGCGAACGATCTGGAATGCACCTCGGCCAACGCGCTTTCGGACTCCTCGTTGGTCCCCGCGCCCGCATGGAGAATCTCAATAGCATCGTGCGCCGCCACACCGACTGGACCCTGACCGCACAGATTAACAAGTACATCCTCGACTGGAAACGGGACCCGAAAAAAGCCGGCCCAAATATTCTCATCACCGGGGAACAACTCGCCAAGTTGCAGGTCGACTACAAGGCGGGCAGGAAGACTCCCGTCAATGAAGCCCTGAAAGCACACGCCGCGACCTGGGGCCCCCTGCTCGAAGAGCGTGATGCTTTGCTTGAGAAATTCGCCAGGGAAAAAGCCGATCTCGAAAATCAAGTCGCGGCTGCCAAAGAAAAAGCCAAGGAAAGGGACGCACCAAAGTCGCTCCGGGATAAGGTCAAAAAGCTGGAAAAAGCGTGGCGCACCGCCCGCGACGCCCCGAAAAAAGACCCACGGCTTCGCGAACTGGATAAGAAGCTTCGTGGCACCGACTTCGATCTCTATCGCCTTCTCACCACCGGCAAAGGACGCGAGGTCAAGATGCCTTCCTCCGAACTCTGGCGCGCGCGCCGTTACCAGGATGACTTTCTCAATCCCACCTCGTCACCGACCCGTGGGATCCCCGGACTTGCCACCGCCGACCTTTTTGCGGGCGGCCAACCAAGGGGCGGAGCCAGCCAAGCCGCCTTTGGATACATCTCCACCGACCTCGATGCCTGGCCCGGCTGGCATCAGGGATGGCGCCCGGGCAACCCCAATTTTCACACCGACAAATACATGGCCGCAATGTATGCCGGTGGTTCGCTCCTCGATCATCCCCACTCCCGGGAATGGCTCGATTTCGGCTACCAGAATTTCAAGGAAGACGCTGCCAAGGTCTTCACCGCACCCGATGGCGTTGGAGCGGAATGCCCGGGTTACTCCGGTTACTCCATGAAGCTGCAACTCGAAATCGCCCGCATCCTCATGAATACCGGCTTCGGAAATGTCATGGCAAGCAACCCTCTCGTGAAGAAAAACGGCACCTGGCACCGCAAGCTCATCACGCCTTATGACCAGCGCATCAAGCGTCGCCACGAAGCTCCCCACGGCGACACCCACCGCTGGGATTCCGGGATGTATGCCGAAGGATTCGCCAAACTCGCCCCCTTCTTTAAAGAGAAAGATCCCGCATTCGCCTCCGAAATGATGGGCACCTGGAAACTCCTCAAGGAAAGCAAGGTCGCTGCTTCCAAGGAGCCCGCCAAGGTCTCGCTGAGGGAACAAGTGGTCGCCATCGATGGAACCATTCCGGCCACCGATCCGGCAAAAATGGACTGGTCGAGCGAAGCCTTCGAAGGATTTGGCGCCATCATGCGGGATGGATTCGGCACCGCAAACGAAAGCTTCCTCAGCTTCAAAGCAGGTCCAAGCCGGGGCCATTATCACAATGATGAAAACGCCTACCACTTTTACTCTGGAGGCACACCGATTTCGCTCGACTACAATTGTTCCTACACTCCCCGTGGCGATCACGCCGCCCTGCACAACAGCATGACCTTCGGCGTTGCCACCACCCTGACTCACAACGGTCGCGGCACCAAAGTCCCCGCTCAAGAGGAAACTGGCTCGACCGCTCGTGTCCGCCACTTTGCCACCAGCGAAGTCGCCGATCTTGTCATCGCCGAACGTTCCGCAGACTCGCTTTCCCTCCGTCCCCTCTATCCGCGCGACAATGAATTCGGTCGGGACTATCCCTCGCGGCAGGTTCCCGCCTTCACCCATCGGCGCAAGCTCGTCTTTGTGAAGAACAGCGACCAAAGCCCGCTCAGCGATTATCTGGTCGTATGGGATGAAAGCGACAGCATGCAGCGGCAGCAATTGAACATCCACCTCCTCGCCCGCGACGTTGAGCCATCAAAAGACGGCCGGACTTTCACCGCCACCGGACAGCTCGACAAGGACATGATCGTCTTCCTTGCACAAGCCACCGAGCCGGAAACTCAAATCAAGTCCTGGCACTACAGCGACGAATGGATGCTTGGCCCTTCCCAATACACCCTTCGGCCCGGCGAAAGCCAAAGCGCCTGGAACTCGCGCATGGAAGCCCTGATGAAAAAACACCAGGTCAAGACCCTCCCCCTTCCCGGCTGGAAGCCCACCTGGCAGGATCCTAAATCCAAAACCAGCCTGGACTGGCAGGAACTCATCAAAGCCACCGACGGCCGGGCCTTGATGCCTCCACCTCATTGGAGAGCCTCCTGGATGTACGGCGAATATCAGAAATGGCTCCGGATCGAAACCAAACCGGGCACTCCCCTCGGCTGGATCCTCTACCCCTTCAAGCGCGGCGAAGACCCACCCAAATTCACCGCCACCGGCAATGGCATCATCGTAGAACTCAAGGGGCATATCGACAGCATTCACTTCGACCCGGAGGACAAGGTCCGTCTCGACCGAAACGGAAAGACCACTTTACTATCAAATTAGCAAGAGGTCCCGGATCGACGACCGGCCCCGGCAATGGTAACTTCGGGTATGAGCGATGAGGAGAAAGACCGGCCCACCGGAGCGGAACAGATCCGCGAATTCATGGCCAATGATCCTCAGATCGAAGCCCTCGAAATTTCGCGCGACGAGCGCCGCATCCGCGTGGCCACCATCGGACAAGTCGATGAAGAAGATCTCAAGGAGCGGATTGAAGCCGTTCTGGGCCAGGTCCAAAAAGACTTCGGCAAGCTCGACTCACTGGCTCTGGATTCCGGCGACCACATCCACGTACGGGACAGCGGAAAAACAACCATTCTCGAAAAGGACACCTGCGAAACAGCTCCAAAACTCTGGCACTGGCGAAAAGTCTCCTGGCCCGCCGAAGAGGAGGATCACGATGAAGACGAGTGGCAGGAAATGGCTATTTTTGCCGCGGTCTGCGGCGTCTGCGGCCTCATTGGATACGCTCTTTCGTTCCAGGAACACATCCCGTCATTTGTTCCCGTCATCCTTTATATCATCGCCATGATTGCCGGCGGTTGGGATGCCGCCCAGGACACCTGGAAACTCCTCCGCAAGGGCAAGCTCGACATTCACTTTCTCATGCTGGCAGTGGCCGTTGGTGCCTCTGTGGTCGGAGCCTGGGGTGAGGGGGCTCTTCTCCTTTTTCTGTTCTCGGTCTCGGGGGCCATGGAACACTTTGCCCTCTATCGCACCCGTCGCGAGATCGATTCCCTTTTCAAGGCCGCTCCCAAGGAAGCAACCGTCATCGATGACGACGGTAGCGAGCGACGGCTTTCTGTTTCCCGAATCAAGACCGGGCAACTCGTTCTCGTAAAACCGGGCGATGTCTTCCCGCTCGATGCCACTGTGGAGCAAGGCGAGTCTGCCGCCGACGAGTCCACGCTCACCGGAGAGGCCAATCCCATTCAAAAGGCGAACGGCGACCAGGTCTTCAGCGGCACCCTGAACCTCTGGGGAGTCCTTCGGACCCGGGTCCTTCGTCCGGCCTCCGAGAGCTCGATGCAAAAAATCATCCGGCTCATCCGGAACGCCCAGGACAGCAAGGCCCCTTCGCAGAGCTTCACCGACAAGTTCGGCACGGGCTACACTTGGGCTGTGCTTTGCATGACCCTGGTCATGTTTTTCGTTTGGTGGCAGATCTTTAAAGTCCCACCCTTCACATCCACGCCCGAAAGTTTCTCGGCCCTCTACCGCTCCATGACCTTGCTGGTCGTGGTCAGCCCGTGCGCCCTCGTGCTCTCAATTCCCTCAGCCATTCTTGCCGCCATCGCCTGGGGAGCCAAAAACGGAATTTTGTTTCGTGGTGGAGCCGCAGTTGAGAAGCTGGCTCAAGTTGACCTCGTCGCACTCGACAAAACGGGCACCCTCACCACCGGAAATCTTCGCGTGCAGAAGATCGAGAGCTTTCCCGAGGGCCACCACGACAGACTGCTGGCCATCGCCGCAAGCCTTGAAGAAAACTCCACCCATCCCATCGCCAAAGCCATTCTGGCCCACGCCGATGAGCGCAGCATTTCACCGGCCAGGGTCACCAATTTTCAATCCCTCACCGGTATGGGCCTGCGGGGGATGACCAATGAAGGCGAGGTTCTTCTCGGCCGGCGCGACCTCCTCAAAAACGGTCCGCTTGAGGACCTGGTCGAGGGGGCATCCGAGCTGGGCGTCGGATATTCCGAAGTCTGGATCATCGCCAACGACATTGCCGGACGCTTTATTTTAAAGGACGAAGTCCGCGAAGATTCAGCCTCGGTTTTGACAAAATTGAAGTCTGCGGGGATCCGCCCCGTGATGCTCACCGGCGATCGACCCGAGGCCGCCCTGGATGTCGCACGCCAGCTCTCACTTGAGGAATCCGATGTCCACGCCGGACTCTTTCCCGAAGACAAGGTCGCCCTCGTTCAGGGTTTCGGGAAGGAAGGACATTACGTTGCCATGGTCGGAGATGGAGTCAACGATGCGCCCAGCCTCGCTGCGGCATACGTCTCGGTTGCGATGGGAGGCCGTGGCAGCGACGCCGCTCTTGAGCAAAGTGAAGTGGTCCTGATGAACGACCGGATTGAAGGTTTTCACGATGCCATCCGTCTCAGCCGCAAGGCCCGCCGCATCATTCGCCAGAACCTCATAATCGCCCTGGGCACCGTCGTCCTCATGCTTATCCTCGCCCTTGGAGGAAACCTTCCGCTCACTCTCGGCGTCTTCGCTCACGAGGGAAGTACCGTCATCGTGTGCCTCAACAGCCTTCGATTGCTTCTTTCCAGCTCATGAGCTGATCATGAAGCACTCATGAGGTCTTTTTTCTTGATGATCTCCCGATCAGCTTGTTAGCCTGCCGACCTAATGAAAAAGATGATTGGATTGGGGGGAATTTTATCCCTCTCGGTATCAGCTCATGCGGTGACCATCAACGTTGGAGTCGAGGGTTTCTCGGCCGGGATCAACAATTGGCCCACCAACGAGCCACCCTCGGCGATCATCGACGGCGCCGGACAAAAATATCTCAACTTCGGGGAATTCAACACCGGAGTGGTGGTGACTCCGGGAAGCAGCGGAACGGTCGCAACGAAGATGACCTTGTGGTCTGCGAATGACGCAGAGCCGCGTGACCCTGCCAGCTACCTCTTATTTGGCACCAATTCGGTCATTGGCGGAACATCCTTTGACTCATCGCTTTTCACCCTCATCTCGAACGGTCCACTTTCCCTTCCCGCAAGCCGTAATGGTGGTGGAGCGGCGGCACTTGACCCTGCCAATTCCTTCACGGTGAGCTTCGCAAATTCTGATGCCTACGACACCTACATGGTTCTTTTCCCCACGGTAAAAGATGATAGCTCGGCGAACAGCATGCAAGTCGCTGAGGTTCAGCTCTTCGACGCGGCCGACAATGGTCTGTTCACACCGGGCGACTCTATCCTAGGAGTTCAGTCAGCAGCTGCCATTCCCGAGCCTTCCACGGCTCTCCTGACCCTCCTCGGTCTCGGTGCAATCCTTGGAAGGCGCCGCAAGTAAGGAGGCTAATTTGAGCCAAACCACCTCAAGAGGTCCGTTTTCAAACGGGCCTTTTTTGTAATCCGACCCCTGTTCCCAACGAGCTTCCATCGCCCGGTCACGGAAAAAACATCACGTGGACAAGCTAATTCTTACGGATTTTCGGGAATTTTCCTCTCGCGAAGGGTTTCTCCACAACCAAATAAACAAATCCACATCCTATGATGATTACAACAGCCATTCCCGCCAGGATGACGGCATTCCGGGGCCAGTCCCCTTTTTCATAAGTCACCACCGATCCAAGAATGTGGGGGCCGAAGATTGTGTGGATGAAGAAGTTGTGGAAGAGGTAAATGGTATAGCACATCATTCCCACCGCTGTGATCCAACGATTGCGAAACACAGCTCCGAGGTATCGACTGGCGAGGACGCACCAAAAGGCGAGCAGCAGAACAAAGGGCCGCGGGCTCACCTCAAAGTAGTAGTCGATCAGAACGAAGACTGCGATCCAGGCCGGAATGCCAACGAGATCAGCCCACAAAGTTCCGCCCTTCTTGCGGATTTCTTTTAAGTTCTGGGACAGGTAGAGATCGGCCAGCAAAAGACCGGGGAGGAACCAATTCAGCTGACGGATGACGGTGTGGTGCCAAATGCTGTCCGTAAAGGCCTGCCAGGAGCCACCACAAAATTGATCCACCGCGATAATTCCGAAAACGAGAAGCGAGCGGCGCATGATTTTGGGCAGTGCAAAAACCCGGCAAACCAATGGAACGATAAGGTAGAATTGCACCTCAATCTCAAGCGTCCAAGCCACAAACAAAAGCGGGTTGTGGTCGCCATCGTAGATGAACCCATGGGCATAAATAAGCCCCGCAAGATAGTTCGGCAACTTTGCAAATCCGTTTTGGCAATAGCCGATCGAGAGGATGAAGAAGAAGGTCAGCGCGATGATATAGGGAATCTCAATCCTGATGAGACGACGCTTAAAGTAGTTCCTAACCAGCGGCTTCTCCTCCCCCAGCAAATAGTGCGCGGCATAAGGAAGGGACAAAACCAACCCTGAGATCAGAAAGAAAATCTGCACCCCGAACCACCCCCGGCCAATCATGGCATGAGGCACATGAGCGAGCGCCGCTCCCGGATCCGTTGCGAGCAGCTCGGGGACCGTGGAAGGCTCGTTGCCGCTCGTGAAAAATCCATGCGAATGAAAGAGCACCACCAGGACAACCGCGAGGCAGCGAAGACCATCAATCTCCGGAAGGTAACGGCCTGATGAAGTCTTGCGCTGAAAAGGCGCGAGGATACGGTCGGACCATGAGATCCCATCCACTTTCTTGGCCGCCATGCGCGGGATCCTAGGCGGAATTTCCCGGCCGAAAAGGAAAGACCGTGGTCGGATTATCTCATATCCCTCGTCCCTTTTTTACCTCACCCTCCAAATACCATGCCGCACCAATCCAACGATCCCCTTCACGGAGTGAAACTCGAGCAAATGCTCATTCATCTCGAAGACCAATACGGTTGGGATGAACTCGCGGACCGCATTCGCATCCGCTGCTTCGCCAACGACCCTTCGCTCAAGTCGTGCCTCAAGTTTCTCCGTAAAACTCCCTGGGCCCGGAACAAGGTGGAGAATCTTTACCGCGAATCGATTACCTAGAGTCCCTCTTTTTGGGAGGCTCCGGAGCAGGCGCAGCGGCCATCTTGTGAAAAGTCGCCGGCACCGGTGCGGTGAAAGTCATACGCTTCCCCGAAAATGGGTGATCAAAGCTCAGCTCCTTCGCATGCAGAGCGAGGCGCTTGTTGTCGCGGATCTTGCGACCGTATTTCCCGTCACCCACGATGGGCCATCCTTTATCGGCAAGGTGCACCCGGATCTGGTTCTTGCGGCCGGTCAGTAAATGAATTTCCAGCAACGCGCGCTCCCCGACCGTCTTGATCACTTTATAGTTGGTTTTCGAAAGCTTGCCCTTCCGCTTGTCGGTCGATGAAAAAACGCGGCGCGCGTCATTCTCGATCAGATAACTCTCAATCGTTCCCTCCCCGGGTTCCGGGTGGCCCTCGACAAAAGCCAGGTAGGTTTTGGCGGCCTTCTTCCAATTCTCCTGCAATGTGAGCTTGGCCTTCTCGGTCCGCGCAAAAACGAGGACCCCCGAAGTGTCGCGATCAAGCCGGTGCACCACAAAGATTCGCTCACGCGACTTGTAGTTTCCCTTCTTCACATAGTCATCGAGCGCCGCATGCGCGGTGCGACCGCCATCGCGCCCGGTTCCAATCGTAAGAAGGCCGGCCGTTTTATTGACCACGATGATATCGCGATCCTCGTGAAGAATCTCGAGACCCATCGGTTGGTGTTTGCGCCTGCCACGCTTCTTTTTCTCTCCGGCCACGCCGTAGCTTGGTCCGGTTTGCGAGATCGGAAAAGCGAAAGATAAATAGGATACATTTCCAACCCTCGTCTCACTTTCTAAAAACAGTTTGGTTCCACCTGGACTTGTCTTATAAAGCCCCATGTCTTTTTTGGTAAGGAGCTTCGCTAAAATCCTTCGAAGAGCAGTTCGGATTGCTGTTCTCACTTCGCTTCATTCGGGCAATTCGGCAGCGCAACTGTCTCCAAATGATCCCAGTGTCGCTCCCAATCTAGGTGTCTGGCTGAGGGATGCCTCCACCACCTTCGACGCCGAAACCGGAATTTGGTCGGACTCAAGCGGCAACCAACGCCACGCGACCCCGGTCGGCGAGGTGAACGTCGCAGAGCTCCGCACCTTTCTGGCACCGACCGCTTCCAACGTGCCCGGAGGCGGACTTTCCGACGACGATCTTCCTGCCGTCAAGTTCAGTGCCGGCGTCGAAGATCTTCTCGTTGTCGAGGAGATCAACGGTGGGGCCGGCCTCACCGACCTCACCCTGTTTGTTGTCTACAATGTCGATCCTCTTGCTGCCATCACCAGCCAGATCAGACCGGTTGGTATCGGATCAATCTCGGCCCTGCAAACAGCCGCCGGTAACAATTTTAATCTCGGCTCCGACCCGTCCATCCGCAAGGACAACGGCCAGATCGGAGCAGGTAGCTACACCGAGCCTTTCCCCAACCAAACCACCTTTATTCGGACCGCCCGCATGTCGAGAATTCCAGATACCATCGACGAATGGTTCAATGAAAACGGAACACTACAGAAGGTGCTCTCGGTCAATGGCTCATCGTTTACCACGAGCACTGATGACTTCTTTCTCGGAGACCTGCGCGCCGGCGCCACCGGGACGCCCGGAGTTAATGGGCCTAATCCGGCACGGGGAGATTTCGATATTGTGCAGGCCATCGCATACGCCGCCGCACTCACAGACCAACAGATCGTGGAGATCAATGAATGGCTCGTCGAAAACCCGGACGGCTCCGGTGGAAACTCCGGCTCGGGGCAGCTTGCCTTCACCGGCATCTCGGTGACCGAAGACCGGGCGGGCGCGACTCTTACCTGGCGATCAAAGCCGGGCACAAAGTATGCCATTGATCTCACCTACGACCTCGAGAACGGTCCTTGGTTGGAAATCAACGATGACATTGATTCAAGTGGCCGGGAGACTTCGGCCGACGTCCCGACCTTCACCGGAGAGGCCCCGGCACAGCTTCCAAGTCACGCCTACTTTCGGGTCCGCGAAATTCGGCTCTGACTTGCGATCTCCACAGACCAACAAATGACTCAAACACCCCGTCGTTAGAACTGTCCACGATCTGGTGCCAAACAAGACTTTCCTGCTGTCGCAGTCCGGAACCTCACTCATCCACTCTGCCATAGAAAGTGAACCACACCCCTTGGTCGGTGTCCTCGTAATACTCGACGATGTCCTTTCTGGTTCTGATAAACAGAACGCCTTCCCCATAGTATAACCTTCCATCGATCGATCTGGTCTCAACCGCAGACAGGGCACCTGCACGACTCACTTCCCTGAGATTCTTCTCATGGTTCCAATACGAAAATGGCGGGATCTCGTAGGTGAGGAGCTTCGCCAACCCCTCGACCGACCTTTCCATGCCGTTCATTTCACAAAAAGGCATGAGCCCGTCAAAATCCTCATCGGGATTCAGAGCCACCCAAGATTTCCTCACTTCATCAAGAAACCTCTGCTCCTTGCGATCGATTGGAGTGAGTTCCAGGAGAGGTGAATTGGCATTCTCCTTGAAACGATTGTATGTGTTAAAGGCTCGGAAGTAGTCGATCGCTAACCACGCCAAGGCAACCAAAATAGTCGAAGCGACGGCAAACTTTGGACTAAACTCCTTCATTTCGCAGGTCATCGATGATTCTTCCTTCCCCGGTATGCCTGAGCTCGAGCCAACGGGTTTTTTTGGGAAGGAGGCCCGGATGCAAGCTCGGCCACTCCACAATGACAAGGCCTCCGCGCTCCAAATAATCGTCCCAACCCAGATCCAGGAGCTCGTGCTCTTCCTCGACGCGATAGAAATCGAAGTGAAACACCTCCAGCCGCCCGCCGAGGTATTCCTGAACCAACGAAAAAGTCGGACTGGTGACCTCTTGCTTGTAGCCCAATCCTTCCATAATTCCCTGGGTAAGAGTCGTTTTCCCCGCTCCCAGGTCGCCCACCAGAGCAATCACCTCACCAGCCCGGGCAGCCCGGCCAATCTCATGCCCGAGAGCGATTGTGGCTGCAGCATCAGGCAATTTGACCGGAAAAGACGGGAACACCTGGATTTGGTAGAAAGAAGGGCGGCAAAAGGCAAGTTTTGGGATTGCGCGACCCGAGGACTAATAAAACGGATTTTTTCCAAAAAAACCTTGCCCGTCCGGTGCGTCTGTGGTGAATTCCCGCCCCGCGCAGGCCACGAGTAATCCGGTTTGCTTCTTTTCGTCCTCAATTTTTAGCCACATCCCTATCATGGCCTACGCAATTTTCAAAACTGGCGGTAAACAATACCGCGTCCAAGAAGGTGACACCATCAGTGTCGACAAACTCCCTGTGGAGGCTGACGATGAAATCAAGTTCCCTGAGGTCCTCCTCGTGAACGATGGCGAAAACACCAAGGTTGGGGCTCCCACCATCGAAGGGGCCGGCGTCACCGCCAAGGTGATCGAGCAACACCGCGGAAAGAAAGGCGTCGCCTTCAAGTTCAAACGCCGGAAGGGTTTTCACAAGACCATCGGTTTCCGTCACCACCTCACCAAGCTTCAGATCACCGGGATCGAAGGATAAATTCTTAGAAACCTCCTACCACTTTTTAGACATGGCTCACAAAAAAGGACAGGGTTCCGTTAAAAACGGACGCGACTCGAACAGCAAACGCCTCGGCGTGAAAAAATACGGCGGAGAAGCAGTCATCGCCGGTAACATCCTCATCCGCCAGCGTGGCACCAAATGGCATCCCGGTGCCAACGTCGGAATGGGCAAGGATCACACCCTTTTCGCCCTGACGGACGGAAGCGTTTACTTCGATAAGAAAGGCCGCCGCATCAATGTGGCACTCGCCGACTAATCTCAGTTTTTCCAGGTAGTATTTCATTTTTGGGAAAAGAGGCGGACCGGTTGGTTCGCCTTTTTTCTTTCGAAAATTCTTACAGTCGGATCTTTTTAAGTTTTTGAAATGCACCTCGTTCTCGTCGAACCGGAAATCCCACACAACACCGGCGCCATCGGTCGCCTCGCCCTCGCCACCGGGTCCACCTTGCATTTGGTCAAACCACTGGGATTCTCGCTTGATGAGAAATCAGTCCGCCGTGCCGGCCTCGACTACTGGAAAGACGTCGATCTGCTAGTCTGGGACAACTTCGACCAGCTTCTCGCCGCCCACCCTGAAGCACGGATTTGGTTTCTCAGCACCAAAGGAAAAAAATCGGCGTGGAGCGTCGAATTCCAGGCGAACGACTTTCTCGTCTTCGGTCCCGAAACCCGGGGTCTGCCCGAACAGTGGCTCGATGACCGCGCCATCCGTATCCCCATGAAACAGGGTTCGACCCGCTCGCTCAACCTCGCTACCGCAGTCGCCATCATCCTTTACGAAGCCGAGCGACAAGTCGGAGAGCTGGAATAAACAACTCCTGACAGGTATGCCGCTCACGCTGACCCTCCGGTAGTCGCCCCATCCGGTCGTGAGCCAAATTGTTCTTAATCAACACTCTCACAGTATTTTGTTTAGTCGTTTGAGAGATTTTCTCCTTGTTCCTTCGTTTTGCATGAACCAGCGTTAGGATCAGTTAAAAACAAAAAAAGATACTTTTATGAAATTTCTTAATGCTTGGATTGTGGCATTTGCGTTTTCTGTGATCTCGATACCTCTTGCTTCAAGCTGTGCTCCGGTGCGCTTGCCGCCAGTCGTCGAGATCGAATTCCCCATTGGTGATGTCAACTTTCGTCACGACGAAACACTGCAAGGCATGATGTTGACGATTACCAGCGGGGAAATTTCAATGCGAGCACGGTGCGTCTACGTGGGAGACGGTGAAAAGGCGGTGAAGTACGAGGCTTCACAATTCGGAATGATCACTCATGCGGGAGTATCAAAACGAGGGGCAATCATAATTAAGAATGGTGAACGCATTTTGACTGACGCGGCGGAACTCACAGACTGGGGAACCAAGGCCAATGGAATCTATATCTTGATTCCCAACATTGAATTTGCCGTCAAAGCGGAAGAAGAGAAATAGCAATCCGATAACAATCGGTTGAAGCTGCATAGCGATTCAGCACGAAATTTGAAATGATTGTCGTTGGACGCCTACCGGTAATCCAAACCTTCTGACTACAAAATGAGCCATCCCCCCTTACTTCTATGGCTCCGGTGCGCAGCTCTCATGAGTGGAGCTTTCGCTCCTGCCGCGCCAGCGCAGACTCCGAACAACGTTAGGCCGACGACAGCGTCTCCGGGTGAGAATTGGGTCATTCGGTGGAACCGCTCGGATGACTTCAATGCCCCCGATGTAGATTGGCGGAAGTGGCATCGCCATCCGGAGCATTTCAGTGGATGGCGGTGGGATAATGGAACAAACGTCACAGTCAACGGCGGACAACTAAGAATCACTTTACGCGAAAATGCCGCACAACCGGTTGCCGCGAAGGATCAGGGCGCGAAGACCGCACGCTTTACTTCAGGCATGCTGAAATCGTATGCTCGAGGATCCTATGGATATTACGAGGCCCGGATCAAGGCGGCACCGATGTTTCCGGGCGCATCACCTGCATTCTGGCTCTACAGCACGATCGACGATACTATTATCAAGCAGGGAGACGTTCGATACTGCGAGATCGACATTGTGGAACTGACGCAAAGGCAATCACACAAGGACGGCAACGAACGAATTACCGATCACAACCTTCATGTCATCCTATCGAATGGAAAACGCGGAGTCCCGGGCCGCGAATGGCGCCGGCCCCATCACGACGCCTTTCGCGCGGCGCAGGCGAATGAATATCGCGCTCACTTCGACCCGAGAACCGACTTTCACACCTACGGATGTCGGGTTGGAAAAGAAGAGATCATCTGGTACGTCGATGGTATCGAAGTGGGCCGAAAGCCCAACCAATTCTGGCATAGGCCCATGAGTGTCGCGCTTTCACTCGGACTCCGTGCCCCATACGTAAGATGGCAGGACAACAAGCTGGTGACCAATGAGGGCGCGGAAGGCGATGACTTTCCAACATCGATGCTGGTGGACTACGTGAGAGTCTGGGAGCTTGAAAAATTGTCGCAGCCGCCCGACCAGAACAAACCACCGAAGCAGACTGACAAGTGATTTTCAGGCGTGGGCTGGAGCGATCTTTGAAGGGTCCCTTCTTTGAAGGGTCCCTAGCTCAAGTCTTGCAAAAAAAATTATCTCCATGAAATATCCTGCTCGTGAAAACCAGATGAATTCCGGACGAGCTTCCGTTCATGGCCGTTTCTTCCGATTCCTTTTGTTGGGACTATCACGGGAGGGGCTTTTTTTTCGGAAGACGAAATCCGAAGGTAAGTATGGAAGCCATCAACTCGTGGTGAGTTCGGGAGATCTCCGGACGCCCGGAATTGCCCGACGTGCGAAGTCACAATCATCGATTGAAACGGAAGTCTTCAAGAGCAGCGTCAACAGGAGGAAAAGTGAGCGAGCGTATTAGGATCCGGTCCGGAACCATCGTGGTTGCACTGGTGATTTTGTGTGTGCTGGGCGTTCTGCTTGTTCGGTTGATGGTGCCCACCAACACCGGGCCCATCCCCTGGCACTTCCAGTTTTCGGAAGTGCGGGCCTATCGGATGAACTGGGACGATGAATACGCTCGCAATGGAATTCTAATTGGGGAAAGCTTGAATGAGTCGCGGCAGCCCAAGGAGGGAATTGTTTTGTCTGACCGACAAATGGAAGAGCTCAGGAAGGCCATCATGGAAGGAAGAATCGGCGGAGCGCTAACTATGTGTCACAATCCTCATCACGCCTTTATCTTCTATTCGGAGAGCGGTGAAATCGTGGGGCACTTTGACATTTGTTTTCTTTGCTCGAGCGCGGGAGGGGCCCCCGCCGGCTTTGCGGAGTTTGCGGATTATCAATCACTGCGCTCTCTGATGGCTTCTCTCGGAATTCCCGTCACCAATCCGGATTGGGAAAAGTGAAGTCTGTGAATCCGTCCGCATCTGAACTACTTGTTTTCGTGGCATGAATTTAAAAATCCCTCACACCGTTGTTGCCGTTGTTCTCTGTTTCGCAAGTGCCTTCGGCGGGAAGAAATAGGCATGCCTTCGATTTCGAGTGTGGATGCCAGGATTGATGATCCCTTGGGGCTTGAACCAGGAGTGACTCCGCAGAGTCTCGGTGGAGCGTTGTTTCAGTCGATTGCGAGGCTCTTCAAACCAAAGAAGCCCGGACGAAACGATGGCCCGGAGCGGGTAGCGATCGATCACGATGATCATCATGCTGAATTCATTGGAAGTCTGGCTGATGGTCGTCAGTTCTTTTTAACCACCCCGTTTGAGCCGGCCACAGCCACGCATCCAGGCTGCGAGTATGTCGCGCTCTTTCTCTTTAGTGCTGGAGGAGATTTCGCCCAGGCCAGGATTGAGACTCTGGGTCCGAGGAATGAGATGAACCTGGAGCGAGCCCATTTTGTTCATGATACGCTTCTGGAATCACTGGGTGACTTCACCTATGGGCGGATCGAGGTGACTCCATTTTCGGTTGAACATGAGGGGGTGAAGTTTGGTCTAATTTTGCGAGAGCCTGAAGATCAGGAAGATGTGTGGGCGGTAGAAATGCAGCCCGGAAATTACATGGCCTTCTTCGAGCCGTGGAATCGTGGGGACTATGATACCTAGAGTGTTACAATGAGAGTGTCCGGAGAGTTGAAAAAGATCTTCATGACATTTTCTGGTCTTGAAATTTCGATTTCGACCGGCGCGCTGCTTGGCGTCGGAGTCCTCGATTGGAGTTGGGTGTTTGGCCTGGGTCTTTTCAATCTGAAGATTGCCGTAGTTGTCGGATTTTTTCCGGCTTTGTTACTGGCGATCCTGCTTGGAAAGCAGAAGAAATTTTCTTATCGGATGATGACTGTGGTTTTCTGTGTGGTGGCTTTCGTAGTAAGCTTTGGGCTAAGTCTGATCCTTGGATCTGCCATGGTTGGGATCTAATCTCGCGCAGAGATTGGTGAGTTGCCTCATGGAGTCCGGGTCACGGGAATATCCCCCGGGGGAAGATCTGGCGAAGATCAAAAAGCTTGCCAACAACCTTGAATCACGCGTTTCAAACCGAGAGGATAATAGGAGATGTCACCGGACCACCTTTCCAGGCCATCCCCGGGAAAATGACTACGGACCATATGATAAAAGTGGCTTCCTTGAAGCCGGATTAGAAAGAGCTTTTTGAACAGGAGTCCAAACGAACCAAAGGGATCAGTAGCGATGGACTGGAATATTTGAATAAAGATCAAATGAGTGGGGTCTCATTTTTCATTCCACCCCACTCCATGAAACTCCTTTGCTACTCACTTGCTCTTTCCAGCCTGATTTCGTTTGTCTCTTGTGATTCCTCCGGGACGGATCAAGCGGCCAACAAACAAGAACCTCTGCGCCTCGAAATCCGTGAGGATGAAAAAGAAGTGGCCGACGAAGGGAAAGCGTTTGAGCCCGCGCCACTCGACGTTCCGGTGCCTGGAGAGCCGGCTCTCGCTCCCGAATCTACCGACACGCCGGAAGTGGTCGTTGACTACGACTACTTTCACAAAGCCTTGTCTCCCATGGGCACTTGGTATGAGACAAATGAGTATGGCCCGGTTTGGCAACCCCTCGCTTCACGCGAAGTGAATTGGGCCCCTTACACGCGGGGCCAGTGGGTCTACAGCGACCAAGGGTGGACCTGGGTTTCGAGCGAAGATTTTGGATGGGCCACTTATCATTATGGTCGGTGGGCCAAGCTACAAACCCAGGGCTGGGTCTGGGTCCCGGGCACCGAATGGGCACCGAATTGGTGTTCGTGGCGCAGCAATGACCACTACATTGGCTGGGCCCCACTCCCGCCTGAAACTCTTGCATTCCCAGACAGCGAGTGGGACTCCAGCGTCGAGAGAAGTTACGGAATAACCGCCTCCTGCTACAGCTTTGTGCAGTCGCATCACTTTGATCGTTCGATCGCTTCGTATTGTCTTTCGGTCAGTCAAATTACGGCCTGTTTCAATGCCACCCGTAACATCACGAGGATCCGCTTTCATAACAATCGGATCTTCTGCGGCGGGCCGGTTTACCGGGATCTTTCAGGCCGCTTGGGTCGCCGACTCCCATTTTGTCAGATCAGACGATCCCGTGATTTTTCGCGCCTGCCGGTTTCGGTGAAGCTCCGGAACCGAGTCGATGGTAATGAGCTGATCGTGAACGCGCCCAAAGTGCGATCCACCGGACAGCTCCAAACCCGGGCTCAAAAGATTGCGGTGGAAGTGCAAAGAAGCAAGGATACCGACCCCCGGGCAATCGAGGCTTTCCGACAAATGCGGCAACTTGAGGCTGGCCGGGTGCGGAACAGGAATATCGCGGAAGAAGCCGGCCAGGAGCGTTCCAAACCCGACATGATCCGGCCCGAGCCAAGGTCGCGGGCCACGGGTCGGCAGCCGTCTCCGAAGGCAAACGAAGACGCCAACGCGCAGCGAAACGTTCAGACCGAAATCACCCGCCGACAGCAGCAGGATGAGATGGCCCGGCAACAGACCAGAGCCCGACAGGAGGCGGTTCAAAGAGAAGCTGCCAGGCATCGGAAAATTGAAGAGCAACGTCGCCAACGAGAAGTAGCTCGGCGACAACAGGAGGAGGAAGAGGAACGCCAAGCCATCGCAGCACAAAGGAGTGCGCGGGAAGCAATGCAACGCAAGCAGCGTGAAGCAGCCCAACGCAAGCAGGAGGAAGAGGAGCGCCGTCAAAGAATCGCAGAGCAGAAAAGGCAACGCGAAGTGGCCCGTCGCAATCAAGAAGCGGAGGAGCAGCGCCAAAAAATTGCGGCACAGCAAAGGGCCCGCGAGGAAATGCAGCGTCGTCAGCGCGAGGACGCGAAACGTCAAAAAGAAGCGGAAGAGCAGCGCCGCAGAATCGAAGAACAGAAAAAACAGCGTGAGGAAGCCGCGCGCCGTCGCATGGAAGAAGCCGCACGTCAAAGAAAAGCCGAGGAACAGCGCCAGCGGATTGAAGAGCAAAGAAGGCAACGGGAAGAGATGCAAAGAAGACAGCGCGAGGAAACCGAACGCCAGCGAAAGAAAGCCGATCCGAGTCGGCGGCGTGGCAAGTAGTGCGCCGTCCGTTGGCGAAGATGTATATACAGGGTCGCCGCAAGGTTGGACCGCTCCCGCGATGCGGAGATTTTTTTTGTAGGGATTGAGTTTGGCATCCAGGTCACGCAACATCGAGTCGATGAGCGCGAAGGAAGATTTGAAGGAAATGTTGTTGGAGAAGTCGGTACGGACGGGTGATTTTACCCTCGCTTCCGGGAAGAAGAGCGATCTCTATGTCGATTGTCGGCTGACCGCTTTGGACAACCGGGGAGCGGGTTGGATTGGCGAAACAGGTTGGGAATTGGTAAAGGGAAGGATAGAGGCGGAGAATCTTGAAGTCGATGCGATTGGTGGAATGACGATGGGAGCGGATCCCATCTCACTGGTAGTGGGAATGGCAAGCGCCGGGGATGAGAAGGCCTTGCAGGTTTTCAATATCCGCAAGGAACCGAAAGGCCACGGTCGGGGGAAGCAGATCGAGGGGAATTTCAAAGAAGGCGACAAGGTGGTGGTGGTTGACGATGTCATCACGACCGGCGGGTCCACCTTGAAGGCGATCGAGGCCATTCGTGCAGCGGGTGGCGAGGTCGTCTTTTGCCTCGTGCTGGTGGACCGGGAAGAGGGCGGACGAGCCGCCATTGAGGCCGAGGGAGTGCCTGTCGTGAGCATCTTCACGCGCCGGGAGCTTTTGGGTTCTTAGAGGCCGTCTCGTTCCTGTCAGTCGGATCACTTAAGGCAGAAGGTTCAGACAGATTTTGTGAGGCTTAACCTTCACGATGTTCCTTGTTTCAGAACAAGTTTGGAGCAGCCAAACCGAGCCGATCTGCAAGAGAATTGCAATGTCGACGCTGTTAAGCCGATCGCCGGATTTCCGTCAAACCCAGGCTTTGCCAAATCCCTCTCCCAAGACTTCATCCGTGTTGCTTTTCGAAGAGGGTCACAGCGTGAAGAGGTTTTCCGCTGCAATACACTGCACTAAGCCTCACTGCACTATTTCCAACCTATTTTCTATACCTGATATCATGGCTAGATTGGATGCGGTTTCGTCATAACTTCGCTGGTTGTTTACATGAATGCTTGGGGGAGATAGTGTCCCGGACATGATTGGTCGTAAAAAGAGGCGCTTCATCTTGTGGACCATCGTTTCACTTACGGTGGTTTTCATGGCGATCAACAGGTCCACACGAATGAAAGCCAAGGCTGAATTGACCGACTATTCCGCTCAGTTTTCGCAAGAAGGTACTCCCAATGCGACCAGGATGTCGATGCAACGGGTCTATTTTGGTCTGGAGAAGAAGCCTCACGGGGTGCTCTTGATTCATGGCATTCCTTCCTCGACTTCCACCTTCACCGGTCTGTGCAATCAGCTTGAGGAAAAAGGCGTCCCGTATCTTGCGCCCATGCTCACAGGTTTTGGAACTACGGAATTGAACCTGCTCCCTCACGTTACCTTCTCTGATTGGCTCAGGGATGCCCTGATCGGATACGACACGCTGGCCCAATGTGCCGAGCGGGTCAGCATTGTCAGCACCTCCACCGGTTCTCTCATTGCAACCTGGCTTTCAGCTCAGCGGGAAGTCGAGAGTCTGGTTTTGATTGTGCCAAACTTCTCTCCTGGTCCTTCAGCGGCCAGATACAAGGTTCTTTTGGATACACCGGTTGCCTCGCAAATCCTAAAAGGAGTGATGCCCTACAAGTTTTCCGATCCCGAAGACTATTCAGATCAAAGTCGCTTTCGCTATCCGTTCTTCGAAGCTAATTCCACCCACCAGATGTTCCTTCTCCAGGACGAAGTCAGCCCCGAGCAGATAAGGGTGAAACAGGGAATTTATCTCATCTCGGGCTCCAGAGATACCACAGTATCGACCGGGGAATTGGCACCCGCCCTGGAGCAAAAGGCGAGAGAAGGCGGGGTGCAATTCGAGGCCTTCCAATTTGACGCGGCCCACGGTCTTCTCCAGGGAGAAACGGCCGAAGAGGTCCGGGCAACGATCGTTGAAGTTCTCCAGCGTTTTAAAAGACAGGCAAATAACAGCGCGGACAAATAACGGCGGTTGTGGACCAAGACACCAACGGCCCGGGTCTGTTTTATCGGGTTGGTCGGAGGTAAAATCTTTCGAGGTGCGCGATGACGCCGAATTACGGAACCCCCGTTCCCCCACCAAATCCGGTTCTCAGGGCCTTTTCCCGAAAAGCGTTTACCAAGCCTGACATATGTTAGATTAGTTAGATTAGGCAGGGGACCTTTTCCTCCGCTCTTTGGAGCATTTTCGGCCATTTTCCCTGCAGCCCGTAACTATTCCTTTCAAAATCCGATCTCAGGGGTGAAGACCCCATGAGAACGAAAAATCAACCCCGCCCCATTGGACCCGGCCCCCAGAAAATCAAGCCTGTCACGCTCGAAACTACTCCGGCCAATCCATCGCCGGCCCCTGAGGCTCCCACCATCGACCTGCGAAACCCCCATCGCTCGCTTTCGTATCGCTTGGTCCGCTCCCTTAAGAAACCCCGGCTGATCGAACTCGATCGACTAAAATACGCCGAGCACCTCGATCCCGCCATGCAGCAGGATTGCGAGTTCCTCCTCCGCTGCGTCCACGAGACCGCCCGCCTCAATGGTTTCGGTCAGGGCGTGTTCGAACAGTTCGTCAAGGAAACCCTCCTCAACAACTACCAGATCAAGCGCCGTCTTGAGCATTCCTCCTTCCCGGCCATCAAGGCGCCCATCTTCATCCTGGGCATGCCCCGCACCGGCTCCACCTACCTCTTCAACCTTCTCGGAGCCACCGGCAACTTCCGCACCCTCCGCAATTGGGAAACCCACAAGGTCGCCAGCAAACGTCCGGTCCTCGTCAAACGGATCCAAGCCCTCGCCCAAATCAAGTTCACCCACCACTTCGCACCGTCGATGCGGACCATCCACGAACAACGTGTCGAGGGCCCCGAGGAATGCACGAAGATGCTCCTCGGCCGCTTTGTCTCCCAAATGTTCCCGGCCCTCTTCCACATCCCCGCCTACAATGAGTTTCTCGAAACCGCCAACTACCTGCCCACGTATCAACACTTCCACAACCAACTCCAGATCCTCGGCGACCACGGCAAACAATGGCTGCTCAAGTCCCCCCTCCACACCCAGTCCATCGACAGCATCCTCAAGGTCTTTCCCGATGCTCGCTTCATTCACCTCCAGCGAAACTTCAGCGAGGTCCTCGGCAGCATCTGCTCCCTTTGCGCTGCCTTCCGCTGTCTGACCAGTGACCACCTGAATGGACAAGACATCGGACGCCAAGTGAAAAAGTACATCGTCCGCGACAACGCCCGGGCCGATGCCATTCTCCGCACCCACCAGAACCGCGTCCTCTCCGTTCGCTACCGCGAATTTCTCAACGATCCCGTCGAAACGGCGGCCTCCATCTTCCGCTTCGCCGGAACCGCACTCACCGCTCCCCTTGAGAAAAAACTGCAGCACGAGATGGACATCTCCGTCCCCAACAAGTTCGGCAAACACAGCTACTGCCTCGCCGACTATTTCCCCTCTCCCACCAAGGCATGAGCTTCCACGCCCGGTTTCATGGCTTCATCCGCGGTCTCTACTACAGCCGGATCACTGTCCGCGGCGCAGCCAAGGTGCCCCCATCAGGCCCGCTCCTCGTCCTCTGCCTCCACCGTAACGGCGCCACCGATGGATTCGTCTACCGCTCGGCCGTCTCCAACCTCACCTACCTTGTCCGGGCCAGGCTCCGCGACAATCCCATCGGCAAACTCTTTTTCAGCGGTCTGGAGGTCATTCGCAGCAGTGACGGTGGCACACGGGACGACAACCGTCGCATGATCGATTCCTGCGTCAGCCATCTCCAGGAAAACAATCGTCTCGCCATCTTCCCGGAAGGGACCAGCAAACTTGGTCCACGCCATCTCCCCTTCAAAAGCGGTGCCGCCCGCATTGCCCATCGCTTCATCGAGAACGGCACTCCCCTCACGGTCCTCCCCCTCGGCATTCACTACGAATGCCCCTGGGCCTTTCGCTCCCGGGTCGAGATCATCGTCGGAGAACCAATGACTCTCCAAGCCACCGACTCGAATCTCGGCCACATCAAACAACGCTTCACCACCGCCCTCGAAGACGTCGGCTTCAATGTCCCCGATCAGAAAACCCACGACCTCGCTCATCGCTTCGCTTATATCGCCACCCTCGGCACCGACCATCAGTTCTTCGACAAGCTGAAGGCCATGGAGCACGGCCTTCCCTCCCGCGCCGTGCAGGCCTGGAACGACCTCGAGGAAAAGGTGCAACCTCGCCGCGTCCTGCGCCACCAAGGCGTCCCCCTCTTCCCAAAGGGCCCCGCCTGGCTCTACGCCCTCCTCACCATTCTCCTGGCCATTCCCGTCCTCACTGGAGCCTTGCTCAATCTACCTCCGCTCGCCATCGGCTACTGGACAGCCCGCCGCTGCGCCGACGACACCAACGTCATTGCCCTCTGGCGTATCCTCCCGGGCGTGCCTGCTTTCGTCGCCTGGGCGACGGCCATGGTCACCCTGCTTCTGATTCTCGAGCAGGTCGGAGCGACCATCGCCTATCTCAGCTTCACGACCGTCTCCCTCCTCGGCTGGTATCGCTTCAAGAAGCTCGCCGTCGCCTCATGGAACGGCCTCTTCCACGCCGGTCTCCGATCCGACGCTCTCACTCTGCACTCTCTCATCCTCACCGAACTCCCTCCACAAAAATCAGCCTCATGAACACCATCCTCAACTTCAACTCCCCTCACGCGCTCCTTCCCGAATACAGTGGTGGCAAAGGCGCAAACCTCGCGCAACTGACGTCGGGTAACTTCAACGTGCCCAACGGCTTCATCGTCCCCGTCTCTGCCTACCGGGATTGGCTCGAGTCCGCCCCTTCGTTCCGCCACGCTCTGTGTAACCTCCCCCACGACAACCCTTCTGCCCTCACCAAAGCTGCCAATGAACTTCGCCAGTACCTCCGGACGATCCCCCTCCCCGATTCCATTGCTGCCGGGATCAGGACCACCCTCGAAACCTTCCCCGCCAACACCGCCTTTGCCGTGCGCTCCTCCTCAACCATGGAGGACATGGCCGATGCCGCTTTCGCCGGACAACACGATTCCTTCCTCAACTGCATCGACCAAGATGCTGTCCTCACCGCCGTTCGCGAATGTTACGCCTCTCTCTGGCACGACCGCACCATCGCCTACCGTAACCAGCACGGCTTCGATCACTCCGCAGCGCAAATGGCGGTCGTCGTGCAACTCATGGCCCCTTGCGATAAGGCAGGAGTGGCCTTCAGCATGAACCCCATCACCGGCGACCTCGACACCGCCCTCATCAGCGCCAACTTCGGCCTCGGAGAATCCGTCGTCAACGGTGCCTGCGAAGTCGATCAATGGGAAATTCAAAAATCCTCCGGTGCCATTCTCTCCACCATCATCGCCGACAAATCAATCCAGACCAGATCCTCAACTTCGGGCGGCGTCGAAGACCAGATCCTCAACGCCAGCGACAGCCGGTCTCCGAGCCTCACCCCCGCCAATCTCAAAGCAGTCAACGACCTCCTTCAAGAAGTAGAGCAACATTACCGTTTTCCCCAGGACATCGAGTGGGGGTTCGTCGATGATCAACTCGTCCTTCTCCAGTCCCGCCCCATCACCACCATTCCCCCAAAATGGACCCGCAACGAGTCCGCCGAGCGCTTCCCCAATGTCATCACTCCCCTCACCTGGGATTTTGTGAACCGCGGCTTCCATCAATCCATGGACCACTCCTTCCGCCTGATGGGCTTCCCGCCCTTCTCAGGTGAATGGTTCGGCAAACACGGACACTACATCTACGGGAACCAAAACGCCGTCGACCTCTACGCCAAACAATTTCCCTTCGTCCTCAATTCCCTCGAAGACCTCCCCACCCTCATCCCCCAACTTCGCGAACGCTTTCGATGGGTCCAGGAGCTCCCAATCCATTGGTCCCGTGACCTCGACTACTACCTCGTCCGACTCGGCGAATTCGATGCAGAACCACTCGATGACAAATCGATCTGCGGCCTCTGGGATCTCGTCCGGAAAATCAACGCCCACGGCACCCAGTATTTCCTCCCCAACATCGCCATCTCCGTCACGCAGGGACTCCTCTACAAACTCCTCCACTTCCTCCTCCACAATCTTTTCGGCCCGGAAGAATTCGCACCGATCATGGACGACCTCCTCGCCTTCTGCGAAACGAAGACAGGTGCCATCAACAAGGAACTTTTTGAACTCGCTGAACTCGCCCGCCTCGATCCCCTCCTCGGTAGAAGGCTCCGCAGCGGGGAAAGCAACCAATCCCTCTGGGAAAGTGGTCTCCTCGAGACCGACCATACCGGGTTCCACCGCCGCTTCCTCCTCATGATGCGCAACCACGGCCACCGCGAGATCGACTTCGATCTCTACCAACCACTCTGGGCCGAGGTCCCCTGGGTCGCCCTCGATCAAATCGCACTCATCCTCGATGCCCCCGTCGATCTCACCCCTGCTGACCGGGAACGGGAAATGAAAATCCGCTCGCAGGCCGCCGAATTCTCGCTCATCCAACGCCTCCCCGCCGATCTCCACTTCTTCATGCACGAAGTCATCCGCCTCGCACGGGCCTATACCAGCCTCGATGACCTCGAGCACTATCAGACGACCCGTCTCGCCAAACCCCTCCGAAAAATTTTGCGATCCCTCGGCCAGCGTCTCGTTGACCGGGGCATCCTGAGCGACCCCATGGATATCTTCTTCGCCCGTGAGAACGACATTGAAGCCGCTATCTGCGCCGACGACAACACCACGTGGGCAGCCTTCTCAAAGGTCGTCACCAACGAAAAAGCCTCTTGGGAGAAGGCCCGTGCGCAAACTCCCGGCTGGACCCCCGATGCTACGGATACCGGGCATGGTCCTGCTCCGGCAGGAACCCAAATGACAGGTCATCCCGGCAGTCCCGGCACGGTGGAAGGTCAGATCTACATCGTCTCCGGCCCCCAGGACTTCGCTGATTTCCCCCGCAGAGCCATCCTCGTCGCCCGGACCACCAACCCTGCCTGGACGCCCTTATTCTACACCGCGAGTGCCGTCATCACCGAAAGTGGCGGGTCTCTCTCCCACGGAGCGGTCACCGCACGGGAAATGCGTATCCCAGCCGTCATGTCCGTCCGCAACTGCCTTTCACAACTCCAGAATGGCACCCGGGTCCGTGTCGATGGTACTCGTGGCCGCGTCTACCTCCTCGACAGACCATCAGAATCCATTCCGCCCAGCGGCCCGTTATTGCTCGCAGACACGTCCTCCAACATGGCGTGACCGGCCCGGCCCTCAAGGTAGCGGCGGATTCCAACCATGTAACCAATCCCTTCCCAGTGACCCAGCCGAACCAATTACAGATCAAAACCACTCCCCGTCCCGAGATCTGACTCACCATGCTGGTGATTCCGTCAGCCTCCTCATGAAGCTTATTGCCTCAGCCTGAAAATTCCCCTTGAGATCGCAGTCCGGGTTGAGATCAGGGCTGTGGCCCGGTGGGCGATTTGGCGGGGAGGTCAGGAGAGGAACTCAACGCCTGCGTAGCCGAAGCCAGGACCATTGAGGGTGCTCAGGTCGAGGATGCCGTTGCGGCGTTGATACAAGCCGGGATGCACCTTAAGGAACTCGGATGAGGCCTCGGGGTAGAACTGCATGCTGTTACTCTCGACTCCGCAGATGGTGCCGGCATATGCGGCGAGGAGGACATGGGGCACTTGCGCGAGCCTGGGGTTGGTGAGGTCCTGAACCATGAGGGTCATGTCATGCTCTTTGGCCCAGCATAAACTGAGGATGGCTCCAGTGAGCGTTTTGCAGGTTTTCAATGCGACACTGGTCCAGCCCAGTTCACGGCCCAGCCGGACGAAGCGCCAGTCATGCGCGCTCTCATCCATGAACAGCGGCTTTCGCTCGCTGACGGAATGAACGTCAATTTGATTGGCCTCGAGATCGTAGGGGAAAGGCTGCTCGACGTAAACGATGCGGTCAAAAATTTCGCGATAATCGGCGGCGGTACGGTCGAGAATTTCATTCACGTAGGCGGGATCGGTCACCATGCAATTGAAGTCGGTGGTGAGGTGGGTGACGCCTTCTTCAAGGGCGATTTGACCAATCTCGACGAGACGCTGGAAATCCCACTCGAGGTCGTTGCCACGGAGTTTGATTTTGAGGCACTGCAAACCATCGCGCTGGATCCAATCGCGGAGGAGAACGGGATAACCATCGTCCGGTTCTCCGCCGGTGAGTTCGGATTCCTTGATGGGGTCGAGCCCGCCGACAAGGTGCCAAACGGGCTGGGTCATGGCAGGTTCGACGAGGTAGTCGGCGGGGTATTTTGCGATGAATTGATCGGCCGGTTCAAGGAAGTGGCTCAGGTCGTGGTCACCGAGCCATTGCTTGTCGAGGCACTCGAAGGCCCCCACGTTGTGAAGTTTCCCAAAGGCATCATAAAGGGCGAGGTCAAAGGCGGAGAGACAGACGAGGGCAGCGAGGTGTGGCATGTGGGCGTCCGCTTCGCGGCCGGCGTTTTCCTCCTGGAGACAGTCGTGCAGGCGGTCCTCAATGTAGCGATGGCCGATGACAAAGGGGTGGCCTTCGCCAAGGTGCGACTCGAGATCGCCGCGCAGTTTTTCGCAAAACTCCTGCAAACGTTCCTCGCGTTCCCGGTAGCCGAGCGAGGAAGGCCAGACCCAGGCGACACTGAGCGGAGTCTCAGCCCAACCGGTTGCGCTTCGGCCCGCGTCACCAGCTTCGATCGCGACGCGCGCGCAGCGGACTTCGGTCAATGTTTGATCGCCAAACTTGAGGGGAACCCGGGTGATGACGGGGACAAAGGAGAGCGAGATACCGGTGACTTTCATGGGCGGTCGACAGGTTGACCGGCCCAACCGCGAACATCAATCCTCGTTCCGAACTCCGGTGAGGGTTTTGGCGACATTCCGGCAGATGCGGAGGAAGTCTTCCTCGACCATGTTGAGGTGGCGGCCTTCGTGACAAACGAGACCCCAGGAGCGACGGCGGGTGGCGATTCCGAGCGGGATCGCGACAAGCTCGCCGTCATCAATTTCATTCTGCGCAACCCAAGGGGCCACAATTCCGACGCCGACGCCGACTTTGGCCATTTCCTTGATCGCCCCCATATCGCCGAGGCTGAGGCTGGGGCGGAGGCGAACTCCGGCTTCTTCAAACGAGGACTTGAGGAAGCGATAGGTCTCGCTGGAGCGTGCGTAAACGAGGAAGGATTCCTTGCCGACTTCTTCGGCGGCCACGGATCCGGCTTTGGCCCACGGATGATCGGGGGCAACCACAAAGATGAGCTCATCCTCAAAGATGGGATCAAAGCGGGCCCAGGTTGGCTCGCGGCCGTTCATGCCGAGGACAAGATCGATCTCGCTCCGGTCCAGACTCTCGATCAACTCCGAGGTGTCGCCGGACTCGATATGGATTTCGGCTCGGGGATAAAGCTCCCGGAATTTTTGCATGACTGCGGGGAGCAGGTAGGTGCAAAGCGTATGGGTGGCTCCAACCCGCAATCTTCCCTGGCCCCAGCGCTTGAGAAGGCCCAATTCCTCCTGGGCTTTCTCCAGTTCGCTGATCGCGGCCTTGAAGCGCCGTAGCAAAATGGTGCCGTTTTGGGAAAGCGCGACTCTTTTACCGGCCCGCTCGACCAACTTGGAGTCGAGTTGGGTCTCGAGCGCGCGAATGGAATGGCTGACCGCTGATTGCGTGACTCCCAGCCTTTCGGCGGCCTTGGTAAAACTCTCAGTCTCAGCCACTGCCACCAGCGACCTCACCTGCCTTAAATCTGGAAGCTCCATCATTTGTGAATAAGATGAGCAGAGCGCATACCAACTCTGTTTTCGTTAGATGATTGGCACCGCCCTTGCCTCCGCGATCACTTCGTCATCGACATAGGCCTCTTCCAAAATTGCGGAGCACCAATCGTGATTCTTGGCGAGAAACTCCAAGATGCGATAGCTCATCACTTGCTGCAGCGGCTGCTCGGACCAAATCAATTCACTCAAATGACGCCAATCGTCCGCATTGAGGAGCGAAGGCTTTGAAAGAGACGCGATCGTGTCCTCCGACAAGAGAAGACAGCGTTCAAAGTCGGGCGACTTTGGAACCGGCGGTACTTCGTAAATCGCAAGCGGGACCCCTTTCGCGCCGCTGAGTTCACAGGTCGATTTGGCCCGCCTTGCGAGGTCCCTGCCAAAGCTCTGCAAAATCCCAAGACGTTCCTGATTCTCTTCGTATCCCCTGCCCATGGTTTCGTGGGAACGGTGCCGTGCTCTTCGCTGAAAACAATCTCTTTTTGTCGTCCGCCCAGTCTATCCAAATTGGAATCAAAACTGAAGTGCAACGTTTGAGGTTGGCAATAGGCCAGGGCCTGAGAGACGCTCTGGTTCGATCGCCAAACCAAACTCAAAGTGAATCAATACAAGCACCTGACCCGTCAAGATA
>JAUIGV010000038.1 GCA_030432565.1 Verrucomicrobiia bacterium | reverse complement strand
CCTCATCGAATGCCAAGGCCAGGCCCGCCCGCTTTTCCGTAACGACGAAAGCGCCGGCGCTAAAATCAGCAACAACAGGCTCGTCAATATCGCTGATACCGGCCGCTACCAAAACCCCCAAACCGACGCCACAGTTGGTCTCGAAAAACCCCTCAATTTTCAGTGTGGTGTTCACGGCGAAACCACCGTTAACGGATGGGAAACGAAGTGAGGACCCTAAGAACGCAATCCGATTCAAGATCTTGCCTGAAAGATCTTCCTATGACCCCTTGAATTGATTTCGGCGGCGAAACAGGCCCATGGCGACCCCGGTTGCGATAAGAATCACGTTCGATGGCTCGGGTATTGCAGAAGGAGATTCGATCAAGACAATATTGTCAATAAAGGCACCGGCCTGGCTGGCGAGCGTGGCGTCGTCAGTGAGGTTAAGTCGAATGCCCTCCAATTGCTGGATCCGGTCCGGGTTGAAAAATTCCACGTTTTCGAAGAGCACCTCACCATCAAGCCCGACGGACCATTGATTCTGCCGGGTGTCTATCAAGATTCGGAGCGAGTGGGTGGTATCGAAGGAAAATTCACCGACATACACAGGAGTATGGTTGTAGGAAATCTGCCCGGTTGTTCCATTCGTGGTGAAATCGAGCCTCCGGGTTTCAGGGAAATCAAACAGGATGGAAAATTCATCAACACTGCGAACCAACGCAGGAAGGCGCTTCTCAAAACCGGACAATCTAAAGTCCATCGTGAGCAGGTATCGATCAGAGGCACCAGAACTGTTGGCCAGGTCGAATGCCCTGACCTGACTGTAGCTAAAGTTGGGGGATATCGCATCGGTTGTGAGAAACCGAATGGCCCTGGAGTCCAGAGGATTCCCGGCACTCGTAACCACCTGGGTGCCAAACACAGTCTCCACAAAGCGAGTAATGGGGAGGTCACCAGGTCCGGCCACCCCGGATGTATCTGGATTGGTTCCAGGTTCGAGTGAATCAAAATCGATATCCACTAAAGTAGTACTGGCATTGGCACTAAAGCCAACCAGCAGAGGGATCATGGTGGCAATGGATCGGAAAGTGATTCGATATTTCATAAGCAAGGGGGACAGCAATTTGAACCCAAATCTTCCACCCGGCAATCAAAGAAGGCGGACAGGAATCGGGAAAGACAAAAGGAAGTGGCTCAATAACTCTCAACGTAGATTGGTAGCCAGCCAGAGCCTGTTTTTTTCGATCTACATCCCTTTGAAATGAGAGATCACTTTGCCGGCAGAATCACCCGAAACACCGTTCCCTGCCCGACTGCGCTTTCTACAGAAATCATTCCTCCATGAGCTTCCACAATTGCCTTGGTGATCGGAAGTCCCAACCCAGTGCCGCTTCGGCCACTTCGCGTCCGCGCCTTGTCCACCCGATAAAATCTCTCGAAGACATGTTCGATCGCTTCCGCATCCATTCCATTTCCGGTGTCGCTTACCGACCAGTGGGCTTTGCCTTCCTCTTTTTTTAAGCCAACCAGAATCGCTCCACCTTCCCGGTTGTACTTCACAGCGTTGCTTAAGAGGTTCAAAAGAGCCTGCCGCATCTTCTGCGAGTCAAATTCCGATTTTACTGACTCCAGATCGCATCGAATTTTGATCCCCCGCTCATCAGCCAACGGCTCGATCATCTTCACCACTTCACGGGTTAGATCCTCGAAGTTTCCACGCTCCGGGCGAAGATCAAACTCCCCGGAATCCACCTTGGAAAGCTCCAGCAAACCATCGGTCAAAGTTCGCATGTGTTGGGCTGAATCCATGCAGGTTTGCAAAGCCTCCTGATACTTCTCCACCGACCGTTCACGACTCAACGCAAATTGGCTTTTGGCGAGTATCACCGCGATCGGTGTCCGCATTTCATGAGAGGCGTCCGCCGTAAATCGAACCTGATGCTCAAACGAAGTTTCCAACTTATCGAAAGTCTCATTGAGCACGCTGGAAAGCTGGCCCAATTCACTCCCGTTCTCGCTGATCGCAATTCGCTGCGAAAGATCGCCCTCGGCAATCCGATGGGCGGCATCACTGATCGCCTCGATGGGTTTCAGTGACCTCCCGATCAACAGCCACCCCACCAGGAATCCGCCGCCAACAATAAGAAGCCCAATTCCAGCCAGCTTCTTTTCCAGCTTGGAGAGCTCGGTTTCGATCGGCTCGATCGAAGTTCCAATCAATAAAAATCCTCGATTCGGGCTGGCATGAATGACTTCACGGTACCCTTGCCTCGTTCTTTTCGAAACCCGATCCCCACCGCCCAAAACTCCATCCGGCAGGGGGCTCAATCCCTCCGGTGCATTCTCCGAGGCAAATCGAACGTCGCCCTCCCGATCCCAGTGAATGACGAAGATATTCTCCTCTGCAAGTTCCCCGATCACCTCATCCAAGGTCGGCCCTCGATCCTCAAGTTCGTCCCGCCTGTCGCCCGGACCGGGTCCGGGACCGCGCCGACCACCTTCCGGCCCGGGACCGGATTGGGCTTCAAAATCAACTCCCATCCCATCAAGCGGATCGGGTCTCGGAAGACGTCGGTTGCGTGGCGGCAGCTCCCGACGTCTCTCCATTCTCGGCAAAAGACGCGTGATCGGATTATTCAATTCACGATCCAGCACCTGATATTTGATCTCCCGCTGGTTGCGATAAAACGCCACCAACAAGGCCGCGATGATACCCGCCAAAAGCAGGAGATACCAAAGCTGGATCCGCCAGCGAATCGATTGCGGAAAAATCCTCATCTAGATTGATTCGACAATATAACCCTGGCCACGCCGCGTCTTGATAAAATTCTTCCCGAATTTCTGGCGGAGTTTGTAAACATAGACATCGAGCATGTTCGACATCGACTCGTCGTTCTCATCGAAAAGATGATCGTATAAAAAATCACGCGTCACGACTTCATCACGATGCTTGATCATGAGCTCGGCCATCGCGAATTCCCGCGCCGTCACCTCCACTTCCTTGTCACCCAAGCGCAAGGTCTTGGCCGTCGTGTTGATGGTGACATTGCCGACCGTCACCTCCGGACGATGGTCCCCGCCCTTTCTCCGCATCACCGCCCGCACCCGCGCCACCAGTTCCGTCAGATCAAATGGTTTTGCCAAATAGTCGTCCGCCCCGTGATTCAGCCCCTTCACCTTGTCGCGGACCTGGTCAAGAGCCGTTAGCATCAAGACCGGGGTTTGCTTCTCCCTGCGCAACTTCTCCAAAACCTCCCAACCATCCATCACCGGCATCATCACGTCCAGCACGACAATATCGTAGTCCCAGTTCAGTGCCTTGTAGAGCCCCTCCTCGCCATCCGCCGATTCGTCGACCGCGAACGATTCCTCCCGCAGCGTCTCCGCCACGACTTCCCGCAAATCATCCTGGTCCTCAACAACAAGCACTCTCATAAACGAGTCAGGCTATCATCGACACCATGAATAGAAGATGAATGAAGAAAAAAATACCCGTCAAAGACCACCCGAATTTATCAAAAGAACGAGGGCGTGCTATTTGATCAGCACGGGTTTGGCCCCGGTGATTTGGAGTTTCTTGAACCTGGCGGTGAGAACCAGAGCGTTGGCAGCGGTGGCATTGATCCGGGGTCCGGCGCTGTAATCCTGCGGATTGTTATCGCGATTGGGTTGATAGTAAAAGTTTCCCTCGGGAGTGTGGGCCATCGCGAAGTGCCAACGGTTGTAGTCCATGAGCTTGCGAAACTGAACGGGGTCGGCGAGGGCTCCCAGGCCGGTCCAGGCCAGACCGAGAAGCGGCGAGCCGTGGGTATCGGGAAAGGTCTTGGGATAATTTCCAATACATCCGGCGGTGAGGAGGGCAAATTCACGATACTCCTTCCCGCCGACGGGACTGACGTGGTGGGCGAGCGCGGTGATGCCGGTGCGACCCATGTCGGCGTAACCGGGATTTCTGCGACCACCATCCTTATACCAAACATAGCCGATGTCGTTGGTCCCTTTGGCGACGAAGTCATGGGTGGCCCGGAATTGGTCGGCGGGGACTTCGAGACCACAGCGCATCATCATGCCAAGGGTCATTTTCGCCTGCATCGTGATCGCATTGATCGCTCCGTAGCCGTTTCCGCCAGGCCTGTTCGCAGGGCGGTGTCCCCAACCCCCGTTGTCCATCTGTGCTTTCAAAAGCCACGTTTTGATCTGCTCGAGCTCGGGCTTGATCCACTCCTGTCGGGTGAGAATGTAGTACTCGCAAAGGGCGGTGCCGTAGAGGGTGTATTTCCAGCAATCGAGTCCGCCGTAGTCGATCTTGTCGTTGGTTGATTTCGCGAAGCTACGCATCGATTTCTCAACTGCAGGGAGGAAGTCCTTGTTCCCGCTACCCAGTAAGGCGAGGGCGGCGAAGGTATCGGCATCAGGACGCCCATTCCAGAGGCCATCGGGACGCTGGGTTTTAAGGAGAAAGGCGTAGCATTCCTTGAGAATCAGATCGGTCTTGGGGCATTTGTAGGGGAAAGTCTTGGAAAACGAGCCGTATTTCGTAGGGAGGGCGAGGGTAACGTTCTCCTTCTTTCCATTCCGAATGATCTGAAGCGAAATCTTTCCTTTTGCCGAGTCCAACGCCTGGCCAAGCTCCATCATGGGGCCTTCGTAGCCGAAAAATTTGGGGCCGTAGCCGAACTTGTGGGGTTCGGAAAACGGAGTGTCATTCACTCCCACAATACGGTCACCGACTTTCAGGGCGGCATGGGCCGGAGTGTCCGGGAAAAGGTAGGCGACTTCGAATTCCTGCGGTCGTTCGAGGTGGATTTTCGCCCGTGCCCCGGTGACGCCAAGATTGATCAGCCAACCACCCGCTTCGGCATCGGAGACCGCCCGGGTTTGCTTGTTCCAGGTGGCGTTTTTGCGGAGAGCATGGCCGGGAGGAATCGTGGCAACCAGGGCTACAGTCAGGAGGATCAGGCGGGTTTTCATAGGAAGAACCCTAATACGCGCATGAGCGACCGGACATTACAGCAGGCCAGCTTCCATCGGGGCGCCCCCTCTTTGGCGCATCGTCATTCTTCTTGACGGAAAGCTCGTATGGCACCGGGCTTGGAAAACCAATATTGGAGTCCTCGAATCTCCTTATCCTCCTGAATTTGCGGGAGAAATACCCAAAAAATCTGGAATAAAAACAGGTCAAACCTCAGTATCTTCCCAGATCGAGATTCACTTAAAGTGCCTGATATTTGCAACGCTCTTCGTGAGCGGTTCCTTGCTGCGCGCGGGCGATCAAGAAGAAATTGAGTATTTCGAAACCCACATTCGCCCGCTTTTCGTCGAGCACTGTTACGAATGCCACTCGGCCGATGCCAAAAAGTTGAAAGCCAACCTTTACCTCGATTCGCGCGCCGGATGGCAAACCGGTGGCGACTCCGGCCCCGCCATCATCCCCGGAAAGCCTGAGGATTCCCTTCTCTTTCACGCCGTTTCCCACACGAATGGCGACCTGGAGATGCCGCCCAAGAACCGCCTCGCGGACCCGGAAATCGAACACCTCAAATCATGGATCGCAATGGGAGCGCCCGATCCACGCGAGGGAAAAATCAAACGCTCCACTTCCACAATCGATATCGAAAAAGGCCGCCAGTTTTGGTCTTTCCAACCTGCTGTCGCCCACCCGCTCCCAAGGGTCAGCGATACCACATGGCCGGTAAACGACATTGATCGCTTCATCCTCGCGCGACTTGAATCAGAGCAAATTGCCCCCGCTGGCGATGCTTCCAAAACCGCTCTTCTTCGCCGCATCTACTTCGACCTCATCGGCCTCCCTCCTTCGCCCGGGGAAATGAAAACCTTCCTCGCCGACACCTCACCTGACGCCTTTGCAAAGGTGGTCGATCAACTCCTCGCCCGGCCCGAATTCGGGGAACGATGGGGCCGCCACTGGCTCGACGTTACCCGCTTTGCCGAGTCCTCCGGCGGAGGTCGCTCCCTTGTTTTTCCCGATGCCTGGCGATTCCGCGACTATGTCATCGACTCCTTCAATCAGGACAAACCCTACCACCAACTCGTCCGCGAACACCTCGCAGGCGACCTGCTTCCCCACTCGTCACCCGCCCAACGAAACTCCCAACTCATCGGCTCGGGATACCTCGTTCTCGGTGCCCTCAACTACGAGCTGCAAGATCACGAACTCCTCAAAATGGAATTCGTTGACGAACAAATCGATGCCGTCGGCCGCACCTTTCTTGGCATGACCCTCGGCTGTGCCCGCTGCCACGATCACAAGTTCGACCCCATCCCAACCTCCGACTACTATGCCCTCGCCGGCATCTTTCAAAGCACACGCTCAATGGGCAAAGGAAGCGCTGCCTCCGGAGTCACTTCCTTTGCCACCACCCCGCTCGAAATCTCCAACCGCGAAGAAATCGAAAAAATCCGCAATTCACTTGCCTCCCTCAAAGATCAAATCGCGACCCTCAAAAACTCACCTGACGCGAAACAACTTCCAGGCATTCTCATTGATTCAAGCGAAGCGAAACTCACCGGCACGTGGCGGGAATCCACTTCGAACAAACCCTGGATAGGCAGGAGTTACCTTCACGACGAAAATACCGGGAAGGGAGAAAAAAAGGCCGGGTTCACCACAACTCTTCCGGAGACCAAAGACTACGAGGTCCTCGTCTCCTACAGTCCGGGTAGCAACCGCGCCGAAAACGTCCCCGTCACCATCCACCACGCCAAAGGAGAAACGACCGTCACCATTGATCAATCGAAGCCAGCGCCCATTCGGGGAACCTTCAGTAGTGCAGGCACCTTTTCATTCTCAAAAGACAAGCCGGCCACCGTCATCATCTCCACCGAAAACACCTCCGCCTTCGTCATCGCCGACGCTGTCGCCTTCATCAAACCAGGCTCGGCCAGGACAGGCGCTCCCGCTCCCCAAAAATCCAACCCCGACCTCAAGAAGCTTGAGAGCCAACATAAATCACTGACAGCCAGGTTGAAAAAGCTGCACCCCGTCACCATGGCTCCCACCGAAGGCGATACCATCGCCGACGGGCACGTCCACATCCGGGGACAGGTTCGCAACAAAGGACCCAAGGTTCCCCGCGGCTTCATCACCGTTGCCACCAGGCCCGGCGCACTCATCGAGATTCCCGATGATCGTTCCGGACGACTCGAACTCGCCGAATGGATCACCGACCCGCAACATCCGCTCACTTCCAGGGTCATGGCCAACCGCATCTGGAAGTATCTCCTCGGCGAAGGCATCGTGCGAACCGTCGACAACTTTGGCGAAACCGGAGAACTCCCAAGCCATCCCAAACTCCTCGATTATCTCGCCATCCAGTTCACCGATAACAATTGGTCGGTCAAATCACTCATCCGTAAAATCGTTCTCAGCCGAACCTACCAGCTATCCTCACAAATCACTCACGAGAACGACCCTGAAAACCGCCTCTTTGGTCGCGCCAACCGCAAGCGCCTCGAAGCCGAGGCCATTCGCGACACCGTCCTGCGAATCAGCGGACAGTTCGACCCCACCCGCGGTGGCCCCACCATCCGCGAGGCCGGGCAATACGATCTCAACTATCAATTCGAATCCAGTCGCCGCAGCATCTACGTGCCGTGGTTTCGCAACTCCATGCTCCCCCTTTTCGAGGTCTTCGACGCTCCAAACCCCAATCTCGTCGTGGGGCGGCGTCCCACCACCAATCTCCCCACCCAGGCGCTCTTCCTCATGAACAGCCCCTTCATTCGCGAGCAATCACAACTCACCGCCAAAAGACTTCTCGCCGGGAAGGCCACCATCACCGACATTTACCAACTCATTCTCTCCCGCCCGCCTTCCGAAAGCGAACTGACCACCACCCAAACCTTTCTCGCCAGTTTTCCTCCCGACGAACAATCCGAAGCCTGGACCCAGCTCACTCAAACTCTTTTCGCCACCGTCGACTTCCGCTTTATCGACTAACCTGGGGAGCCTGAAATTTTGATTCGGCTCCCCCATCCAAGTTTTTTCTCCCCATGGTCCCCAACCGACGCCAATTCCTAAAATCCTCCGGCTGTGGATTCGGATCCCTTGCGCTCTCCTCACTCCTCGGCCAGGGCGCCACCAACCCCTTGTCTCCGAAATCTCCCGGACTTCCGGCCCGCGCCAAACGAGTCATTTTCCTTTTCATGGCCGGCGGCCCCTCCCACGTCGATTCCTTCGATTACAAGCCGGAACTCATCAAACGGGACGGCCAAACCTTCGACTTTGTTGGCGTTCGCAAAAACACCTTTGGAAAGAAGAGCCAACGCAAGCTCCTCAAACCGCTTTGGGATTTCAAACAACACGGCCAATCAGGCCGCTGGGTCAGCAGCCTCTTTCCCCACATCGCCAGGCACGTCGACGACCTTTGCTTCATCCACTCCATGCACACCGAGGGCGTGGCGCACGGCCCCTCCACCCTCTTCCTCCACACCGGAGCGACCAATCTCGTCCGCCCCTCCATGGGCAGCTGGGTGACCTACGGACTCGGGACCGAAAACGAAAACCTCCCCGGCTTTGTCACCATCATGCCATCCGCCAGCAAAGGCGGACCGCGCAACTACTCCAACGCCTTCCTCCCCGCCATCCACCAAGGCACCTGCATCGGACGCGCCGGCCTTCCCGCTGCCCAGGCAACGATTCGAAATCTCAACAATCCCCACCTCCCGCTCAACTCCCAGTCGAAGCAATTCGACTTCCTCCAGCAACTCAACCGGCAGCAGGCGCAAACCAAGAACGACCAAAACCTGAACGCTGCCATCGACTCCTTCGACCTCGCCTTCCGCATGCAGATGAATGCGCCCGACATTCTCGACCTCTCGGGAGAATCCGAAGCCACCAAATCCATGTATGGCATCGGCGAAAAATCGACCGACGATTATGGCCGTCAATGCCTCATGGCCCGCCGCCTCGCCGAACGCGGCGTCCGCTTCATACAAGTCAACTACTCCGACGAATCAGTCAACCCACGTTGGGACCAACACTCCAACATGCCCAAGCACAAGGTCCACGCCCACGCCACCGACCAACCCGTCGCCGGCCTCTTGCAAGATCTCAAACAACGCGGCCTCCTCGAAGACACCCTCGTCTGGTGGGGCGGCGAATTTGGACGCACTCCCTTTTCACAAGGCAAGGACGGCCGCGACCACAACCCGCGCGGTTTCACCACCTGGCTCGCCGGTGGCGGCACCAAACCCGGCTACGCCCACGGTTCCACCGATGAAGTCGGTGACACCGCAGTCACCGATCGCCTCCACATGCACGATCTCCATGCCACCATGCTCCACCTCCTCGGCCTCGATCACGAACGCCTCACCTACAACTACGCCGGCCGCGACTTCCGCCTCACCGACGTCGCCGGAAACGTCGAGCACGGCATCATCGCCTGAATATTTGAAGGCTCCCTCCTAATCACTCGGCTGAGCTGACTTCCATCTCGACCCGGAAGACTCCCCGGAGATCTCCTACCTGAAAACCGCGAGCCTGATCCCCGGGATAGAGTTCATCGAGTGTCTTCTTCAATTCAGGTAGGAGTTGCTCGTCAGAGCCATGACAATTGAGGCAGACCTCTTGCAGGATGATGGGCTTGTAGAATCGAACGGTATCGTCATCGAGGCGAACCAGTTCGTGGCCCGGAAGGGCATCGCCCTTTCCCTTAAGCGCCTCCCACGCCTCCAAAACTTCCCTGTCAATGTCATCAGGGGCATTTTGGGGATTTCTAACCTTTAGCGCGGTTCGTCCGATCGTCACTCCATCGCGCTTTGCTCCGGTTGAGTTCGTAAGCGGTTGGGCGACTTCCTTGCAGACCTTGACGGCAGCCACCGGCCCGCCGCTTGCCATCGCCGCCTTGAGTTGCGAGCCCAATGTCCCGGCCAAATCTCCAACCGCCTCTTTTCCTTTACCGGAGAATTGCTGGCGCTCGCCCTCGGTAAAGGCCTCAGTGGACCCGGTTTCCACTTTCTTTTCGGCGTCCTGACAAGATGTGACGAAAGAGGCACCTACAAGGAGAGAGACAATATTTTGGAAATTCATGATTCGCTTGGTCGGTTTTTGACCCCGCCCTGCTTACCAGTTTGAAGCGAAACAATCAATTGAGATCAAAGATTCAACCATCCCGGAGACGGAAGCGGTAACATGTCGGGCCTTACAAATCATACCGGGGAATGGTCATCCATTCCCCTCCTTTGAGCGCTGACTTGTGAGCGATCACTCCGGCCAATGTCATGTTCAAAGCGTCGCCAATATCAACGATGGGCTTTTGATCCAACAAGATGGACTCGATAAAATTGTTGGTGAGCTGACCATGGGAACCACCGTGCCCGCCCCCCTTGACAGTCGGGGGCATCGGAGGCCGGCTGCCATCGATTTTCCTATCGTGCGGCTTCTGTCCATAAACCCGGCCCTGTTCTCCGTGGGCATCTTTCATGTCCCAACTGACTCCCATGCGGGAGATCCCGCCCTCGCTGGTTTTAAGCATTGCCAACTCCGTTCCAAAGGGATTCTTGTGCTGGTTGTTTCCATCCTGGTATTCAGGATACAGACTCTTTGTCCCCAATCCTGAAACCTCGGTGAAACGACCGCCGGTGACGGAGACGTAATAGGCCGTCGCATGCGTGGGATACCACATCGGCGGGACAGAGCGACGCCATCCAAATTGATCAATCTTCCCGTTCTTGGGATTGTAGCTCCCGAGGGTGCCGACCCCATCGTGCCAGTATTCGCCTTCCGAGTAGATGATCTTTCCAAGAGCACCGGCCTGATACTGGACTCTTTTTTCGTAGAGGGCGGCGTGAAAAGCAGAAGTCTCGTTCATCATGTACTTCATCCCGCTCTTCTTCACCGCGTTGAACAAGTCCTCCGCCTCACCTTCTGCTTCAAATCCGAAAACCGCCGGCACCGCCGAGCAAACATGCTTGCCATGATTGAGCGCCATAATGGCGAGACGGGCATGACTTGGCGCATCAGTGGCAATGTAAATTGCCTCGATGCTCGTGTCCTTGATCATCTCTTCACAGGACGGATAGGTCTTTTTCGCGCCCACGGCTTTGGCCAAAGCGGCACAGCGCCCGGGATCAAGATCAGTAGCCGCCACCACTTCAACGTTGGGATGGTTTTGGTAGAAGAATGCCGCTCCAAACTTGCAGAGCCCATATCCCGCAATTCCCACACGAATCCTACGATCCGAAACCGGCTGCCAGCCCTTCGCCGCCTTGGAGTCGTCTTTGGTCTTCTCAAAACCGGGAATGATTTTTCCGTCGGCATCCTTCGGGGCCTCATCAGCCGAAGCCATCTCGCTCATCCCGACAAAAGCTCCGGCACCACCGAGCCCCTGCAAAAATCCTCTTCTCGATAGTGCTCCCTGGTTCTCTTCCGTTTTACTCATGATCTCTACTCTGCCCGAAAATCCGATTCCTGAAAATGGCTTTCTCGTTCAGAGACTTTCTCACGAACTTCGCGCACCGAATTTCCCCCAACCGGAGACGCTTTGTTTCCCCAGCTATTTCGGATGTAAGTGCTGACATCGGCGATCTGCTCATCCGTCATGATCGCTTCAAACGCCAGCATCGGGATCTTGGGTTGATACTTTTTGCCCGACACCTCAATCGCACCCTGCATGCCTTTCAGAACGATTTTAGTGATGACATCGGGGTCGCCAGTGACCCAGTCGGACTTGGCGAGCGGCGGACCCATGCCGAGCAAACCACGACCATCCTTCCCGTGACAGGAGAAACAATTCACGAGGTAGATCTTCTTACCACGATGATAACTCTTCAGATAATCATCCTGTAATTCCGGCGACAGGTCGCGGTTCACCTTTTTGCTTTTCAAGTAAACTTCACGAAGGGCGCCTTGTTTTCTGGGATTGGGGATTTTGGAAATCCATGATTCAAGATGATCTCCGGAGCCGCTCAAAAGAGCCGGAACCAGAAACGGTTTATCCGTCCATTTCACGTAAGCCTTCATCAAGAATTCTTGTGCCATGGCCTGGCTGAAATTTGCCAGTCGTTGGTACAGGTAATACGAAGATCCATCGAAGGTTTCGGGAGTGGCTTCAATCAACGCATGCATCAGATCATCGGAATTTTCCAAACGCCACGAAAGCCGGGCGGCGTGCATGACGAGATCGCGGTCCTTCTCCGACAAAGCCTCCAGAACATGCTTTGCGGTGAGTTTTCCGATTCCTTCCAGCGTCCACAAGGCATGAATTTTACCCAGTGAAGAAGTGCTTTTCCGATAAACCGATTCGATCGCTTCTTTGGCGCCCGCCGGTTTGCGGTCGACGAGAATCCGCTGCGCGGTGTCTCTCATCCACGGGTTGTCACTGGCCAGGGCTGTCGCCAATTCGGAAACGTTTGGATTCGTAAAGGGCTTCCAGGCAGCCGGTTTTTTTTCCTTGGCGGAGAGCCGGTAAATCCGCCCAAGGTCCGGCGGGGTCTCGAGGTTGTTCTTTTCAATGAAGGCCCGCAAATGCGCACTCATGAAAAAGCGATGCTGGTTAATGCCGTGATACATGTCGGCGATATAAAGAGAGCCATCCGGAGCCGATTGAAGATCCACCGGCCGAAATCGTGTGTCGGGGCTGGCCACGATTTCCTGGTCCGCATAAACATTTTTTCCGAAGGGAATCCCTTCTTCCCGCCGAATCTTGATCGCCTTCACAAAGTGCATTCCGGGATCCGCCACGAAGGCATTCACGCCCTCTCCGAATTGGTTTCCACGATAGAAGAAGTGGCCGCATGCCGAGGTACACCGGAAGGCGAAGCCTTCTTCATCGATGTCACAATCCAAGGCCTCATGATAGCCATCCCGGATATCCCGGGAACGCCTCACCGGGAAAACAGGCCGCTCACAGGCTTTAATGTTAAAGCAATTTGGCTGGATCTCATTATACTCGGTCGCAAGTTGCGACATCCTCAAATTCAGATTCGCGTTTCCCAGAAAAAAGTTCGGACTGAAAACCTCCGCTCTCATAAGGGTGTTTTGCTGGCCATGGTAGAGCCGCCCGTGGTTGTCGGCGGACATCCCAAATTGTCCGCGAAACTCGGTCTTCTCAATGAGCCACCTGCCATCAACCTCCTTGTAGCGATAATTGCTTTTGGCGTTGTAATACCAGTTGTCGAGAGCCCGGACCAAACCGTTTGGTTTGTGCTCCACACTATGCCCGGTCGAATACCCCTCGTCCACCACCACGGTCTCGCCCGGCTCGTCATCGGGACCAACCAAAGTGTGATAAAGCTTCTGATAATCGGCCCACAAAATGCCATCCTTGTGAAAAGCGATGGCCCGGGGTTCAACAAGTTCGTCTAAAAAGACCTTGGACTTGTTCATCTTGCCGTCGCCGGTCGTGTCTTCCAAAATGCTGATGCGCCCAAGCTTTTCGAGTTCCTTGCTTCCACTGAGATCAGTCATGTAACCCACCATCTCGACCACCCAGAGACGCCCGAGGTGATCAAAGCGCATCACGACCGGATTGATGACCCGGGGCTCCGCAGCGAAGAGGTTGAGCTCAAATCCATCGGCCACATGCATCTTCGAGATGGCCTCGACCGGATCGAGAACCGGCCCATTAATTTCGGGTCGAATGTAGTTCGCCTTTCTCGGCAACTTTTTCTCGCCCGCCAAAACTCGAATCATAATCCCGGCCATCTGGCCTCCCAGGGTTAATTGGGCCTTGGTGTCGAAGTGCGTATTGTCTTTTCGCGTGCCAAGCTTGTCGGTGTTAATGAGGTGAACCTGCTCATCCTGTGCGGCCACGGCTTCTTGTGCGGCCTGCACCGTTCTGGCCTGGTCGAAATTCCAGGGAGTCTTTTTCAACAGGCTCGAAGAGATCCGCCCCATCACGAACGGAAGCTTGGCATTCCCGGTTTGCTTTCGCACATCGGCGATCAGGAGCTTCAGGTTCTCCTCATAAGCCCCGGCCATCTCCACCGTCTCGGAATCGGATTCGCCCTGCATCCAAAGCATCCCGGCCACTTCATATTCAAGACCCGAGTCTTTGAGTTGCGCGCTCGCATTGCGAAAATTACGGATGAACCTTTCATACATCCCCTTCCCCGGAACCCACTGGGTGTGGAGCTTCGTGCCGCCGGCCGAGGTCTTGGAGATCGCGATGGTGTGATTCGGATAAGTCTTGGCGAGGCGATGCGCAAAAGCCATCTCGGGGCCGAATTGCTGGCGGCGGGCCGTTGCCATGGAATCCTTGGTCAACTCGACCCATAATTTCTTTTGGTTGTCCCAGGTGACGACGTTCTTCGGGTGCGAACGAAACATCGCCGGGAGTTCCTCCCCACGACCACAACCATCCATATTGGACTGGCCACCGAGCAGGAACAACTTGACGGGTCTCTTGCCGAGATCCACCGCCACAACCGGAGTTTGGATCGCGATTAACATCATCCAAACCACGAGCAATGTGGATCTCATCATTTTCATTGGTTCATTCCTTGGTTCGAAGATTCCGGTCTGTTTGTACAAAGAAAGGGTGGGCCGGCAAGCTCGCGGACCCACCCTTGTCTTAACTTGATTTACTTCTTAAGCAACTCGACCATTGCCTCGCCCATGGCAAGGCCAATGTTCATGTAGGTCTTGGCATTGCCGCCGTAGTGACCATTGGAAGCTCCACCCTGGGAAAGGGGATGACTGTAAACGACGGCCGCCTCCCCTTTGTTCGCTTCGGCAAAGGAATACATTCCATCAATGATGAGCTTCTCGTTACCGGCGGCAGTTTCCTTGTCGGTCTGACCAAGAGTGGCAACGACCATCTTGGCTTCGGGAGCATTGAACTCTTTGCGCAGGGCCTTGAGAAGATTACCCAGATTTTTACCATACATGGCTGCGTGCCCCTCATTGTAGCGGTCCTTGTCACCCTGCCACCAGAAGAAGCCGGCCACTTCAAACTTGGTCGCTTCGGGATAGTGTTTGGTCAGATCAGCCAGCACCTTTTTGGCACGATCAACATCTCCATCGTACTGCACACCCGCTTTCCAGCCGATTGGCTTGGGCTCGGTCCCCTTCTCCCACTTCAAGGGCGACTCTCCGTAACCGGCATAGACCATGGTCGTCTTGTTGCCTTTTTTGTCGGTCTCCTCGTATTCATAGGAAGGACTTCCGGGAGGGAGGATGTCCCAACCCAGGCTCCGGTTGCCGATGCAGCTCTTGAGAATAAGTACCGGCTCGTCGTGGAGATTTCCCATGTGATGACCAATGCCAACCTCCGGGCCAATTTTTCCACCCTTGATGGTCAGCCACTCGCTTTTCTTGACCCCGCCGCCGGGGCCACCGCTACCCATTGTGAAGACATTTCGGACATCTTTCCGCTCGGTCCAATTGCCGGCCTCATCCACGAGGAAAGGGTAGAGGCTCTCTTTCTTCACGGCGTGCTCGAGAGTCCCGTCCTTGTCACCAGCCACCTTGCCGAAGCCGAGCATATTGGACTGGCCCATGAGAATATACACTTTCACGGGCTTGCTCATGTCGGCGGGCTTGCCGTCGGGATCAGGAAGTTCAGCGCTTGCAGGGCCAGCAAAGCCAAAGCTCAGGACAGCCAGCAGGCTTGTTACGTTTCTTACTTTTTTCATTTTCATAAATCGGAGACAGGACATACGGCTTCAGTGGGCTGGACTCTTGCGACGATTCTTCGCTATTTTGCGGATCACTTCCGCTCAAATGAGACACTTCCCGCTCGATGAAAACGGGCTCGCTTCCTTCGCCCTCAATCCTATCCAGCCACCGCCCGCTGAGGAGCGGAACTGATACTAATCACGGCACCTCATTTAGCCGGCGAACTCGCCGGGTCATGACAAGGCCGTCATCCACCCTGATACAGTCTAGAAATCACCTTATACTCCACCGCTTGTTCTGGCACCGGAATAATTGTCGGCACCTTCGTCTCTTTCTTCAGTGGAACCACTGAACTGTGACACGATCCTCATGTCCGGCCTGCGATCTCACTGATCAATTGAGAATGCACGGTCTTCCATTTCGTGGGATTTGAGTCCGATGAGGCGGAGCCTTTCGCCAAGGATTCTTTACCTTGATCAACATTGGTAAAGGTTGCAAAAGCTCCGTATTTTTCCTGCAAACTTGCAGGCATGGGACCTGTTGATCAGAAGACTCCCCGCTTTGGAATGACTTGAAATTCTGTTTTGTTGATCGGTGCAACAGGCGAACTCGCCGTAGGTTTCGGGACTCTCTGAAAACCAGTCGGACTTATCGTCTTAGCTGGTGGAACCACCAGCCCTTTTGTTCCGATCGGTCATCCAAAGACATTTGCGCCCAACAACAAAGCGGTTTGATCTCTCGCCGTATTCAAACTGGAAGATCTTTTACCACTTTGTGACTTCGCTTCGGCATAAGTCTCATGAATTCTATAATCTGTCGTTTCAACGGCCTTCTTTTCGGAAGTCACTTTCGTATTCACCTCGACATTTCCGAATTCCTCCACCATTCGAATACGGAAAAACTTGGCTCTTGCTCCGTCGCTTGAACCTTGGGGAAGAAACGAGAGAGTCGTTTGAGGAGAGTTTGCCTCAATGTCTTTTCGACTCTCTTGCCACCCGATTGCAAATTGAGTGGTTTCCTCAATGGCATACCTGCTTCCGATCTGCGAATTCCATTGTAGGGTTACCAATCCCGTCAATGGATCCACCTCGATCCTACCCACTCGAATTGGCTCCGGAGAGGGAAAAGCAAAACTTTCGGCATTCGTCGCGCAAGTGGCGAGAAGTGCAATTGCCAGCGAAACTCGATGGGGTGTTTTAGTCTGTTTGGTCGTCATTATTCTTGGTGGGTTTTAGGGCTTGGGAGATTGAGAACTTTGCGGAAGGCATCGTCCAAATGCGCTCGCAACTGGGCCTGCTCCTCTTTTGAGAACAGTTCGTTGGCGATGGCTTTGCGGAAGGCATCGTATCGAGCTCGGTAGTCCAGCGGGCGGTTGTTTCGGCCCGGTTCAGGAAAGGAATCCCATTCCTGAAGGCTGGCATTGCTGTTCATGGCTCCCTTCAAAGTATGGAAAACAAAAGGCGGTTTCTCCTCCTTCGCTGGAACCGGAATAGGCAGCTTAATCCCGGGAATGACTCTTCCATCGGAACCTTTCCAAGGTATTGGACGGGTAGCTTGGCTCATCGGGCGTTCGTTGCCGATGAGGGCCACCACTTCGCTTGCAAGGGAGGGATCACCCCGAAGGAGAGATCCCGCCATTCCAAACTTCCACTTTGGAACAGTGTTGGCACGAATAGCTTCAAGTGCCGCTTTTGGATTCTCCCGGGCCCAGCTCGTGACGGCATTTCCATCGACACCATGGGCCATGATCGATCCGTGCTCCAGCGTAGGAGTCCGCTCCGGCGGTGCCCAAGCCAGCGCGGTGGTCATGTCAAAGTTCATCCAGGCTTTCACAATTGGAATCGCGATCATATCGGTATAAGGCCCCCTCACTAGACCAAGCCTCTCGAAGTAATGCTGAAAGGTTTTGTCGTCCTTCAGCCCTGAGAAAAATCCATCCAACATGTCCCGGTAGGGATAATAGGCATTCGCCAATTGATTGTGATCGACAGGCTTCTCCACCCCATCCGCCTGCCCGGGTAGTTCCTTCCAGGCACGCTCCGGATCGATTGCGGCAAGCTTTTTGAAGAGACGCCGATAGCTTTCCTGATACCAATTGGCATTCGTATAGACCATCGGGCCGTTGATTCCGCTCTCTCTCCCGGTGAGCCGAAAGCGGGGGTCTTCCGGAATACTTCGAAGGTAGACGAGTGCGGCCCATGGATCCTCCGGCCGCGAGCCCACATAAATGGCATGAGGAATATGCTCACGAACTCCCAAATAACCTCCATAATTTCTCCGGTAATGGTCAAGCGCAGCATCGAGATCACGGCTCGCCAACTCGGCATAGATCGCCGAGCGAGCCCAGGCCCAGTAGCCATCGCGACGTTGCAAACCAATCTCATCGAGAAGAACGATGATGGAGTCTTTGTCGAGAGCCCGCGCCAACATCACAACGTCGCTGAACATGATGTTCGGTTCAGGCGTTTTTTTGAGTAAATGCCGGAGCCCCTGCTCCGCATCGTCCGACGTCAGCGCACGCTCTTCGAGTCTTTCTTCCCCTGCCTTCGGCTCGATTGCTTCCTGTGAATGAGCCATTGCAAAAGGAATCACGGCAGCAAGAAGGAAAAGGAGGGCCGGAAACGCCGCAGCTGATAGAGGTCGCGGATTCTCCACTCCGCATAAGCGCCGAATACGCGCCTGAAGGGACCCACCACTTGCCGCCACTTCCAAAGTCATCAAGCCGGCGCGTTGCTCCTCAAGGGTGGCGAGGGCACGTGCGTAATCAATGGTGTTTCCCGCCACCCGGGCCGCGATATCGTCACAACAAAATTCACGTTCCTCACGAACCTTCCTCGAAACCCACCAGACTACGGGGTGAAAGAAGAGAAGAGTTTCGATCCCGTGTTGCAGTAGATTCACAAGGTAATCGTGACGACGAACATGGGCCAGCTCATGAGCCAGAACTGCTTCCAGCTGCGGCCTCGAAAGACCCGCTACCGAAGCCACTGGTAGAAGAATGACTGGTCGCAGCCAACCAATCACGGACGGCACCGTGGCCGCCGCCGAAATAGATAGAGATACCGAACGATTCACCCCAATTTGATTAGCGATCCGCTTCAAACACTGCACGAGAGGAAGCGGAGCGTTCACGTTCATTCGACTTCGCAGTCGCTGCGCAAATCCCAACGAAATGCAAAACCGTAGCGACAAGAGGGCCACCCCAAGGATCCAGATCCCCACCATCCAATCAAAAATCCAAGACTGGGGTTCTGATTTTTCAATCCCGGATTCTTCCTTGACGAAAGCAATCGAAGAAACCTCACCTTCGATGTCTCCCGCAGAAATCAATCCACTGGTCCCCGACGGGCATCCTGCGCCTGGACTCCAGGTGGCGATGGGATTTCCATCGACACCCGGCATCATGTGGCACGGAAGACATTTCGAAAAATCAAGAGGAGCATGAGTCACGGTCAAAGCTTCCTCAACAGAGTCTTCAACAATCGGTGAGGTCCTGGAAAGCCCGGCATAGCGAGAATCGAAAGTCATCGCGACCGCCCCAAGCATCACCAACATCGCCAGGCAACCTGCAAGGTAGCGCACCTGAGGTCGCTTGCGGACAAACATGAGGACGAGTCCATAAACGCTTCCAATGAGAGCACCCTGCCAAAAGAAATGGAGCATCGTCCACGCGGCGGCTTCGATCACAGGATCGCTCATTTCCCGGCCCCTTTCTCCATTTCATCGAGAAGCTTTCGAATCTCCGCAAGTTCCGCCTTACTTGCTTTCTTGGCGCTCAAGGCCTGCATCACGAGCGAAGGCGTACTTCCGGCAAAGGCCTTCGCCAGCAAATCTGCCACCATGCGTCGCTGGGTTGGCTCTTCCTTCAACACTGCCTGATAAACATGCGATCGTTGCGACTGGTCACGCTCCACCAGTCCTTTCTCCGACATTCTCTGCAAAAGTTTTAGGGTCGTGGTATAGCCAACATCCTTTTTTGGACCAAATGATTCGTGAACTTCGCGCACCGTACTCGCGCCGCGATCCCACAAGACTCGCAGAATTTCCAACTCGGCACCAGTGGGCTGAGGTGAAGAGTTTAAATTTTTTCGATTGGAAGCCATGGGAAGGTTGTGACGGGAAAGATCAATATACGACGACTGTCGTAGTGTTGATTTACGACAAGCGTCGTATGTTGACAAGAGGAAGTTTTAAAAACTGGAAATGACGAAAGGGTCAGACTGGATTTTTCGGACCAGCCCCACTCCCCCAATCGAAGTCAGTCACTTACTTCGCTTTCGAAGACAGCTGTTTGATCAGGGCGATGGCCTTCTCTGCAAATCTCGCTCCCAGGGTTCGATACCCTGCCTTGGTGTAGTGAAGATCGTGAATCACTTTGCCGTCCACCTCGCGATCATTCAAGTCATCGGTATTCACCCACGCTCCCCTCGGATGAGCCTCGGCGAAATCTTTCTGAACCTTCCTGATATTGAGGCGCCCCTCAAGACGCTTCGGATTGTCGAGGCCACTGTCGCTAATCCGGCCGATGACAATATTGATGTCTTTAAAAGACAGGTCTTTCTGCAGCTGTTCCAGCAACTCCTTGAGATAGGAATCGTAAGCCGTGTTGTTGAGATCGGATTCACCCTGCATCCAGACCAAGGTCACTGTCTTAAGCTGTTTCCCCTCGATCGCCGTCTTCACTTTTTGAATCAAGGGATCATAAAGCTCTCCCCTCACCTTCGGCACCCGTCCTCGCGTGGGTGGAGGGTTTTCATGATTCGTCTTGGCCCAGCTGCGAATCGACTGCCCGCTGTTGGCACTCTTCACCACAATGACCTGCTCTTTCCCAAATGCCTTGGTCACCGCGGGAACGAAGGAAATGCTTTCATCCATCCCCGCCATGTTCGATTGACCGGAAAGAATAAAAAGGTGCTTCCCCTCATCCGCTCCGACGTTTCCTGCCCAAGACAATAAAAGGACCCGGATGCTAAGCACGACTTCCTTCACCTTCATGCCCCAGCATGCTTCATCTCAAGATCACTTCCAAATTTTAAATCATCAGGGAATCGCCCCTCGACGGATCGACTCCTGGTGGTTACTCAAGGAGCATCATGAAGCTGTCCCGCGTCTTGCCTTTGCTTGCTGCCACCGCCCTCGTTGGCGGAATCCTCCTGACCAATCACCGGGGAATGGCAGACGAAGTGGAAAAGACTAAGGCCGGGACCTCGAAAGAGTTTACCTTCGTTCAGATGTGCGACACCCAACTGGGCATGGGCGGCTACGAGCACGATGTCAAAACCTTCGAGCTCGCGGTCGCGCAGATCAATGACATGGCTCCCGACTTTGTGCTCATCTGTGGTGATCTGGTCGGGAAGGCCAACGATAAATCCTTTGCCGACTTCAACCGAATCAAGGCTGGCTTCAAAATCCCCTGTCACTGTGCCGCCGGAAATCATGACGTCGGCAACAAGCCCACCACCGAATCACTCAAAAGCTATCGAGCAAAAGTCGGCAAAGACTACTACACCCTGGAACACAAGGGCTACACCTTCGTCGTGGCAAACACCCAACTCTGGAAGGCTCCTCTGGAAGGCGAGTCAGAAAAGCACGACGTCTGGTTCAAGGCCGCTTTGAGAACCGCCAAGGAAAAGAACAGCCCGGTTGTCGTCGTGACCCACTACCCGCTCTTTGTGAAGGCTCCGGACGAAAAGGAGAACTATTACAACATCGAACCCGAAAAGCGGAAGGAACTGCTCGAATTGTTCAAAGCCAACGGAGTGGTTGCGATGCTCGCAGGCCACACCCACAAATTGGTCATCAACGACTACCAGGGCATTCAGATGGTGAATGGAGAAACGACCAGCAAAAACTTCGACAAGCGTCCGCTCGGCTTCCGCAAGTGGACCGCGAAGAAAAGAGGCAGTCTAAGCCACGAGTATGTCAAACTTGCCGGTGAGATTTCCGGCAAAGAATGAAGCCCCTCAGGTTACTCGATTCAGCTTCTGGCGAAATTTACCTGGAGAGATCCCGTAGCGTTCACGATAGCTCGTTTGAAGATAGTGGGCATAAGTAAAGCCCGTCACTTCCGCGATCGCTTCGATCGTGAGGTCGGTATTTTGCAGAAGGCGGTTCACTTCTCCAAAGCGAACGCGGAGTAGCTCGGCCTTCGCACCTCGTTTCAGGGTTGCTTTCATTCGTCTTTCCAGGGTGCTGCGCGAGACTCCAAGCTGAGCACAGATTTCTGCCACCGTCATTCCTGAGAAGGCCTGCTGCCGGATCAACTTCACCGCCTGAAGAACGATGGGATCATCGATCACGAATTCATCCGATGAAGCCCGGATTTCGATGCCTTTCGGCGGGATCAAGATGGTCCCGGGATTCACACCGGGACCGCCCTTCATCATCTGATCCAACACTTCGGCGGCACGGTAGCCCACCGCCCCGCCATCGAATCTCACACTGGTCAGCGGAGGTGATGCGAATCTGCACAGGGTGGTTTCGTTCTCGCAACCCACCACTGCAACTTCCTCGGGGACTGAGATTCCGGCACGTTGACAGGCATCGAGAAGGCGGGTGGCGAGTTGGTCGTTTGTCGCAAAGATTCCCACTGGTTTTGGGAGTGATTGCAACCACGCCATCAACTTGTCTTGATGGTCCTCCCAGTCGTCTGGCGTCGCTTCGCCATGAGATGGAAGGAGCGAACACCCGGCGCCAATGCTCTCCTTCAAGTAGTTGACGAATTTTTGAATTCGTTCCCGGAAGAAGGATTCGGTGTCGAGGGTGTAGGCCGCGAAGTGACGATAGCCCCGGTTGATGAAGTGGTCGGCGACCAATTGTCCGATCATCCGGTTATCCATACCGATAAAGGGAAGCTGTCGATTCAAGTTCGAGGATCGCAACTCGACCGCCGGAACACCCGTCGAGGCGATGGCCCGGGCCATCCCATCGGTCTGGGTTCTCGTCAGGATTCCATCTCCATCCCAGTTCTCCAACCACGGGGGAACAGATGATTCCAGAGATCTGAGCTCGAGGAAGGTCGACCAGGGACCATGACGGTGGATGTATCGACTGACTCCGGCGAGCATCTCACGGGAGTAGGTCCGGGTGGTTTCGATGAGAATCGCAACCCGGCGAACAGAGGGATTTTGCGGAGATTTGATGTGACGAAAAACCTGATGTTTGGTGGACTTTAACTGGATAGACTCGTTAAAAGAAAGAGATAAGATGCCGAAATGACAAACAAGGTGATTGGCAAGGCTCTGATTGTAATTGGAGATGCCAGCGAAACGGTCGACACCCTGTATCCCTACTATCGGCTGCAGGAAGCGGGAATTGAACCGGTGGTGATTGCTCCCGAGAAGAGACTCTACCAAATGGTGATGCATGAAATTCGGCCCGGCTGGACCATCACGCGGGAGTGGGAGGGCTATCAGTTGGCTGCAGATCTCGCCTTTTCAGAGGTGAACCCGGAGGACTACCTTGGAATTTTGTTCTCCGGGGGACGGGCACCGGAATACATTCGTGAGGATCCGGACCTCATCAAACTGACCCAATGGTTTTTTGACCGGAACAAACCGATTGCGAGTGTTTGTCATGGCGTCGAGATTCCTGCCCGTGCCGATCGGGTCAAGGGGCGGCGCATGGCCACCGTGGCGAAGTGTCAGTTCGACCTCGAAATCTGTGGCGGAATTTATGTCAATGAAGCCTGTGTGATCGATGGCAATCTGGTCTCGGGAAGAACCTATCACGATAACGGACACTACGTGGGTCCCTGGATCAAGATGCTGGAGGAAGCAGCCTCAACCGGCTCTTGAATCATGAACCGAAGAGACTTCTCGAAAATCGTCGGCGCAGCAGCCCTCGTCCGCTCTGCCAAAGGAACGGAACAGGAATGGGCTCTCCGCTACGTCATGTCCTCGGCGATGTATGGCAACATGCTCCTCGACGAAGTCTTGGCCGAGGTTAAAAAGACCGGAAGTGAATCGATCGATATTTGGCGCAAAGTGCACGCCACTCATCGAGAGCAGATCAGCAAGGTGGGAGATGAGGCTTTTCAGAAGCTCCTTGAAAAACATCAGACCAAGATGTCGGTTTCGACCTGCTATCCGCTTGGCCCTTTTCGGCAGGATGACGAGATGCGGTGGACCAAGAAGAACGGCGGGACGATGACCGTTTGTGGCTCCGGAGGCATGGGACCGAAGGATCCGGTGGGCAAAGAAGCCAGGAAACAGGTGAAGGCTTTCTTTGAAAAACTAAAACCCCACTATGAGCTGGCCGAGGAACTTGGTGTGACCATGGCTATCGAAAACCACAAGAACTCGATGCTCTCCTCGCCCGATTCCATCCGCTATTTTTACGAGTTAAATCCTTCGAAAAACGTCGGGGTGGCCTTTGCCCCCCACCATCTCCACGATGCCATTGACCAGATCCCCGCGCTCCTCAGGGAAGGGGGAAACAGGCACATTCCTTTCATCTACTTTCAAGAGCATCATCCATCATCAAAGAAGAAGATGTCCCAAGAGGACCAACTCAAGCAACTTCCCGGATTTGGCAAACTGGATTACGTCCCGATCCTGCGGGCCTTGCGTGACATCAAGTTCTCCGGACTTGTGGAGATTTTTAGCCATCCCGTGCCGAGAGGCATTCCCATGCTCGGATCCGCAGTTGAAATCACCAAGGCCATCAACACCTCAAGGGCATATCTCGATCACTGTCTCAGGAAATGAAGAAAAAATTCATTCCCGCGATAGCGCTCATGACGTTTGGCTTTGCCCAGGCCGAACCCCTGGTGGTTGGTTATGAGCGCTTCCATTCACAGGCTCCTTCCGCAGTTGGCGGGGCGATTCTTTTCTCCGAACTTGGCTGTGCCAATTGCCACGGGGAATCCGAAGTGGTTATTCCGCGAAAAGGCCCTTCCCTTGAAAATATTTCCAGCCGCGTGAGTCGTGACTGGGTGGTGAAATTTCTTAAGAATCCTGAAGCCGGTCGCAAGGGATCAACAATGCCGCACATGACCCATGGACTTGCCGGGCCGGAAGTCGATGCCGTCGTTTCCTACCTTGGTTCTCTTGGGAAAGGGCTCAAATTCAAAAAAGCCCGTCATGCCAATGCCGAACGAGGGAGTGCGCTCTATCATGAGAAAGGTTGTGTGGCGTGCCACGCTCCGACGAGTGATTTTCAGGGGCCCCGAGGCAGTGGCTTGACTCTAAAATCGGCTCTCGCAATTTCTCTCCCTGATCTCAAGGAGAAGACGACTCTAACGGCACTGGAACGTTTCCTCAATGACCCCTCAAGGTATCGTCCCGATGGGCGAATGCCCCATATTCCTCTCGAAAAGCAGGAGATCATCGACATTTCCGCTCATTTGCTCGACTTCCAGTCAAGCGATCCCCGGGAAGAGCGGGATCTGGCTCCCTGGCCAAAGGTCAATCGGGATCAAGTCGCCCAGGGAAAATCGCTCGTCGCCAAAATGAACTGTGCCTCGTGCCACGATTTTCCTGGGGTTGAAGGAACAAAGATGCGTCCGATCCCACCCTCGTCTTCTTTCAACTCCGGATCCTGTATTTCAGGCGAGCCCGTCAAGGGACAGCCACACTATCACCTCACTGCCGGACAACGAGCTTCCCTGGCGCTTTATCTCAAGGGAGAGCAATCCAATACGCCAGACTTTGGCAAGGGTCACCTGACCTTCGCGGCCATGAATTGCTACGCCTGTCACAGTCGCGATGGAAAAGGCGGACCGGGAGTAGAAACTGATCCCTTCTTCATCGGCAACGAAAGCCTTGGTGACTCCGGTCGCGTGCCGCCACCCCTCACTGGCATCGGTCACAAACTCCAGCACGATTGGTTGGTGGGCGTGCTGGAAGGACGCGGGGACCGTCGGGTTCGCCCCTACTTGAAAACTCAAATGCCGGCTTATCCTGCGCATGCGGAGGTCCTGGCCAAATGGCTTGCCAAACTTGATGCCGCACCCGGAGCCAAGCCAATCGTTCTACAACCCAAAGACCTCAAGGCGGGTCGCACGCTCCTCGGCAGTCAGGGCGGCTTCAACTGCATTACTTGTCACAATTGGGGCGAGCAAAAATCTCTGGGAATTCCGGCTCTCGATCTCAGTTCACTCGATCGGCGACTCCAACCCGGCTGGTTCCGTTCCTACCTTCTCGATCCTCCCGCCTATCGCCCCGGCACCCTGATGCCCTCGCTATGGCCCAATGGTCATTCGTCACTTCCAGATATTCTCGATGGAGACACGGAACGCCAAATCGCGGCCCTTTGGGCATTTATTCAGAAAGGGGAAGGCCTACCCACCGGATTCCCGGATCATCGGAGTGGACGTTTTGAGCTTACTCCAAAAGACCGCCCTATCATCCAGCGCACCTTTTTTGAAAAGACCGGAACAAAGGCCATTCTGGTCGGATTCCCGGGAGACATTCATCTCGCTTACGACGGGCAGAAATCGCAACCGTCGCTGGTGTGGCGTGGCCGGTTTTTTGATGCCTATGACACTTGGTTCTCCAGATTCGCTCCGTTCGGGAAACCCCTGGGTAAAGAGCTCTATCCGGTTGATCATGCCGGTCTCAAGCCCGCCCGTTTTCGAGGCTATCAGATTGGCCCCCGTGGCAATCCAACCTTCTTGTCCCAGCCGGGTGACCAATTGATCGAAGACAGCTATCGGGTCGAAGGCGGTCAATTGATCCGGACCGTGAAGTGGAATCAAGGCTCGCCCCCTGCGACTGCCCACCCGGCCGGAGTTAATGTTGAGATGGTCACCGGAGATCGAAGCAAAAAATACATCTACTCATGGAAGTGAAAAATTCGAACCGGCATCAATCTGTTTTGCTTCGCCTAATGGTCGTTGCGATGACCAGCAGCGTCTTGGCAAAGGAGGCTCTGATTCCTGAATCATACGAACGCTTCGAAATTCTCTCTGCGGGTGTGGAAAAGGATTCCCGCGACCCGTCCTGGACACCCGCCGAAGGCATTCCGATGGAGGTGGGCGGGATGGAATGGATGGGAGATCGACTGGCGGTTTGTATTCGCAAGGGAGAAGTCTGGATGCTTGAGAATCCGCTCTCCGAAGACCGAAAAGAAATCAAGTTTCACCTCTTTGCATCCGGTTTGCACGAACCACTTGGCTTGCTGAAAGATGGTGATGATCTTCTGGTCGCGCAGCGGTCGGAAGTAACTCGCCTGCAGGACAACAATCGCGACGGCAGGGCGGATGCTTATCTCACCGAGTGCGACGGTTGGAATGTCTCGGGCAATTACCATGCCTACGCCTACGGACCGGTTCGCGATGGAAACGGCGACCTCTGGGTGTCCCTTAATCTCGGCATGGGCAAGCTTGCCAATAATAAGATCGGCTGGCGCGGCTGGGCAGGAACCATTGGGAAAGATGGCTCCTTTCAACCCAAGTCCCTGGGCATGCGTTCGCCCTCCGGAATGGGAGCCAATCTGAGGGGTGACTTGTTCTTCTCGGACCAGCAAGGGACCTGGATTCCCGCCACCCCGATCTATCATCTGAGGCCCGGCGTGTTTTATGGAAACCAGGAATCACTCGCCAGCCTGGATTTGCCAGGAGCTCCCTTCGCCATGAAGGTGATCCCGAAGGCCAACCAAGCATATGGCAAGGCACTGGCCAGCTCTGAAAGATTTGTCCCGCCGGCAGTCTGGCTCCCCTACAATAAAATGGGACGTTCTGCAACTGACGTGCAGGTCATCGATCAGCAGGGAAAGTTCGGGCCTTTCGACGGTCAATTGCTCGTCGGAGAATTCACCAACTCCGCAGTGAATCGTGTCTTCCTCGAACAAGTGGATGGTGAATACCAGGGCGCGTGTTTTCCGTTTTTGAACAATTTCCCGGCGGCGGTATTGCGTCTCCAGTTTGCGCCGGATGGTTCACTTTTTGTGGGAATGAGCAACCGGGGTTGGTCATCACTGGGCAATCGCAGCTATGGCTTGCAGCGCATTCGATTCAACAAGCGCACTCCTTTTGCAATTGGAGAGATGCGAGCCAAGCCGGATGGCTTCGAACTGGTCTTTACCGAACCGCTCAACCCGGAGTCACTGAGTCTCGCGACTTTGGAGCTGAGTAGTTTTACCTATCAGTATTCCCCGCGTTACGGAGGTGATGAGGTCGATACCACTTCACACAGTGTTAGCAACATCCGGCTTTCTCCGGACAGCAAATCTGTGCGTTTTCAAGTCGATGGCTTAAGAGCCCATCATGTCTTCGAGCTTCGCACCCATGGCCTGAAATCAAACTCCGGCCAAAGGCTCAAACACCCGAACGCGTGGTACACTCTTAACCGGATTCCCGGTAAATAGCCCGATCAGGCTTTGAATGGAACACCCCACCAGGGCCTTCAGTTCCTCCTGAAATTCCTGATCGTTTAAGCCAACAGGTCCTTAACGACGCGGCCATGGACATCGGTGAGCCGAAAGTCGCGGCCCTGGCTGCGGAAAGTGAGGCGTTTGTGGTCAATACCAAGCTGGTGCAGGATGGTCGCGTGAAGGTCGTGGACATGGACCTTGTTCTCGACCGCGTGATAGCCAAACTCATCGGTGGCTCCGTATGTCAGACCAGGCTTCATTCCACCACCAGCCATCCACATCGTAAAGCCATGCGGATGGTGGTCCCGTCCCCAGGTTTTACCCATTACCTGGGCAACCGGAGTTCGACCAAATTCGCCGCCCCAGATGACGAGCGTGTCGTCTAAAAGTCCACGTTGTTTCAGATCAGAAATGAGGGCCGCAATCGGTTGATCGGCTGCGCCACACTGTCGCCGGTGCTCCCGGTCGATGTCGGTATGGGAATCCCAACCGCGATCATACAATTGCACGAAGCGCACTCCGCGCTCTACAAGGCGGCGGGCCATCAGGCAGTTGCGGGCGAAGGAGGGCTTGACCCGGTCTGCTCCGTAAAGCTCCATCGTCTTGTCCGATTCATTGCCCAGGTCGGCAAGCTCGGGTACGCTCTCCTGCATTCGAAAAGCCTGTTCATAGGAGGCAATACGAGTGGCAATCTCTGGATCACCGAGAACATAGTGCTGGCGGTGGTTCATCCACTTCAGAAGATTGAGCTCCCGTCGACGGTCTTTCGTCGTGATGCCTTTTGGGTTTTCGAGGTAAAGCACAGGGGCTCCGCTGTTTTGGAACGGTACCCCGGCGTGGCGGGAGTCGAGAAATCCGTTGCCCCAAAAGCTCTGCAAAAGCGGTTGGCCATCGCTCACTCCGGAAGTCAGAACGGTATAGGCGGGAAGGGCATCGTTGGCTGACCCGAGTCCATAGGACAACCATGATCCAAGAGTCGGCCGATCACCCAACAAGGTTCCGCTGTTCATAAAATTCACCCCGGGGTCATGGATATTGGTGTCAGTGTGCATCGAGCGGATGACCGTCAACTCATCGGCGACCTTCGCGAGGTGAGGAAGGAGCTCGGAAACCACAGTCCCTGATTCTCCGTGCTGACGAAAGGCATAGGGAGATCCTTTAAGCCCAGGGGTCCCGCGAATCAGCGCAAACTGCTGATGGCCTTTCAGCAAGTCCTGTGGGATCGGCTTGCCATCGAGTTCGTTGAGCTTGGGTTTAGGATCAAAAAGATCGATGTGCGAGGGCCCTCCCGCCATAAAGAGAAAAATGACACGTTTTGCTTTTGGCGTGTGATGATAACGGCGCAAACTTCCCTGACCGGCAAACAACTCGCCGTTCATCAAGGAAGCCAGGGCCACCGAGCCAAGACCTCCGGCCGAGCGGCCCAGAAAGGAGCGGCGGGTGAGATCTGCGGAGGAGTGCAAAGGCAATTTCATGGTCTCGTGATCGTTTCGTCGAGGTTCAGAAGCACGGTCGCCACACTCTGCCAGATACTCAGTTCGGGAGAGTCGGCGCGCGCGTAACGGGTTAGCCATTGGGCTTTGAGATAGTCCATAAATTTTGCCAGCTCGACACGAGTGGGTGGGCGACCAAGGCAAAACCGAAAGGCTAGATCCAACCGGACTTCATCTGTAACATCTTCCGAAATGATTCTCCGGGCCAGCCCCGTCGCAGACTCAACAAAAACCGGAGCGTTTAGGGTCATCAAGGCCTGGGTGGGCAGAATTGCCGAGTTGCGCTTCGTGACACACACGGCTCGGGCCGGGGCGTCGAGAAGCTCCAACGTCGGGTGCAGGGCCATGCGACGCCGGTAGGTGTAAAGGCTCTTGCGATAGACGTCGTCGCCGCTGCTGGCGATCCATTTTCCGGGCAAGTCCCGGTCTTCCCAATAGTGATCGGGCTGACGGGGAAATACGCCGGGGCCGCCGACTGAAGGCTTGAGTAGCCCGCCAATTGCAAGCGCCTGGTCGCGAATTTGTTCGGCAGGTAATCTGACTCTTGGAAGCCGGGAGAACAGCATGTTCTTGGGATCTTTTTCCCTCAGTGCCGGGGTGATCTTTGTCGACTGACGGTAGGTCGCCGAGGTCACAATCAAGCGATTGATGTGTTTCATATCCCAACCGCTCTCGACGAACTCGCTGGCCAACCAGTCGAGCAATTCGGGATGGGTAGGAAAAGCACCCTGCGAACCGAAGTCGTCCGGAGTGCGGACCAGCCCGTGACCGAAATAGCTCTGCCAAAAACGATTCACCACCACCCGGGCCACGAGCGGGTTCCTCCCATCGACCAACCACCGGGCGAATTCGAGCCGGTTCTTTGGCTGCGAACTTTCCTCCGAAGCCAACACGGTCGGTACTGCAGGAAACACTTTGTCGCCACGATTCAAAAAGCTTCCACGCAAATGAACATATGTGTCACGAGCGTTGTCTCTCTCTTTCATGACAGGCACCTCGGACACCTCCCAGGAAGAAGCCAAAAATTTTCGATCGAGCTCGTCCAGCTCCATCTCGAGTTTCCTGATTTCCTCGGCCTCCTTCCCGAGATCGAGAGCACGGTCATACAGCCTGACATCTGTGAGCGCCCCCTCAAACTGGTAACCGTTCGGTTCGCTGGAATTCTCATAGCTCTTTCCAATCGCAAGGCGACGCTCCGAGACCGCGATGGTATCCGGTACTTTCCCGATCATCCGGACAGCGGTGTCCTCGATCCCGTCGACGAAAAGACGCACCGACCGGCCCGCTTCAAAAACAACTGCAACCCGGTGAACCTGCCCGTCATTAACAGCCTTGCTTCCATAGACGGCCGCACCTGAGAACGGTTCGGTGCTCGATGACACCCAAAAGAAAAGGTGGCCGGGCGTTGCTTCTTCCTGGCCTTCGCCACCGATTCCGAACAAATAACTCCGCTGCTTCCCAGGCCAATCGTTCTTCGATGCAATGGTGGCCACCTCTTGCTTGGTGCGTATCGTCGCAGTGAGTGTGAGATTTCCCGTAAGGCTGAATTTTTCAGCGTCAGCCTCAAGGTGGGGAGAATCCCATTTCCCCAATAATCCATCTTCACCAAGGGGCTTTGGCATAGAGAGCCGTTTGCGCGCCTCAATCAATTCTGTCTTGAGGCGGGCTCGCTCGGCCGGAAGCTTCGGATCCAATTCAGCAGTGGGAGCGCGATAGTTCATCGTCGGCCCACCTTGCTCGTGACCCTTTCCATGGTGCTCGATGTTGTTGAATATCGCAAACATCGAGAAATACTCACGCTGACTGATGGGGTCGAATTTGTGGTCGTGGCATTCCGCACATTCCATGGTCAATCCAAGCCAGACCCGGGCCGTTGTATTGACCCGGTCGGTGACCCCTTTCAGGCGGTATTCCTCCACCGGGTAGGTTTGACCACGGGCCTGTGGTGCATTGCGGTGGAAGCCGGTGGCAAGACGCTGCTCATCGGTTGCATTTGGCAACATGTCGCCAGCCAATTGCTCGATGGTGAATTGATCGAAGGGCATGTTGAGGTCCAGCGAACGAACGACCCAGTCCCGGTAGGGCCAGATCTGGCGCATCTTGTCATCGGCGAATCCCCGCGTATCCGCATAGCGGGCGAGATCAAGCCAGTCCTGGGCCCGGCGTTCGGCATAATCGCGGGTCGAAAGCAAGCGATCAACCACTCGCTCGTAGGCTCCAGGGGCACGGTCGTTTACGAAGGCCGAGATTTCCGCAAGCGTTGGTGGAAGTCCGGTGAGATCCAGAGTGACCCGGCGAATCAGGGTGGGACGATCAGCTTCCGGCGACAGAGCCATACCTTCCTTCTTCAGCCTACTCAAAATATAGTGGTCAATCGGGTTCTCCCCCCCTGCCACCACGTCCGGTTTTATTTTTTTTGGAAGGGTAAAAGCCCAGTGGGGTTGATACTCGGCTCCTTGCTCAATCCATCGCCTAAGAAGATCCTTTTCAGCTTCAGAGAGATTTTTGTTTCTCTCCGGAGGCGGCATGACCACTTCAGGATCCGTGCTGGTGATGCGATGCCAGACTTCACTGCGATCGAGGACGCCAGGCTTGATTGCCTGGGCGCCATCCCTCAGGGCATAAGCGCCCTCCGCAGTATCCAAACGGAGCTTGGCTTTACGGGTCTTCGCATCGAATCCGTGGCATGCGAAACACTTGTCGGAAAGAATCGGACGAATGTCGCGATTGAACTCTACGCGTGTTGACCCGGCCCATGCTTCCGGCAGGACCAGAAGTGAACCTGAAACGCAGGCGATTGAACGAATGAGAAGTCCTCGAAACATAAGTATTTCGTGGGCGAGTGTTTGCCCATCTTGTCCATTCTGCAAGGATCGAAATCATCAGTTCCGATCCGAAGAAGTGATCACTCGGGAATGGCACGCAGGGTGAAGTAGGCCTGAAGTTTGGTCCAAGCCGATTGTTCGCCGAAGGATTCCGCCGTTTCCGGAAGGGTAATTTCATAGATTCGATCCAGCCAGAAATCCCCTTTTCCAAAATCCTTCAATTTCACAAGCAGAACCAAACCGTCTCCGGAAAGTTCTGTGGCGGCCACCGCATCCTCGCGAACGTCGTGCTCGGGTGAACCATATTCCACAGTGTTGGTGTAGAACCATGACTTCACTTGAACGGAGTTTGCAACACCAGCCCCTTTTAACGGACGGGTGAAATGGATTTCGAAACCATCCGGATTGGAGGCCACACACAGGATATCTCCGGGAATTGTTTCCCCATCCCAGACCATACGTTGCAGGGCATGAGCAAATCCCCCGGTGGCATACCAGCCACGACCGGTCTGGCCAAGCATCATGCTTCCGTCGGCCAAAAAGCAGGGCCGTATCGGTCCCGAAGCCAACCCCTCGGCAAAGAGGATGGCACACCCTTGATCCACTCCGTTCACCCGTTCAGTGACCACTCGAAAAAGTTGGGAAAGCGTCTGATCACCCATGAAGACCTGATTCTGATAGACTCCGAATTTTCCTCCTGTAAGGTCCCACGCCGGATTCCCGGGTGAATTGGCGATCTTGTTATGAGGCAGCCAGACCGCACCTTTGCGAAGTCTTCCCGCCCACATTTCTCCATCCAATCTACTCTCAGGAGTGATACCAGGCAGGTCGATCAAGCCTGACAGTTGACCATAGAATTTGCCTTTCTCGAGCGGCACCCACTTTGAAGACCCGACAAACTCACCTTGGTTTTCGGAATACCAAAGACGACCATCGGGATCCAAACCCATCCCCGCCGGGCTGCGCAGGCCATTGGCAAAAAGCGACATCTCTCCCTCCGGCGTCACCACACACGACCACCCACGATAGCCACCCATCGATCCCATGAATTTTCCTCCGGCCCGGAAGGCCGCCTCTTCAACTCCCGAGGCATCGGACAAATTCAAATTAAAGTGGTAATTGCCTCCGGTATCGCGAACCGGTCCGTGGGTGTATTCGTGATAGTTTCCATGAAAGCCGAAATCATCACAAAGAGTCTCAAAGCGGTCGGCCCGACCGTCGCCATCGGTGTCCACCAATCGGGTTAACTCCGGCTTCTGGGTAATCACGATCCGGTCACCCCTGTCATCCTCAATGCATACTCCGAGGGACTCAAAGATGCCCTCGGCAAAGAGTGTCCACTGATCATCACGAATCCGCCAAATCCCCGAAGCCCGGGTAGCGAGCACGATGGTGCCATCTTTGGCTTGCGCAATTCCAGTGGCTTCAAAAGGTTGCTTTCGGCCATACAAATCAAGCGGCGGATCGATGGTGAAAGCCGAGTAGCCCGCCTGCACGGCGAGAGGTTTCCCCTTGCGACGGCGACGATTGAGATCCGGTTGCAGCACGACGGTTGGTGCGGAGAAAACCGCCTGGGGTTCGAAGTTTTCTTTGCGATCAATGACAGGGCGAACCACCACCACTCCGGGAATTTTGGCCTTCAGACGATAGACCTTCGACTCACTCGAAGCAGGCAGCTTCCAAAGTCCATTCTCGATCCTCCCTCCGTCGACCGTCACCGCGTCCAACCCGCCGGACCTGAGACGAAAACTCTGAGCCTCCGCCAAATTTCCCTCTAGGCGAATCTCCACTCCTCCGTCAACTGCAAGCGAGATGGATTCCGTGAGAACGTTTTTCCCAACTCGAAATTCGAAGGTTGGCAGCCCTGATTCCGGCTCAAGTTGGTGCCCGCGGAACTCCGCATCAAGAGCAGCCAACCTGGTCGCGAAATCAATGCCATCCCGGAGATATTTTCCGATCCCGGGATGATCCTGCACGTCGGGTTCCTTAAACTCAAAATCAACCACAATTCCGTTCCGGGTTAGGGGCGCAAGCAAGGGTTCATCTTCAAGAAAGACCACCGCGTCCCGACCCGTCGTTGAAGGTCGCTTGCCTCGGCCCGCCCGCTCCTCACGCAGATTCAAAAAGCCCCCGCTCCAAACCCGGCGGACTGACAGCATCCGTGGATCAAAGGTGTAGCTCATGCCATTGGGCAAGCCGACATGCAGGGCCCGCCCGCTCGTCCCGGACAGCATGGCACGGAAAACCCGCGGCCGGTCAGTCACAGGAATCTCGCCCGGGACATCGATGAGATATTTGATGGGTAAGGTTTTCTCCCTCGTGAGCATCACCTTCGCCGGCCCGGCTTCTCCCTCGTCAGCCAGCGTTCGAAGGTAATGCCAAAGTGACTCGAGATCCTGCCCGGTGATCACGGTGGACCCATACTGCGGCATGACCTGGGGATAAGTCGCGCCCTTCGCGGGACCATTTTCGGCAACCGCAAGTTGATCCCATGACTGGCGGACGGACTTGATGAAATAGTCCTTGTCCGCCTTGACCTTCTCCCGGCCCCCTTCCACTCCAACTTCACGCGTCCGCGGCCGGGTGAGAAAAAGCCCGTAAAGATTTGGGCCGGTTTTCATCGACTTGTCGCCCTTCTCAACCACGTGACATTCGACACATCCCATCGAGGAAAAAACCTCCCGGCCATACGCCACGGCATCAAAAGGTTCCTGGCTGGAAAGCGGAAGAGCCAAGGCCCCGGCAAAGAGAAAGCGGCAGTATGTAAATCCCATGTGGGATTCCCATACGCCGCCAACCCGCAAGAACTTCAAATTGTTAACCGTCAAATCCCCGGCCGGATCCGGAAAAAGCGCTGAAGTGATCCGGCATCGGGCAAGGAACTCTCGGTGATTGTCAATGTGGTCTCGGCTTCACTGGCCTCAATCGAATCGTCGATCTCCAGCCAGTTTGGCGACGCGAGATCGATGATGGTATCGAGTGAGTAAGTCCGGCCGGGAACCGATTTGAAGGTGAGGCGAATCTCATCGGCAGCGGGGTCAAAGTCGATCGAGGTGATCGCCAAGCCACCCGCTCCCCCGGAAATTTTGTCATACTTGGCGGAAATTTGTGACTCATTGAGAATCCGGTTTTGGTAGTAATTGAACACTGCGATATCTCCGGTGAATGCCTCAAAGGGAAAAGCGGTACTGGTTGGAAGATTTGACCCCTTGCCGAGCTCGGCGAGATCGCCGCCATCCCAATCGTTGATCACCCCGACGCTTGTGACCGGCCCCCCGGCAAGCACGCCATTGACGTAAAGGCGACCTACGCCCGGGGTCCCCAAACCAACCTCGCCCGTTGCCACGATATGGAAGAAGTCGGCTGCCGTTCCCAGTTCGGCAAGATCAAAAGACACGATGATTCGCTGATCATCCAAGTCCGCCGATTGATAGCGGAAATCGACGACACTTCCGGTGAGGACAATCGCAGTCCCCGAGCCGTTTCCGCCGGTATTGAAAAGAGTATGGGTGCCGGTGAAGTCTCCGGGACGGAAGACCATTTCCCAAGTCACATCTTGCTTGGTGACAGAGTCACCCAGGCCGTCCTGCCACGAGTCGAGAGGGTTGGAGGAAAGATTATATCCCGGGCTATTGACCCACGCGCTCACTCCGGAAAAATTGCTGGTCCCGCTGACTACCGTGCCACCCGTGGTATTGATCAAGGTAATCCCATCGTTCCCAGTGCTATTGATTGCCGGGTCCCACTGCGCGAGCGAGCCATCCGGTAAATCCATTACCGTCCATCCCAGCTCGGGAATACTTCCGTCGATCACGGTAATCGTAACCTCCGAAGTTTCAGAGCCAAACTGATTTGTCGCGGTCAGGGTGTAGGTCGTGGTTTCAGTGGGCCTCACTTCAAAGGAATTCTCCCCGGTCACCTCGGTCCCGTTGATGCTCAGCGCGCTTTCTCCCAGGACATCCCAGCGAAAGATGGTCGATTGCCCCTCCAGCAAGGTGTCCGAATCGATATTGGCGAATCCATTGATAAGAGGTGCCCTGTCAACAAGGACGGTGACTTCCTGCTCCAATGTCCTCCCCCCTCGTATTCCGGTAATGGTATAAGTCGTGGTCGTCGTGGGATTGACCGTCACCATGGAGCTTCCCAGCACATCGCCCACTCCGTTATCAATGGTAAGACTGTCATTGCCCGGATCATTCACCCAGCTGAGGACGACAGGCGAGCCTCCTGCCACCACTTCTTCGGAAGCCGCAAAGTTCGCGACGATTGGAATGCCGATCGCAAGGTTGGCAATCGCGGCCGCGTCCAGAGCCTCGTCATAAATTCTCACGTCATCCATCCAGCCATCCCAGTTGTGAGTGAGCTGGAAATTATCGCCGATCCTTACATCGGCGCTGGAGGCTGTATTAATCGCGACGCTTTGACTCGCGCTCGGAGGTGTGTCAGGACTATTGAAATCAGCATCAAGCACACCATCGACATAAAGCTTGGCATCCTGGATGTCAGGAGTTCCATCGTTGGCCCAAGTCACCGCAACGTGATGCCAGTCCCCATCGGTCACAACAGTGTTCCCCACAAAGAATCCGCCATTCGCCTCAATCCGGATTGCACCCTGGGTTCCATTGCCGGTTTGAACCCGAAATGTCCACTTCTGGGTGGCCACGTTCGCGCCCCAAGAGACAATCCCCTTGTTTTGCATCGGACTATTGATCGAGGTCTTGATCCAAGCGGCAATCGTCCGATCGCCAGTGCCGGTAATCCCCTTGTATCCCACGATGTTGACCTGATCATCAACGCCATCCATTTGCAGTGCCGCAGTTGTCCCCGAAGGAACAAGTGGCAAATTAGTCGTGCTCCAAAGCGCCCCGCCGGCAACCGTTCCAACATTGTTATTTGCCGAGCTGTCTCCGGCGGTCGTGCCACTGCCCTCATCAAGGGTCCAATGCGCCACCAACTCAGCCTGGCTGACAACCGGGGCAAGACTGAACAATAAAACAGGAAGTGTGTGTGCCTTCATCCTGTTGACCTATCACAAGCCACCCGGGGGGTGAATTCAAAAGTGAGCGAAACCCAAATCTACCGGGTTCGGGCAGTCACCACGAGGCGGGCAAACCGCAACGGTTCGTTCCCGGACCACGGGGTCGGTGCACGCCAATCAAGCCGGGTGGCTCCACCACTTGGTTCATCCGAGCCCAGGAAAACCGCACCATCTCGCTGCCAGTTGATGAGGTCGGATGAAAACTCAACCGCAACCTCCGCATCGTCCGCCCCGGCGTTCATCGAAACGGTCGCGACCAAATAGTTCTCAAACGACCCGTTATCTTCGAGATTTCTGATCGAAACTGTAATCCCGGCCTGCGGATCTTCGAGAGCGTATGCGAGCAAGTCTTCGGCGTTCATTCCCTCAAACGGAACCGCATCCGATCCTCCCGGACTCCCACCGGGATTCAAACTCGACCTCCAACTCACAGCAGCGCCCGGATCAGGATTCACGGTCGGCGCGATCAATGCGAGCGAGTATCCGCCACCATCCGCAGGTAGCGGCCAGGGAGCCCGGTCGTCGTACTGAAAATTTCGGATCGAGGTCCCGTCGGCTCCAGCAAGCGAAAGACTCTCGCCCCCGTTATCCAACCGCCCGGTGTAGGTTCCGGCAACCGGAAGCCCATTGCCAAACGCCGCCACAAATCCATCCAGATCCGCCACCAGGAGAAGCCGTTCGCCGGCTTCAAGAACGGCGTCATCGGGGAAGGCAAAGGAGATGCCACCGTTGAAGACCACACCCGCGAGACTGATGGCCTCGTCGGCAATATTCATCAACTCAATGTATTCCGTAAGCTCAAGATCTCCCGAAGGATTGTAAAAAATTTCGGAGATCACGAGATTGTCGGCCGAAGCCGGGAGAGAGGTCACGAAGGTCGCCGAATTCAGGGCGCTCCATTCGCTTCCATCGAAACTTCTCGTCCGAACAGTCGTGGGACCATTGATCGTCACGGCATCACCCGGCGTGTTGAGCGCAGTGACATCCAATTGAAAATCCATACCCATGTCCGAACTCCCGGCGCTTCCGTTGTGAAGTTCGATCGCTATCACATTGTTGCCCTCCGCGAAGGCCGACGGTGGGAAAGTGAAGACATCAATATGACCCTCCCTGACATTACTATCACTCAGCGCCAGGGTTTCGAAATCAACCGGATCTGCAGGCATGTTGTCACGGGCAATCTCCGTCCCATTCAAGTAAACAATTGCTCCCCCGTCAGACATGACCCGGGCCCTGGCTTCGGTAATGAGACTGGCATTTACGACTTCAAATTCCTTCCGAAAGTAGACCGTGATATGCTTGTCAGGATTTATCCAAGGCCCACCAAAGGGATGATCGCTGATCGAGCCAAAACCAAGTGGAGCATCTCCGGCCACCCAAGATGAATCATCATAGGCTGGCTCTTTCCACGCAGTTCCCTGATCACTCCCGTCATCGAGATAACTCCAGCCCGGAGCTCCCGCAGCGATCAGAATCTGATCACTTTTTGCCCCGTCAATCTTCACCGCGCCCGGATGAATCCCGCCGCCGGCCAGACGAGGATCACTGCCATCGGTGGTGTAGTAAATATCTCCCGCATCATTGGTAATGAGAAGCCCGGAGCCCGCCGCCACCTTGCCCCCGTGCTGGCTGAAGACTGGTGGGTCAAGATCCGGATAAAGTCCCGCCGCCCTAAATTGACTGATGCTAATCGGAGTGCGATTCGGGAACCAGGTGTTGTATTCCCGCTCAAGTCCACGATCAAAATCCTCCAAAGTCCGCGGCCTTGCATCCACGTGATCGCCCCACCGGGCGCTCTCGGCTTTCATCGCGAGTCGGATGCCCTGCGCTCGCGCATCCCACTGCGCAGCCCCATTCTCAGGAGTCAGCGCTCCACCATTAAACATGTGCTTGTAAGCCCGGTCCGCAAATCTGAGGGCATACTCCGGATTACTCCTCAACCATGCATTGACCGAAGTCGGGCGATGCTCGGTCCCACTTCGGCCGTGGGTGATGGAGTTAATATTCAGGTTTCCGGTGGAAAGCCCATTGAGTCCAGCCCGCTCGGCGTCATGACAGAAGAACATGTATTTCCCCGGTGGGTTGATGCGGCGCATGGCTCGCACATTATTCTGATCCCAATCGGTATTTCCGGCGTGAAAATTCAGCACAAGGTAATCGATAAAACTATCCAGGTCGAGATACTCCTCCACGGCAGCCAGATCACCTGCTTCGGCCGCATCGAGCACGGCCCGCCAGCTGTCGAGCATGCGTGCATTCACCTCCGCCTGGGTTCCCTTGATCACCTCGATATTGTTTCCTCCAACAATCCGAAACCCCTCCCAATCATCTTCCTTCCCGCCAAAACGTTCGGCAGTCCATTCTTCCTCGATCCGTTCAAAGAGGTGATGCATCCCAAAGTAGAGACCGTTGATATAGACATGCACCTCATTTTGAAGAGCCTCGGGGTACCCCATCGCAAAGCGGGCATCACGGAACCACTGGTCGCGAATATACATCGCGTATTGTCGCACTGCCGCTGTTGGGTGAACCCACGAATTCCCATTGCCCCCCCGCAGAATAATCTGGTTGAAAGTTTCGGTCGGAGCATCGGAACCAAACAGCGGGAAACGTAGCTTCCCGGCCCCGTATTCATTGCGGAATGCGAGGCGGAAGTTGTGTTTGCCCCGGTTTGGATTGCGGGAGGCATTACCGTTCATGAGCATTCCGGCATCCAACTGAATCGGAGAACCATCAGCAAAATCGATCATTTCCACCGAAACCCGCCGCTCGGAGTTGGGGCCGGAATCTTGCGGATTCACTTGAATGCCCGTCTGTTGATCGAACAAATTGGCAATGTCGGTCACAATCGAAATCGTGGGCAGATCGCGCAATGATTCCTTCAATTCGTCCCGGGTGTAAACCGATCCCACAACATCGGGATCCATCTGGAAATCACCGGGAATGGCATTTCCATTTCGCGATCTCCAGGGCAGGGGATAGCCCGGTGGCTGTGCCGGCTGGTCGAGCACGTCGTCGAGGAACAAATAAGTCTGGGTATCGACGTTTGCCGGACGGAATCCGGACTTCATGGCCGTGGCACGCAAGACCGTGCTGGTGGTGACATCGACCAGAGCGGATGGCGGCGTGGTGTCATTTGCGGCAGTGACCTGAGTGCCATTTGCCAGGGTCGGCGTACTGCCATCGGTGGTGTAGATAATGGTAGCTCCGGGAGTTGCGCTTCCGATGGTCACACCAAAGGGAGCATCAAAAAATCCGCGATCGACATCGAAGCTGGTATCGCGGACGTAATCAGAAAACTCGATCCCAGCGTTCGGAGCTCCCGGAGTTGGCTCAGCCAGGTAACCTCCGATCACTCCGCCGGAAAGATCACGGGTCTCGGCCGTCAGCATGGGAACCATTAAGAGGTCCGAGCTGCCTTTACTGTCGTTGAGAACCTGAAATGCCAGAATATTTGCCCCGTTCCGAAGCTTTCCTGCAAAATCGAGAGGAAACCTTTCCATTGAGTCTCCGTCACGAACCTCCCCTCGATCGGTGGAGAGGGAATCGAAGGCAAGAGAATCAGGCAGACTGGCGGAAGCCACGAGTTCCCCATTCAGGTATGCGGCAAACCCATCTTCATAAAATAATTCCAAAGTCATTCCGACGACTTCGGTAGCATTGGAGACATTAAAAGGAATCCTGAGGTAGGCACTGCCTGCGATACCACGCATTTCCGAGTCCGTATTCCCTCCCGCACCAATGAAGTTCGGGAAGTTATAACCATAGCCAATCCCGGTCTGGGCAGAGTTCCAGCCTGAATCATCAAAGCCCGGCAGTTGCCACGAATCTCCAAGATCGGATGAAGGCACGATCCAACTTCCCGCGGTCGGCCAGGGAACCAAGGTTTCCGATTCGGTTGCAGCATTCGTCCCTGTCCCGTACGCCGCTCCGTAGAACTGCCGGGGAAACTCCGGCGCAAACTGACTCAGCGGCGTGTTCCCGTCCGTGTCGACCAACGCCAGGTATTCACCGCCGGCAGAGAGCGAAAAATTAGTATGAAGCTCTCCCTGCGGATCACGCCGGTCCTTGCCCGAAGCAAAAACAACGAGGTATCCTCCCGCCGGAATTATCACATCGGGCAACAACCACCGGGTGGGATCCGACGCGCTATCCGTCAAAAACAAGCCGTTGGTAGATACTGGAACCGCGCCGGAATTGTGCAACTCAATCCAATCCGAAGCATCGCCATCACGATCCAAATATGCGCCGTCGTTGTCTGCAACAAATTCGGTGATACTCAGATTGCCCGAGGCGATCGCAGGAAGCAGAAGGGAGAACAGAAATGCCGCCACTGCCGGCCGGTTGGAGAGATACGTCATGGCTACCTTGAGGGGTAGCCCGCCCGCCCATCCCTGGGCAAGGGCAAACTCATCTAACCGTTTGCTTTGCCCGGCTTGCTCTTGCCGAAAATCGATTTCAACCCGGTCACTTTGGTCAACACGACCCGCCCGTTGCGCTCGCTGGTGTTTCCGGTCAGGGTGATCGGGGTGCCGACGTGGTAGGCGAGGTTAAAGCCATGAAAGTCGCCAAAGCTAACCTCGATTCTCACCGACCGCTTGTCGTCAACATCGATATAAAAAACCTTGGCCTCATCCAGATTATCCGACATTCGCAGACGTCCCTGAACGGTCATTTTACCCTTCCCGGTTTTCACCCAGGTTTCGAACGGACGTTCCTTGTATTCATCAAATTGCCCGCCATCGAGTCCCGGCAGGGGTGCCGAGGAATTGGCAAAGGATTCGGACTCGACCCCGAACTTTTGAAGCAAGGCAAGATGAAGTCGTCCGAGCTCCTGGTTCTTGGAATAACGAAGATAACGACCTGTTTTGAGCCTTCCGCCGCCCTTGCCCGCCAGGACGATGGGAATACGCTGGGCAGTATGGTTATCGCTGTGCCCCATCCCTGATCCGAAGAGAACGATACTATGATCAAGCAGCGACCCGTTCTGGTCCTTGTAGGATTTCAGCTTGGTCAGGAGGTAGTCAAATTTCTCCATGTGCCACAGGCTGATCTTGAGCAGGGCATCAATGTTTTCGCGGCTGAAGTTTCGGAAAAAGTGAGACAGATAGTGGTGTTGTTTCTTGATCCCGAGGAAGTCGAAGACCATGCGGCTATTACTGTTACCGAGCATGTAACTGATGCAACGGGTTGAATCGGTCCACAAGGCCATCGCCATGACATCGAGCATGGCCTCAACCTGCTCGTTCATATCGGCGGACCCTTCGGGTCTTCTGAGGCTGGAGAAATCCACTCCTCCCGGCCCGCTCACCGGAGTCATTTTTTCAAGCCGTTGCTCGGTCTCACGAACAACCGTGAAGTATTCCTCCAGGGTCTCCTGGTCCTCGCGCCCGGCCTTCCGCTGCAGCCCCTTGGCGTCATCGCGAACGCGGTCGAGAAGACTTGAAATTTCCTGCCGCTGACCCGCATCACGCATCGGGTTGCGGAAGAGACGGTCAAAGACCAATTGCGGATCACTTTCGCGCGGGATGCGGTCGCCTTTTTCATTATAGGAAATGTAGCTGCAATCGATCTGATTCGTAAAAAGCCCCTCGGTGGTGAGCTCAAGCGAACGATGCGCGGTATCGCCCTTGATCCGATCCGCGATGAGTTGATCCACCGAAGCCGACTTCCGGTTTTCATGATGCCCGGCAAGAAAGCGGCGCGTCGAGTTGCTGTGCGAAGAAAAACCGAAGTCGCCCATGTTATCGAGAATGAGCAAATCATCCTTATGCTTGGCGAAAGGAGCCATCAGCGGCGACATGCGAAAATCATTCTCCTTCCCGCCCTCAATATTCCATGACGGAGGGTGAACCCCGTTCGGCTTGAACAAGGTCACAAACCGCAAGGGGGGGGTGGAATCACCCGCGAGGTCAGCCGTCGCGGCCTTCGCGCTGTTCTCCATGAGATTGAGAAAAGGCAGCGGGACGAGGGCGCCGGCGGCACCGCGGAGAAAGGTCCGGCGTTCGATGTTCCAGTTTTTACTCATGGCTGATGTTGACACTCTCGATGATGGTTTCGCGAAAGGGAAGGCTGTTTGCGATTTGTTGAAACAGGCTTTCCCAGGTCCCGTCGTTCTCGCACAAATCTTTGGTGAGGGCATCGACAACCGCCTGATCGCTTCGGACAAGCTTTCGACACAAGGCATAGGCGAGAGTTTGCTCTACGATGTTGCGCACGATCGGTTCGCGTTTTTTGGTGAGCAGGATCTCCTTTAGTTCCGCAAAAGTTTCAAACGCTTCCCCACTGGGAAGCTTTCCCGAGGTATCGATTTTTCGAGGCGCTTGCTTTGCATTCTTCTTCCGGTCGCTGGCGAGAAGGAATTGTCCGTTTTGATCATAGCCCTCCAAGGCAAACCCCAGGGGATCGATCTTCGCATGACAGCGGGCACAGCTGGTGTCACTTCGATGGGCTTCAAACCGTTCCCGAAAAGTCAGGTTCTTACCACGCGGGCTGGCCTTGATCGGCGGAGTGTCCGCCGGGGGGTCTCCGATCTCCACACCCAAAATACGCCGCAACATCCACGTTCCACGCTGGATGGGACCTTGGTTCATGGTCAGAATACCGGGCATGGTCAGCAGCCCGCCCCGGCCTTCGGCATGCCGCAATTCGAGTTTTTGATGGGGCGTTCGCTGGCGTTCAATTCCTTTGGCGTGCGGATAGCGTTTCATCCGCTGGCGGTCCTTGCCATAGAAGCCGGAGGTGCCTTGATTGACAAAGGTCACCTTGGAATCGATCAACTCCATCACCGGTCGCTTTTCGGTGAAAAGGTAGTTGAGGAAATCAGTCGCCTGGGTTTTCAGGGCATGATGGCGGATGGGATCTTTGCCGACCAATTCGTCCAGACTGTTGATCCCAAGCCACTGCGTGCCGAAGCTCCCGGCAAGGCTCCGGGCCTTCGGAGAAGCAAGCATCCGGGTGACTTGTGCGTTGAGCACCTTCTCGTTGCCGAGCGATCCGGCGATTGCAAGCCGGGTCAGTTCGTCATCCGGGCGGTCCTCCCACAGAAAATACGAAAGACGTTCCGCGAGTTCGAACTGATCGACCGCCTGCTGCCTGCCGGGCTCTCCTTTCATGAGAAGGCCCCGGTAAAGAAACCGGGGAGACATCAGAATGGCCTTGAGCTCGAACTTCGTTGCGGCGAGGAGTTCGACTCCCTCCTTCCCGGTGATTCCCAAAAAGATCTTCGAAAGTTGTTCCTCCGAAACAGGACGACGCAAGGCCCGTGGAACGAAGTTGCGAATTAAATTTTCCGCTTGCTGCTGCGAAAGATCATCCGGCTGCCAATCGTCGGCCAAAGGTTCACCCATCAGATCACTGAGCTGCTTCCGGCTGCTTTTTGAAAAGAGCTTCTCAAGTGCCGCATTACCCAGGTGAAGGTACTGATCCCAGATGTTTGGAGAGAGGCGCGCGCGATGCGTATCATTGATAAACCCGCTCTCACCGGGCGGATCGGTGGGAAGTAGTTTGAGCACCAGCGATGAGTCGCTCACTACGGTTTGCTCGGCCTTGGCCACCGCGACTTCGAGATCAAATCCAAAGAGCGAGCGCAGGGTATTGCGATATTCGGGTCCCGAAAGGCGACGCGGTTTGAAGACAGACGCCTCCGCCTCGATGCCCACTTGCGAACGTTCCTGATACCAAGCGATGATTGTTTTCTGGTCAGCCTCACTGAGTGGCGTTTCATCTTCCGGAGGCATCTCTCCGGCTTCGATGACTTCAACCACCGTTTCCCAAAGCTCGAAATTGGCATCGGCATCCTTCTCCGTCAGGATTCTGGAGAAGTCCACCTTCCCCTTTACTTTCTTACCACCGTGACACTTCAGGCAGGATTTCTCCAGAATCGGGCGCACCTTTTCCTCGAAAGCTGATAAGGAAGTTGCGACAAAAAAGAAAAAGAGGAAAACCCGCACGGAATCCAATTACGACACCTCCCGTCCAGATCTCTCAGAGGTGCCTTTTGTTGACAAGATCAAGGGGGGCTACCTTCGTTAAAGCGAATTCCAGCAAAAAAACCTCCACCGGCCCCGTATCTGTGTCCGGTGGTCAGTCAATTCTTCAAGAACCTCTTGTTGAAAAGGCTGCGACCGGGGGCCCGGACCCCACAAAATTCAAAGGACCCCTACTAACCAAAAAGACCGAATATGATGAGACGTCGCGATGTTTTGAGAACTGCCGGCTGCACCCTTTTCCTGCCGGCCCTGGAGAGCTTCGGGAAGGGTCGCACGCCCGAATCCGACGCCGAGGTGAAACGTCTTTTCTGTGTCAGTATGGGATACGGCTTGTTCACCGATGTCCTGCCGCAGACCGGCGGCGCTGAATACGTCTTCAGTGACCATATGGCACCTCTGAAAAAACACCGTGACCATTTCACCCTCTACTCGAAAATGAAGTTCGGAGGGAACCATCATAATGATCACAGATGCTTCGTCGGAAACACGAACACAAATCCGGACTCGCTGGACCAAATCGTGGCGGAACACGTGGGCCATCAAACCCGCGTCCGAAACGTCGTGACCTTCATGGGACACGCCCATCACCACATCGTTGCATCGTGGCGGGACCGACTTCCTGTGATGCCGATCCAATCGACAAGGGTCTTGTTTGAAACTCTCTTCGCCAAAACCGACCGGAAGACGGAGGAGCGGTTGCTGGCACACAAGAAAAGCGTCCTCGACAGCTCACTCGAAGAGGCAAAATCCCTGATGAGACGGGTCTCGGGCCGCGACAAGCAGAAGCTGGAGGAGTATTTCGCAGCCTTGCGTGAATCGGAACAGGAACTCAACAAATCAATCGAGTGGCTCAGCCGGCCCCGCCAGGATGTCGAGTTTCCGGTCGCCCCATCCTTCGAAAACGAATTCCTCGCGACCGATGTCGATAAAAAACGCTTCCTCTCAAACCCCCGCCAAATTCAACGGGGAATCGCCTTCGACATGATCTACAAGGCCTTCAAGTTCGACGTCACCCGGGTGGTCAATTTCTACATGGTGGGACTGGACAATGATCACCACCTGACGACGCATAACGTTCCCAAGTCGGAGGATGCTCGTAACAGTCTCACGAAGTATGATTCCTCTTTCTTCTCACTGATGGCAAACTTCTACGACAAACTCTCCGGCACCAAAACCGAGTCGGGCAAAACACTGATGGATGAAACGATTACCGTCTCCACCGGCAACAACAGTGTGAGCCAGCGAATGGGACCCCACAACGGGAATGAGATCCCGGTGTTTGTGGCAGGCGGAAACCTTCCAAACCATGGCGGCCACGTCGTTCGCAAAGGAGAGACAACTTGCGACATCTACCTTTCGATCCTGAAGAAATTTGGCATCGAACGGGAACGCTTCGGCAACAGCAGCAAGCTCCTCGAGTTGTAAGGCCATGTTCGATCAAAGACTCTCAAAAGCGGCAGCTCTGGTGTTGCTTCTTGCCGGTTCCGGCGCTTCCGACTGCCTTGCGGACGACCGTGCGCAGGCCCAGCAGTTCTTCAACACCTACTGCGTGGCCTGTCACGGAGAGAAAAAAAGCAAGGGCGATCTCCGGTTGGACCGTTTTGACGCGTCGCAATGGAACGACCCGGGCCTCCTGGATGATCTTCATGCTGCCCTCGAGTCCGGCGACATGCCGCCCGAAGATGCCCGGAAACTCCCCACATCTCAAGAGTCCAGCGCATTTCAAGAGCGTTTGGGCAACCAACTGCGGACCCTTGGCGAAAAGCAAAAGCCGGGAATGCTGAAACGATTGAGCCGCGTCGAGTATCAGAACACCGTCAATGATGTCTTCGGGACCGATTTTTCTCTGCTCGACCAGCTCCCAATGGACAACATTGATGCCGGCTTTGATAACAATGCCGACAACCTGCACATCTCGACGGTTGATATGGAGTCCTACTTCCATGTCGCCAACCGGATTGCCGAAAGTGTCGTGAGCGACAAACCTGCTCCACATAAAGTGGTCTACTCCACCAAAAACACGGACATTGACACCCACAGCCACAAGGACGACACCAAGGGCTTTGCGCCGTCGCTGGACCGCCCTTCGCGCCCTCTGGTTTTTTCGGCCCCGTCGATTCAAATCAAAATCAATCCGTCGGTCAAAACCAGTGGGGTTTATCGGATTGTGCCCACGGGATTCTACATCCGGGCCAGGTTTGTCCCCGGAAACCGGGCCAAAGAGAGGCTCCCTGCCGTCACCGACCTGACAGAGTGGAGTGCCAGCGATCAACCGCAAACCGAACACTCCATGAGTTACTTCCTCCGGAAAAACTCCGGAGTCGGACAGAGTATCGTCAACGCCGTTCCCAAAAACGCCGCCTGGCAGGAATTCGATCCCCGCGAAGGATTCACGGCGGCACTGTCGCCCACCGACACCATCGTTCTCAGGTGCAATTCAGTTGGTGGCGCGGGACTCCAGAGGATGTTCTGCATCGAGACGGCCATCTTGACGGGCCCCGTTTACGAGTCATGGCCGCCCGAGACACCCTTCTACCAAACCTACTGCAAGGACCTCGATGGCTCTTCCGACGATGAAACCTGCCGGGCCATTTTGAAGAAGCTTGCTCATAAACTGTTCCGCCGACCCGTCTCCGATGCCGGGATGCAGCGATTCTACCAGCAGGCGAAGCAAGAGCTCGCCCAGGGGCGAAGCATCTACTCCGGTCTGCAGGCCGGGATTCGCGGAATGCTTTGCTCCCCGAAGTTCCTTTTTAAGAAGGAAGGTGAATCAGGTACTTTGGATGACCACGCGATCGCGGCACGCATGTCGTATTTCCTCTGGAATTCCCTGCCCGACGAAACCCTTTTCGAGCTATCGGCCAAAGGGATGTTGAAGGACCCGAAAGTTCGGCGCGAGCAGGCTCTCCGCATGTTGCAGGACGAAAGGGCCATTCGGTTTATCAAGGACTTTGTCCATCAATGGCTTGATCTGGAAAAGCTCAAGATGATCGAACCCGACCTCAACATCTTCAGTGTCGAGGAATTCGACCTTGTCCGGCAACAGATCAAAGAAGAGCCGGTTGAGTTCTTCAAAGAAGTCCTTTCGAGCAACTTGAGCCTGACGAATTTCATCGATTCCGACTTCGTGATGATCACACCGGAACTCAACTACATCTATCGAATCAAGGGGCATCCGGTCGCAAAGCCCGGAAAGAGACCCGGAGCCAGCAAGATTTCACCCAAAGACTACCGCCCCAAGCAGATCAACTCCGAGTTCACCAAGGTAAGGCTGGACGAAAAAAATCGCTATCGCGGAGGTCTCCTGACCCAGGCCGGTTTTATGCTGATGACCACCAACAACGGCGAATACACCAATCCGTTTTATCGAGGCGCCTGGGTGTTGAAGAGTTTTTACGGAGATCATCTGGAGACCCCGGAGGACCTCGAAATCTCCGCCCTCAGCCCGCCCACGAAGACGGTGACGATCAAAGAAACGATCGACGCCCATCGTGAAGAGGTCAGTTGCAACATCTGTCACAAAAAGATGGATCCCCTGGGAATCGCGCTGGAAAACTTCGATGTCATGGGCCGCTGGCGGGACCACTACACCGACGTGAGCAACTACACTTCGAACAACAAGAAAGGGGAACGCTTTCCTGTCGATACCAGAACAGTCCATTTGGACGGTCGCTCATTCGAAGGTCCCCAAGGGCTGAAGAAAATCCTCATGGAAGACAAAGAACGGTTCTCCCGGTCTTTCATCGAGAACATTTTGGCCTATGCCATGGCCCGGGAACTCACCTTTCTCGACCGCGCTCATATCGGGCGCCTCTACAAGCAGTCCGCTGAAAAAAACTTCAGACTCCGGGACATCCTCCTCGAAATCGTGTCCTCGGACGACTTCACACAAAGATAGTTCGGCCCGTCGAATGGCAAGGCCACCTGAAACGCTCTAAAGATTCCGGATTCCGCCCCATTTCGTCATTCGCCAAACAGCCGTGATCCATTGAATTGATAGAGATGGAGCAGCTAGCATTTGTAATACGCTTGGCGTGATTCTGACCTTCAACGTTCAAATCTCCCTGCTCTCTGCTCAAACTTCATCTCCCTCTCCTTGACTCCCGATAGTATCACGTGATACTATCACTCCATGAATCCTCCCTTCACCATCACCCCTCTCATCCTTCGCAGGGTCAGCCAGATCGAGCGATTGATCGGGCGGATCGAAGGCCTTGAGCACCCCAAGCCCCAGCCTCATCTCCGCAAGACCAACCGCGTCCGCACCGTCCACGGAAGCCTTGCCATCGAGGGAAACACCCTTGACCTCAATCAAATCACCGCCCTCATGGACGGCAAGCGCGTCCTCGGCCCCCAGGAAGAAATCCGCGAAGTCCTCAATGCCATCCAGACTTACGATGACCTGGCCGCCTTCGATCCACTCCAATCCAAGTCCCTCCTCAAAGCCCACAAGCAAATGATGCAGGGCCTCATCCCCAATGCCGGAAAATGGCGCCTCAAAAACGTCGGTATCCTCAAAGGCTCAGCAGTCTCCCACATCGCCCCCCAGGCCGACCGCGTTCCCTATCTCATGGACGACCTCTTCGCCTTCCTCGCGAACGACGACCTCCACCCCCTCATCCGCTCCAGTGTCTTCCACTACGAACTCGAATTCATCCACCCCTTCCAGGATGGCAATGGCCGCATCGGTCGCTTTTGGCAGAGCGTCCTCCTCTACCACTACCATCCCGCCTTCGAGTTCATCCCCATCGAATCCCTCATCAAGGACCATCAGCAAGACTACTACCAAGCCTTGGAAAAATCCGACCACGACGGTGACTCCACCCACTTCGTCGAATTCGCCTTGGAAATGATCCACCGCGCCCTCGAAGACTTCCTCCAAAACTTCAGCCCCAAACCCCTCACCGCCGAAGAACGACTCAACCGGGCCGCCCAGGAATTTTCCAAGCAAACATTCTCCCGCAAAGACTACCTCGCCCTCTTCAAAACCATCTCCACCGCCACCGCCAGCCGCGACCTCAAACATGGCGTCGAATCCGGCCTCCTCCAGAAACAGGGAGAAAAGGCCCAAACGGCCTACGAATTCCGAAAGTCCTAAGGGGAGCTACCGCATCAGTCTCTGGGTCACAGAATGAAATTCTGCTCGAGTCCCCCCGACGCCAAATCGCCTTACACCACTCCCTTAGAACAGGTTACGACATTTCTCTTCAAACTATGCCCGGCATATTTTTATTTTTACCATGCTCTTCAGCAAAGGCCCTGCCGCTCATTCCACTCTGCTCAAAGAGATCGAGAACCCTTTCCTTCTGCTCTAGGCTGTATCGCACTCGGCCATCCCGGCTCGTCTTGAGCAGTTCAACAGCATTTTCATCACGTTCATCGTAAGCGTCACGCGTAGCACCTATCGACGATGATTGAGCTGTAGGGACGATCAGTCATAGGATCACCGGATATGACTGATCGTATTAACGAGAATTGTTCGCTTCTGAAGTCTGACCGTCTTGGCC
>JAUIGV010000037.1 GCA_030432565.1 Verrucomicrobiia bacterium | reverse complement strand
GGATCATTCATGTTTCGCCGATGGGAGAAAGAGGATCATCACCTCAAAAATATCAAGGATCAGGGATATCGGCCGGAGGATCACTCAGCCAACTATCATTGGCGGGGGACGAAGGCCGATGTTTGGGAAGGAGGGCATCGTGTTCCCTTTTTTGTGAGGTGGCCCAAGCAGATCAAGGCCGGGGCAAGGGTGGAGGATGCCGTTTGTCTCACTGATGTTTTGGCGACGGTGGCTGATATTGTTGGCTCGGAATTGCCAAAGGGGGCTGGCGAGGACAGCTATAGCTTTGCACCCCAGTTGAAAGGCGAAAAAGGGGTAGAGCGCCCGGGTGTGATCAATCACTCGGCTTCGGGGACATTTGCGATTCGGAAAGGTCCGTGGAAGTTGGTTTTGGGGGATGGGTCGGGCGGACGGCAGAAGCCGAAGGGCAAAGCCTTTGGAAAACCATACCACCTTTATCATCTCGGAGATGATCCCAGCGAGGCCCACAATTTAATCGAGCAGAAGGGTGAGATCGCGAAGGAGATGGAAGCGGAGTTTGAGAAAATCGTGGGGAAGGACCGGTAGCCGGGAGCTCCAGCTCTCGGTTTCATCGAGAATCCGAAAGCTGGAGCTTTCAGCTACATTTGACCTTGATGGTAGGCTTTGCCGGATGGACAACGTTTCCTTAAAGCCTATTTGGGTTTTGCTATTACCCCTCGCGCTTTTTGTGGCCTTGTATTTTGCCTGCCGGAAAGAGAATGCGGCGATTGACGTGGTTGAGCGCTACCGGCTGGCCGTGTGTGCGTCATTGACGTATTTGATGTGGGTGTTTCTTCAGCCTTATGGTGGGAGGGGTGCCGCGAGGATTCTGGGCGATCTGTCGTGCACCGCGAGTGTTGCCTGTGCCTGGGGGCTGGCTGTGACCGCTTGGAGGGTGGGTGTGAAAATGCCAGTCGCGGCAATCGTGTTGACGATACTCACAACCTTGAGCCTCGGTTATTGGGGTGTGTTTTGGGTTGAAAAATTTTGATGCCTGGCCTCTTGGGACATGGGCACGGGCTCTGCTAAGTGGGGTCTGGAAGGGTAATTCTGGCGATCGCTTCTTCGATCTTCGGGTTGACCTCGTGTTTGAGGGCTTCGGCGGACATTTTGAGGGCGTTTTTAATCGCGAGGGCGGATGATCCACCGTGGGCGATGATGACGACGCCGTTGACTCCGAGAAGCGGGGAGCCGCCGTAAGATTCGTAGTTGGTGCGGTCCTTGACAGCCTTGAAGGCACCTTTGCCCAAGAGCGCTCCGGCGATACGGACGGGGTTCTTTTTGAACTCTTCCTTCATCCACTTGGACATCGCTTTTGCTGTCGCTTCGCAGCTTTTGAGAACGATGTTTCCGGTGAATCCGTCGCAGAGACAGACATCGAGTTGGGTTTGGAAAAGGTCGTGGCCTTCGACATTTCCGCGAAGGGTGAAAGGGGCGTTGCCTTGGTCGACGAGGTGCTTGAGGAGAATGAGGGTCTCCTTGGTGAAAGCGGTGCCTTTTTCTTCTTCCTCACCATTGGACATGATGCCCACTTTGGGGTCGGCGACTTTGAGGACTTCGCGGGCGTAAACGCTGCCCATGATGGCGTAGTCGAGAAGGTGACTGGGCTTTGCTTCGGGATTGGCTCCGGCGTCGAGGAGGTTGCAGACGCCGAATTCGTTCGGCATGGGGGAGGCGATGCCGGCTCGTTGCACCCCTTTTAGGAGGCGGAGTTTCACGGTCGCAGCTGCCACGGCTGCTCCGGTGTTACCGGCGGAGACGAGGGCCTGGGCTTCGCCGTTTTTGACGAGGTCGGCCGCGATGGAGATGGAGGAGTTCTTTTTGCGCCGGAGGGCTTTGGCTCCGGATTCCTCCATGCCGACGACTTCGGGTGCCTCGATGAAGACGGCACGCGGGTCGGTGAGTCCGCATTCGGCGGCCGCTTTCCTCAACTGGTCGGCGGGACCGGTGAGGAGGATGGATTCGATCTCGGAGTTTTCGGCGAGAATGTCGCGCGCTCCTTCGAGGTTGACTCCGGGGGCGTGGTCGCCGCCCATGGCATCGAGTGCAATCTTCATCACGGTAAAAAAGCGCGGAGGGTGCCCCCGCGCTCAGTGAAGTGTTGGAAAATGTGTCGGTTGACGCGATCTAGACGAGATCGACGTCGACCACCTGGCGATCGCGGTATGTTCCGCAAGATGGGCAGGCGATGTGTCCGGGGACATTGGAGCCGCACTCAGGACAAGTCTTGAGCAGGGGCTTGCGCCAACGGTTGGCTCCACGGCGGAGCTTCTGTTTGTGCTTGGAGGTGCGACGTTTTGGTGAGGCCATGAATCTGGTGGGTAAGAAGGTTAATCTTGAGAGTCCAACGCGTCGAGAGCACCCCATGGGTTGGGTTTTTCCGGCGCGGGGGCGGGTTCTACTCCATCATCGGTCGGTTTGTCTACTGCTAAATACTTCGGATCTATTTCGCAATTTCCGGGCGTGTCTCCCTCCTCGCAGCGCGGGTTGGTGGGGAGCTCGATCAGGATTTCCTCCCGTATTTGGGGAGCGGGATCGATGAAGCCGTCGTTGCCGAGTTCAATGCTGACGGCGGCGGAGGGCATTGAGATGGTTTGTTTGAAGGGATGGAGGCTGCGCATGCAGGTGAGCTCAAAGGTGGCCTCAAGGCTGCCGGTGAGAAGGAGTTCAGTGTCGAAGCGCTGGGCGAAAAGGGAGTATTTCAGCGGGCTGACGCTGATAATGTCACTTTCCTGGAGGTCAAAGACTTCGGGAGGAAGCTCCCCTTCGAAGTGCTGGCCTTCTGAGGGTAAATTGGCAAGGTCGATCTTCATGGGGGGAATTGTAGATTGAAATGGAGGCTTTGTATCGCGAAAATACCGTTGTGGAGAAAATTCCGACCGAAGTTCTTTTGGGCGCCTATGTGGAGGGCGTCTTTCCGATGTCGGAAGATGGGGAAATCTATTGGTTTCAGCCGAAGGAACGGGGGATCATCCCATTGGATGATCGTTTTCACATTCCGCATGGTTTGAAGCGGGCGATGAAGAAGCGGCCTTTTGAGATCCGGTTCGATACTTCATTCCGGAAGGTGATGGAAGGATGCAGTGATCGGGATGAGACGTGGATCGACCCGGTGATCATGGAGAGTTATTGCGCCCTTTTCGACCAGGGCTTTGCCCATTCGGTGGAATGTTGGGATGAAGATGGGCTGCAAGGCGGGCTTTACGGGGTTCGACTGGGACGGGCGTTTTTTGGTGAGAGCATGTTTAGCCGTAAGACCGATGCGAGCAAGATTGCGTTGGTGAATCTGGTGGAGTGGCTTCGCGAAGAGCGGGCCATCTTATTGGATACCCAGTGGATGACGGATCATCTCCGAACCTTTGGGGGATATGAGGTGCCTGCGGCCGAGTATCGCCGGATGCTTGCGGAGGCCGTGGAGATTTGAAGCCTTTCGATTAGACCATCTGCCAAAAGTCCTTACGTGAAAACGGGGATTATTGTGCCGAGAGGATCAGCCGCTGCGCGGGAGGGCTGACAGACTTCCGGCCCGTGGGAGCCGATTGCGGCGTTGCTCGTCAGTTGCGTATGTTCATACGCCCCTTCCTCGCGCCTTGCCCTCAATTCCCACAGTCTCGGCCTTTTCCCGCAATCACTTCTGGCAAATGGTCTAAGGACAGAGTTCGCGGAAGAAAACGGGGCCGCTTAATTGGGACATGATGAGTGTTACTGAACCGCCCTGACTGCTGACATTCGTCCAATTCCTGAGATCGGATGATTGTTGGATAATTCCCAGATGCGATGCGGTGACGAAAACACGGCCATTCCCGAACGAAATCTCTGGTTCTCGCGGAGTGGGATTTTCATTTTGTGAAATGATGTTGAGCCCTTCGTCCTTGTCGTATGCGATTTGGACCCAGCCAGCTTCTCCGAGGATTTCACTTTCGAAGGTGATGAATTGTGAATCTCCGGACGAAATCGTGAAAGGTGAACTCAGTTCGTCATCGCCGGCGTTGGAAGAGATTTGCAACCGGTCATCCGAAGTCGGGGAGTCAACCGCGTAAAATTGATAGGCCTGTGCAATGCCCAGATATTGGGTGGAAATAGTTACCATGCCGGAATCAGCAGGATCATATGAAAAGTAAACCGCGATGAGTCCCCAGGGAACGTCTACGTCCAAAAGATAAACTTCGTGGCCCTCCGGAATCCCATACGAATCGCGGTCGTCATTTGCTTCCGTAAGATTGAACTCGTAATATCGGGCAAGTGCCGATGACGATAGTATTGCCGATATGAGTAAAAATAATCTCATATTGATAGAATCGACCAGAGCTGAGGGAATACAATGCTCAAGTTTACCACTCGCAGAGAGACTCGATGTGATCTGCCGAGCCATCGCGGAGCCAAGCGTCGAGTTGGGCGGGGTCTTTGAGCTGCTGGCCGCGTGACCTTGGGACGACAATGAACTTTGAATCAATCCCGGAGAGAGTGGTGAGATCTCCCCACAGTTTTTCGAATTGCGTAACGGGGAAGACGTCCTCCTGTCCATTGCCCCAGCGTTTTTTAACTTCTTTGAGGGTAATATAGGTCGGAAGGCCTGAGGCGACTTTACGGATGCCGGCAAGGATTTTCCCTTCATCGCGCGCGAGGATATCGGGGCGGGTGAGATCGAAGAGTTCGAGGAGACGGTCGACGTCGATCCAGGTCGTCATCGAGTTGTAGTAGGAAAGAGCAAATTCGTCCTCCTCGCGTGGCATCGCAAGGCCTTCAAGAAGTCGCGGGCGTCCTCCGATGGAGGCCAGGCCGCCGCCGCGGTCCTCGAGTCGACGGGTGATGACTTCGAAGGTGAGGCCGGTGTCGCTGGCGAGGTGGTGTCCCAATAGGGCGGGGTCCACATCGGCGCCGAGGGTGTCGATATTGTGGAGCATGAGGGTCTTGAGTTGGGGGCGCTCTTCGAGAAGGTTGGCGAGGGTTCCGTTGAGCAGAAGGTTGGGGACTTCGTAAAAGTGGCCAACCGGGTGGAGGCATTGTAGCGGGAGGTTGTCGGTGTAATCGCTGGCTTCTCCGGTTGACCGGGCCCAGTTGAGCAGGGCTGCTCTGACCGAGTCCCGCATCTTTTGCTGCTGCTCGTCGAGGACCTGCTGGGGCATCTCTTCCCAGGCAAAGCGGAGATCGCGGACGGTCGGGATCATGCGGAGACCGACCGAGCGGCCTTGGGACAAGTGAAGCGAGCCGGGATAGTTGTAGCCGTCGACGGTGTCTAAGAACTGACGGGTCGGTTGGTGGGTGAGATAAGAAGTGGTGAAGATGTGCGGGATGGTTGTTCCCGCCTCCTGTCCGCGTTTGCGGGATTTCGCGAGGTGCGTTTCGACAAAGGTGCGATGGCGTCCGGCAAGGCGAACGAAGGGATGAAGGGCCTTGCAGACGCCGGCTCCCTGGGTCCAGCGGGATCCGGCTCCGGCGGCCAGGGTGATGACTCCGACCTCTCCGTCTGCGAGGGCTTGTTCCCCGAGTGCGAGATTTTCTGTGGCATCTGATTTGGTGAAATCAGTGACGTCTTCAGGTGCGACATCTTTGATCACGGTGGTGGCAGGGAGACGGTTCTGAGCGAGACCGATTCTTCCTTCGACGAGATCCTTGCGGATTTGCTCGTGCTGACGACGATCGAATCCGTTTTCGGTGAGGAGCTTTGAAAGCGAGTTATCCCCGGCCGATTGATCGCCGATCCGCGGGATGAGGGTTTCGAAGAGGGATTCGACCGAAGAAGAGAAAGCGGAGTTGGTCCGGCAGGCCCGGGCGAACTGATCGAGCTCGGCCCTTGCAGTTGGGGAGAGGTCTGCGGGCGGAGTCCGCAGGGTATCGGCGAGGGCGAGGTGGTAGTAGGAGGGCGGGAGAAGGGCTTCTTCTCCGTGATGAATTTGGCCAAAGGTCCCGTGTGGGTTGATTCCGAAGTCATAAACGACCGGGTCCATGGCGAAGGGGAGGGCGTTTTCGAGCTCCCGCTTGGTTTGGATCATGATGTCGTGAATGATGTTCAGGGCCTCTTGCTTGCGTGAGGGGTCGACGATGAAGCCCATGCCGCCGCCGGACATGCCGCCGAGCATCCAGAAGCCCCAAAAGTCGTCGCCGAATTTCTCCGATACGCGCGTGATGAGAGTTTCGGTAAAGTGGTTGGTGGCCCAGGGAATGATGGTTTGGAGCGGGCCGCGAAAGTTTGCGGTGGTGAGCCGTCCGAGTTCGCGGATGTCTCCGCCTGCGAGGGCCTTCACGATTTGATCGAGGAGGTCGAGGGCTTCCTGGCGGGCCTTCCATTCGGCGGAGGATCGCAGAAGGTATTTTTCGGTGACCATCTCGAGGATGGGGCCGACGTTTTGGGCCATGCCGCCGTGGACCAGGATGAGCGAATCAGTGAGAGCCTGTCGGGCGGAGTCCGGGATTTCCTCCTGATTGAAGACCTTGTGCTTGGGCATGAGGCGCCCACGGGAAATGCCGTGTTCCGGATCGGTTTCACCCGCAACTTCGCCTTCAATGAGCTTGATCCCGGGCCAGACGCCACCGGAGTCCTGCCAACCTCCCCCGGATCCGCCAATCCATTCTCCGAGAATGGCGCGGGCAAGGACGAGGCGTCTCTCACTTTCGGTAAGTTCGCCGGTGAGTGAATTGGTTTGTCCCGTGGCGCGCATGCAGGCGCTGATGAGGGCGGCAAGGAGATTGGTGGAAACGGCCAGGCGGGACCCCTTGGGGATGTCGTTGACGGAGGAGATGATTTCGATACCGCGATTGGGGCCTGCGAGCCGGTTGAGGAGGTCGGCGAGTGATTTGCCGGAGCCCTCGATGCCTGGAGGGATAATTCCGGAGGCAATGACAGCCGCTTTGAGGAGTCCAAGGTAGTCTTTGGCGAAGTCGAAAACGTCGCCAAGCGAGGAGATGACAGCGGTGGCCTTGAGATCAATGGAGGTGAGTTTAAGGACAGGCTCGTCGATGATGCGAAAGTAAGCTTCGACCGGAGGTTTTGGTTTTGAATCGCGACCATGAACGGCGAGATCGACGGAGACGTTGACGACGCGGGCTCCTTGCGGGAAGTCCATGCCAAGGAAGAAAATGTCAGACCAGGCCGAGTGGGTCAGGTCCATGCGAACGGGAGTGCGTTCGCAAAGGATTGGGAAGCGGTGTTCGTCTTGTTCGAGGAGTTCACGACGAATGCGGAGCGGGTGGTCGGCGGGGTGTCCCATGCGGAACATCCACTGGTTGCCGCGGACGGTGCGGACCGATTTGCGGACTTGGTCGGCAAGGGTCTGGAAGGCGAGTTGATGGTAGGCGGATGCCAGAGCGGAGCAAATGCCATCGGAGGGGCCGTCCTGGTCTTGGATCTCGAGAAAGACGTCGATGGCCTCCTCAAAATGCCGCCCAAGGAGGTATTCGTAACCTTCGAATGGAATGGATCCGGTCGCTGAAACCGGGAGCTTCCCGGGGAGGTGGAAGCGATAAATCGCTTGAAGGAAGAAGATGGCGCGGACCCGATGATACAGGTTCTCCGAGGTGCGGCGGAAGGCATCCAATTCCGAGCATTCCCGAAGGAGGGAGTCGGTATCGAGGGGGGCGCAGGAATCCGCCAATGAACGATCACGAATGACGGGGTCCTCTGCGGTGATGAGTGAGACTAACATCGGAAGTAGGAAGAGGATTAGCGCCTGGTAACAGCGATTAGTTCAATCATGGCCCCCATCACTTCGTCGCGACCTTCTCCGGAGAGCGCCATTCCAAGTTGGGCCCGCAGGAGGCCATAGGGTTCTTCGATATTGAACCGAAGGCCTTCTATTTCGCAGGCGAGGTATTTTTCACCGCGGGCGGCCGCCGCAAGGCTTGGCGTGAGGGGTAGGTCACCTTCTCCGGTGAACGATTGATCAAGATGCTCCATAACGGGAGCGGTGAGAACGTGCATGCCAAAGAAGCAAAGATAGTTTCCGGACCTCAAGCCCGGAACGATCAACTCTTGTTCCGCGATCGTGGGAGTGGGCTTTTCAATCATGTGAGAGACCTCATAGAGCCCCTGAACTCCTCCGACAGGTGAAGCCGCGACTGTTCCGTAAAAGGGTAATTTGCTCTCGTGGGTGGGTTGCACTGCTGAAACCGGGCCGCTTGCCTGTGAGGCGAAATCGAGAAGCTGTCGCACACAGGATTCCTTCGCGAACGAAAGGTAAAGATGGTCTCCCATCATTAGGAGGAAGGGATCACTTCCGGTGAAATCGCTGGCGCACAGGACGGCGTGGCCATATCCCAGAGGAGTTGCTTGTTCGATAAATGTGACCTTGTCCAGATGGTCCGCGACCGCGGATGAGAAATCGGTTTCAGTTCCCGGCGCGATGACAATCGCAACGGATTCAATTCCGCTGGCGAAGATTTCATCAAGGAGAAATGCGGCGACGGTTTTGGTCTCGCCGGTGGGACTGACCAGAGTTTGCAATGGGAGGTGCTGTTGCTTTGGGCCGGCTGCAGTGATGACCGCTTTCTTAATCTTCATGGATTTTTGGGGACCATGAGCAAGCGATCCCTGATTGACAAGGCGCAAGAAGGGAGGGGAACGCTCATTGTTAATGAATGGGCATTTCCGGGGAGTTCTTGACAGGAAGCCATGTCTGCGGCACCAAAAACCCGTCCAATTATGAGTAAACTCACCATTCGCGATATCGATGTCGCCGGTCAGGAAGTGCTGATGCGTGCCGACTTTAATGTTCCCACCAACGACGCCTTCGAAATCACGGATGACACCCGCATTCAGGCGGCTCTTCCGACAATCAAACAGCTGCTCTCCAGTGGGGCCCGCCTCGTTCTCTGCTCCCATATGGGGCGGCCGACCGAAGCTCGCGAGAAAAAGTATTCGCTTGAGCCGGTTGCGGCGCGACTTTGTGAGCTGCTGGGGCAGGATGTCACTTTTGCGGACGACTGCATCGGTGAGGATACCGCAGCCCTTCGCGCGGGCTTGAAGGACGGTGATGTTCTGCTTCTGGAGAACACCCGTTACTATCCCGAGGAAAAAAAGAACGATGCGGAATTTGCGAAGGCTCTGGCCGGAAATGCGGAAATTTTTGTGAACGACGCCTTTGGCACCGCTCACCGCGCCCACGCCTCGACCGAGGGAGTGACGCATCATGTTTCCAAAAGCGCGATGGGATTACTCATCGAGCGTGAGCTTGAATATCTCGAAGGGAAGCTGGCCAACGCCGAGAGACCTTTCGTCGTCATCATGGGGGGGGCGAAAGTGAGCGACAAAATCGAGGTTATTTCCGCGCTTCTTGAGAAGGCCGACACCATCCTGATTGGCGGAGCCATGGCTTACACCTTCCGGAAGGCACAAGGTTATGAAGTCGGAATGAGCCTGGTCGAAGATGACAAGCAGGAACTTGCTCTTGAGATCTTAAAAAAGGCCGAGGAAAAAGGCGTGAAATTCCTGCTTCCCGCCGACACGCGGATCACGAAGGAGTTCAAGGAAGGTGCCGAGACCTGGAACACCGAAGTTTATGGTGAAGGCGGAGCGATCCCGGCGGACAAGGAAGGCATCGATATTGGTGACGTGGCAATTGCCGAGTTCAAGGAGGTGTTGCTGACTGCCAAGACGGTGCTTTGGAACGGGCCCATGGGTGTCTTTGAAAAGGACTGCTTTGCGAAGGGGACCAAGGAAATTGCCGAGGCCGTTGTCCAAAGCGGTGCGCTAAGCATCGTTGGAGGAGGTGATTCCGTGACTGCAGCCGTGAAGTTCGGCGTTGCAGACAAAATGAGCTTCATTTCCACCGGTGGTGGAGCAAGTCTCGAATTGCTTGAAGGCAAGACTCTCCCTGGAGTTGCCGCCCTGACGGAAGCCTGATTTTACCAATCGATTTCACGGGCCCGGTCTCCTCGCGGAGGGCCGGGCTTTTTTTTGATCGAACCAAAGACCATGTTGGAATGCCATTCGCCAATGTCCTGTGGTCAGTCACCCAACTGCGGCGGTAAGGGCGTAAAAGTTGAAATTCTCTAATCCTCACCTTGACGAAAATGAACTTTCAGTAAATACTGAAACCAGATGAGCGATGAAAGTGTCAGACTTGAAGAGGCCCGTGAGGAGTTCGTGACCCAATGGGGGATCATGGGGGCCCAGTGGGGAATCAACCGAACGATGGCTCAGATTCATGCGCTTTTGATGACAGCCCCTGAGGTCATGAGTACCGATGAGGTCATGGAAACTCTCGCGATTAGCCGGGGAAACGCTCACACCAATCTCAAGGACCTTGTAAGCTGGGGGTTGATCCGGATCGTCACCAAAAAGGGGGAACGAAAGGAATTTTTCGAGGCCGAGAAGGACGTCTGGGAAATCTTCAGGCGGGTTGCGCGGGAGCGCAAGCGGCGCGAGATTGATCCGGCGCTTGAGACTCTAAGGAACTGCAAAGCAGCCTCCGAAGACATGAAGTCAGCTGAAGGGAAGGCGTTCCATGATCAGATGGGCCAACTCGAAGATTTTGTGAGCTTCGCCTCAAAAATGGGGGATCGCGTCGCTTCGATGCAGCACGGGAAGGCGATCAAACTAGCGATGAAGTTCTTCAGCTAGAGCCTTAAGGGAGGAAAAACGAGAGATGCAACACGACGCGAGTCAAAGTTTCAGAAAATACTGAAAAAACAAAATAAGTAGAAAGAACAATAAGATGAATCTCCCAATGCATGTCAATTCGATCGAAGTTTATTACGATGGTCGCTGTGGAATGTGCTGCACCTTCCATGAGTGGATCAATCGTCAGACGCGGGCCTTTAAAATTCAATTTATTCCGTATCAGTCACCGGTTGCCGAGGAGGTTTTCCCGGGAGTCGGGACCCTCGATCCTGCTCGTGAAATGATTGTCCGGACGGACGAAGGGGCAATTTTCCGGGGAGCCGAGGCCTGGGTGTGGTGTCTCTACAGTTGCGCCGATCACCGTGCTTTGGCCCGTCGGCTCGCCAAGCCCGTGATGCTGGCGGTGGCGGTCCGGATGTGTCGCCTTCTTGCTTCCAACCGCCATGGTCTCAGCAAGATCTTTTTTCGCCGGAAAGACCGGGAAGTCCGAGAAACGCTCCACTCGATGGTGCTTCCGGATTGCGACGATGGCGGATGCGCCAGTGATCACGATGAATGGCGCGCGGAGTTGATGCATTGAAATTTCACCCACCCAAACCCCAGACCAGTAAACAAAAAATGATCACTTGGATAAAAAGACTCTTACGCCGGGCGGACGACCGCCACCGGTCAAGACCGCGTCGCCTGACCAGACTCATGGAAATATGAAACGATGAATGCTGAATATACAATTATTCTCCTTCGTCTGGCCGGGTTGATTTGTGTGGGCCTGGTTGTGGCCAATTTTGTGGCGGCACCGCGGCTCGGGTATGCCGGAAGCCTGGCCCGTGCCGAGAAACTGGTCCGTCAGATTTTCTATGTGCACTGCGGTTATATCGTCATGCTCATTTCGGGACTTGCGATTCTCTGCCTCGGTTGGCCGCACTTGTTTTTGGAAGGCGGGATGTCAAAGGTAGTGAGTGGCTTTTTTACCGTCTTTTGGGCAAGCCGGGTGGTGGTTCAACTGACTTACTACGATTCTGAATACCGTCGTCGCGAGCGATTCTGGGATATTTTCTTCCTGATGGTGTTTTTCACCCTGGCGCTTGTTTTTGGCGCCGCCTTTTTGTTCGAAAGATGAGGGAGGTTTTGAATTACGGTTTGTTGTTTGCAGGGCTTGGATTGCTTGTCCTGACGATTGCAAGTTTTTGGATCCCCCGGATTCTGGGTTGGAAGGAGAAGCTTGCCGATCTGAGTCCGCTGATGCGGGAACTCTTCTGGACGTATGCGGCCTATATTCTTGCCAGCCATTTGTTCTTTGCGATTCTTTCGCTGGGTTTCCGGGATTGGTTGTTGAGTGCGAGTCCGGCTGCTGCGGCGATGTCGGGATTTATTTGTTTCTGGTGGTCCGTCAGGGTGTATCTCCAGTTCTTTGGCTTTGATCTCGCGGAGGTTAAAGACACTCGTTTCAACCGGCTTGCGAAGCGTTTGCTAACTCTGCTCTTTTTGTATCTCATGATCTTCTTTGCGATCATGGTTTGGTGGAACCTGGGAGGCGGAGGATGATTTGGATTGTCGTTCTGATCTTCCTTGGCCTGTTTTTCGGGAGGCTGAAGTTTTCCATGTGGATTGCCTGGATTTTAGTTCTTTTGCTGTTGTGGTTCGCCAACCATATCCTTTTGTCCGCTGATCCGATTTGGCGAATGGTGGGAATTTGTGGCGTGCTTCTCGCCGGGATGAAAGGGCTCGTCTATCGGGCGTGGGGCGGCCACCTCAGCTGGCGCCGTTACCTTGTTTTTTGCTTGGGTTGGTTCGGAATGGATCCGGCGACATTTGCAAAAACCCGGAGGAACCTGGTTTGGAAGGAAGATGTCGCTTGGGGGTGCGTTTTGATGGTGACAGGCACTTTGGGGGCTTGGTTGGTTTGGGAAATGGAGTGGCGTCAGATTCTCGTGATGTTTTTGCCGATCAGTCTCGGGTTTCACTTTGGAGCGCTTCGAGTTCTCAAGGGGGGCCTCCGGGCGGCCGGCTTTCCAGTGCGCACCTTGTTTCCGAATCTTCTGAAAGCACGCGGAGTGGCGGATTTTTGGAGTCGAAGATGGAACGTTGGATATTCGCAAATGATGCAACGGTTGGTGGGAAGGCCGATTGAAGGTTTGTTGGGACGCGAGGCAGGGACGATGGCAGTCTTTGTAGGGTCGGGGCTCCTCCACGAGCTTGCCATTACCTTGCCGGTGGAAGCGGGTTATGGTCTGCCAACCGCATTTTTTTCGGTGCATGGCCTGCTGGTGGTCCTGGAGGGAAGATGGGGGAGACCGCTTGGAAAGATTCCAGCCCTCCTTCTGGTTGCCGTGCCTCTCGGGGTTCTCTTTCCCCCTGAGTTTCAAACCCAGGTGATTGCGAGATGCCTCCGGATTTTCGATTTCATCGGCCCCGTGCTTTAAGTCGATATTGGAAAGTTTCGGACCGCGCAATTTTCGTTTGTTAGACCGGGAATCGCGGCGATGATCCTCGCATGGCAATCGAAATTGAATATTGCGAGCAATGAAACTATCGTCCCGAGGCAGACCGTGTGTCGGCCGAAATTGAGAAAACCGCCGGTCAAAAAGTGATTTTGGTTGGAGGAAGCGGGGGGATTTTTGAGATTCGTCGGGATGGCGAAGTGATTTGGAAGAAGGAGAGAAGCGGGCACTTCCCGCTTCCCGGCGAAGCTGCCGCGCTCTTTTGATCGTTCCTTTTTCTTGGGTTCGGGAAGAAGACCGATTAAGTAAAGCTACTGCTTAATCATGTTCCCCCGATTCATTTTTGTCTCTGTCTTCGCCCTCTCTATCGCCGGGGCCCACGCCAATCTGGATTTCAATCGGGATATCCGCCCGATCCTCTCGGCGAATTGTTTCGCCTGTCATGGTCCGGACGAAGAATCCCGCGAGGGAAAGCTACGTTTGGATACCGCCGGGGGGGCACAAAAAGCGCTCAAGCCGGCGGATGATCCGGAGTTGCTCTACCGGATCGAGACCGATGACGAGGATGATTTGATGCCGCCGCCGGATTCGGGGCATCGGCTCACCGGCTTGCAAAAAGAGCTTCTGGGAAAGTGGGTGGCAGCAGGTGCTCCCTATGACGAGCACTGGTCGTTTCAAAAACCGCGAAAGCAGGCTGTTCCCGAAGGTGTCCACGCGATCGATCATTTTGTCTCCAAACGCTTGCAGAAGGCCGGGCTTGAAATGTCGGAGCCGGCGGACCGGTATGCCCTGATCCGAAGACTGTCACTCGACTTAACAGGCCTTCCTCCGACCCTGGAGGAGGCGGAAGAATTTCAAAAATCAGGGGACTTGAACAAGGCGGTCGACCGGCTCTTGGCCTCCGGGGCATTTGGTGAACATTGGGCCCGGATGTGGCTCGATTTGGCGCGCTATGCCGATACCAAGGGATATGAAAAAGACCGGGGGCGGAATATATGGCGGTATCGTGACTGGGTGATTGACGCTCTGAATGCCGACATGCCTTTTGATCAGTTTACCACCGAACAATTGGCGGGGGATCTTTTGCCGAATGCGAGTGTCGATCAAATTTTGGCCACGGCCTTTCATCGAAACACGATGGAGAATGACGAGGGCGGAACCGATGATGAGGAATTCCGGGTGGCAGCGGTGAAGGATCGTGTCGATACCACAATGCAGGTTTGGATGGGGCTCACCATGGGCTGCGCCAAATGCCATACTCACAAATATGATCCGATTAGTATCAAGGATTACTATTCCTTTTACGCATTCTTCAACCAAACCGAAGATGCCGACCGGGGCACTCCGGTGATGGCGACCCCGACGAACAAGCAACAAGGTGAGATTGAAGTCCTCGAAGCTGAAGTTAAGGATTTGGAAGAGAAACTGAAAGCGAGGTCTGAAGAGTTTCATTCCGCGTTTGCCAAGTGGAAAACGAAGATTGGGGAAGGTCCGCTCTGGGTTCCGCTGCGTCTGCATGGCCAGAAAACGAGAGTGGCCAAGTTGCAACAGAGTGCTGATGGTGTTTTGACGGTGAAAGGTGAGCTTCCGGAAAAGGATACCTGGATTTTGACTTTTGATCTTCCGGCAGGCGAGCCGGTGACCGCGCTTCGCATCGATGCTCCGACCAAGAAGCCTGGCGGGAAGTGGAAGGACAAGAATGTCGCGCTGCGAGAGTTGACGGCCGAGCTGATGGTCGATGGTGAAGAGCCCCGGAAGCTCAAGCTGGTTAATCCCCGCGCTGATTTCTCGCAGAAGGGTTGGGACGTGGCAAAGGCGATCGATGGAAGCACGGATGCCGGGTGGGCTTTTTCCCCCCGGGCGGACATGCCCCATGTGGCTATCTTTGATTTTGATAAACCGATCCCGGGAGGAAAGCTCAGGTTGACGCTGGAGCAGGAGTATGGACAGGGGCTGATCTTCGAGACTTTTCAAGTTTCGGTGAGCCGCGTTTCCTCGAAGTGGTTGGCGGCAGAGGTTGATTCGCAGGGTGGACTGGAGTCGGTTTTTTTGACCAGGGTTTATGAGCCGACGCGAAAGATGAATGCCCGTGTGGCGGAAGTACGAAAAAAGCTGGAACAAGTGAAGCGAGGTATCCCGAAAACTCCGATCATGAGAGAGCTGGCGGCGAACCGTCGTCGCGTGACCCGGGTTCATCGGCGGGGTAGTTTTCTCGATCAAGGTGAGGTCGTTGTGGCGCGGCTGCCCGGGATGTTTGGAGCCTTGCCCGAGGGGGCGCCGGCCAATCGACTTGGGGTGGCCCGTTGGTTGACTCATTCCGAGAACCCGTTGACCGCACGGGTGATGGTGAATCGAATTTGGGCACGGCTTTTTGGGAAGGGGATTGTTGAAACTGAAGAAGACTTTGGCATGCAGGGATCCGTGCCGACTCATCCGGAGCTGCTCGATTGGCTGGCGGTGGACTATCAGGAGCAGGGATGGTCTTTGAAGCAGTTGCTGAAGACGATGGTTCTCTCGAAGACCTACCAACAGAGTGCGAAGGTGACGCAGGATCGCTTGGCGAAGGACCCTCGTAATGCTCTGCTCTCACGCGGAGCTCGTTTCCGACTTTCCGCCGAAATGGTTCGTGATCAGGCGCTTGCCGCTTCCGGCCTTTTGGCCCGGGAACTTGGCGGACCTTCGGTGATGCCGCCGCAACCGTCCGGGGTCTGGAAATCAACCTACAGCGGTGAAACCTGGAAGAATGCCACGGGGGCGGATCGTTATCGCAGGGGCGTTTACACATACTTGAAACGAACCAGTCCCTATCCGGCGTTCACGACTTTCGATGCGGGTTCCGGGGAGGTTTGCCAGATCCGGAGAATCCGCACCAATACGCCTTTGCAGGCGCTGATTACACTGAATGACACTTCCTTTCTCGAGGCGGCGGGAGCTCTTTCCAAGAAGATGAAGGACCTGGAGCACGGGTTTCGATTGGTTCTCATTCGCCCGCCTTCTACCCGGGAACTGACCCGCTTGCAGGATCTGTATAAAACAATGAAAAATCATTATCAAAACAATGTGGAGGCAGCCGCGGAGCTTTTGAATTCTGCCGGCCTCAGGGAAGGCGATGCCGCCATGGTGTCGGTGGCAAACGTTCTCCTGAATCTCGACGAAACCCTGACGAAACCATGAATCTTCATAACGAAAAAGTCCGCGCGCAAACCCGCCGCCATTTCTTCGGCCAGGCCGGATTGGGGTTTGGAGCCCTCGCTCTAAATCAACTGCTTGCGGACGAAAAGGGTGGGTCTGGGAATGGCATCAGAATCCCGGCAAAAGCCAAATCGATCATTTATTTGCACATGGCGGGGTCGCCCTCGCAAATCGATCTCTTTGAAAACAAGCCCGCGCTGACCAAGTTTCACGGCAAGGACTGTCCCGAGGAGTATCTCAAGGGCAAACGTTTCGCCTTCATCAAGGGGACTCCCAAGATGATGGGGCCGGTTTTTGATTACAAAAGGCGGGGACAGAGTGGTCAATGGGTGAGTGATCTTTTGCCGGGTTTGAGTTCGGTGATCGATGACGTTTGTGTCATCCGCTCGATGAACACCGACCAATTCAACCATTCGCCGGCGCAATTATTGCTGCAAACCGGAAACCCGCTTTTGGGTTATCCCTCGATGGGATCGTGGGTGAACTATGGGCTGGGAAGTGAAAACAAAAATTTGCCCGGCTTTGTGGTTCTAGCTTCCGGGGGGAAAACTCCCAGCGCAGGGAAATCGCTTTGGGGATCCGGTTTTTTGCCGACCCTTTATCAAGGGGTGCAATGTCGAACCGATGGTGGCGATCCCATTCTCTATCTTTCCGATCCAAGGGGGATGAACCGGGAGGCCCGGCGCAAGACCCTGGATGCCCTGAAAGATCTTAATGAATATCAACATGAGCATATTGGTGATCCCGAAACGCTCACCCGTATTGCCCAGTATGAGTTGTCTTATCGGATGCAAATGTCGGTTCCCGAAGTGATGGATATCGGAAAAGAGCCGCAGCATGTCCTCGATCTTTATGGGGCGAAGCCGGGATTTGTTTCCAATGTCGAAACGGCGGCTGATCCACGGAGACTCTACAAAGGGGATGATCCGACATTTGCGAACAACTGCGTTTTGGCGCGTCGACTCGTTGAGAAAGGTGTCCGTTTTGTGCAGCTTTATGATTGGGGGTGGGATCACCACGGGTCCTCGCCCGGGGAATCGATTGATGAGACCCTGCCAATCAAATGCCAGCAGATTGACAGGGCGATCGCCGGACTGATCAAGGATCTCAAACAGCGGGGGCTTTTTGATGAAACGCTGATTGTTTGGGGAGGGGAGTTTGGCCGCACACCCATGATGCAGAACAATGTGAACTCGACTCTTAAGCCGGGCTATTACGGTCGCGACCACCATCCCCATGCCTTCACAATGTGGATGGCGGGGGCGGGAATTAAGCCCGGGGCCTATGGGCGAACCGATGATATTGGATATTATATTGGAGAGAATCCGGTCGGAATCCGGGACCTTCAGGCCACTATTCTCCATCTGCTGGGTCTCGACCCTCATCGTTTTAACTTTGCCTACCAGGGTCTCAACCAGCGACTGATTGGCCCGACCGATGACGGGCAGGTGGTAAAGGGGATCTTGAGTTAGGCAAAACGGGTGTTTAGTCTTTGCACAGATGGCCAAACGAATCTTCTCCTCAATCTTCGGGGCGATCCTGTTCGCGATTGTGGTGCCGGTCGGCTACTATCTTGGCTTTGACTCGGTTCCCTTCGGAGAGTTTAAGGGAGTGATTCTTCTCGCAGGACTGGGGGCAGTGGGCGGGGCGGTTTTGGGGGCCTGTTTTCCGAAGGTCTTCGGATTCATCTTTGATAACCTAATCGATTACTAAATGGAGAGTGGTTTCTCTCCCGGTCGCTCCCAGGCTTTTACCGGCTGCGCTGATAATCATAACGGGCGTTTTGATTCGAAAGGCCTTTAGCGATAGCAGAATGGCCAACCCCTCGATCTCGGGGCGCATGAGATCCAGAATGATTGCCCTTTAGTCGCTACTCTCGTCATCCCATGGCCTTTCATCGCCTGCTGCCGAGACATCGAACGTGTAGCTTCCTTCAGTGAGACTTTGGGTGATGTTCTACGGAAGCGGGGCATGGTCTTCGATCAGCAGGACGCAAATCTTGGCGGTTGTTAAAATGAGCCTGGACTGACAGGCATTAAGGAATGATTAGAAACTTCCTCAGTTTTCTCATGAGTTTATCATCATTGGGTCGGTAGCGTGTTGCCTTACATGATTTCAAAGGCTATTACCGAAAAGTTCGATCGCGTTCTTGGTCCATTCCAACCCATGGTCCTGTTCTTTACTTTGGGCCTACCACTGCTTTCGTTGTCCAGATTGGGACTGGGGATTTGGCAGGCCGAAAGGATCAAAACTGCGGAGATCGGCTGGGCAACGTTTTTCCTCCAAGGGGTTCGCTCGGATATCATTCTTCTTTCTATTTTGTCGGTGCCCTTGCTAATCCTCGTTCCAGTCTTGGCGACTCGCTGGACTTGGCCGATCTATCGATCCCTGTCGTACTGTTGGCTTCTGCTTTCGATCACCGTTTTGGTTTTCATGGAGGCCTCCACGCCAAGCTTTATCATGCAGTATGACCTAAGGCCCAATCGCTTGTTTGTGGAATATCTCCGCTATCCCCGTGAAGTTTTGGCGACCCTTTGGAATGGATTTCGTGTCCCTTTGCTGGTGGGGGTGGCCGTTTCAGCCCTCTTTTTTTACGGGGCTGGTATGGCGAGTCGTTTTTGGCTAAAGGCGGAGCGGAGGTGGTCTTATCTCAAGCAGCTTTGCTGGGTCCCGCTTGTTGGTTTCATGCTCTTTGCAGGCATTCGATCCACGGCCGATCATCGTGCGGCGAATCCCGCCCTCTTTGCGGTGACCGGAGATCCTTTGGTCAACGGACTGATTATCAACTCAAGTTGGTCGGTCTTGCATGCGATCTATAATCTGAAACACGAAGCCCGGTCCAGCGAGGTCTATGGCAAGATGTCGGTAGAGGAAATGCTGAAGGAAACCAAGCTTTGGGTCAGTGAGGAGAAGGCGGCCTCGGAATCACCTCTGCGGAGTCTGCATGTGGCTTCACGGGAGAGAGAACGGCCGCTTAACCTTGTCATCATTTTGGAAGAGAGCCTGGGGGCAACTTTCGTGGAATCTCTGGGAGGAATTCCGGTGACGCCGGAGCTGGAGAAGCTCAAAAGCGAGGGATGGTGGTTTGAAAACCTCTATGCCACCGGCACCCGTTCCGTTCGCGGGATTGAGGCCGTAACCGCAGGATTTCTGCCAACTCCGGCGCGCAGTGTGGTAAAGCTTTCCTTATCCCAAACAGGCTTCTTTACCTTGGCCTCTTTACTCGGTGACCGGGGTTATTCGACAGAGTTTATCTACGGGGGTGAAGCTCACTTTGATAATATGCGGCTTTTCTTCACCGGGAATGGTTTCCAGTCCATCATTGAACAAAAGGATTATGTGAATCCCGCGTTTGTGGCCACCTGGGGCGTCTCGGATGAGGATCTTTTGAATCGGGCGGATCAACGCTTCACCGAATTACATAAAAGCGGGAAGCCATTCTTTTCTCTTGTTTTCTCGTCCTCAAATCACGAGCCCTTTGAGTATCCCGAGGGGCGGATCGAGCGTTACGATGAAGAAGCGTCGACCGTGAACAATGCGGTGAAGTATGCCGACCATGCGTTGGGGCAATTTTTCAAGACGGCAAAGTCGCGCGACTACTGGAAGGATACTCTGTTTCTGGTGGTGGCGGATCATGACACCCGGGCCTATGGCAGCGAACTGGTCCCCGTGAAGAATTTTCATATTCCCGGCCTCTTTCTCGGAGCCGATTTGGAAGGAAAGACGATCAAAACGGTAGCCAGCCAGATCGACCTCCCGACAACCGCGCTGTCGCTCATGGGCATGACCGTGGAACATCCCATGATCGGGCGTGACCTGAGCTCCGGGAGCGAAGGTGGGCCCGGTCGTGCGTTCATGCAGTTTTCTGAAAATTTTTGTATGATGGAGGGGGATGACCTCGTCATTTTGCGTCCGGAGAAACCTCCCGCCTTCGGGGTGTATCATCGTGACTCCAAGTCGATGGGGCTTGTCGATGTCGAAAATGCCGGGCGTGCGCGCCGTGCTTTGGCATTCGCCCTTCTTCCTTCCTGGCTTTATCGTAAACAGCTATATCGATAGCGCGTGGAAAAATCGTTTTGGCAGACCAGGCTTTGGCTTCCTGATCCTACTGTTTCTTTTTGGGATCTTTCAAGGAGGCCAGATAGGCAATGACGTCGCGGATTTCTGATTTTTTAAGAATGCCAATCATTGGAGGCATGGTGGAAGCCGGGCGAGTGATCCCCTTGATTTCTTCCCGGAGGTAGGTGTTTTTTTCGCCGTTGGTGATGTCAGCGATGATCACTTGCTTGGCGTTCTCCTTGTGAAGGTTGCCGGCGGCAATAGTGCCGTCCTTCAATGTCACTGAAACCATGCCATAACCCGGTGCCACGTGGGCGTTGGGCTTGACCAGGGATTCGAGGAGATAGTCTCGTTTGTGAAGGCTGCCGACGTTCCAAAGATCAGGGCCGGCGATGCCCCCTTTGCGGCCTCGTTGACCCTTGTGGCAGCGGGTGCATTGGGCTGCGCCGTGGTTGTAAAAGACAAAGCGCCCCTGGTTGATATCGCCTCCTTCGAGAGTGACCGAATGAGTGGCGAGGGGATCGGACTGATCCACTTTGGCCTGATAGGCAGCAAGAGCTTCGACGATTTGAACATCGTCCTGTTTTTCGGCAGCCTCGATGATGTCGAGATGCACAGCTGCTGGTTGCCCCGATATTGTTTTTAAGGAAGTGAGAATGAATTTGGCCACTTCGGGGTCCTTGATTTCACCAAGAGTGGCAAAGGCGTTTTGAAGATCGTGGATTCTCTTCGATGATAGAATTTTCTGAGCTTGAGCGACGGCTGCCCGGGGATCGATTTGAGCCAATGCATCCAAGCTTCTTGCGCGAATCTCCTTATCGCTATCGTTGAGGGTCTTTGTCAGTGCCGCCGAGAGTTGGGCGTTCGCTGTTTTTTGCAGATTTTCGAGGGCGGCGAGACGAATGCTTGTAGCGTTTTTGGGGTTGGCAAAGTGAGCGAGCAAGGTGTCTGCTTCGATCTCAATCTCAAAGCTTTCTGTAGTGCGAATCACTTCAGCGAGGAGTTGTCCTTTCGAAGTTTTGAGGAGTTTGTTCAGGGCAGTCGCGATGGCGTCTTCATGGGCTTCAAGCGAACGATCATTGGAGATCGGACGATGTTTGCCGGTGGTGGGATCTGCCGCGGGTGGATTCTCCCAGCGTTGTAGGACGAAGAGTGCTTCCATGCGAAGGTTTTCGGGGTGATCCGGATCGCTTGCGATTTCCAAAATCCGCTGAACGTTGTCTGACCCACCCACACGGTAAATGGCATTGATGATACGGTAGTCGATCATCGCGGTGGACTTGCCGAGCCACTGGGTGGCACGGGCGAGAGCAGGGCGGGCTTCTTCGATATAACTGTCGTTGATGGCCTGGATTGCTTCGATAACGACGCTTGAGTCTGAGTCATCGAGGAAGGCGGCGACGCCGGCGTGTTTTAGTCTGCGAAGGACCATCACGGCTCCGAGACGGACTGCGTCAGAAGGATGGTCCTTGAGCGCCACGATTTGGTCAGCGGAATCGGAAGACCGAGCGATGAGTTCGAGACCATAAATGGCACCGTGGCGAAGGTAGGGGTCGGTGTTTTTCTCAACAAGAGAAACGAGAGCGGGAATGTCATCAGGGTTTCCCGCTTTGCCGAGCGCGATGGCGGAGAGCATTCGTGTGTTGAGATTTTCGTCGTTCAGAAGGGCAGAGAGGGTCGTTCGAAATGGCTTTGGATTGGTTTGTCCAAGAGCTTGTGCGGCCTGTCCGCGGATCCGCCAGTTTTGATCGGAGCAGAGACTGTTCAGCAGAGTTTGAGAATCCTTGTCATTTTGAAGGCGTGCCAGTTGTGCCAGCCCCCAAAGCCCGTGAAGGCGTGTGACAAGACTGTTCTTGGGATGGGTGGCATCGATCAGGAGATCGCGATTCCCGACGCTTTTTGCCAGGGCGAACTGGGCGCGTTGGCGGACCCGTTGGTCCTGGTGTCGGAGAAGCTCTGATAGCTTCTCAGGCGCAAGATTTCCGAAGCCTTTTGCGAAGAGTGAACGGACTTCAGAGATGATGGGCTTGGCAATTTCATCAGGGTTCTCAAAGACAAAGATGGTGCCTCTATCATAGGTTTTCCAACTGCCAGTGAAGTCACTGACGTAAACGCGGCCATCGTAACCAAACTCCATGTCAGTGTTGAGGAATCCTTTGATGAAGGTCTCGTTGTTGGTGACCGAGAAGGAAGCTCCGGCTGGCTCAACTTTGAATCCGATCACGCTGCTGCGACCGCCGCAGTAATCACAGATGAAGAAGTGCTCGGCCCATTTTTTTGCGAGGCCGGTTCCAGGGTTGTAGGTGAGCCCGGAGGGGCCGGTGCTGAGGTGGGTGATTGGCGGAAGGAATGCATTCGGGCGATTTTCACCTTTGAGGTCCCAGCCGCTTTCTTCCATCCATGGGATCTTGTGACGATTGCTGACATCGATGGCGTGGCGAAAGTTGCGGAGGTTTTGGTTGCCGCGATGCCAGCCGGAATCGCCACCTTCGACCATGTAAACGACGCGGGCCTTGTCGCCCATGTCCGCATTGTTATCGACTGAGAAGGCAGAACCATATTGATCAAAAGCAATTTCCTTGGGGTTTCGTAGGCCTGAATGAATGACTTCGAGGTCACTGCCATCGGGCTCCATGCGGAAGATGGCGCCCGCGTATTGATCGTAAAGGTGTCGTCCGTCGGCAGTCTTCAGATTGTAGCCACGATCGCCGATGGTGAAATAGATGCGTCCATCCGGCCCGAAGGTGAAGCCATTGAGGTCGTGGCCGCTGAGGCTGACGCTGATGCCGTAGCCTTCTTGAAGCGATTCGCGTTTGTCGGCCTTTAAGTCACCGTCGACATCTTCGAGCATCCAGACATGGGGGATGCAGGCAAAGTAAACCTTCCCATTTGCGGCGAAGATGCCGGCGGCGGTGCCATCAAGAGGATCGTTGAATCCATCGGCATAGATTTGAGACTTATCCATTTTGCCATCGCCGTCCTCGTCTATCAGGACCCGGATTTTGTCGGAATGCTCGGTGTAATAAGAGAGAGGTTTGATTTCGGCGTGCTTGCGATACATTGCAAGTCGCCCAGCGGTGGAGGTGAGGGCGATGTCGTCGCGCAGCCAGTGTTGGTTGCGGCGGTTGTCCTCAATGCCGCGGTCGAAGCGGTGGGTCTCGGAGAGATAGAGACGATTCTGTTCATCAAAGGCGATTGCGGTGACGTTAAGAGCGTCCGGCTCGCGTGCATAAACCCGGGCCGTCATTTCCCCGGGGTATTGGATGGTGGAGAGAAGCGCTTTGTCCGGGTCCTTGGCGGGAAATTTTTCCGGGTTGGCCGTGCCTTCTATCTTTGGACTCTCTCCGTCATCGGGGCACGCGAGCAGCGGGGCGCAGAAAAGAGCACTGAGAAAAGCTTTCGGAATCATGTTCGCCTTGAACTTGAATGAAGAGGTGATTCTTACAAGCGAACTCTGTTTTCCGCTGCCCTGACCGGGGGCAGGTACATTGGGTATAAAACGATAGCGGGGTGCGGCCGAAGGATCAAACGGGGAAGTATGTTCATCTTGGTCCTGATTGTGGGGACGTTTTTGATGGTCGATCTGAGGCTGCTTTTCCCGTAGTTTTTCTTTCATGACGCGTTACCTGTTTTTGGTTTTAGCCGCCAGCGCGGCGGGCTTCCCGGTTTTTGGTGTTTCACTGGACGAAGCATACTCGATCCTTAAGCCGTCGCCGGAGCCGTCTTCCAGGCGCGTGAATCCATCAGGCCTGAAAGGGAGAATCATGACCGGCTATCAAGGCTGGTTTCGGGCGGAAGGGGATGGTGCCGGGATGGGGTTTCATCACTATGGCAGAGGACAGAAGCTCGGGCCCAAGCATCTGACGATCGATCTCTGGCCGGATATGTCGGAATACGACGATGATGAGAAGTTTGAAACGGTGTTTCGCCACAAGAATGGAAAGACCGCGGAGGTGTTCAGCTCAGTGAATCCCAAGACGGTTAACCGACATTTTCGATGGATGAAGGATTACGGGATCGACGGAGCCTTCGTGCAGAGGTTTGGGGTCGTCGGCGCGAAGAATTATCGCTCGTATCATCATCTAAAGGCCGACAACCAAAAGTTGTTGAACTGTCGTGAAGCCGCCAATGCAAACGGACGGGCCTATGCGCTTATGTATGATCTTTCCGGGTTGAAGTCGGAGGATTTTGAGAGGCTCAATCGTGATTGGAAGAATCTCCGAAGTCGAATGAAGTTGGGAACGGATCCAAATGACCAGGCTTACCTGCAATACAAGGGCAAGCCGCTGGTTGCGATTTGGGGAGTGGGTTTCAACGACGACCGTGGTTACTCGCTCGAAGACGCCGGGAAATTCATTCGGCTCTTAAAACACAATCCGGAATGGGGAGGCATGAGCGTGATGCTCGGGGTTCCTTTTGGGTTTCGTGAGTTGGAGCGTGATGCGATCGATAACCAGCAACTTCATGAGGTTTTGAAATTGGCTGATATCGTTAGTCCCTGGTCGGTGGGACGCTATCACCGGGTGGATTTCAAGAGCGGGAAGCACGTTGCCAATTTGGTGGAAGACCGGAAGTGGTGTGAGAAGAACGGGCTCGACTATCTGCCGGTGATTTATCCCGGTTTCAGTTGGCACAATATGAAAGGTGAGAAGCTGGATGTGATCCCCCGCCGCGGCGGGAGTTTTTACTGGGATCAATTCGTGGGCGTGAGAGCCGCGGGCATCGAGACGGCTTACCTCGCAATGTTTGACGAGGTCGATGAAGCAACTGCGATTTTTAAGGTGAGTAATGATCCACCGGTTGGGGAAGGGTTCCAGTTTCTGGATAACGAGGGACTTCCGCCCGACCACTATCTGAAGCTCTCGGGGCAGGGCGGCAAACTTTTGCGTGGAGAAGTGCCGGCGAAGTGAAGTAAGGGGCTGTTCCTCACGTTCGTTTTCTCCGGCACCTCGCCCTTCCGGATTCGGTGATTGATGAAACGAATTGCCTTTATTCCTGACATACAAGGAAGGAATTGTCCGTATCCTGATGAATCCGAATCCATGAAGAGTATTTCCAATCGCGTCTGTTTCGTTCGTTTTATCCTCGCCACCTTCACGGTGCTACTGGGGCTTCCCGGTCTGCAGGCGGAAGACAACTGGGCGCAGTTCCGCGGTCCCACCGGGCGCGGACATTCGACCGCCGGGGATGTGCCCATCAAGTGGAACATGGACTCGGTAATCTGGAAAAAAACGCTCAAAGGGCAGGGGCAATCGTCTCCCGTGAACTGGGGTGATCGGCTCTTTCTCACCAGTGCTTCGGAAGACGGCAAGGAACGCTACGTCTTCTGTCTGGATCGGAAGAACGGCAAAATTCTTTGGGAGAAAACGATCACCTGTGCTGCTCCGGAAAACCCGCACAAGATGAACAGCTATGCCACTCCCACTTGCGCCACCGATGGCAAGCGGGTGGTGGCTTTTTTCGGCCCGGGTGGGCTGCATTGCTTTGATCTCGATGGGGAAAAGCAATGGTCACAAGAGCTTGGGGCCTTTCCCGGTCCTTGGGGCGTGGCGGCTTCTCCCATCATTCATGGTGACCTTGTCATTCAGAATTGTGATGCCGAGGGCGCTTCTTACCTCGTTGCTTTCGATCTTAAAACAGGGGAGCAAGTCTGGAAAACCGAGCGCGCAGCAAAGCCGCGCGGTGGTTGGAGCACGCCGATTGTCATCGGAGATGGTGAGAGTCAGGAGCTAATTTTAAATGGTGAGCTGGGTGTGCGCGGATACGATCCCAGGACGGGAAAAGAGTTATGGTTCTGCAAGGCCTTCAACGGACGAGGATCGCCCGTTCCGGATTTTGCAAACGGGCTTCTCCACGTCGTGAGCGGTAAGCCGGGCGACACCTACGCTGTCAAACCGGGCGGTAAAGGCGACGTCACCGGGTCACACATGGTCTGGCATACCAAGCGCCGTGGTGGCCGCGATTTGCCCTCGCCTGCAGTGGTTGATGGTTACCTGCTCGTCGTTTCGATGTCGGGCAAGGCCACTTGTTATGACGCCAAGACCGGGAAGATTTACTGGGAGGAAAAGCTCGGTGTGAAAGGGGAGTTTGCGTCGGCCCCCTTGGTTTTGAAAGGACATGTCCTTCTCCAGAATGTCTATGGAGGCGGCGTTCTCGTGATCAAGCCCGGCAAGAATCTGGAGATCGTCGCCAACAATTCATTGGGTGCCGAGGTCTCGGAAATGTTCCGTGCCACTTTGGCTCCAATTAAAGGCCAGATCTTCGCGCGCTCGTTTTCGACGGTCTATTGTATTGGGAAGTGAGAGACTTTCCCAAATCCCGGATGACGCCCAAGTGTCACTTGGGGCGGAGTTCGGAACGGGGAGATGATCGCTTTGGGTGCCCTTCTTGTCGATGTGTTCGAGGGCCGTTGGGAGCTTGCTTTTGAAAGGCCGGAGGCGGGAAGCCACCATTCCTTGGTATTAGGCTGGCATGGTTCTGTGAATCACGTTATGGCGGACGCCTCCGCGCAATATCCCTGTTTCCAATTATCAACCAAAACACTCAAATTTTTTGATTCCTGACCCATCCCACATCGAGCAGCCCAAGACCATGGATTCGGACCTCACCGTAGTCAAAGCGGGCACTGGCGTTCTGACCAATACAGCTGACGGTTCGTTGGATCGTGCGTCTCTTGTGCACTTGGTGGCTGCAATTGCCGGTTTGATAAATTCCGGAAAGCGTTGTTTGTTTGTCTCGTCGGGTTCAGTGGGTTCCGGTGTTTCGGCTTTCGGGCTGACAAAGTACCCGGAGGACATTGTCACGCGCCAGGCCTGTGCGGGAGTGGGACAGGCCCGTTTGATGGAAACCTACGGCGCACTTTTCAGTAATTTCGACATTACGGTGGCGCAGGTTCTTTTGACCGCAACGGATTTGGCCACCCCGGAGAAGGCAGGTTATGTGTCCAGCAAATTGGAGCGTATCCTGGAGGAGCCGAGGGTGTTGCCCATTATCAACGAGAACGATTCCGTGGCGATCAAGGAGTTGACCTTTGGCGACAACGACATGTTGTCGGTCATGGTTGCCAAGATGGTGGGGGCTTCAAAGATTGTCTTGCTGACCAGTGTGGACGGTCTGTTGGACCCTGTTAGCAAGGAGTTGATTCCCGAGGTCGCTGATATCGATGAGGCCTTCCGCCACGTCCGCGATGACAAGGGGCGTTTTTCGATGGGGGGGATGGCCTCTAAACTTTCGGCGGTTAAATATGCCGTCGATGCCGGTATCGAAACCCACATTGCCCATGGCCGTCATCCCGAGAGGCTGGCGGACATTATCGCAGGCAAGGGAATCTCCACCCGCTTTCATGCGGCACCCGTGACCCGGGAAGATTGCGCAGATGATCAATGAATGGATCCACCCGACGGGTCATTGGTCGGGAACTTCAACCGACCTGCTCCAGGTCGTGTGCCAATCATGACTCACCCAATTGTCACGTGAGGCGTAGCTACGGACTACGAGCTGATCGTTCTGGGTGCCTTTGTTGTTGATGAGTTCGACGTAAAGAAAACCATGCAGGAGTCCGACCCCTTTCGCCGGATCCTTCTGATCGGTTTTTGAGGCTCCGATATCGTCGGGATTGAACACATCGATCCCTTCGGGAAGCGGGTCACCAAATTTTTCACCGTCCCACATGATACGGCTTGGCGGGGAACCGTGGGTGTGACCGTGGAATAGTGCGATGACATTGTATCGCTTGATCACCTCCCAAAACGCGGCCAGGTCCTCCTGCGGCCAATCGTATTCCGGGCAGTTGGGATGCAAGTGAAACGAGATTATGATCGGCCTCCTGCCTCCACCAACCTGCTCTTTTAAGTCAGAACGTAAAAATTCCAGGCTGGCCCGGGGAGCGTAATGATGATCTTTCCGGCGTTCCTCACCCTCGCCAGCGAATATCCCCAGATTAATGCAATGCAAAGGTCCCCAGTCCCACGAATAATGCAGTCCATTGGGAGAACGATTGACGACTCCGGGACGCTTTAAATTCCGAGTGATGATGTCTTCAACGATAAAGCTGTCGCCCTGCGGACCATCGTGATTTCCATGGACTTCATAGACCGGGAAAGGAATCCTCCCATCTTTTCCGGTCAGTCCGTAGTCTGCTTGGTAGCGTTCCCATTCGAATTTTTGCATCGCCGGATAGTGACCGCCATGCTTGTCCGCGCTGTCGATTAGATCACCAGTGTTGATGAGCCCGAGGATGTTTCCGCTCACCGTTCCTCCGCCATGCTTTTGCGGGATCATCTTTCCCGGGAATGATTTCAATAGCTTTAGCGCGCCGGCGTTGGCTTGTTCCGAGTATGGATCGAGCTGCTTCGGTGAGTCCGATTTCTCCGCCAGGTATTGCGGATCACCTACCACGAGAAAGCAATACCGTTCGTTCGCTGTTCCTTTGATTCCCAGTAAAAAGTGAAAGGTGCAGGTCGCCAGGAGAGCTTTCATTGTTTCATGCTAGAGCTCCGGGAACATGTGGTCAATCATCCCCGAGCGACGGAATCGAGATGATCCTTGCGCGGGGCTGGAATGATCAAGACCGGTGGCTGGTCGTTGCCGTAGCCTGACCGCCCTGCAAGACGTCCCAGGATTGGAGGCTGGTTATTCCGGTGACGAAAGTGTTCACTACAGTAACCCCTTGATGATTCGGATTCTAAATCTTCTGAAAGCAGGCTTTTGCTTGTGGTGCCTGACGGCGGATGTCGCATACGCGAAACGGCCCAATGTCCTTTTCCTCGCGGTCGATGACATGAACGATTGGATCGGTTCTTTGGGCGCGACTCCGCGGGCGGTTACACCAAATCTCGATAAGCTGGCGGCGCGAGGAGTGAACTTCTCGAACGCACACACCCCGGGGGTCTATTGTGCTCCTGCACGGGCGGCCATTTTTTCAGGCCAGTTTGCTTCGACGACGGGGTGTTACCGGTCGACCGATTACTTCACCGACCATCCGGAGATCGAGGGACTTCCGCTAAGTTTTTCAAAAGCGGGATACACCACCCTGGGGGTCGGAAAGCTTTACCACCACATGCCTGGCAGTATCGATGTGCGGGGATGGGATGAATTTTTTCTGCGGAAACCATCGCAGCGCAAAGCGGGCTGGGCCTTGGACAACTGGACCGAAGAGACGCCGTTCCCGGATCCTTTTCCGGCGAGCATTTTCAATAAAGGGAAAGAGGTGAAGGGCGGGTTGTTTCTGGAGTGGGCCGGATTGCCCAATGAGAAGGAGGAAGAAATGGCGGACACCATTCGGGTGAATTGGGCGGTGGAGCAGTTGGGCAAAAAGCATGAGAAGCCCTTCTTTTTGGCGTGTGGCATTTATGCCCCGCATTTTCCGAATTACTGCCCGCAGAAATATTTTGATTTGTATGACCGGGACAAGATCGATTTGCCGCCAATCAAAGCGGATGACCTTACCGATCTTCCCGAGCGGATCAGGAAGCAAAAAATGGCTCGTTCGCGAATTCACAAGGAGCTCAAGGCCAAGGGGGCGGTCAAGGATGCCATTCACGGGTATCTCGCTTGCATGAGCTATGCGGATGCCATGATGGGCCGGGTGCTCAATGCTCTGGAGAAGAGCCCATACGCCGATAACACCATTGTGGTATTTTGGAGTGACCACGGATATCACCATGGTGAAAAGTATGACTGGGGAAAGCACACCCTCTGGGAGCGGACTTCAAATGTCCCCTTCATCTGGGCGGGTCACGGTGTGAAGAAGGGAGCGGTCACCGATGTGACGGCGAGCTTGATCGACATGTATCCGACTTTGGTCGAGGTGTGTGGACTGCCTGCTCCGCCTCAAAAACTGGAAGGGGTTTCCTTGAAGGAGACCCTGGCGAATCCGGAATCCGCCAGAGATCGGGATGTTTATCTGCCCTACATGGATCCGGGTGAGTATGCCATCATCAACCGTGACTGGCGTTACATCACCTATGGGGAAGACGGGGAGGAGCTTTACGATCTGAAGACCGATCCCAACGAGTGGAACAACCTGGCAGGCGAGCCCAAGTACGAGGAAACAAAAAAGTTGCTCCGAAAGTCAGCACCGAAGGTGTTTGCTCCGGCGGCACCCAAGAGGACGATTGGAAAGGATCTGATCATCGAGGGTGAAACTTTCCGTTGGCGCAGAGCGGGCGAGAAGGTTGATCGAAGCAAGAAGGCGCAAGGTGGAAAGAAAAAGGGGAATAAAAAGAACGTGCTGCTTATTGTCTGCGATGATTTGAATACCCACGTTTCGCCGTCGGGATACGATCATATCAAGACCCCGGCACTCGCGAAGTTTGCTTCGGAAGCGATGACCTTCAACCGCGCTTTTTGCCAGTATCCGGTGTGTGGTCCGTCGAGGGCCTCGATTCTGAGCGGGCTTTATCCGGCTTCGACCGGCGTCTTGGATAACAAGTCGGACATTCGCCAAACCCGCCCCGGAACGATTTCAATGCCGCAGTTTTTTAAAGATAATGGTTATTGGACCGGGAGCGTGGGGAAAGTGTTTCATTCTCCCCGCCACGAGCAGGGTGAAGTCGCCTGGAACGAATTCCTTCGCTTTGACAACGACGAACTCCCGGTGGTGGCGGAGGCCCGGAAGAAATTCGAAGCGACGAATGGTTCGGTGGAGTTGGCCGGGAATCGCCAGGCCTGGCGGGTCCTCGAGAAGCAGGCCGGATCAAAGCTCGATGCCCAGACTCCGCCGGGATACGGTCCGAGCGGACTAACCGATGAGCAGCACAAGGATGGCAAGAATGCCCGGACGGTGGCGCGTTGGTTGACGGAGAAACCCAACGGGAAGAAGCCATTTTTCATCTCCTGTGGAATTCAAAAACCCCACGTCCCTTTTCTGGCTCCACAAAAATACTTCGATCTCTATCCTTTTGAATCGATCGTTTACACGCCCGAGAAGGCAGATCTTTGGGACAGGATTCCCCGCAAGGCCATCAATACCCGGTTCAAGGAATTTGGTTTTGAGGCATTCAAGGAAAACGATGTTCTGCGCCGGAAATACATGCAGGCCTATCATGCCTGTGTTTCTTTTATCGACGCCCAGACCAAGATCGTTTTCGATGCCCTCAAGAAGTCCGGAGAGTGGGAAAACACCATTGTCATTTTCACCTCCGATCACGGGTATCATCTTGGCGATCATTTCCTCTGGGGAAAGGTCACCCTATTCGATATCGGAGCCAGGGTTCCCTTCATCATCCATGCTCCCGGACTCACCAAACCGGGAACACGTTCCGAGGCCATGGTCGAGTTAATCGATATTTATCCGACCCTCGCACAGTTGACAGGGCTGAATCCTCCGGATCACCTCGAGGGAATGTCACTTCGTCCGCTTCTCGATCATCCCGGGCGTCTGGGGAAAAAGAAGTATGCCTACAGTATTGTGAAGCGGGGGAAAGATCTCGGCTATGCCCTGCGGAATCAAAAGTGGCGCTACGGCAAGTGGCCTGATGGCGAGGAGCTTTACAATTTGACGAATGATCCGGAGGAAAAAAACAACCTTGCGGATCGTGAGCAGGTGGAGGAAAGGCTGATTGAGTTTCGGGAAATCCTAAAGTCCCGATAGAGGAAAGACCGGGTCCGTCTCTACCAAAGCGGTGCGCCAATCGGCGATCGAAATGACAGCATCCCGGTCAAACTTCCTGTCTCTCAACATTGGACCGGGGGGGCGCAGTCCCCTCTATATGTCTGGACCTTGCTCGCGCACGACCCGGGAGAATGGAAAGGGGATCCTTGGTCGTTTCGTGACCTGAATGCACGGACAGGAGAGTGAATCTACGAATTACCCCGTGCCTATTCCCAAAGATGATTTTTCGCTCTCCTCCTATTCGGTCTTCACGGGGTCGGCAGGACGCTCGGGCAGCTTCATGGGGTTCTTCTTCATTTTTCGAAGAACCTCCTTGAGGCCGCGTTCCAGCTGCGGGTCACGGCCCTCGATCACCGCTTGGGGGCCGTTCTCCACCACGATGTCCGGCTCAACCCCACGACCCTCGATGATGTAGCTGCCATCCGTGTCATTGGTGGCCTGCAAAGGAACCTGGACGGTGCCTCCGTCGAGCAAGGGGCCGCGACTCGAGATCCCCACGACTCCCCCCCAGGAGCGCTTGCCAATCAGGGGTCCGAGTCCGGCCTTGCGGAATCGATGGGGGAAGATGTCGCCGTCGGATGCCGAGGTCTCGTTCATGAGGCAGACCTTGTGGCCATGAAAAACGGTGTAGGGATAGGTTCGTGGTTCATCGCTCGCGTAGCCAAAGCGGGTTCCCAACAATTTGGTGTCGAGGCGCTCGATGATCCACTGTGACACGTTGCCGCCGCCGTTGCTGCGCACGTCGACGATCAAGCCTTCTTTTCGAATTTGCGGGTAGAACCACTTGATGAACTCGTAGATTCCGGGTGCGCCCATGTCAGGAATATGGAGATACCCGACGCGGCCATCGGTCATCTCATCGACCTTGGCCATGTTCATCAACACTTGGTTGAGATAGAGCAAATGTTCTTCGGTGGCAATGGGGCGGTAGGTCTCCTCGCGGGCCCCGGCCTCTTCCGGTTTGTCGTTCACCAAGAGAACCACAGGCCCCGTCTTGTGCTGTAAGAGGCGATAAGGATTGTCGTTCCCCGTGAGCGGCTCTCCGTCGATCGCCAGGACATAGTCTCCTTCGTTCACATCGACCCCCACTTCGGTTAGAGGGGAACGGTATTGCGCTTCTTCATTGTGGCCGCGCATGATTCGAGCGATACGGAATCTGTTGGCTTCGGCATCGAGCTCAAACCTCGCACCAGGCAGAGCCACCTTGGGCCGCTTGGGAATTTCGAAATCGCCTCCTTCGATATAAGCGTGCCCCACGTTCAACTCGGAAATCATCTCGCCAATCACGTAGTTGAGATCGGAACGGTGGGCGACGTGTTGCACCAGGGGGCGGTATTGGTTGCCAATGGCCTCCCAATCGAAGCCGTGCATGTTCTCCACATAGAAAAAGTCGCGGTAGCGCCGCCAGACTTCATTGAAGATCGTCATCCATTCCTCCCTGGGATCGCGATCGACCATCAGACCCGATGTGGAAACGGTTTTCTTGTCCGGGGCCTCCGGCTTGACGTCGTAGCGGGTAAATTCACCCTCGCTTCGTACGAGAACCTTCTTGCCATCGGCCGAGAGAGTCCACCCTCCGGTGCCCTCGACAAATGGCTTGGCTTCGCGTTGTTCGAGATCAAAGAGGTGCAGGGCGGGTTTTTCGTTACTCTTCCGGCCGTAAAAACCCGAGCCAGAGGTCGAGTAGAAAAGCTCCCCCCTGGTCGCGGCCAGGTTTCTAATGTTCCCGGGTTTCACCGGAACGCGGACGCTGCGTTGGGCCAGGCCATCAAAGTCGATGACGATCGGGTCCTTTTTCGCGCCCTCTTTTTCTGCCTCGTCATCGTCCTCCTCTCCGCCTTCTTCCCCGCTCTTCAGGGAAACCTCGTCCGATTCTGGGGCAAAGGGGTTCTCCACGTCCTTGCGCAGGGCCAAGGCGTAGATCTGCCGGTCGTGACTCCCGGCGTAGTTCCACTCAATGGATGAAATCTGCGGTGCAAATTCGCGGCGGGAAAGGTAATAGAGATAATTCCCCTCGGGATCCCAGGTGGGTGAATCGACATCAAAATTCGGGTCCGTCACCGGTCGCAGCTGCCGGTCGGCCACCGACCAAAGGTAGAGTCGGTCGAAGTCGTTCGATTCCTTCATCGTGAAAGCTAGGTGACCACTGCAGGTGGACCACGTGTAGTCGTTGATACCTCCGCGCGGTGAGTCCACGATCTCCGCCACCTCCTTGGAATCGACTTTGAGCACGAAGAGTTTGCCGTCCTTGTCGGAATAGGCCAGGCGTTCGCCATCGGGTGACCATACCGGCGCACCCAACATCACCTTGTGTTCGGTCGTGAGGGCCTCCGGTTCGCTGCGACCGTTTTGATCGATGAGATAAAGCTGCTCCTCGCCCGAGAGGTCCGACACAAAAGCGATCTTTGCGCCATCCGGAGACCATCGCGCGTGCTTGTCGTGCGCGTTGGACGAATTGGTGAGGTTCCGCGTTTTTCCCTTTTCCACCGGCGCGGTGAAAATATCGCCGCGGGCTACAAAGAGGGCTCGTTCTCCCTTGGGCGACAGTCCGTAGCTCTCGATGTTTTTGTCGGCCGGATAGCGCGAGGGGCGCATTGCCAACCCGTCGTTGGGAACCGAAATTGAGAGACGGGTTTCCCGGTTGTTTTGGATGTCGTAGATCGCGAGGCTCCCGTCGATTTCAAAGACGATACGCGATTTCTGGTCCGACGAAGGCCAGCGCACATCCCATTCCTTGTGGTCCGTGAGGGCCTCTGAGGTTTTGCTTCTGCGATCGTAACGATACAGGTTGAGGCGCCCACCGCGATCGGAGGCGTAGTAAAGATGGTCTCCAATCCACATGGGGTCGCGCTCGGTTCGCACGCTGTTATCGATGGCGGTGGCCTGATTGCTTTCGAGGTCGAAGATGTAGAGGTCCTGGGCCCATCCACCTTCATATCGTTTCCAGGTCCGGAAGTCGCGGAACAGCGGTGAGTAGAGGAGTTGTCGGCCATCCGGCGAAAAGTCGCCCGCTCCGGCCGTCGGCATGGGCAACATCTTCGGCAAGCCACCGTCGACACCCACCGTATAGAGTCCGGTGAGTGTTTTGAGTCCATCGGCATCGCGCAAGGAACGGAAGAGGACGCGTTTGCCGTCGGGCGTCCAGCCGTAGACCTGATGGTCATAGCCCCAACGGGGAGGCAAGGGGCCGGCCGCCGGGTAGTAAGTCAGTTGTTTCGGGACCCCGCCGGCGGTCGGGATGAGGTAGACCTGTTCATCACCATCATACTGGCCGGTGAACGCGATCCATTTTCCGTCAGGCGAAAATTTGGGAAAAAGTTCCTGTCCGGGATGAGCGGTCAAACGCACGGCCTGCCCTCCCTTCGTTGATGCCTTCCAGAGATCGCCCCCATGACAAAAGACCACCAGATCTCCGGAGATGTCAGGAAATCGCAGGAGCTTGGTTTCGGCCTTGGCCCCGACGGCGGTCATTACGGCGACCGCCCAACTTGCTAAATAGATCTTCCAGTTCATCGCCGACGAGGCTGGCAAGCGCGAAGCCGTTTGGCAAATCACGAGTTTCAGCCAGATGATGCTGGCCGAACCCGGTCCTTTTCGTAAATTGCCGTCCAACGGGGGGATCATCAGGATACCTTTCAAAACCGCCGGGTCCTCCAAGTTTAACGAAACCAGAGATGGCTCCGGATTCTCTGATCGCCCATGAAAGACCCAAATAAAGTTTCCACGCAGAGCGGCTTCCTCGGACATGTCGAACGCCTTGGGAATAGACTTCCGGACCCGGTGTTCCTCTTCGTTTATCTGATTGGGATAGTCATTCTGATCTCGGTTGTTTGTTCATGGGTGGGCGTGTCCGCCGAACATCCCACACAAATGGTCGAGGACGGATCCGGGCCTTTGGTGCTGAATGCGAAGAGTCTCCTCTCGGCTGAGAACATCCAAAACGTCTGGGTTGAGATGCCCAAGACCTTCACCCACTTTCATCCGCTTGGGTATGTCCTGGTGGTGATGCTGGGTGCCGGAGTCGCCGAGCGCTCGGGGCTTTTCGCAAGCGGAATCAAGTCGGTCATTCGATACACACCCAAAAGTCTGCTGACCCCGACCGTGGCCTTGGTCGCGATGCTCTCAAACCATGCCGCCGATGCGGGCTACGTGGTGGCCATTCCCCTGGCCGCCATTGTCTTCGCCGCCGCCGGACGCCACCCCCTGGCCGGAATTGCGGCCGGTTTTGCCGGAGTTTCCGGCGGGTTCTCGGCCAACTTCACGCCCGGGCAACTGGACGCCTTGTTGTTCGGGGTTACCGAAGCTGCCGTCGAAAGCGCGCAGCTTGAGGCCGGTTGGACCATGAACATCGCCGGCAACTGGTTTTTCATTGTCGCCCTCTTGTTGGTCTACCTCCCCGTGATTTGGTATGTCACTGATAAGATCATCGAACCACGGCTCGGAACCTGGACCCCGGGCGAATCGCATCAGGATTCTTTCGGCGAGAACGACAAACCGCTTACGGACGGTCAACTCAAGGGCCTGCGCCACGCCGGACTCGCCATCCTGGGCGTTGGTCTGTTCTGGTTGGCGATGACCTTCGGCCCGGGAACCCCGCTGCTGGACGACAGCCCCGGAACTGAAAACCAGGCCTGGTATGTCACCGCAACCCCGTTCTTCAAATCCCTGGTTGGGGCGTTCATGATCGTCTTTCTTGCCGCCGGTTGGTTTTATGGCAAGGCGGCCGGCACGATCAAAACGAGTGACGACCTCGTCTCGATGATGACTGATTCGATGAAGGACATGGGGTACTATCTCGTGCTCTCGTTCGTCGCCGCCCATTTCGTCGCCATGTTCGGTTGGTCGAACCTCGGGCTCATCTCGGCCGTGCATGGGGCCGGCGCGATCGAATCCAGCGGCCTGCCCCTGCCCGTCGTGATTGGCTTGATCGTCCTTTTTTCAGCGGTCCTCAACCTGTTTGTGGGCTCGGCCAGTGCGAAGTGGGCCCTGCTCGCGCCGGTTCTCGTTCCCATGTTGATGTTGCTGGGAGTGAGCCCCGAGGGCGCTACCGCGGCCTACCGGGTGGGCGATGGCGCCACCAATATCATTTCGCCCCTGATGGTTTATTTCCCCTTGGTCCTGATTTTTGCCCAACGTTGGCAGAAGGATTTTGGGATCGGTTCACTCACCGCGATGATGATCCCGTACTCGATCTGGATGTTGGTCACCGGAACGGTTTTGATGATTCTCTGGATGACGCTGGGAATCAGCCTGGGGCCCGGCGCACCCATGGGGATCGAGTTGCCGGGCTCACAACCCTAGAAATTTTCCAAATTCCATCCGTTTTCCCTTCCGAGGCTTGCGATCGAATTTGAGAGGTCATGCGTTTTGGCATGGTCTGGATGATTGACGGATCATGTTTTTTCGGGGCTCATCGATGCCTGACCAAGTCCGCCGGCAGGTGATCGCGTGGAGCGAGGCAGACTGTTGGGAGCATCCTTGCAGCCCGGTATTTTGATTTTATGATTCGATGTTTTTTCCGGTGTTCGTTGATGGGTGTGGCGTTGCCATTCCCGTTTGCGAGGAAACAATCGGCGGCGCATTTTGGCTGGAAACATCGGCTTGAGGATTTCCGATGGAGGTTCCAGTATCAGGCAAGAACAGCCTGCCTCGAAACGTATCCAGATTTTAACCATGCCCACTATTCCCATTTCCAAAGCCCAATCGGAATACGATGTCATTATCGTCGGTTCCGGTGCCGGAGGCGGCCAGATGGCCTATACGCTCACCCTTGCTGGAATCAAATGTCTCATGCTGGAGGCGGGACGATCTTATGACGTGGAGAAAGAGACCCCGATGTTTCAAACCGGAAAAGACGCTCCGCTCGGCGGGGTTTCGACACCGGATAAGAATTTCGGGTTCTTCGACGCCACCATTGATGGGGGGTGGCAGGTGCCTGACGAACCCTATACCCAGGCGAGTGATAAGCCCGAAGAACAGTTCATGTGGTGGCGGGCCCGGATGATGGGTGGAAGGACCAATCACTGGGGGCGGATTTCGCTGCGGAACGGACCCTACGATTTCAAGCCGTATTCGCGGGATGGGTTGGGATTTGATTGGCCGATTTCCTACGAGGATCTGGAACCTTACTACACCAAGGTCGAGCAGCTCATCGGAGTTTATGGAACGAACGAGGGATTGGAGAATACGCCCGACTCCCCGAAGGGTGTCCTGCAACCACCGCCAAAGGGACGGGTGGGAGACCTGATGATTCAGAAGCACGCCAAAAAACTTGGTGTGCCGGTCGTGCCGATTCATCGGGCGGTTTTGACAAAGCCGCAGGATGGGAAAGATCTCGCCCCCAAGCTTCATCCGGATAGTCCGAAGGCACAGAAGATTGTGGAGGAATCGATGTCATCACGGGCCGCTTGTTTCTGGGCGACCGACTGTGGCCGGGGTTGCAGCATTCGTGCGAACTACCAAAGTACGACGGTTCACTTACCTCCGGCATTGGCGACGGGGAATTTGGACATTATACCCAATGCCCACGTGCGGGAGGTGATTGTTGGAAAGGACGGAAAGGCCAAGGGGGTGCTCTTTATTGACAAGACGACGGGCAAAGAAGAGCGGGTGAAAGGGAAGGCCGTGGTTTTGGCGGCGAGTAGCGGCGAGACCGTCCGCATTCTTCTCAATTCGGCGAGCGGGAAGGGGATTGCGAATTCCAGCGGTCTCGTTGGGAAGTATATCATGGACACCGTTGGTTCCGATATGGTCGGGCAAATCCCGGCGCTCGAAAACCTTCCGCCTCATAACGACGATGGAGCGGGCGGGTGTCACTTCTATTCGCCTTGGTGGCTCTACAAGGAACAGAAGGCCGGTAAGCTGGACTTCGCTCGCGGTTACCATATCGAGATTAGCGGGACGCGGGGCATGCCAAAAGGGAATAGTCCGGTTCCGGGGCATGTTTTGCAGGGGCTCTATGGAACGAAGCTCAAGGAGGCAGCGCGGCGTTACTATGGTTCCTTTATCCATGTGGCTTGTCGGGGAGAGATGATTCCCAATGAGGGTTCCTTTGCCGAACTTGATCCCGAGGTGAAGGACAAGTGGGGGATTCCGGTCATGAAGTGGCATTGGAAGTGGAGCGATCACGAGTGGAACATGGCGGTTCATGCGCAGAATACTTTTGCGGAGATCTTTGAATCAGCGGGCGGGAAGGGGCTCTTTGATCCCAAGCGCGATCCGAAGAAGACTCTGCTCAAAGGTGGCCAGGTCATTCACGAAGTTGGCGGTGCGATTATGGGGGCTGACTCGAAGAAGTCGGTATGCAACCAGTGGAACCAGACCTGGGATATTAAAAATCTTCTCCTTTGTGACGGTGCGCCTTTTGCTTCCAACGCCGATAAAAACCCCACCGAAACGATCATGGCCCTGGCGTGGCGGGCTGCGGATCGCCTCATTGAACAAGCACGGAAAGGAAACCTTTAAGATGAATTCTCAAGATCAAGAAACCAGACTTCCCCGGCGACGGGTCCTGCAGTGGTTCGCAGCGGTTGCGGCGGCCGAGGGCGTGCCCTTACCTTCGGCTTTGGCGCAAAACGCGAAACCTGCCGCTAGCGGTTATGGCCAGGATCCCGTCATGGCGAAGAGCTACGAACGGGGTGAGGTTTGGCCTCTGACGATGACCGAGGCGGAAAAGAAGGCTACCGTTGCCTTGGCCGATATCATCTTTCCGGCCGATGATTTGGGGCCCGCAGCCAGCGAGGTGCGCGTGGCTGATTTTATTGATGAATGGGTGAGTGCACCTTATCCCAGACAAAAGGGTGATCGGCGAGTGATCATTCCCGGACTCAAGGGGATGAACGAGGAATGCCGGAAAATTTTCGGGAAAGACTTTGCCGATCTTAAGGATTCAGAGAAGAAAGAAGTTTGTGACGTCATGGCGAAGGGATACCATTTCTTCAACGTTTTCGTCGGGTTGGCATCCGGGGCATACTACAGTGATCCGCGATGCTGGAAGGCGCTCGGGTATGTCGGGAATATGCCTTATGGTGGACCGTTTAAGGGACCGCCTGAAGAGGTGCTGAAAGCGGCCGGAGTAGAGCAGACTGTCGAATGAGACTCATCCCATGTTTTGCGCTGCTGGCGCTGATCTCCTGCTCTTCACAAGATCCGCCACCCGAGGTCTCAGGGACGCGGCGATTTGAGAGCGAGTGGAAAGTGCATTCTCGAAGTCCGGTGCCGAATGGTGTTGGAGGAAGTGGACTCAAGACTTCTTTGAGGCATGGCTTTTACGAGCAGTAGGCAAAAGAAATATGCCATTCATGAGTTGCTGGCATAGAAATCTAGTAATGCTCAGATGTGAATGGGGCGCTCAGCTACCCTTGAGCTGGTACTTCAAATAGAACTTGAGGTGGCTCAAGCTTGTTATGGGGGTCACGGAAGAGCCTTTGTTGATGTGAGTTGTCTTTTTGTAAAATTTCGATTTTATCTGTCTGGTTAACGAAGTGGAGGCAGTTACTACGATGGAATTATCGGAATTTCACAATTATTCGGACCGGGAACTACTGAATCTCTTTGCCGAAAGAAGGGATGAGGTTGCCTTTGAGCAATTGATTCGGAGGCATCAGGAAGCACTCTTGCGTCTTGCGAAGAGCCGGGTTGCGACCAGCGATTTAGCGAAGGATGTGATCCAGGAAGTCTTTATCCAGCTCAGCAGAAAATCCGAAGATCTGGTGGATCATCCGTCGTTGGAGGCCTGGTTGGTCAGGGCGACGATCCTGGAGTCGAAGAGAGCCGTTCGGCAGGAGGCGAATCGATCAAAACGTCAGATTGAATTTGTTGAAAGAATGGATCAGCTGTCGCCGCGCTTTCCAGATTCGATTATTTCGGAGCTGAAGCGGGTGATGCCGCAATTGCCCGAGCGGTATCGTCGGGCCATTGAATTGCGCTATGATCAGGGTTTTTCGTTTGAGGAAATTGGAAAGCGGTTGAAGAAGAGTCCGGGAGCTTCCCAGCGATTGGTTTCGCGTGCTGTCGCAAAACTACGTGGCCTTGTTTCCAAGGGGACCATGGAGCTTGTGGTAGGTGGCTCTTTGGGGCCTGCTCTGTTGGTTTACTTTTCGAGCGGAAAATCGGCCCAAGGGGGCACAGCCACCCTGTCAGGGAAGGGTTGCGGTGGCGTGACAGCGGGCACGAGTTCTGGCGTTGCGAAATCAACCTTGGCATGGACGCTCAGTTTTGTGACCGCGCTGGTGGCCTTGCTGATGGGGTTGCTCAAGACGCGTGAAGTGAAGCGTCTCCTGCAGGCTGAGGAAAGGGTGACAGTTTCCACTGCGAATGAAAGCGAGCGGCGCTTATCCTCCCGGAGTCGCCCGGGATTGCATCATGAATGGTTCACCACGACGCCTTTTGAGGACGTGCTTCAAGCTTATCTGGCAGGTGATTTCCAGCAAGCTGCAACCAACAGTGGGGTGATTGAGTTGATGAGGTCTGAGGAGCTGGAAAAGTTGTATGTCGATATTTTGAATCGCCCCGAACAGGGGACTCCAGCCGAGCTTTTGCGAAAGAGCGTTCGAAAGGTTTTATTGGCCAGGTTTCCCGAAGAGTCCGGGAAATTCCTGACCCGGCAAGCAATTGAGGCCCAGAGATTGGAGGAAGCTATTGAACCGTGTTTCAAGTGGGCCTCCGAAAACCCGACGGAAGCTCTGGAATGGTATCTGGAGAGGGGGAGTTTCCATGAAACAATGGATCGGAGGCTTTGGCTTCGGGACCGGAATAACTGGTTGCGACTTGAGGTGAGGATGGCAAATCTCCCTCCGGCAGGGCTTCAGTTTTCGGAAACAGTAGATGAGCAGCCCCGTGAATTGAGCCGATTTGATTTTGTCCTGTTGGCCAGTCTTTTTGAGGGAATCGCGACAGCCAGATTTTGATCTGGCAGTTTCGAGCCTGGAGCAGGTCCAAGAATCCGACTTGATGGGGGCAGTGACGGGGATCGGGCAGTATGCCTCCCGTGCCAAGCGGCACGAGGAATTCGGGGAGATCATTGCCTTTTACCGTGATGACCTCGATCTGGAAGAACTCCTCTTGAACTATGTCCGATGTTTCGAGAGTTTTGGCTATCGTCGTTTTGAGGAGGATTTGGCCGCTCTGGAAAAACTGTTCTCAGAGACTTCGCTCGCCCGGGAAGCGGTGGTCCGGTTGATGGTTCAATTCCTCGGTTTCACCCGCGCCGGCTACTTTGATTCGGCCAATCGGTGGATCCTGGAAAATGTCCCAATGGAGCTGCAACGGGGGCGACTGGGCCAGTTGTTTACTGAGTGGTCCCGTAAGGATCCCGAAAAGTTGAGGGATTGGATTCTTGAATTGAACTCACCACTTCATGAACTTGCGGCGTTTGATGCTCTTGCTTCGATCCTTGATTTGGAAGGGCGATCGGCTCTGATGCGAGCTGACACTCTCCTGAATGCAATCACTGATGACGAGTTACGTGCCAGAGGGCAAAAGGTATTGGAGCAAAAACAAAAGCTTGCTGAAGAATGAGGTCGCGGTTTCTAAATTCGCTGGTTCTATCACTTCTTTTGCTAGGGGTATCCCTGTGGACAGCTGTCGTTTGGAAGCGTGTTTTTCAAATGGAGGCATCCCTGCGTTCGCGATCTGAACATCAGACCGCCCGTGCGGGGAATGATTTTGGTTCTGTCCGTTCTGGCGGTTTCGATGGGCTGGGGAGCACGGGGCCGAATGATTCAGAGCGGGACGAGGCGGCGAGAACTGAGCCCGGGGCGCATTCGAATCAAGAAAGCCTCGAAGAGCATCTGGACCGGATTTTCGCTCCCTTTCTAAAGGGTCGGGAAGGGACCCGGATGATAGATGCAGAATCTGAAATCCGGCGAACTGAGAGGGCGGATGAAAAGCTGGCCAAGTTGGAAACCTTTGCTCACGGACTCAAGAGCTTGTCTGCCGATGATCTCCAAGAAGCTCTGGCGGTCTTGGCCGAGAGAGAGATTTCAGGCACTGATCGCTGGGAGCTTTATAGCCTGATCTTCATGCGAACCCTCGTAGTCGACCCGGAGCGTCGTGTCAAAAAATCGGTTTTGTATGGGCTGGATCTTTGGGCGGTCCGAAGTTGGCTCCGGCAGGATTTTGACAAGGCCTTGGCTTGGTTGGAGTCGATTAAAGGGACTCGAAAAGAGGCCTACCGAAATGGACTGGTCCAGGTGGTCAGAGTTTTGGCCGCGACTGATTTTAAAAAAGCTCTTCGGTTTGCAGAGTCCGCCCGGGCAATTGATGTGGAGGATTTGAATTCGAAGGAGCATCGACAAGGAAGGTGGGTCAAAGGCGGAGTGCCGCCAGATCAGAGACTTGATCCAGTCTTGGTGCTGGCAGGTTGTCGGATTTCTGCCGAGAACCAACAGGTAATCATCGACTACGCTCTCAAGCTCCCGGCGAAGCGAAGAGATGGGATTCTTAATGCCTTGGGGAAATCAATTCTTTTTCGCGATGGATTCGCCTCCGCCCAAGAGCTTTACGAGAGACAAAAGTGGCCCGGGAAGCTCAACGCTCTCCTTTTGTCAATTGCCTGTTCAAGTATCGAAACGAGCGCCCCCGAGAAAGCTTCGTGGTTACTCGAGGTATCGCCGAGAGAGTTCCAAGCCCGGAACTTACGATTTCTTGTTCACACTTGGCTGGAGAGGGATGTCATTGGGATTTCCGCTTGGTTGGAATCGCTCCCTTCCGGAAGTCAAAGGGATGAGGCCATTTTTGTTTTTGCGGAAAATGTTGCGAAAATCAATCGGGAGATTGCCTTGGAGTGGGGTAATCTCATTGAGAATTCGGCCCTTCGCAAGGAACTCGAAACAACCATGCAATCCCAGATTACCCCGCAGGAAGAGTAGGGCGGCGATGGTGGCTTGTCAGATCGTCTTGTTATGATTCCCGGAGCTGGAATGGCTACCAGATTTTCGGTTTGGTTAGCACGCCAATTCACGGAAACACGGAAGTTTGATGCCGCGGTATCTGATTTTGGAATTGAGGGAAGTGTTGGGTGATTCATTTGCAAGTTTCCCGGATTTTTTCGTGAGTCAGATTTGCTTTGGTGTGATGTCTCGTGGTCGTCATCTTTTGACCGCTGAAAGTTTTCAAAAAAGGCCTTCCAAAGGGAAGGGTCGTGGCGGGTATAGTGACTAGGCTTTGTTTGCTAAGAATTTCGAGACCAGATATTCATTTCGGTTTTTTCTTTTTCAAAATTGAATTTGGGAAGTTGCGCAGAATGGGGAAAGCAAAAAGCCCTTCTGCGTTGCAGAAGGGCTTTTTTGTGAGTTATCGTGGTTGGGCGTCCTTTATCCTCGTTTGCGTCGGGCGAGCAAGCCGAGACTGAAGAGGCCGAGGAGGGCGGTGGATGGCTCGGGAACCACCATTGTGTTCTCAAAGGCTAAGCTTGCTCCTCGCTCAAGGTCCGTCAAGCTGTCGTCTCCCCTGGAACCCCAGACAAAGCGCGTTTCGGTGATAGGATTCAATCCAAAGTCGAATGCAACTGAGTTTCGAGGGTCCTTGTTTGGCCAATCCGACTGATCATTACCCTCGTCGGTCCAATCAGTTGGATCTCCTGCCGCGTCACGCCGCAAGCGGGTGTATTTTAGCCCAGAGGGTGCTCCTGCTGCGGCTCCGAAGCCACCCCCCTCCAAAAAGGTGTCAGCGCTTAGAATCCGGGAAGCAGATGTTTCAATCCCCATGACATCGGTGAAATTCCCCCCGGGGTTGGAGTCGATATCAACAACAAGAAGTGAGTGGAAGCTCACCGGCAAAGGGATGCCATTTGGGGTGGCCGTCGTGGCGCTCCCCGGCACGACAAAATTCAAGGTCATATCGACCCAATTATCGGTGCCTACCACGCGTGCGAGGTTGTAGGCCACGGTGCTCGGGTCGTTCTTGGCATTCACGACACCGACGATATCGAATGCAGTTCCATAGGCATCAGAGAAATCTGTACTGGTAAACAGGATCCTGTCGCTGACGTCATAATTTGAAAGTGATCCGGTCCCCGAGAGGTGTTGATTCGCGGTTGATCCTGTAACCCTAGCGTAGCTAAGTTGGCCATATCCCAACTGAGAGCTGGCAACAAGGAGTCCAAGTGCGATTGGAAAGCGGGATGCATTCGGTTGAAGAATTGGCGTTAGCACCTCTTTTACTGATTTTTTCATTATTGGTTTTCTTGGTGAACAAGGAGAGATGCCGATAATTCTGAAACGAAAAACCGAATCCGATGTCCCCTCATCACCCAACTTCATCGGTTCTTACATTCAGACACAAAAAATGAAAAAATTCCTCCTTAGCGTTGGAGATGGTTTTTTCTACCTGAATTCAATATACCAGCGCCAATCATGTTGGTGAAAAGCCGGGAGCTGTAGCTGCTTCTGATACAATCACCAAAACCGGGCCCAAGATACCCGGCTACAACCGCCTGAGCGATTCCAAGACAAGCTCAACCGCCGCCCCGAAAAGCGTCTCGACTTCCAAACCCTATCTTTCTTTCTGCTGTCATCGGTGTGCTACACGGTTGGGTTCGCCGTCCTTTAGCGAATCTTAAGCCGAACGAAATGTCTGGGAAGATCTCCGGGAACGGTAACAAAAACGTGATCAAATCCTTCCAAGGTTGGATGGGCGACGGTCCGTGACTCGTCGATGATCATTGATTGCCATGAGGAGTTGGAGAGATCGCTTGTCACCTGAACGGTATAGTCTGCCGGAGTGATTCCTCCCTCCCGTCGCCTGCTAAAAGCGAAGCTATGGTCCCCGTCTTCTCCGGGGATAACTCTAGGAAGGAGATGGTGGTCCAGACTCGAAGTGGATCCTCCTAAAGCATATTCAAGTTGGGCGCTGAGTCCGTCATGGTCGTAGTCCTTCAGCCAATCCTCGGGGCCCGGCTCAGCAATGCCGGTCTCATTGGTGAGCCAGAAATCGGCCATTCCCTGCTTGTTAAGATCAATGTGAACTGTGCCGAGCTCACCCGGCCTACCTGTGGTGTTCGTGCCTCGGGGAATCCCGCCCAAGGCCGTGATCGTTGAGTTCGAGGTGTCGAGTGAACTCTGATAAAAGATTGCGATTCGCCCCCCTCCGCCTCCACCACCGTTTGGTTGTCCGCCCTTGCCATCTCCACCATCGCCTCCTTTGACACTGAGTGAGCCGTTGATGATGACATGTTTTCCTTCAAGGCGGATCGCACCACCGCTGCCTCCCCCGGCAGTATATTGCGATGTGCTTCCTCCACCACTTCCACCGTTCGCATCAATCAGCCCCGACTGAGTTATTTCGAGGGTTCCCAGGGCAAACAATGCCACTGCGCCTCCTCCTGCTCCGCCCCCTTTGTTTCTTGTCCCTCCTGCTCCACTCCCTCCGACCAATTGAGTGAGAAAACGGTTTCCGTAAACCTCTCCACCGGTGGTCGTTCCATTTCCACCTCCTCCCCCAAATCCACCGCCTCCCGAGGTGCTGTCATCATTCCCGGTGGCGTTGCCAGCACTCCCCCCGGTGCCTGACCCAGCCAAAGGATTGCCTGACGTTTCAGTACGATTGGCGTCACCGCCATCTCCCCCTCCCGCAAGGCCTTCGCCGTGGACTGTGTGCCGACCATCCCCCCCCCGGACGTTTATTGTAGAAGCAATCAGCAAGTCACCCTGTGACACGAGGGCCAGGGGACGGCTGCCTAGGATAGTCGGCTGGTTTGTCAGCTGGATCTCCTGAAAAGGGAAAACGGCGACGAAGGAGCCTTCATTGTTGACGAGTGTCCCTTGACCTTGGATTCCTCCGCTCATCTGGAGGGTATCTGTGTTGAAGGTGAGGGGCGCGGTGTTGTCACTAATGGAGCCAAGCGGGACGAAATTCGAAGGATTCAGAACCTGGGAGGCGGGTCCACCTACCTCAATGACAATCTGGTCTGTTCCACTGTGAGACACCGGAGCATTCGGAGACGTGGGATCGATTTGAGTCACGGCAAATTCCAGCTCATAGTTCCCGCTTGTTGAAAATGTTGCAGAGGTCACTTTGCTGGAGGGATCCGAAAATGAGACAGAGCCGGGCCCGCTGATAACTCGCCAGCCCTTTCTGGTCACCGGATAGTTTTCAGGAAGAGGGTATCGGATGATCGCGTTGAGTAGAACCGGATCTCCCAGGGTTGCAGTTTTATCAATCCCTGCATCCACCTGGAGAGGGGCAAAGGTTGGAAGATCTGGAGCTTCAGCCCCGCCGCGCCAGGAGGAAAGTCTGTTCCAGATTCGCGATTCCACCTGAGCTTGATTGGTTACCGTCAGCAGGGCATTGAGTCCAAGCCTGTCTTGGAGCTGCTTGTAGTAGAGGCTTCGTGGAGTGACAGGAATTCCCCTGGATTCCCAAATCCCGAAGGGCTCTTCGGCCACCCATTTCCCTTGGCCCCGGGTCCCCACGCAGCCTATGGCAAAATTCATCGCCGCTTTTGGTGCGTCACAAATGATGCTGTCGGCATCACAGTTCCAAAATACAATTTGCGCTCCGGACCACCCGTGTCCGGTTCCCGAGTGAGCCCTGTTTTGCACATTGATTTCCTTGCCCTTCACATTGTCAAAAAGAATTCCCTCGGCATAGCGATGGTGTGGCCCGATATCGGTTTGGGCATTTTCTGCGAGACAATCAAGGAAGACCACGGGACCCGCTGTCCTCGAATGAGTGACGAAATCGTGTCTCCCGTTGTCCGCATAACAGCGCTGGAAAAGGATGTAGGTGGAGTCGTCCACGACAAAGGAGTATCGTCGTCCTCCCGTGAGGATAGATTTGGGGTCGATCTGTGCGCAGTCTTCCACCGTGACAAACTGGCAGCGATTATCGACGTAAACGCACGAATACCCAAAGAAGCGTGAGGTGATTTGACGGGCCCAGGCGTTTTCGGTGCGTTCAAATTTTACCGCATCCCACCCATGATCTTCATCAGTGTCGCTGGTGAAGGAGGATACCAGGCGAAGCCGCTCGATTCCGACCTGACGGATGGCACCATCGAACTGGTATCGAAAAACCTCGCCACCCCCATATCGGCTCTCAATGGCGTGAACGACCGGGGCATCAAAGCTGATTCGGTTTCCGTCAATGGCGATAATTGTTCTGGGAGTTGGCGATGCGTAGGTTTCCCAATCCCAGCCCCACTGGGCCATTTCAAGGAGGTCAATCCAGTTCTGATTTGGTGTCCGGTTCACGATGACCCGGTCCCCAACCCCGAATTGGCTCGCCGAGTCGACCTCAAGTGACGATGCTCCGCAAGGGACAGGTGAGGCCGCGATGGTGCTCGGGGTGTTTCCGATCTCGTTCCACCCGGTTGTCCCGCTGAATTCGAAAAGATTGTCTTTCGTTGTTGCCGTAAATCTAACAACCGTGCCTGAAGTTTGCTGTCCTTCGCCGCGAATGACAATCCCGCTCGCGGTAATTCTAAGAGTCTGTGAAACGTTGTAGGTTCCGGCCCGGAGTAAAATGGCTCCCCGAAAGCCAGCTGGCGAGAGAGGTCGATTTGAGACCGCGTCAATTGCAGCTTGGATTCGGGGGTAGTCATCCTGTGTTCCCGCAGTCGGTTGCAGTTCTGTGACGGCAGGAACATAGGGTATGGCTACCCCCCCGCCCATGTAGCCGGCCCTGGAAAAATCAATGACCGTGTTGTCGGCATTGTTTTGTCCTTCATTTGCATAACCGGAATATTCCAGTTTTCCTGATTCTCCGATCGAGACCAGCGATGATACCTGAGCCGACACGGAACTGCTCAGTTGGATAAAGACTACGAAGTAAATAAGGATGGAGAGTGATCTCATTTTGGGAAAGCGGTGAAACGAGTTGTGAGTTCTGTCATAGAAGAAATGAACGGAAGGGGAGGATGGCGATCCTGCTCGCTTTGGATGTCAAACTTGCTTGGTTGTGGAGGTCTTGGATCTCAAGTCTCTGACTCATGGGTCCAGCGATGTCACCCACGTCTCAGTGGTCGGTAATTTCAATGCCGCTTTTCGTTGCAGCACAGAGGGGCTCACTTGTTCGGACTCTGAAAAGATGAGCCTCTCGGTCTATTACTCTTTTAACTTTGAAATCCAGACAGTTAAGGAGAAGAAATTGTCGTTGTCTGGATCAGCGATGTTTATTTCTGACTGGGCGGGGGATAGCCGCGGAAGGGCCCACGGTGCAACTTCGGATCTGCCTGTCATGCATGAATGGCGCGAAGTGAAACAGTGGGGTTACGTTTTTTACGGTAGACGTATTCGCGATGATAATTCTCCTGGAAGACGTGACGATGGGGTGTCAAGAGCCGGTAGTTCTTCGGTCTTCGCACGCGGTTCTTGACGGAACTGGCAAATGTCCAAGATTGCGTGCGAGGTGGTGGCCACGCATTGGATACGTTATACGCTTATTGCATTGAATTTTTTCCTGCTTTATGGGCGGCTGTTTGCATTAAAAGGCGCAGGAGTTTGTATCCGATTACCATCATGCGCAGCCTCCGGTGAGCTATCTCGGGCGTTTGAAGTTCATCCCATTTTTGCTTGGTGAGTTCGCTAGTGGCAGGGCAATTCGCTGACTTGGCCCACGTGACCACCCTCCGTTGCGCTAGCCACTTGAATAGGCTCTTCAAAAAAGACTGTCTGAATCTATGACCCGGAGTCGTTGCTTGGTGAACCAATCTTCCAATTGAGTCTTCTTTTCACCCAAAATTCCATTTGTGCGGCAAGCAATAGGCTTGGCTGGACTCTCCGTATTGTCGTCGTAATCCAAGTAACAAATGAAAGTTAGGTGAGATGCAGTTTGTCGGTCGATTCACCTCCCTTACTTGATGAAAAACTTTAGAGAACCAAGGCATGGCAGTAGACGAGCGTTTTTGCCTTGCCGTCTTGTCGTGCCTGGAGCGGGAAACTTTTCCCGAGGAGAAGGGGGGGGATATCCCGTCAATAAAGATAAGAATGTTTCTCATTTCAACTCTGGCTGGGTCGTGTCTGACAAGGGCAAGAGTGTCGATGGGATCAGAAGTGAGCCCAAATCCAATTCACAGCAAGACGACCGAGCACGAATTACTGAATTATTTGGAATTGGAGTGAAGGTCAGGGGAGTTCCGTGCTGGGACTTGGATCTACGCAAACTGGGCTTCGTTGCGCTGGATGTGGAGCAGTTAAAATAATATCTTTTATAGGGGCTTCACAGAATATTTTTATGCCTAAAAAGGGTTGGGAAAGATGGATAAGAGACTTATTTGCAATTTTTTACTTCGCGTTGGGAAAAATAGAAACTTGAACTCAAAATATCAATAAGATGAACTCTCTTCCACCTCCGAGACGGCAAGCCGATCATCCCAATCAGAGAGTTGAACGTTTCAAGAGGAGCGGGAATTGCGATTTCTTGAAAACTTCTCTGGAGGAGGCGTTTTCCGGGTCGTTTCGTGATATGGAGGATACATGGGGCGATGAGAATGCAGCGGGAAAGGAGGATGATAAAAGCGAGAGAAATCTCATCACTTGGTCCGTGGGATTTATTCTATTAGTTTCTACGGTGGGATTAATATTCTTACGCTTCGGAACAGCCTCAGGATCAGCTTCGCCTTCCGCTCATGCGCCAGCCAATTTTGAGGTCGAAACTAGGCTGAGCGATTTTGTCGAGAACTCCACCACGGAAGACCTCGAAGAATCTGCGGTAGAATCCATCCGTGGTTTCATGGAAGCGGATACCCTTGATGCAGCAACCAAATTCATTGTAGGTGGAGGCGAGCGGGCAAGTCTTCTTGAGGATTTTTACAGGCGCCCTGGAAATTTTTTCCCGAATGGTTTTAAGAAGGTCATCCAGAAGATTCCGAACGCACTTGCTGAAGTGTTCTACTTCGAGATTTTTGTCACCGACCAAGACGATATTATCCATCAATTCATCGTGGTTCCTGTGGGGGAAAAGATGTTAGTCGATTGGGCGTGCTCAGTTGCCTACGGAGAGCTTTCCAAAGAAGATTTCTTTGCGCAGAAGCCCGATTCGCCCAAGAAAATGCGTTTTTATGTAGAACCTTTTCATGAATTAACAGGTAAAATGTCAAGTATTCAATTGGTGAAGTTTGATATGGCGGAGGTTTTTTATTTTGAATCAAGCGAATCGATTGGTTTAGAACTGAATGATCAATTTTTGCAACTGAGTGACCTAAATGCGAAGGAAGTTTTCACTGTCCGGTATTCTCCCGTAGACCCATATATTTCTAACTTGGTCAAGATATTGCGTGAACAACGAGCGCGCCTTCCAATTCAACTCACGCTAGTTTGGAATCATGAATTAGATTGTCCCGAGATCAGCTCCCTGGAATGCATCTGGTGGTTTGATCTCAAGGGGGTTAAACCCGAATCTTTGCCGTCCGATACTTCTGGGTTTGAAAAGATGGACATCACAAAAATAAAATGAGATTGGAATCAAAACTGAAGTGCAACGTTTGAGGTTGGCAATAGGCCAGGGCCTGAGAGACGCTCTGGTTCGATCGCCAAACCAAACTCAAAGTGAATCAATACAAGCACCTGACCCGTCAAGATAG
>JAUIGV010000070.1 GCA_030432565.1 Verrucomicrobiia bacterium | reverse complement strand
GGATGAGATCTCTTCCGCCCCCGTGGCGAGGCTCCCCAAAAGGGCCGTTTGAGGGCATTCAGACTGAGTCTTACTCGCTGGAGAAGATAAAACGTGCGCGTATGCGACACTCACCAGAACAAGAAGAAAAGCAGGGAGGATCTTCGGGATGTTCCAGGACGCTTTTTTGAACATCATCAATTCTTGGCTTCAGTTATCGACTGCGAAGCTGACAGAACCGCGATTTGAAACCAAGCCATCACTTCAAGAAAACAAAGGTCTGGCGGCGCACGTCTTTTTGCCTTGTCGAACGCGGAAGCTTTGCCTTGTCGAACGCGGAAGCAAGGGGCGCTGCGGTCCGCCGAACTCGAGGGAGGAATTTTAACGCCTTTAACGCCTTTTCGGGAACGGAGCCCTTCCTGCCGACCGGCCCCCTTGACAAATCGCCCAGCCACCTCCAGAGTCCCACTCAACAAGACAGGGGTGTTTCTTCGTCCGTCAAATCGACGAAGATCCTGAGATCATACCCTCACCACCGGATTCACCTCCGGGAGTCAGACCGAAATCTTTCTCACGCCTGTCGCGCTTTCATTCAAGAGCCGACAGGCTTTTTTCTGCCCCACTGCCAAAATCAAAAACTCAAAACTTAAAGACCATGATCTCTCCAGACGAAAACGGCCTCACGCCCGAAAACTCCAAGCGACGCTCAGACTACACCGGTAACTTTGTCGAGGACATCGACAACTCCGCCGAACTTGAGGCGATTGCCAAAGACCCCACCATTTTCCCAAACTCCACCCGCGTCTACGTCCAGGGGAAAATCCACAAGGACCTCAAAGTCCCCATGCGTGAAATCCGCCTCTCCGACACCGAGCACGCCAATGGCGTCGTCGAAAAGAATCCCCCCATCCGTGTCTATGACTGCTCCGGTCCCTGGGGAGATCCCGACTTCAAAGGAAACGTCCGCGAAGGCCTTCCAGCCCTCCGCCGCGACTGGATTCTCGCCCGCAACGACGTCGAAGAATATGAGGGCCGCGAGATCAAAGCCATCGATAACGGCTACCTCTCCGAGGCTCACGCCGAGAAATACAACGAAAACAAGGCCGCTAAAAACAAGCTCAAGGAATACCCCGGCTTGAAACGCAAGCCACTCAAGTCCACCGGCAAGCCCGTCACCCAAAAGTGGTATGCCGACCAAGGCATCATCACTCCGGAAATGGAATACATCGCGATCCGCGAAAACATGGGCCGCCTTGAGGAATTCAAAACCATTCACGACCGCTACCCGTCCATTGAGGAAATCCCCGACGATGCCTCGGACCAGATCAAGGAATTCATCCGCCAAAAAAACTCCACTCCGCAGGGCTATGAAATGCCCCGGCCGAGTGAGATCGACCCCATGAAGCAGGTCTCACGAAATAAAATGAATCACCAGCACCCGGGTCAATCCTACGGTGCCGAAATTCCAAGTCTCATCACCGCCGAGTTCGTGCGTTCGGAAGTTGCCCGCGGTCGCGCCATCATTCCAGCAAACATCAATCATCCGGAAAACGAGCCCATGATCATCGGGCGGAATTTCCTCGTCAAAATCAATGCCAACATTGGCAACTCGGCCGTCGCTTCCACCATCGATGAAGAGGTCGAAAAAATGCGTTGGGCCACCAAATGGGGAGCCGACACCGTGATGGATCTTTCCACCGGCAAAAACATCCACGCCACCCGCGAATGGATAATTCGCAACTCCCCCGTCCCCATCGGAACCGTCCCCATCTATCAGGCGCTCGAAAAAGTGAACGGTCAGATTGAACACCTCACCTGGGAACTCTACCGCGACACCCTTATCGAGCAGGCCGAGCAAGGTGTCGACTACTTCACCATCCACGCCGCCGTTCTCAAGCGCTTCGTCCCGCACACCGCCCGTCGTATGACTGGCATCGTGAGCCGCGGTGGATCCATCATGGCCAAGTGGGCGCTCCACCATAATGCCGAAAACTTCCTCTACACCCACTGGGATGACATTTGCGACATCTGCGCTGCTTACGATGTCTCCTTCTCCATCGGCGACGGACTACGCCCGGGCTCCATCGCGGACGCCAACGACTACGCCCAGCTCGCCGAGCTCGAAGTACAGGGCGAGCTCACCACCCGCGCATGGGCCAAGGGTTGCCAGGTCATGAACGAAGGCCCCGGCCACGTTCCCATGCAGCTCATCGAGGAGAACATGCAAAAGCAAATCGAGTGGTGTCACGAGGCCCCCTTCTACACGCTTGGACCACTCACCACCGACATCGCCCCCGGATACGATCACATCACCTCGGGCATCGGCGCTGCAAATATCGGTTGGTATGGTTGCGCCATGCTCTGTTACGTCACCCCGAAGGAACATCTTGGCCTTCCGAATCGAGATGACGTTCGCGAAGGCGTCATCACCTACAAGATCGCTGCTCACGCCGCCGATCTCGCCAAAGGCCACCCCGCCGCCCAGGAACGCGATAACGCGATCTCCAAGGCACGCTTCGAATTCCGCTGGCGCGACCAGTTCGCCCTCGGACTCGATCCCGCCCGCGCGATCGACTTCCACGACGAAACCCTTCCGGCCGAAGGAGCCAAAACGGCTCACTTCTGCTCGATGTGCGGCCCCACCTTCTGCTCCATGAAAATCACCGCCGACGTCCGAAAATACGCCGAAGAAAACGGCTACACCGGTGACGACCTCAGCAAAAAAGAACTCGTCGAAGCCAGCACTTAGTAGCCGTCGCCGAAAATCCCCGTTTTCGGGAATTAGCAAATCCGCTCAATTAAAAGACCGCCTCAAAAATAATTGAGGCGGTTTTTATGATGTCTTTTGGTCCGGGATTTCTCCCTTCGGCAACGAAGGGCCATCCCGTAAAAATCAATGAAACTGAAAAAACTCCGGATGCCCCGGGAACAGCATCTCCAACCTCGAGGCCAATTCCCAAGACTTTGTCTGAAGACCAAGATTCTTGGCGGAAACGATCTCTTCATCACCTCAAATCCGTAACACTCATTGGGCATTTTTCAGGCGACCTCCTGGATCGGGGGATACAGCCTGCTCCTATCGGGGCACCCCTTCCCAGCGATTGCTCATCGCGATCACCCGCTTCAGAAAGAATCCTCCCGAAACAGACGACAAAACACGCGCTCGCTGAAGGGCTCGATTTGAGGTAAAGACAGCAATCAACCATGATCTCCAAATCAATTCTACTGGCAGCCGCAGCTTTAATCGTGGTGCCCACTTCACTTTTCGGCCAAGCCTCCAAGCCACGCGTGAATAACGAAAAGCCAGAAAAGGTGAAGGGCCAGATCAAACGCATCCACCCGCATGCCCTGAAACTCATCTTGCAGGGGAAAAAGGAAGAAGCAGCCGCCTATCTCCAAGCAACTTCCGCCGCCAAGACAAATCCCGATCACACCAAGCTCCTCCTCGACATTATCGCAGGAAAGGAAGACGCCTGGAAATACGACGCCAAGTCATGGCCGTGGGACCGCGTTCTCCCCGACACCTCTCTCAAGAAAGAGGCCCCAAGCGACTCGTTCACCGTCGCCTTTGGAGGTGGCTCCGGATACGTGCCTGAAAACGAACGGATGTGGGACACCATCGGAGCCATAAAACCACGGGCCCTCCTTCTCCTCGGCGACAATGTTTACATCGACGACCCCGAAACCCCGGAAATGCAGCGCTTCCACTACTATCGCCGTCAAAGTCAGCCGGAATGGGGCAAGCTCGCCAAGACCGTTCCCATTTATTCGATTTGGGACGACCACGACTTCACCACCAACGATGGCTGGGGCGGCCCCGACATCGAAGAGCCAGCCTGGAAGCGCAAGGTTTGGGAAATCTACAAAGAGAACTGGGATAACCCTTACTACGGAGGCGGGGAAAAAAATCCGGGCTGCTGGTATGATTTCCACATCGGCGAGGTTCACTTCATAATGCTCGATGGCCGCTATTACCGCGAGTCACCCAAAACGGAAAGCCCGTCCATGCTCGGCCCGGTCCAGATGAAGTGGCTCAAGAAAACTCTCACCGCAAAGCCCGCCACTTTCACCGTGATCTGCACCAATGTCCCGATGGCTCCAAAGGTCAAACCCGGATCCAAAGACACTTGGGATGGATACGCGGATGAGCGCACGGAGATTTATCAATACATCGCCGATCAGAAAATCCCGGGGGTGGTCATCCTCTCCGCCGACCGCCACCGCTCGGATGCCTACAAGGTCGATACCGAAATCGAAGGCATGTATCCTCTCTTCGAATTCAGCTCGTCACGACTCACCAATCAGCATGTTCACAGGCTGATCGATCACTCCCTCTTCGGCTACAACGAGAAACAATCATTCGGACGAGTCGATTTCGATCTCAAGGCTGAAGATCCAACTGCCAAATACACCATCATCAACATTGATGGAAAAGAGATTCACGATCTCACCGTCAAGCTCAGCCAACTTCAGTTCAAATAGCCTTCCAACATGAAATCCCTCTGCCCAGCCATTCTTCTCCTGCTTGCGGCCCAGGCATTCGCCGAACTCACGCTGCCCAACATCTTTGGCGGACAAATGGTTCTGCAACGCGACAAGCCAGCTCGCATTTGGGGTCGGGCGGACGCTGAAAAAGAAGTTGTCGTTCTCTTCGCCGGGCAGGAAAAATCCACCATCGCAGGAAAAGACGGAAAGTGGGAGATCTCATTGGATCCCATGCCCGCCAATTCCAAGGGGCAGTCACTTGAAGTCATTTCGGGAGATACCTCGATCACTTACGATGACGTCCTTCTGGGCGACGTCTGGATTTGCGGAGGACAAAGTAACATGGAATGGCGTCTCCGGAGCTCCCGCGATGCCGACATTGAAATCCCCAGCGCGCGGTATCCCGCGATCCGCTTCATCCGCATCGAGCCAGAAGGCCTGCCGCAACCACAAGACAATTTCCCGGCCGAAAATGGCGCCGGAGTTTGGAATCCTTGCTCGCCCGAAACCATCGGCGACTGCTCCGGCGTCGCCTATTTCTTCGGACAGCGACTCCACCGCCGCCTCGATGTCCCCATCGGCCTCGTCAACGCGGCTTGGGGAGGCACGATGGCACAGCACTGGGTCACCCGGGAAACCCTCGAGACCCTCCCTACCATGAAACCCTACCTCAAGGAATATGAGGATAAATGCCAGGCCTGGATCGATGGCGGAGCTGAAGAAGGAGCCGCCAAACGACTCGCCGAAGACCTCAAAAAATGGGAGGCCCTCGCTAAAGAAGCCGAAGCAAAAGGTGAAAAGAAGCCCGGGGGTAAACCCAATCCCCGGAGTTATGAAAACCCCGATCAGGGCCGCATTCCCTCCGGAGCGCTTAATGCCATGATCATGCCTCTGAAAGGCCTCACCGTCCGCGGCGCCCTTTTCTATCAGGGCGAAAACAATTCCTTCGGCGACACCTGGATCCCCTTCCGCGAAACATTCCCCGCCGTCATCTCCGATTGGCGGAAGATCTTCCGCGACGAAAACCTCCCTTTCGGCATTATCCAAATCGCCGGTTGGAGTACCCGCCGCTCCATGACCTATGACATGAATCACCACACCAACGTCATTCGCGAGCAACAATTCCTCACTTGGCAAAACACGCCCAACACCGGTCTCATTGTCAGTTTCGATGCCAACAGTGATTCGAACATCCACCCGCGCCGAAAATATCCCGTCGGCGACCGCTCCGCCCGCTGGGCTCTCTCGACCGTTTATGACATAAAGGACAGCACCCGCCCTAAAGATCCTCTTGAATGGCATGGACCGATTTACAAATCGATGGAGATTCAGAAGGACAAAATCCTGATCTCCTTCGAAAAAGCAGGCTCCAATGGCCTCCGACTCGATCAAACGGACGCGCGCGGATTCTACATCGCCGGGAAGGATCAGATCTTCCACCATGCCAACGCCCGCGTTGCAAAACCTACAAGCGTGGAAGTCTGGTCAGAAAATGTCCCCGATCCCGTCGCAGTGCGCTACGCATGGTCCAACCTTCCCCTCGGAACCCTCATGAACGGAAGAGAACTCCCCGCCTACCCATTCCGAACCGACACCTGGCCCCTCAAGCCACACTACGGAGAAGACCTGTATTATGTCATTCCGGCTTCAACCGACTCCGAATAGACATCGGGAATCCTCACTTACTCTTATCGTGCTTTTGCACTTCTTCCTGGCTCCTGAAAAAATCTCTGTTCTTAGAAATGTTGTCGATAAGATTGTAGCTGTTACCAGGCCAAGCCCGATGAAAGGACCAACCCTGCTCTGTAGCGAGGACAGGTAGAACATAGCGCTGATTGTTCAGCAGATAATCGATACGAGCAACTTTCCATTCCTCGTCTTTGATCGCAATTTCCCGCACGTCGAGAAAATCGACCTTCGGGTAGTCTCCTGCACCAACCAGAAATGTCAGAAGTCCACTTTTGTTCGAAAGAAATTTTAAACGCTCTCCCATTCCCTCGGGATACGGCTTATGGTTAAAGCTGTTATCGCGGAGCACCTTCCATCTACTACCGGCGATCGTTAGCGAATAGTGATCAGTAGCGGTCGTCGCGTAATCATCTTCCTGACAGAGGAAATGAAGAATCAACATCTCGACACCAGCATCCAAAACACCCACTCGAAGAGCAGGTTTCTGCGGCGGATAGACAAGTCCAAATGTTTCCCACACAACCTTATCATCAAAAGACCGGGGATCCGGGAATCCAGGGCGCTGGCACATTCGAACTCCTTCCATTTTTAGAATCAATGCATCCTGTGAAAATTCAGCCCTCCCCAGCAGATTCGCCAATCCCCGAGTGGAACAGGCCGCCGTCAAAATCGCCTGACCTTTTCTGGTCAATAGACTCTGGTCTTTCAGCAGCGGCTGACCTTTGTGATATCGAGCGAGCTTGTTAACCTCCTCCCAATCCAAAGCCACCCCATCCTTGAAGGAGTCTTGCAGCATCAAAAACGCCTCGGCATAGTCACTTATGTTAGAAGCTAAGGAACTCGCTCCAGATCTAATCGACGACATTGCCAATTTCTTACTTTTCCCATCTGTCAAAAAATCACTCACCACAATCGTTTGGAAATCCCGACAGATCTCTCGCACTTGACCTGCGCGACTAAAATGGTCCGTCATGAGATAGGATCTTGTTTCAACAGATCGGTTCACACCCCGGCGACAAGTAATATTAATGAACGTGCCGCCACTCACCAGGTCAGGCGCAATTATTTCGCAGTGTTCGAAGTTTTTCGCTATCGTCAGGAGGTCTTCCGCAAGCTTCTTTTCCTCAACCACGACTGCATGGTCGTTAAACTTCGGGACTATATCCTGATCAGGATCAAAGCCCATCCTCCAACTCTCTTCCAACAACTGGGAACCTAGAAAGGAAACCTGCCCATCCTCGACTTCCAGTTTCCCACTGAACAAGGTCTCCGACGGCCTATCGTTTTTTTCCAGTGCAATTTCAAAAATCGCACCGCTTGAGAGTCCGACACCAAGGGAAAACAAGACACACAATAAAATTCTCCTCATAAGAGGAAGGGTGTTCTGGTGGAAATCAAAGCACAAGCTTTCAAGGGCTGGAGTTCAATCGACCGGATAACCGTAGCGTTCGAGCAAGGGCTGGTATCTCTCCAAAAACCGGGCATTTAGCTCAGGCGTGAAGAGCTTCCTCCACTGCTCGCTTTTCGGGTTTCTCACGTGTCCCTTTTTGGCTTCCTTGGCTCCCGCGCGGAAAGCATGCGCATCTTTCCCCGCCTTCTTCGCGATCCAGGACGGCTGCTCAAAAAAGGTGAAAATCTCCCCAAAAACATCAGCTTCATTTCCCGGCAAATCCTCGTAGCGAAACAGCTTCACCCGCTCGTCTTCTGTCGGCCAAGCCAGCATGCTTTCAAAGTGCTTCTTGCGAAACTCAATCTCCGCCCAGAGTCCGTCCACCTGTGGCGCGTCATTTACGTATTCCTGCAAAGTCTGCCCTTCACTCAATCCTGACGGCACCTTTCCGTTCACCACCTCAAAATCCACCTCGGTCGGATCCTTGTATCTGCACCAGCGCTCGCCTGCCTTCCGATGATAAAAATAACTGGAAATCACCAGATCCCGGGGATCGCGGATAAAACGGACGACCTTGATATCGTCGAAACGGTCCAAATCGAGACAATTGCCGCTCAAGGAGGAAATCCCAAAGCGATGGCATTGATCCATCCAGGCATCCTTGCGATGATAAAAGTGCCGGAACCGGGTCGGGGCGCCCCCGAAGATCAGCGGTGAAAAACGCTTGGCCCGCGCCGCCCTGCGGTAAATCCGGCGCGTATACATCGTCATGCACTTATGAAATCCGCAATGCACTCTAATCGGCGCTGAAATTCTTTCCGGATCCCCGGAGATTTTGTGCAAGCCCACGCGATCCGCCCCACCCGGAACGACTCGATAAACCGTGCGCCCAACCGTCAATTCATCACCTGGTCGCACCTCTTGCCTGGCACCGGCCCGCTTTCCATTGAGGCGCAACTGCCCCAACAGGCACATTTTGCGGGCCTCATCCAGACGCAAAACACCGGTCGCCATCATCACATATTCAACCCGGCGGACCTTACTCATACTCATTGCGAAAGGAAAAATGAGAGAGTCGGCCCCAACACTCAACCCCAAACCATCGCGCTCGAAACAAAAGAAGCCCGGCGCAAA
>JAUIGV010000036.1 GCA_030432565.1 Verrucomicrobiia bacterium | reverse complement strand
CTATCTTGACGGGTCAGGTGCTTGTATTGATTCACTTTGAGTTTGGTTTGGCGATCGAACCAGAGCGTCTCTCAGGCCCTGGCCTATTGCCAACCTCAAACGTTGCACTTCAGTTTTGATTCCAATGGTTCAATGGACGATATCACCGTAACGGCAACCCAGAGATAAATTACCATCGCAACCACCAGGGAGATGACGATGGCAGCCGGTAAATTACGGCGGGGATTTTTAGTCTCCTCGGCGAGGTTGACGATGTCTTCAAATCCGATGAAGGCGAAGAAGGCAACAAAGGCCCCAAGAAAAACACCCGACCACTGCCACGCTCCGGACGAGGGCAGAAAGAGTGACCAATTCACGGAAATCGGTGTTTCCGACCAAATTGGAAGGCTTGCGATAAAGATGAGCCCCAGAACCTCAACGATTGTAATGAAAGCGGCGAGACCTACCGATTGCCTCACACCCCAGAAAGCAATTCCGCCCAGAATAGCGACGGTAAAAATAATAATCGTAACGCTACCGAGCGGGAGGAGACGGGTGAGGTATCCCACCATTCCCACCGCCATGGTGGCACAAGAGGTGATCCCAACAAGCGCCACGGCCAAACCAGTGAGAGTGGCCAGACTGTCGCGCTTGAAAGCTTTGTGAACATACAGCGCTTCACCTGCACTCCCGGGGAATCGTCGTGAAAGGACGGCAAAAGAGCAGGCCGTCATTGCAGCAAGGAGACCAGCGACAGCGAGAGACCAAAGAATTCCGTATTTTGCCGCTGCCGCTACCTCGCCGATCAGAACATAAATTCCGGCACCCAATATAGTACCGACCCCGTAAAAAACCAAGGCGGGTAGCGAAACGGCACGTCGCAGCGTCGGGGAGTCGGATGAGGGTTTCACAGCATGGAAGGGGAAGGACCTTTCCTAACATTCCTGTGCACCAATGAGCATGAAAATCGGATGCCATGGTGTTTGGAGTCCATTCGTCTCAATAGACCAATCATCTGTGGGCACGATAAGATCTCCTCACTCCGCCTTTCCTAATCTTTCACACCCAAAAAAAACCGCCCGAAATAACATCAGGCGGTTTTGAAAAGAAGTTTGGACTGTGTAGCCCTCTAGCGACGGCGACGGCCGAAAAGCAGCCCACCACCGAGCAAAAGGAGCAGTCCGCTGGAAGGCTCGGGAATCAGCGAGAGGGTCGAAGCACCATTGGCAAGGGCCTGAATTTCCGATGGCTCAAGAGAGGTGTTCCACACCGCGAATTCGTCCAAGCGACCATCGAAATCAACCGTCCCATCGTATTGCTGACCGACCCGAACCTCTCCGGTTAGAGAAGACGCAATCGCAGCGGCACCACTCAGGTGCTCGCTCAGCAAGGATCCATCAACCCAAATTTGCGCTGCGCCATTATCGACCTGAAGAACAATATGGTGCCATCCGTCGACAAGGGTATCGCCAAGCCCCGGTGCAATCAAACGCTGGGCGGGTTGGTTGCAGCAGCCGGAATGGTCGAAGTAGATATTACCATCGGACCAAGTGGTATGTGCCCCGAAGCCACGTGCTTCCAGACCGGTTCCGAGGATGCCAAAAGCAGTGCTCTGGCTTCTGGCTCCGGCTCCGTTTCCAATATTGAACTGCCAAAAGCTAACCGCCATCGCGTTACCGGAAATCGCGGAACTCAGATCGAGTCCGGTCGTGAGGGCGTGGGCGGAAGCAGCAGTGACGTCCAAAGCGGAATCGCCTGCATTTCCGCTGTATCCAAGACCATCAGCCGAAATTACCGCACCGCTCTGCAAGGTCGCATCCGGAGCGTTCCCGCTGCGATCGCTTGCATTTCCGTTGTAGTCGTAAAACGCGAGCAGATTGTTCGCAGATAATGCCGCACTTGCAGCAGAAGTTCCCGCCACCGCGAGAATGCCTAGAGTTTTCACGAGCATGCTCATAATTAAAAAGTAGCCTGGCCGCTGATCAGGAGACAAGAAAAAAAACCCTAACTCCCTCAAGGACAGGTATTAAATATTCATCCTCCTTAAATTCGAACCCAATCCTTCAGGTTGGCGTGTTCAAAAATCATCTCCTGCTGGAGTGTAAGCCCGGAGCCCTTGCCCGCTTCCTTCGCCCGGAGATACATCGCGTGCGCAATGCCGACATCAGCATAGGCAAGCCCGACCGCATTGAAGTAGGTCCGTTCCCCGGCCGATTCGCGGCCTGGCTTCGATCCATCAAGCAGGCTGGAAAGATTGCAATGAATATCATCATCAGAAAGCTCGCCGTCCTTATACATCCGGCTCAGGGTTTGGGTCCGGTGCTTCACGGTTTCCCAGTCATCGCAGACGATCTTGTCGCACTGTTTCGCGACAGCGTATTCATCCTCCCAACCGCCAATGTGACTGTAAAAAGCCCCTGGCTTCATCCACGCTCCCTTCAAGAGAGGAGCCTGGGCACTCGTGCCCGTCACAATGATATCGGCTTCACTGGTGGCAGCCTCCAGATCGGTATTGGTGCCGACAAACTTCATGTCGGGAAAAAGAGGAGACATCTCCCGAATGAATTGTTCTTCTTCGGCTGCTTCCTTGGAAGCGACTCGACACTCCTTGAGATTGGGAACGGCGGTTTTCATTGCGATGAGATGCATTTTGGACTGCTCGCCGGCTCCGATAAAACCAATGATCTCCGAGTCCTGTCGCGCGAGGTGCTTTGCGGCAAGCCCACCCATTGCGCCCACCCGAATGTTTGAACAAAGAGTGCCTTCCATGAAAGCGATGGGGAATCCGTGGATAATCTCGGAAAGAATGATGACTGCGCTGAGGTTTTGGAGTCCGTGCAAGACCGGGTTCTGTGGAAAAACCGAGACCCACTTCACTCCACAGACCTTTTCCTTGAGGAAGGTGGCTGGAAGACAATTGATCCGCTCCTGGGTTTCCTGGCTAAAGATCTGAACAATCTTTTCCGGGAACAAAATATCGCCCTTCTCATAGGAAAGAATCGCGTTCTTCGCCGCATCCATAGCCAGGTTCATATCAAGACATCCCGCGCTCAGAAGGTCCTCTTGGGAGAAATATTGGCAGCTGATTTTATGTTGGTCGCTCATGGGTTTCTAGGGTTTGTACTCCGATGATATCCACCCCTCCCGTTCTGACTCTTCATGGATTGCTATTTGCTGCGCTCCCCTTGAGGTGAAAACTTTCCTGGTCACATGATCCAGGGGAGCATTTCAAAAGAGCCGAACGCGCGGGCACCATTATTCCCGATCTTCAGGAATCGCCGCAAATTCCCACTCCGATTTCAGCCAAGCAAAGAAGGCACCTTTGATGTCTTCGGGCGCAGCAACAAGGTGTCTGTGTTCCTCGCTACCTGTCACCACCATCAGGCGAATCGCTCCCATTTGTGGCCGGTAATCATCTCCCGGCCCGGGGTTGACCAACGCAAACCCTGAATCCACTTTTCCGGCCGGCGAAATTGCGGCCAGCCTGATCTTCGCTTTGATCGGGAAACCAGGGTCGTAAAAGAGAGCCGCTTCAAATTTCGTCTTCCCGAAAATGAATATTTCGGGAAATCACTGCCGTTAGACTTTGGCTGATTTCGTCGGCAGATCACTGAAATCAGTCTCCGTTCTATTCAAGTAGGAACTTGGGTCAGCCTTCACCCGAATGAAAAAACGGCGACTGTTTCCAGTCGCCGTTCTTAAAATTTTGAACTTCAGCTTGGAAGTCTACATCCGCTTGCGTTTCAGTCGGAGCATGGCCTCGGACTTGGCGATGACGACCTGAAGGGCAGCCATTTCGTCGTGGTCGACATTTTCGCCGGCCAAGGCCTCCTGGGCGCGCTTCATAGCCTCTTCAACCTTGGCTTCGTCGATCGCATCTTCGCCGATGGCAAGGTCGATCAGAACGGAGACTTTATTGTCAGCGACTTCGACAAATCCCTCACCGACCGCAAGCTCTTCGATTTTACCATCCTTGAGGTAGCGAAGCTCTCCGGGCTTCAGCGGAGCAACAAGTGCCGCGTGCATGCTCAAAATCCCCATCTCACCCTCGCTTCCGGGAAGATAAACATCATCCACGGTGTCAGAGAAGATAGTCTTCTCCGGAGTCACGATGTCGAGTTGAAAGGACATGGGATTTTGATCTGAAAATTAGGAATTAGCCTTTGTCGACTGAGTCGATGCCCGCCTTCATGTAGAAGTTGGACTCGGGAACACTGTCGTGCTTGCCGTCGAGAATCTCGGCGAATCCTTTCACAGTGTCCTCAATGGAGCAAAGAACCCCGGGAACGTTGGTGAAGACCTCCGCGACGTGGAAGGGCTGGGTGAGGAAACGCTGAATCTTACGAGCGCGGAACACGGTCAGCTTGTCCTCATCGGAAAGCTCGTCCATTCCAAGAATCGCGATGATGTCCTGAAGGTCCTTGTATCGCTGAAGCACGAGCTGGACGCCACGGGCGACCTTGTAGTGCTCTTCGCCCACGATCTCGGGAGCAAGAGCGGCCGAGGTGGAAGCGAGAGGGTCAACCGCAGGGAAAAGAGCCTGCTCCGCAAGGGAACGCTCAAGCACCACGGTCGCATCCAGGTGAGCGAACGTGTTGGCGGGGGCCGGGTCGGTCAAGTCATCCGCAGGAACGTAAACGGCCTGAATCGAGGTGATTGAACCCTTCTTGGTGGAAGTGATTCGCTCCTGAAGTCCGGCCATTTCCTCGGCGAGTGTTGGCTGGTAACCCACTGCCGAAGGCGTCCGGCCAAGAAGTGCGGACACCTCGGAACCGGCCTGGGAGAAACGGAAAATGTTGTCAACGAAGAGAAGAACATCTGAGTTGTCCTCGTCACGGAAGTGTTCGGCCATGGTGAGGGCGGAGAGCGCAACACGGAGACGCGCGCCCGGAGGCTCGTTCATCTGTCCGTAGCAAAGCGCCACCTTGGAACCGTCGGCAAGAACTGGATTTCCGTTCTCATCAATTTTTGGATGACCATTAGGGTCCTTCGCGCAGGAAATAACGCCGGACTCAATCATCTCCCAGTAAAGGTCGTTACCCTCACGGGTCCGCTCACCCACACCAGCGAAGACGGAATAACCACCGTGCGCCTTCGCAATGTTATTAATGAGCTCCATGATAACCACGGTCTTACCCACACCGGCTCCACCAAACATGCCACCCTTGCCTCCTTTGAGGAGCGGGCAGATTAGGTCGATAACTTTGATTCCGGTCGGGAGAACCTCGGCAGAGGAGGATTGCTCCTCGAGAGTCGGAGCGGCGCGGTGGATCGGAGAACGCATGTTCTCATCCTCCAGAGCAAGGGAGTTTTCGTCCACAACATCACCAGTCACGTTGAAGATACGCCCGAGAATCTGCTTACCAACGGGAACGGCGATGGGCTGGCCGGTATTCGCGACGCTCATGCCGCGCTTGAGACCTTCAGTGGTGCTCATGGCAACTCCACGAACCCAGCCGTCACCGAGGTGCTGCTGGACTTCGAGAACAAGCTTGGTGGCCTCTCCGAAGAGTTCGTAGTGTACCTCGAGGGCGTTGTAGATTTCCGGCAGCTTGTCGGCGGCCGAGAAGTCAACGTCAACGACGGCGCCGATGACCTGAACGATGGTTCCTTGGTTACTCATGGTGGGAAAGTTGGGAGATTGAAGTGGTTCGTTTGGAAAGATTAAAGAGAGGAGATCACTCCATGGCCTTCATGGCAGTGGTAATCTCAAGAAGCTCGGCAGTAATGGCAGCCTGACGGGCCTTGTTGTATTCGAGGGTCAATTCCTTGACCATCTTGTTGGCGTTATCAGTGGCGGCCTTCATCGCGACCATCCGGGCGGAGTGCTCGGAAGCACGGGCCTCGACCAGCATCTGGTAAATCTGAAAGTTGATGTAAAGAGGAAGGAGCTTGTCGAGAACGCCTTCGGCGCTGGGCTCGAATTCGTAATCCATGTTCAGTGCGGCCGCATCATCGGTCTCACCAATTTCACCTTTGCCCACGCCTTCGTAGTCCTGCTTTTCAGCAAGCTCGTCCGCCCGAATCGGGAGAAGTTGGCTGACATGGGGAGTCTGGGTCAGGGTGCTGACGAAATTGTTGAAAGCGACGGTGATCTTGTCGTATTCGCCGCTGAGGAATTTGTCGGTGAGGAATTTTGCAATCGGCTTGGCGTCGTTGAAAGGAACCGGATCAGCCACTTCCCAGTCGGTTACGATGTTTCCACCGCTCTTGGCAATGGACTGACGAAGTTTTTTACCAACCGTCACATATTCGGCTTCGGGGGACGCTTCCTTGCGAACCTTCTTGAGAAGGTTGGTGTTCAGGCCACCGCAAAGTCCACGCTGGGTGGAGATCACAAGCATCAGTTCCTTGCCGCCCTCGCTTTGTCCGAGAAGCGGGTGGGATTCATCATCGGTGTTGCCCTTGAGATTGACCAGAACCTTATTGAGCTTGTCGGCATAATCACGTCCCGCAAGCGCCTGGTCCTGAGCCTTCTTCATCTTCGCAGCAGCAACCAGCTCCATCGCTTTGGTGATCTGCGAGGTGCTCTTAACCGACTTGATGCGGCGGCGAATGTCACGAAGGTTGGCCATTTGAAAGGTTGCAGTTTGAAGTGTTCAGTTTGAAGCAGAGAGTGCTTCGAGCTTATTTCCAGGAACTCTTGAAGTCCTCAAGGGCGGTTTTGAGGCCGTCGTTGATTTCGTCGGAAAGAGCTTTTTCATCGGCAATCTTCTGGAGAAGGTCGGCCTTGCGGGTGGTGAGGAATTCCTCAAGAGCTGCCTGGCATTCCTTGACGCGCTCGACTTCGACGTCGTCGAAGTGTCCATTTTGCATGGACCAGAGGACGGCTACCTCCATCTCCATTCCGAGAGGCGAGTATTGGTTCTGCTTGAAAAGTTCAACGATGCGTTGACCACGGTTGATCTTACCCTTGGTGGCTTCGTCGAGATCGGATCCGAACTGGGCGAAGGCCTGGAGTTCGCGGAACTGGGCCAAATCGAGCTTGGTCGTTCCAGCCACCTTCTTGATGGCCTTGGTCTGCGCGGCCGATCCCACACGGGACACCGAGAGACCCACGGAAATCGCGGGGCGGATGCCCTGGTAGAAAAGGTCGGTCTCAAGGAAAATCTGACCGTCGGTGATGGAAATCACGTTGGTCGGAATGTAGGCCGAAACGTCACCGGCCTGGGTCTCAATGATCGGGAGCGCAGTGAGGGAACCTCCACCCTCCTTCTCGGAGAGACGGGCGGAACGCTCAAGAAGGCGTGAGTGCAGGTAGAAAACGTCACCAGGGTAGGCCTCACGACCGGAAGGGCGGCGAAGAATGAGAGACACCTGACGATAGGCCACAGCCTGCTTGGAAAGGTCATCAAAGACGATAAGGACATCCTTGCCCTGATCCATGAGATACTCGGCAAGAGCACATCCGGAGTAGGGTGCGAGGAACTGGTTGGTGGCCGAATCGGATGCTGAAGCGGAAACGATGATGGTGTTATCGAGCGCACCGGCTGCTTCGAGAGTGGCCACGGTGCGGGCGATGTTCGACTGCTTCTGGCCGATACCAACGTAAACACAGTAGACAGGCTTGTGACCTTTGAGGCGACCTTCGGCGGCTGCCTTGTTCTGGTTGGCCTGGGAGATGATGGTATCAATCGCGATGGTGGTCTTACCGGTGGAACGATCGCCAATAATGAGCTCACGCTGACCACGACCGATCGGGATCATGGCGTCGATGGCGGCGATACCGGTCTGAAGAGGAACCGAAACAGACTTTCGCTTAATGATGCCGGGAGCGATCTTTTCAACAGGATACTGGTCGGCAGCCTCGATGTCGCCTTTTCCGTCGATGGGCTGGGCAAGGGTGTTCACCACGCGGCCGAGGAAATTTTCGCCAACGGGAACCGAGAGGAGCTTGCCGGTTGCTTTGCACTCCATGCCTTCGGTGATGTGCTTTCCGTCACCAAGGAACACGACCCCGACTTCGCCTTCCTCAAGGTTGAGGGCAAGTCCGGTGAGTCCGCCGGGAAACTCGATCATCTCGTTCAGCTGGGCGTCGCTGAGTCCTTCGACCTTGGCGACTCCGTCACCGGTTTCACGGACGATGCCGATATTGGTTTTTTCAACGGACGTCGAAACGTTCGCGATTTGGGCTTCCAGTTCCTGGAGGATGCTGCTCATAACAAGTATTGGTGAGAGAGTGGGTGAAAAGGGAGAAGAGGAGAATTAAAGAGAGTCCTGAAGGCGCTCGAGGCGTGCCTTCACCGAACCGTCGAAAAGATCATTTCCGACGCGGATGCGCATGCCACCGAGAAGTTCGGGGGTGACTTTGAAATCAAAGTTGAGGTCTTTGCCGTATTGGCTTTTGAGAGATTTTTTGACCTTGTTGGAGGTCGTTTCGTTGAGTTCGACGGCGCTTTCGACGGTCACCTGCCTCTTGGCAAGCTCGGCACGGAGGAGGCGGCGAAGGGCCTGCAGCATTCCGCGGTAGTCGCGGGGCTTCTCGGTGGCAAGTTTCTTGATGGCCATGGCAAGATGCTTCTCGTTCACCTGTCCGTCCTTTGAGCAAAGGCGGAAGATGCGGCGAGCGGTGCTCTGGGCGACCTTGGAAACTTTCATCGTCGGCTGGGGATAAAAAAATTAGTTGAGGCTGGAAACAGCTTCGTCGTTGATCCGCTTCTGGTCGGCGGCATTGAGCTCTTTACCGGCAACCTGGCTGGTGGTGGCAACGACAAGGCGCCCGAACTCCTGCTTGAGCTCGGCGGCCATGGCGGCGCGCTCGGCACGGGCGGCTTCCTGTGCCTTGTTGAGAATGGTCTGAGCCTGAGCGACGGCTTCCTGCGCCTTTTGCTCGCCGAATGCGGTCGCACTATCCTTGGCTTCCGTAATCATGCGCTTGGCGTCAGCGTTGGCTTTCTCGAGGAGAGCGGCCTTCTGGGCTTCACTTTCTTCGAGCTGTTTTTCGATTTCGATGAGCTTGGTTTCGCCATCTTCAATGCGATGCTTGCGCTGCTCGAGCATTTCCATGACGGGACCGTAAGCAAACTTCTTAAGAAGGAAGCAGACGATGAGAAAAGCAACGAGCTGAGAGATAAAGAGACTCCAGTGCAGGCCGAACTTATCGACGATTTTTTCGACAGGACTCTGGTCGGCGGCTTCGACAGCAGCTTCGGTAGAGGCCAGGATGAATGCGGAGACAGTCATAATCGGAGAGAAAATTTGGAAGGAGGAGTCCCTGAGGGAATTTAAAAGGGGAGCGGTTGCTCCGGGGATTCGGCGGGAATCCCCGGAGACCACCAAAGTTCGTTAAGCGAGGAAGATAGCGAAGAAGACGATACCCTCGATGAGAGCAGCGAGAATGATCGCGATCTTGAGGATGTCGGCAGCAGCACCTGGGTTGCGGCCGGTGGCTTCAGCAGCCTTCATTCCGAGGAGTCCAATGCCGATACCCGAGCCAACAGCTGCGAGACCAACGTGAAACTTGCCTTCGAGGGCAGCGAGGAGGAACATAAGGAGTTCAGTCATTTTTTTATTTGGTTTGGTTTTGGTTCCCGACATCCACGCTTATCTGCGCATGGTCCTGCCGGAAGAGTTGGAAATTTTTCAGTGGGCGTGCTCGTCGTCGTGTTCGTGTTCGCAGATCAAGCGAAGGAAAACTGCGCAGAGGAGGGTGAATACGAGGGCCTGGATGAGGCCGACAAGGAGCTCCAGGAAATAAAAGGGAAGGGCGGCGAGCCACTTGACATAATCGAGAGGCACCATGTTCATGATGGACTCCAACATGTTCTCACCGGCGTAGACGTTCCCGTAGAGGCGGAACATGAGGGCAACCGGGCGAAACGCGATGGAAGCGACCTCGATCAGGCCAACGAAAAGAAAGATCACGATCATCCCAACCAGCATGACACCTTCAAACTTCCCTTTGGGAGCGAAGATGTGAGCAAAGAAATCTTTCACGCTGGTTTCGGTCACCGCCCAGTAGAACCAGAGGATCGCGAACGCCACCGCCATGGCCGAAGTCATGTTGAGGTCGGCATTAGCTCCGCGAAGAAGAGGGGTGAAAGTGTCGCCGGGGTACGGATCGCCGTCAGGAGTGACGTTGAAGAAACCGATCGTTCCAACTCCGGGGATCAAGCCCATCCAGTTGGAGAAGAGAATCATGATAAAAAGCGTTCCGAAGAACCAGAATGTTCGCTTGGCGAGGGACTCACCAAGAACGCCGCTCAGGAAGTTGATCAAGCTCTCAAGGATCCACTCGACGAAGTTTTGTAACTTGCTGGGAACCAGAGTGATCTTGCGGGTCGCAAGCTGCGCCACCACGATCAGAAAAACCGCCACGATGAGCATCATCAGGGTCGAGTTGGTGAATTTAAACCAACCTGCCTCAAAGAGGACCTCCGCACTCGCAGGAAGATGATCGTGGCCTTCCGCCGCCATGGATGAGGAAGCAGAGGCGAAGAACACTGCAGAAACGAGGGTGAAGAATCGGATGATCGAGAACATTGCCGTGGCCCGAAGAATAGGGCTGCGCGGGATGTAACGAGACCTGTGACTTCAAGCAAGTTTTCTTTGTGAAAAATTTCACAAAGTCCATTTCTCCTTTAAAACTCAACGATTTCGACTGTTAGGAGGAACTTCGGAGATCTTCACTTTTTTGCGATCACGCGAAACCCCAAATCACTGCGCCGGGTGCTTCGGGAGTCAATCCAGAGTCTGGCCGCAATCCCGCCATCCGGGTCTTCAAATGAGGCGCCGGCGACAACGTAGGACTTCGGCGCCAAGGCATTGTCCGGGTTGATTTCGGGCTCTGCGGTCCACTCACGAACACTCCCCGCCATTCCCGCAAATCCCACTCCGGTCACATCGATTTCCTCATGACCCACGGGCCCCCACCCCGAGGCACCGCGGGGCTTCCCCTCATGTTCGGCAGCCACCAACCACTCCGATAACGTCGGCAAACGCCCCTGGCTCCATTGCGCGTAGGCGTAGGCATCCCACCAATCGATCCCGATAACCGGGCATTCGATTGTCATCGCGCGGCCCCGCCAAGGCTCGCCTTTCACGGCCGCCGGCCAAACCACCTCCCATTCGCTGGGCTCATGGCTTGTCTTGGCAGCAGGTTGATCGGGGTGCTGAAATTTTCGATGATCGGGAAATTCGAGAAAGGCGTTGTATTGGGCGAGAGTCACCTCGGTCCGGCTCATCGAAAATCCCTCACGAATCGAAACCTCACCCCGACCCGGAACCTGATAACGCCCGGCGGGAATCTCAAGATAAGCCTTCGTTTCGACCAATGTCGGGGCTGCAGCAGGCTTTTTCTTGTCCTTGGAAAAAACCATCAGAAGAATGACAATGCTGATCAAAGCGACTCCTCCGATCAGCGCCCAGACGGAGGCCGCAATCTTGGACGGCACCTGCACGTCATAAACCGGAGGGCTGGCGACGGGAGGCTCGATCTTGTCTCCGCCCTGCAATTGCTCGCGGACCTGATGGCACAAATCAAGAATCTGCTTCCAGGTGAGAGGCACCGGTCGATTCACATCGGTCATGAAATTGCAGAGCGACTTGACCCGCGTGGCACCTGGCAGTCCCGGTCGGATCATCGCATCGAAAACCCCGCCCAAGAGCTGCTTGGTCCGGGTTTCGACCCGCTCATCGCGCTTTCCCTCGACCGCCAGATTCATCACTCTGGCATGCTCCTTGCCCGAGACGATGAAGTTGTGAAGTTCGTAATCAACCGTGGCAACCTTTTCATTTTCAAGGTGCAACATCGCCTCAGCAATCTGCCCCAGCAAGATGACAATCTCCAAAGGAGAAAATCGGGCACCTGACTGGTAAAGTGATTCCAGACTCTCGCCATCCAGCTTTTCCCTTGAGAAAAAAGTGTGCTCGTCATTGGTGACCGCTTCGTAAACCGCGCCAATTCCGGGGTGGGTCACCAGAGCCTTGGCCCGCACATCGGAGATGAAGGAATCCACCACTCCGGGTTGCTGGACGACCTTGTTTCGCAACATCTCGATCATTACGAGACGCTGCATTGAAATTTGCTCTCCTTCCCAGGTTCGCGTGAACTGCCCTTCGCTGACCGCATACCGGAGCCGATAATCCCCCAGGATATCGCCTTCCTTGCGCGTGACGCCTGATGTCATCTCCGGATCGATGACAGGGGGATAACTTAGTTCCCTTCGTCAGGCAACTCCGGTTTGGGCTCCGGCTCTTCTTCAGGCTCGGGAAAGGGCAGATTAAGTTTGGGCAGGAGCGAATCTCCTTCGCTCAGATCCTCGAGATCCAGACCGTCAAGATTATCAAGTTCGCGCTGCAACTCCTCCATCGTGGATTCACCACCTCCCTCGCGAAGCAGGGTGCGGGGCTGCGCCCGAATATCAATCAAACGCCCGTCATAATAGAGCTCGGCGACAAAACCGTAAAATTTTCGCTGGCCGAACAAAAGACCGGTCGCAGGATCCTGATCCGGAACAAAATACCAGACCTCGGCGATTTCCTCTCCATCTTTCCAGTCGGCGACCCCCGTCACCCATTCACTTCCGGAATCACCCTGCTGAATGATGGCCTGGCCTATTTGCCCGTCCTTATCCTCGTAAAAACGCACCCTGGGAGTGAACAGCATGGGATCGAAATCCTTGCTGGTATCAACCTCCACCGGCAAAATCAAGGTTCGGCGCTCCCCGTTGGCCTCCTGGCTCGGATTGGTCATCCGCCCCCAGCCCAGACGGGCCAGATCCTTCACATCAGGCACCAAACCCTGCGCGACCTTGAAGCTCGCTTTCTCGAAAAGTGACCCGGCGTCAGGGCCCAACTTGAACACCCCGTAATAATAATCCCGTGCCTTGTCGAAGATCCCAAAAGCCTCGTAAGTCGCACCGAGCCCGTAAAGGACGTTGGGATCCCTGGGCTCCCTAAGCTCGGCCTCCTGCAACTTCGTCAGGGACAACAAAAGATCGCCTCCCACCCGGGCCTTGCGGGCCTCCTTTAAGAGCGCCTCAACAACCGGATCCAAAACCGGTGGCGGAAGACTCAGGACATCCTCTTCAGCGAACCTGGCCACCGACTCCAGATCAGGAAGCACCTTTTTCAACTCGGGAAGAGACGTTGGCGGCACCACCGCGATCGGCTTGGGCTTCTGGGGAGCCACAGTCACAGGCGCCGTGCGCGCGGCCGGCACCACCACATATTCCTTCACAATCCGCTCTTCAGGCTCGGGAGTCCGCTGGTTTTGAAATGCCAGAGCAACACCCACCGACATCAATTGTACAAAGGCCGCCAAACCGAGGACCCAGCATGAGACGTGAAACATCCCCAAATTGGGCTTGCGGGAGGGTCGTGAATTCTTCATCAGGAGCGCGAGTCTAAGAAAACAGACAGGCCATGTCAACGAGCCTGAATCCCATGAAAACCAGCCCTCACCCCAGCCCCAGGCCCGCCGCACTCACGGCAGGGCCGGATGAAGTGGCAAAGGGCCTGGCCCATCTCCCCGGGCTCGTTTTCTTCGACACCGCCGGAAACCTCCCCTCGAAACACGCCCCTCCCCTCTCGATTATCGGAGCCCGGCCTCTTGAAATCATCCGCGGGCACCTCTCAAATTCCTCGGAACTCGAACACGCCCTGAAAAAAAGGGCGCTGACCTCCGCCCCCGACTATGGATTCCCCACCGGCGGAGCCTGCGGGTGGGTCGACTACAACGGCCAATTTACCTTCGGGATCTACCCCGAGCTCCTCGTCTTTCATCACCAATCCGGTGAGTGGTGGGAAATCGGGAATCTCTCCAGCCAGATCCGCCAAAAGGAAACCGCCAACGACTTCACTCTCGGCAGCTGGGAAGACTCCCTCCCTCAAAATGAATTTATCGAGGCCGTCAAAACGATCAAGGAATACATCGCCGCCGGTGACATCTACCAGGTCAACCTCTCCCGCCGGATCCGCGCCAGATGCCGGGCTCCCCTGGGCCTTCTCTCCTTGTACGATAAGCTTCGTAATTCCTCCCCGGCACCCACCGCCTCCTACCTCAATCTGGATGGCCGCGAAGTCCTCTCGTCCTCACCTGAAACCTTCCTCCGCTTCTCCGGCTTGGAAATTGAAACCCGCCCCATCAAGGGAACCCGTCCGCGCTTTGCCGATCCCGAACTCGACTCACGCTCCGCCTTCGATCTGCAACGCTCCGAAAAAGAGCGCGCCGAACTCGTCATGATCACCGACCTCCTTCGCAACGATATCGGCCAGGTTTGCGAATTCGGATCCGTGCAAGTCACCGACATGTTGCAACTCGAAAAGCTGCAGCACGTCCACCACCTCGTCTCCACCATTCGCGGCACCCTCGCGCGGGAACACACCCAACTCTCCGCCCTCGCCGCTTGCTTCCCGGGTGGCTCCATCACCGGCGCTCCCAAAAAACGCGCCACCGAAATCATCGCCGAGCTCGAGCCCGTCCCGCGCGGACTTTACACCGGAGCCATCGGCTTCCTCGGCTTCAATGGCGAGTCCCAGTTCAACATCGCCATCCGCACCCTCATTCACGAAAACGGACACCTCGACTACCACGTCGGCGCCGGCATCGTGGCCGATTCAGATCCCGCTGCCGAGTTCGAGGAAACCGAGCACAAGGCCCGCGGGGTCCGCCTCGCCCTCGATTCCTGATGCACTCGCTTCCGGCCCATCTTCTCGCGATCGCCGGAGCCGCGCTCGGCACTCCCTGGCTTGCCTGTCATGAAGCCCGCCTTCTGTCGAAGGGCACCCCGCTCAACCCCGGTCTACTCGACTGGGCCCGCCAAGCTGGAATCGCCAATCCCGGGAAAGCTCGCTTCCTCTCCACCTCCGTCATTCCCCTTCCCGCTCCCATGTTTGTCCGCCGCTTTCTCGACAAGCGAGGCTTCCCCTGCATCCACCTCGCGGGATTGAGCCTGCGGAACGGCATCTACCTTTCCGATCAGTTGAGAGACCCCAACGAAACTGTGAAACACGAACTGATTCACACCCGCCAATACCAGCAGGCCGGATCAATTTTCGAGTTCCTGCGCCGCTATCTTTTTCAGTGCCTCACCGACGGTTACTCCGATTGCGAGATGGAACGCGAAGCCCGCAACGAGTCACGAAGATAGCCCCGCCAATGGTGTTCCCAACCTAGAAAAAGAAGCGCCCGCTGAAAATAAAAGTATTGGTGTCAACATCCCGATCCGCAACCCGATCAAGCATGATGAGAGGGATGAAACTGCGGTTGTAAACATACTCCATACTCAGCGCAAAATTCGGAGTCACAAAAGTCTCCACACTCGCCGCCACCTGCTGAAGGTGCTCAAACTCATCGCCCTGATCCCCGAGCTTGCCACGACCGTAAACCAGTGCGAAGCGCGTCGGTTTTTCGCAAATCTCAACATCATACGCCGCACCCAGCGTGATGGCCTGGACCGTGGCGTTGCTGGCCGGCCAATGGCGCTCGTTTTGGCTGATCTCCGCCATCAGGGAAACCGGCCCGTTCTTCCACTCGGTCCACGCATTGACCACTCCATTTCGTTGACGAGTGGTTTGTGGATTGGAATTCACACCCGGGTGATTCGCATTATCAGTGTCGTAAATGCTCGAGTAAAGATAGCCGCCACCCACCGAGACATCCCAGTCCGCCACCTCAAAGTCATACTGTCCGCTGATCGCGAAATTGCTCAGAAAGCTCCCATCCGGGGTATCCGCCACCCGGAGTTGGCGACCTCCATTCATCGCCGTGAAGGCCACCCGCCAATTGTCAGCCATATAACCCAACTCAGCAGCGACGTCCCTCGTGTCGGCCTGATAAAAGTGATTGTTTACCGAGTGAGTGATCGGATTGTAGGCCCCCTGGTTACCAAAGTTGACGGCCATCTTACCCACCGACAAATACCACGGCGTCTTCGAAAGATCGCCAAAGGTCACAAAAGCCTCCCGGATCTGCGCGTTCTCCTGACGAGGGAATTGAAGGTCGGTGTAAATCCCCCGGACAAAAACACGCGCCCAATCGGTCGGTGCATAGGTCAAGCTAACCGCCGCCACATCCAGAACATCCTCATGGCCATGTTTCCCGCTCGTATGCTGGCCATCGGCAGCTCCGGGAAAGCGGCCCAGAATTGGGAACTTCCCCGCCGTATCAGTCCGCTCCTGATAGTGGGAATACACCGCGTGACCCGAGAGGTAAATCTTCCCGGTCTCAAGCAAGCCATCCCGATAAGATTCCAGGATAAACTGTGACTTGTTGACGATGGTCTGTTGCTGGTTGAGGACCTCCTTGGAATAATCCAACTTTGTATCAAGCAGCCACTCACTCGGGAAAATGTCATCCGTGATTAAGTCAGCCAATGCAGGCGTCATGGTGAAGGCACAGGCTCCAAGCGACAGGATTTTAGTGATGTTGTTGTTCATTTTTTATGGTGGTAGGAAGATTTTCTGGAAGCCGGTGAAGAGGCTTGGAATCGAGACCCAGGTGTTCCGGACTCCGGGCCTCCGCTCTTTCACCAGTCATTCGCAGTCCGGCGCTCATAATTCCAAAATTGCGAAAGAAAACCAACCAAAAATCGGATCACCCAGCCACAAACACCAGGTCCAGCCTCCATCTCGAACACGATACTGACGTGAGACCACCACCCGGTGCGAAACTCTATCGCCAACTTCCAACGAATCACGATTTCTTGATAAATCATTTTCGGCAGCATTTCGTTGACTGATCCGGTTGCAATCTTCAGCGTCCCGCCCGAACCACAACCTGCCATGAACGAACGTCACCTCGCCCTGTCCTGCAAAACCCAGCTCACTAATGGTGTGCTGAGTGTCGGATCACCGGCTATGACAGGGCACATCTTCATCGTTCATTGCAGGGTCTGAGATCACACTTTTTCCTGATCGCGTCTTCCGCCCTGCCCCACTCCGGAGCAGGGCTTTTTTGTGTCCGCTCACCTCAACCACCCAACCTTCACACCATGTAAACAATGTCCTCGCACCTCCACAAATCCACCGTCCTGGTCCTCAACCGGAACTGGCTCGCTCTCACCGCCACCAGCCCGGCCGAAGTCCTCGGCGCCATGATGAATGATCAAGTCACCGGCCTCGATATTCAGGGGCCCGACTGGATGGTTCCGCTCAACTGGGCCGACTGGCGAAAGCTTCCCATCCGGGAAGGCGATGCCTCCATCGGCACCACCCACGGAAAAATCCGCATCCCCACCGTGGTCATCCTGAGCAAGTTCGACCGCGTGCCCCGAAAGCGGCTCAAGTTCGGACTGCAAGGACTCTTCGAACGGGACGGCGGACGCTGCCAATACACCGGACGAAAGCTCACCCTTTCCGAAGCCAACGTGGACCACGTTCTTCCCAGCTCGCGTGGAGGCGAAACCTCCTGGGAAAACTGCGTCCTCTCCGACAAAAAAGTAAACAACCGCAAGGCCGACCGCACCCCGCGGGAAGCCGGACTCAAGCTTCTTCGGCAGCCTGTCAGGCCACCCGAAATGCCCATCACCCACTTCATCAAAAACAAGCACCAGATCAACGACTGGTCGCACTTCCTCCCTGCATCATGAATGCCAAAGACCTCATCAAAGCCGGCTACCGGCCCGGGCCGCAAATCGACGACATGCTCGACATGATCGCCGATCTCAACGCCCGTGGCATCGTCAGCCGGAAATACCTCTTCAAACTCCTCAAGCGGGAGTTTGGAGATCCCCCTCCCCTTTTCGAAATGCGTGAAAAACCCGTCCCCTTTGGCGAGGCCATTCACGCGGAGACCAAAGAGGAAAAAGCAAACCTCACCAAAGTCCGTGCCAAGATGGAGACCCTCCTCCGCACCCCGGTGATTAGCGGAGGCTCCGTCATGCCCGATGCCTGCCCCACCGGCCCCGCCCCCGCCGACATCCCCGTCGGCGGGGTCATCGCGGTGGAGAATGCCATCATCCCCGCCGCCCACTCGGCCGACATCTGCTGCTCCATGTTCGCAACCTTCTATGAACCTCGTACTTCCGTGAAGGCCGAACTCGATGCCCTCACCACCTCAACCCGCTTTGGACCCGGTGGGCGTCACTTCGATGACCTCGTCCACCACCCGGTCCTCAACGAACCGGTCTGGGAGAATCGTTTCCTCAAATCCCTCCGCGAGCGCGCCGTCATTCACATCGCCGACCAGGGCGATGGCAACCACTTCGCCTTCATCGGAGAAATTGAAATCACCGATGAAATTGCCGCGCAGTTTCAAGCCGTCGGCCACGATCTCTTCCAGACTTTCCGGGGAACCCTCCGCGCCCTCGTGACCCACCATGGCTCCCGCAGCCTTGGCTCCCACCTCTACAAACGCGGGCTCGACGCCGCCATCAAGAACACCGCCAAAAAAGGCCCCCGCTTTCCACGCGAAACCGCTTGGCTCGACGCCGACTCACCCGAAGGCCAGGACTACTGGGAAGCCCTCCAATACGTCTCCCGCTGGACCCGAGCCAATCACGAAGCCATCCACAATCGCTTCCTCGACCGCGTCGGCGCCGAGACCGTGGAGCGCTTCGGCAACGAGCACAACTTCGTCTGGAAACGGGGCAATACCTTCTTCCACGGCAAAGGCGCCACCCCGGCCTGGAAAGATGACCAAGGCCGCCCTCTGCTCGGACTGATCCCGCTCAACATGGCTGCCCCCATCCTGATTGTTCTTGGAAACGACAACCCCGCCTTCCATTCCTTCGCTCCCCACGGGGCCGGGCGCAACCTCTCCCGAACCGCTCTCCTCAAGAAACATCGGTCCGCCGACCACCGTCGTCACCTCATTGAACACCACACCCGCAACATCGATGTCCGCTGGTTCAACGGAAAGCCCGACCTCTCCGAAACCCCGGTCGCTTACAAAGACCCCGAGGCCATCAAAACCCAGATCCGGGAATTCGACCTCGCCACCATCGTTGCTGAAATCAAACCCCTCGGCTCCATCATGGCCGGCGGCAAAAAGCGCCGCGACGAAGAACAACTCACCCCAAAACAAATCCGCCAGATCGGCCACCGCAAAGAACGCCGCCGCATCAAACAAGACCTCGGCCGCTACTAAAACAGTATCCAAGCAACTACGATACCAATCCCTGAAATCCATCTCTCGAATCACCTCAATCATTATGAACCCGGACCACATCCAACAACGGGCAAAATACTTCCGCCGTCTCTACAAAGAAGAACACAAACTCTGGCTTAAACAGAACAGCGCTCCCATGGTCGAACTCGATGAACCTTTCCAACGTGGATACGAACGCTTCTTTGTCCTGACTCCAGAAGCACTACTTCGAAAAGATGCCGAAGATCTCTCGGAAGCCCTCGCCTATTTCCAACAGCATCAGTTTTGCCGCAAAGGCCAATTCCGTATTGGTGCCCCCGTCGCCAAGAAGGGAGGATGGCAAAAAGGCGAAGTTGGAACACACCTCCTCAAAAAACGTTCATTTGCTGAACTCCTTAAATTGGGTTTTCCCGGCAGACTCTCCCCGTTCATCCACATCAAAAATGTCGATCTCTCAAACGGCATTCCCCCTCCGCGACTTCGTAAACGGTGGGACGGCTCACGTCGGGTCAACTTCACCGCCGTCGATCTCATCAAATCCCACACCCAGCCCTACCTCGTCACCCACCTTCCCGAACACGATCCTGATCTGGAGGCCGGAATCGACAAACTTAACACGATCCTCTGGAAGGGGGCCCATCAAGGAGCTGTCCACAAGGCCCTCCATCTCCGGAATTACCGTCGCTATAGTTTTAAGCGATACCCTCTCGGTGAGCGACGTTTCCGGGAGGACGCCCGGCACCAATTCCACGAAGCCAACTCAGACCCCGGTATCAAAAGCGCGATCTCACCGCGCTTTTTTTGTGCCCTTTTCCAAACACACCACCTTCCCGCTCGCATGGCCATCGCCCGCGTAGGAGGTGACCATACACAGATCCGCTCTTTCTTCCCGTTCCCGCTTGGGCCGGTTTCATTGGACTCATCATCGGAGTCGCCAGCCTCGTCTGTGGATGATTCCCGCCTGCGATCACCCAAAATCCCGATTGACTCCCCAACAGTAACGCGAACTTCCCCGATCCCTGTTGGATGGGTAAAGTCTGCTCGACCCGCAAAGGCATGAAGTAGCGTTGCGCGTCTTCATCGCCATTTCAGCCCTGATTGGGCTTCCGTCCGTGAACGATCCGGCCCAACCTGCACCGGACCACGTCCCACCAGTCGGAACACACCGTCGAAGCGATCCGTGAGCGCCTATCGGCTTCCTCCGCGCAGAGCCACCTCAAGGACTTTATCTTCGGAGCGATCGATGGTCTGGTGACGACCTTTGCGGTGGTGTCCTCGGTCGTAGGCGCGGGGCTGGCCACCGGCATTATCATCGTGATGGGACTGGCCAATTTACTGGCCGACGGCTTCTCGATGGCGGCCGATAATTTCAGCGGGACCCGGGCCGAAAACCAATCGGCCCGGCGCCACCGCCGCCGTCCTGGCCTAGGGGGTGGGGTTCTGGCTCAAGCATCTCATGCCGGGGCTGTAAGTGGAATCGGTTCAATCCGCAAAGTAAATTCCCCTTCATCCCTTTGTCTTCACTGGTTTTGCGGGGTTGGCATCTTTATCAAAAGAAAAGATCCCACCCCCGCAAACCCAGAGAATTCAATCTCCGCAAACAATCAAAACGGTCCTTGTGACCGATCCGGAATATCCTAGGGTCAAGCTATGAAATTGTCGCTGGGATTCACTCTATTTTTAGCTGCAGGTGCCCACGCCCAAAGCTTGCATCTCGTTCCCGATGGCGATCAAATTCAGCTCCGGTGGGACCGTCACTTTCCGATGGATTCCGGAGTCACTTCCTGGCGGGAATACCGCGTTCTCACCTCCAGCGACCTTGCAAGCTGGTCGGAGCATTCTCTCATCCGCTCGAACGACAGCGAGGGTAACGGAGTTTCCACCCTTGATCTGCCGCGTTCGGACGGAAGTCAGTTCTTCCAACTCCAGACCCACCTGTTCTACAGCCACCGCGAGACCAGCAATTCCCAGCCGGCCTTCTACGAACAACAATACGACAGTGCCTTCAATCGAGACCTCACCTTGTCCGGGTTCACCAAGCAGACCGCCGACCCCGCCTGCCTCGATGGCATCAGCTGGGATCCCACCACCGCGAGCTTCTTCTCCGAATACAACACGACCCCGGCCGACCACAACGCCACCCTCCCCGTCGATGATCTGGAACGGCGGATCTACAACTTCACTCTCAATGAGGATGAGGTCGCCAAGTTCTCGCAAAACGGCTTCGTCGTCAGCCCCCGGGTCAGAGCCTTCAGCGGCCCGTTCGAGGACGAAGTTCTGGTCGCGCCCACTGCAGTCGATCTCTACTACGCGATCTGGACGGATGACCTCCCGGTCTTCATCACCGCCGATTCGGTTTTAGACGCCTGGCACCAGTCCTTCTCTTCAATCCTGGAAGAGCTTGATGAGATCGCGGTCTACCCGGCCGTGAAACAACTGGTCAAACACGACTGGCCCGATGCCTTCCAAACCACCACTTCCGCCTGGGATCCCGCAACCGGCACCCCGCAAGAAAACGCCCGTGTCCAGGACGCCATCGATCTGGTGACCTTTTACATCGATGTCGCCCGGGGCCTGCTTGATACCGAGACACCCACCAGCTCCAGCAAAGCCGCCGAGTGGTATGAAGCCGTCGCCAATCCTGATCCCGAAATCATCGTAAAACGCGATCTCTACGATGATCTTGAGCGCCTCAGCCGCCCCAATCTTTACAAACCCCGTGGCCGTTACACTCGCTCCGCTGTGCTCTCGGCTCACTTCCGCACTCTGGTATGGCTCAGCCGCGCCCAGTTTCACATTGCCCATAGCGACACCTTTGATCTGGACCAACGAAACCGCGAACTCCGCGCCGCCGTTCTCCTCGCCCTCACCATTCGCGATGGCGGCTTGATGGACGATTGGCAAAAAATCGAAGGGATGCTGCAAGGCATCGCGGGGCAATCCGATGCCATGACCGTGCCGGAAATGATCGCACTTCTGGAGGCCAACTCGCTCGATGACATCTCAACGATTGCCTCGGACACCGCCATCGCCCGGTTACGCACGGCCCTCCTCTCATCCACCTATGGGGTGCAGGAAGTCAACGGTGGCTATTATGCCTTCGTGCCCGATGCCAACTGTTCCATTCCCGAGATTGAACAACACCGCGCCCTTTCGCTCTTCGGCCAACGCTGGACCCCCGACGCCTGGACTTTCCAAAAGGTCGTCTTTCCCGAAGTCCGCAATGATGAGGGTAATGCCATCGCCCGGCGACTCCCGTCCGGATTGGATATCGCCTTCTCCACCCTCGGCAACGACAGCGCCGCGCCCATCCTCCTCGAACGCATGCAGGATCCCTACGGCGTCTCTTTTCGGGACGGATATCCTTTCCAGCAAAACCTCGCCGCCACCCGCTCCGTCCTCGATGCGCAGGAAGAGGGGTTCTGGACCGAGCACCTCTACGGTCGCTGGCTCCATGGACTGCGGGCCCTCTCCGAACCGGTCTCACCCTCCGCACCCGATACCTTCCGCACCACCGCCTGGAAGCGGCGCATTCTCAACACCCAACTCGCCTCTTGGACCCAGCTCCGGCACGACACCCTCCTCTACGCCAAGCAAAGCTTCACCCCACCGGTCCTCTGTGAATTTCCAGATGGCTACGTCGATCCCTACCCCGAACTCTGGCAGAGGCTCTCGGACATCGCCCTCGCCTACCAAGGCTTTGTCGAGACCTTCGACTACGAGGGCATGATCGGCTTGGAGGTGGGAAGCTGGGACTTCGAGGAACTCCCTCTTCTGCCAACCCGCGAATTCAGTCCGGAGAGTGGCTATTCTCCTGAACTTCTGGAAACCTTCCCCGAGATTTTCACCGCCAGAATCCAGCAGGTTGACCGCGGTGAAAGACTTGCGGCGATCAAAGAACACCTCACAAATTTCTCCGTCAAATGTCTGACCCTGAAGGCAATCGCGGAGCAACAACTCAGCGGCCAGGCTCATACCGGGGAGATGAAAACCTTCATCGAAAACACCGTCGAGGATTTCTCAATCATTGGCTACACCGGTGACCGCCTTTACAACGGCTGGTTCCCAAATCTCTACTTCGAAAATGTCCGCCAAGCTTGGGGTGAACATCCATCGTCTTTCTTCAATCCCGTGGTAGCCGATGTTCACACCGATGGTAAAGACGACTGTAATGACGACCCCGGCGCCATCCTTCACGAAGGCACCGGCAAGGTGCAGTTCATGCTCACCGCCGTCCGCCACCCCGATGGCACCGCCTGCGCCTACGGTGGCCCGGTCATGAGCCACTACGAGTTCACCAAACCCCTCGGCACCCGACTCTCGGACGCGGAATGGAAAAGGATTCTCGAGTCTGGCGAGGAACCCGCCTTCTCCTCCTGGAAGAACAGTTATATGGCGCCTGAAGAGGGCGAGTAATTCCACTCTCAAAACAAAAGATCGAATTCTCGGCGGCGCATCCCATACTTCGCCATCATGAAGTTATTCGCTGCCCTCCTCCTCGCGCCGCTCACCCTCTTTGCCAAAGAAGATCGCCTCATCCTCGTCGGTGCTTCCTACGGCAAAAACATCCTCGCGATCTGCGAGACCGACGGAACGGTCGTCTGGCAATACAAAACCGGTGGCCCCAAAGCCTCGAACAATCACACGGGCCATCACGATGTCCAGTTCCTCGAAAACGGAAACATTCTCTTCCACGACTCGTGGTCCGTCACATCCGAGATCACACCTAAAAAGGAAATCGTTTGGAAACACGATTCCAAAGGCGCCAACGTCCATGCCTTCCAACGTCTTGCCGACGGCAATACCATGATCGCCGAGAGCGGGATTGGCCGTATTGTCCACCTCGACAAAGGCGGCAAGGTCGTCAAGGAAGTCCCCCTTCCCAAGGACGGGCGCCACCAAACCCGCATGCTCGAAATTCTCCCCAACGGCCACTACCTCTCGTGCGCCGAAAACCCCGGCGTCGTCACCGAGTATGACGCCACCGGCAAAATCGTTTGGGAATACCCCACCAACACCCGCGTCTTCGGAGCGATCCGCCTCAAAAACGGGAACACCCTCATCGCCACCGGCAGTGGCAACTCCATTCTCGAAGTCTCTCCCGGCAAAAAAGTGGTCTGGGAAATGGCGAAAAAGATCCCCGGAACCGACATCGAACTCGCCTGGACCACCGACCTTCAGGAACTCCCCAACGGCAACCTCGTCATCGGCAACTGCCACGCCGGTGATAAAAATCCCCAAATCGTCGAACTCGACAAGGACCGCAAGGTCGTCTGGACCTTCGACGAATACGAACTCGTCGGCAACGGCCTCGCCTGCTGGGAAATCCTCAACACCAAGCAAACCGCTCTGGTCCGCTCGCTGCTAAAAAAAACTAGCCTCGAAAAATGATTCCGCCGGGGAGTCCGGCCCTTGGCTCGGCACCAAAGGTATTCTTTTCCTCGGCAACTCCTTCACCACCGCCATCCGCTAGCAATCTTTCTGGACCGCGATTATTTGTGGTGCGCTGGAGGAATTTCACTTGTCCCGCTCAGGCACCACCCTGCCGCTTCAAGTAGTCCCTGAGTTGAGGATAAACCTTCATCCGTTGGGTTCGCATCTTCTTACCCTCCGTCAAAATCTGATCCATCAGGCGTTCACTCCCGACCCCGGCAAGACCTCCGACGACCAAGCCCTTCATGCCGCTCCATAAGAACATCAGGATAGCCGCCACCACCACTCCCGCAGCCAGAGCCACCAGCAGGATCACCTGACTCTGCCACTTCGCCTTTGCGTATTCCTGATCAGTCACCGTTTCGGCAACTTTCAAATGCGGGGGAAGCAAGATCTCTTTCACCATCGGGAGAGTAGCGACACTTTCCAGACCTCAAAGAATAAAACAAGGCAGACCAGGCAATCATCTGAAAATTTCAAAGTGTTATTTTTACACTTTAATCTTGCAAAGTGTCAAGTTTACACTTAAGTAGGAGCCATGAGCTTCACTTACGAATACGCGAGACCTGCCCTCACCACCGATTGCGTCGTCTTTGGACTTGATGAAGAAGACCTCAAAATCCTTCTTATCCAACGCGCCCTCCCTCCCTTCGAAAACGAATGGGCCCTCCCCGGCGGGTTCATTCGGGTAGGCGAAGACATCAACACCTGTGCCCGACGCGAACTTGAGGAGGAGACCGGATTGAAAAACGTCTACCTCGAACAACTCGCCACCATCGGCACTCCCGACCGCGACCCACGCGAGCACGTCGTTACCATCGCCTACTTCGCCCTCGTCAACCTCATCGACCATCCGCCCACCGCTGCCACCGACGCCCGCAATGCCGCCTGGTTTTCCTTCGATGATCTTCCTCCGCTCGCTTTTGATCACGAAAAAATCCTGAAGCTCGCCCGCGAACGGCTCCGCGGAAAAGTCCGCTACCAGCCCATCGGCTTCGAGCTCCTTCCCAAAAAATTCACCCTCACCCAGCTCCAGCACCTCTACGAACTCATCCTCGAAGAACCACTCGATAAACGAAACTTCCGAAAGAAAGTGATCAAACTCGGCATTCTGGCCGAAACCAATGAAGTCGAAAAGGACGTCGCCCGCCGTGCCGCCCGCCTCTACCGCTTCGATCGATCCCGATACCGCAAGCTCCAGAAACAAGGCATCAACTTCGAACTCTAAGAAACTCCGTACTCCATAATACCATGATCTTTCCAAAAACCATTCAAGACGGCGAAGCGGTCATCCGCTGGAACCCCAACGGAACCCGGGACCTCATCACGGGACCAACAACCATCTTCGCACCATTCGCCCAGGTCCAACCCCTCGCGAGATTCAACGCAGCCGAAGGCGAATACCTCGTCATTACCTTCCGCGATGGACACACCGAACACCAGGCCGGCCCATATCACTTGTGGTTCGATCCCCTCCTTCACGCGAATATCCTCACCAAAAAAGCCACCCATCTTGATGCCCACGAAGCCATCGTGATCTACACCGAAAATGAAGGCAAAGTCACACACCGCATTCTCCACGGACCCGCTGTCTACATTCCCACTCCCACCGAAACTCTTCACCAGTTTCAATGGCACGGTGACAACGGCCACGGGAAAAAAGTTCCGGGAGCCCTTCGATTTGAAAAACTCCGTGTCATCCCCGACCAAATGTATTTCGACGTTAGCGGCGTTCGAACTGCCGACGAGGCGCTCATAACAGTCAAGCTGATGGTCTTCTTCGAGCTCTGTGACATCGAACAAATGCTCCGCGAAACCCACGACCCCGTCGCCGATTTCATCAACGCACTCACCGCGGATGTCATCCGCTTTGCCGGAGGCCTCGACTTCGAAACTTTTAAGGACCGCGCGCCCGAACTCAACCAATTGCCAACCTACAAGGCCCTTCTCGAAGGAGCAAACCGGATCGGCTATCGCATCAACAAAGTCGTTTATCGTGGCTACACCGCCAGCGAAAAGCTTCAGGCCATGCACGATCACGCCATCGAGACCCGAACCCGCCTCGTTCTCGAAACTGAAATCGAGCACCAGCAGCAGGAACTCACCGACCTGAAGCAAAGCCGCGAACACCAGCGCAACGCCGAGCAACGTCGGGAAGAAGAACGAACCCAGCAGCACCACCTCGATCAACAAGAGAAGGAACACAAACAAACCCTCGCCTTCCTCAAGGAAAAACAGACGGCCGAAAAGGAACACCAAGAGGATCTCCTCCGCCTCCAGCAGGGAGAATGGGATCATCTTAAAGCCCTTGGCACAGATCTCACCGCCGTCCTCGTCGCCAAAGAGCACAACCCCGACAAAACCATCCGACTGGATACCAACGACAACACCCCGCTTCACCTCCACGAAGCGATCTAGAAAAGCCCTTCTCAAGCTGAAGAGCGATCATTCTCAAAACCTCATGAACCGCCATATTATTGCCAGGATCGAAGGCCTTCTTCTCGGAGTCGCAGTTGGCGATGCCATTGGGCTCCCAACCGAGGGAATGTCGCCAACGAAGATAAAAAAGCTTGGATGGGCGGAGGACTTGAAACATCGATTCTTCTTCGGCTGCGGAATGTGGAGCGATGACACCGAGCAAACAATTATGATTGCCCAGGCGCTAATTCATTCCGAAGGCGATATTGAAAGCTTCACCCGATCTTTCGCCTGGGAACTTCGTTGGTGGATCTTGGGGATACCCGCAGCCACCGGGTTCGCAACCGCTCGTGCGGTGCTTAAACTCTGGCTTGGTTTCTCCCCCCGAAAATCTGGAGTGTGGTCAGCAGGCAACGGCGCGGCGATGCGGACCGCGCCAATTGCAGCCTACTTCCCTGATAATCCCATCAAACGAAAAGCATTCTCTGAAGCCCAAGCCCGCCTGACACATACGGATCCAAAAGCAACAATTGCCACGACCGCGATCACGGAACTTACCGCTCTGTTCCTGTCGTCCCAAACTCTCCCATCTGGTAGTGAGGTTTTTCGACTCCTTACCACCATTTCAGAAGATCCCGAGTGGTTACAGATCATCGCAAACATCAAAGAGTGCTTCACCAAGCAGCAGGATCTCGAAAATCTCCTTCAACGCCTCGGGGCAAATCCCGGGAAAGGAATCTCAGGCTACGTTTACCAAACTTTTCCTTGCGTGATTCTTGCCGGACTCCGGAACAAGTGGGATTTCCAGAGCACTATTACCGAACTTGTAGCCGCCGGAGGTGACACGGACACAACTGCCGCCATCGCAGGGGCGCTCTGCGGCTCGTGCCGGGGAGTCGATAACATCCCAAAAGCATGGTTCATGGGCCTCAAGGATTGGCCAACATCGGGGAAGAGCCTCTTTTCACTTTCACGCGCACTGGCCAGCGAAACCAAGATTAAGATCAGAGCCAAATGGTCACCACTCTTGCTCGCTCGAAACTTGGTCTTCTTGATGATTGTTCTATTCCACGGTTTTGTCCGCTTTCTCCCCCTGTCAATCCTTCGTAAAAAATAAATACCAACTTTTCTACAACCGCCGCCCTTTCGGCAGAAAAGACTCGATCATCCCCGGCACCGGACCCGCAGCCGACCAGCTTCACGAACTCGCACACTCTGATCCATCATGAAACCATCCATCGTCATTCTCACCGGAGCCGGAATTTCGGCCGAGTCCGGAGTCAAAACCTTTCGCGATGCCGGAGGTCTCTGGGAAGGCCATCGGGTGGAGGAAGTTGCCACGCCCGAGGCCTTCGGGAGAGATGCAGAAACGGTGCACCGGTTTTACAATCAACGGCGCCAACAACTTCTGACCGTTGCCCCAAACGCAGCTCACACGGCCCTGGCAAAGCTTGAGAGAGACTATCAAGGTGGCGTTACTTTGGTCACCCAAAACGTCGATGACCTTCACGAGCGGGCGGGTTCAAAAAAGATTCTCCACATGCATGGCGAAATTCTCCGCAAAAAATGCACCTGGTGCGATGCGAAAAGCGATTGCCGGCAAGATCTGGACAAAACCGACCGGTGTGATTCGTGCGCCCGGGAGGGTGGGCTTCGCCCTGACATCGTTTGGTTTGGCGAGATCCCGTATCATCTCGAGGAAATTGATCAGGTTCTTGGAGACGCACAGATCTTCATTGGCATCGGAACCTCCGGTCACGTTTATCCGGCGGCGGGATTTGTCGAAAGAGCCCGCAGCAACGGGACTTGGTGCATCGAAATCAACAAAGACCAAACGGCACTCTCCACCCGCTTCGACGATCAGAGATTGGGGCCGGCTTCGGTCGAGGTGCCAAACCTGGTCACGGAGCTACTCCGCTAACCGATGGCTTTAGGCAACAATGTAAAACTCACTGATTGTTCTTTCCCGATAAAGGCGCATCTTTCAAGGGATGTCTGCAAATTCGCTTTGGAACTACCGGCCCGCTTTCCAGGTCGCGGTTTTGCTTGGGATTTTCACGATGTCGGGCGTGCTCGAAGCGGCTCCCGTTATCTCCGAGTTTCTGGCGAGCAATCAATCCTCACTTGAAGACGAGGACGATGAATCGAGCGACTGGATTGAGATTCACAACCCGGAAGCCAGCGAAGTTGATCTCTCGGGGTATGCGATCAGCGACGACCCGGAAGAACCTCTAAAATGGACCTTCCCTGCGGGAACAAGCTTGCCGGCGAACGGCCGGATCATTGTCTTTGCCTCGGGAAAGGACCGCCTTAATCCCAACCAACTTCACACCAATTTTTCTCTCGCAGCTTCCGGGGGATTCTTGACCCTGGCCGATGCCACCGGGCAGGTAATTTCGCAATTCGCGGACTATCCTCAGCAAAAGAGCGATGTGTCTTACGGGATTGGAAGCGACAGCGCTGAAGGGTTCTTCGACCCTCCCACTCCCCGGGTGGCGAATGGAGCCGCTCTGACCGGATTCGTAGCCGACACGGCCTTCACACGGAAGAGGGGATTTTATGACGGTTTTTTCATCACCGGAATCTCCACTGCGACCGCCGGCGCCTCCATCCGCTACACGCTCGACGGATCGAAACCCACGCCGGAAACAGGCATCCTTTACGATGGTCCGTTTCTAATTGCCTCCAGCACGGTCGTGCGGGCGATGGCTTACAAGGAGGGAATGGTCTCAACAAACGTGGATGCCCAGTCCTACCTTTTCACCGGGGATATCATCAACCAGCCGGAGATGAATCCGGTAATTGCCAACTCATTCACGTATCGAAACGAACTCCGCGAGGCTCTAAAAAAACTTCCCGTGGTCTCACTTTCGTTTGAGGAAAGCGCTGTTTTTGGTCCAAGCGGCATCTATGAAAATCCGGACGACAAGGGCCGCGGAAGTGAGCGCGAAATTCACTTTGAATACTTTGATCCGGCCCACCCCGGTGATTCCGTTCACGAACCGGCGGGGCTCCGCATTCACGGTGGGAACTCGCGCCAGCACCCCAAGAAGCCACTTCGGATTCATTTTCGGGATGACTACGGGGACTCCCGATTGGAGCACGATGTCTTCCCCGGATCGCCGGTCAAGTCATTCAAAACCCTTCTACTCCGAAGTGGCGGACACGATGCCTGGACCTTCGACAGCAGGTGGCGGGAAGCCAGCTTTATCCGGAATCAGTTCCTGCACGAGCTGCAGCGAAAGATGGGACAGACTTCACCCTATGGACGTCATGTGAATGTTTTTCTCAATGGTCAATACTGGGGACTTTATGAGTTGCAGGAGTTTCCCCACGAACACTACAACGCAGACCATCATGGCGGTGATCCCGACGATTGGGATGTCATAAAACACGGCCAGGAGGTGGAAGCCGGCAGCCGGGCGGCGTGGGACGCAATGATTGATCTTGCCGAAAACGGGATCAACTCAAGCGAAGACTACGCAGCGATTCAGGAATACCTCGATCTCGAAAACTTTGCCGATGCCATGATCCAACGGATCTGGGCGAGCGATGAAGACTGGCTCTCTCCTTTCTTTCTGGATGGGTTTGATATCTCGACCTTCTCTGATGACAAAAACTGGTATGTCGGGCGAAAAAGCCGGAACGGAACGACGAAATTCTATTTTTACAGTTGGGATGCCGAGATGTCCATGGGCATCCCCTTTTCGGGCTTTCAGACTTTTGAAAACGATTACAGCCGGATTAACAATGCCCGATCACCCGGGGTGATTTATGATGCTTTGCGCCGGTTTCCCGAATTCCAACTCCTCTTTGCAGACCGCCTGAGAAAGCACTGCTTCTTCGGCGGGACTTTGACTCCCGGCCCTTTGAGGGAAACCTGGGACCGCTACGTTGATACCGTCCTCAGTCCGGTCGTTGCGGAATCGGCCCGCTGGGGCGTCCAGGCATGGCTCGAGCAGGACAGGTTGTTCCCCTTCACCCGGGATGACGAATGGCTGCCCGCAGTGACCTGGGTGCGCAATCAGTTTCTCCCAAACCGGACCGGTGAAATCCTGAATCAATTCCGTCAGGTGAAGCTCTATCCGGATATCGAGGCACCTCTCGTCCTGCCGTTTGGAGCGGACCCGGCAACCCCCATCGAGGTTACAATGAACGCCGGGACCGATAACTCGACGATCTATTTTACCAAGGATGGCAGCGATCCGCGCCTCCCGGGACTCACCACCAACGCCACTTTGATTGGAGAAAACTCCCGGGTTCAGATCATCATTCCCGATGCTTCCATCAACAACGAGATCGGCGTCACTTGGCGGACCGTCAATCCACCTGCCAACATCGCCGACTGGATCTCCGGAACCAACGGAGTTGGCTATGAACGCAGCGCAAGTGGCACCTACAGCCCCTTCATCTCGACTGTGATCGATGAGATGTGGAATGCAAACGCCTCGGTCTATCTGCGCTACGAGTTTGAAATTCCGGATCAAGAAACCCTTGAATCCCTGAGCTCACTTGTTCTCCGAATGCGCTATGATGATGGCTTCGGGGCCTATCTCAATGGAACTTTGGTCTCTTGGTCGAACTATGGCACGTCGGCCTGGAACTCCACTTCTTCATTTCCAGCCAGTGACGATGAGGCGGTTGTTTTTGAAGACTTCGACATCACTTCCCAGCTCTCCCAGCTTCAGGTAGGAACCAATGTTCTGGCGATTCACGGACAAAATTCCTCTCTTCGAAGTAGCGATTTCCTCATCGAGGCAGCACTGGTTTCCGGCAGCACCACGCCCTCGCAAATCTCTCTTTCCGCACTCCCTTACTCAGCCCCCTTCCAGTTGGATACAAGCACACTCATCAAAGCCCGCACCCGCACCGCCTCCGGGCAATGGTCCGCACTCACCGAGACCTACTACTCCATTGCCAGTCCCGCGAACTCCGAAAACCTTCTCGTGACCGAAATCCACTATCATCCGGCTGAGGCCTCAACCAATGAAGAGCTCGCGGTTTCGACGAACAAGGACGACTACGAATTCCTTGAGCTTCTCAACACATCGGGAACTGAGATCGATCTCAGCAACTACCAATTTGCACGCGGGCTGACTTTCACTTTTCCCCGGGGAAGCACCATCGCTCCGGGCACACGCAGAATCATCGTGAGCAATCGCAGCGCCTTTCTTGCAAGGTATGGAACTGAAATCGAAGCGATCATTCTTGGAGAGTTCGAGCGGGATTCAAATCTCTCAAACGGCGGTGAAACCCTCGAGTTGCGGGACACAGGTGGCGCTGTCGTTTTCTCCTTCGCATACAACGACAGGGATCCATGGCCAACAAGGCCGGATGGTGAAGGCCCCAGTTTGGACCTCATCAGCCCAAATACGCTCTCCAGCGAACTCGGCGAAGCCATTAGGTGGCGATCTTCGGAAACGGCCAACGGAACCCCGGGTTTTGGGACCGGAATCTCGTTCAGCCAATGGGCCCAAATAGTCTATGGCAGCTCAACCGGAGCGGGAACAGGCCCCGATGATATCGCCGACGGAACCACGGAGTCCAATCTCATTCGCTACGCCCAGGGAGCTGATTTGACCAATTCAGTGATGAGGCAGGCCTCGTTCACCACGGACAACGGGGCAATTTTTGCGACTTTTACTTATCAGGTTCGTGCAAACCTGGGTGATGCCAGCGTTTTCGCGGAAGTCAGCGACGACCTCATGGACTGGAGACGGGAAACCACCGTCGTTGGCACCAGTCCTCAAGCCAACGGCGTCACTCTCATCACCGTTCGCGCTGCCACACCCACTGCGCCAGGGAGCACAAAATTCTTTCGACTTTCGGTGGAGATCAATCCGTAAGCCACGCAAAATGATCCGCATTCTCCTCACGCTTCTCCCTTGTTTCAGTCTTCTGCACGGAAATCCCAAGAGACCAAATGTTCTCTTCATCGCAGTTGATGATCTTGCGGCCTCACTCGGTTGCTACGGAGATCCCCTTGCCAGAACACCCCACATTGACCGCCTTGCGGCGCGCGGGGTGCGCTTCGACCGGGCCTACAACCAGATTCCTCTATGCAATCCGAGTCGGGCCTCGCTCATGACGGGATTGCGGCCCGATCAGATCAAGGTTTATGATCTCGATCGCCACTTCCGCGAGGAAGTTCCAGACGTCACCACCCTCTCGCAACACTTTCTAAACAACGGATACGCCACCTCAAGGGTAGGCAAAATTTATCATTACAATGTGCCGGCAAGCATTGGCACCGACGGTTTCGACGACGCCCCGTCGTGGCAAAAAACGATCAACCCAAAGGGTCGGGATAAGATCGACGAAGCGCTCGTTTTTAACGCGGAACCCCATCGAAAAATTTCAGGAGCACTGAGCTGGCTTGCTGCTGACGGGACCGACGAAGAGCAAACAGACGGCATGATCGCAACCGAAGCGATCAACTTGCTGGAAGAGCACAAGGACGAGCCCTTCTTCATCGCAGCAGGATTCTTTCGGCCGCACACCCCTTATGTTGCGCCGCGTAAATACTTCGACCTCTACCCACTCGCGGAGATGCGCCTGCCCTACGCTCCTGAAGATGATCGGGCAGACATTCCAACCGCCGCCTTCGCGCACAACAACCCGGTTCCGAATTATAGCCTCGAAGAACAAACCTGCCTCAAGGCACTACGCGCCTATTACGCCTGCGTCTCGTTCGTGGATGCCCAGGTTGGACGTATCCTGAAATCTCTCGACGAACTCGGCCTGGCCAAAAACACCATCATCGTTTTTTGGAGTGATCACGGCTATCATCTCGGCGAACATCAGGGAATCTGGCAAAAGCGGACCTTGTTCGAAGAGGGAGCCCGCGCCCCTCTCATTATCTGCGATCCACGGGCGCGGGGAAATGGCCAAAGCTCCGCCCGGATTGTAGAATTTGTCGACCTCTATCCCACCCTCGTCGAGCTCGCCGGATTGCCCCAACCCACAACGCAGAAACTGGCCGGGCGAAGCCTCGTCCCGCTCCTTGAAGATCCACTGGCAAACTGGGACGGAGAAGCCATCACCCAGATCCTAAGACCCGCCGACAGCCGCCTCAAAAAAATGACCATGGGCTGCAGCATTCGAACGGCGAGGTGGCGCTACACCGAATGGGCGGAAGGCAAGGCGGGCAAGGAGCTCTACGACCACGCCAGCGACCCCAACGAATTTCACAACCTGGCCAAGGATCCCGATCCTCAAAGCAACAAGCAGATGAATTTACTCGCACAAAAACTGCGGACCAAAGCCAGCGGGAAGATCCCAACCACGCCAGTCAACCCACCGCGTCTTTGATCGACTCCGCTTCACCCAATCGCCGCTTTACTTTGGAAAAACGTGTTGGAATATCTTGATGGCCATGAGAAAAAAAATCAGACCTTCGGCGATTCGCGTTCTCCCTCTACTGGGGACCTTAACCGCTGGTGATCTCCGCGCGGAGATTCAAATCCATGCTTCCTCCGGCGACCCTGCCCCCTCTGCCAAGAGGATTTTTTACTTCTCCCGGCAAAATAATTCCCATCACCGCCCCGCCTCTTTTCTCACTTCTGTTCGTCAGGATTTTGGAGAACGCGGCATGCAGTTCACCACATCGACTGATCGCAATGACCTCAACCTCGATCATTTAAATCAATACGACGGCACCTTTTTCTTTGGAAACCACGATGCCTTTACATTTGACCAGACCTCGGCGCTGGAAAGCTACCTTCAAAGCGGCGGAGGCATGGTCGGGATGCACGTCATCGCCTATGTGGCGCGAAGCAACGCAAAGCTGGCCCGCATTCTGGGAGGTGCCTTCCGCGGGCACCATTCCATCGCCCCATTCACCGCCCGGCTCATCCTTGGCCCTGAGAGCTTCCCCGAGAACCTCGAGAATCATCCAAACTTTCCCTTCACCGACGGAGAAACCTATGCCACCGACCCCGGCCACCCTGTCCTGGCCGGCCTGGAGCCCTACACGAGCCCGGATGAACCTTACCTTCATCAAAACCTGAACCCGGATATCACTCTTCTCAGTTACCGGGAAGATCACGGAGGCTGGGATGAACCCTACACCTGGGTTCGGAACGAAGGTGATGGCCGCGTCTTTTATCATGCCAATGGGCACGACTCCCGAACCTGGTCCAAGACGAACTTCCGCGAGCTGATGATCAGAGGAACCGCGTGGTCTTCCCGGGAACCTCAAAGCGAATACCACAGCCTCCTTCCCCCAATCATCACCCCGTCGGGTCAAATGCAGTTTTTGGCCATGGTTCAAACCAACGAGGGAATCTTCACTGCCCTGCATAGCCGTAACCAACAAACGGCAATGTCCGGATTCCAGATTCCCGGGGAAGATGAATCTCTCAAGTATCTTGTCACCCCAACGACCAGCCACACCCTTCTCGAAAACGGGCAGGTGGTTCTCACGCCAAAGGTTCAGTCCGCCTCCGGGGAAACCTCGGCCCTCCTTTTCGGCCATCAACGCTACCCACGCCTGGTCGCAATCGAGAATGGCCCCGCGGACTCACTGGAAGCCGGGTTTACTTATTCAACCGACCAGACCTTTCCCTTCGTGACCAATTCACAGGAAACCGTCATTTTTGCAGCCCGCATTGAGGATTCGGCAGGGGGAAACCAGAAGCGGGTCCTTGCCCGAAGTATCGATCAAACAACCACTCCCATCCTCATGGAAGGCGATCCGCTTGGGCCTGATCCGGACTTAATCGTCACCTCGATCCCCGAAAAGCCGATGTTCTGTGCCACCACCACCAGGTTGGCAGTCATCGCTGAACTCCAGTCAGGAGACAGCGCCCCCAGGTTCCACGTTCTGACCGGAGATCCGGAAAACCTCCAATCAAAGATCTCCACCAGTCAGTCTTTGGAGGCCTTGCCGGCAGGCTCAACAATCGCGGATTTCATCGCTCCGGTGTCCCTTCAAAATGAACAACTCATTTTTAGTGGCCGCCTGGCAGGACCTTCTGTTGATGATTCCAATGATCAATTCCTTGCTTCGGTTTCCCCGACCGGTGAGATTGACATGATCATTCGTGAAGGTGATTTAGTTGACGGAGTCGGGATTTCGCTGACTCTGGACCAGCATTCACCCATCGTCAGGACTGGCGACATCGTGATTTCGGGAGTGCTTGGACAGGATCACGCCTTGGTCTCGTTGAGAAATGGCAGAGAGCCAAAGCTTCTGGCCCGTGAAAACCAATCGTTGGTCGCCAATGGCCAGCAGTATCTCATTAAGGAAATGGATTCCCATTCTCTGGCCGCTGGGGAAAACCAAGCGGTCATGCTTGCCGTTATTGAGGACACCGCCAGTGGCGTGGAGAGTCAGACCCTTCTTCAGATCGGCTCCGGGACAATCCGTCCGCTTATTTCAGCAGGTGATCAAATCGAACAGCCTTCAAATCCCCTCGTCGTTTCACAAATTCAATTCCATCAATCGGGACCTCATGGCAGTGGAATGAGCAACAATGAAGTCAGGCTTGTGGTCTCCTCGGCAACCAACGAGAGCGCCATCGTTGGGATTCCAAATATTGACGATCTGGACGGGGATGGCCTCTCCGACACGCTTGAAGTTGCTTTTGGCAATTCCATTACCGGGGCCAACCAAAGCGTCCCGCCGGGTTACCCCAGGGTCATTCGCGACGATGACGGCCGGCTGCAACTTTCCTTTTGGAATCCCGTCGCACCCGGACCCGGTTTGGAATTCAGAATCGAAGCAAGTGACGACATGCTCAATTGGACCACGATTAGCCCGGAGATTAGTGAGTCCTCCGATCAAAACAATGTCGCAGAAGACTATCGCAGGATGCTCGCCTCAATAGACGGCAATGACACCCATCGGTTTTTTAGATTCGCATTCTAGCAGGACTGTTCACTTCTCATTCAACCTCTGCTTCAGCTCTTTTCCGGTTGGGGTCAGATTGACGACATCATCTTCCGTCCACAGGACACCGTCTTTTCCGGCGGCACGCACTTCGATGACATCTTCTGCCAAAGGATGGATCACGTAGGGAATGCCGAGGCGGTCGGTGAGTTCACCACGATCATTGATCCGAGGATGTTGCGGAGGAACGGGAGCAATTCGATAGGGATTATTCCCCGTCATCACCTCTACAAAATCACGGTTATCTCCGATCGGGCGGCGCTGTCCTTTTTTGACAAAGGAAAGATAATCCTGAAAGGCAAGCTGGAGAAGATCCAACTCTTCCCGGACCGATAGTTCCTCCTGACCAAATTTTTGCGCGAAGGGCGCATCAGCCAAAATGGTTGCCTGGGTCGCGTTATCTTGCTCCGGAGCTGCCTCGCTTTTCGCACCCCGAGTTTCCAATTCCCGGGAACCATCGTCTCTAAATAACCAAACGATACCAACGGAAAGGACGATCAGAAAAGCAAGTGCCACCTTCATCCGGTTAGCCCAGGTTCATAAACCCAAGCGGCTGCTCCGGACGGGTCAGATCATAAAAGCGATTCAGATTCGGAAGAACCAACGGGAGTTGTTGCCGTGAGACCCCGAACCAACAAGCCATCTCGGCGAAATATTCATCAACAGAAGTCGTGGGAATCAATCGCCCACGCCCCACATCGAGCGGATTGTCTTCATAAAGATCAGGGTATTCACCGTAAATCCGCCCACCGTTGACCGCTCCACCCATGACGATTTGGTGACCACCCCAGCCGTGGTCACTCCCCTGCCCGTTCGAGGTGAGGGATCTCCCAAAATCGGAGGCGGTAAATGTTGTGACCTGATCCGACAAGCCATCGCCCTTCAAAGCTGCATTAAAATCACCAAGAGCATCGTCAAGTTGGTTCAGAAGCGCCTCATGCGGATCCAGCAGTTCGGAATGCAAATCCCAGCCCCCGAGCATCACAAAGAAGGTCTGTCGGCGAACCTCCAACTCGCCCCGCGCCTTGATCACCTGAAATACCATCTTGAGCTGCTCTCCCAGCTGCCCCCCTCCAATCACCGTGTCATCATAACCTGAGGCCGTATCAAGAGCTGTTCGAAAAACTTCGTTGAGCTCAATGGCATCCTTCTTCCGCTTGATAAATGCCTTCTGGAGCAAATTTTCATATTCCAGATCCAGTTGATTGGTGACGGCCTGGCGTCCGTGAGACCAATTGGCTCGATTCCAATCAGTGAGCCCCCGGCTTCCGTTCGGCCCGATCACATAGGGAAGAGTCCCGGCAGCGGACTGGATCACGTTGACACCACTCACCGAAATCGCGGAGGCAAAATTCTGCGGGCCATTGAGATCCTGCACCAGGCCGGAAAGCCTTCCCAACCAACCGGAGGTGCTCGAGCGATCGGGCAGGGAAGTGTGCCACTGCCTTTGCTGATCGGAGTGGGAGAAAAGACCATCAGGAAGCAGCGCCGGCGAGAGCTCGTAAGACTCCTTCGTAACTGGCTGTTGAAGGGTTCCCACGTTGGCAACAAAGGCAAGGTCCCCGTTATCGTAGGTGTCCCGTACCCTGCGCAACTCTGGATGCAAACCCAACTCCTTTTGACCCTGAGCCGTTTGCGAAAATGGAAGGAGCGCATTACGAGGCAAGGCAAGATTGCGCCGGACATCAGTATACTCCAGGTAGCGATCTGCCCCCCTTGGAACCAGCATGTTAAAGGAATCATTCCCGCCTGCTAAAAACACACAGACCAAGGCCCGGTAATCATCTCCGGCCGGGGCTTCTTCCGCTGCCAGCTTTCCAAGCAGGCTGAGATTCACCAAACTCCCCAAAGCAGCGCTGCCGGCCACAGCGGCACAACTGGCCTCACCCATGAATTTCCGGCGACCAATGGCATCCTGGCTTTTGTGATCTCCCTTCATCATTTCTTTAGCGTAAAATTGCATATTCAGGTGAAGTCATCACCAGATAGATCGCCATCCAGAGCTTCCTCTCATCACTCAAATTCCCCCCCTGACCGTTCATGGCCTCCACAATAATCCCTCTCGTCTCCGGTCTCAAAGTCCCGTAAGTGAACATCAAATCCAAGCGATCGATCAACGCTCCGGGATCATCAACCAGAGCCAGTTCGTCACTAAAGTCATGGAACATTGTAGCCTCGGGATTCGAGTGGAGATAGCCAAAACCCAACTCGATATCGCGTCTCAAAAGATTAGGCCAGGAGACCACTTTCGCCGGCGTAAGAATTTGAAATTCGGGAGCAAACAGGTCTTCGCGTCCCAGTTCAATGGCAGGCTGATAATCGGGTAAATAGAAATTAAAAACGGAAGGAGACATCAAGGGAAGTTGCCCAAGTGAATCGAGGTGGGTTGCGGTCCATACAGGGAAACTTCCCACCTCATTGCGGGCATCAAATGCCCGGGCGAGATGGACATAGCTGACATAGGGCTCCCTCATTTTCCCATAGGAGGGATCGATGCTCGGGCCGTATCCCCGTGCCTCCGGATCCAGCAAGATCGCCCGGACCACCGCCGCCAAGTCACCTCTTTCACCACGGCCATTATTGGCAAAAACCCGTGAGACCCGACGAATGTAATCATGGGATGGATTGCTGGTCACAAGGCGTTGAATCAAAAGTCGTCCGATAAACGGTCCCGAGCTCGGGTGATTGACAAGATTCTCCAAAGCCATGCGGACATCCTTCCGGGCGAGTTGCCGGGGAGGGATATAGCCTCCATTCACAAGGAATTTTTCACCCTGATCGTGGTAATCATCCCAAATTGTCATCGGAAGATCCGGTCGACTTGCATAAGCGATAAAGCTACTGGTTCCCCCCCAGTTAAAACCGGTCATGACTTTGGCTAATTCCGTGATATGGAAATTTGTATAGGTCGGGATAGGGCGACCCTCGTAATCCCGCTTTTGGGTTCCGTCCGGATTAAGCTCCCATAGTCCAATGGAAAAGAGCTGCATCAACTCGCGGGCATAGTTTTCATCCGGGAAAATTCCCAATTCAGGATTCTCCTTTTGGTTCCGGTGGTGCCCCAGATAGAATCCCATCCCGATGCTATACGTGACCTTTTCGAGCAGATCGGTGTAATTGCCAAAGGAACCTTCGAGCAGGATGTCGTAATACCCTCCTGATGCTTCCGGGCTTCCGCGGACGATGTCGGCTCCCTGGCCGGAAACTACCAAAATCTGACTCAAGGCAAATGCAATTCTCTGTCGAAGCTGGTCCGGCCCGGTGACCGCCGACCTCCACCAACCTCTGTGGAAAAGTTTGTGGTCAAACTCGGCACCCTTTTCAAGCTCACTGGCGAGGGACCACTCCAGAGTGGTCGGCTCCATCGCCATTTGCTCGTCGATCCACCCGGCATAACTCTGCCCCGAGCTATGGAGTTCTTGAATCATCTCATAAGTCGGGCCAAACGTCGCCTGATTGAGAAAGCGCGAAACATCCTCAATCGAACGGGCTGCACCCGGGAGGCTGGCACCCCCATTGATCACAATCTCATTTCCAGAAAAATGCCGGTCGAACACCCATGATAAATCAGAAAGGTTTCCACCATTGCTTGTCGCATCACGGTCGCTCAATCCCAAAACACTTTCCTCCCACGCGGTGAGACCGTCCTGGTCTTCATCCGTTTCCTGGCCGACCCGAAAGTATCGGGTCCGTTCAAATCCGGAGTTGATGAAGAACTCCACCTCGATGGCTCCCGTCCCATTCGAGAGAATCGTGTGGTCCCGCCTCCATACCGCTTCCGGATGGAGAGAGGATGCGGACTCGATGTAATACCGCACTCCCTTGACTGCCTGAAAATTGAAAACGAGCCGGGTGTTGTTGTTCTCAAAACGATAGCCATTCACTCCGAAATAAGACTCCGGATCGAAGGGATCCGACCCAATCAAACTCTCAAAATCGTTTCGATTTCCGTCGCCATCCTCATCACCATCAGGCTCGAGTTCCCCGGCCCCGTAATAGAGCTCCCAGAAATCACCCATGCCATTCTCATTCAGATCAAAGAGAGCAAAAGCCGGCTGGAAGAAAACAGGGAAGAAAGCACCCCACAAAACGGCTCGGACGAATCTCCAGAGGCAGGCGGAATTAGCATTCATGATTTTTCTTCATTCAGAGGATGCGGGACGGCTCCAAAAAAAAGGGACTTCCGACGGAAGTCCCTCGAGAAGGCTCCAACGTTCGGGTGAAAGCACCCTACGTTAAGAAGCTGGTCCAATCAAATTTATCTGCCTAAAACAATGATCACCGTGGAAGCCTCTGATTACAAGGCCGTTTGCCCCAGCGCCTCACAAACCAGATGAATCTCATCGCCCGTGAGATAAGGATTCATTGGCAAACTCAACCCGCGTGACGAGACATCTTCCGTCACCGGGAAATCCCCTTTGACATGTCCCAGACCGGAGAACACCGGTTGGAGGTGGAGCGGAACCGCGTAGTAGCTCACCGAGGGAACATTGGCACGATTGAGAGACTCGGAGAGAGCATCTCGCTCCGGGGAAAGAATGGTATACTGCGCATAAACCGAGGTATTATCCTGCCCCACCACCGGAAGTGTCACCGATGAATTTCTGATTCCTTTTCCGTAGGCTTCGGCAACCTCCTGTCTTTTCCGGATCTCGTCATCAAAGATCTCGATCTTCTCAAGGAGGATCGCAGCCTGGATGGTATCGAGCCGACCATTGATGCCCAAAATGGGATGATGGTGCCTCTCCGTTTGGCCGTGGACCCGAATATGACGCATCCTTCCGGCCAACTCATCGTCATTGGTGAACAGAGCCCCTCCGTCTCCGTAGCAGCCCAGAGGTTTGGAGGGAAAAAACGAAGTCGAGCCAATCGTCGAGAGCCCGCAGGATTTTTTGCCGTGATGGGTGGCTCCAAATGACTGCGCGGCATCCTCAATCACGGGCAGATTTCCGTGGCGCTTCGCAATCTCGTTGATCGCTGTCATATCAGCGGTTTGGCCAAAGATTCCAACCGGCATAATCGCCTTGGTCTTTTCCGTGATGGCCACCTCCAGTTTCGAAGGATCCATATTCCAGGTTGCCTCATCGATATCGACAAAAACCGGCTTGGCCCCGAGCAGAGCGATCATTTCGGCAGTGGAAATCCAAGTGTATGGCACCGTAATGACTTCGTCTCCCGGGCGAATTCCGAGCGCCATCATCGCAATCAGCAGAGTGTCCGTCCCGCTCGCAGCTCCTATGCAATGTTTGACTCCCACATAGTTTGCCAACCGATCTTCCAGTTCATCCAGCTCCGGCCCCATGACATATCGGCCATGACTGAGAACATCTTGAATCCGTTGATCAATCTTCGCTTTGATACGAGCTTGCTGGGATTTTAAATCGATAAACTCCATAACTGATCGAAAAGATGGTATTGATTGGCAACAGCCTTAAAGGGTCTTCTCCAAAATCTCCCGGATGCGCTTTGCCGCTTCGCCATCACCATAGGGGTTTTTGAGTTGGCTGCGCCGCTCGTACTCACAGGGATCTTCCAGAAGCACCCGGGCTGCCGATCGGATCCTTTCAGGATCTGTTCCTATCAATTCGCAAGTGCCAGCCTCAACCCCCTCGGGTCGCTCGGTGGTCTCACGCATCACCAGGACCGGCTTTCCAAGGCTGGGAGCTTCTTCCTGCACTCCGCCCGAATCGCTCAGGGCAAAATAACATCGGTTCATCAACCACACAAAATCTTCGTATCCGGCGGGTTCCACCAGGGCAATGCGCTCGTGGTTTCCGAGCTGTTCCATGACAGGCTTTCGAACCGCCGGATTCAAGTGAACGGGATAAAGAAGGCCCACCCCGGGATGATCTTCAAGCAACTGTCGCAGTGCCCGACAAATATCGTCAAATCCTCCACCGTGGGACTCACGGCGGTGGGCGGTCACCAGAATCCAACGCTTGTCTTCTTGTTCCAGGAAATTTTTGCGAAATGGGTCCGGAATCTTGAGACGCTTCGCGACCGCTGCCGTTCGATTCTCTTCGGCATTGACCTTATGGCTCATCCACAAAAGCGAATCGATGACGGTGTTACCGGTCACGTGACAGCTGGCCTCGGGAATCATCTCTTGCAAAAGGTTCCCTTTGCTCACTTCAGTGGGAAGGAAATGCCATCGACAAAGCGGAGAGACAAGACGCCGGTTCATCTCCTCCGGCCAGGGCGATTGCATATCGTAGGTGCGAAGCCCGGCTTCAACGTGCCCCACCGGAATGTTTTGGTAAAAGGCCGCCATTGCCGACGCCAGGACGCTGGTGGTGTCCCCTTGGACTAGCACCGCGTCCGGACGGGTCTCCTCAAGATACGAACCGACTGCTTGCAGAACCCGCGCAGTCAATCCGGTGAGATCCTGCCCGGGCTGCATCAGTTCCAGATCATGGTCTGGTTTTAGATCAAAGGCGCCGAAGGCCTGGGCCAACATTTCACGGTGCTGACCCGTCGAAAGGAAAATTGGTTCGAGCGTCCTGGATTTTTTCAACTCCATGTAAACCGAAGACATCTTGATGACCTCCGGCCGTGTTCCGGCAACCACAATTACTTTTTTCTTCTCGCTCATGAGTCGCTACTTACCGGTTGTTAGTTTTTTGAAAAATTCCTCAACCTGGGAGACGATAACCTCCCAGGAGTATTCATTCTGAACCCTCTCAAATCCGGCCTGCCCCATTTTTTCAGCCTCCTCCGGGTGGTCAAGAAACCAGGTCAGTTTCTCTGCCAAGAGACTCGCGTCTTGCTCAACCATGACGCCATCGATGCCGTCGCGAATGGTAAGGAAGGGAATCTTGCATGAAATCACAGGCTTCTTCAATGCCCAGGCCTCGATATAAACACCCCCGATTCCCTCTTGCCGGGACGGGAGGGCAAAAACATTCGCCGCATCCAAGGCGGCGACCTTGATCGGATCGAAGGCATCGATGCGTGGAATATCCACGATGCGGGGATCGTTGATTTGCTCAAAGACCTCCTTGGTCCCCGGGTAGTGGGGACCAATAAAGACAAAACTCGTCTCGGGGTGTTTTTCCCAAACCTTGGGAGCAGCCTCAATCAGGGTATCAAAGCCCTTGTATTCCAGCTTCTGCCCAAGAAAGAGCACCATTTTCTCCTTGATGCCATATTCCTTGCGGAAGGCCGCGGTATCCCACTCTTCGGCGAGCAATGGCCCCACTCCAATCAGGAGAATGTTCTCCGGCCTGACCCCCAGGCGGATCATCTCGTCACGCTCCGCCGGAGTGAAGACCACCACGCCATCGGCAGCCCTGAGCAGACGGAAAAAGTTCCGCATCACCACCTGCCCGAATTTGCTCTGCATCCGTGGGCTGTAATTGGGGCAAATCACAAAAGGCACCCCGTGCTTCTTCGCGACGTGATAGGAAGCCCAGGAAAAGTGCTCACGGCCAATCCGGATATTCATGACGACATCCGGCTTCACCTTCGTTTTCATCATCTTACGCGCGAAGTAGCGACTGATGAGAGGATAACCAATCTCCGGCAAGGGCAGGCAGAAGGGCAACAAGGGAGCCATCCAGGCCCTCGCGAGAGCACCCGGCTGATATCGATGAACCGTGATCGGTCCCGCTTCGTAAACATCATCCCCCCAGGGAGCCTTTAAAGTCGAATCAATCAGGTAGCGATTCCGGTGATCCTTCCATTGCCCGCAGCCGGTCACAACGTGGCCACGTTCGGCCAACATCTTGCCGATGGTATACCAGTGAAGTTGAGCCCCTCCCATGCTTGGGAAAAAGGCGGTGGAAGTCTGAAAAATGTTCATGTCAATTCGGGTTTGCGGCCGTCCAAAAGAGCTTCATAAAGACCCAGCATTTGAGATCCCACCGCGTCCCATGAGTAATATTCAAGGGCCCGCTCACGCGCCTTTATGCCCATTTGAATTCCCTTTTCAGGTTCTTCTGCCAAGGCTGCCATGCCATCCGCCAGATGGGAGACAAGCTCCTGGAAATCCTCCCCGGAAACCTTGATTCCACTGTCCTCCGTGACCATTTCGCCGGGACCTCCATTATCAATAACGATGGGGGCGACCTCTCTCATCATCGCCTCTTGAAGGGCCATTCCCGTTGTCTCCCGGAGACTTGTGAAGACGAAGACGTGACTACGATCCCAAATCGCATTCATTTCGGCCAAGGTCACCCACCCAAGAAACTCGAAGGCCTCCGCAAGCCCAAGCTCGTTGATTAGTTTTCGGTAAAATTTCTCCAGGGGGCCACTCCCGGAAACAACGACTCTGATATTTCTGTAAACAGACGGGGCGTTTGTTTTCAGGTCGTCAACGGCCCGGATTAGAATTTCGAGTCCCTTGTGGTCCACAAAACGGCCGGACCAATGAAAGACGATAGGCCCGTCCAGTTCCGGACAAGGTCTCGCTGATATGATTGGTGTCCCAATCTGCAAGCCCGTGACCGCTTTGTCACGGATCGCTTTGGGCATCACTTTCTGATTCGAGCCATTGGCCATCACAAGCAAATCAGCCTTCCAGGCGGTCAAAAACCCCACGGGATTAAAACGGAAGAACTTTACCGCCATGCTTCGAATCGACTCCATGATGCGACTTCTCATCACCGGCTTTGCCGCTTTCGGAACGGTCTGCAATCCGCCAATCGGACCGATCACCGACTTTACGCCGAGGAAGGGAACAAATGAGCCACGCGTCAAACTCATGAAGCTAACATGGTGGGCAATATCAACTCCCAACTCTTCGACAAGAGAACGGCACTTCACCCAGCAGGCCAGTTGCCAGAACATATAGTAAATGTTCATTCCAAGGGTGCTCGTCTTGTACTTCAGGGTCCAGTCGGGCAGCTCGACGTAAATGAAGCGGGGATTCTTCAGTCCATGCTCTTTGAGATAGGCCTCGACCGAGGGCCGCCGGGCCTTCCGGGTCACGACGTGGACCTCCGCTCCCTTGGCCAATTGCAGCGCCCAATTCCACCCCACGCCACCCTCCGAGCCTTTATCCGGCTCACATCCGTAGGCTGACAACAAGACCACCGGTTGCTGCTTTTTTTCTTCCATCGAATTTTTCATACCGCCCGGGCCAGCTCATCGAAGCCCTCCAGCTCACCTTTCATCGAGTAACAATAGACCTTTAACAAGAGATCAATCCGATCCCGCCAGCCCCAAAGCATCATGAGTTCCTGAAAGCCGGGCTCATTTTGAAGAGAAGCACGGGCTGATTCCAGGGCAGCCAGCGGAGCCAGTCCATCGACCAAAATTGCCGGGATGATGAGATAGTGCACCAGATCAAGTCCCGGAATACTGTCAACTTCACCGAACTCCCAATCAATCACGGTCAGCTCCCCGCCGTTTCCCGGGCCCAGAAGATTCCATGGCGCAAAATCACCATGGCGCAGAGTCTGGCGCAGTTCCAATTCCTGCAACTCTTGCAGAGTCGTCGTTTCCACCTGACATTCTACCATCACCGAATGAAGATCCTTCCACCCGGCAAAGTCCCCCAGGGCACAAACCCGGCCATCAGCCGCCCACATTTTGAACAAGCGGCACAGCCCGGATTGCGAAGGTGCTGCCGGGGCCTCCTGAAACGTCATTGCAAAAGCACTCCAGTTCTCTTCCGTCCACGAATGATGGATCTCAGGCATCATCCACCCTTCTTTGTAGTGCGATTTTAAGAAGTCCCCTTCCCGTCGAATCTTTGCGATGGCCGGAGGAGTCGTGCCCAATTTTACAATGAGCCGCCCCCGCGAAGCCGTGTCCGTTAGCAGGATGGCCCTCCGCTCGTCCTGCAGGGGATTTCCCAAAAGAAGACCGTCCAGCTCTCCTTTCAAATGGCCCAAAATTTCACTCACAGGGCCTGAAGACAGGTGATCTCCCTTCCAACGGGGCAACATCCGGCTCCCAAATGGAGCAGACCCGATCACCCTGACCATCATTCCCGCCAACCACTTTTGCGGCCGGTAGAGCGCCAGCCCCCTGCGCATTTTGCGGGACTCATCGGGAAGGATCATGAGAAGGTTTCCTTTCCGATAAAACAATCGCCAGGAACTTCCCCTTCCGGCTTGAAAGCCGAGTGATGTCAGAAACGCTTCATCCTGCCGGTTCATCGTACTTAGAAGTGCCTTTGATACATCGCCAGAGTCTTCTCGGCAGCTTGCTTCCAGGTGAGATTATTTACGACATAGTCACGGTTTGCCTTCCCCATCCCCGGCCAATTGTCTCTTTCCCGGCATGCCGCAACCAGAGCCTCTTTGATGCCATCGACCGTCGGCTCGAGGAGCCAGCCACCACCGGCCTCCCGGACGTGACCGGAAACCCCCGCCCTGGTGGAAACCAGAACCGGCCTTGCCGCTAACATCGCCTCCACAATGCAAAGGCCAAAACCGTCAAAGCGTGAAGGCAAAATCACCAGGTCCGCCTCGGAATGGATCACCAGGGAATGTTCCGGGCGCGGGCCGGTGAAGATGACCCGGCCTTCCAGCCCCAGGCGCTTCGAGAGAGCCTCGAGCTCTTTGCGATCCTCCCAGTCATTGCCCGTCAGGATCAGGTCAACATCATCATAGTCTCCCGATTTCAGAAACCGACCATAGGCCTCCACGAGCAGATCAAGCCCCTTGTGATTGCGGTCCATGCGTCCGATGAACTGAATCCGAACCCGTTTTCCCTTCCCTGGAACCCTCGGGTTTTCAGGAATCTCCGCCAGAGTCTCAAGCTCACATCCGTTGGGGATGACTTCGGTCGGAATATCAAATCCCCGTTCCCGCAGGGGCCCTTCATGTTCACTCGCCAACAACTGCACCGCCACCGCCTCATGGATCGTGTGCTTCTCAAAAAGTTGCCAAAAAACCCATTTGCGAATGGCATGGTGTCCGGTCAATTCCGGCACATAGGGATCATGGGGAACGAAAATGTAGGGAATTCCGATCCGGGTCAGATGGCGCCGCAACATCCCGACCTTGGGGTGATAGGCCCCATGGAAAACGATCCCATCCAGCTGATGAACGTTTTTCTCCAGGTCATCAATGAGCTTCCCGGGCAGGCTCATGGGATTCCACGAAGCATGCGGATAGTGGAGAAGCTCCTCTTCACCCGAAAGATTCTTTAACTCCTTCCGGAGCGTAATGACCGGGCAGCTGCCCGGAGCCATCAGGTTCATCTCCCTGGACAAACCACGGCAATAAGCCGAAATCCCCTCCACCGAAGGATAGTGTGGCACAAATTGTGCCACCCGGAGAACCCGGGTCTCGTTCATTTCTGCAGATTGAAGCGCCCTTCCCGCCAGGAAGTTCGTGAGCTGTTTATTGACAGCCTTGGTGACCTCATTAAGCGGGCGATTGACATCCACCAGAACGGCTTTTTCTCCCAGCTGTCTGGCGAGGACACGATAACGACCAAGTTGCTCCCGGAGGATATTCAGGGGAATTTCTTTTTTGCGGGGATAAATAACCTCTGCATCACCGACCAAGATGAAAATGAGATCCGGTTCCGGAAAGCTCCTAAAAATGCGACGGGCCAGACCAAGGCTCGCGCCGTAACGGTAACGGACCGGATCCACAAGAAGATCGTGGTAATAACGATCTGAAATCACCACCGAGGTCTTGGCCCGGACATGACGCATCACCGTCAGGGAGGCGAGCCTCCAGTCCCAAAACAGCATGAAGAGCTTGGCCACCGACTCCATCCAACCGCGCGCCGGATCTGCGTGAGGATCACTCACCGGTTGCCCCAAGTCCTCCCGACCCTTGATGCCGTATGGCCTCCAGTGCATCATGCGTTGCTGGAGGCCCATTCGCTCAAGGCTCTTGCGCACTCCCGCAATGACCGAGGATTTTCCGCTGCCGTCCGGCCCCAAAAAAGCAATCACCGGGAGCTGCGGTGAGAGATGATGTTTCAATTCCACCCACCAATGGCGTGCCACGTTTGAGAAAGCGTCTCCCCCAGACCGCCTCAGGTTTTGCCACTTCAGCGCCCGCCTGATTTCCCGGACAAAGCCGGCGCTCCGGCCGGCTTCGCCGGCCTCGGCCCAGGCCAACATTTGATCGGCCCATCCTTCCCCGAGCGCCCAGGAAAGCCCCTCTCGAAAACACTCCCGATCTTCCCGGAACGCCCGGGTGATCACGCCATCATACTTCTCCTTGTAAAAACCACCCCACAACAAACTCGTGAGCCAGGAAATCAAGCCATCATGGCCCAATCTTGGCCTCTTGAAACCATCTTCAGCGACGGTCGCCCCGGCAATCACCATTTCCGCATCGGCATAGGTCCAACCATTCCACTCCAGAGCGGGAAGCACATCAATCTGCCCCCACTCGTAATATCTCTGGTGAACGTATGTTCGCTCGATCTTTACAACAGGCTGCCCGAATGCCTCCTCTACCCTGACACCCAAGTCATCGCCACCTTGCTGCAAAAAATCAACATCTCCTCCATCAAGTGAGTCCCCCAGATGATGAGGGCGAAGAAGGACTACATCTGGTAAAGATGCGAGAGTTCTAATAAGCTCGGTTTCCACAATCCCAATTCAATTTGTCTTATCTTTCCAGCTTGCCCAGCAAGCGAACGGAAGTCCCGGACAACCAGTCCAATAAGGTCATAAGAACTCCATCTTGAAACGCCTCTTTTCCGCGTTCTTCTCCAAATTTATCAAACTCGATGACGATACTCGGCTTAGGCAGGCCAAAACCCATGGCAGGCTTCCCCCCTACGCGTGGATTTCGCCAAGGGTGGTTTCGGTAAATTTGAAGCACCTGCAGGGCTGATCGCCGCCGGTCCCGCCGGCAATGGCGGATCACAAAACGGAACCAACCACCCCAACTCGAGATATCCGTGGGGCCATCACCGATTTCGTCACAGGTGAAGACCAGATGCTTCTCAAGATATTGATGCAGGTCCTCCGTCCAAGCCTTCAATCGTTCAACATCAGAACCATTGATGGTTATAATGGGTGTAGTCCTTCGGGGATTCAAATTGACGCACCATTGCTTCAGCCAGGCACTATGAAACCTTCGACCCAGTTTTCGCAAACCCAGGAGGGAGGTACGCATGACAGCTTTTCGAAACGAGGGAATTTCAGCCTTAATCCCGTCCAGATCTCGGTTGCCAATCGCTTGGCGAAGACCTTTAAAATCTCCTCCGGAAAGTAGTTTGAAGTTTGCCTCAAGAGAATCCAGTTCTTCCCGGGTAGTTTCGAGGTAGTTTGGCTTCTTTTCAAACACCCCGTAGTTTTGGGAAAGAGCGTTTAAAACCAGGCGCTTGGCAACCGGAGACCAGTGATCAACCTGGAAAGGCCCAATGGAGGTCACCCCGGACGAATCACCGGGACCATCAATAATCCAGGAAAATGCCCATTGCAGATGATCAAAAAGATCAACTTGAATCGAGTCCACCGACCCTTCATCGGTCACGCGGAATGCGACTACCCAGTAGACCCACGCAAGTTTATATGGAAGAACCGTAAATCCCCGGCTCTTAAGATGATCAACAGTAAGCTCAAGCGCACATCGCAAATGGTCTTGGTGAAAACAAATGTCAAGATCGCGGCCAATATCAAAAGGGTATCCCTGCAAGCCATTCGTGACGCTGTACTTCAAACCGGCATCATTCCAGACGCACGCGAGTTGCTCGAGAATTTCGATCTTCGCTGAAATACTTGGAAGTGGACGAGACACCATCAAATTGGAACGCTATTTAATCACCTTGCGATAAGCCGCCAACATACTCTCGGCCACTGCTTCCCATGAAAATTGCGACTCCACAATCTTTCTGGTCTGGCTGCCTGTGCGCCTCCGTTCCCCGGGTTCGAGAGTCATTGCTTTTCGGAAGGCGGAAGCAATGGACTCTTCGGAGGTTTCACATGGAATACTCAAATTCTGACTGGCCAGTGTTCCCTGCGGATCAGCGGCTTCAGTCGCCAAACATGGCTTGCCATAGGCCATGGCTTCAATGACCGCCATGGGAAAACCCTCCCAACGCGAGGTGTGGACGAAAATATCAGAGGCGTGAATGAGATCGGCCTTCAGTTGACCAAATGCCGGTCCAAAAAATTGCACCTGCGAATCGCACAATCCGAGCTGGGAAGAGAGCTCTTGCAACCGCTCGCTTCCATCACGCCATCCGGGACCAACGATGAGAAGAAAGGCATTATCCAGATCAGCCTTCGCGAATCCAGTTAGCAATAGATCAAGACCCTTCTGTTCCACATCCAATCTTCCAATAAAAAGGAACACGGTCTTTTCTTTTGCCGGAGACGGCAGGACATCATCACCTGAGGCCTCCAGACATGATTTCATCTCAAAGCCATTTGGAACCACCTCAATTGACCCTTCGTAGCCAAACTCTCGAATAGCTTGATCATCCCCCATACTATGGACAAATGCTGAGCCCCTTGCGCTGGGTAGTTCAAACAATCGATTGTATAGTGCCTTCCTCCATCTCCGGCGAGTCGCAAGCTGGCCGGAATAGTTTCCGTGGGGGCTGATCACGTAAGGCACACTGTTCTTCCGGGCCCAGCGCGCGACACTGATTCCTGTTGGGACATAAGCTGAATGAATATGGATTAGGTCCGGGGCAATCATTTCCAAGGCTTTAAGTGCCGCCCTACAAAGCCCAAGGCAGTTCTTCTTTTTTGGTATATTTACAACATTCACTCCCGCGACCGGCAAAACGTCTTTGTCGGATTCGCACATCACGGAAACATCAGCCCCTGCCTCTGCCTCGGCGCGGCTTAAATAGTAGACGACCTTATCAACTCCATTCGCAGTGTCTGGAGCACACCTTCCTTCAATCCAGTGTAATATTTTCATATTTGTTCTTTAGGTTTAGTAAGAAACCCATTCCGAGTTGGCTGTATTACTTTGTTTCAATCAACAAAAGAATCACTATCCTTTTCTACTACTAAAGACCAATTCTTAGTTTCGTGGGCGAATACTGCAGATTTTTTTCAAATAACTTTCCAAGACAAGTAATGGATAACTAGAAATTAAAGTAGACAAATTCGCCTTCACTTGTTGATCCAAAAACAACAATCAAGAAGACCATCAGCAAGCACGATCCCTTTTTACGGAAAAGAGAATAGTCTCTGCAACTTTGTATCCGCAACGAAAGAAATTCCAAAAAAATAACGCACGATCCCGCAGCAATCAAAGTCAGATAAACGAGAAAATCTCCGCGAGAATCAAACAAACGGATAATGGAGCCAAAACTGATCCCGGAATACTGGTGGAAACTTACTACTGTTCTCAAGGAGTCGAAAAACCTACCGAGATCCGAGGTGAAAAAAGGGAGCCATGCCAGAAACACCAGCGCTTGTGTTAAAAACCATCCAATCACTCCTTTGGGAATCCACTTGTCAAACAGGCGCCAAGCTACCAATGCAACCCCATGAATTGCTCCCCAAATTAAGAAATTCCAACCAGCTCCATGCCATGCACCCGAAAGGATAAAAACGAAAATGATGACGAGTGGCCACCACCTTGTCCGTCCACCACCCAACGGAATATAGAGATAATCTCGAATCCAAGTAGAAAGTGAAATATGCCATCTTCGCCAAAAATCTTGAATTGAAGTAGCCAAATACGGGCTCCGAAAGTTCATGCTCAGGTCAACTCCGAGAAGCGATGCCAAACCTACTGCCACAAAACTGTAACCCGAAAAATCAAAATAGATTCTAAAACCCACACCCAGTGTTCTCATCAGCACCTCGACAGGATCAGCCCCACTGTTCACTAATGTAGCAAGAACTGCGGCGATGTTATCTGCCAAAACTAGCTTAAAAAACAGACCAATAACTACCCAGAAAATAGCGGATTCAAGACGATTCCAGCGTATTTTAAATACAAACTCTTCGATTTGAGGAACTAAGGCCTTCGAGCGCTCGATAGGACCTGCAACAATTTGGGGGAAGAAACTTAAAAAATTGACTGTAGTGAGAAAGGAAGGCGAGTCGCCTCCCGATTTCCGCTGGTCCACCACCATCCCTACCGCTTGAAAGGTGTAGAAAGAAATTCCCATCGGAATAATGCCCATCCATGCCAAATTCGAGTATTGTCCGATATTCTCCGTTAGGAAACCAGAATACTTAAAGTAGCACAGAGGTGCCAGCATCATGAAAAACACCAAACCTAGCATCTTCTTTTGTGTCATCTTCTTCCATCCTTTCAAGGAAAGATGAATTCCAAAGAAGCATAACAATGCAATATAAAAAAAGATAAACCCGGTCAAAAAACTCTCCGAAAAAAGTAGGCTTAAACTTAATATTAAAAGAGCTACTTGATCATAGGCAGGTCTAACTGCTTCAAAGAAAGGACGGAGCAACTGCAGAGCTGTAAACAAGCACACTAAAGTAACCCAAAAATCAATGCTAGCAAAATTCATTTACCT
>JAUIGV010000004.1 GCA_030432565.1 Verrucomicrobiia bacterium | reverse complement strand
GGGGGAAATCCGGTACGCTTTTGGATCTTTTAGTTCTTGGTTCAGGGTGAGTCAATTTCGATTGTTCCACAACGATCCGCAGCACTGAAGGTGAGGAGCCCGGAGGGCGACGAGGCTTCAGTGCTGCGGGATCGCTTACCCCTTCCGGGGCTTCTTGTGCCGCTTGCGGGCATCTTTTAGTCGGTAGCTTTCACCATTGGCTTCGATGATATGCACTCTGTGTGTCACGCGATCCAACAGAGCTCCGGTCAGCCTCTCGCTTCCCATCACTTCAGTCCACTGCTCAAATGGCAGGTTGGTCGTTACGATGAGGCTGAGCCGCTCATAGGCACGGCTAACGACCTCAAAGAGTAGTTCCGCTCCATCCTTCGAGAAGGGCACGTATCCCAGTTCATCAAGCACGAGTAGTTCGTGTTTTTCGATCTGGGTCAGGAACCGCTTCAAGTCCTGTTGTTCGCGAAGTTCGAGCATGTGAGTGACCAAAGCTGTTGCGCTCCAGAAGCGCACTTTGCGTCCCTGGGTGCAGGCCGCGAAGCCCAGAGCAGTTGCTAAATGGGTTTTGCCAGTGCCAGAGTTTCCGATCAGCAAGATGTTCTCCCTGGCTTCCAAATATTCCCCGCTGAGGAGCTGGCGCATCAAGAGTTCGTTGATGGTGGGCTGGGCTGCAAAGTCAAAACTGTCGATCGTTTTTAAGACCGGAAATTTTGCTCCCTTGATCCGTCTCTCAGCGGCCCTTTGTTCCCGCTCGATGAGTTCTCGTTCTGTTAATCCCAACAAAAAATCTCCGTAGTCTCGGCCTTCTTTGGCACAGCTGGCTGCCACGGCTTCCCATTCGCGTCCCATCGTTGGGAGTCGTAATTTTTTAAGATGATGCTCCAGAAGGACTCGGTTGCTTTCGACACTCATCTCGCCAGCTCCTTCCCACTCGTAGCTCCTAACAACGCGGCATACTCGCCGGGGTCGGTGCATGACACACTCACCAACTTAAGATGCTCCCGGCCATCAAGGCGAAACACTTCAGGCTCTCTCGGCTCTCCATAAAGGTGTTGGGCAATGAGTTCATAACGTGGGCACCCCATCTCCAGGGCGCACTCCACCGCTCGTTTGAGTTGCCTTAGCGGACTCTTCTCCAAAAGCCGCAGCACTTTAATATACTCCCGTGTCCCACTACTGCCGTGTTCGGCTTCCAGGCGACGTCGCAGCAAGATAAAGCTCTCCGGGAGTTCCCAATTTTCCAGAGGAAGAGCAAAGTCCAAAGCTCCCGCTTTGCGCTCCAGAAGGGCCAGATAGTGAACCGGTTCGAAGCAGACCTTCTGCTTGTCCCAGATCCTCCGGTGTTCGGCTACCTGCTCTTCCCCATGATAAATGCGCACTCGGTCACAGTCACCTTTCGCGACCACTTCACGGTAAGCGCATCGGACAGGCACCGAGTAATCATTGCAATCAAAGCGCACCAGCGAGAGGTTGTTCGCTCGAGTCGCCCGCACCCGACACGCTTCAAAATCCACGAGTGGCAACGCGAGCATCACCTCCAAATCCTTGGCCAATAACTCCTGCTTGCTTCCTGGCTTGCCTCGAAGCGTTCGCTTCAAATCGTCTCGACACGATTGTTCCAGCCGGGCGTTGAGTTCCTCCAGGCTGCGCACCTGCGGAACCGGAACCAAAAAATTGGCGCGGCTATATTTCACAATCCCTTCCACCACGCCCTTTTCGTTCCCACGACCCGCGAGACAAAAATGCTCCTCAAACAGGTAATGACTTTGCAACTGCAAAAAGCCATCCGTCAACTTGCGCTCACGACTTCCCAATAACTTAGCGACCGCCACTTTGCTGTTGTCGTAACTGATACGTGCTGGAACCGCTCCGAAAAAACGAAAAGCACGAACGTGCCCCTCCCAAAAAGTCTCCGTGTTCTCCCGCTCAAAGACCTGCACGAAAAAGGCATCGCTGTAGGGCAAACTCATCACGAAGAACGGCTTCAGTTTAAGAACCCCATTAACGTTCACAAGGGCATGACCAAAATCCATCTGGGCTTCGCCCGGGGAATGGATCAGGGGCACAAAGACCTCCTGTTTCAAAACCTTTAGTTCCGCAACGGCCTCCTTCACCACAGTGTAGCCTCCATCAAAATCATGCTCTTCACGCAAACGCTCCCAAATCCGCTTTGCGCTGTGGCGCTGCTTGCGTGGCACCTTCATGTCGGATCTTAAGACTTCCGCAATCCAGTCCCGAAAAGCATCAATTTTACGTTCGGGCTTCTTGCTTCGTCGGTATCCAGGCGGAGCCGAATGTGCCAACATCTTCTGAAGAGTCTCCCAGTGCAGATCCTCTTCCTTCATCACAGAGCGCTTGCTGCGCTTCTCTATTAGTATTTTTCGGCGCACTCGCGCCCATTGTTCCATGTCCATATACACGCATCCTTTCTTGAATGCGTACCGCTTTTACTCCGACCCGAAAACCGTACCGCTTTTGCCCCGGCGTTTACAGTCATAGACAATGATGGGACCCTGTGGACCGAGCAGCCGCTCTACTTCCAGGCTCTTTACGTCTTTGACCGGATCAAAAAGATGGCTCCCGACCATCCGAATTGGAAGACGAAGGAGCCATATTCCTCCGTGCTGAGGGGAGACCTCAAGGGCGCTCTGGCCGGCGGGGAAAAGGCGCTTCTTGAGATGACCATGGCCACTCATGCGGGCCTTACGGCCGAGGAGTTCGCGGAATCGGTGCGCCAGTATCTTGCCAGGGCCATTCACCCAACGACAAAGCGTCCCCTCACGAAGATGGTTTTCCAGCCCATGCTGGAGCTTCTCGATTTGCTGAGGGCCGGTGAGTTCAAGATCTTCATCGTTTCCGGTGGGGGGATTGATTTTGTCCGTGTCTTTTCGGAAGAAGTTTACGGAATTCCTCCCGAACGTGTCATTGGCTCCAGCATTGACGCGAAATATGAGGTCCGTGACGGGAAACCGGTAATCGTCAAGCAGCCGTCGATGGACCTGATCGACGACCACGAAGGCAAACCCGTCGGCATCCACCGCTATATCGGCCGCCGCCCGATTCTGGCCATTGGGAACTCGGACGGAGACTTCGAGATGCTGGAATATGCCACTGCCGGAAAGGGCCCGCGTCTCGGGATGATCCTCCATCACGACGACGCCAAGCGGGAATTTGCCTACGACAAGGACTCTGCGATTGGCCGATCAGTTAGGGCCCTTGACGAGGGTCCGAAGCGGGGCTGGAGAATCGTCAGCATGAAGAAAGATTGGAAGGTCGTTCACCCCGAAAAAGCAGAGTAAACGGGCGCGCACCGGGCCAAGGGCCGCCATCCTTTCTTGCGTGCACCATCCTGGATCGTCGCTCCGGATGGTGATCTCCATCATTGCGTGTTTTACCGGGATCTTGCCCGAGGTCGACGATTTGAGCTTTTTTTACCATCATCGCGAAGGGTGCTGTCACTGTTATTCCGGTGATGGGATCCTTTTAACCAATTGATATTCAGTTTTTTTGGAGGCGGGTTTTCGGTGTTGGATTCGGGTGGGCTTTATTTGTGGTTTCCTTGGAAAGATTTCCTGCAGGGAGCGTTTTAATACTGGTTTCGATCACCGAGGGTGGTTTTGTCTTCTGAAAGTTGACTCGAATGGGTGAAAAGGCGACTAATCCCGGCGTGATCAGGATTCGGGGAGCTCGGCAGCACAATCTCAAGGGACTTGATGTCGATTTGCCCCGGGGAAAACTCATCGTGATCACGGGCGTAAGCGGGAGTGGTAAGTCGAGTTTGGCATTTCACACGCTCTATGCGGAGGGGCAGCGGCGGTATGTGGAGTCGCTTTCGGTCTACGCCCGGCAGTTTCTCGATCAGTTGGAGAAGCCGGAGGTCGATGCGATTGAGGGGTTGAGTCCGGCCATTGCAATTGAGCAGCGAACCGGAGGGGGGAATCCCCGGTCGACGATTGCTACGGTGACCGAGATTCACGATTTCCTGCGCATTTTGTATGCGGCAGCCGGGGTGCCTCACGACCCGGAGACCGGTGAGCGGTTGAAGCGGATGTCGACCGGCGATATCGTGGAGAGCTTGTCGAAACGCCCCGAGGGGAGTCGCTTGATTTTGCTGGCTCCGATTACGACCGAGGGCGATCCCAAAGGGATGATCGGTGATCTTCAGCGGCAGGGATTTGTGAGGGTGCGGGTTGGAGGGGAAGTTCTCGAGTTGGAGACTGCGGAAGAAGTTTGGCCGGAAGATGGCGGTGAGATTGAAATCGTGGTGGACCGGCTGGTGGTCAAGGACGGGGTGGATTCCCGGCTGGCGGATAGTATTGAGATCGCGCTGCGAATTTGTGGGCTTGAGGTCCGGGCTCTGGCCCAGGAACGGGGGACCGATGTTTGGGAGGAGCTTGCTTTTGCAACGAGCTACCGGAATCCCGAAACCGGTTTCGAGCTGCTGGCGCTGACTCCCAGGCACTTCTCTTTCAACTCCCACGTTGGAGCTTGCGAGGCCTGCCATGGTCTGGGAACCGAAGTGTTTTGTGATCCGTTCCTCGCCGTGCCGGATCGCAGTAAATCGCTGGGAGAAGGTGCGGTGGCTGTTTGGAACAAGGGTTCGAAAAAGAAGAAGGGTTGGAACCAGCTGCACATTGAAGCACTGGCCGGGCATTTCGGGGTGAGTCTCGATGAGCCGTTCGATAAGTTGCCAAAGAGCTTTAGACGGGCTTTGTTTTTTGGAACCGGGAGTACGAAGATTGACGTACAATGGGAGAAGGAAGGAACGATTGTTCCGTGGAAGAAGGAATTTGAAGGGGTTTGCAAGCAGGTTGAACGGCTTTACCGGGAGACTGAGAGTGAAGGGGTCAAGCGTAGCATGGGAAGGTTCATGACCTCGCGTGAGTGCAAGTCGTGCCAGGGGAAGCGGCTCAAGCCGGAGTATCTTGCGGTGACCTTGGAGGGGAAAGGCGGGGCAAAGGGAATTGACGAATTCTGTTCAAGTTCCATCGAGGAGATCCGGGAATGGATCGTCACGATTGAAATCCCCGAAGATCGACAGGCTGCGATGAAAGGAGTGCTGGCGGAGTTGCAAAAACGTTTGTCATTTCTTGATGAGGTTGGTTTGGGATATCTGGGGCTGGATCGCGCGAGCGGGACCTTGTCGGGTGGTGAGTTTCAAAGAGTAAGGCTCGCGACCCAGCTGGGGGCGGGATTGGCCGGGGTTTTATATGTTTTGGATGAGCCCAGTATTGGGCTGCATCCTTTGGACAACGAACGCTTGATCGGGGCTTTGCAGAGATTGCGGGATGCCGGAAATACCGTTGTCGTGGTGGAGCACGATGAGGCGATGGTGATGGCGGCTGATCAGGTGGTGGAGATTGGTCCGGCGGCGGGAGCGCACGGTGGGAGGTTGGTGGCCCAGGGGCCCCCCGGGGAAGTCGCGAAACTCGATACTGCGACCGGGCGCTGGCTTCGACGGGAGGTTCCGGAGGCGAATTCGAGGAAGAGAAAATCTGCGTTTGAACTGACGATCAAGGGGCCGCGCGAACATAATTTGAAGGGAGAGGATGTGGCGATTCCTCTGGGACTCCTGGTGGGAGTGACCGGGCCGAGTGGGAGCGGGAAATCGACTTTGGTGGATGGCATTTTGCGTCGTGCCCTCGCCCGCAGGTTTCATCGAGCCAAGGATGAGCCTGGAAAGCACGATGGGATTGAGGGCCTGGAGTACCTCGAAAAAGTGGTGGTGGTGGATCAAAGTCCGCTTGGCAAAAGCCCGCGATCAAATCCGGCAACTTACACCGGTGCCTTTGACCTGGTCCGCGGATTGTTTGCACAGCTTCCACTATCCCGGCAGCGCGGCTACAAGGCGGGTCGTTTTAGTTTTAATGTCAAAGGGGGTCGTTGTGAGAAATGCCAGGGTGGAGGCTCGATCCGGATTGATATGCACTTTTTACCGGATGTCTGGATTGAATGCGAGGCCTGCCAGGGGCACCGCTACAATCGCGAGACTCTTGATATTCGTTATCGCGGGAAGAGCGTTGCGGATGTGCTTGAAATGACGATTGAGGAGGGGCGGGAATTCTTTGGGGCGGTTCCAAAACTGAGCGCAATCATGAACGCGCTCTTTGATGTCGGGCTGGGTTATGTCAAGCTGGGGCAGGCCGCCAATACGCTCTCGGGTGGCGAAGCACAGCGGGTCAAGTTGGCGTGTGAGCTTTCCAAATCAACGCCGGGGCACACGCTTTACCTCCTTGATGAGCCAACGACCGGTTTGCATTATCAGGACGTGCAGGTTCTCTTGGATGTTCTCTTGAGGCTCCGCGATGCCGGGCACTCGTTGGTCGTCGTTGAGCATAATCTCGATGTCATTTCGGTTTGCGATCACCTCATCGATCTGGGCCCCACGGGAGGCGCAAAGGGCGGCCATGTGGTGGCGACGGGGACCCCGGCCGAGGTTTCCAGGAGTGAAAATTCTCTGACCGGAAAGGCGCTGCGGGACTTTACCGGTTAAGCGTCCCGCCAACGGGCGATCTGAGCGCGCACGTTTTTGATCGAGGGGGCTCCGGGGTTGGTCCGGGATTCGAGAGCTGTTTTTAGAGAGAAGACGGCAGAAGCCCCGGAGGTAAAGGCCGGGTCAACTTCGGTGAGGTCGAGTTGATCGAGCGGGGTGCCTGAGTGGACTGAAGCGGCAACGGCCTTGCCGACGAGTTCGTGGGCGGAGCGGAAGGGGACGCCTTGCTTTACGAGCCAGTCTGCCAGGTCGGTGGCAAGGAGAAGCGGGTCTGCCGAAGCGGCAGCGCAGGCGTCCTCGTTGATCTCCATTTCGGCAATCATTTCGGTATTCACCTTGAGGGCCAGGGTGAGGGTGTCGATCGAGTCGAAAAGCGGTTCCTTGTCTTCCTGGAGGTCGCGATTGTAGGTGAGCGGAAGTCCTTTGATGGATGTCAGGATGGAGGTCAGATTGCCATAAAGACGTCCGGTCTTGCCGCGTGTGAGTTCGCAAACATCAGGATTTTTTTTCTGGGGCATCAGAGAGGACCCGGTGGTGTGTGCGTCAGACAAGGTGACGAATCCGAACTCGCTCGAACACCAGAGGATGAGGTCTTCAGAGAGTCGCGAGAGGTGGGTGCCGATGAGGGCGAAGTTGAAGAGAAGTTCTGCGACATAGTCGCGATCGGAGATGGCGTCCATCGAGTTCGTGGTAACGGTGTCGAAGCCCAGCTCGGCTGCGATGGCTTCGCGATCGAGGTTGATCGTCGAGCCAGCGAGTGCTCCCGAGCCCAGTGGGGAGACGTTGACCCGCCGACGGGTATCGGCAAGGCGGGACTTGTCACGGGCCAGCATTTCGACGTAGGCGAGAAGGTGGTGTCCTACGGTGACAGGTTGGCCGCGTTGCAGGTGGGTGTATCCCGGCAGGACTGTTTCGGCGTAGCGTTCGGCCCGGTCAAGGAGGGCGTTTTGGAGTCCATCCAAGAGCGCGAGGAGGTCGTCGATGGCGCTTCTGCAATAGAGACGGGTATCAGTGGCGACCTGGTCGTTTCGAGAGCGAGCGGTGTGAAGCTTGGCTCCGGCGGCTCCAATCTTTTCAGTCAGAGCGGCTTCGATATTCATGTGAATGTCCTCATTTTCGATCGAGAACTCAAAATTGCCTTCCGCGATCTCTTTTTCGATCTCGCGAAGTCCGTTTTCGATTTGAGTAAATTCGTCATCAGTCAGAATCCCGGCCTTGACCTGCGCTCTGGCGTGGGCGATCGAGCCAAGGACATCGTGCGGATACAAGCGCCAATCGTAGGAGATGGACTCTCCATATTGCTGAACTAGATCGGCGGTTGCTTTTGAAAATCGGCCCTTCCACATACGGGCGGCAGTGTTGGTGCAGCGGTCGTTGCTTTCAAGTCCGGAGCGAAAAGAAAATCCCGATGGCCGCAGCGGCTCATCGGGATTGAAAAAGGAGTGTTAGTCTCAGGCCGGCCTCTAAAATTCGAGGTCGCGCATGGTTGAGGTCAGGATCGCGCGGTTGTTTCCGCAGGCGATCTGGATCTCTTCCATGAAGTCTGAGATTTCGACGCTATCCTTGAGGACGATGCCGTATCGGAGCTCGCTCATCATGCCGGCCTGAACAGACTCCACGCTGATCATCTCGGTCGCGTCGGTAAACTTGTCGAATATTTCGTTAAAAGCTTTGGAGAAGTCGACGTCATTATTGACGCGGATTCGAAGCTGGTGGGACGCGCGGTTCGGAGCGAAGGCGTCCTGCTTGGAGATGAACCAAATGGCGAGGCCCACGATGATGGTAGTCACCAAAACGATTTCATATTGCCGGGCCCCCACGCACATTCCAGTGGCCATGGCGAAGAAAACGAAGCCCAAATCCCGTGATTGTCCGAGGTTACGACGGAAGCGGATCATCGAGAATGCCGCGAACATGCCGAAGGCAACCGCGCTGTTCCCATTGACGACCATAATGAGAATGGTCGTGACTGTCCCAATGATGATCAGAGTGTGGACGAAATCCTGGGAGTATCGGGTGCCTTTGTAGGTTTGCTTGTAGAGTAAGCCGATAAACATATTGAGGACGAAGCTAAATGCCATCGCAGCGAGAACCTCACCGGCTTGCGGGGGGACTTCTCGGGCTTGGGAAATAGTGTCGAAGAGGCTGTCAATGGCTGTAGCGATAACGGGGTCCATAAAGTAATTGTTTTTCGATGTGGGGAAGTTTGAAGGGGCAGATTTGGTTAGGCTGCCGGACTTTTGAGATGTCCAATTTGGGCCCGAAGAACGGGGTCGACCTGCTTCATGGCGGTGCAGAATTTACTAAAACTCTGTCGGACGAGCTTTTTCTCTCCGCCGTATTCGCGGAACCAGAAAGGAACGGGACCGATTGATTTCACCTCGAAGATCGATTTGTCGGGTGGAATGATATACTCTTTAAATCGCTGGTCGTCTGCCTCCAGGGGAAGGAGCTCTGACCGACACATCAACCGGGTGTCAAAAGTGATCCGAAGCTGGCCATCGGGAGTCATCAGGGCCTTGCGGTCATACCTCAGTTGGATTGCGGGGGCAAACTTCCGGCGTTCGATCAGATCGAAGAGTTCCTTGATAATTATCCGTTGGGTGCGCGACCAATCGCGCTTCACGGTCTTTAGAATGTCGTAGTTGCCATTGGCAAATTCGATGGCTTCATCAACCGGAAGAAAGAGTCGTCGCTTGGCTCCAAGCCCGAAGTGTTTATGCTTTATCTCGATAAATCCGGTAGGAGGGATTTTACCGCCATCGCACCCGTAGATTCTCACCCTGATTTTCCGTCGACTGGCGAGTCGGCGTTCCTTCTCCCAGAAGCACTGCCGGTCCGGCGTTTCGAAGTATTCCGTGACGATCGGGTAGCAACCATCCTCTGATGCGAGGCTGTCGACGACAAGCTGGTCATCCAAGTCTTTCTGAATCTGCTCCATTTGGTCGAGCGTGATCAGATACTTGTATTCTGTGCGGTTGAGGCTCAAAGGAAATCGATGTTATGAAAGTGTCAGAAACGACGTTCTTGATCTTAGCGGTGGCGGGCGTAAAGCAAAGGAGGAAAATTGGGTTCTGACCAGCCTAACTTTTCAATTGGTAGGCAGTTTCCCCATTTTTCCGGAGAATCAGGTTCTTCTCATCGCTTGAGAGAGAGGATGTCAGATCGATAATTGCGTCGGACCACTGCCGGTAAGACTCTAGTCTTAAAAGGCAGACGGGCCAGTCGGTTCCGAACATGACGCGATGGGGGCCAAAAATTTCGAGGGTTTCCTCGAAGTAAGCCCGAATCGTGTCAGGAGCGATGTCATCGTCGTCCGGGAATTCGGTGGCGAGACCTGAGAATTTCACCCCGAGAACGTTTTCTCTTTTTGCCAGCTCTCTCATTCCCTTGCGCCAATCCTGCTCGACCCGCCCGCTCCTGGCCTCGGGTTTTGCGATGTGATCGATGATCATTCCCAATTCAGGTTGCCGGTCGACCAATTGAATGGCGACGGGAATCTGGCGCTGAAATAGAAGGAGGTCGTAGCGGAGATCGTGGGCGGGGAGCTTGGAGAGCCCTCGGTGGAAATCGTCGCGGAGGAAATATTCGTCTTCCTCATCCTGAAGGACGTGGCGAACTCCCACGAATTTGGGATGGGCGGAGAATTGCTCCAAGTCCTGCTCCACTGTTCCGGAAATCAGGGGCACCCAGCCAACAACCCCTCGAATGAGGTCGCCCTGATCTGCGATTTCGAGAAGGGCGGATGATTCCTCGACGATTTGGCGGGCTTGTACCGCGACCGTTCCGGTCACACCGGCTGCTGATGTGGCCTCTTCAAGCTCGGGCAGCAATTGGTCTTGGGCGAGGGGAGTTCCGGCCGGAATCCAGGGATACTCGTCGGTGCTGTACGTCCAGAGGTGGTGGTGGGTGTCGAGCATGGCGCGGGAAGCTGTCAGACAGGACCGTGAGCGTCAATTCTGGAAGTTGTGGGCGAAAGAGGTGCTCGAAGATTCTTCACTCCGGGGGGAGAAAGGATAGGCTTCACCCATGAACAAGGACATTAATCCCGGGGACTATCGGGTGGACGGCTCGGGGCCTTTCGTTATCGCAGACCATCCCACTCGAGTGGAGTCATTTTACAAGGACAAGTCTGACTATAAAAAGCAGATGAAGGACTCGCGCAAGGAGATGAACGAGTTGCAAGAAATGATGTATGCCCATGATCGCTACAGTATCCTTTGTATTTTCCAGGCGATGGATGCGGCTGGAAAAGACGGAACGATTCGCAAAGTCATGTCGGGAATTAATCCGCACGGGGTTTCGGTTCACTCGTTTAAGCGCCCGACCGAAGAGGAGATTGATCACGAGTTCCTGTGGCGAAGCCAGGATCACTTGCCCCGGCGGGGGCATATCTCCATCTTCAACCGTTCATACTACGAGGAAGTTTTGGTGGTGAAGGTTCACCCTGAAATTGTGAGGAATTATCAACGATTGCCGGAAGAGAATCTCGAGGAAGTTTGGAAAGGGCGCTATGCCTCGATCCGTGATCACGAGGCTCATCTGGTTCGTAATGGCACGCGGGTCCTGAAGTTCTTTCTCAATCTTGGCAAGGATGAGCAGCGGGACCGTTTTGTTGCCCGGATCGACGAGCAGGAGAAAAACTGGAAGTTCAACGAAGGTGATTTGAAGGAGCGGGGATTCTGGGGCGATTACCAGACGGCCTACGAGGAAGCGATCAATGAGACCGCGACCTTAAATGCTCCCTGGTATGTTATCCCGGCGAATGACAAGAAGAACACGCGGATCATTGTTTCCAACATCATCCGGAAAGAGATGGAGTCGCTTGATATTGAATACCCGCAAGTCTCTGATGAGCGCCGCGCCGAGCTTTTGGAATATCGCGCCGGTCTTTTGAAGGAGGTTTGAGTTACTCGACTTCCTTGCGCGGAGTCTGGCGGAAAAGACGGTCGAGTGCTTCAGCCGGTGGGACATGCTCATACAGGACTGCATAAACGACATCGAGAATGGGGGTCCGGGTGCCTGCCCGGCGGGCCGCTTCGTAAATAGAGCGCGTATTGGGAACACCTTCCGCAACCATTCCGAGTTCACTGACGGCTTCTTCCAGTGTTTTCCCCAGACCAAGAGCGAGTCCCACCTTGTGATTCCGGGAATGAACCGAGAAGCAGGTCGCGATGAGATCCCCGAGACCGGAGAGTCCGGCGAAGGTTTCGGTTTGCCCTCCGAGATCAGTGCCGAGGCGGGTCATCTCCGCGAGCGAGCGGGTGACCAGAGCTGAGATGGCATTGTCCCCCAAATTCAGGCCCATGGTCACTCCGGCAGCGATGGCGAAGACGTTTTTGATCGCTCCTCCGAGCTCAATTCCTGCGATGTCGTGGTTGGTATACGAACGAAAGCGATCCGTAGCGAAGATGTCCTGAAGTGCGATTCCCACTTCCTCGTCCGAGCATCCGATGGTGGCCGCTGCGGGCAGACCCTCCGCGATTTCCTCGGCGTGGTTTGGCCCGGAGAGGACGGCAATCGGATTTTCGGGAAAGTAATCGCCGATGACCTGGGACATGCGCTTCCCGGTCTCGAGTTCGATTCCTTTTGCGCAGGAAAGGAGCACGGCGGATTTTGGAACATGCAGAGGAACGAGCTTTTCGGCGGTGGAGCGGGTGGCCTTGGTGGGGACGACGAAGAGTAAAAGATCGGCCTTCGCGACCAGTGACAGATCCGTGCTCGCGATCAGGTTTTTTGGAAGGGTGGACTTCGGGAGGTAGTGCGTATTACAGTGCGATTTGTTGATTGCAGCCGCTACTTTTCCATCACGACCAATGAGGTGGACTTGCGGGCATTTGTTGGCGAGGAAAACGGCGAGCGCGGTGCCCCAGGAGCCGGAGCCCACCACGACAGGATGTTGAAAATTCATGACTGGTTCGCCTCCTTTTTCTGTCCGATTTTGTTTTCCGTTCCGGCGCGAAGGCGTGAGATATTGGAACGATGTTTCCAGATGGCGAGAGCGCCCGCGACAATGGAGAAGATAAAGAGGGGCTTGTTCCACGTGCCGTCGGCAATCTTGCCATGATACCACGATCCGTAGAGGGTGAGGAGTGGCAGCGCGATTCCGGTGGCGATACTTCCGACTGAAACATACTTCGTGATCCTGGCCACGATGATGAAAATCAGGACGAGAAGGATCACTGCTGCTGGCATCAGCGCGAGAAGGGCACCTCCGCTGGTGGCGATGCCTTTGCCGCCTTTGAAACCGATCCATGGGGAATAGTTGTGACCAAGGATGGCGGCGAGGGCGGTGAGAACGTGAATGGATTGCACCTGGAATTGTTGAGACGCCGGAACGGCCTCGGTGAGGCTCTTCAGAAACTCAATCGAGAAGAGGAATGATGCGTCTTCAATGCGGGCCAAATTGATGGCGAGAAGCACAGGCGCAAAGCCCTTTAACAGATCCAGAATGAGACAGGTGATGCCTGATTTTTTTCCCAGAGTCCGGAAGACATTGGTGGAGCCGATATTGCCGGAGCCGTGGTCACGGATATCGACACCCTTGAGTTTTCCGAGCAAGAGTCCGAAGGGAACTGACCCAAGGAGAAAACCCAGGGGAATGAGAAGCCAGAGCATGGGAGTGGTGTCAGGATTTCGGCTCGCGGCGAATCGATTTAATGATCACCGGGTCGATGAGCGGAACGTTTTGATGAGGTCCGGAAACGAGTCGTCCGTCCGGTCTCAAGGAGTTCATGTAGCCGATGCCAACCTCAACCATTTTGATTTTATCAACGACATCCATGCCTTCGGTGACTTCTCCGAAGACGGCATAGCCGTAGCCATCACCTTGGGCCGGGTGATCCAGCGATGCATTGTCCACGACATTGATGAAGAACTGAGCGGTTGCGGAATGCGGATCACCGGTGCGGGCCATCGCGAGGGTTCCGCGGAGGTTTTTCTTGGTCCGGGCGCTTTCATTCTGGATGCCATCGCCGGTCGCTTTTTCGGTAGGGACATCGTCTTTCAATTCAAAGCCGCCGCCCTGAATCATGAAGTTGGATATCACGCGGTGGAAGATGGTCCCGTCGAAGTGCTGCTTATCGACATAGCCAAGGAAATTTTCGACCGTGACGGGAGCCGTCTCGGGGTGGAGCCTGGCCTTGATCGTTCCCATGCTGGTTTCAATGATGATGTTGGTGGGATCATTGATTTTGCGCTCGGACGATGTGCGATCCGAATCCGGGTTGGCGGAGTCATTGTTGCCTGAATCCTTGTCGTTGCTTCCACCTTTGCAGGAGAGGAAGAGGAGAGAGGCTGAGAGAAGAAGGAGTGATTTCATGATCGACGAATTTTGAGTTTACTTGGAGCGCTTCACCGACTTGATGGTGACGGTTTCGACAGGGACGTTCGCCATACCGTTTTTGGTCGCAGTTTTGACGGCCTTGATTTTGTCGACGACCTCCATGCCTTTGGTGACCTTTCCAAAAGTGGCGTATCCGCCGCCATTGTTGGGGTAGTTGAGGAAAGTATTATCAACCACATTAATGAAGAATTGGGAGGTCGCACTGTTTGGGGCCGAGGTCCGGGCCATGGCGATGGTGCCGCGTTCGTTGCCCGGGGTCTTTTCACTTTCGTTTTTGATGGGCGGGTTGGTGGCTTGTTTTTTGAACGAGCCGTCCTTTTCCTTGAAGCCGCCTCCCTGGATCATGAAGTTGCCGATGACCCGGTGGAAAATGGTGCCGTCATAGTATTTGGCATCAACATACTTGAGAAAGTTTTCGACGGTGATTGGAGCGCTTTTGGAATCAAGTTCGATGTGAATATCGCCCATCGAAGTGGACATGATCACGGTGACTTCCTTGGCAGGAGCTGGTTTTTCGGGCTGCTTTTCCTCGGCCGTTTTTTCGGTCGGGTCTTGTGCGAGGGCAAAAGAAGTGAGGAATCCGATGAGTGCGATTTTGAAGATAGATTTCATAACTGATTGAGACTTTAGAGAAGACTAGTGGGCTTGCAACCAGTTGTCGCCAAATCCGAGGTCGATTTTTACCGGAACCCCGTGCGGGAGGTCGATTGCGGTCTCCATGGCCTTCAGAATGAGCGGTGGGAGCTCGTCTTTTTCGTCCTGATGGAGGTCGAAGAGGAGTTCGTCGTGGACCTGAAGGATCATTTTGGATTTGTGTCCCTGCATGAGTTTGTGAATCCGGACCATGGCCAATTTGATCATATCGGCGGCAGTGCCTTGAATGGGGCTGTTGATGGCCGCCCGCTCGGCATTGGCGCGGATGCTTGCATTGCCGGATTTGATGTCCTTGAAATAACGGCGGCGTCCAGCGAGGGTTTGTGCGTAGCCCTTCTCACGGACACTTTCGGTGGTATCCTCCATAAATTGGTGAATGGCGGGGTATTGTTCGAAGTAGGTTTTGATGATCTCGCTTGCCTCGCTGCGAGCGATTCCAAGCCGCTGGGATAGCCCGAAGGCCGAAATTCCATAAATGATTCCGAAATTTACCATCTTGGCAGTGCGGCGCATATCGGGGACGACTTCATCTGTTCCGACGCCGAAGACTCGCGCTGCGGTGGCAGTGTGAATGTCCAGGTCGTTTTTGAAGGCCTCGATCATGGCGGGGTCGCCCGAAAGTGCAGCCATCACGCGAAGTTCCACCTGGGAGTAGTCAGCAGCCATTAAAATATACTCATTGCCCCGTGGCACAAAAGCCCGGCGCAATTCGCGCCCCATTTCCGACCGGACGGGAATGTTTTGTAGATTTGGATCGGACGAAGCGAGACGTCCGGTCGAGGTAACCAGTTGGTGGAGATGGGTGTGAACACGACCCGAGTGTTCGGCGCGGTGGTTGGGGAGTGCGTCGACGTAAGTGGACTTGAGTTTCGTGGCCTCGCGGTAGCTGAGGATATTTGCGACGATGGTGTGCTTTGGAGCAAGTGAAGCGAGGGTTTGCTCGTCTGTCTTGAATTGTCCGGTCTTCGTTTTTTTCGGCTTCTCGACGAGCTTCATTTCGCCAAAAAGGATTTCGCCAAGCTGCTTGGGCGAGTTGAGATTAAAGGGGCGTCCGGCGGATTCCTCGATTTTTTTGCTTAGAGTTTCGATCCTCCCGGCGAGAACTTTGCCGACCTCATCGAGAACGGATTGGTCCATTGTGATTCCTTCGTTCTCCATCGCGACCAGGACGGGGAGAAGAGGGGCCTCGATATCCTCCATGATCGGGAGGAGATTGAGTTTCTCGAGCTCTGGGAGGAGTTTATGATAGAGTTGGAGCGTTACATCGGCATCTTCGGCCGCGTATTCGGCGAGGGTTTCGACGGGGAGTTCCGAGGGGTCCAGTTCGCCTTTTGAAGCCTTCTTTTTCGCGGCTGCTGCGAAAAGGTCGTCTTCCTCGTCCTGCTCTCCTGAAAAGAGATCAACGAGTTTGACGGGAGAATAGCCCAGGAGGTTTTCGGACAGCGAATCCATGCTGTGCTTTTGCTCTGGCGCGACCAGGGTGTGCGCGAGCATGGTGTCGAAGAAGGGGCCGTTGACCTCGACTCCATGGGAGAGCATGATGGCGAGGTCGAACTTTAAGTTGTGGCCAATTTTTAGTGCGGGGGATTTGAAAACCGGGAGCAGTTTTTCCCGCAGGGCGGGCCAATCGGTGACGGGGAGGTAGTAGGCTTCACCGGGCTTGAACGAGAATGCGATGCCGAGAAGATTTGACGAGAAGCGGTCGAGTGAGTTGGTCTCCACATCGAAGCAGAAGGTGCTGGCGGCGAGAAGTTTGGAGATCAAGGCGTCGATGGCTTTTCCGGAGTCGACGAGATGATAATTGTGAGGAATATCAGCGAGCGTTTTGAGGCTCTCGAAAACCGGTGTGGGTTTGGTTTCTTCGGTCTTTTCGGCATCGCCAAAGAGACGCTTGGTGAGAGTTCGGAATTCCCAGGTTTCAAAAAGTCGTTTGAGCGCTTCTCCGTCGGGCTCCTCCAGCTTGAAATCCTCGAAGGTCTCTGCGACGGGGGCGTCGGTAATGATGGTGGCGAGTTCCTTGGACAGGCGGGCTTGCTCTGCGAAATTGGTGACGTTTTCTTTCTGCTTTCCCTTGAGCTTGTCGATGTTGTCGAGCAATCCTTCGACAGATTTATATTGGCCGATAAGCTTTTTGGCGGTTTTTTCGCCAATTCCGGGGATCCCCGGGATGTTGTCGGAGGCATCACCCCAGAGTCCCAGGATATCGATGACTTGCTTTGGGTCCTCGATCTCCCAGTTTGCGAGGATTTTTTCGAGAGTGAGAATCTCGTGGTCGGAGCCCTGGCGGCCGGGTTTCCACATCGCGGTATGAGGGGCCACCAATTGGGCGAAATCCTTGTCGGGCGTGACCATAAAGGTCTCAATTCCGCCAGTTTCCTCTGCCCGGCGGGCCACGGTGCCAATGATGTCGTCGGCCTCAAAGCCATCGATAACGAGGACGGGTATTCTAAAGGCTTGGCAAAGCTTTTTGACCTCGGGGATGGCGGCAGCGAGCTCTTCCGGCATGGCTTCGCGTTGAGCCTTGTATTCGGGATAGAGAGTGTGCCGCGAGGTTGGCGCTGATGTGTCGAAGGCGACGGCAAGGTGGGTGGGAGCCTCTTTCTCAATGATTGTAAGTAATGTATTCGTGAATCCGTAAATCGCAGAGGTGTTCACTCCTTGCGAATTTGTGATTGGATTGCGAATGAAGGCAAAGTGGGCGCGATAAACCAGAGCCATGCCATCAAGGAGGAATAAACGAGTCTCTGCCATGGGGAGAGACTTTCTCCTCCGGGTGAAAAGGTCAAATGCCGACTTTGACTGCGTGACAATCTGACAATTTTCTTCTAAACTCCCCCAACACCTTCGACTTATTATGAAATACGCCCAATTTGCTGCAGTTGTCTTTGTTCTCTACTTTTTGGGATATATTCTGGGTCCCACTATTACCCACGCGCTCGTCGACGTGAAAAAAGATGCAAGTGGTTTGGTTGCCATTGTGAAATACAAAAGCGCCAACTACACGATTAATCTGGATGAGGTGCGCGACAATGAACTTCCCAAGACCGTCAAAATTGAGAATGCGACTGAAATTCCGACCCTCAGCGGAGAGGGGCAGGTTAGGTTGCGGAAGGGTGATGTCGTGACCCTTTTGAACCGCAAGGATGATGTGCTGATTGTCGAAAAACCTGATTCAAACGGCAAAGGTGAAATTTCTCCGAAAGATACCGATCTCTTCCAGCAGTTGGCGAAACAGATTTATGAGAAGGAAGCCGGGGGCGCTGTCGCTGTTACGACGCCACCAGCGCCTGTCCCGGCTCCGGTTCCTGCTCCCAATCCCACTCCTGTGGCTGGGGTCGATCCAACGCCCACGCCCACACCTGAGCCAATGCCGGTGGTTGAGCCCGAACCCGAGCCAACTCCGACGCCAGGTCCCGTGGGTGGTGCAAAGTTGAGTGATGATGAGATCATCGCCCTCATGAAAGAGAGCATCGCTGGAGGGGCGGTGAAAGAGTTTACCAGTGACCAGGTCAAGGGTTGGAAACCCAACGGTGACGAGACGATTGATGGCACGGAGTATCAAACCGGTCTGGCTGCCTATGAGGCCGCTACTATTTTTGGAGTCCGTCCCGTTCAGGCCAAGGCCTTGATCAAGGACGGAAAAATCGAGCGCTGGGTTTACGCCAAGAGCGGGATGGAGATTCAGTAAGCGCTTTGCTGGTAATCACTTCACAAAAAGGGCGATCGAAATGATCGCCCTTTTTGTGATTGAAAAACCCGTTGGTCCAGCGGGAACTAGCGCATGGAAGCGAAACGTTGGCGGAGCAAGTCGCGTTCGCTCAGATCACCCACTTTGCTGCGGGCGTCGGCGAGCCATTCGCGCTCGAGCTCGTTTTTGGTGGGCCGTTTGGTTTCGTAATAGACACCGAATTTCCCGGGAGACAGGTCCTGTGAAAGTTCCATGGCTGCGGCGATGGATTCAAGGTCCTGCTCCTCTTCGTTGACGAGATCGAAAACACCGCCTTTACGGGGGATACTGTCGTCGAATGATCCGGGGTTGAACATGGTGCACTCGGAGAGAGTCTCCACAACAGCGAAGCCGGGGTGCAGGATGGCGCGCTCGAACATCTCGTTCATGTGCTTGACCTGGGCTGCGTGCGTGCGGGCAATGAAGGTGGCACCACTCGAGACCAACTGGGCCATTGGGTTGATGGGTCGGTCAATGGCCCCGCGGGGGTCCGTCTTGGAACGTTGTCCAATCGGAGTCGTCGGTGAAGTCTGGTTTTTGGTCAGACCATAAACGAAGTTGTCCATTACGACGTAGGAGAGGTTCACGTTTTTCCGCGCGGCGTGGTTGAGGTGGTTTCCTCCGATGGAGAATCCGTCACCGTCACCGCCAAATACGAAGACGTGAAGATCGGGGCGGGAAAGTGAAATCCCGGTGGCGAGAGGAAGAGCCCGGCCGTGGATAAAGTGGATCCCATGTGTGTTCACGAAGTAGGGAAAGCGGGAAGAGCATCCGATTCCAGCCACGCAGACAATTTTTTCGTGAGGAATGCCAAGCTTTTGGACGACATTAAAGAATGAGGCAAGAACTGCAAAATCGCCGCAGGCCGGACACCAGGTGGGGTGGTCAGCTTTTAGTTGTTTCTTTGTGAGCTTTTCGGCGGGGGCGGCTGAGGTGGTATCTGACATGATGAAAGTCGGGTTAAAGTTCGGAAAAGTTTTTTTAGCTCTTGATGAGCGCTTCGGCCGCATCGGTGATTTCCTGTACGCGGAAACTGATGCCCTGAACCTTGTTCACGGATTCGATTTTGGGATTACAGGTCTTGGCTCTCAGAAGAGTGGCAAGTTGTCCGTAGCCATACATTCCGGAATCGTTCATTTCGGGAACGAGGACATGGTCGTATTTGTCGAAGAGTTCTCCCAAACCGTCCGGAAGCGGATGGACGTGGCGAATATTGATCGAGCCAACCTTGTGACCGGTGGCGTTCAGGCGGTCGGTGGCTTCCTTGATGGGCCCGTAGGTGGATCCCCACCCGACAAGGAGAAGGCTGCCTTCCTTCTCACCGTGGACGTTCGGGAGAGGGAGGGATTTGGCGAGTTTGACAAGCTTGTCGCGCCGCTTCGCGGTCATTTTTTCGTGATTGGTCGGGTTGCCCGAAGGGTGGCCCCATTCGTCGTGCTCGAGACCGGTGACGACCGGGTATTTCCCTTCGCTGGAGCGTGCTCCCGGAGGTGAGTGGCGGGTTAACTGGTCAAGTGGGTATGGTTTGAAGTCTGCTCCGCGCTCGGAGAGATCGAGTTCCGGGTCCTGCCAGTGGGTCTCGAGATCAGGCTCTTCAAAGGCCTCAAGGCGGGTTGCGATGGCTTGGTCGGAAAGGATGAAAACCGGCGTGGAATATTCCTTGGCGAGGCGGCAGGCCTCAAGCGCGGTGTAAAAGCAGTCTTCGACATTTCTGGGAGCCAGGACGATGCGGGGAGCGTCGCCGTGCGATCCGTAAATGGCCTGCATCAAATCGGATTGTTCAACCGAAGTTGGAAGGCCGGTGGAAGGTCCTCCGCGCTGGATATTGACCACGATGAGCGGAAGTTCGGCCATGCTGGCGTAGCCGAGGGCCTCCGCTTTTAGGGCAAGACCTGGGCCGGAGGATCCGGTGATGGCGAGATGGCCGGAATAGGAAGCTCCGAGGGCGAGTGAAACTGCGGCAAGTTCATCCTCACACTGGATGAACATCCCATTGTATTTGGGAAGTTCGGAGCGGAGAAACTCCATGATCGTGGTCCATGGGGTGATGGGGTAGCCCGCTCCGAATCGGCAACCGCCTGCGATTAAACCAAGAGCAAGCATGGTGTTGCCGTCGGTCGAGACTCGATTGGGAGCATCGTTTTCACCGGGAGCCATGGGCATGTGCTCGATGTCGTGCACCGGCCAGGCGTAACCGGCATCGAATGCGAGCATGGCATTGCGAAGAATATCCTCCGACTTTTTGCCAAACTTTTTGGCAATGATCTCGGTCATTTTCTCGCGATCCAATTGGTAAACCGCGCAGAGCAGGCCGAGGACGAAGATGTTTTTGCCTCGTGATTTGGCGCTTCCGCCAATCGCTTCGATGGTGGCGGAGGTGAAGGGGACGCCAATGTGAATGATGCCACGCTCTTCCTTCAGTTCCTCAACGTTATCGCTGTCATAAAAGCAGATGCCGCCGTCCTTGAGGGTATTTAAATGACCGTCGTAGGAGTGCTGGTAAAAGGCAACGAGGGTGTCGGCGCGGTCGCCGGGGTGGAGGACTTCGCCCGAGCCGAGATGGACCTGGAAAATGGAGGGTCCCCCTGAAATGGTGCTGGGAATCGTCATGTAGGTCATGACCTCCTGGGCGGTGGTGCCGGCGAGTTGACCAAGAAAAGCTCCCACCGACTGAATTCCGTCCTGGGAATTGCCGGCAAGCCGGATGACAGCGTTACGAAGATCGGAAGAGGCGGCGGGCGGGTTGGCTGTTTGCGGCATAGTCGTAAAGGTTTTTGAACTAAGGGGCGGGCGGGATAACTCTTAAGGCTCCCAAACTAAAGGAAAAAATGCTTTTTTGAAGGTGTCTTGATTGGCATGGAATCGCGGTGGAGGCCGCTCGTGATTGATGAAGACGAGTCGAATTGTTCGAAGGGATTTTGCTCTGATGATTTGGGCGGGGTTTTCCTTGTTTTGATTGCTGGTGCGAAAATGGCATTATCGTGGGCTGAGCCGAGATTCGCTTAAGTTCCCCAAGTGACCGGGGAGTCGGGTGGTCCGGCTCGTCCACTCTTGGTGTTGAAAACGGAAGGCTGACTTGGTTTGGGCCGGATGATCGCCGGGAAAACGGACGTGAGCCGGGGATTCCACATTGAATCTGATTTTCACAAAGTCGTGGCATCAACGTATTGGCTTGAGTTCGTCCATTCTTTGCAAGGAATTAACGTCCCCGATAGATGAAATGCTCAAGGCCAATGCGCTCGGCGATTTCCTTGGCATCTTTGGCACGCGGGCTGCCACTCCGTCCGATCTTTTCGGCGAGTTGGATGGCGGCTTTCCACCGCCCTTCTTTTTCCAAAAGGGCGAGAGCTCCTTCGATGCCGCACTTGTCATACCATTTCCATTCGAGGGAAGTGGTGGATTCCGGGTCAAAGTTTCTATTGATGACCTCATAGTAGGATTCGAGGGCCTGGACGTTTCGGCCTAGTTTTTCAAGAGCCTGGCCACGAATATATTGGGCTTGGTTCCGGGTCGAAACGGGTAGGTCTTTGAGCTCGAGGAGGCGGTCGTAGAACCTCAGGGCGTTCTCATGCTGGCCCACCTGGTTGGAGGCATCGGCTCCGAGAACGAGAAAGCGCCGGCGATCGCTGTCGGGCATTTTTTCGTCTTCCAGAAATATTTCGATCTCGTCGATGGCCGCTTCCTGTTGGTTGCGGTCTATGAGAAGACTGCAAAGGTTGATGGCAGCTTCATTTGCGAGGACACCCTTTTGCGCGATGAGTTTGCGAAAATGGTCGATGGCCTTTTTGTTGGCCGACTCCGTCTTGAGTGCGATGGATGTGACTGCACTGAGGTAGCGTGCGGCATCGGCGAATTCGCTCTCGGGATATTTCTCGATAAGCAGTTCAAATTGGTAATTTGCCTTTCCAGGTCCCCTGCCTTTTTCCGGACCGGGTTTGCGATAGGTTTGTCCGAGTTGAAAGAGGATTCGCGGAGCAGAAGGATGTGACGGGGCTTTGGAAAGGAAATCCTGGGCTTGTTGAATTCCGGTGTTGAGTGCGAGCAAGACGAGGAGTCGACGGGCCTCGAGGTCCGATTCGCTCTGAAGATCGAACTTAAGTGGGCTGATCTTTTCCCTGGCCAGTTCAAGATCGAAGGGAGGAGTGAAGATAGCGCTTTCGGCAAGTGCCAGCGCAGCCTCTCGCGTGCGGGGATTATCGGGGAATTTTTCGAGGAAGCTGATGAGTAGGTCCCTCGCTGTGGGGTCTTTTTTTGACGAAAGGAACAATCCGCGTTCGAGGATGAGAAAAGAGCGGGCCTCAGGGCTGTCGAGGTTGCGCGTGATTTCATCAAGTTCCTTGGATCGGGTTGAAGTGAGTAGCGTGATTCCCGCATTCAAGGCCGCCAGTGACCCAAGTTCATCTTGCCTGATTTCCCGTGCAATCTCCTCGGCCTCGAGAAAGAGTTGGCTCGCTTTGGTTGGTTGTTCAATGGCGAAGGCGGCCTTGGCGGCGAGAGCTTTGGCGTAGGCCTTGGTTTCCGGAGCGGCCTTTCCGTCGTCGAATAGGGAGAAGATGGAAAGGGCCTGTTCGAATTTTTTCTCCTTCAAGTCCAGGATGCCGAGTTCGAGCAGCGAGCGATTGACGAGCGGGGAACCGCTTGGGCTAATCAGGAGGAGTTGTGCGACTCTCCTGCGACCAGCTCTTCTTTGATCGGGATCGTCTGATTCAAGTTGAATGGTTGCCAGAAATGAGAGTGAGTAAAGGCTCCTCGGCTGGACCGGAGTGGTGGGGGGGAGTGCAGCGGAGGCGGGAGGAATGATGGTTTGGGCGGAGCCGGAATTTTTAATCAGGGGATTCTCCGGGGGTTTTGGAAGAGGCGGAGCCCATTTTGAAATCCTGGCAATCAGCGCGGTCGTATCGGTTTTGCCCGCCCAAGCTCTCAATCGCGCAAAAATGGCGTCGAGATTTGGAGGATTCGGATTTTTGTTGAGAGTCTCGATGAGCGAATCGACGGCGGCGGATTCATTTCCCCCGAGGGCGAGGCTGTCGGCAAGGGCTACGGTTGCTTCGTGGAAAAGTGGAGCGGGGAGTTTTTTGCGAATTTCAGGATCATTAATCAAGGTTTGGAATGTTCCCACTGCTGACAGTCGTTCTCCTTTTGCGAGTTGAAGTCTTCCTCCAAGATAGCGGACGAGGCTTTCTTCGACCGGATTTTCGGGGGAGATATTTTCGAGGAGAGCACCCGCATCATCAAGTCGATCTTGTGAGAGGGCAACCGAGGTGAGTTGAAGTTTGGCTTCTTTCTGAATCGAGGTGTCTTTTGATTCTAAAAGTGGCTCCAAAATGGGCCGGGCGTCGTTGGCATCGCCCAGTGCCAGCAGGAGTTTTCCGGTCTGGAGGTCGGCGTTTTCCCGCATGTTCGCGCGGTCAATTTTTTCGAGTTCGCCGATGGCATCCCGGTATCTGCCCATCTGAACGAGAGCGTAGCTACGCCAGAGGTGGGCGGGGCTGATATCTCTCAAAAGCGGGTCGTCGAGCGTCTTCAGTGCGAGGCCTGGCATACCGGCCCGGACTTCGGATTCGCCGAGAAGGGTGAGAAGGGTGGCCCGGGCGGTAGTGTCGAGATCTTTGCGGGCCAGGATTTCTTTGATCCTCGGGATTGCAAGATCGGGAAGATAGTCCGAGATGTATTTCTTGGCCGCAAGATATTCCGGTGATTGTTGCACTTCGTCCCAAGTCGCACCCTTTCCAATGAAGGAGGACGAGACGTAGATGAGGAAGACCAATCCCAGTGTTCGCACGGCGGAAGGGTAACCCCAAGTCGTGTCCAGCGCCATCTTATAAGGTTCCGAAGATCCGGTCGCCGGCGTCTCCAAGTCCGGGGACGATGTATCCATGTTCGTTAAGCCCTTGGTCGATGGCCGCTGTCGTGACGGGCACGTCAGGGTGACTTTCCTTGAGAAGCTCAATTCCTTCGGGGCTGGCCACGAGGCAAACGAAATGGAGGTGCCGGGCGCCCCGTTTTTTTAACCCGTCTATGGCGGCAAGGGCGCTTCCGCCGGTTGCCAGCATGGGGTCGAGGATGAAGACTTCGGCTTCCCCGATCTGATCGGGAATTCGTTCCAGATAGACCTCGGGTTGGAGCGTTTCCTCATTTCGGGCCATGCCGTAGTGAGCCACGGTTGCTTCCGGGAGCATTTGGAGGAACGCTTCACTGATCCCAAGTCCTGCCCGTAGAATGGGTACGAGCACGATGGGCCGGGCCAATACCTGCCCCGTCATTGAGGTGAGAGGGGTAGTGACTTCGGTGTCGTTCGTCGCCAGATTGGCGGTCGCCGGGAGGACCATGAGTCGTGCGATGTCGGAAACGTGTTGGCGGAATTCCTGGGGAGGACAATTCGTGGAGCGAAGCCGGGCCAGCCGATCTGCGACAAGAGGGTGATTTTGAAGATTAGGCATTACTCGCGGTTGGAAGGCGTTTCTTCAAGTTTGCTTGTGTCATGCCGAGAAGCCGGGAAGCCTCCTTAAGGTCGTTGTCACATTGTTCCAGAGTGTGTCGGATGAGTTCATCGCGGACGAATTCGAGCGCGTTTTGCTGGCCCCGTTCGGACAGTTCCAAAATCAGAGCGAGGGCGTCTTTGAGAGACCCTCCCATATTGGCCGGGTTTCTGCCGATCGGAATGTCCTCGGGCAGGAGGATGTCATTGAGGGCAAGGGCGCAGGCCCGCGCCATTGTGTTTTCGAGCTCGCGAACGTTCCCGGGCCAGCGATGTTTTTGAAGATGCTCGATCGCTTCTCCGGTCAGTCGCATGCGGGCCGTGCCATTCCTGCGAGCAATGCGATCGAGGAAAAACTCGGCAAGAATTGCGATGTCTTCCTGGCGATCGCGAAGTGGCGGGAGTTCGATCTCGACCACATTCAGGCGATAGTAAAGGTCTTCGCGGAAGCGACCCAGGCTGACTTCCTGGGCGAGGTCCTTGTTGGTCGCGGTGACAATACGGACATCGGTCTGCTGGGTTTCGTTGCTGCCCACGCGCGAGAATGTTCCGTCTTGAAGCACCCGCAGAAGCTTCACCTGGACACTCGCCGGGAGATCTCCAATTTCGTCCAGGAAAAGGGTGCTTTCGTGCGAGTCTTCGAAACGGCCGGCACGTCGGGCAATGGCTCCGGTGAAGGATCCTTTTTCGTGGCCAAAGAGTTCCGATTCGAGAAGGTTCTCGGGAATGGCACCGCAATTGATGACAAGCATCTCCTTTTTGCGACGCGGACTGTATGCGTGGATCGAGCGGGCAACCAGCTCCTTTCCGGTGCCGCTTTCGCCAGTCACAAGAACGGGAGCGTCGGAGTGTGCCACCCGGCCAACGACTTTCATGACGTCTTGAAGAGGCCGGGATACTCCAATGATCGTGGTTTTACCGGCGAGTCCGGGGCGTTGCTCGGAAAGGGGGCCCATCTCACGCCGGTGGTCGACGGTTTGGAGTGCGGACTCGACAACCTGGCGGAGTTCAAATGCCAGTGATTCCTTGCGGAGAACGTCGAGAGCGCCTTTTTGAGTGGCCTCGATAATTTGGCTCGTGGTGGGCGAGACTGCAGTGAGAATGGTGATTGTTTCCGGAGAAGCGGCCCGGATTCGCTGGAGTAATTCGACGCCGTCAAAGGGTTCCAGCTTGATGTCGCAGATCACGACATCGATCGGAGCCTTTTTGATTACTTGGGCTGCCTTGTCTGCACGATCACAACGCAAGATTTTGAGGCCTTCGGCACCGAGGTGCTTGGTGGCCCAATCAAGGTAGTCGAGATCCTGATCGACGAGCAGAAGATGATGTTCCGGTTCTGTGCTCAAAACTGGTGTGCGTGGTCAGACTCTCCCGAAGCGCCGTTGCCTGCGAGAATAAATTTCGAGAGCTGCGTTAAAGTCGGATTTTCGAAAATCCGGCCAATTCTTCTCGGTGATGAAAAATTCGGCGTAACTCAGCTGCCAGAGGAGGAAATTTGAGAGGCGTAGTTCACCGGAAGTGCGGATCAGGAAGTCGGGATCGGGGAATTCAGCGGTGTCGAGGTGTTCCACGATGGTGTCTTTTTCGATTTGATCCGGCTCGAGCTCTCCACGAGCGATTTTTTCGGCAATGCGGCGGGTGGCATCGGTGATTTCCTCGCGACTGCCGTATGAAAGGGCGAGAATCACGGTGAGAGCCGTGTTTGATGAGGTGTCGTTGATCACTTTCGCCAATTCCGACCGACAGGATTCGGGGAGAAGGTGGGTCCGGCCAATCGTTCTGAGGCGGACATTCTTTTTGCGGAATTCCTTGCCCTTGGTTCTAAGGAATTGCTCAAGGAGCTTCATGAGCGCGTTGATTTCCTTCTCGGGACGATTCCAGTTTTCCGAGGAAAACGCGTAAAGGGTGAGAAATTTGACTCCTTTTTCCAGACAAGCATCAACAGCTTCGCGAACTGATTCGGCGCCGGCCCGGTGCCCGGCCTTGCGGGGAAGGCCGCGTGCCTCCGCCCATCGGCCGTTGCCATCCATGATGACGGCGACGTGTCTCGGAATTGAATTTGACGGGGCCTCGCCCATGGCGTTGAACTAGCGGATAATGGTTTGTTCGCGGTCGGGGCCAACCCCAACATACGAAACAGGAGCACCAGTGAGCTCCTCAATGCGTGCCAGGTAGTCCCTGGCCCGCTCGGGCAGGTCATCATAGGAACGGCACTCCGTCGTGGATTCCTGCCAGCCCGGCATTTCCTGGTAAACAGGAACGATGTTGTCCCAGTGATCGCGCTCGGCTGGCGGAAATTCGTGGATCTCGCCGTTGATGTTATAGCCAACACAGATTTTGAGGGTTTCTCGTTCATCGAGACCATCGAGGATGGTAATGGCGAGGTCGGTGACGCCGTTTACCATAACGGCGTAGCGAATGAGAACAGTGTCGAGCCAACCGCAGCGACGAGGCCGGCCGGTGGTGGCGCCAAATTCCATGCCACGGGAATGGAAGAATTCGGCGATTTCGTCATTCTGCGCAGGGAAGGGGCCCGAGCCAACGCGCGTGGTGTAGGCTTTACAAACCCCAACGACGCGGTCGATGGCGTGTGGTGGCATCCCGGAGCCCGTGCATGCGCCCCCCGAGGTCGTGTTTGAGGAAGTGACGAAAGGGTAGGTCCCAAAGTCGATGTCAAGAAAGGTGCCCTGTGCGCCTTCGAAGAGAACGGTCTCCCCCTTCTTCCACGAGGAGTGGACGACGGGGATGACGTTGGCAAAGTGAGGGCGGAGACGTTCAATGGATTTCTCGACTTCTGAGAAGACGGCTTCGGTTTCGAAGGTCGGAAGGTCGAAATAGGCGAGGGTGCGGTTTGCCTCTTCGAGCCGGATCGAGATGAGTTCTTTGGCTTTTTCAGGGTCGCGAAAGTCCGCCAGACGAAGGCCGATTCGGTTCGCTTTATCGGCATAAGTTGGGCCGATGCCGCGCTTGGTGGTGCCAATTTTTTTGTCGCCAAGCGACATCTCACGGGCGGCATCGAGTTCGCGATGGTAGGGAAGAACCACGTGGGCCCGATCTGAAATGAGAAGTTTTTCCGGAGTGATGGAGACCCCTTCTGCTTCGAGGCTTTCAATTTCCCGGCACAGTCCAACCGGGTCCATGACGACTCCGTTGCCGATGACACACTGTTTGTCCCAGAGAATTCCGGAAGGGATCAGATGAAGGACGTACTTTTTGCCCTTGGCAATCACGGTATGGCCGGCGTTATTTCCGCCCTGTCCGCGAACGACCAGGTCCGCTTCTTCGGTCAGGAAATCAACAATTTTGCCTTTTCCTTCGTCGCCCCACTGGAGGCCGCAAATGATGGTGTTCATTCTAAAAAGAGTCATTAATTTGAGGACTCGATGAGTTCGATGAACTCATCAAAAAATCCTTTGTCATCATTTGGGCCGGGGGCTGCCTCGGGGTGATGTTGGACCGAGAAAACGGGGTCCCTGGTGCTCCGCATTCCTTCGACGGTTTGGTCGTTGAGGTTGATGTGGGTCACTTCGATGAAGTCGGGGAGTGATTTGTCGTCGGTGGCGAAGCCGTGGTTTTGAGCCGTGATGGCGACTTTGCCGGATCGAAGATCCTTGACCGGATGGTTTCCTCCGCGGTGACCGAACTTTAGCTTGTAGGTGGTGCCGCCGAAGCAGTGAGTCAGGATTTGGTGTCCCAGGCAGATTCCAAACACGGGGACTTGCCCGATGAGCTGTTTGACCTCGTCGTGGATATAGGTGAGCGCGGCGGGATCTCCGGGGCCGTTTGAGAGGAAGACACCATCGGGCTTTTTCGCGAGAACTTCGCTGGCCGGGGTGCGGGAATTTACGACCTCGACTTCGAAGCCTGATTGGCGGAGCGAGCGGAGGATATTGTGTTTAATTCCGAAATCGTAGGCGATGATACGGTATTTGACGGGGGGAAGGTCGATGTAATTGGTATCCTGATTTGTGGTGACACTTGGAATGGTCCAGAGGCGGGATTCACCCTCCCAAAGGTAGGGCTCCTCGGTGGAAACTTCTTTGACGAAATCACTGCCTTCCATTGGAGGAGCCTCATTGGCGGCCTTGATGGCTTCGTCCTCCGAGAGTTCCGTGGTGATGACTGCTCTCATCGCGCCTTTGTCGCGCAGGTGCTTCGTGAGTGCGCGGGTGTCGATGTCTTCAATTCCGATGATTTTGTGCTCTGTAAAATAATCGGCCAGGGACTGTTGTGATCGCCAGGACGAGGGGACTTCGCAAAGTTCGCCGACCACAAATCCGCGAACATGCGGCGACGCTGACTCGGCGTCTTCCGGATTCACTCCATAATTTCCCTGGAGTGGATAGGTCATGGTCACGATTTGTCCGCGGTAGGAAGGATCAGTAATGATCTCCTGATAACCGGTCATCGAGGTATTAAAACAGATTTCTCCGGAGGTCGTTCCGGAGTGACCAAAGGCACGACCGTGGAAGGTGCGACCGTCTTCGAGAGCAAGGATGGCGTTCGTCAAGGCGCCGGGATTAGAGGCCAGCACGGGGTTTGGTGCAAGAGCTACTTTTGAGGAGGGATCGGTTTTGACCTGCGTGAATTACGAGGGATTTGAGTTTGCCAAGTTATATGGCATGTTTACGGTCTCTTGGAACCAGCTCAGCGGGCATCTGATCGTCTTATGAAATTTCCACTAAAACCAATTGCAGCGGCCGTTTTGGCGTCTTCTCCGTTTGCCTTTGGCGCGATTGATTTCAATGGCAACGGGGTGTCCGAATTGTGGGAGTTGCAGCACACAGGGATTGTGGCAAACGACGTTGATTCTGATGGTGACGGGATTTCAAACCATGCGGAAGGGATGGCAGGGACCGATCCGCAAGATCCAACGAGTCTTTTCGTCCTTGAGAATCCGGTTGTAGATGAGGCCGGGGTTCAATTCTCGTGGCCGGCCGAGCCCGGGAAAATCTATCGACTTGAACGTTGGGACCCGGATTTGGATGGCTGGACTGAAGCGGCCTGGGTTCTTCCTTCGAGGGTAGCTGCTGTTCAAACAGTCAGCTTGGAGTCTTCCGTCGGTGGTGTTTTTCGAGTCGCGGTCGCCGATGTTGACATGGACGGAGACGGATTGAATGCTTGGGAGGAGATTCTACTTGGGACGAGCGATGAAAGTGTTGCAGGGATGGATGGCTCCGGCGAAGGTGACTTCATAGCCGCCCTTCGCGCCCTTGAGGCGGAAGAAGGTGCTCTTTTGACCAACGGAAGGCAGCTTGCTCGAAGGCTTCCGGGCGAGAAGGAAGCGGCCCGGTTTTTGTTGAGAGCAACGTTTGGCCCAACCGACGAGTCGATTGCAGACGTGATGGCGATGGGACTGACCGGGTGGATGGATGATCAAGCGACAATTCCAACAACGCGCTTGCAGACCTCCATTTCGAGGAATGCCTTAAGTATTAATAGTTCCAGAGGGCGTGATGGTTGGTGGCGATCTGCCAATATTGCACCCGACCAATTGAGGCAGCGAATTGCTTATGCGCTGAGCCAAATCCTTGTCGTGAACTTTAAAGGAGGCAGTGTTATCGGTGACAACTACATCACCCAGGCGCGCTATTACGATATCTTCACGGCGCGAGCGTTTGGGTCATATCGTGACATTCTTGAGAACGTGACCTACAGCCCTGTAATGGGGTTTTATTTGTCTCATTTGAACAATCGTAAATCGGATGACCCGGTTAACCCAACGCGCTTCCCTGACGAAAATTTTGCGCGTGAAATTATGCAGCTTTTTACGATTGGCTTGTGGGAGTTGAATCCGGACGGATCGCGAAAGCTCGACGAGGATGGTGACTTTATTCCGACCTACGACAACGACACGATCACCGAAATGGCAAAGGTTTTTACCGGGATGAGTCATTCAACGACCAATAACGGCCGGACGGCGACGAGCTTTTACAATGTGGCCCGGGGGAACGACTATTTTTATAAGATGAAGGTTTGGGACGAAGAACATGAACCTGGTCCCAAGTCCATCATTAACGGGGTCGAGTTGGATGGTTCGCAAACTGGTGAGGAGGAAGTGCAAGCCACCCTCGATGCTCTTGTATCGCACCCCTCGCTCCCTCCGTTTTTGAGTCGGCTCCTGATTCAACGTTTTACAAGTTCAAACCCATCTCCGGGATATTTGGCCCGGGTTTCCAGGGTTTGGTTAGACGATTCCAGTGGCGAACCTTATGACCTTGGAGAGGTGATGAAGGCGATTTTGTTAGATCCCGAGGTCCTCAACGATGGCTCGGGTGGTCGCTTTCGTGGAAAAGTTCGTGAACCAATTATCCGGTATGCCAGTCTTTCGAGGGCGTTCGATCTTGTCACGGACGATGGGAAATATGCGACCAACCAACCGCTGCTGAATGATGACTTTGGTCAGTTTCCCATGCTTTCCCCGAGTGTTTTCAATTTCTATCTCCCTGACTTTTCTCCGGAGGGTGAGTTTCGTGTGGCCGGAATGGTGAGTCCTGAACTTCAGCTTGCTTCCTTGTCACAGATGCTGAGGTCGGACTCGCGCTTTGCAGCCACGGTCGAGGAAGCAGGTGTGTTCGGAAGCTTCGATTTCAGCCAGGAACTTGCGCTTGCGGACGACCCTGGTGCACTGATTGACAGGGTTGATCTTCTGATGACCGGGGGAAGGCTGAGATCCGAAACAAGAGCCGCGATTTTGACAGCCGTGCAAAGCGAGACCACTGAACTTGAGAGAGTGCGTGCCGCAATCTATCTGGTGAGCCAGTCGATGGAATGTATCGTTTTAAATTGATGAGAAATAATCAGCAAAATAGCAGCGTGAATCGTCGACGCTTCCTTGGGCAAGCGAGTTGTTCGGCAATTGGATCCACTTCACTTCTTTCTTCGCTGATCAATTTGAGGCTGACCGGATCCTTGGCGGCGGCAGACAATGAAGAGGCGGAAGATTACAAGGCATTGGTTTGCGTTTTTCTCGCCGGGGGGAATGACTCCTTTAATATGTTGGCTCCAGTCGACGCCTCACGAGGCTATCCCGAATACGTGGCGGCACGGGGTGATGTCGCTCTCCCTGAAACTGATTTTACTCCAATAGGAAATCCGTTGCCCTCGCCGGATGGCCGGACACTGGGTCTGAATGTGGAGATGCCCGAGTTGAAAGCTCTTTTTGATTCAGGAAAAGCGTCTTTTGTCAACAATGTCGGAACGCTCGTCGAGCCTGTCACCAAGCTTGAGATTCAAAACCAATCTGCGAATTTGCCGCTGGGACTTTATTCACACTCGGACCAACAGCTCCACTGGCAGTCAGGGCTTCCCACCAATCGTTCACCACTTAGCGGTTGGGGCGGACGTTTGGCGGAACTTTTAAATGACTTGAATGGTGAGAGCCAGGTTTCCATGAACGTGTCTCTTGCCGGAGTTAATCTTTTCCAAAGCGGGGGGGCAACCTCGGTCCTTTCTAGAAGTGCTTCCAGTGTTCCTGAGATCCGGCTCTGGAATCGATGGGGCTATCGACACAAGCAGGCAGCCCAGGAGTCGATTCTGGAAGCCGAATACCAAAATGCCTTTGAGAAGGCTTTTGCTTCCACCAAAAAGGCCGCGATTTCAGCCAGTGCCGAATATCGGGCGGCTCTGGAGGCCACGGGTGCGTTAGGTACGGAGTTTAGCACTGGGAATCGATTGGCCTCACAACTTAAAGCTGTCGCAGAAACGATTGCCGCCCGGGGGCCTTTGGCTAAAAAACGACAGACATTCTTTGTCGAGCTAGGAGGGTGGGATCATCACAACGGGTTGGAAGATCATCCGGCAATGTTAGGGCAGGTGAGTGAGGCTGTCGGCCAGTTTTATCAGGCCATGGTCGATTTGGGCGTGGAGAACCAAGTGACTCTCTTTACCGCGTCGGATTTTGGTCGGACCCTGACGCCAAACGGAAATGGCACCGACCATGCCTGGGGTGGGCACCAATTTGTTGTCGGTGGAGGTGTCGATGGCGGAAAGTTTTTTGGTGAGTATCCCTCACTCGATCTTGGTAACGATCTCGACACCGGACGCGGACGATTTATTCCCACGACCTCTGTGGATCAATATGTGGCCGACCTGGCCCTCTGGATGGGCGTTTCTCCAGGTAATGTGCGAGATTTGGTCCTCCCCAATCTGGCCAACTTTCATGATGTCGTTGAAGATGGTGCTCCTCTTGGCTTCATGAAAATGTGAGAATGAAGGCTCTTTGCGCAGGGATTGCTATCGTTTTGGTAATTCTCGGATTCTATTTCCCGGGAATCGATCAGCCGGACCCAATTAAGCAGGAGAGTGTTCGGGAGAAAGAGAAGAGTGCCCCTCTGACTTCTGAAAAAGAGGAGTTAAAGTTTATCGCAGGGAATCCGTTCACTGAGGAATATGGTGAGACAAATGGAGACACGAAGCGAGATTTGGAAGCGCTTCGAGATGTTGTGACTCATTGCCAGTTGCTCATGAAAAACTTCGACACCTTCCACTTACCCGGGAATCCGGAGATTGTCCGGTTTCTTCAGGGAGCAAATCCGGAAAAACTTGCCTGGATGCCAGCGGAACATCCCCTAATTCAATCTGACGGGGTATTGTTGGATCGAAATGGGATCCCGATCTTTTTTCATCGTTTGAGTGGTCTTCGTTTTGAATACCGTTCCGCAGGTCCCGATAGGGAGCACTGGACCGACGACGATGTGGTGGTGCGCTAGAAGTGGTCTGCAGGAACTACTTCGTTCGCAGTCTTGATAGGGTGGTTAGCGCGTAACCGGTCCCGTAAGGTTGGTGGTAGTCGTAAAGAGGGTAATCCCACCATGAACCATCCTTCTCCTGTTTGCTCATAATGTGCCGTGCGAGGTGGGGGATGTATGTTTTCTGACGATCACCGGGAAGCATTTGCAGACACTCCGTTGCGTAGTAGAATCCGTAGTAATAAAAGTATCCGGAAATTGAAAAGTGGGTCTCGTGAGGAACCGGTCTTTTACGGCCAATATCAAACCAACCTTCTCTGAGGCAGAGTCGGTGGAGCCAGTGCTCGAGAAGATCGTCGGTGACCCGCTTATCTCCAAATTTGCGCATCGCAGCCATGCAGACTTGTGAACGCCCCAATGAGCCGGCAGGGCGATTGATTCCGTATCTCGGTCGGTAACGGTGATCATAGGAGTAAACAAATGACCAGTCGGGTGTCCGTTGCTTATTGATGGAAACGAGTCCGCGTTTTACCTCCTTCTCGGGAATAGAAAGTCCAAAGGTTTTCTCGGCGTCCTTCATCCCCAGCAATACTGTTGCGGTCGTAAATGAAGTGGGAATGCCGGAGAAGTGAGCGGTGTGATTGTCGAAGTCTAGGTATCCCCAGCCGCCGTTGACATCCTCGGTCTTTATCAGCATGTCGATCTGCTTGGCCGCGAGTTGTTTCAAACGGGAAAGCTTGGCCTCGTCGCCCTTTCGATACTGATAAAGATCGGCAATCGCACGAAGTCCATAGGCATGTCCCCAGACGTTGTAGGTTGTCGTTGGGTCCAGGTGTCTCAGTTTTGGAAGTTTTTCAAAAAGCCAGGCCTCCGCTTTCTCGATCGCAGCGACGACCTCAGGCCTCCGGTCACCACTGTCGAGCAATCCGCTGAGTGCCAGAGTCGAGGCTCCTGTCCGGAAGGCGAGATGTGAATCGGGAACTGGCGCGTAGATATTGAGTCCCTTGGTGCGAGTGGGCCCTCCCCATGAGCCATCCTTGTTTTGTTTTCCGACGAGATAATCGACTCCCCGTTTGATCGAAGCCTCCAGTTCGCCTTCCTTCAATGGTTCAACCGCAGGTAGCGCTCCCAGTTTAGGGAGGTTTTGCGCGCCGATCTTGAGAAGAAGGAGCGTTGAAGTAATGATTAGAAGCCGCATGGAGATCAAAAGAATCGATTATTCAGGGTCTGGAACAAGAATGACCTGGTCCACTTCGAGCCCCTCAAGGATCTCGATTTTACCGTTCACGGTCCGGCCGGTTTTGACTTCACGCATCTCATGTTTACCGTCCGCCATCTTTAGTTTTACGGAAGACTTTCCACCTTCATCGGTGATGGCATTCGGGGGAATGCTGATTGCGGCTTCCTTCCGGTAAGTGACCAGTTGGACTTTGCCCTTCATTCCCGTGACAATGGGGGATTCTTTCGGAAGTTCGACACTCAGACCAACTCCATATTGTCCCGAGGCATTCGGCGCGGTATCGAGTTGCGTCAGAGTGACGGGGAAATTGGCATCTTCCAAGCCTTCGACTGAGACAGTTCCTTTGGCCTCGGCAGGTATTTGCAACCGATCTTTCTGTGAAATCGATCCCTGCAGGGTGAGCGTGCTGCCATCCGGCACGAGAGACATTAAGGCCGTGTTGGCGGGGGCGACCCCGGTTTCAAAAAGAAACTTGGCAGTTCCGCCGACCGACCAAGAATTGTCGCTTATTTCTCCGTAATAGATGGTCCCGTCGACTGGCGCCTTCAAAGTCATAAATGTCCCATCCTTGATCAGCTCCTGCAGATCTTGGTCCGATTTAGCGTGGGACCTTTGGGTCTTGGCAAAAGAGAGCATCGTCTCTTCAAGGGCGTGCGGAAGTTTGATCATGCCGGTTTCATGGGCGAGGAGCGCATCATCATAGGCTCTTTTTAGATCGACAGCCTGCCGCGGGATCGTCTTTTCAAGCGCCCATTTGGAACTTTGCTCAGTTTTCTTGAGTGTAAATCTGGCGCTTTCCACCGAAGCCCGTTGGCGCTTGAGAATGATCTCCTCGGTCTCTTCGGTAATGCCGTCTTCCTGATACATCTTAAGGAGCTGCTTAAGCTCTTCTTCTTGATAGCTGAGGCTCCGCTTTGCGCGATCGAGGCTTTCCCTGGCATCCTCCTCCTGGAGTGCTCGTCCCGTCTCGGTGAAATAATCGAGGGATTCCTTGGCCCGGTCACGTGCCAATTTTAATCCTTCGAGCAGCCTGGGAGTGGAGACCTTAAGATCAGCGAGTTCACGTTCGGCGTTGGCCAGAGCGATCTTTCGCCCCTTGGCAGCTTCCTTTGTCTCAGCGAGATGGCGTTGATAGTCCTCCGCCTCGAATGCGAGGATCACTTGGTCTTTTTTGACTTTGGCGCCGTGATCGACAAGTTCGGCAATGACAAACTGCGACCATTGATCTGCTTCAATCTTAAATACCTTTGGCTGATCAGGGATGAAAGTGGCATCAAGCTCGAGGCTCGTTTCCAGAGGTTGTGACTTGATCGTCAATTCGCCGGCAAAGCAATTGGCCAGAAAGAGAGCTGGAAGAAGATAGGGTGATTTCATTGAAGAAGCGTCTTAATGGGTGCGTTGATACTGCCCTTTGCGAGCGAGGTAAAGGGTTCGATTTTTCTTTGATTTTTCGGAAAAGGGAGCGAGATCCGTGGCGACCTCAAATCCTGATTTTCGAAGTTCTTTCTCAAGGCCCGTAACCGGGCGGTTCACAATCAATCCGAGAAGCCCTCCGTTTTTGAGTCGTTCCTGAAAATTACCAAGAACAGAAGGACTGGTGATCGACCAATTCTTTGGAGAAAGAGCTTCGAGTTGATCGAGGTCGGCGAAGATTCCCTGGCTTGCCGAGTATTCCGAAGGCAGCGGAGCGAATGGATCGAGGTCGTCCAGATGCACCCGTTCATCATCAAGTGGGTCGGCAGCTAGATTGGCTGAAATTAAATCGGCCAGCTCCGCAGCTTCGGGGAGAACAACAAAGGAGGCTTTCTCCTGAGGTAAAGACTCACGCGCTGCTGCCACGGCATGTCCTAATCCCAGTCCGAGAAACAGAATCCTCGGTTGGCGTGCAGGGCGAAAGGGGCGACTCATTAATTCGATGAGTTTCCTCGTGGCAAATCCCTGGTTGCTGCCATCAACTTGTCGACCTTCGCACTCCAGAAAGAACCTTCCATCGTGTTCGATAAAGTCCAGATTGAGTTGAGTGCAGGTCGTGGCCTGCGCGACGATTTTTCGTGGTTTCATGGATGAGAGAGCCTCTGACCGGAGGATTTCTCGTCGGTGGGTGGGAGAATGACCAGCTGAAAAAATGGGTTGGGTTGAATCGAGGCATTCAGGTTGATGGTTTTCTCGCCGGGAAATATTGGTGTGTTCATGTCCTTATAGCTTTGGGCGGCGAACACCTTGTGGGGTGGAGTCGGGAAACCGCAACAAAATGCTGTTTTCGGAAACATGGTCTTCCTTTCTACTCATTAAGTTGCTATGAAATTCTCATCATGCGAAAGAAATCACTTTGGTTGTCGCTCTCCGGCTTGGGCGTTGGCTTGTTCGTGGCTTGTTCCGCAGACCCCCCTGTTGTCAGTGTGGGTGATATTTACACGCCATATTGGGTGGGTTCCCGAAATCCCTACACTGGAATTCATGACCGTGCCAATAATGCACGGGCAGAGACCTGGAAGCGGGAATACGGTCGCACCGTGACTTCGACCGGGCCATCGACGGCCTCTTTGAACAGCGACCCGATGATTCGGAGTTCGAGGTCATCTTCTGCCCCGTCGAGAAGCCCTTCATCTGTTTACCGTCAGGTGAACGTCAAAAAAGATTTTCTGTCCTACGGTGCCCGCGGCAGATCTCGAAAGAGTATGTCACCCCGCTATATCACAATTCATTCGACTCAAAACTGGAGCAGGGGCGCTGATGCGTTGCGCCACTCCAAGGCACTCAAGAATGGCGCTCTCGGTCGTCTTTCGTGGCACTACACCGTGGATGAGGATCGTGCCGTCCAGCATCTTCCCACCAACGAGCGTGGAAATCACGCGGACTATGATGGTCCCGGCAACCGCTACAGCATCGGAATTGAGATGTGTGAGCATCCAGGCAATAGCCGCAGCATGACGCTTGAACGGACGGCGAAACTCGCGGCATGGCTTTGCGTGAAATACGACCTTCCGGTTTCCCGGGTTGTCCCTCACTACAAGTGGCCTCGACGCGGCAAGAATCCTCCCAACAAAAACTGCCCGCATTTCCTTCTTTCGAACGGCCGGCCCGGGGCAAAGTGGCAGGGCTTTTTGAAGGCGGTCGATGTCTATCGCCGCGGCATGCTGGGGCGATAGTTTGACTCGATATGGCGGACGAGGAGGAAGATGTTTGGTATCAATGCCAGCGTTGCACGAATTGCTGCAAGTGGGAGGGCGATGTTGTCCTTGCAGATGGCGAGGTTGAAAAGATTGCGCAGTTTCTCAAGATTCCTCTTTACGAGTTTGTGAGGGACTACACCCGGTTGCGTGATAATCGACAGGGACTTTCTTTGATTGATAAAGAAGGAACCACGGAGTGTATCATGCTGGATGGCATTGATTGCCGACTTCAAGAAGTGAAGCCCTTTCAATGCACCGGATTTCCCAATCGCTGGAATTTCGAAAACTGGCGCGAGGCTTGCGAAGCGATTCCAGCGCCCCGTCCGGAGGATGGAAATGAGCCAGACCTAAAATAGTCACCTTGAAAACGATGAGAAGAATAGAGGCACTTTTGATTTGGATTTGTTCATGTGCGCTTTCCTTTGGCGAGGAATCTGACCCGAAGGAGGTCCGTCTTCTGATTTCAGAAACCTCAGAAGTGAAAATGGATTATCCCCTTACTGAAACATCGCTAACGAAAAATTCATCGCACGAAAAATATTTTGGAGAAGCCAAGTTCACTGTCCCGGAGTTGATCAAGAAAGCTAAGGAGCATATTCATAAAGCCCAGCTTCCTAAAATTGCGCCATTTTTCTCGAGTAAGCTTCAATCTAACGATTTCACATCCGAAGAACGAGATGGTCCCAAGGGAAGTTTTCCCGGCCTCAAGGGCTGCTCAAAATTTTGGAGAATGGAGTTATGCCGTTATGATGAATTCCTCTATTGGAGGCTCGATTTCACGATCGATGACTTCATCGGATCCAGCCCTCATGTGACATCGGTAGTATTTTATCTCAACGGCGAGGTTGCTGAAATTGTCGATCACAAGAAAGAAGAGTGACCGCTTGTCCTGAGGGGATCGCTACTTCGAGTTGGTGAAACGGTAGTGTGAAACGATCCACTCGTCGCCACCCTGGAAGCCCCAGAGTTCGGCGCAGGCCATGAAAAAGCAGCGCCACCAAACCCACCATTTCTTCGCGTCAGCTTCGCCATACGTTTCAGCGATCAGTGGTTTCAACTCGTCGCTGGCTTCGTCCATACGCGTCAGCCAGGCTTCCGAAGTTTTTTGATAGTGGGTGCCGTTGACCTGCCAGTGATCATCGATGGAAAGCTTGTTTTGAAAATACAGCAGGAGGTCGTCCGATGGCATTTGTCCGCCCGTGAAAAAGTAGCGGGCCATCCAATCACTCTCGTCTTTGGCCTCGTAGTGATAGGCGTATTCACGATGGGTGAAGATGTGCACGAAGAGTTTTCCGTCTGGCTTGAGCCATCGTGAGATTCGGTCGAGTAACTCTTCGTAGTTTTTCATGTGCTCGAACATTTCCACTGAGACCACGCGATCGAAGACGCTTTCGCCCTCTCCCTCGTAAGAAATCATGTTCACCGTTTTGACTTCGATATTGGTGAGTCCTCGCTCTGCTGCTTGTGAATCGATGTATTCCTTCTGCGTTCTCGAATTTGAAACGGCAGTGATCTCAGCATCCGGATATTCCTTGGCCATCCAGAGGGTGAGTGATCCCCATCCGCAGCCAAGTTCCAGAATGCGGTGCCCGTTTTCCAGTTCCGCCCGTTCGCAGCTCAGCTTGAGCATGCGAGCTTCGGAAGTCTCAATGTTAGTGGTTTCCGGATCCCAATACCCGGAACTGTATTTCATGTGTGGACCCAGCACTTTGCGAAAAAAGGCGGTTGGTAATTCATAGTGCTGCTCGTTTGCTTCATCCGTGGCGATAGCCACGGGACTCTCCTTCAGTTCCCGAACGTGTTTCATCAGCGCCGCCTGTCGGCCTTCGCAATCCAGCTTTTCATATGGCTTCAAAGTATCCTTGAGTCTTGAGCGGATGCCGATCCGGATCAGCGCATCGGGAATGATGTCCTTGGCGAGAAGGTCGTCGATATTGATCATGATTTTGGTGGAAGTGGGATGAATGAGCTGGTGGTGCGTTGATACTCTCGATAGGCGTCGCCTTTGCGTTTGACAGCGGAGGCCTCGGTGGGCGGAATACCGGTCACCTTGAGAAGAAGGAAGGTGATGGTTGCGGGAGCGAAGAAGGTGGTCCATCCCCAAGCCGATCCGCAGGCGAAGAGGTAGATTCCAATCCAGATCACCATCTCAAAAAAGTAATTGGGATGGCGGGAGTATTTCCAAAGCCCGTCGCGACAGACTGACGATGACCGGTTGTCCCTGGACTTGAATTCTGACATCTGGTGGTCCGCTAGCATCTCTCCGCCCATCCCAATCACGGCGATGGTGAGGCCAATGGTTTCTAAAACTCCCCAGGGCGATGAATCCCGGGAGATGAGAAAGTAGGGGAGAGCGAGAAGGAGCACTGAAATCGCCTGGGCTTGAAAAAACCAAAAGAAGGCCGATGGAACACTGCCTTCCCAGACTTCGCGAAGCTTTTGATAGCGCGAGTCTTCCTCGGGGTGATGTTTGCGAATCCGCTTTTGCAAGTGATAGGACAGTCGGAAACCCCAGATCGCCGCCATCGATCCGGCTGCGATCCTCTTGTCCAAGTCGCCGTTCCCAAAGAAGGCGTAAATGACTCCCGCAAGCCCGATCCAGAAGGCCCACATCGCATCAACCAACGAGTAGTTGTTGATTTTACCGCCGAACCACCATCCACCTGCAAAGTCCAGGGCGACGAGGGCGGCCACGATTCCGAGGAGAGTGAGCTCATTCATGCCGGTGCTTGTTTAGTCTGCGCAATCCTGGCAGCGGTCGCTCTCAGGATGGGGAGCGTGATGGCCCGGACGATGAAGATGAGCGGAATGATGGCGACCGACCAGGCCGCGATTCCCTGCAAGGCAGCGAGCCAGTAGTTTTCAGCAAATCGAGCGGGGCTTTCGAAAAATTCCTTGAGCAAGGTGGGGACCGAACCGGTGATCTGTTCCGACCCGAAGACCCACTGGCCGATTTTGATGAAGGGGAGAATCAGAGCGAGGTGCACCGGCCAAAGAGCAAGCCGGACGGCGTGAATGACGGGTTGGTTGAGTTTGAAGATCGCGGCAGGAATGAGACACACAACAGAAGTTGTGCCCATCACTGGAAAGATGCCAAAAGCGCAACCGAGCGCGATGGTCCACGACAGTTTGTCGGCACTGATGCCCTGGCGGAGTTGGTTTAAGATGGGATTGATGAACCAACGTTTCCACCAGGGATCCGCTTCTGACACTTCGACGTTCACGCCATCAATGAGGGATTGTTGGGCCTGGTGTAAACGGCCTGAACGACTGAAATATTTCGTGTCGCAAAGCCGGCCTCACAGTATTTGAGATAGTAATTCCAGGTCCTTATGAAGGGTTCATCAAAGCCCAGTTTTTGCAGGGAATCTTTCGCGGCGTTGAAGCGCTCATGCCAGTTTTGGAGGGTGCGAACATAGAACGCGCCAAAGTCCTCAAGGTCGTGCAGGAAAAGGTCGCTTGTCTTAAGGAGAACCTCGTTGACCCGGCCCACACTGAGAAGAAGTGAGCCCGGGAAGATTACTTTTTGGATCCAATCGACACCTTTTGTCAGGCTTTTATATCGGTTGTCGGGGACGGTAATCATCTGGAGGGCGAGGATGCCATCAGGGGCTAAAACCTCGTGACACTTCGCAAAAAAAGATTCGTGGAATTTGTCGCCCACCGCTTCGATCATCTCGATGGAAACAATCTTATCGAATTGCCCCTCGATATGACGATAGTCCTGGATGAGGACCTCGAATTGATCTTCAACGCCTTCTCGCTTCACTCGTTCACGGGCGAACTTGGCCTGCTCTTCGGAGATGGTGACACCTGTCACCTTGCAGCCATAGGTTTTTGCGGCGTAGGTTCCGAATCCGCCCCAACCACACCCGATTTCCAGGACGTGGTCGCCTGACTTGAGTTTGAGTTTCTGGCAAAGCGCGTCGTACTTTGCATTCTGGGCTGCCTCGAACTCCTGGTCGGGTTGTTCAAACTTCGCGCATGAATAGGTCATGGTTGCGTCCAGCCAGAGCGAGTAAAATTCGTTACCAAGGTCATAGTGCTCCGAGATATTCCGACGGCTGTTGTCCACGGTATTGGCCCGGCGAAGGTGTCGGAACCAATTGACAACCTTGAGCAAACCAACGCCGGGGAGTTTGTCCGACGAGGTGTCGGCTCCCTGGAGGGCCTGCATGTTGAGAACGAACCAACTAATCACCGCGCGAATGTTGGGGGTGTCCCAGATGCCATCGGTGTAAGCTTCGCCCATTCCGACATTTCCATAGTAGGCGCAGCGTTTGAAGAACTCGGCATCGTCGTTGATCGTGACTTCCGCGCTGACCGGTTCGTCGGGATTTCCAAAGTGTCGTGAGGTTCCGTCGGCATAAGTCATCTTGAGGTGGCCGTCGGGCATTTTATTCAGCAATCCAACGACAAGTCGTTCGGGAAGGCCGTTTTTGAACTGGAGTTTGGAATTACTCATCTTTGGAAGTCAGTGAAGAATGGGGGCGAAGCACATCAGTTTGAGCGTGCTTGTTTTTGGCTTTTGGAGAGTGTGGCACTTTCCGAAGCCACAGTTTCATGGCCTGCCAGTGAATCATCGCGATCACCTTGAGCGAAAGAAGGGGGTATTTAAAGCCAAACCAGAGGAGGCGTCCGGTGGTGAGAGGTCTGGCCATGCCTCGAATTGAAGAAGTCAGGGTGAGCCCTCCGGAATCGAGGTTGTTGATGGTGACATCCCACGAACCCGCAGGGAGCCCCAGTTTAAAGTCGAAGAAGTCGCAAACGCTTGAGAATGGCGAGACATAGAATCCCTTCTCAACTTTTCGCCGCCAGCCCGTCCCGGTGCGATTGTCGATCAGGTAGAGCTTCATTTCGCGGTAGGTATTACAAACCTCGGCAACGGCAAAAAGGGGAGTATTGTGGTTGTCGCAAACATAGTAGAATGAAACGGGATTGAAGGTGTAGCCCAGGACGCGGGGAAGGGTGATCAGTTGAATGCGGGCATCGTCGGGGCAATCGATTCCCTGCTCCTCAAACCATGCCATGAGGTTGGGGCGAATGCCGCCGGGTTTGCCAAGGTCGACGTGGTCTTCGCTGTTAAGACTGAAGAGGTTGAACCGGTTGATTCCGAGAAACGTATTCCCGGGGAGGTCTTCGAGGTCGAAGCTCAGCATGAAGACGCGATAGTCAAAACGTTTTTGCGCCGGCCTAAGGCGGCGGTGCATTACTTCGCATTCGTAAAGGCAGGCGCTCATGACCACGGACTCCTTCCCAGCAATTGCTCGCAAAGTCGAAAGGCTGACCACAGCCCGTCTTCGTGAAAGCCATATCGTTGCCAGGCCCCGCAGAAGTATCTTCCGGTTTTGGCGGCGTTGAGTTCAGGCACTTTCTTTTGTGCTGCGATGCTCGTGAGGTCAAAAAGCGGGTGCTCATAGTTCAGCTCTTTGATGATGTGCCCGTCGTCAATTTTATGGGAGGGATTGATTGAAACGAAAAAGTTCTTTGGAGCTGTGGCACCCTGAAGGCTGTTCATCCAGTAAATCGTGGAATGTCTGCCTTCCTCAACCCGATAATTCCACGAAGCCCAGCATCTTTTGTTGCGGGGCATGAATCGTGAGTCGGTGTGGAGAACGGCCTTGTTCGCCTGGTAGGGAAAAGCCGAGAGGATTTCGTCCTCAATTTTGGTGGGTGAGGTCAGCAGGCTGAGGGTCTGGTCTCCGTGGGCAGCACTGATGATACGATCAAATTTTTCCCGATGCCCGGAATTTAGAATGATTTCATTGTCCGGAGAGATTGCAACCACCGGATCTCCCGTCTTGATGCGGTCACGAAAAGGAGCAACGAGTTTTTTGACATATTCCTTTGATCCGCCGACCACTGTTCTCCATGGATGCTGGGTATCCAATCCGAGGAATCCGTGGTTGTGCCAAAAGCGCATCAAGGTGATGGCGGGGAACTGTTCGATTTTTTCGGGCGGGCTGGACCACACTGCGGCCGCCATCGGAGAGAGATACCACTTCAAAAAATCCCGCCCATAGCCTCTCTCTTCGACATATTCGGCGAGGGTGAGCTTGGTCTCCTCATTCTTTTGTAGCTCGGCAACAGTTTCTTTGTTGAAGCGATCGATCTGCATCAACATCCTCCAAAATCGTGGCCTCAGAAGGTTCCTGCGTTGACCGAAAAGCAGGTTGAGACTCCCTCCGTTAAACTCGAGTCTGTCGGAAGTGTGTTGCACACTGAAAGACATTGAGGTCGGTTTGGTGGCAACTTCGAGATCCTTAAAGAGCCTGGTCAGCAGGGGATAGGTGACCTCGTTGTAAACCATAAATCCGGTATCAAGCGGGTCGTTGCCGACCTTGACTGTATTTGAATGTCCGCCGATCCGATCGTCCTTTTCGAAGAGTGTGATGTCGTGATGAGGATGGAGAAAGTGAGCGCATGCCATTCCGGAGATTCCAGATCCTACAATTGCGATCTTTTCGCGTCCGGTGCTCATGAGTGATTTCGGCCCTCCTCTTTGATTCGTTCGGGCACGGGCTTGAGGTCCCAGATCAGTCCCAGCCAAGAAAGCGCTTTCAGTCCGTAATAGGTGAAGTCAACTTCCCATGATCGAAATCCCTGGCGCACCGAATGGGGGTAGCGATGATGATTATTGTGCCAGCCTTCACCCAGAGTGATTACGGATAGCAGGAAGGAATTCCGGCTGTCATCGCTTGTTTCATACCGGCGTTTTCCCCAAACGTGAGCCAGCGAGTTGATGAAGAGAGTTCCGTGAAGAAGGACTGTCGTGCTAATGAAAAACGTCCACACGAAGAACTGCCCCATAGTGACATTCATGCCAGGAGCGAAGGATTCCAGAAGAGCGCCGATACCGAGCATGATCAGGCCGTAAACAAGCGGGACGATTTGATCGAAGCGATTGATGAAAACCAGCTCGGGAAACTTCCTGAGGTCGGGGATGCTTTGGTAGTCGGTGGGAAAATTTTTCATCGAGGTCAACCAGCCGATGTGCGACCACGCGAAACCGTGGTGGACGGGAGAGTGTGAATCGACTTCCTCGTCGGAGTGCTTGTGATGGTGACGATGAGTGGCCGCCCACCAAAGAGGACCGCGTTGCATCGAACTATTCCCAAGGAGTGCGAAAAGGAATTGAACCACCCGCGATGTCTTGTAGGTTCGGTGCGAAAAGTAGCGGTGGTAGAAGCCCGTGATGGCAAACATCCGGACGAGATAGAGAAATATGGCAGCTCCCACCGCGACCCATGAAAAGCCAACCCAAAATACAGCCAGGCACCCGAGGTGGAGAAAGATGAACGGGAGTGTCCTTTCCCAATTGACTTGGTCCGGCAGGGAGGCTGGATCGGGAGCCTCGGTTCTCCGGAAATCGGAATCAAGCCACTGACCGATCACCCGAAGGGTGGTCGAGAATAGTCCGCGTTTCTCGTGAATTGGTTCCGGCATGATGAGCTATTCCTTCATTCGACTTCGGATAATTCCAATCAACCCGCCAACAACCGGGATCTGCCCGTAGATGTGCCTCCCCGAATCCCAAAAATCCTGGTGAAATGCCACCTTGCCGTCCTCGTTGAATCTCACCTGGCTGATTCCGACCGAGTGAATTGGTTCGCCGCTAGCCAGTTTTGGAGCCGCAAAGATCATTTCCCAGCGAATGTAGTGGTCTGCTCCGGAGCGCGACGAATCGAGGATATTCACTTCGAAAGCGGTCATGGTCTCAGCCGTTTGGAGGAAATATTTCCTGATTTCTTCGGGGCCGTAATGGGTGACAATGGTGTCATCCAGATAGGCGTCGGCAGCATAGGCATTTACGGTCTGCTCCTCGATGTAGGTTTTGTCGCCGACGTTTTTAAGAAAATCAGTGAACCGTTTGATGGCTGCAGCTTCCTTGCTTGATCCTGCGATTGGTCCGTTCTCCCCGGCCTTGGCCATCGCTTCCCGATAATCCTTCACGAATTGCGCGGTTTGATTGCTTTCCATTTTCGCATTGAGGAGAATGCCAACCCCGATAAGAGCTAAAATTGCTCCACCAAAAAAGGTTGTCACGGGATGGGTAAGAAAGGAAATCATAACTTTGTTGGCATAAATCGGGCGGATTCCATGATCCGCAAGCGGAAAGGGGCGAATGTGAGTTTACAAGAGGAGCTTGTGTAGCCTGAGAAAGACGGTTGCCCCGCAAAATGCACCGAGGGTGTCTGCAAGCCAGTCACCGGGGTCGTTACCCGTCCTGTTTTCGAAAAAAGACTGATGGAATTCGTCCCAGATTCCCACCACGGAAAGAGAGACCGTGACGGTAAGGATGAGACTTCGCCACGAAGGTTGTTTTGAGAAAAAAAGAGAAGCCGAGAGCAGGCCGCCCCCGCCAAAAAAATAGCCAAAGTGAACGACTTTATCAAAGTGGGGAATGTCAAAGACAAAGGTGCCGGGGGGATGAAACTTGTCTCCGTGGGAGAGCAGGTTGAGGACAATAAACCAGAGAATGAAGCAGCCAATCCAGAATCGCGGACTTTGGCGGAGGCTCTTGGGAATCATACCAATATCCGGTTTTCTCGGGTCCGGATTAGGAATCCTGATCTCCGCTGCGGCGCATTTCCTCCTCCATTCGCTCGGCAAGCCATTGCTTCATCATCGACTGATAATTGAGGAAACGAGACCGTGCGATCCGCTTGATGCGGGAGAGCATGCGGGGATCAAATCTTAGGGTGATCGTTGTTGATTCCTTGGAATCGGGGGCGTGAACGGAGGCGTTGATAAGCCTGGGGTTCAATGAATGCCCGGACCAAAATTCATGTTCCTCTTCGTCGGTTTCAAAATCAGGAACGTCGTTCCAGTCTGAGATGGTATTCATGTTTTCGAGGGTTCGGGAGTTACTTCATTTCAGCCAACTTACGTTCATAGTAAGTGTCTTCTTCGTGAACGAGATCGCGGGCGGAAACCACCCGTGCTTTCTTCCCGTTCGACCAAAAAGCGAGGAAAAGGCCGCGGCTGCCAATGGTCTTGCCAATCATGTAGAAACGGGCCTCGCCATCCGCTCGATCGTTGTCTGGCAGCAACCGTATTGAAAACGGGTCCTCGAAGACTTCCTCAATCTCGTGGGGCTTGATCGATTTGGTATCGAACGGAGTATCTGTGAAATCAAGTTCCATGGGCGCTTGATTAAGAAAACCATACAATTCCCATCGTGGAAAGCCGCATCTTTCTTAGATCGTGATCACCCCGTCGAAAACGAAGTCGGCCGGACCGGTCAGGGTGACATTGGTGAATGTTCGGTCAGGGCCGGGTTCGAAGCCAATTGAGAGGGTTTCGCCACCACGAACATCGATTTTGATTGGAGAGGAGACACCGGTTTGAAGGTGGTGAATGAGCGCGCAAGCGGTGATCCCGGTTCCGCAAGCCAGGGTTTCCCCTTCAACTCCCCGTTCGTAGGTCCGGACGGAAAGGTGATCTGGTGCCAAGACCCCAACAAAGTTCGCATTGGTGCCATTCGGTGCGTAATGATCGTGGTAGCGGATCCCGGCACCATTTTTGACGATGTCACAATTTTCGAGATCATCGACAAAAACGACGGCGTGGGGGACTCCGGTGTTGAGGTTGTGGACCGGTCCGACAGATTCGACCGGGGCCTCCATCTCAAGGTCAATGGGGTCGGACATGTCGATGCGGACCTCGTTTCCGATCAGTTCGGCCCGGAGCGTCCCGGCGATGGTCTCAAAGGTGAGACTGGTGAGATCACCGCCCAGAAGTCTGGCGGTGTAGCGTCCGAAGCAGCGGGCCCCGTTGCCACACATTTCAGCCTCTCCACCGTCCGCATTGTAGTATCGAAATCTAACGTCGGCTCCGTTTTCCGCAGGCTCGACTGCCAAAAGGCCGTCGGCACCAACGCCACGGTGACGGTCGCAAAGCCGCGCGATTTGCTCCTTCGTAAGACTTTTGTCGAGATTGCGATTATCGATGACCACGAAGTCGTTTCCGGCTCCGTTCATTTTGGTGAAATTTAGTGTCATGTCGGTTTAGGCTGAGTGGGTAGCTTCGATGAGAGGGGTCACAAATGCCTTCAGTTTTTTGGCAACTTCCGGATCGTCGGCATTGTCCTGAACCGTGCGAACGATTGCCGAACCCACGATAACGCCATCGGCATAGCCTGCAACCTGGGCGGCTTGCTCGGGGGTGGTGATTCCGAATCCCACGCAGATCGGAGTGTCAGTCAGTTTGCGGATCTCTGCGACTTGCGCCGCGATGCTTTCCGAAGGGGCCGAATGGCCTCCGGTTACTCCGGTCCGGGAGAGAGCGTAGATGAATCCCTGGGAAGATTCCGCAAGTGATTTGCGGCGGGTGGGAGGCGTGGTGGGAGCGATGAGATGAATGTGATGGAGTGCCTCTCCATGAAGAAAATCCTGGCCCACAGCTGCTTCTGATGGCGGAAGGTCGAGCAAAAGAATACCGTCCGCTCCGGCTGCCGCTGCGTCATTATGAAAAGCCTCGAACCCATAGGCGTAAACCGGATTCAAGTAGGTGAAAAGAACCAGGGGGGTATCACGGGTTTCGCGGAAGGCCTTGATGAGGTCGATAATCCGATGCGCGCTCATTCCTGATTTGAGGGCCCGGTCGGCTGCCAATTGATTGACAATTCCGTCCGCCATCGGGTCGGAGAATGGCACTCCGAGTTCGATGACGTCGGCTCCGGCGTCCGAGAGAGCAAGCAGGATTTCGAGGGAGCGATCAAAATCCGGATCTCCCCCGGCGACGTAGGCGACGAAGGCTTTGCGGTTTTGGTCGCGAAGGCGGGCGAAAGTGGTGTCGATGCGATTGGCCATGAACGGGGGGAACTTGGCGATGGACGGCGGAGGAGACAAGTCTATCCTCGCGCCAGCCACCAACTCTTTTACGAATCATGCGCGCACGAATCATCAAGGACTTTCGCTTTGAAGCAGCCCACACTCTGCCGAGCCTCCCCGCTAACCATAAATGCCGGCAGATGCACGGCCATAGCTTTAAGGTGGAGATTCATGTCGAGGGCGAGGTGAACCCTGAGATCGGCTGGGTTTACGACCACAAATGCATCTCGGATGCCATGAAACCGCTGATCGACCGCATGGATCACAGCTACCTGAACGATATTGAAGGGCTGGAAAGCCCAACGATCGAAGTGATGGCGGCTTGGTTTTGGCGCAAACTTGAGAAGGATTTGCCCGGGCTTTGCGAAATCGTCATTTATGAGACTCCCACTGCCCGGTGCTCCTTTCGCGGTGAATTTTAAGAGAGCGAGTGAATTTTACCCGAGCCGGAAGAATCCTTCGGCGGGTAAACCAGCAGCGCCGAAGGTGAAGGCAACAGTCTCGTCGCCATCAATGATGCGCTGCTCAAAGGAATCGGGAAGTCCGACACCATCAAGAACCAATTGGCCGGTCTCGTCACTCGTGCCTGGGATGATAATGCGGCATTCCGGAATGTTGGCTTTGAGATGGACTACTCAATGATCACCCGGGCACCCTTTTGCGGAATGACCAAATAGCCCAGAGCTTCGCCACTCCTGGTTTCGATTACCCAGGTGTGGCCGACATGGGTGGGAACGACACGATTTGAAGCCGTGGCGATTTTTCCAAAGGGTTTGCGTTCTCCTTGCTGGTCAATCCAGAAAAGGCGAAGATGCTCGCTGCTCGAATTCTTGATTGAGAGAGGAACTTGAACGGAGTCTTTTTGAGACGGGGGGGCTTTGGTCTTTCGGAGTTTTACCAGTGGTGCGTTTTGAATCTTCGCAGATTGTCCCGCCCGCCGATATGGCACTCCGTTCTTTGGTGCCTTCGAGCGGAACTTCATCAGGATTTCCTCATAGTCTTTCTTTCCCGCAAGGTTGGTATGTTCAAACCCATCATTCACAATATCGTAGAGTTCCTCGTCGCCATTGGCGTAGTGAATGTATCGGAATTTTCTTCCTGAGAGAGCGTAGGCTTTGGGGCCGCGCAGTTGGGTAAGGGAAGTGTGCGGCCAGTCCGACTCCGGGTTCTTGAGCAGGGGGGAAAGGTCGTTTCCGGAAACGTTTTCCGGGGTTTGGATTCCTGTCAGTGAAGTGAGGGTTTTGAAGAGATCTATGGTCGAGACCGGTTGATCACAGACTCCCGGTTTAATCCCGGGAGCGAGAATCATCAGGGGGACTCTTGAGCAGGCGCGCCACCCGGTGAACTTTTGCCAATGTTCTTTCTCACCAAGATGCCAGCCGTGATCCGACCAAAGAACCACGATGGTATTGTTCCGACGGGGGGATTGATCGAGGGCATCGAGGACGTTTCCGAGCATGGCGTCTGCGAAGTGAATGGAGGCCAGGTAGCCTTGGACACCTGCCCGCCATTCGCCGTGCCACTGAATATGCGGGAAATAACGATTGCGGGCCAGTGCGCGTCCGGCAGGAGGGACGTCATCGAGATCGTCGGGCCGGTAGCCGGGAGGCAGTTGCACTTTCTCCAGCGGGAAGGGTTTGAAATACTTGGCCGGAACAAACCAGGGCTCGTGCGGACGATAGAGGCCGCAGGCCAGGAAGAATGGTTTGTCGGCGGGTGGATTGGTGAGCTGTTTCGAAACCCATTGTGACACCGAGAAGTCTCCCCCGAACTCTTCATCAGTGACATCAAGTGGCCCCCAATCGGTTTCGACATACTGCCAGGGGCCACCACGGGGAAGCGAAACCGGGCGCTGGTCGGGATAGCGCGTGAAGGGGAACGGGTTGTCCTTCTCCTTGTCCGGAAAATAATCGTCCCATGACCGGGGATCGATAACGTAGTGCAGAATCTTTCCGGAGCCCGACGAATGATATCCGTGATTTGAAAAATGCCGCGGCATCAGGGTGACATCTGGCATCACCTCTCTCAGCGGTTGCATGTTCTCGTAGAGACCTGATTGGTGCGGCGCGATCCCGGACAGGATGGCAGCGCGGCAGGGGCCGCAAGCGGGTGCGGGGCAGTGGGCATTGGTGAAAAGAACAGACCGGGAGGCGAGGCGCTGGAAGTTCGGGGTGATGCTCTGCGGGTGACCACCAAGCGGGCTGATCCAGTCGTTGAGATCATCGACAGAAATAAAGAGGATGTTGGGCTTGTCCGGTGCTTCGGCAGAAAGGAATGGAGCTGCCAGTAGCAAGAAGGAGAAGGAGAGTCGTTTGATCATTTGAATGAGTAGTTTTTGCCGGAGTTGTTCTTAAAATGAAAGCCTGCTTCCTGCGGCATGGTCACGAGTTTGCCTGCGATCAAAAAATCATTGAAATGAAAGCCACCAATGTCACCGCTAAAGTGATTCCTTTCGCGCGGCCCGGGTTGGCCGGAGTTCAAGGAAACGACCGGGAGGTGATCGAATCGAAAGTTCGCCATCGTTGCTTTCGAGTGGTAGAGCTGAGCGGCATCGTTGTTGGCATGAATAAAGGCGTTGCCTACTCTGGAGCTGTTTCCTCCCGGAACAGGAAAGCCATCGTTGCTGAAGGTCCAAGCGCCGAGCATCTTTAAGTTGTCCAGCGGCTTGCGGGTATGGGGTCGGTCTTATGATCGTGGCAGTGGGCACAACCAACCGTCATCCCCATCACTCCGGTCATGGTGGCACCAATTTGTTCGGCGGCCCAATCGAAGCGGGCCCGATCAGATTCCTTCGGGTCAATAGGAACAATGGTGGGGAAATAGGGTTTGGATCCGATGGCGAGGAAGCCGGTGGCGATGCGACGATTGGCGCGCTCGCGTGTGTTGCCTTCTTTGATGAGATCACCCGCAAGTTGCTCGCCAAGGAATTGATCATAAGCCTGGTCACCATTGTGGGAATTGATCACCCAATTTCGGTAACGCTTGGCGTAGCGGAAAACACGATTGCGATTGTTGCCGTTGGACTCGGCGTAGCGAGCGGTATCAAGCCAATGCCGCGCCCAGCGTTCCCCAAACTGCGGGGTAGACATGAGTTCGTCCGCCAGCTCGGTGGTGGCACTGTTGTGGGGAGAGTCGCCGAAGCGGGGTAGCCAACGCTCGAAAGCTTCTGGTGCCGGAGGCAAGCCTGTGAGGTCAAGATAAAGACGGCGAATTAGAGTGCGGGCCGATGCGTCCCCGAGAGGGGGAAGGCTGGCTTCGTTGAGCTTTGCGAGGATGAATTGATCAACTTGATTTCGGGGCCATGAGGAATCGGGAAAAAGGGGTGGAGGAGGTGATGTCACCGGCTTAAGCGACCAAAGTTGACTTGGTGGAGTCCGTGGTTTTGGTTCGGAAATTCGGGGGTCGGGTGCTCCCAGGGAGATCCATTTTCGGAAGTGGCCAATCTCAGCTTCGGAAAGTTTCTTCTTGGGAGGCATTTCGGTGTCTTCTTCCAGCCAAGCAACGGCCCGGTAGAGCAAACTCTTTTCGGGATTGCCAGGAACGATAATCGCTCCTGAATTGCCGCCCGATATCATAGCGGGGGCGGAATCGACCATGAGACCGCCTTTCGACTTGCCGGATTCGTGGCTGTGGCATTCAAAGCAGTTTCTCTTGAGGACGGGTTCGATCGATTCACGAAATAGCTTGAGGCCTTCGCCCTCTTTAGCCGCAGCGGAAGTAAAAGTGTGAAAAACTAAAAAGATGGGGAAGGAACAGTGCCGGAGTCCGGACGGATTGACCATCGAGTAGCCAAGGAGAATATGGCCAGTTAAATACGGTGACGAATGAAACAAATGTTTCAATTTTTCGAAGGGTCGTTTTTTGTTGGACGTGACGGGGGAAATCGCGCGTTCTATTCGGATGCGTTTACCACTTTTCCTCATGTTGATGTTGTTTTCGGGGTGCCTCTATGGCGCGCACAGCCCCAACGTGATTTACATCCTGGCGGACGATCTGGGGATCGGCGATCTCGGTTGCTATGGGCAGAAAAAGTTGAAGACCCCCAATCTTGATCGCCTGGCGAAGGAAGGGATGCTTTTCCGAAACCACTACTCCGGGAATACGGTTTGTTCGCCTACACGGGCGGTTTTGATGACCGGGAACCAACCGGGCGAAGTGCACTGCCGCGGGAATGGGGCGGAGAACAATTGGGCTCTTGATCCCAAGATGACGACGATGCCCCGAATGTTCAAGAACGCCGGATATGCCACTGGCGCTTTTGGGAAGTGGGGACTTGGAACGACCAGCCGTGACGATGCTTCAAATCCCATGAGGCATGGTTTTGATCACTTCAGTGGCTGGAAAAGCCAGACCATTGCTCATACCTATTATCCGACGTGTCTCGTACGAGATGGCCGCGAAGTCCCGCTAAAAGAGGGAACCTTTGTCCACGATCTCATCATGGCGGATGCGTTTAAGTTCGTGGAGGAAAGCATCGCGTCGAAGAAGCCCTTCTTCTGCTATATTCCAACTGCCATCCCTCATGCCGCCATGCACGCTCCAAAGGAGCTGCACGAAAAGTGGCGCAAGGTCTATCCTCAGTTCGACAAGAGGATTGGCAAATATGGAGCAGGCCCCGGTGAGAAAACCCCGAATGTGGTGAACCCGGTTGCGGGCTTTGCCGCAATGATGGAGAATCTGGATAACCAGGTCGGAGAGCTCCTTGAGCTTCTCAGGGAGAAGGGAGTGGCTGGGAATACCATCGTGATGTTCTCGAGTGACAACGGCGCGCACAAGGAGGGCGGGCACGATCCGGCTTTTTGGGACTCCAACGGGCCTTATCGCGGGATTAAGCGGGACCTTTATGAGGGCGGGATTCATGCCCCAATGTTGGCATGGTGGCCGGGGAAGATTGACGCGGGATCGACGACTGATTTGATTAGCGCACATTGGGATATTCTTCCGACGATGGCCGCGTTGATCGGCGCGGAGGTGCCGGAGCAGTGCGATGGGATATCCATGTTGCCAACCTTGTTCGGAGAAGAGGGGCAGAAGAAGCACCCCTATCTCTACTTTGAGTTCATTCAAGGCCGCGCGAAATCCTACACTGCCAGGGCGATCCGGAAAGGAAACTGGAAAGGGGTTCAGCGCTCCAAAGGAAACAAGGGACAGGAGTTCCTGCCGATTGAGCTTTACGATCTAAGCACCGATGTCGGAGAGAAGATTGACCTTGCTTCAAAGAAGCCCGAGTTGGTGAAGGAGTTGGAGGAATTAATGACCCGATCGCACACCCCTTTGAAGTGAGAATTGATCCTGATGACGTATCGCGATTTGTTGATGAAAAAGTTTTGTGAAAATTGATATCTTTTTAGGTTGACCTTGTCGCGGCCGATCTCTAGCTTCCCGCCCCAGCAACCAATCACTTCCATGTTTTCAATCAGTCCAAATCGCCAATCACTCCGAGCCACTTTGTGGTCCGGAGGGATGCCGCCCACATCGGGGAGCGACGCGCTTGGCTATATCGAAGACGGTTGTTTTTCCGTCATCGAGGAAAAGATGATGCGGGTCGAAGACCTCCAGCCGTCTCCGAATTATCAACCGTCCAGCAGGGACTTATTCTAAAGGAATCAAAGGATTTCAGGAATTTACGCCCTGCTGCCAGAAATGGAGCAGGGCTTTTTTGTGATCCGATATTTCTCGAAAATAATTTTCAATTCAAACCAACCAAACCCAATACAACTGAATCCAAGTAAGAGAATTTTTTAACATAGCCTGAACGAAGAATCGCCGTCAGCAGCCACTGACGACGATTCCGAAGCACGAGCAATTGAATGACTGGCATTCGCCCGTAACGTAATGCGAATAATAATAGTTCATCTCTTTTGGTCAAGGTGGAGTTTTGTCTGGATGTAAAATGATATCTATTCAGCTCCCGCTGTATCAGGTGTCCCAAGTGGCTTCCCCCAAGAGATGTGCCCGAAACATCGAAACGTCCGTCGAGAAATCCCGCGGCTATGGCTTTCACACGAAAGCGATAACGGTGCCCGTTCCTAAAAATTGGTTAACGGAAGGGGACCTGTGTTTTGATGCAGGTTCCCCTCCAAACAAGAGGGCGCCTATTCTCTAAATGCGCCTTCCTGTTTGGAGGAAAATCCAACGGCGGCCTGGCGTCGTAAGATGGGCGTGTCGAAAGGCACGTAAAGGGACAGCACCCTGTCTGTCCGCTTCGGCTCAATCCGAGCTGGAGAATACCCAGGCAATCCCGGCTCCAATGGCTTCATCGGATCGACAGTCTGATGGAGCGATGCTGGAAGGTGGGGGACGCTTCTTTCGTGGATGGCAAATGCTCAAATGAAAGGCGGGATTAGCAGTCCGCAGAGTCCCTATGCAAACATCGACAGTTGAGAGCGAAGGGGAGTCCGGAGGTGTGAGGCTTTGCGGCCAAGTGCTTCCGGGTAGTCCAGTGGAAACGGCCGGTGGCTCCCTGGTCCCCGGCCTGCTTCGCGAAGACCGTTCAATCTGCCAGCCGCAGATGGGACATAGGGTGTGTGGCATTTTGTCATTCAAAAGATGATGAACCCACCGGACGCGCACGTCCTGAATCAGGGGAATCAGCAAAGTACGAGAGGAAATGCCTTAGCCTTCCACGCTAATAGAAATCGCAAAGACGCGTCCACGGTCAGATGAAAATGGCTTAATCCCTGATCCGCTCTGGCGGAAATCGGGGCCTGCGGAGGCTCGCAAGGTCTTCAAAAGGTTGATGGAAAGTCGCACGGTGAGGTAGCCCCTCTTTGCGGCCCGTGAGGGTCGACGGTAGGCGGAACATTGAGTGATCTGACCGGATGGAAGAATCGCCACTTCCAAAAAAAGGCAGTCATGTCGGAGAACGACGTGTGGACCCCGTGTGTCCTGTGTCGTGGAAGATCCGGGAAGGTGGGTGTGCAAACCCGCGATAATCCGGAGCATGCTCAGACGAATAAGGGTGTCCTTCTCAGCCCTTTTCCATTTTATGCCGGGAAGAGTGTTGGTTCTCAGAGTGGCCTCATAAGCCATTCCTCGCGGGTTCAATTCCCGCTCCCGCTACCAATTTCCGGGTGTGCGCCGAAGCGAGAGAGTCGGGTCGGTTTGTAAAACCGAAGCCTTCGGGCTGAGCAGGTGCAAATCCTGCCACACCCACCAGTTTGGAAAAGCTGGCCAGACAAGTGGATTCGCATGCAAGTCTTTACAGCTCCGCAATCATTTCCAGGGAAGGTTTCGTAAATGGCCGGCAACTGGTCTTGAACACCAGGGTGGGTATTGGGTGCCAGGGGGGCTGTTTTCCGCCAAGAACTTTTCGCGGGTTCGCATTGCAAGCGATGGAATTGGCTTCCAACAAGGCGAACAGGGTCCGAACCGCTGACGCGCGACCATTTTTGAGACGGGAGTCTTGGTGTATGAGATCGTATTCGACTCTGTGAAGGTCGCAGTGTGGTTGCAAATACCATTGGTTCCCCCAAATGCCCGGGTAACCCAATGGCAGACGTTTTCTTCGACCTGGTTCAGTGTGAGTTCGGACGCCGTCGTTCCGCTCACGCCAAGAGGTGCCCTGTTTGCTCCTTCGGAAATCGGTAAATGAGGAAGCTCTTAGAAAAGCTGGAGCGTTCTCTCCCCGGGCACCACATTTCAATCAAAATTATGAAAGCAAAGATCCTTGAAACCGGGCGCCTGCGACTGCGTCCCTTGGAGCGTAAAGACGCTCCCCCAATTCAGAAATACGCTGGAGACCTTCGGGTTGCAGAGATGACTCTGTTGATTCCACATCCCTATCCTGAAAATGCGGCAATCAATTGGATTGAAGGGTGTCTGACCTCCCGATTACCGGGTGGTCCATTTGCCATCATCCTGCGTGAGGAAGAGGAGCTTGTCGGAGTGATCGAGCTTTCGATCGACGATGACGAACTCAGGGCGGAGGTTGGCTACTGGGTTGGACCGCCATTCTGGGGTAAGGGTTATTGCACCGAGGCTCTCAAAGCGGTGATCAACTATGGTTTTGAAGATCTCGGCCTGGTTCGCATCGCGGCCAAGCACCTTCCGCAGAACCTGGCCTCGGGGCGCGTTCAGGAGAAGGCAGGCCTTAAGAAGGAAGGATTACTGAGATGTGAGGCCATTCGTTTTGGCGTGCCCAGTGATAGCGTGGTGCGAGCCATCACGCGGCCCGACTGGGAGAATCAAAAATAGAAGGGGTTCTTGTGTGCGCCACCTGATAGGTGAAGCGGCGGACGGGTCGCTTTTTAGTGTTTGTGGGTGGTCCGTCCGTCGCCAATCCAACGAATCTTAACTCGAGAGATGTGAGTGCGCTTCCCTAAAAAAAATAACATAATGAAGTGATGAACAAATCCGGGCCCTCATGGAGTCGTTCGCCCGGAAGGTCGGGGCAGTGCGCAGGGACACAGGGAATTTGCAGGAAAGGTGCACGGTTCGCAAATTTGTAAGCGAGGAGGGGCTTGAGAGATGAGGAAACCGGGATAGTTTAAGGCCGTGAATCCTGATGTCCCTTCCTCAAAGAAGAATCCCAGATGGCGTTTGCTTGGGATCGCGCAAGTCGTTGTGATTGTGGTATGGCTCGTTCTGAAAAACATCCCATATTTGACGGAGCAAGGTTGGGGAGGTGCAGTGGATTTGCTCCTGGCGGTGGCTGCAATGGGAGTGGCGCTGATCTGGTTGATTTTCTTCAGTCGACTAAGATGGAGTCAACGCCTGCTTGGAACCGGCTTGATGATCTTGCCTGCGGCCCTTGTGAAGATCGATGGCCACACCGGGAGCTTCTTCCCCCAGTTGTCGTGGCGTTGGTCAAAGGAGTCAGCAACCGAAATGCCTGAGTTAACCGGCAAGATGGCGAAAGAGGGAGAAGCGATCGAAACGGCCGGACCAGCCTACTTTCCCCGTCTTCTGGGAGAGAATATGAATAACCGGGTGACGGGCGAACTTCTTCCTGACGGTTGGGAGACACAAAGGCCGAAGGAACTGTGGCGAATTGAAATGGGCGAGGGATGGTCGGCCTTCGCGGTGGCCGGTCAATTCGCCTACACCATGGATCAGCGGGGATCTTCAGAGACGACGACTTGTTATGAGCTTCAAACTGGAAATGCGGTGTGGACTCATGCCGAAGAGGTGAGGTTTGAGGAGTCGATGGGTGGAAACGGACCGCGCTCGACCCCGACGGTGGCGAATGGAAAAGTCTATTCCTTGGGGGCAACAGGAATCTTGAATTGCTTGGATGCGCGAACTGGAAATTTGATTTGGGGCAAGGATGTTCTCAAAGAGGCGGACCAGAGTGTCCCCAAGTGGGCCAAAAGTTGCAGCCCTTTGGTTGTCGACGGCAAGGTGATCGTCACTTTGGGCGGCGAAGCGAAGGAAAACCTCGCGGCATTTGCTGAAGAATCGGGTGAGTTGGTTTGGCGTTCGGGCGACTATCCGTCGTCCTATGCTTCACCCGTGGTTGCAAGCTTGGTTGGCAAACGACAGATTGTTTCGGTCCAGCAAAAGGCGGTGGCTGGCTTCGATATCGAATCAGGAAGTGAACTGTGGTCGTTCCCGATTGGAAATCCACAGAGCAACTGTGCCTCGCCATTGATCGTCGGCGATACTGTTGTGACGAGCGCCGGGTATGGCTATGGGACTCATCGGATCGAGATCAAAAAGAGCGGTGAGCAATTCGAAGCAGGGGAACTTTGGCATAGTCTCAAGCTAAAGTCTAAATTTGCGGACATGGTTATCAGAGACGGCTATCTCTACGGGCTTAATGACGGGCGTTTAACGTGCTTGAATCTGGAGGACGGAAAAGCCGCTTGGCGCGGAGGGAACTACGGACACGGTCAGATTCTTGGAGTCGGCGGGCACATGATTGTGCAGAGCGAGCAAGGAGGGATTTCGGTTGTTTCACTGAATCCGGAAGCTGAAGAAGTGGTGAGCGAATTCGATGCACTGGATCACCGGACCTGGAACCATCCCGCGCTGGCGGGGCGAATCCTGCTGGTACGGAATGACCGCGAGGCTGTGGCCTTCAAATACTAAGCTTGCATGGGGTCAATCCTTCGCGGTGGTCCAGTCCACGAGAACCTCTTTGTCGTTTCCCAGAAGTTTGAGATTCCGGACCGTCGCTTTTCCGGGTCCTTGGGCGACATCGAGACGAAGCTGGTGGAGCTTTTTTTGGGTCTCGATTTGAATGACAAGGTCTTGGGGTGTTGGAGAAGATTTTACCGGGAAGGTAAGTCGGGAACCTTTTGGGAGAATCGTTGCGCCATCAGTGGTGTAGTAAACTTCGCCGGTTCCTTCCAAATCAGTGATAAGATCAAAGGTGAGATGGTAGGGGCCTGAAGGGAGCTGACCCGCATTTCGCAGGTCAAAGGCGATCCCCGGATCATCGCCGGTGAAGGTTAGCATAAGAGCGTTTTCTTCCCGGACGAGAGTGGTATTCTTACGGGCGCGAATTCCGAGAGGAGCGTTCTTTTTGTTGTTACGAGAGCGTCGAACCGGAACGGATGGTGGAGGCTTCATCGAATCCGAGAAGACGGTCCATTCACGATTCTTTCGAGGTGATTGAGCCGGGGTGATTTTTGGATTTGCAAGGTTGGGAGAATGAAGAACGTCCCGAGACATCTGCTTCCACTTTTCGACCATGTTTTTTAGGCGGTCGGGATCGTTCTCCGCGAGGTTTATCAGCTCGCTGCGATCAGTTGAGATGTTGTAGAGTTCCCACTCTTCTCCCTTGAAGCTGACGGCTTTCCAGTCGCCCTCACGGAGAGCGAAATCCCTGGCGAACTGAAAGTGAAGAGGGGCTTCGCGGGTGATCGGTTTGGATTCAAAGATCGGAGCAATCGATGTCCCTGAAACAGGACGGAGTTCCCGGTTCGGATGAGTTGCCGGGATTTTGGCTTGGGCAACCTCGGCCAGAGTTGGAAGAACATCGATGAGGTGAACCGGAGTGTGAGAGATTGTGCCTGCTTTGCCTTTGAGTCCGGCTGGCCAATGAACGATGCCGGGGCTGCTGATGCCGCCTTCGAACTGGTTTTGCTTGTAGTAGCGGAATGGCGAGTTGCGGGCCCACGCCCAGCCGGTGGAATCGGCCAGGAATGTTTCGCCATCGGTCGGTTCGACGTTGAGAAGCGGCTTTCGGCGATCGTAAGGGCAGGCTCCGTTGTCGGAGACGAAAAGGATGAGGGTGTTGTCGAGTTGCTTGTTCTTTTTGAGGTCCTTGATGAGACGACCAATCTCCTGATCAACCCGGTCAATCATGGCAGCAAGCGTTACCATTCGATTGATCTCGTACTCCTGCTGCCACGGCACAATCTTATCCCACGCGCGGACGTGAGGTGGGCGTGGGCTGGGTTTGAGATCGTTGGGGAGAATTCCCAGCTTCTTCTGTTTGCCGATGCGGGTGTCACGAATCTTGTCCCAGCCGGTATCATAGCGGCCCTTGTATTTGGCGTAGTCTTCAGGGAGGGCATGGAGCGGAGCGTGGGGAGCATTGAAGGCGAGGTAGAGGTAGAAAGGATCCGTTGTCTTTCTTGATTCCTCGAGAAACCTGATCGCGAAATCAACGTTGGCGACGGTGGTGTAGAAGTTGGATTTTGGAACCTCCCAGCGTTCCCCGTTGAGGCGGAAAGTGGAGTCGCCTTTGAAGAAATTACAGGCTCCGCTCAGGTGGCCCCAATAGCGTTGGAAACCGAAGTCGGTGGGTTCTTTTTTGAGATGCCACTTGCCCGTCATGGCGGTGAAGTAACCGGCGTCACGAAGGACTTCGGCCGAGGTCACGGCATGGGTGAGGGCGACGTCTCCCGCTGCGATGCAGTATTGTCCGGTTAGCAGGGAGACACGCGAAGAATGGCACTTGGCGGTATTGTAGAATTGGGAGAAACGGAGCCCGTTGGCTGCGAGACGATCAAGATTGGGTGTTTCAATTTCACCGCCATAACAACCGATGTCCGAGAAGCCGAGATCATCGACCATGATGACCACAATGTTGGGCCTTTCTGATGAAAGAAGAGGCGTGATAAGGACAATGAGGAGGAAGACGAGTCTGGGCATCATTCTTGAAGGGTTAAAAAAGTGAGGCAATCGGGGTGCCTCGATCTGTAATAGGCACCGGGCGGGATCCATCGGTGAGTTCGTGAGACGGATCGATCCCGAGGGCGGTATGAATGGTGGCGTGAAAATCTGGAATGGAGACAGGATTCGCGACGACTTTTTTTGAGAGCTCGTCGGTCCTGCCAAAGGCACCCCGATGTTTGAGCCCGCCTCCGGCGAGGACGAGAGAGAAAGCGGAGCCCTGATGGCCGCGGCCCCCGTTGCCATCGAATTCGGGAGGGCGGCCGAACTCGGTGGCGATGACGATGAGGGTTTTGTCGAGGAGGTTCTTTTTCTTGAGGTCATCCATGAGCGTGGCGATGCCGTTGTCGAGGTCCCGGATGAGTTCGTGTTGCTTGAGTTGACCTTTGCCGTGAGTGTCCCAACCGGTGCCGTTGAGGAAGCCGGGGTTGTTGCTCACATTGGGAAAGCCAATGAGCAGGTAGGCCGGAACGGATGGATTGGCGGCACCGCGTTGGTGGGCCTCGATTGAACCGATGGAGGGATAGGTGGTTAGGAAATGGCGGCGGTCCATGGATTGCTACTTCAAGTGTTTGTCGCCAAAGTTGAGATATTGCTCCCAGTCGTAGTCTGTGAGATCGTGTTTTCCCGAGCGGAGGTGGTAGCCGATATGTCCCAATTGAATGGGTTGATTGGTGGCAGGCATTTCCACAGCTTCGATTCCTTTTAAGCCGAAGAGTTTGTAGACGGGTCCGGCATAGGCGGCAGCGAGGAATTCACCTTTCGGATCGGCCCAATCGTCCTTGCTGGCGCTGGCGACATAAACCGCACGTGGAGCCATCAGAGCGATGAGTTGGTGCTGATCAATGGGTAAGTCGTTCTCTCGACCGTCGAAGTTCTTGTAATTCCCGCAGAACCAGTGGGGGAAAACCTTGTTGATGCGGGCAACGCGTTCGCCTTGTTTGCGACGGGCGAGAGCTGCTCCGGTGCAGCCTGAGTTGTTGGAAATGGTGAGAGCGAACCGTTCGTCGGTAGCTCCGGCCCAGAGGGCTGTTTTGCCTCCCCGGGAGTGGCCGATCACGGCAAACTTTGTCGCGTCGATGGCTGGATCGGTTTCGAAGTAGTCGAGGGCCCGGGAGGCGCCCCACGCCCAAGCCGCGATGGTGGCCCAGGCATCACCGGGGCGTTCACCTTCATAGTTGTCAAAGACCTTGTGTGCGCCGTTGTCAAAATTGAGATCTTTGTCGGTACTGAGTTCGCCATTAAAAAATGTGGCTGCGACGTAGCCACGGGCGACGATGCTTTCGGCGGGCCAGAAGTCGTCCTTTTGCTTTCGAGTTGGATCAATGTTCTCCGGGCCTCGATTGCAGATGAGGAGGTAGCCGGGGGCGGGCTTGGTGGCTTTGTTGGGAATAAAAGTGATGAGCTTGAAGCTGCTCTCTCCGCCCGGTCCGGAGTAGGAAATTTGGATGATTTTGAGGGTGGCGGCACCATCCATGGCTTTGGGGTTTTCCTCGAGGACTTTGAAAGCGAGGGTATCGGGCTTTCCGACGGGAGCGCGACCATAGACGTGCTTTTTAAAGAGCTCGAGAGTGGCAGGGCGTTGGACCTTGAGCCATTCCTCCTTGGTTTTGGCAGGAGGGGAACCGAGGACGTTCGGGAGTTCGAGCGCGGTGGCCGGGAGGATGAAAGACGACATAAGAGGGATAAGGGTTTTAATCATTTTAGCGGGTGTAAATCATTTCGGGTGAGTTGACGAGGACCCAAATGAGATCTTCGAACCGGCGCCGCCAGTCGTCGTCCAAGCTTCGGGAGGGTGGATCGCCGTCCCGGGCGGCTTTGATTTCCTGTCGACGAATCTCATCGGCAATGGGGTCGAGATGATTATACCAACTGACGTAGCGGGGAGGACATCGGAGAGAGCCTGGATGCGCGGGAGGGTCAGACTAAGGTGCTCGCGTTCTCATCCGCTGCGAAAAGGTTCCACTTAAGGCCGTGAGCGCCCGGCGGCAAAGCGAGAGGAAACACTCTGAAGCCGCCGAAAAAGGTGCCCGATGCGCTTCCCTGCCTCGTCGAAGCTGGTGGGCCGGAGGGCGGTGCGGAGCGCGGGCGGGCTGGCGCGACTCTTGCGAGGGAGGCTTTTTGCCGAGGAAGCGAAGCGACCGACCTTGCCGACCGACCATGACTTCACACAACACTCCGTAATCCGCTTCGACGAACGAGCGACAGCGAAGTGGTGCCCGGGTGGAAGGGACCCTTTAGGGAAGGACCCAACCGATCAGGCACGGCGACGGATTACGGATGTTGTGTGATGGCCATGGATCAGCAGGAGCCGTGACAGCTTAGCCCGCTTTGACAATTCGACCGACCAACGGGAGGCAAGATCCATGGGCAAAAGACTTTGAAAACCGCAAAATCTGCCCCAAATCAAAACACGTCACCCCGTCGTAAGATCATTGTAAAAAGGTGGATTGAGCGGAGTTTCTCTCGTAGTATGCCTGACAGACAAATTTTCTGCCCCACCCCAAGCAAACGAAAATCACCGGAAACCATTGCAGCTAAAAGAATCGAGCAACTTACCCCTACGCTATGCCTGGCAGACAAATCTGTGTGGCAGACAAATCTGGCATTTAAATTATCATTTAAACCCGATCGAAGCAGACCAATCACCATCCTTGGTTTTAAAGCTGTTCAGAATATATTCACCTTCTTTCCCTTCGAAATCACTTGAAAACTTAAACATCATCTTAACCTCCCCTTCAAAGCTCTCCTTTTTAAAAAGAAACCCTAATGTTGTAAATTTAGCCTTGTCGCGAGGGATCACTTTCGCCTCCTCGTTCGAATCAACAGAGGGTATAACTTTGACCCCGGTTGAGACTTTTGCGACATCAAAATTTTTCATGTTTTTGTGTGACTCACCTCTAATTTTCACCTCAGAATAAGTTGGGTAGGCGCTTGGATAAATAATAAGAATATGACTGTATATCTCATGCTTAATTCGGAAAAGTCCAAAAATCCTCTTTTTAGAATAGACGTAAAATTCTGCCTCAGACCCCTGGAAAACCCTAGAAAGTTCACTTCTCAACTTAGTCTCATTCACGAACAATTCCGGGTCAACTAGAACTTTGGTGAAACTCACCTCCTCCGACAAACCAGACTGAAGAAAAATCACCGAAAATAATAATACTAATTTCATATCATCTAAACCAATAGATTCATTTAATCCAAGCTACGATATGCCTGGCAGACAAATCTGGCATATTTTTGACAATATGCCTGAAATCCAAGAAACAATCATCTCGTTTTGGGTTCACTCCTTAACAAGATCAAACATTATTTCGAAATGATCCTCCGTTCCGTCATTATTAAAATCTTCAAAATATAATACCAGGTTAACTTTTTTTTCTGAAATAGCCACTCTAGATACCTCCATAAAAAACCACTCGCTATCATCCTCCTTCACAAGAGAGGCAGTAGCAACACGTTCTTTTCCGTATTTTAATTCAAAGAACTTGGGAACTACTTGATTCTTTTTGAGTTGCCTATCTTGAAAAGAAGGACGGTCATCTAAAGACTCTAGACCTCTGATAACGGCAATTCTAAAACTCAACATCGTAGGCCAAGCTGACGGTTGGACAATTTTTTTTACCAAAATTAACTCACCATGAAACTTGATGGGCTTTCCAAGGTCCTCATCTTTGATTACCAAATCCTTAAATCTCAAAGGATCTTCGTTCTTAGCTTGCCCGCATGCATTCCCACCAACGCAGAAAACAATTAGAAGAAATAAAACTTTTATATAATTTTGCATATCAAATACATCTAGTTATCAATCAATTTTGATCAGGTCTCTCCAATGTAATTTTTTGTGTAGCTCCCACTATATCGAAGGGTTTCGCGCCATGGAATTCCTCCACCATCAAAGCCCAAGCATCTGGGATAACGATTCCAAAAACCTTGACACTTAAACCCTTGTGCCAATCATATCGATCCTTTAACACAAAGTAACCTGAGGATTTTTGAGGCTCATTTCCATCCCAAAAGACACAGCCAGTAAAGTAGAGATAAGCACGACCCATACCATAAAACATATCCGTATTAACTTTAGGAGCAACTATGAACTCCTCTTCCTTTAGAAAATTATCGTTCGGATTTTTCGTATAAGGATAAAAGTTTTTGATGTCCTCGAAAAATTGTTTAACAACTTCATCGTCTTTTACATATTTCAACACCTCGGACTCCTTCATTAGATATCTTTCACCAGTTCCACTTAACCATCTTTCCATCATTTTTGAGGAGAAATCAAGGTCCATTAGCTTTCCTCCTTCCACTAACCAATTATACATTTCATGTATTCTTGCAGCAGAACTTTCTAAATCAGCGTCCATGATGCGCTGATTTATTTCATCCACATGTTTCTGCAAAGCGGGCTTTCCTATGTCTTGTAATTCTAACATCCCCAAAAAATCGTATCCGTTTACACAATCATTCCCAACCACCCCGTAAAGATTGACACCCCCATTCTCTCCAATCGGATCCCTGCTTGGCCACCTCCCCGTCACCGGATCGTAGTAACGATAGCCGTAGTAGTGTATCTGGTGGGTGGCCCCGGTGGAGTGATCATAAGGATAATTGTCCTTTCTGTCAGGTGGGTTTGGGGGCGTTATCGTATTGGTATTATGGCGGTTCCGGCGACGCGGGTGGCGGCAGGGGAGCAGGGGGAGCAGGGGGAGCAGGGCTGGAATCAAGGAAGGGCGTGGGACTGAGGGTGACGAAGGGGGAGTCGCGTGGGTTATGTTGTAGGTGTGGATTTTTGCCTGGGTGTCCGGCTGAGCGACGGGAGGAATTTTGAAGTGGTAGGCATAGGCGCCGGGATGATTGAAGGTAGGTTTGGCTGTTTCCGCGAATGGAGAGATGGGCCGGGCCGCGAGGCCGGGGTTGGTGCGGGATGCCTGGGCCAGGGTGGGGGAGAGGAGGGCGAAGGAAAGAAAAAGGAACGATCCCTTCAGCAGTCTCCGCATATGAAAGAGTCGGGAAAGGAGGTCTGGGGCCGGGGAAGGATTTCCTAAAGCCATTTGCAGATATGCTTATCAAATTTACGGATGAACGGAAGGAGAAAGGGGGTGGAATTGGAATCCTGCCGTTGGTGAGTGAGTTGTTTTGCTTGGGGAAGGTGGGATTATTCGGAGCGTCCAGGGTGGTTTCGGAGGTGATGGCTTTCCCCACGGCAGATCGTGGATGCGAGGACTTAAAAGGATAAGCGGAAATAGGCCCTGTTTTATCAATGGGGCGCATTGAGGTGAATCATCAAAACGATTGCGCCTTGATTTCTTTTGGTGCTTTTGGAAGACTGAACCCTTCATGAAGGCTCGTTTATTTTCATTGTCCGTCCCGCTGATCCTCCTCGCCGGTTTTTCCCTGATTGCCCAGGAAACGACCAACGACGGCCAGGAAGGGAGTGTGAAACCAGGCATCAACGAGAAGTTTCTCGACCCAGAACTCAAGGTCGATGATTGTTTGAAAAGGTTCGAGGTGGAGAGCCGGGAGGTTTTCCATGAGAAAGATCAGGTTTTGAAGGCCTGTGGAATTGAGAAAGGAATGGTGGTGGCGGATATTGGAGCCGGTACCGGGCTCTATTCTCGACTCTTCGCGGAGGCGGTGGGTCCGGATGGATGGGTTGCTTCGGTTGATATTTCGGGTGCCTTTTTGAAACACATTGTGGCGCGTGCCGAGCAGGAGGGTCAGAAAAATATTACGGCGGTCCTGAGCCCTGAAAATTCGGTTTCGCTTCCGCCAAACTCGGTGGATGTGGCCTTTATTTGCGATACCTACCACCACTTCGAATATCCCAAGGGGACCATGCAGTCCTTGGTCAAAGCTCTCAAAAAGGGCGGGACTGTGGTGGTGATTGACTTCGAGAGGATCGAGGGCGTGTCCCGCGAGTGGCTCCTCGGGCACGTTCGAGCCGGGAAGGAAGTGTTCCGCAAGGAGATTGAAGATGCCGGGTTGACCTTTGTGGAGGAGCTCAAAATCGATGGCTTCAAAGAGAATTACTTTCTGAGGTTCCGTAAGGATTAATGGGCGAAGGCAGGAGCAAGGGCTTCGGCTTTTGGACGCTGACTTTTCTGGTGGTCGCGAACATGGTGGGGGCCGGAGTCTTTACGACTTCGGGTTTTACCCTGGCGTCGCTGGGCAGTCCGGGACTGGTGATGTTGGCCTGGTTGGTGGCGGGACTGATCGCACTTTGCGGGGCCTTTAGTTACGGATTACTGGTTCAGCGGGTGCCGGTCTCGGGCGGTGAATATGCTTTTCTTTCGGCGGCGGGTTTTCCATTTGTGGGATTTGTTGCCGGTTGGGTTTCTTTGCTGGCAGGGTTTAGCGGGGCGATTGCTTATGCTGCGCTGGCGCTTGAGGAGCATTTGCCCGGCGATTTTCCAGCCAAGATGCCAGCAATCACGGTGGTTGTCTTGGGAGCTTTGGCCCACGGGGCAAAGAGAGTGATCGGTGCCGCAACTCAGAATGCCGCCGTTGTATTTAAGCTGGTCCTATTGGTCGTGATTTTGGCTTATGGGGTCTGGAGTTTGACCTCGGTGGGATGGCAGGGTGAAGGTTCCGTGAGAAATGCCGAAGGCCCGGCCATTCTAGCTTTTGCCCAGGCCTTGGTTTGGATCTCGCTCAGCTATTCAGGCTTCAATGCGGCCGTCTATGTGGCGGGAGAGTCAAGATCGCCGATTGTTGTGGCGAGGTCGCTTTTGGCGGGAACAGCGATGGTGACTTTGTTGTATTTGTTGCTTAACGGGCTCTTTGTGATGGCTCCTCCGGGTGAAGTGGTTTCGGGTCAGGCCGATGTGGCGGCCCTGGCGGCGGGGTGGATCGGGGGCGATGGATTCGAGCGCTTTGTCCGTTTGGTGATATCGCTGGCTCTGGTGACTTCGGTTTTGAGTATGATGATGGCGGGGCCGCGGGTTTATGGGAAGATGGCGGAAGACGGGATTCTTCCCAAGGCGTTTGAGATTCGGCCCGGCAGGGTTTGGCCGGCGGTAACCCTTCAAATGGGCGTTGCGGTGGTTCTTATTTTATTTGGGAGCATGCAGGATCTTCTCGGGTATCTTGGTCTGACCCTGTCACTGTGCGCGGCAGCTTCCGTATTTTGTTTGTTTCAGGGCAAAAATCGGAATCTCGTAAAAGGCTGGAAAAGAATTCCCCCGATTTTATTCGTTTCGGCCACTCTCATTTCTGCCGTTCTTCTGACTCTTCGCGATCCTTGGCAGGCACTTGGAACGGCCGTCACCCTGGTCTTCGGAGCGCTCGGGTATTTCTGTTTGAAGGGTTCGTGGCTCCGGACGTGAATCCGGGCGATATCTGGAAATCACCTCAAGCGGGTCTCTGTGCGCGATTGGAAATCAAAAGGATCCATTCGCGAAGGAGTTTTGCGGCGAGGACAGATGAAATTTCTGAGTGGTCCAGAGTGGGAGCGAGTTCCATGATGTCGAGGGCGACGATGTTCTCGCCGGAGAGCACCTGGAGGAGAGATTCGCAAGTTTGCCAATCGATGCCTCCGGGTTCGGGAGTGCCGGTGCCGGGAAGCTGTGAGGGGTCAAAGATATCGAGATCGAAGGTGATGTAGAGCGGACGTTTGCCAAGTTCGGCCAAGGCGGCAGTGAGGGCGGGAGCACCCGGAGAGATGAGGCGCCCGGCGTGGCGCATTTCCTGGAATTCTTCGCGCGTGCCGGAACGGATGCCGACCTGGAGAAGACGATCGGCGGGAAGGAAATCCAGAGTGCGGCGCATCGCGCAGGCGTGGGAATTTCTCGATCCGTTCCATTCTTCGCGGAGGTCGGCGTGGGCGTCGAACTGGATCACGCCGAGGTCGGGATATTTTTCGTAGGCAGCACGAATGGGACCCGGTGAGATGGAATGCTCGCCTCCGAGGACGATCGGTGTTGCTCCGGCGGCGAGGATCTTTGCCGTGGCTTCATAGGCAGCCTCGATCACGGGCTCAGGTGCGCCGTGGGGAATATCGAGGTTTCCGAGATCGGAGAATGTGACGTCTTCGAGGTCCAGATCTTGAAGCGGAGAGTAGGTTTCGATTCCCGCGTCGCTGACCGAACGGATCCCGTCCGGTCCCCGACGGGTGCCGGGCCGGAAGGAAGTGGTGCCGTCATAGCCGATTCCGAGGAGGGCGATCCTGCCACTCAGGATTTCGTTACCGGAGGCTCCGATGAAGGGTGCGGCGTTTGCGGGAAAAACGTTCATGGTGATTATCCGAGACGGGATCTGAAGTTGTCGTATCCAAACTCGGCAACAAGTTCGACCGGACCGCCGTCGCGCATAATGGCGATCGAGGGAAGAGGCACTCCGTTGAAAGTAGTGTTTTTGACCATGGTGTAGTGAGCCATGTCGTGGAAGACGAGTTGATCTCCGATTTTGAGGGGCTCGTCGAAGGAATAGTCACCAATGACGTCTCCGCTCAGGCAGGTCGGTCCGCCGAAGCGATAGGTGTATTTTTTCTCGCCCGGCTGGCCGGATCCCTCGACATCTGGGCGGTAAGGCATTTCGAGGACGTCGGGCATGTGGGTGGTGGCGGAAACATCAAGGACGGCGACTTCGATTCCGTTTTTTACGATATCAATGACGCTGCCGATGAGGACGCCACCGCCGGAGGAAATCGCTTCCCCGGGCTCGAGAAAGATTTCGAGTTGAGGGTAGCGGGCCTGGATTTCACGAATGATCCGGATGAGGCGCGGGACATCGTAGTGGTCCGAGGTGATGAGGTGGCCGCCGCCCATATTGAGCCATTTCATTTGTTTGAGGTATTTGTCAAACTTGGTAACGACGTGCTCAAGCGTGCGCTCAAGGGCGTCCGAGCCCTGTTCGCAGAGCGTGTGGAAATGAAGCCCCTCGATGCCCTCGAGATCATCGGCGGTGAGGTGTTCGGCGAGGACGCCAAAGCGGGAGCCGGGAGCGCAGGGGTTGTAGATTTCGGCACAGGCTTCGGCGTATTCGGGGTTAATGCGAAGTCCGGCGGAGATCGGGCGGTCAGAACAGAGGATCTGCTCGCGATAGCGGTACCACTGGGCCACCGAATTGAAGACGATGTGATCGGCGATTTTCACGAGATCGTTCATTTCCGACGGTTTGTAAGCGGGGGAAAAGACATGAACGTCGCCTCCGAACTCCTCGGCAGCAAGGCGGGCTTCGTAGAGTCCACTGGCGGTGGTCCCTGCAAGATAGTTGCGGAGAATGGGATAGATTGCCGGGCAGGAGAAAGCCTTCTGGGCGAGGAGAATCTTGGCCCCGGTTTCGTCCTGAACGTGCTTGAGGATGCTTCCGTTGTGGTGGAAGGCTCGTTGATCGAGGACGTAGGAGGGGGTTTCGAGCCCGCTTTCAAGAAAGGCGCTGGCGATTTGAGGAATGGGAGTCGCTCCCTGACGGTAGCTTGGAATGGATGTTTTTGCGACGAGAGGTCGGCTGCTGACAGTAATGGGATTCATGGAATAGAATTGAGAAGAGGGAAACAAGAAGCAGGGAAGATCCTGCATGGGATAGGTTGGCCGGTGAACGGGGTCACAGGACCTGAGACGCACGCAGCTCACCGCAAATCGGTGGCGACGTCATGTTTCGAAGTAGCGCAGATCAGGCCGGGGCCATCACTGCTCTACAGACTCAATTCTTGATCGACTTCAAGGATATGCCAGGGGAGGCCCCAGGCATTGAGATCATCCATGAAGGGATCAGGATCCAGCTGCTCGAGATTCCATACTCCGGGACGCAGCCACGCTCCTGAGATGAGTTGACGGGCCCCGATCATGGCGGGAACCCCAGCGGTATAGCTGATCGCCTGGGACTTTACTTCTGCAAAGCATTCCTGGTGATCACAAATATTGTAGATGAACTTGCTCTCCTCCTTGCCGGTTTCCCGGGAAGTCCCGGTGATGAGGCAACCGATGCAGGTCTTGCCTTTGGTGAGCGGACCGAGCGAGGCCGGGTCGGGAAGGACCTTTTGGAGAAACTGAAGGGGGGCGATTTTTTCGCCGCCGATCTCAATGGGCTCGATGGAGGTCATGCCTACATTTTCAAGCACGGTGAGGTGATTGATGTAGTTGTCGGAGAAGGTCATCCAGAAGCGGATGCGCTCTAGTCCCGGGAGATTTTTGGCGAGGCTCTCCATCTCCTCGTGGTGGAGAAGGTAGATTCGTTTGGTTCCGATTTCCTTGTGTGGGAAGGTGTAGTCGGTGGAGATTTCGAGAGGCTTCGTTTGGATCCATTCACCCTTTTCCCAATAAAGGCCGGGCGCGGTGATCTCGCGGATGTTGATCTCCGGGTTGAAGTTGGTGGCAAAAGGAAGTCCGTGGTCACCGGCGTTTGCGTCGATGATGTCGACAGTGCGGATCTCGGAGAAAAAATGCTTCAGGGCGTAAGCACAGAAGACATTGGTAACGCCGGGATCGAATCCTGATCCAAGGATTGCGGTCAGCCCGGCTGCCTTGAAGCGGTCCTGATATTCCCACTGGTATTTGTATTCGAAGTGTGGGTTGTCGAGAGGCTCGTAGTTCGCGGTGTCGAGGTAATGGACTCCGGCCTCGAGACAGGCATCCATCAAGGTGAGGTCCTGGTATGGGAGCGCGATGTTGAGGAGATAGGTCGCGTTGACCTCCTTCAGAAAGGCTGCGGTTTCGGCGACATTGTCGGCATCGACCCGGGCAGTTTTGATTTCGACACCGGTGGCGTCTCTAATATCAGCCGCAATTTGTTCACACTTGGCGAGGGTCCGGCTGGCGAGCCAGATTTCTCCAAAATGGGCAGCATCCTGGGCGCACTTTTGGGCGACGACGTTTCCGACGCCCCCGGCTCCGATGATGACCGTTGTGTGTTTTTTGCTCAAGCGGGGGATGTGTTAGCGGATTCTTTTTAATAAAGTCAATTCCGATTAATTTGTAGGAGTGAAAAAAATCCTCACAAATGTCCAAGTCGCCCGACCTAACATACGGGGGCTGTCAGTTTTGTTCTTTAGACCATCTGCCAAAAGTCCTTACGTGAAAACGGGGATTGTTGTGTCGAGAGGATCAGCCGCTGCGCGGGAGGGCTGACAGACTTCCGGCCCGTGGGATCCGATTGCGGCGTTGCTCGTCAGTTGCGTATGTTCATAACCACCTTCCTCGCGCCTTGCACTCAATTCCCACAGTCTCGGCCTTTTCCCGCAATCACTTCTGGCAAATGGTCTATCGCGTGGGGAAGGCAGGGGAGCCCATAATAAGCGAACGTTGTGGGGCCGTTCTCGATGCGGATCAAGAGGTTGTTGTCGCGTTGAACAAGGCGGTAACCTTCGCCGGTGCGCCAGACCGATTGTCCGGTGTCCTGCCAGCAGAATTGGTCGTTGAGCCAGAGGGAAGCGGCATCATCCGAGATGATCGTGATCAGCAGATCGCCGATTTCACTGGCGGCGCGGTCGAGGCTTTGGCGAGAAAAGACCGGGACGACGAAAACAGGGAGTTGGGGGAAATGGAATTCTTTCCTGATTTCTCGTCGGCCTGGTTTTTAACCGAGAACGTAAGCTCTTTAGAAGAGTTTGTACTCGAAGCCTTCCGGTTTGATGGTGAGGGCAGAGCAAGGGGTATGGTTGATGAGCCCTTCGGCGGTGGTACCCAGAAGAAGGCTCTTGAAACCAGTGCGGCCCCGTGTGCCAAGAACAACCAGATCGGCCTCCGTATCCTTGAGTGCCTGCCAAATGCCACGATGGACGCTGTGGGATGTGATGACCTCGGAGGTGACATTTTCGAGGTTGTACTGCTCTTCGATTTGTTTCGCAAAATCGGCGACTCTTTCGGCAAGGTTTTCCTGAATGCCATCCTCAGGGACGATCGGGAAGGCCGGTCCCAGCCAGCCCATCTCGGCTTCGGTATAAATGGGGGGGCGGTGAACGTGGATCAACTTAAGGCGGGCCTGATCCTGGGAGGCCAGGACTGCTGCCCGGTGAACGGCGCGATTTGAGTTTTCGGAGAAGTCAACACAGGCCACGATGTCTTCAAACGGGTGATCTTGATAGTTGCGAACGAGAAGAACTTCAGTGGGTGCCTTCCTGATGCAACGGGAAGCGAGAGCTCCCACATGGTGGCCGTCTTCCTGCGAGTATCCTCCGGAGCCAAGAACGAGTGTCTCGGCATTGTGCTTTTCGATCTGATCCAGAGTGAGCTTGAAAGGGTTGCCCAAAAGAACTTCGGTGACGATGTTGTGGGCCGTGCCAATCACTTCCCGGATAAACTCGGCTACTTTTTCGTGAGCAAAGTTGAGGACACCTTTCTCTGTTTCCTCATCCATCTTTTTGATCTGGGTGAGAACTTCTTTGTCGAGAACGTGATAGCAAACCAGTTGGGCGCTTCGGGAGTTCGCCATGCGGGCTGCGGCACGAAGTGCGTTTTTGCTTTGTTCGGAGTAGTCGACTCCGACGAGAATACTTTTTGGTTGATTCATGGTTTTGGTAAGGTCTGGAGTTATTCGGTGAGTGGGACGATAAGAAGTGGGGAGCCGAGATGGCGAATGAGGGTCTCCGCTGTGCCTCCCATAAAGTCTGTGACGAGGCCTTTGAACCCTTTGCCGACCCGGCCAATGACGACGAGGTTGTAGTCGGTTGCATCCAGGTGCTCGAGCAGAGTGTGAGTGGGATCCTCACTTTCGAGCATGCACACTTTGATCGGGCTTGAAATGAGCTCGGCAGCTTTTTGCCGGACGACCTCGAGTTGTCCGTCAAGGACTTCGTGGAATTGCTCCTTCAGACCTTTGTCTTCGAAGACCTCCTTGCGGTATCGAATCTTGAGGGGATGAAGCCAAGGAGGGCGGGCGACATGCACGAGGTGTAAATCCGGCGACGAAATTGAGCAGAGGCGCGCGGCGTTTTCGAGAACCGGATTGGTTGCATTGGAAAGATCCAAACATGCCGCGATGGGACCATCGGGATTTGTCTCGGGACGGTTCATGAGGAGAACGGGCATTTTTGCAAAACGCAGGCACTTAATAGCAAATTGCCCGGCCTTCCGCGAGTCGGAGGCATAGTCATCATCGCCGAGGACCAGAAGGTCGTAGCCGTCTTCGTTTGCCCGTGCGACAAGTTCATGATGTGGGATTCCCTCACAAATCATGCAGGTGACCTCGTGATCGGCCCCGAGGGTTTCTTCGACGAAGCCTTCCAGACTTGAAAGAGCGGCGTCAGTCATAATCTTGTGTTCGATCATGTAGAAATCGACAAATTCGGTAATTTCTCCAAGCGGGACAACGTGACAGGCGGTGAGCTTTGCCCCGTCCTCTGAAGCAATCCGATGGGCCTTCAGGAGGGCGTGACGGGATGCCGTTGTGTAGTTGATGCCAACGAGGATGTTCCGGTATGATTTCATGCTTGTTTTTGCCGAGAGTAAGTTCATCCCAACGTCAGTAATGTGTCATGGATTAAATCAAAAATCTTCGCGTGAATTGCGGGAGACTCGGCATGAATTGCTATCTTGTGTTTGCGTTTAGCGCTTCTGGATTCTGAGCCGGAAGTATTCCTGATTTCCAGTCGCAGGCGCGATCAGCGGAACTGTTTGCTGTGCTGGATTTCGGGGAATGCCATCGTTGGGTTCGGCGGTCCACGGAAGCCACTTCAAAAGGTCGCTTGAGTGCTCAACCAGGACGGCCCGATTTGAGAGCGCTGGTATTTTGATCTCAATTGCGGAGCCGGATTGAGTAAAGCTGAAGCCGGTTGCAAGGAAGTCGTTGCCGTCGGAGGGATCAGTGTGAGAACGATACTCGTATTCGTTGGAAAACGAATCTCCGTCAGGATCGGCGTCGGGTTGGCCTTCGGGTGAGGTGTCATTTCCAAAACGGGCGATGCGCCAGGTGTTGTAGTCTGTTTCGATGGTGGCTTCTTGATTGATCCAGTCGGTAAGGAGTTGGATCGCAACGAGATCGGACTCGTTTGTTGCAAGCGGGGGCATTCGGGAATAGCCGTTGGTGGAGGCGACCCGCGAAAGCAAGGCCGAGCGGTTCGGATTTCCGGGGATAATAAGCCGGTCACCTGGATCCTGGGCGCCTCCGGAAAGCATCCCGTTGATGAGTCCGGTCTCGTGCATGGTGAGGTCCAGATTTCCAAACCAACTTTCGGGTTCGATGCCACCTTGCTGATGGCAATAGGTGCAGTTGACTTCGAGGTAGGAGCGGACCCGGGCCTCAAGAGAGTAAGTCGAGTTTTCCGGGGTGATGTGCTTTGGCAGAGTCAGGGGAACTCCGGGGTCCTGGTCAAGGTAGCCACTGGAGTGAAGGAGGCTCAGCAGATTCCCGGAGGTTCCCTCGATGGTGCCGGGATGGTTGAGTTGGGGAGTGTTGAATGAGAGGGCAAAGCCCGCTTGTTCGGTGTGACAGGCGAGGCAGGAAGCCCGGGAGGGAATGGTCCAGACTTGATTTCGAACGCCATCCGGGGTGTTGATTGTGAGGTCGATGTTTTCGCCGGCGCTGCGAACGAGAGTCGCTTCAGTCTGAGCCTCATTCCACCGGTATGACACACCATAGATTCCATCAACAAAGTTGGTGAACCGGCCTCCGATGATTTCAGGGCTGATGAGCATGTCGGAACTACCGATCCCGTTGTTAAGTCCCTGGATGGCGAGAACATTTTGCCCTTCGACGAGGAGCGCGGCATCGATGGGGAAGTCGGCAAAAGACACTGCGCTCGAATCGGAATTGTTACCCGTCGCTCCTGATTGCCAGGTGAGTGTTTCAGGGGCGTTGGCAGAGGCCACGGGCCGTCCATTGAGAAAAGCGGCAAAGCCATCATCATATTTCATTCGCAGCGTCAGGGTCGCAATGGCTGCTGCGTCAGCAACGTCGAAAGGAATACGCAAATAGACAGAAGTGTTTTCTCCGTTGAGACTGTCGCCGAGATTGCCACCGGTTCCGAATTCGGAGAGGTAGGTCGAGTCTTCGTCGTATCCGATCCCCGGAGTGGCCGAGGGCCACCCGGTGTCATCAAATGAAGGGGTTGGCCATATCGATTCGAGGGACGAGTTGGTGGGGATGAGATAGCGAGCCGGGGTTCCTTCGGAGAGTAAAGTGACCGGGCTTGTCTCCCCGGTTTGGTTGCGCACGATGACACGTGTTTCAATTCGTTTCCTCGTGGTGGGGTTCCCTCTTTCCAGCTCGAGATCAAAGTGTTTTACCCAGATCATTCCGTTCGGGAAGGTCCATGCTTCTTTCGCGGAGTAATTGATTACATCAGTGGTGTTTTTGATGGCGAACCATCTCTGTTTAAGTGCGTGGTCGGACCAGAAGGGAAGGTTGACTTCGTAAGGGACGACGCCGGGAGTTGGGGTGAGGGCTGTCAGGTTTGAGAAGATACCGGTGGCGGAAAGCGTTTCGGGGAAACTGGAATCGAGATCACGTGATACAATTCGCCGGATGACATTGTTTCCAAGGTCGGCCATGAGAATGTCTCCGTTGGATGGGTCGGGGCCGAAGCCTGCGATGCCGGTTTCGCCTGCGATTCTTTCAACTTCCGGCTCGCCGGGTATCTCGTTCCGTTTCAGCGCCCAGATGTTTCCGGAGACGTAGTCGGAAAAGATGTATTTACCGGCAAGGGAAGGGACATTGCCACCACGATAGACGAATCCGCCGGTGACCGAACGCCCCTGGAACTCTCCGAGGCCGTGATTGTAGGCCCAGACGGGTGGAGTGTGGGTTGCGGAAGTACGAGAAGCCCCGTTAATGGTGTTGCTGAATTTTGGGCCGTTAATATCGCCCTCATACCAGGCCCACCCGTGGTTTGTTCCAATTGAGGCCAGGGTGATCTCCTCGCGCGCGCCTTGGCCCACATCTCCGACCCAAAGCTCATCCCCATCGAAGCTCATGCGCCATGGATTGCGGAAACCAAGGGCAAAAAATTCAGTGCGGGTCTGCGTTGGATTGACCGAAATCCCGTTGAAGGAAGCGACTCCAACCCAAGGGTTGTCTGCTGGGATTTCGTAGTGCGGATTTCCGTTTGCCAGTCTCACTGCCGGATGATTATTGGGGCGCAGGTTGTCGTCATCGCTCCCCGTTCCGTCAGAGGCCGTATAGTCTTCAGGCTCCAGGTCGACATCGATGCGGATAATGGATGACCAAAAATCCTTGTCCAGGAACTGGCTGTTGTTGAGGGAGTCGTTTTGATTTCCTTCGTCTCCCCAGCTCATGTAAAGATATCCGTCGGGGCCAAATTGAAGATCGCCGCCATTGTGATTGGAAGCGTTGTTCGCCATCTCGATCAAGATGGTTTCCGAGTTTGGGTCGGCGACCGTATCGGTAGTATCCGGATCGTTCCAACGCGAGAGTCTTTGATAATTCACTCCAGCCGAGCGAACATTATAAACCACGAAGAAGTCTCCGTTATTCGCGTAATCGGGATGGAAGGCGACGCTGAGGAGTCCTTGTTCGCTGCTCGTCAGGAACGATTCGCCACGATTGTTGATGATTTGATCGAGATCAAGAAAGACAGTTTTTGTCGGTGTGACTGCGGTGACATCCGGGATGAGTTCGAGGTCTCCGGTTTTCTCACAAACAAAGAGACGTCTGGCCTCTCCGGCGGGACTGCGGAGGCAGAGAGGTGAGGAAAACGAAAGCCCGGCGAATGCGTTCTCTACTTCAATGACCGAAGTGGGAGGGTTCGCCGGGAGAGTAATCGAGGTGTTTGCGACCCGGTCGCCGGCAAGCGCGCCAAGAAGCGGGAGTAGTACCAATGCGGAGACGAGGGGCGATTGTTTCACCCTCCCATGCTACGGTGAAATTGATGAGATTTCAATTTGGAAGAAGGGGAGGTTTTCTGGAGATTCACCACTTTTGCCTAGCGCCTTCTTCGAGAGTTAAGAATCTCGGTTTGGACCTCTGCCGAAAGACCGCTGTTTGTGAGCCAGGCCTTCGCCTCCTCGGGTTTGCGGCGGTAGTAGGCATAGCCAACCTTCTTCAGAGATTCGCTGCGAATTGCGGGATCCTGGATGTCCTGGGCCCACGCGATGGCTGTCTGGGGATCCTGCCACGCGTATCCCTCGGCAAAGCCCTTGATGGCTGAGTCACGTTTTGGGGAATTTGGCATGTCGAGGAGATATTGGCCGGCGGCAATGGGATCGCGATCTTCCCAGTCGCCGAAGGCGGAGTTGAGTCCCGCTTTTTGGCCGGGACCCTCTGGAAGTTGATCGAGCCACGAGACTGCGGCAAGGGGTTCGCGCTCGGCCCATTTCTCTCCGACCTGGGCGACCGCGCGGGTGGCGTAATCCTCGGCTGCGAAGGCCTGAATCCATCCCGCCGCAGCCTCCGGATCAGTTCGCGCGTATCGTTCGGCCACCTTGTTCATTGCCGAACCTTTAAGCGGTCCATCTTCCAGAGTTGAAATCCAATTGGAGGCTTCCACCGGGCCTTCCTGACGGATGACCTCGCTGGCCACATTTTCCATCAAACGTGCGGCATCGGTTCTTCCTCCGGCGAGAAGCTTGGAAACATAAGCGGTGGCCTCGTCGCGATTACGGTCCGCCAATCCGGCTACGACGCCTTCTTCGAGTCGCTTCTTCTGGTCGGCCAGATTCTCGGGCAGGCGATCAAGCATAGCCATGGCGCCTGTCGGGTCAGTCGTTGCCCAACCACTGATCACGGAGTAAAGATCTTTTTGCTCCATGTCGAGGGACTCCGAGAAGGCGGATTCTCCGGCAATGGTGCCCCAGGCATAGTTGAAGTCGCGCCACTCCGGGTCACGGGTATTCATTCCTGATGCCATGAGTTTCTCGCGGATTTGCATCGCATTGTCGCTGGTCATTTCTGCGAGCAGGCGACTAAAGGCAAGCCGGCGTTTGACTTGATTCGGATCCTTAAAAGCCATGGCGGCCAGGCCATCGATTCCCATCTCTGAAAATGCATTGGCTTCGAAAACCTCTGAAACAACATCCTTTCGCCCGGAGCGGGAGCGTTGCGACTGTGGCCCGGAAGCGTCGGTGCCGGAGCCGAGGGGGAGGGTCGATGGGGTCCGGGTGCTAGGCACGGATGCGACCTTGCCGGAATTGGTTTCGTATTCAGCCTTCTGCCAACTTGTTCCGACAAAAAATGCGCCAATCATGGCGGCTCCCCAGATGCCATGGACGGTGACCGGTTTGGAAATCATGGCGTAATACTAACAACGTTTCCTGATATCGCAAATCCCCGGCCTGGAATAGCCAGACCGGGGATTTCGATCGAATTTTTTGGGGATGCAACTTTAGGTGGCTTGGCTTCCACGTGCCATGACGACCTTTCCGGTTCTGATGGTCTCTATGACCTCAAATTGGCCGAGCATGAGAACGACGGCATCGATCTTGCTGGTGGTCCCGGTAAACATCGCGATCATCGAATTCGGGCTCATGTCGACCGTCTTTCCTGCAAAGTGTTCAATGACCTGAAGTGCAGCGGAGCGCTCGTCCTTGTCAGCGATAATTTTGACCAAGAGCATTTCACGAACGACCGAGTTTGCCGCGGTGTGCTCGTAGCAATGGATCACATCGATGAGCTTGTTGACTTGCTTGATGATCTGTTCGAGCCCCTGGGGATTTCCTGAGATATCGATGGTCATTCTGGAGAAAGCACCGGTGCGGCCTTCGGAGACGACAAGTGAATCGATATTGTAAGCTCTTCGCGAGAAGACCTGGCAAATCCGCATTAGAACCCCCGGGCTGTTGTTGACGAGGATGGAGAGCGTATTTGAAGCGCCACGCGTGGCATTTTCCATAGGAGTGTCGGTGGTGACAATCGTTTTAGACATTTCAAGTGATGGTGAATTTTTGAAAAGTGGAGGGAGGTCCTAGGTTGATCCCACAGGTTTTGCCATTTGAGTTTTGGGCGGCTCGGTGATCATGTCCTCAAGAGCTGCACCGGCAGGAATCATGGGAAAGACATTCTCGTATTTGACGCACTCGGCGTGAATGAGGATGGGCCCGTCGTTGTAGGCGAGTGCTTCCTCGATCTTACGTTGGCAGTCGGCCGGGCGTTTAAAGTGGACGCTTGGAATGCCATAGGCGCCGGCGAGCTTGCAGAAATCGGGGTTGCCCTCGAGATCGACGCCCGACTCCCGGTTTTCGAAGAAGAGCTCCTGCCATTGGCGGACCATGCCGAGGTAGTGGTTATTGAGAACGACAATCTTGATGGGGAGTTTGTGAATCGCAGCGGTCGCCAATTCAAAAAGAGTCATTTGGAAGCCTCCATCACCCGAGATCGAAATCACGATTTTTTCAGGATGAGCGAGTTGGGCTCCGATGGCAGCGGGGAAGCCGAAGCCCATGGTTCCGGCGCCACCCGACGAAAGCCAGTGATAGGACTCGTCGTTCTTGTAGAATTGTGCGGCCCACATCTGGTGTTGCCCCACATCGGTCGAAACGATGGCTTTGCCCCCGGTCTGTTCGTAGAGTTCCTCGATGACCTGCTGCATTCTGAGTCCGCCTTGCTTTTTGTAGCCAAGCGGGAACTTCTTTTTGTAGCCGTCCAGAGTCTTGAGCCAGTCGGCTGTTTCCAGTTCTTCGATTTCCTGATTGAGCAGGGTGAGGGCTGCTTTCGCATCTCCAACAATTTGCACGTCGGGGCGGATCATCTTTTCCATTTCCGCTGGATCGATGTCGATGTGAATGATTTTCGCATCGGAGCAAAACTTGTCGGGCTGGCCGATGATGCGATCGTCAAATCGAGAGCCGACATTGAGGAGAAGGTCGCACTCGACCATGGCCTTGTTGGCGTAGGCGGTGCCATGCATGCCCAGCATGCCGAGGCTAAGCTCATGGGTTTCAGGAAAGACGCCCTTGCCGAGAAGGGTGGAGGTGACGGGGCAATTGAGCTTGGTTGCCAGTTCCATGAGCTCCTTGTCGGCACGTGCGATCATGGTGCCCTGACCCGCCAGGATCACAGGTCGTTTTGCTTTCTTGATGAGGGCGACAGCCTCCTCGATTCCGGCGGGGTCGATGTTGAGAGATTCGTATGGATCGTAACCGGGAAGATCCAGTTCCGGATCCATGGTTGCGGTAAAATCACCGGAAGAAACGTCCTTGGGAACGTCGATGAGGACGGGGCCGGGGCGACCGGTGGTGGCGATGTGATAGGCCTCCTTGGCCACGCGGACCAAGTCATTGGTCTCTTTGACGAGGTAATTGTGTTTTACCACGGGAACGGTAATTCCGAAAATATCCGCTTCCTGGAAGGCGTCTTTCCCAAGCATCCAGGTGACTTGCTGTCCACAAATGACAAGCATTGGGACTGAATCCATCTGGGCGGTCATGAGACCGGTGACGGTGTTGCCTGCGCCAGGCCCGGATGTAACGAGTACAGCTGCCGGCTTTCCGGTCGCGCGAGCGTAGCCATCGGCCATATGAACGGCTCCTTGTTCGTGGCGCACGAGAATGAACTTCATTTTGGTTTCGACCGTTTCCAGCGCGTCAAAAATGGGGATGGCTGCTCCGCCGGAGTAGCCGAAAATGAACTCAATGCCGAGATCGTCGAGGGTTTTGATGAGAGCCTGTGCTCCGTCGAGTGATTGGTTGCTCATGAAGTTTGAGGAATTTCGGTGAAAAATGGTTGAGTCGGCGTCTTAATCAAGCGAAAATTGATGAAATTCAGAGAAAAGAGCTTATCTATCGAGCTGACAGCATTGAAAATCGCGCTTTTTCGTCGGTTTTCGATTTTTTCTGGCCTGGGTAGCTTGAAGTTCCTACTGAGCCTGGTATGCCGCTTCGTGATCAATGCGGAAGGACCATCGCATGACCGGTTCGTAGTCTTCGTTGTCTTTAATTCGCCATTGGGTTGTGACTTCGCACAAGGGCTGGCGAAGAGGTCGGCTCACGGTCCATTGGTAAACAAGAGTTTCAGGATCGACCATGAGGGGGACTTTGCCGAAGCCAGCGACTCTCATGACGACCGAATCGGGATCAAGATTTTCCACTCCAGAAAGATCAACCTGAATTGTGGGAAGACGCGAGGCGATGATTTCACCGGGTTCGGGCTTGGTTGGGTGTGGCAGTGTGACGGGGATGCTGGCAACTCTGGCCCCATTTCGAAAAACCATTGCAGCATTAAAGGCTCCATCATGATTTCCCAGGACGATGTAACGAGGAAGGGTGTAGCGGGGCGAATCCCGGCGGATTTTGCCCGGTTTCACCGTGAAAAGATGGTCGTAACCGAATTCATCGGCCAAAGGAAACATCTCGTCGGTATGGTATCCACCCGGGTAGGCGTAGGTGGTGACTTTGATACCAAAGGTGTCATCGAGAAATTTTTTGGACGTACCCAGTTCGTTGCGGAGGAACTTGTCGTAGGATTCGGGGCCTGCCTTCGCTGCGCTTTTGACTTTGCTGGGAAAGGGGTGACTGACCGAGTGTGAGCCGATGGAGCAGAGCTTGCTGGAAACCATTTCGCGAATCATGTCGAGAGAAAGGGCCCGGCTCCCGCGATTGGCTCCCACGTAGTTTTTGTAAAGATAGACGGTGAAGGGTAGCTGCAATTCCCTCATGATGGGAAAGGCTTCGGTGTAAACCGATCTCCAGCCGTCGTCCATCGTGATCAGGATGGATTGCGGTGGGAGTTCACCTTCACCTCGACGCCAGGCGAGAAATTGCTCAAGAGTGATAACCGGGATGTTGGACTTTTTGATGGCCTCCATCTGGCTGCGAAATTTTGAAGTGGGAATCCGCATTTGGGTTGCCGGGAGCGTGGCGTGGAAGACATGATAGCCCAAAACCGCTACGCGTGAGCCATCGTCCTCTAAAACCTCGACGGCATCTTTGACAGGAGGAGTGGTGGCGAGGTTGGTTTCGATTGCATTAATCGGGGTTTCTTGTGCTTGCAGGCCGAGGCAGAGAGCGGCAAGCAGGAGGGTGAACCAAGTCTTTGTCATCAGGGGGGATAGTTTAGTTTCGTAAACAAATTTTGGCAATGATGGAAAAGCCTGCCGGGAGCGAACTCCGGGCAGGCTTTTAAAAAAAAAGGAATCAGATCTACTTGCCCGGGGCTGGCTCGACAACTTCGGTCGACATGTCCAGCGAGGCATCAAGGAGCTCTTTACGGAGATTGGTGCCGCGGGACTTACTCCAGATGTAAACAACAGGAGCTGCGATGAAGATCGAGGAGTAGGTTCCGATAATCACGCCGATCATGATGGCGAAGGAGAAATCCTTGAGGGCAGCGCCGCCGAAGATCCAGAGGACGAACACGGCCACAAAGGTCGTGACCGAGGTCAGAATGGTTCGGGAAAGGGTGGCGTTGATCGCGAGGTTCATCACGTCGGAAACATCGCCACGCTTCGAACGAAGGGTTTCCCTCATCCGGTCGAACACCACGATCGTGTCGTTAATGGAGTAACCCGCGATTGTCAGGAAGGCTCCGACGTGGATTAAGGAGAGCTCTGTTCCGAAGAGGATCACAACACCAATACAGATTACGATATCGTGAAAGAGCGCGGTAAAGGCACCAACGGCGAAGGAGAATTCGAATCGCAGGCTGATGTAAATCAAAACCGCGAGAAGCCCCAGACCGAGTGCATAGAGGGAGTTCTTTAAGAACTCGCCACCGAGAGAGGCCGAGATTGTTTGGCCATCGATGGGGATTTCGTAGTTCGGTTTGGCTTCGGGAATCTTGAGAGACGGGAAGTCTTCCTTGAGCTTGGTCGCGATGGTGGATTCGCTGTCGGCGGCACTGTTGATACTGATGAAGCGATTGTCACTGGCAGCCTCGGCTTTGATCTCAACCTTGGTATTTTCCAATCCGAGGCTTTCAAGGGACTTTTCGATGGCCTCTTTCGTGATTTCCGAGTCGCTCTTCTTGAGCGGAATTTCAAGGGTCTTTGAGCTGACCGCGCCAAGGATTCCAATATCCGAGCGCAGCTTGTCCGTGATCTGAGCAAGGTCATCAGAGTCGCACTTGATTGAGATCAGTTCTCCTTCCGCACCCACGGGTTGTTCGAGCTGGATGGTCGCGTTTTTCTTCAAGGTGAGATCGCTGATGGCTTCTCTCACCGTGGCCTCGCTTAAGATCTGCTCTTCATTGAGCTGGATGTTCACAATACTTCCACCGAGGAAGTCGATGCCGAGTGAGGAATCGCGCTTGGTTCCCATGACGACGAGTGAACCGATGAAGAGGACTGCTGAAATCATGAAGGCGGGCTTCCGCATTTCCATGAATTTGATCGTTTTCTCGGGGATCAGGTTCATGAAGCTGAGCTTCTTGAGGGCTCCGGTATCGCGACCCCAGAAGAAGAGGACGCGGGTCACGAGGAGCGCGGCAAACATCGAGGATAGAATTCCGATCGTCAGAGTGATGGCGAAGCCTTTCATTTGGTCGGACGCACGCCAAAGAAGAATGATCGCGGTGAGAAGGGTGGTGATGTTGGCATCGAAGATGGCGCTGAAGGCTTTCTCATAAGCGGCGCGGAGGGCGTTCCCGAGAGATTTGCCGCCTGCCATTTCCTCCCGCAGTCTTTCGTAAATGAGGACGTTGGCATCAACTGCAACACCGATGGTCAGGATGATTCCCGCGATTCCCGGAAGGGTAAAGGTCGCTCCGAACATCGCCATTGCCCCAAAAAGGATGAGCATGTTCACCATGAGGCCGGCGAGGGCGACAAGGCCGGCGATACGGTAATAGATCAAGACGAAAAACAAGGTAAGACTCAGGCCGGCAATCGCGGCGGTAATGCCTTGTCTGACGACTTCCTCGCCATAGCGGGGGGAGACATTCCGCTCGGAGAGGATGGTCAGAGGGTATTTGAGAGGATTGTTGAGCGCGTTGGAAACAGTGCGGACTTCCTCGCGTCCGTCGAGACCTTCCACGATGAACCGGCGTCCTAGAACGGCATTCACGGTGGGGGCGATGAGAACCTCGTCATCGAGAACGACCGCCATACGGTCTCTCCCAATGGTCATGTTGCCGGTGGTATTGGAGAGTCGTCGGCCCCCTTCTTTGTTCAAGGTCACGTTGATGACACCCATGCCTTCTCCCGGACGTGCAAGATCGACCTTGTCGCCACCCACGATGGTCTTTTTGCTCAGGAGGATCTTATCCATCCCGGTGATCTTGCCGGTCTCCTTGTCGGTAATGCGAATCGGGTAGACTTGATATCCGGGTTCCAGGGTCTTCGTGCCAGCCTCGATTTGGGCAATGATTTGGCTGCTGTTGGGGTGAACTTCCTTGAGGAGAAGACGGGCGGTTTTCTCGATGGTCTCACGGATTTCATCGCGGCGTTCCGGTCCAACTCCCGGCATCTCGATAATGAGGCGATCCTTGCCAAGAGGCTGCATGAGGTTGTCGCTCAGGCCACTGTTGGAGAGGCGTTTGGACAGGGTGGCCTTGGCCTGCTCGATGGCGCCTTCATTGACTGGAAGGGGGTTTCCGTCCTCGTCCTTTCCGGGTTGGATTTCGACGATGAAGGAGGAACCACCGACGAGATCGATTCCGCCTTTAAGCTTCTCCTTCACGGGAAGGATGGCCATCAGGCAAAGGATGATCACGATGCCGATGGCGATGGAGCCGACGTTGCGCTTGCGGCGGTCGATTTCGGTCGCGACATACCAGAAGATGAGGGCGACGATGGCGATACCGGCACCGACGACGATGAGAGGGTTGTCTTGGAGGTCCATGAATTACTTACTTTAGAATCTGAAAATTTACTTTTTGCGCTTCTCGTTGAGAGCTTTTACGACGCGGCTGACTTCTTGTTTGTCTTGAAGTCCCTCGACAACAAATTGCTCACCCAATACACCGTTGACTGTTGGGGCAATGACGCATTGGCCTTCAAAAACAATTGCGATGCGGTCTCTTCCCAGCGCCATTCTTTTGGTGGCGATGCCCAGACGTTTCCCGCCTTCCTTGTTCAGACGAACGTTAAGGGTGCCAAGGCCATGGCCGGGGCTGGTCTTTTCAATGTGGGTCCCGGTCACGATCGCTTTACTGGCCAAGACAATGGGTTCCTGATCGGTGATTTTGCCAGTTTCAGGGTCGGAGATCCGGATTTGGTAAATCTTATACCCTGGAGGTAGCTTGGCTTCCCCTGATTTAATTTGCGCAAGAATTTGCGTATTATTTGGGTGCACTTCCCGGAGAGCGAAAGTGAATCCGCCTTTGGGCTCTGGTTCGGTTTCATCTTTCGCCGATGCCCCCAGACAGCAGAAAAAGCCCAGAAGAAGGGCTTTGACGAAGGGGCCTGACAAGTTGCGGAGCATGAGAGGGGGGGATTGAAAGCGGAACTAGGCCTTCTTCTCTTCCTTGGAATCTTCGTCGGAAGTCTTCTCTTCGGCCTTCTTATCGCCTTTACCGGATTTTTCGACGCTGGCGATGGCCACTTTATTGAAGGGGACGAAAACGCCCTCGGAAATCTTGATGGTGATGGTTTCCTTGGAAACGTGGTGCACAATCCCGTGCATTCCGCCGATGGTTACGATTTTGTCCCCCTTTTTAAGGGCTGCGACACGAGCTTCCTGTTCCTGACGCTGCTTTTTCTGCGGGCGAATCAGCAGGAAGTAGAACATCACGATCATGATGATGATCATGGGAAGGGTGCCGGTGAGAGGATTGGCCTCTCCAGCTGCAAGAATTGATAAAATTGGAGTCACTTTGAAGAAAGTAGTTTGTTTGAAAATATCCGCTAGATGCGAAGTTTGTTGCGGGGGAGGAAAAAACTAGGATTGGCGAAGGAAAGCAACCCTAAACCGCTTGATTTCGGGGAAAGAGGGTCATTTCGCACCTGCGGTGTAGCGGGCGACGAACTCGCGTTGGAATTCGCGGAAACGTCCCTCGGAGATGGCGTGGCGGGCGTTTTCCATCAGCTGGAGGTAAAAGTGCAGGTTGTGGAAGGAGAGAACGCGTTGGGCGATTATTTCGCCGGCGCGAAAGCTATGGCGCAAAAAAGCACGCGAAAAGCGGGCGACGTGCGGATGGGCTTCTGCGGTGAGCGGAGCGGAATCGAACTCGAAGGCCTTGTTTTTGATGTGGATGGGGCCGTCCGGAGTGAAGGCCTGCCCGTGGCGCGCGCAGCGAGTGGGGTGAACGCAGTCAAACATGTCGACGCCCTGGCCGATCATTTCCAGAAGCTGGGTCGGGGTTCCCAGTCCCATCGCGTAGCGGGGCTTGTTCGAGGGCAGGAAGGGCTCGGCATTTTGAATGGCGGCGAACATTTCCTCCTCGGGTTCACCGACCGAGACTCCGCCAATGGCGTAACCATCGAGATCGAGATCGACGAGGGCTCGTGCGGACTCCTCACGGAGATCGGGATAAACAGAGCCTTGGACGATTCCGAAGTGGAGTTGCCGCCCGTTTCCGCTGGCAGGCTTGTTGGCTTCGATCCATTCCTTGCAACGTTTTCCCCAGCGGGTGGTGAGACCGGTGGATTCCTCGGCGTATTTGCGCTCGCACGGATAGGGCGGGCATTCGTCGAAGAGCATTGCGATGTCCGAACCGAAGATCGCTTGGATTTCCATGCTCTTTTCGGGGCTGAGCATCATGCGGGTGCCGTCGAGGTGACTTTGGAATTGCACGCCTTGCTCGCTGATTTTGCGAATCTTGGAAAGGGACCAGACCTGAAAGCCGCCGGAATCGGTCAGCATGGGCCCGTCCCAGGTCGTGAATGAGTGAAGCCCGCCCAGTTCGCTGATGACATCGGTGCCGGGGCGTAGCCAAAGGTGGTAGGTGTTGCCCAGAATGATTTGGGCTTCCATGAGATGAAGATCCTCGGGATGGAGGGTCTTGACCGAACCCTGGGTGCCGACGGGCATGAATATCGGGGTCTCGATGACTCCGTGAGGAGTGGTAAGGCGTCCGCGGCGGGCCTTGCAATCGGGGTCGGTCTTGAGGAGTTCGAACATGGAGACGGACGGGTGTTAACTCAGGCTCGGGAAAATGAACACGGAATTTGTTCGGGCTGCTGCAAGTTTGCTCCGACATCGCGAGCTTTCAGAAATTATTCCGCGATGGAGTCTCACCTTGTCAGGAGAAACGGGAACTGTTAGCAATTTCACTATGTCCGAAGAAAATCCATATAGCCCGCCCACAACCCATGTTGATCCTCCTTCTCCCCTGCAGTCGGGGGTGCCGGGGCCGCACAATTACGCCAGCTTGGGAGAGCGGTTTGCGGGTGCTCTGCTTGACGGTCTGATCATGATTCCGGTGGGGCTGGTGATTGGATTTGTTTACGCTCTGATCTCTCCACCAAAGGTAGTGATTGTCGAAAATTTCGCTGATGCCTTTAACGGTTCGGCTTCGGGTTACGGATTTGCGGAAACATTTCTCATAGGGGTGATCGGGCTTGCCGCTTACATCGGGATTCAGTGGACCTTTTGGAAATCGACGGGGCAGAGTATCGGCAAGAAAGTCATGAAGACCCAAATCGTCAATCTTGACGGTTCCCAGGCGGACGTGAACACGATTGCTTTTAAGCGCTACGGCATCATGGCTCTGATTGCCAACGTGCCCTTTGTCGGAAGTCTGATCTATTTTGTGGGTGTGCTTTTGATCTTCCGTCAGGACCGAAATTGCCTTCACGATGATATTGCCAAGACCCGTGTCATCAAGCTATCCGCCCCGCCTCAGCCGCAGTGATTGCCCGGCCTTCGAAAATTGTTTGCGTCGGCCAGAATTATAAGGCTCACGCGCTGGAGTTGGGTAATCCGATTCCGACCGAGCCTGTCCTTTTTCAAAAAGCACCGAGCAGCTGGGCCGGGCCTTTTGATCCGGTTGAGTTGCCTCCCGGAGCGGAAAAATTGGATTATGAAGTTGAGCTGGGCGTTGTCATTGGCCGGAAGGCCAAACGGGTGACCGGGGAGGAGGCGATGAGCTTTGTCCAAGGATATCTCGTGCTTTGCGATTACTCCGAACGGGCGTGGCAGAAAGAGCGTGGCGGGCAGTTTAACAAGGGCAAGAGTCACGATGGTTTTTGTCCGGCCGGACCGGAGATTGTTCCGGCGGGCGGGATTGCCGATCCACAAAAATTACGAATTTGGTCGAAGGTGAATGGGGGGATTCGTCAGGACAGCTCGACGAGTGACATGATTTTCGGAGTGCGGGAGTTGGTGAGCTACATTTCGCAATTCATGACCTTGTTGCCTGGAGATGTGATCGCGACCGGAACACCGGGAGGCGTGGGGGCGGGAATGAAGCCACCGCAGTTTTTGAAGGTTGGGGATGTCGTGGAATTGGGAGTGGAGGGAGTGGGCGAGATCCGACAGGAGATTATTGAGACACCGCGATGAAATGGGGAGCGGCTATCGTCGTGCTGGTGCTTCTGCTCTCCATCGTATTGGTGGATGAATGGCGGGAAGTTGTTTCGCGAGAGCCAACGGAAACTGACCGGGGTGGAGAGCGGAACCACTCGGCCCGGAGATCACTTGAGAGTAGTGATCAACGATCGGTCGATGAACTCGTTGAGCTGATGTTTGCGTATGAAGACCGTTGGGATGACGCCGGGGTTGATTATGAAGAGTTCCCGGAGAAGCACTGGGAAGTGATTCAGGCATGGCCACTCGCCGAAGTTGAAGCACTGTGTCGTCAGGAATCGGGCGGCGATTGGTCGGAAGCCCTATTCGAAAGGTGGGGCCTCGAGGTGAAAGAGGAAGCGGTTTCCTTCGTGTTGAGTCTCGAGAAGAAGTATGCGGAAGAATTTATGCAGGCAAGAAACAGCCTGGAGGGAGGTCCGGGAGAGGCCGAAGTTCGGGAAGTCGGTCTGGATCTCAATGCGGTCTTGGCAGGGTGGGCACGGAGTGATCCTCATGCGGCGTGGCTGGCGGCCGACGACCCGGAAGGTCTGATTCGGAAATCGGAGGCGTTTGAAGGCTATGGTTATCTTGCCCCAATTAAAGTCTTCGAGCATTTGTCGAAGAAAGATCCTGATTTTGCGCTCGAGGAATTTATGAAGCATGAAGATCCGATGTTCCAGGGATCGATGCTGAAGGGGATGGTGCGTGGTTTATCCCCTGCGACCGATTGGGCTGAGCTTATGAGGAAAGTCCTATCGACAGAAAATGTGGAGCATCGGGATATCACGGCGGTTCTCCGGGGTGGGGTGCTTGGGAGATGGATGGAGGTGAATGCGGAAGAGGCCGAGAGTTGGTTCCGGGGCGACGAGGGTATTTCAATTTCGAGGAAGGTTGAGGAAACCGTCGAGAGACAGTGGCCTGATCCTTTTGAGAGTGACGACTACAAGGACGTCATCACGAAAGTCGTAGTGACCGATGTTTCCCTGGCCCCGGCCGTTCGTCATTGGGCTGCGAGTGACAAGGAGGGCGCGATTGCGTGGTTGAGGGAACGCAGTGAGTTGGTCCCTGAAATCCCGGGAGCCGAGAATTGGCTGGATCCGGACGATCTGGGAACAGGCGGGATCCGGGAGATTTTGGTAGCCTGCTATCCTGCCGGACAGCGTGAGGAACTCCTCAGGGGGTATCTCGATGCTGAAGACGTTTTCCATAGTCCGCTCAATCGATTGTTTGTGGCAAACGGGAGAGAACAGTTGCGAAAGGAGGTTGCTGAGCTTGTGGTGAGTGAGGAACTCGGGGAGGAGATTGTTGAGAGTATTTCGCGAGTGCGTGGCTTGCGCGATGAAGATCCCAAAGGTGGAATGGGCCCCGATCCGTTCGGAAGCGAGTAGTGCAAGCCTTCCGCCTGCCCTGCGAATCGTGACCTTGACCTTTCGTTTTTGCGGGCCAAAGGTTTTGGAATGAGAGGAAAGGGGTTGTTTCTTGCCTTGGGGACGATTTCGTTTGCTTTGGCGCAAGAAGTCGAACCCGTGGAGGCGAAGACGGAGGTGCATCAGGCTCGCGCGCTGGAGGAACTGGTGAAGGTCATCGAAGAGGCAGACGAAATTCTATACGCCGGTGAGTTCACCTGGAGTCGAGAGCGTTTGTTCAGCAGGGAATTCTTGAAGTCTTGGACCAAGGAGGAATTGGATCTCTATGCGGAAGGATCTCCGGGAAAGGTTTTTACTGATTGGATGTTTCCGATGGGTGAGCAAAGCGCATTTTACGATCACCGGAATCAGGTTGAGTTCTTCAAGAATTTCGATGCCGAATTAAAAAAGATTCAAGAGGAAGCGGGGCGTGGTCTGGAGAGCAACTCTGCAGAAAACATCGCCCGGTTTTATTGGAAGTCGGCAGAGGCTACCTTGGCTGGCTGGTCTCGGCGAGACCCACGTGCAGCCTGGAAAGCGGTGAGGCATCCCGATGGTGAGTTCCATGGTCAAAGTATCTTGAACGACTACGGATATTTGGCACCTCGATCAATCTTCGAGAATTTGGTGAAGATTGATCCAGAACTGGTGTGGCGGGAATTCACGGGCGAGACCGATGTCTTGTTCAGGGAATCGATGCTGATTGGGATTGGTCACGGTTTGCCGGTGAGGTCAGATTGGAGAGGGGTCTTTGAGCAGGTTCTTGAGTCCGGAAATCCGCCAGCTCCCGAATATCGATGGGTTCTTCGAGGACTCATGATGGGGAGGTGGTTGGAAGCGGATGCCTCAGCCGCTGAAGAATGGTTTCGAAGTGAGGAGGGTAAAGCGATTTCCCTCCAGGAAAGAACCCTCTTTGTCGAACCGGGGCTTTTTCATTTCCTAACCGGAGGTCGTTTTTCCGAAGGGCTTTTATACAAGACGCCGGCATCGCTCGCACCAGCTGTGGTTTATTGGATGGAGCGGGATCTCGATGGTGGGTTGGCCTGGTTAAAGAACCGACCCGAAACAATCAACGATCTTTTCTTTGGAGGAGGACTTCGCTTGAGTGAGTTGCTGGGTCCGAAAGACTGGCGAAAAATCTTAAAGAATTGTTTGTCGAAGGAGAAGCGGGAGGAGTTTCTGGAGGCGTTGATTTCGGCCGATGACATCTTTAGCCCGGATCGCACTCGTGACTTCTTTGGTTATCAGACGGAGCGGGCGTTGAGTGATGCCATTGATGAATTGGAGGTGAATGATGAGCTTGGGGATCGGATTTTTAGTAAGCTTCGATAGGGCGATTTTGAGCAACATAAAAAGTGTATCCATGATGATGACTTCAAGCCGCTTGATTAAGCTATTCGTCGTTCTCTTTTCGATCACTGCCGGTGGGTTGGTGGTTTGGCAGCTGTCGCGTAATCTTTCCGGGGAAAACGCGGTCGGCAGTGCTGATCCGAATGTCGACGAAAAGACCGAGGTGATGCCAATTGGTCCCAAGTCGGTTGGAGGCGCGCTGGGGGTGACGGAGCATTTTGAGCCGGAGCCTCCGAAACGCCCCCTGCTATCGGGATCGAAGAGTCCTGTCATTCTGCCAACCGAGGCGGTCACGATTCCCGGCGTGCCGCCTGCTCCATCTGATGATCATTCAGAGGAGGGGAAGGATCCTTTCGCAGAGTAGCCTTGTTGATTACGTCGTCATGTTTGAAAAAGCCTGGTTCAGAATTTTGGTTGTCTTGTTTTCACTGGTGGCGGGTGGGGTGTTTACCTGGCAAAGCACCCGGAAACTCTCCGGAGAGGTCGAAGGGAGCGGAGAGTCGAGTGATGCAAATGAAAGGCCGTTGATGTCGGGTTCAAAGACTCGCAGTGAAATGCTTATGGAAGTTGACGAAGCCTGGGAGCTGGCGGTGCCGCCGCTTGAGGAGAATTCTGATCCGGTAGAAGAAGAATGACTCTTTTTCAATTCGCTTTAATGGCTCTGTCGGTGGGTGTGGCGTTTTTAGCCCTATGCGTGGTGTTTCGGCCGCTGGAGATGGTTTTTCCAGCACGAAAGGAGCAGAAGTTTTTACGCCCCGAGTGGTGGCTGGATCTTTTCTTTTTCCTGGGGCAGTATCTTGTGTTTACCGCTTTGGTGGTGTGGGTGCTGAACACCTGGGGAGGGTGGTTGCAGGGGGTGATTCCTTCGGGCTTTCATGAAGCGGTTCGAAATCAACCGCTGTGGTTGCAGGCGGTCGAGGTAATTTTTCTGAGTGATTTTTTTGTGTATTGGGGGCATCGCTTGCAGCACAAAGTCCCGTTTCTTTGGAGGTTTCATGCGGTGCATCACAGCGCGGAACATCTTGATTGGTTGGCGGCCCATCGTGAACATCCGGTCGATAGCATCTATACAATTGGCCTGATCAATCTTCCGATTTTCCTGTTGGCATTTCCGACTCATGTCATCGCGGGGCTGATTGCTTTCCGGGGAGTTTGGGCCATCTTCATTCACTCCAATGTGAGGCTGCCGATTGGTCCGCTACGGTGGTTTATCGGAGCGCCCGAGCTGCATCATTGGCACCATGACCGCGCTCGCGATGCCGGGAATTATGCAAATATTTCACCGCTCATGGACTTGCTTTTTGGAACCTATCGATGCCCCGAGCACGAGCCCGAGGCTTTTGGAATTCATGAACCTATTCCGCGGACGTATTGGGGGCAGTTAATTTATCCCATGCTTCCCCGTCGCTGGGGTGCCAGGCTTCTGAAGAACGATGAAATGGTTGATTCCTAATCTGATTTTTTTCCTAACGAGTGTTTCTGCTCTGGCGGAAGACCGTTCGCGTATTTTCACAGAGTTACGTGAAGCAATGACGGCGGAGTCGTCGAGTTGGACTCCTGCTGAAATTGAGAAAATTGGGTCACAGGAATTAAGGTGGAGGTTTGTGAAAACCTGGGAGGTTGCCGAGTTGGAGATTGCGGCGCGGAACGAGAATTTTAGGGAGGAAGACAGTTGGTGGACTCCGGTGATCAAGCGGTGGGGGATGGTTGATCACGAATCGGCCTTGTCATTCTTTTTGGATCGGCTTTATCGGGCTCGGATTGAACATGCCTGGCCTGCGAGAGAAGGGCACTTTTCTCTCAGGCAGTATTCCGAGGAAAATGCAGGTTATGCCTTGGTCCGGATTTTTGCGGGCTGGGCAAGAAGTAATCCGAGGGAAGCGTGGCAGCACTTTACAGACCTGGAGAGCGAGCATCGGAAGATGGGGGTTTTTCGGGACCTGGTGCATCAAGAGGCGTTCATTGTCCATGAAATGTTGGGTCCCTTGGCGAAGGATCATCCTGAGTTTGTATTTAGCGAATTTCAGAGGGCGGGCCTTAGTGATGACCTTGGAGTGGAGATGCGGCCCTACCTTTTGGCGGGGCTTGCGGAGGGGTTGCCTAATGACACAGATTGGGCCGAGCTCTTTGGGCGTCTCGAAAATGAACTTCGACACGATCAACGTCCGACCCTGCGAGTGGCCCAAGGACCGCTGTTTGGAAGATGGTTGGAAGCCGATGTGAAAGCAGCTGAAACTTGGTATGAAAGCGAAGCTTCCAAGGCTGTGTTTCGGGCATCAAGGAGGGTTTGGTGGCGGGAAAATCTTCGCGAATTTGAGATTTATGGTAATGCTGTTCCGCTTGAGGAAACTCCGATAATTCGGGCCGCACTCTGCTGGTTGTTGAAATCGCCGGAGGATGCGGTGAAGTGGTTCAGAGATCACCGGGAACTCATTCCGGCCTTATTCGAAGAATTAGCGGGTAGTTCTCCGGATGCGGATGAGAGACAGATCCTCAGGCGCTTGTTGGTTTTCTGTCTGCACAAAACGGAACGCGAACGTTTGTTCCGCCAAATGATGATGGTTGGAGGATCCTCATCGCGAAGTTCAATTAGACTTTTGGCAGATTTCGGAGACCCGGCGAGATTTCAGAGGGAACTTGCAGAGTTGGATATTAGCGACCAGTTCGTGGCGGGAATGATCAAAGCCCTTAAATCAAAAGCCACCTTCGGTGATGGAGATGGAGCATTTGGGGATATTCAAATTGAGGAAGATTGGGATTAGGAACAACGATCGGGATGCATTATTCTACTGTGTCTCTTCCTGAAGCCATTGTTTCATGCCGCCTGCGACGTTCGTAACGTCGGTGAAACCATTTTGAAGCATCCAAACGCCGGCTTTGGCGCTTCGCATTCCGGCGGCGCAGTGGACGTAATACTTGGCATCCCTTGGGAGGTTGTGGGCCGAGGCAGGCCAGCCTGACAGAGGGAGAAGCTCGGAGCCCTCGATATGGGCCATCATGTATTCATCCTGCTCGCGGACGTCGAGCAGGATGCCTTCAAAGCCTTCGGCGAGAATTTTTCGGAGTTCGAGAGTGGTGATTTCAGGGAGCTCGATCATGTCTTTTTTATCAGTGAATGGTTTGGTGATGCTTGGGTTGTCTCCGCAGAGCGGGCACCCCGGGTCGCGCTTGATTTTGATCTCGCGGAAGGCGGTCGAGAGAGCCCTGTAGTGGATCAGACGACCCAGCGGAGCTTGCCCAAGGCATGCAAGAAGCTTGATCGCTTCCATCGCCTGGAGGCTTCCAATAATTCCCGGGAGCACGCCCAGGACACCAGCTTCGGTTCAAGTCGGGACCGCGCCGTCGGGAGGCGGCTCTGGTAAAAGGCAGCGGTAACACGGTCCACCGAGGTGTGGCGCGAAGACGGTCACCTGGCCTTCAAACTGAAAAATGGCACCGTGGATGAGGGGCTTTTTGAGAAAGAAGGCGGCGTCGTTGGCGGCGAAGCGCGTGGGGAAGTTGTCAGAGCCGTCGAGAATGGCATCGTATAGATTTAGCAGATCAAGGCAATTGTCGGGCTCGAATCGCCCCTCATGAAGCACGATTTTGACATGCGGATTGACCTGATGGAGCCGTGCTTTGGCACTTTCCATTTTAGAGGTGCCGACACGATCGGTGTCGTGGACGATCTGGCGGTGTAGATTGGAGAGATCGACTCTATCAGGGTCGATGATGCCGATTGTTCCGACTCCTGCTGCAGCAAGATAGAGAAGAGCAGGGGAGCCGAGACCACCACTCCCGATGCAGAGGATGGAAGAGTTCTTGAGCCGCTCCTGTCCGGCTTCGCCCAGTTCGGCGAGCATGGTTTGTCGCAGATAGCGGTTCGCTTCCAGCGGGGTCAGAGGCATGGGGAGAAGATGTCGTTTGAGAGGTGGTCAGGCAAGGAACGATTGCCGGAGTTCATCGGTGGTGCTAGGGTCGGATTCGTGAAGGTCGCTATCGTCGCTCATCCCCGCAAGCCAGATGCGCCAATGGCGGTGCGAAATGTGCGAGAGTGTCTTTTGAAACGAGGAATTGAGGTTGTGCTTGAGGAGGCAACGGCCGGTCTCATTCAGGAAACGGGAGTGCAGGATTTTGCCAAGGGCGCAGACCTTGTTATTTCACTGGGTGGCGATGGCACTTTATTGGAGACCTTGCATCGCCTGGGGCCCGGGCCGATCCCGATTGCGGGTGTGAATATCGGAACGCTTGGTTTTTTGACGGCGTGCACGGATGAAGAAATCGACCTTCTCGGTGATCATTTGGCAAATGGCGAAATGAACATTGTGGAGCGAAGCATGCTCAAGGTGGAAATGATTGAGGAGGGTGGGAAAGCTCATCAATTTCTAGCACTCAACGAGGCGGTTTTGATGAGGGGGGAGACGGGTCGCTTGGTTTCGCTGGAAGCACGGGTCGATGGAGAATTGCTAAATCACTATCGTGCCGACGGATTGATCGTTGCGACGCCGACGGGTTCGACGGCTTATTCAATGGCCGCCGGAGGGCCTTTGCTGGGGCCACAGGCCGGGGTCTTTGTCATCACTCCGATTTGTCCTCACAGTATGAGTAATCGCTCTTTGGTGGTGGGAGAAAATTCCATAATTGAGCTCTCACCGGCTGGAGACGGGGAAGAGCCGATTCTTTTCTCGGTCGATGGGCGCGATATTCTAAGGATTGAAAAAGACAGTGTCGTTCGTGTCTCCTGCCATGAAGTTCATCTTCGCCTTGTCAGGCTCCCGGGCCATTCCTTTTATGAGACCCTGCGAAAGAAACTGCACTGGCACGGAGGCTAGAGGTGGGGCTATTTAGTCTGCAGGGACGAAAGTCCCCCGTCGACGGAAAGGGACTGCCCGGTGATCCAGCTGTTGTCAGGGGAGAGGAGGAAGTAGAGGGCACTTGCAATCTCTTCAGGAGTGCCCAGGCGCCCGAGCGGGTGCATCGCTTCGGAGAATTTCCTCGCTGATTCGTTACCGGTGATAGGTGCGGCCAGCGGGGTGTCGGTGAGGCCCGGGGCGACACAGTTCACCCGCAATTGACTTTTGGCATAGGTTGCGGCGGCTGAGCGGGTGAGTCCGGCGAGTCCGGCTTTGGCTGACGCAATTGCTTCGTGGTTTGAGAGTCCCTTCTCGGCTGCGACCGAGGAGACAAAGGCAATGGAGCCTCCGGATTTGCTCATGGGCCTGCCCAGATTGTGAAGAAGGTAAAAGGCCGAGTTGAGGTTGGTGTCCATGACTGACTTCCAGTCGGTCGTGGAAGTCAGATGCGCGGGTTTGAGAAGAATCGATCCGATACAATGGGCAACGGCCTCGATTTCGCCCAGCTCTTCGAGGGCTGTAGTCACACACGAGGCGACTTGGTCCGCTTGGGTGAAATCACCAATGATTGCCTTGGCCCCCAATTCTGAGGCCAAACTGTTCAAGGCGGTCTCGTTTCGTCCGGCCAGAACGAGCTTGGTTCCAGCTGAGTGAAGTTTGCGGGCAAGAGCAGAGCCAATGCCTCCATTGGCTCCTGTGATCAGTGCTGTTTTTGGGGCTGTCATTTTGGATCGAACCGTAGCTCCGAAAGCCAGCTTTGCATCTGGTTTTTTGTGCCTTCGACTTCGATCCGGTAGTGGCCGGCGTTGCCCGCGCCGTCCTTGAGTTCGGCTCCCAGGGTTCGGAAAATGTTGCCGTAATTCGCCGAAGGAAGATGAGCGTGATACCACTTCACTTTTTGTCCGGCGATCAGTGCTGTTTTCCAAAGTTGCGCTTCATCGACCTTGGTGGCGGTGCCTTCGACCATGCGGGTGCCCTTGAGGTTCGGCGGATAATAAAGGAAGAACATCAGTTCGCGGGACCCGGTGATGGTGACCCTTTCTTTGTCGTTGGCGGGGTTGGTATAGGTCATCTTGTAGCCGTCCTTGGTTGGGACTACTTGAGGTGCGCCCCAGGCTTTAGCCCGGGCCGGGCTCGAAAGAACCGGTAGAGTTGAGGTTCCGGATCCGGAATTAGGATTGTTCGTCGAGCAATGGGTCAAGAACGCCAGCAAGGGGAGCAGGATTATCATTCGTTTGTGCATAGGATGATGAGAGTATCATATGTGTCCCGATTTGCACGGTGATTCGAGATATGCATGGTAAATCTTTACCAATTATTGCGAGGCGGAAGTTTCTGAGATGAGAGCCTCTTTTAATTTTCGGGACAGCCTCTTGATCCGGTATTCCTCGCTGGAAGCCTGAGCTCGAGTGCCGATCTTACGCTCATAGACCAATCTCAGCGGAGTCCGCCCTCGCAAATACTTGGCGCATTTTGGGCCCTGTGATTGATGGTCTTTCACACGACGTGTGACATCATTTGAGATTCCGCAGTAAAGGGAATCGTCGCCACAGCGAATGAGATAGACCGACCACAGTGAGTTTCTAGCCATCCGCCTTGTGATTCATCCGGGCCAGAAGCCTTTGATTAAATTCATCCGCCATGTCGTAGCCGATTTTCCGGAGTTGGAGATCGAGTGCGGCCACCCCGATCAAGCGTGCGGTGTCGCGACCGGCAGCGACCGGAATCTCCACGAGGGGAATATCGACATCAAGGATCCTCATCTTTTTCTGTGAGATCCCGATACGGTCCACCTTGTTGAGATCGCTCGCAGATTTGAGTTCCACCACTAAATCGAGGCGCTTCTCGGGTCGGATCGCGGAAAGGCCATAGAGATTAGCGACATTGATGATTCCAATCCCTCGCATCTCCAAATATCCCCGTGCGAACTCCTTGGCGCTTGCTGAGAGCTCTCCGCTGATCTGCTTAAGCTGGATGGAATCATCGGCGACAAGTGCGGCTCCCTTTTCCAGCAGACCAATTGCAGTCTCGCTTTTTCCGGATCCGCTTTCTCCCATGATCAAAACGCCAATGCCCCGGTAGTCCACCATGCAACCGTGCAAGGTCGTACGGTGGGCGAAATCGTTCTCCAGGCTGATTGTCGCGGCGTTTAGCAGTGACATGGTCGGCCGGGGAGTGTGAAGTATGGCGATGTTTTTCTCCCTCGCAACCTCTTTGAGATCCGGGGCAAGGTCATGACCGCGAGCAATAATGAGGCAGGGGATATCTTGCTCGCAAAGAAGGGTGAAGCGTTCGAGACGGAGTGTATCCGGGAGTTGCTCAAGGTAGGAGTTTTCCGAATTCCCCAAGACTTGAACGCGCTTCTTGGCGAAGTAGTCGATAAATCCTGCGAAGGCAAGACCGGGGCGGTTGACAGCGGGTTCTTCGATCAGCCGGTTGAGTCCCGTGACCGGATGCTCGGTGCTTAGTTCGAGGTCATCACCGTGCCGTTCCAGAAATTCCTGAACGGTGATGCTCTTGATGACTTTCCTTTTTCCGCCTGCAACCATGAGCGGAGAATAGAACATCAGGCCTCTCTGGGCGAGTCGTTGTTTTATCAGCTGAGAATGTCGAGAAGGTCGCCAATACTGTGCTGATGTTCAAGCGGGTGGCGAAGTCGCTTTTTCCGGTTGATCGTGTAGTGGTTCCGACGCCCCTCTTTGCGGACCTTTAGGACCTTGTCTTCCACCAACTCGGCAAGAATTCGTTGCACGGCGCGCTGGGTGATGCCCACTTGGTCCGATAAGTCCCTGATCCGCGAATATGGCTCACGGGAAAGACTCACGATGATGTGAAAGTGGTTTGTCAGGAAAGTCCAATGAGGAGTCCTTGAATCCGGTTGCTTGGAACTCATGGGCATATTATTGTTGGCACTTGGTTTCATGCTTTAAAATGCGTTAGAGTTCAAGTTGTAGTTCGTGAAAAGAATGGGATTCGAGGGTGGGAGCCGAGTCGGTGGCCATCAGTCAAGCAGGGTGACCTTTCCTGTCGCGAGAGAGTAAACCCCTCCCACAATTTTGATTTTCCGATCTTTTTCGAGTTTGAGAAGGACCGGGCTCCTCTTGCGTATGTCGCTGACAGTTGTGAGGACATTCTGTTTGATGACATCGTCGACAAATTTGGCGTTGTTTGAAGACCGGTCACCGGCGTGCCCTTCGACCTGGTCAACGGCCGGTTGGATCTGATTTAGCAGGGCGGTTAGATTGCCCAGCTTCACCTTGTCACAAGCGCCCTTGACGGCACCGCAGGCATCGTGGCCAAGAACCATAACGATCTTAACTCCGCTGACTGCCGAGGCAAACTCCATGGAACCAAGTTGTTCTGTGGTTTCAATATTGCCGGCAACACGTCCGACAAAGATGTCTCCGATGCTGAGATTAAAAACCTTTTCGACCGGAACACGTGAGTCGACACATGAAAGGATGTAGGCCTTTGGGAACTGACCTTCAACCGCCCGATCACGCCGGGCTCCGATGTCGACATTACGCAAAACGCCTTCAACGTATTTTTCATTTCCAGCCATCAAAATCTCGAGAACTTCTTCGGGATCCAAAGCCTTCTGGATCTCGGCAGTGGGTTGCAAAGGATCTTCCTTCCTGGGAGCGGGAGTGGTCTTTTCCTTCTCGTCGCCGTAGATGAGGATGGAAGAGATGATTGCGAGGACGAGTGGAATGGTATGCTTTTTCATAAGAAGGAAGGATATGGAATTAGGCCGCATCTTCGTTTCGGTAGGGAGGAGTCGAGTATCTCAAAATCGCGCCGACCCCGCCTTGTTCATCGAGCGATTCCGAATTGCGGACAGTTTCGATGGGGACGTTGTGCTGACTTGCAAGGCGAACGAGAACCTCACGGTCGGCGTGCCCCAGAGTGCTTGAGATGATGAGTTCCTCGACCTGGCCGATTTGAAGAGCTGCTGCAGTGGCGGCGATCCCAAAGATTCCCAGTCGATTGACCCGATGAGCACGAAAGAGTCGTTTTACCGCAGTCTCTGATTCATCGTGTTCGACCTGGAGGTAGCTTTGAACGGCGTCTTCGAGAACCGACTGGACACGGGAGTCGCTGAATCCGGTGCGAATTTGATCGACCACCTTTTCGGCAAGGTGCTTTGGAAGGGCGGACTTGAGACGGTTCACATACTGGGGCTCACCTATCATGATGAGGGCGTTGTGCCCGCGCTTACCCATGAGGCGCTCGATGATCTCCACCTTTTCCCTAACAAAGCGTTTGTTCCTTTCCCGGGTGTTACTGTTGTAGTGCTCGCGGGTCCATTCCCGGCCGTGACGTTCCTTTGCCTCGGGTCTTTCCGCCAGGAGTTCAAGGGAGGTTTCTCCGAGATTCATCTCGATAATCCGGGCGGAATTCCGGTTTGTCATCACCACTACGAAGCGGCTAAAGCGATCACGAAGTTCGACGAGCGGGAAGATGGCGGGCTGAATATCCGCCTTGAAGAAATTTTCAAGGGGGGCCTGGAAGGTAAGGGGGAGAAAATAATCGGGATGACCAGCGCGCGAGAATACGGCGGCACTGCGGGCGTCCTCGGTATGGTTCAGGAGCCATGACTGAATGCGCTCAGCTGCTTTGATGAAGTGAGCTTGATTTTGTCCATCGTAAGATCGATGAGCCGCTTTAACCCAATTGGAGAATTCCTCGACGATCAACTCGATTGGCTGGCTGAGATCAAAATAGGCGCTGATCACGGGCTGGTCGCAGCTTGGCAGGTTGGCAAGTGCGATGATTTGTTTGCGCAGGTTTACGTAGCTCATTTTCTCGGGGGTTAAGAGAAGGTAGAGCGTAAATTAAAACATGCAAAAAAATACGTGTATTAAAAATGGTGATGCCTATTTTGCGTCAGGGAGAGCCTTGATCCACTTCGCGATGTCGGCGACGACCTTGTCGCTTTGGTGGTCGTGAAAGAGGAGGTGAAAGCTTTCAGGGTAGTATATACGGGTGGAGGGAATTTCCGCAGGGAGTCCCTCGAAAAACCGTTCCACGTCCTTGGGGTCTGAGAATACGTCTTTCCCGCCATGAAGCACCAGGAGGGGGATGTCGAGCTTCTCAGATGCCTTCCGGGAGGTTTGCATCATATTTCCCAAGGTCGTCAGGAGGCGGAGGGTGTGCTTTTTGATATGGTAGGAATTTGTGGCGGCTTGCTCCTGGTGAATGGTGTCTTTGGTGACCCGAACCTCATCCTCGCCCGAGAGGCTTTCCAGCGAGACCCTTGCCTTTGGGAAAAGAAACCCCGCGATGTTGGCTGCTGAAATTTTCCATTGAGGAAACTCCGAGCGGATGGCGGTGATCGGTGAAGCCAGCACCATTGCGTCGCAGAGGTTTTCGCGGTCTTCCGACCATGCATAGGTGTGGAGAACGATGAGCGAGCCCATGCTTTCACCACACCAGACGATTTTCGCGTCGGGATGGCGCTTACGGATCAGGCCGGTAAAGGTGGTCAGGTCTTTGAACCATTCCTCCCGGTTGTGAATGTGGCCGCGTCGCTCTTTGATGGGATCCTTTCCCTGTCCCCGGGTCTCGGCTCCGTAAATGGCAACCTTGGGGAGTTCAGCGAGAACATGTTTGGCAAGAGGGCGAAAGTCCGAAGTGGCCCCGCTGATCCCGTGAACGCCAATGATCACCAACTCGGGTTCTTGCTTGGGCAGCCACTTGGTATAGGGAAGTTTATCGCCGTCAAAAGAATGGAGGTGCGTTTGATCCAGCTGAATTTGGGGTTGCTTGGGCACAGGGTTTTGGGCGGAGCAGGAGGCGATGGGGACCAGTGAAAATATCCCGATCCCCACGAGCATGCCGCGTAGAATCGGGAAGATCATTGTGGGTTTGAGGTTAAGTTTAATACTGAACAATAGGTTTTTCTGATCTCGCGTCAATGATCGCAAAGCGCTCCCGGTGGAGATTGGCGTCACTTCGGAAGATGAGTCGTCCACTGTGCGAGCGCTCCAGTTCCATGAGAATCTTGGAATCTTCCGACTTGAAGCGATTCAAAACGTCGGTGTTTACCATGACGATAAGGTCTCCGTCTTCGTTGTTTTCCTTCTGGCGCTGGATCACGGTATTGAGGCGACGCTGAATCTCGATACTCATCGACATGGTCGTCTTGATACGGGCGCGTCCCTGGCAATAAGGACAAGGCTCCAGGGTGGAATCGAGAAGGCTTTCGTTGAGTCGCTGGCGGGTCATTTCCATGAGCCCGACGGAGGAAATCTGGAGAACCTGGGTTTTTGCTTTATCCCGCTTGAGTCGCTCCTTCATTGCCCGGTAGACCGCCTGCTGGTCGCGGCGATGGCGCATATCGATGAAGTCGACCACGACAAGCCCGCCGATGTTTCTCAGCCTGAGCTGGCGTGCGACTTCCTCGGCTGCTTCGATGTTGGTTTGGAGGAGCATTTTATCGACGTCCTTTGAGCCGCGGTTCCGGCCCGTATTCACATCGATGGAAATCAGAGCCTCGGTTTCGTCGATCACGATATAACCGCCACAAGGAAGCCAAACCTGACGCATGAAGGCTTCGTCGATCTGCTTTTGGATCCCAAAGCGCTCGAAGATTGTTTGCTTCGAGTAGAGGTAGTGGATCTTACGTTTGGCCCGTCGCGAAACTTTGGAAGCAATCTCGCGGATGTGCTCGGTTGTTTTCTCGTCGTCACAAATGATTTTATCAACCTCATCGGTGAGGAAGTTGGCAGCGGTTCCTTCAACAAGGTCGGGTTCACGAAAACAGCAGACGGGAGCGCTTTTTTTATTTCGAATGTCTTCCACCTGCTCCCATTGCTCGAGGAGCATGGCGAGATCCCGGACGAAGTGGCGGGCGCGGGTTCCCGTGGCCACGGTGCGCATGATGATACCCATGCCTTCAGGCACGCTGAGACGCTGCATGATTTTACGAAGTCGCTGGCGTTCCTTGGGATCATCGATGCGTCGCGAGATTCCGAACTGTTCGGAATAAGGCATCAAGACGAGATAGCGTCCGGCCAGTGAAATGTTTGTGGTGACCCTGGGGCCTTTGTTGCCGATGGCACCTTTGGAAACCTGGATCATGATTTCGGATCCAACCGGATAAATGCTTGGAATATCCTTCGAAGAGATCTTCTTCTGTTTTTTCTGGGGGCGCCCTTCGCGGCGGATTTCCTCGAGGCCACCATCAAGAGCGGCTGGAATGGCATCCCAAAAGTGGAGGAAGGCATTTTTATCGAGGCCAATATCGACGAACATGGCTTTGAGGCCCTGCTCGATGTTTTTGACGCGACCTTTGAAGATTCCACCGACGATGTTGTCGTCGCCATCGCGTTCGACATTGTATTCCTCAAGAACACCGTCCTCAAGGAGAGCGGTCCGGCGTTCGAGTGTTTCGGAGTTAACGATGATGGTGCGGCCTTCACGAGGGTCCACGCTGGTGAGACCAAGCGCATTTTTGATTTTTTGGATCATATGATTAAATTTGACTAAAGAGTTTGAAGTTAAGTTGATTATTCATCTTCCGCCGGCTGATCGGGTGTCGGCGCGATTGATGGGAGAGGGGGCTTGTTCGGGACAACCTGGACAGGATGATCATCGGGAAGAAGAGCGTCATCGACTTCGTCGCCGGTTTCACCCTCGTCACTGTTGTTCAGGGGGGAAACTTCGCCTTCCGGGAATTCGATTTTTTCGAAGGCATCGAAGTTTCCAGCATAAGTCCCGAGTCGCGTAATCCGCGTATTCAGGCCGGCTTCCATATTGAATATTTCGCGATAGATTCGCTGTGAAAGAACTCCGGCAACAGCCCCGCCGCTCTTGCCGTTCTCGACCATCACACAGATCGCGTAACGGGGCGTGTCAAAGGGGGCGAATGAAGTGGTCCAGGCATTGTGGGTGTGTTCGATGCTTGTTTTGCCAGTCTGTGCAGTCCCTGTTTTTGCGGCGATGAAGACGTCCTCGAGGGCGACCTTTGTGGCAGTTCCTCCCAGCTTGTTGACGGCCTTCCACATGCCCTGCCGGATGATGTCCATCTCAGCCTCACTGACACCCTCATCCATGAGGTTGGCTTTGACGATGGGGATGTTTTCTTTGAGGACCTCGGTTTCGCCTTTCTGGTTTTTGCCCAGGATGCGGCGAACAATGCGCGGTTGGTAGTATTTGCCTCCGTTTGCAATGGTTGCTGCAATGGAGCAAACTTGAAGTGGAGTGGCAAGCGACTGACTCTGACCAATCGCAAATTGCGCAAGGGTGGCCCGGGTCATGGATGCGGCGGGGTATTTTCGCTTCCAGGTATCGCTTCCGGGAAGGAATCCGGGGTCTTCGGACGGGAGCAGAATTCCAGACTTCTTGCCAAACCCAACCAGTTCAAAGGTATCCACCATGGCCCTGGAACCCAGCGTTCCGGCCAGTGACATGAAGTAAGGGTTGCAGGAACGTTGGATGGAATCAGTCAGATCGAGGGACCCGTGGCCGTAGGTTTTCCAGCAGCGGATTTTGGTCTTTCCAAATTGGCTGAATCCAATGCAGTTGTGCCAGGTGCCTGTTTTGTCGTTTCGCGCAGCGGCGATCGCGGTGGGGAGTTTGAAGGTCGAGCCCGGAATGTAGCGTCCGATGGCGCGATTAATTAGCGGGCGGGCACGGTTCGTATTGTATTCGGCAAACCGCTCCCTTGTGATTGCGGGGATGAAGTCGTTCGGATCAAAGTTGGGCACGGAAACCATGGCCAGGACCTCACCCGTGTTGGGATCCATCACCACAGCGGCACCGCGTCCAATTCGGCGCATGACGTTGGCCACGATAAATTGGATCCGGCTATCGATGGTGAGCTGTACCTCGGCTCCCTCGCGGGCGGGTTGATAGTCTTCAGTCGCAATAACCTTGTTTCTCTCGTTGCGAACCAGAACTCGTTTTCCGCCTTCTCCTCTCAAGAATTCATCGGTGGTGAACTCCACACCGGTCAGGCCCTTGGCATCTCCCTGGAAGTGTCGGTTTTTATTTTCCTTTCCGCGATATTCGTCGGGAATATCACCTTTGGCCCACTGTTTGACGTAGCCGATGATATGTCCGGCAAGGGCACCGTAGGGGTAGACCCGCCGGGGCATGACACGAACCTCCACCCCGGGGATTTCGTGACTGCGGACGGCGATCTTGGCAAATTGATCGGCGGTTAGATCTTGACGGTATCGGTAGGGGACGAGGCCGCGATAAGTCAGATAGTGAGTCTTGATATCCTTGGTGTAGCGCTCTCCGGTGAGCCCGAAGGACTCGAGTTGAGGAATCACCCACTCGCGGACAGCTTCGACAATCACGTCTTCATTGGGAGCCTCCTCTTGTGTTTGGAGTGGTTCCCTGATCTCGTCCCGGCCCTCGCCCGTTTCTTCTTCGGCCTGGGTCAGAGATTTTTTGTACTCCTGGTATCCGTAGTAGATGTCTTCGAGATTGAAGACGATCTCATAGGATCGGCGATTGCGGGCGAGGACCACGCCATTGCGATCAACGATGCGACCTCGAACCCCCGGTTCACGGATCTCCACCGTGTGGGTGGTTGGGATGTTGGCGACAAATTGGGCGCGGCGGTCGATTTGAAATTCGTAAAGCCGCGAAAGAAGCGCCCCGCAGCCGGCCAAAATGAGGGCAGTGAGGAGGTAGAGCCTGAGGCGATACTTTGGTTCCATGATTTTAGTTTTTGTATCGAATGGTGTGACCGCAGAGATCTGCGACGCGGAACAGGATCCAAAAGATGACCGGAGAAAGAAGCATGGTGAGGATGGAAGTCGCCCAAATTTGTTGGATCATCCCGTCATTGGGATGGAATCCACCGCCGACAAATCCGCGGAGAAGATACTCCACAAAGAGATAAAGAAAAATGGCCACTCCGGTGAGTGCGGCGGAGAGATACCATTTGCCTTCCCTGAATATCGGCCTGATTCCCTGCATGAGAAATCCCATGAGGGTATAGAGTATGATGGAGTAGCCAAACTTGAGTGAGTCGGGTGGGTTTTGATACACGATGGGGTCGCCTTGTGTGACGGAGAGGATCTGTTGGGCATCCCAGAGAAATCCTCCGAGATAGGCCAGGATTAGCATGATTCCGGTTGATACGGTGACTGATCCGCAAAGAACGATCAAAGGGAGGATAAGGATCCGCGCGTCATACCAGGACGAGACCGATGGTAGAAACTGCTGGACAATGCAGCTCAGGAGAAGGAGACCAATCAGGCTGATGGAGTAGAGAAACATGTCTTGGTCCTAATCACCGGGTGAATCGGTAATGACGAAGACGTTTCTTAGGTTGGTAAAGTCAACCGCGGGTTTGATTTCCGCCTCGCCGTAAACGGGGCCTACTTCAAAGTCTTCGATGGTTCCGATAGGAATATTTGCAGGGAATAGTTTTCCCCGCCCGTCGGTATAGACCTTCATCCCCTTGCGAAGAATGGCGGTCTTTGAGAGGTAGCGCAGTCGCAAACGAGGCGTCTGGCCAAAGGTGGTTTGTCGGCCGACAACAATGCCAACCTCGCTGGTGCCCTCGACCCGTGCAGAGACCTGCGAGATCTCGTCGGTAATCAAAAGCACGGATGAAATTTGCTCGCCGGAAAGCTGCAGGCGGCCCACCAAGCCGCCGTTTGAGGCAAGAACGCAGAGGTCAACCCCGGGATCGGCCTCGAAACCGTCATCGGTTCCGCGATTGATCTCGATGGTTTTGCCCCACATTTGTGGTTGCTTCCGGATGACCCGGGCAGCGACCACGTCAAATTGGGTCTTCTTTTTGAAGTCGAGCGCGTTCCGGAGTTCATTGTTTTCCGCTTCGAGCTCGCGGACTCGTCCGGCGATGAGCTTGAAGCGATCACGTTCTTCGATCACTTGCTCAACCCGTTTTTCAAGATCCTCGGAATGCTGGACCTCTTCGAGAAACTTGTTTGCGAAGGCTTCGGTTTCACTCCCTTTCGAGATGAGCGGGGAGATTGCCGAGTAGTATGATTTCTGAATCTGGCGCACTGATTTTTCGCTGAGGGTGAAAACCCACACGAGTCCTGCAACAAAGAGGATCAGAGCGAAAAAATTGAGCGGCTTCATCTCCGGGGTCCGGATGCTTAGTGATCAGAATTGGTGACACGTTTCAGGAAGCTGATTTCCTGAAGAACTTTTCCGGTTCCTTCCGCAACGGCACTGAGGGGATCCTCGGCAACGTGAACCGGAAGTCCGGTTTCCTCACGAAGTCGTTTATCAAGCCCGCGAAGAAGCGCTCCACCACCAGCAAGGACGAGCCCGCGATCGACGAGGTCGGCAGCGAGTTCGGGTGGGCAGCGTTCCAAGGTGGTGCGGACGGCATCGACGATGGTCGTAAGCGGGTCTGCCATGGCCTCCCGCACCTCCTCGGAAGTGATTGTGATGGTTTTTGGCAGGCCGGAAACAAGGTCGCGACCTTTGACTTCCATGGAAGTTTCCTTGGGAAGGGTATTGGCCGAGCCAATGCGGATCTTAATGTCTTCGGCGGTGCGCTCACCAATCATCAGGTTGTAGCCCCGCTTCATGTAGGAAATGATAGCCTCGTCCAGTTCATCGCCGGCGGTGCGAACACTGCGGGCGTAGACGATGCCCGAGAGCGAAATGAGAGCAACTTCGGTTGTTCCTCCGCCGATATCGACAATCATGTTTCCGGAAGCATCCTGGACGGGAAGGCCCACCCCGATTGCGGCCGCCATGGGCTCTTCAATCAGGTAAACTTCACGGGCTCCGGCTTGTTCGGCGGATTCCTTGACGGCCCGGCGTTCCACCTCGGTGATGCCGGATGGAATGGCAATAACGACGCGGGGGTGGCTGCGGCGCTTGCCACTGACTTTTTTGATGAAGTGGCGAAGCATTGCTTCGGTCACCTCAAAGTCGGCGATGACACCGTCTTTGAGAGGACGGATGGCAACGATGTTGCCGGGCGTCCGGCCCAGCATGCGTTTGGCGTCGTCTCCAACGGCGAGAACTTCATTGGTTCCGGCTTTCACCGCGACCACGGATGGTTCACGGAGGACAATTCCGTGATCCTTGACGTTAACAAGGGTGTTGGCCGTGCCGAGATCGATACCGATATCGTTCGACAGGAGGCCAAAAAGTCGTGCAAACACTGACATAAAAAAGAGTTAGGTTTAGAAAAGGGAGTTTTTTGGTAAAAGGGAACGGAGGTTGCAAAAAACAACTTTCGCCAAGGGGGCAGACGATGGAGAGAGAGTCTGGGATGGTCAAGCAGCATCCTTGTTCCTCATTTATTTTGACATTGCAAAATTTCAGGAGGACCTTAGCGTCTCCTTCGCAAAAATTCTTTGGCGAATTTCTCGTAGGCTTCGGAGCCGGCCCCGTGTGGATCATGTTCGAAGATCGTGAGGCCGTAGCTGGGAGCTTCCCCGATCCTGATGGAGCGGGGAATGAGGGTTTTGTAGAGTTGTTTCGGGAGGAAACTTTTGACCTGGGCGACCACTTCCTTGGAGAGATTGGTGCGGCTGTCATACATGGTCATGAGGATGCCTTCGAGTTGAACCGAGGCGCCGGAGCCTGAATCGCGAATTTGATCGATGATGTGGACGATTTTGGCCAACCCTTCCAGCCCAAACCACTCGCACTGCAGCGGAATGATCACTTCGTCGGCGGCGGCCAGGGCCGAGGTCATCAGGATTCCGAGGGATGGCGGGGTATCGAGGATGATGAAGTCGTAATCCTGTTTTTTGCCCAGTTTTTCGAGCATGTCGCGGAGACGGGACAGGTAGTCGGGCATTTGTGCGAGCTCGATTTCCACCCCGGCGAGATCCATGTCACCCGGAATCAGGGAAAGATTGTCGATCCGGGTGGGAATAATTTTATCCTCAATCCGGGCTTGGCCGATGAGCGGAAGGTAAAGGCATCCGTCCGAGCTTGCTTCCTCGCCAATGCCGCTGGTGGTGTTGGCCTGGGGATCAAGATCGATCAGGAGGATCTTTTTGCCCTTCGTGGCCAAGGCACCTGAAAGATTGATCGCAGTTGTGGTCTTTCCCACTCCTCCTTTCTGGTTGGCGATGGCAATAATTTTCATTTAAGTTTCCTAAACCGAAAGTGACCCGAGAGTCCCCTGAGAGGAAGCAAAAAGGGGGGTGACGGGAGTGAATTTCAACGGCCCAGTTCGCGGGCCTTCTCGGTGGCCGCTTTCACGGCTTTGATGGTTGTGGAGCGGAATGCCCCCTCTTCGAGAGCGGCAAGTCCGGTGATGGTGGTTCCGCCGGGCGAAGTGACCCGATCGCGCAGAAGAGCGGGGTGTTCGCCGGATTCCGACACCATGCGGGCGGCCCCGAGGACGGTTTGGGTCGCCAGCGCAAGGGCTTGATCGCGTGGCAGACCTTCGAGGAGGGCTCCGTCGGCCAGCGCTTCAATGAAGGTGTAGACATAGGCGGGGCCGCTGCCGGAAATCCCGGTGACTGTGTCGAGAAGGGCTTCCTTGACCTGATAGACGACTCCGACCGAGCCCAGCAGCTTTTCGGTAAACCGGGCATCGTCACCGGTGGCCCCGGCGCCAAGAGCAAAGGCCGCCGCGCCCTCGCCCACCAGAGAGGGGGTGTTTGGCATTGTTCTCACGATTCGGGCCTTGTTGTCGCAAGCGGCTTCCATGGCCTCGATTTTGACTCCGGCGGCGATCGAAATGACGAGAAGTTTGTCCGGAGATTCCATCAGAGAAGCGACCTGAGTGAGGATTTCGGCAACCTGATAGGGTTTGACGCAGAGCAGGATAGCATCACTGCCCTTGATCGCTTCTTCGAGCGATCCTGCCGCCGTGATTCCTTCGCCGAGCGCTGCAATGGCCTCGGGGACGGGGTCGTAAGCCAAAACCTGGGTGGATTTAAAAACTCCCGCTTTGATTGCCCCCAAGGTGAGGGCTGATCCCATTTTCCCACATCCGATAAGACCGATAGTCATGGGGGGACCCTGAACCGGGAGGAGGTGCTTTGTCGAGTCCGGGTCTTTGTTCCTGATTGAGGGGTTGCCAAGAGGAGCTGATTGTCAGAGAACTCCGGAGTGAGATCATTTTTGATGTTGATGTGTTCCCTCGTGGTTTGCGGTGGGTTGGCTGCCGAGGAATTCAAAGTGGATGATGTGATCCATCCGGTCGTCGCGAAACTGGGGAAACCGAAGGTGATTGAGGCGCTCGGCGAGGGGCATATGGCTGTTTCCTCCAGCTCGGAAGTGGCGGCGAAACACGTGACCCAGGGGCTGGGGCGGATGAATGCTTCGTGGGATTTTGAAGCTTATCGCCACTTTTGCGAGGCGGCCAGGTTGGATCCGGATTGCCTGATGGCCTACTGGGGGATCGCGATGAGCCTGGCCGGAAGCCAGCATGAATTTTTCGACGAGCGGAAGGCTGCGGTCGAAAGAATGCTCGATCTGCTGGAGTCGGAGGCGGCGGCGAAAGAAACCCGCTGGTCTGATCTTGAGAAACGATACGCCCAGGCCGCAGGTTATTTGCTGACCAGTGGCGTGCGAGCCGCGGGACTGGCCTTCAATGCGCTTGCAGAAAAGTATCCGGCAGATATTCAGGGGCGTCTGTTTTCTCTGTTCCTGCAGCGGGATGGATTCGATAGCGGAGGAAAGCCCTTGGTGGGACAACAAAGGGCGAATGCCGGAATCAAGAAGATGCTTGAAGAGCATCCCGATCATTATTCGGTCATGGCTTTTTGGGTGAGTAGTCAGGCCGAGGCGCTCTTGAACGTCTCAAACCTGCGTGATGAGGTTTTACCGGTGGCTCGCAAGCTGGTGAAGCTGCTGCCGGAATATCCTCCCTATCGGCTCATGTTGGCTCACGTTGAGGCCCGGTGCGGCAATGCGGCTCTTGCGATTCAGGCCGCAAACGATGCTGCCAAACTCTATCAATCCTACATGGATGAGGAGAAAGTAAGTCTCTACGACTGCGATGGCTGGATTCGTGCCAAGGTCTACCTCGCGGTGCTTCATGAGATGAAAGGGGCGCAAGCCAAGGCCGAGGAGGTGGCGAATGAACTTGCCGGTATTAAGGTGGATGAAGAGCGGCTTTTTTCGCGCGGTGCGGGTTTGCTTCTCTGGGAAGGTCGCACCGTGGGGGCCCGCCTCATGATGGGGCGGAGCGACATTGCCTCTTTTGAGAAAGGTCAAAAAATTCTCAAGACCCTGCCCGAGGAGCAGTGGTTCAAGGAAAAATCATTCGCGCTTCCTTACCGGAACTGTGTCGCGGTCTATTTGGCGGTCCGCATGGCCATCACCGATCAGGATATGAAGAGCAGCAAGGCGCTCTTCGATCAATTTTTGGTCCGTGTCGATGCCCTGGGAAAAACCCAGCAACTGGCATCAAAGACCAGCAGTTATTCCAGTTGGGCACGGGCGATGAATACACTGATGATGATGGTGTCGGAGCTCAGAGGCTTGATTGCCCAGAATGAGGAGGGGGCAACCCGCCTCTCGGCATCGACTTGGTTCCGCTCTGCTGCCGACCGACAGGGGAGTCCTGCCAATTTGCTTCCGCCCACCGTTGATTACCCGATGAAGTGGCGTCTGGGCCTTTTTTACCTCGAGGAAGGAAAGCTTGAGAAGGCCGAGGAGGCCTTTCGTGAGGGGTTGGCCTTACGCCCCAACCACCTCGCAACCTTACAGGGATTTTATCAAGTCTTGAAGAAGATGGGGAAAACCGAGTCCGCCAAATTACTGGAGGCCCGGATTGAGGCGGTCAAGAAATAGCCCTTTTTCTGTTTTCGAGTCCCGTGGGGAGTTGACCGCAAACTTCTTGACTCTCGGGCGATCAGCCCCGACATCAACGCCGCCATGTTGACGATCAAGAAAATGACCAAGGCCCTCGGTGGCCGCGTGCTGTTCGAAGACTCGGAGATGACCATCAACTGGGGCGAGCGAGTCGCGCTGGTGGGGCCGAACGGGGCGGGTAAGTCGACTCTCTTCAAGATAATCTTGAAGGAAGAGGATGCTGATCAGGGCACCGTTGAACTCGATGAATATGGCATGGTGGGCTATCTCGCCCAGGAGGCCGGGAATCCTGGAAGCGCCAGCATTTTGGAAATTGCCATGGGGATCACCGAAGAGCATCGCGAGGTTTTGGAAACGATGCGAACGGCAGCCGAGGACTCCGGGGAATTTGGCAAGGCCCAGGATCGCTGGGAGGAGCTGAACGGTTACCAACTTGAGCCCAAGGCGAAAAAGATTTTGGCTGGCCTGGGATATTCCCAGGAGGATTTCGCTCGTCCCGCCGATATGTTTTCAGGGGGGTGGATCATGCGTGCGCACCTGGCCCGCCTGCTGGTCGAGGAGCCCGATCTGCTCATGCTCGACGAGCCGACAAACCACCTGGATCTGAATTCCTTGATGTGGTTTCAGAGATATCTCCAGCAATACCCCGGTGCGCTTCTGATTATTTCCCACGACCGTTCCTTCATGGATGGTGTCGTTGAGAAAGTTTACGAAATCGATGAGCAAAAATTCATCGCCTACACCGGAAACTACACCAAGTATCTTGAGCTGAAGGACGAGCGCTACGATCAGCAAATGAAGGCGTTCCAGAACCAAAAGAAAGAGATCGCCCGCATTCAGTCATTCATCGATAAATTCCGATCGGTCGGTTCGAAGGCTTCGCAGGTGCAAAGCAGGGTGAAGATGATTGAAAAGATGGACAAGCTGCCCAAGCCGCGAAAGCCGCGGAAGCTTTTCCACTTTCACTTTCCCCAGCCACCGCGCTCGACCCAGCGGGTGATTTCGCTCGAAAACGTCGACAAGGCCTACGGCGATAACGTGCTTTATAAGAATCTCGATGTTCACATTGAACGGGGGGATCGGATTGTTCTGGTGGGGCCAAACGGTGCCGGTAAATCGACTCTCATGAAGATGCTTGCAGGCATTGAAAAAGGAGACGCCGGTCGCCGGAATGTCGGCACGACCACGAAGATCGGATACTTCTCCCAGCACCGCGCCGCGACCTTGAATGAGAATAACTCGGTGCTCGAGGAAGTTGTGGAAGCCGGTGGTGGCATGCGCGAGAACGAAGCCCGCTCCATTCTGGGTTCATTTCTCTTCAAGAAGGATGACGTTTCCAAACGGGTGAAGATCCTGTCCGGTGGTGAAAAATCCCGTCTGTCGCTCGTGAAGTTTCTAGTCGACCCGCCGAATCTGCTCCTCATGGATGAGCCGACAACCCACCTTGATTTGACCTCGATCGAAGCCCTCGTTTCGGCGCTCAAGCAGTATGAAGGAACCCTTGTTTTCATTTCCCACGATGTTCACTTCATCCGTTCGCTGGCGGAACACACCTGGCATATTGCCGATGGAGAGGTGAAGAAATACTCCGGGGGTTACGATTACTATTTGCAGAAGTCCGGAGCCTTTGGTGAGGACTTTTTCGATATTTAAATCGTCGGTTGTTCCGGTGATTTTGTGCGGCTAGCCTGCTGCCATGATTCGGAAGATCATTCACATTGACATGGACTGCTTTTACGCGGCCATTGAGGTGCGCGATGATCCTTCGCTGGAAGGAAAGCCGGTGGGTGTTGGCGGGAGTTCGGGGCGCGGGGTTTTGACCACGGCAAATTACGAAGCGCGGAAGTTTGGGTGTCGCTCGGCAATGCCGGTTTTTAAAGCGAGGCAGCTTTGTCCGGAGATTATCCTGACTCCGGTTCGCTTTGATGTTTACCGTGAGGAGTCGGCTAAAATTCGGGCGATCTTTGGTCGCTACACCGATCTCGTGCAGCCGCTTTCGCTGGACGAAGCCTACCTCGACGTCACTCATCGTTTGGAGTCCGGAGCGGCCCTTGCCAAGGAGATCCGCCGGGCGATTTATCTGGAAACCGGACTTACGGCTTCGGCGGGAATTGCTCCAAACAAGATGATTGCCAAGGTGGCAAGTGATTGGAACAAGCCCGACGGGCAGTTGGAGGTGAGGCCGGAAGACGTGGATGGTTTTATGCGAGGCCTGCGTGTCGCAAAATTGCAGGGGGTGGGCAAAAAGGGCCAGGAAACCCTGGCTAAATTTGGGGTCGAAACCTGTGGTGACTTGCAGCAATTCAGCAAGGTGGAGATCTCGGAGAAGCTCGGACGCTGGGGGCTCGAACTTTACGAGCGATGCCGGGGCCGGGACGAGCGGGAGGTCTCGGTGGATCGGACGAGGAAGTCACTCTCAAAGGAGCGGACTTTTCGGGAAAATATTGAAGATGTGGATTGGCTTATGAATGTTCTCCGAAAGTTGAGGACGGAAGTGGAAGAGGCGGTGAAGCGGAAGTCCGATCAGGAAATCAAATCACGTGTGGTGAAACTGAAGTTCGAGGACTTCACCCAGACCACGGCCGAGAAGGCGGGTGGGCTGATGGAGGAATCCGTGTATGAAGAACTTCTTAGGTTGGCTTGGAGCCGGGGGGGCGGGAAATCGGTGAGACTCCTCGGAGTTGGCGTGAAGTTTGAAGAAGAGGAGAATCAGCTCGACCTTCTTTAGAAGGCTTTTGTCCGGCTTTCTATTTTTCCTTTGGCGTCTTTGATGGTGAGGATCACACCGGGTCTGTTCCCATTCCAGGCAATTTCAAGGAGGCCGTAGTTTGAGCTTCGGGTGTAAGTGCCGGGGACGCGAAGAGGGGAGGGATCGTCGGGGGCGCCCGCATGGGTCATTCCGCTACAGGTCATTTCAAAAAGATTGAACGGGAGTTTGCCCGCCGCCTTCGGCAGGTAGCAAACTTCCGCAAGGTGTCGGTCGCCACTGAGGAGAATCGTTGGTCCGGGTTTTGAGTCACTGAGCAGCTTGAGGAATTTCACCCGCTCGTCGGGGATGTTGCTCCATTTTTCGAATCGGTGGTCGGTGTTGAGGATTTGAATGGAGCTGACAATGATTCGTAGTTCGGCGGGCTTCTCCAGTTGAGCCTCAAGCCATTGCCACTGGGCCTTGCCCAGGATGGTGGCGTTCGGGCCCTTTTCGATCTCGTAAACCCTTCTTTTTCCCTTCTTCACCTTGACGAGCGGGCTTCGAAAGTAGCGGGTGTCGAGCATGATGACCTGGACCCGTTTCCCTCGTGGGCCCATGATCCGCGAGTGATACACGCCCGGGGTTTTGCGGGCTTCGTGGTCTTTGGGAAAGTTGAAGGCTTCGAAGAAAAGTTGGGCCGAGGTCTCCTTCATTTCGAAGTCGCTGCCGGCATCGTTGAGGCCGTAGTCATGGTCGTCCCAGATTGGAATGATCGGGACGGTCTTTGCGAAAGCGGCGTAGTCGGGCTGGATGTTGAGTTGGTGGTATTTTTCCCTCATCACCTTTGGGTCGGAGGTGTCGGCGTAGATGTTGTCGCCCATGAAGAGGAAGGCTTGCGGTTTTTCAGCTGCGATGACTTTGAAGATTCCGTTGTCACGTTCCGGCTTGTAGCAGGATCCGCAGGCGATGCGGGTGATGGTTTCCTGGGCAAAGCCGGGTAGGAAGGTAGCGAGGAAGAGGAGTTTTTTCATGCGATCAATGGATGATTTGAGCCTCGCAAATTTCGAGGACGGATTGGAAGGGATGGAGTTCGAGGAGGGAGTAGGCGTCGTGGGATGTGAGCCGCTGTTTACGTCGGGCTCCTTCGGGAAGATACCATGAGTAGGTGGTGGCGGGGGAGGTCATTCCACAAAGAAAGCGGGCAAGGGCACGGGGGGTGCGGAGACCGGGTTGTTTGAGTTTGATGAGATCCTGAATGAGAGCCAGGTCGTCGGTGGTGATCCCGGGTGGTGAGGATGACGGAAGAGCTTCTGGCGGAATGTCGCCAAGGCAGCGCGAGCAGTGGCCGCAGGATGCCATCTCCTCGCCAAAGTGGTTGAGAAGAGAGGCGTAAAGACACGACGGGACGAGGGCGTGATCGACAACTTCCTGAAGGCGTTGGAGGTCTGAATTCTCGCGACGCTGGAAGAGATCGATCATTCGCCGGGTGAGGGCGGAGAGATCATCGGGTTTTTTGAGGAGACGATAGCCCTGCCGGACTCCGGACGGTTTGACCGCAATGTCTCCAAGGTCTTCGAGGTAGCCGATGGCTTTTACGATTTTGTCTTTAGGTTCACCAATGACGGCAGCTGCTTCTTCCGGATTGAGCTCGAGCCACTTGTAGCCGGGTTTGGCGGTGTCAAAAAGTTTCCGGAGGAAGGTCTGCCGGTTCGAATCGAAACCATTCAAAAGGTGATCGAGATCGCGGGCGAACGAGACCTTGTAGGTGGAGTAGAACGGGGAGGTGGCTTTCAGGAATCCCTCCAGTTCCAAATAGGTGAGCAGGGTGTTGATGACGAGGGGGCGGATGTCGTGGGAGCGCGAGAGTTCGTAGGTCGAGATGTCAAATTCGCCGGGTTGGTCGAGAAGAATGCGGAGAATAGCGCGGAGGGCATCCGGTTGCGGGGTGTCGCCATAGGTAAAGTTGGCGAGGGTGCGGAGATCGTCTTCGCAGGCGAAGAGTTCGCAGTGTGCTTTTTCGCCATCCCGTCCGGCGCGCCCGATCTCCTGGGTGTAGTTTTCGAGCGATTTGGGGAGGTTGTAATGATAAATCGCGCGGATGTTTGATTTGTCGATTCCCATCCCGAAGGCGATGGTCGCGCAAATGATGGGAACTTCGCCGGACATGAAGGCGTCTTGAATTTCCGAGCGGGCCTCGGGTCTAAGCCCGGCGTGGTAGGGTCGAACGGGGAGGCCCTTGCGCTTCAAAAAGGAAGCCAGGGACTCGGCTCCGTGCTGGAGCGTGGTGTAAATGATGGTCGGCTGGATCGGGGCCGCGCGGAGCCGGTCGAGCAGATGCTGGCGGCGGTCTTGATCGGTGATCGGGGTGACCACAAGGTTAAGGTTGGGCCGATAGAAGGTGAGTTGGTGATGGTCCTGCGGTTGGATGCTGAAATGCCTGCAAATATCCCCGGCGACTTTTGGGGTGGCGGTTGCTGTGAGGCAGAGGACGCGTGGGATTTTGAGTTCGGCGGCAAAGCGGGTCAGCTTAAGGTAGTCGGGCCGGAAGTTGTGTCCCCATTCCGAGATGCAATGCGCTTCGTCGATTGCGAGGAGGGCGAGAGGGGTTCTGGCCAGGCGAGCCCGGAATTTTTCGTTGGCCAGGCGCTCGGGAGCCACGTAGAGGAGTTTCAGTTCGTTGTTTTCAAGTCTGCGATAAAGGTTGCCTGCTTCGTCGGCCGACAAGGTGGAGTCCAGTCTTGCCACCGGAATCCCTTTGGCGACGAGCGAATCGACCTGGTCCTTCATCAGTGCAATGAGCGGGGAAACCACCAGGGTGAGTCCCTCGAGGAGCATGGCGGGGAGTTGGTAGCAGAGCGATTTACCTCCTCCGGTCGGGAAGACCGCGAGGGCGGACCGGTCTGCCAAGACGGAATCGATGACCGCTTCCTGACCACCGCGAAACGCATCGTGACCGAAGTATTCCTTGAGAGCTTGGTGAGGGGAGGACATGGGGGAAGCGGCGGTGTTTTGATATCCCAGTGAACGGGAGTTGTCGCGGGGAAAGATTCCGGGAGGTCACAAGAAAGTGGTCAGGTCGGTCGCCTCTATTTTCTCATTCTTTTTGTGAGGATTGATTGCAGTTTTTTTTGAACTCGCTTTAGTGATCTTAACCAAGGATTGCGATTATGAGTGACTACGAAAAAGAGCCAACAACTTCACCTGAAAATTCAAGAAAGGATACGGGAGGTCAGGTAAATCTTCCTCCGGGTTTTGCGCCTCTTGCTCCACCTCCTGTCCCTTCGCCAACCCCGCCGCCCCGGCCCCCAATCATGAAGCCGAGTGATCTTTCCAGTCAACCGAAGGTAGAAGAAGCGGCCGGGGTTTCCTCGCCTTCGACCTTGAAGCCGATTCTCGCCAGCTACCCGGTGAGGAAGCCTGCTGTGAAAGTTGCCCTGTTGGACCCGGCAAAAGTTTACGCAAAAAGGGAAATGAGTGAGCCTATCGTTGAGCATGAAATTCCCTCACCTGTTACGGAAGGATTTCTGGGCGAGCCAAATTTGAGTGATGAAGATCCTTTGGAGCCTGCGGTGACGATCGAGACTAAGCCGAATGACGCTTCGACCAAGCCGGGCGACCCGGACGGCGAAGAGGTAACTTCTGTCGCTGAGTTTGAGGCCTTGGAGGACAAGGAGATTGAATCGGAGGACGAGGCCGTGGAATCGGAGGACGAGGCCGTGGAATCGGAGGACGAGGCGGTGGAGAAGGAAGACGAGGAGGTTGAATCGGAAGACGAGACCGTGGAATCGGAGGACGAGGAGGTTGAATCGGAAGACGAAGCCGTGGAATCGGAAGACGAGACCGTGGAATCGGAAGACGAGGCCGTGGAGAAGGAAAACGAGGAGGTTGAAACGGAGGACGAAGCCGTAGAAACGGAAGACGAAGCCGTGGAAACGGAAGACGAGGCCGTGGAGAAGGAAGACGAGGGCGTGACATCGGAAGACGAGGCCGTGGAGAAGGAAGACGAGGGCGTGACATCGGAAGACGAAGGGCTTGAATCGAAGGACGAGGAGGTTGAAGTGGAAGACGATCATTCCGGTGAATCTGTTCTTGATGATATTGAGCTGACCTTGGATGAGGAAAGTGCCTTCGAAAGTGATGACGCGGAGTTGGACGGGCCTTCTCAAGGGACGAAAACAGATGAGAGTAAACCGATTGTTCCCGACCCGGATGAGGTGGCGGAACTGGTTGCAAAGAAGCTGCAATCTGCCAACCCGATCGAAGTGCTGGGGCCGCAGCGAGAGGAGCTCTCGGTGCCGGAGGAGAAGGTGAGCAAATGGGCGTTTTGGAAACGCCCATCCAAGCGTGATCAACAACTGGCGCGGATCTCAGAAGGATATTTTGAAATGATCGATCTCGTTCGGGCGATTCGCGGACAATTGGAATCCCAGAACGAAAATAACGTGATTCTGAGGGAAACGCTCTCTCATTTGCCGCAGGCGATGAAGGGGCTCGATCAAGGGTTGAATCGCTTCAGCAAGTCCCAGCAATTGGTGGGCAAGGCCTTGGGTGAAATTCACACCCAAATGAAAACATACAACGACAAGGATGAACGTCTCGCGGTTTCCATGGATGGATTTAATGACACGCTCAAGGGCATGGACGACACCAGCAAGGCGACGATGAAGACCTTTGATCGCGTGCAGGAGCGGATGAGGGATTCCGATATCCGAATGGAGAACCTTTTCCAGAATGTCCAGAACACCGAGGAAAAGGTGAGCGATACCATGGTCCGGCTTCAGCGGAACATGGCGGTCATGCAGTACATTTTTCTGGGCTGCCTGATGGTGGTGATCGGAGTTCTTGTCTTCACGGTGATCAAGAATAATGACGAGCCCAACACCCCCCGGCAATCGGAACAGGTCGACCCAAAGCCAGACACTGAAACGAACTGATGTGGGTTATCCGCCTGCGGCGATGGTGATGATTTCGAGTTGATCGCCATCACTGAGCGGCTGGGCTTCGAACTCCGAGGGCGCGAGCGCTTTGTGATTGAGTTCGATGACCACCGGCTTTTCGGCGAGGCCCAGTTCCACCAGCAGGGCTTGCAGGGTAGTGCCGTTGTCAAAGTGTTTGCTTTCTCCGTTGATCGTGAGGTTCATGAATTTGCGAGGATCGCGGGATCCCAGTCCTTCCAGACTGGATCAAATCCCTGGTTTTTGAGGATGCGGGCGATTTCGTCGACAGGCCGCTTGTCATCGATTTCAAATTGTCCGGTGGCCCGGCTGCAGGTTTGTTCTTCTTCAAGTTCCACCCGCCGACCCTTTAGTGTGAGGTGCAGGTCGTCGGTTCCAGCGCCGGTGTAACCACCGGGATCTGTTTGGGAACCGGCGGAAATATGGGTGACTCCGAGAGAGAAAAGCGAGTCCCGGAGATCGGCTGGCTCCCGGGTTGACAGGACGATTCCGACCTGGGGAAAACACATGCGGAAGGCGGTTAGAAGCTGCACCAGGCTGCGGTCGTCCAAGGAGAGCTCGGGGTCAGGCGTGTATTGGTAGTTGCCCGCGTGAGGCCGCATGCGTGGGAAGGCGATGGTGAAACTGGCTTTCCAACAATGGCGGAGGAGGTAATCAAGATGGGTGGCGAGTGCGATTGCTTCGAAGCGCCAGTTGGCGAGGCCAAAGAGGGCCCCAATGCCTATTCTGCGAAATCCTCCCGCGTAGGCGCGCTCGGGGCAGTCGAGCCGCCAGTGGAATTTCTTTTTCGGGCCGGCAGTATGGAGAACTTCGTAGGTTTTCTGATGATAGGTTTCCTGATAAACGATGAGCCCTTCGGCTCCGTGGTCGACCAGTTCCCCGTATTTGTCGTCCTCCATCGGGCCAACTTCGATTCCGATCGTCGGGATGAGTGTTTTGAGGGCATCGATGCACTCCTGAAGGTAGCCGTCCGAGACGAATTTCGGGTGCTCGCCCGCGACGAGGAGGATATTTCGAAAGCCCAAATCGTAAAGATGTTTGGCCTCGGCGACGACCTGGGGGACGGTGAGAGTGGTGCGAAGAATTGGGTTATCCCGGGAAAATCCGCAATACTGGCAGTTATTCACACACTCGTTCGAGAGGTAGAGCGGGGCAAAAAGTCGCATCGTTTTGCCAAAGTGCCGACGCGTCAGGGTCTGACTTTGACGCGCCATGCTTTCGAGCTGTCGGTCGGGGCAGGGGTCAAGTAATTTACGAAACCTCCGCATCAGAGGAGTCGGATCCTCCATGAGGGTTTCGAATTGGCTGGCAAAACTCACGTCAGAGAGGTCCTCTTTGCGGGCCTTTTTGTCAAAAGCTTTCCTAAAAATGGCATTGCCAGAGGCATCCAAAACTGGTGTATTGCGCCGAACATTATGGCAAACGCAACAAACGTCCTCACCCAAGGGATTGAAATCAACGGATCGATCAAGTTTTCAAACGACATGATCGTTGACGGTAAAATCGACGGGGAAATCATCTCCGAGAAGGGCAAGGTTACGATTGCCGAGAACGCCAACATCAAGGGCGACATCAAGGCTGGTGAGGTGAAGCTTTATGGTAAGGTTGAAGGAACGATTTCTTCAGACCGCTGCGAACTCAAGGAGAAGTCTTTTCTCAAGGGTGACATCAAAACCAAGACCCTCAGCATGGAGGAGGGCGCGACTCTTCAGGGGAGCACCCAGATCGGGAGCTAGTTTGCCGCTGTTAAACAGTTATGAGAGACGCCACTTTAAACGAAGTGGCGTTTTTTTTGTTTCGCCTTGCCCTTACTCTGGCAGCGGGACCGATTGACCGCTTGCTTTAATAATGGGCATCGTTGCAGCGACCTCGCGTAAATAATTGGCGAGTTCGCGGGCCAGCTTCGAGCGGATCCCGGGGTTCTCCAGTGCGAGGTTTTTGGTCTCGCCAAGATCATCGATTAAATTGAAGAGCTCGTAGCGGACTTTCCGCCCGGGGTCATGGTAGTAAATTAACTTCCACCCACCCTTTCGGATGGTGCTCGTGGCTCCAATGCCTGGTCCGCCCGGTCCCCAGTTGTTGGGATAATGCCAAAAAAACGAACGATCAGGATCCAATTGCGTATGGCCTTTCAAAAGCGGGGCGAAGCTCTTTCCGTCGATTTTCCCGCCAATCTGTTCCACCGGTCCTACCCCGGCGATATCGAGAATCGTCGGGAAAAAGTCCTCGATGATGACGGGGGAATGGCAAACACTGCGACTCTTGGTCACGCCAGGCCAATCCACAATCATGGGAACCCGGACGCCGCCTTCGTGAGCCGAACCCTTACCGCTCGATAGCGGCTTATTGTGTGTGTTCGCAGTGCCCCCACGCCCGTGAGCACTGAGCCCTCCGTTGTCGCTCATGAACAAGAAGACCGTGTTGTCAGTGAGTCCGTGACGATTCAAATTCGCCAGGATGTCGCCCAGACTCTTATCCATGCCTTCAACGATCGCGGCATACATTGCTTCAGTCTTGCTGAGTCCTGCTTTCAGGTAGCGGTCGATGAACCGCTTGTCATTCGCGAAGGGGACATGAACCGCATAGTGCGCCATGTAGAGGAAAAATGGTTGATCGGCTGCCACGGCAGCATCGACGGCGAGATTCGCTTCGAGGGTGAGTGCCTCGGTAAGAAAAATATCCTCCCCATGATACTTTTCGAGGCCCGGAACATCCCATACTCTCGAGGCATTGCGGAAGGCGGCGGAAAAATTCTGCTTTCCCAGGTAGCTCCCAGGTCCGCCGGCCGCGTGGCCCCCGATGTTCACCTCGAAGCCAAGCTCTCTTGGGTCTGCGCCCGGTGTGTCGATCGCTCCAAAGTGAGCCTTTCCGACATGAATCGTTCGGTAGCCTGCTTTTTGTAAAAAGAATGGCAGCGTCTGCGCGTGCACGGTGCGCGGAATCCCGGCAACCGGACTGAGCCCGTTGACATTCCAACCCGGGAAGGCCAACCGCGGGTGCATTCGGTCGTTCGATGCGTTCTTTTTTAGGGTCCAATTGGTAACCCGGTGCCTTGCTGCGTTTAGTCCGGTCATCAATGAGACGCGCGTCGGCGAGCACACCGAGCAGGCGTAGGCCTGGGTGAACTTCATCCCGCGCGCGGCAAGTTTCTCCATGTTTGGCGTGCGGTAACGCTTGTTAAATTCCGTCGGTGCTTCAGCGAAGGGAACCGACGTGTCCTGCCAGCCCATGTCGTCTACAAGGAAGAGGACAATGTTCGGTGGGCGTTCTGCAAATGAGAATGGTGATGCGAAACCAAGAAGGCCGGCCACCAATAGGACGGGAAAGAGTAATCTGTTTTTCATTTTCTATGGGTTTTCCCGCGGAGCGATGGGCGATAAATCAAAGCTGGCCCAGATCGATTTGAGATATGGAGTGTCGGTGAAGTCCTCTGGCATCTCCACTGGTTCAAGGCGGGCTCCTTCGAGTTGCTTCATGAATTCACGGGTGCTCATGCCTCGGAAATTGGTACAGGCCAGGATTTTGCCACCGGGAGCAAGGCAGGCGGCGGCGAGGTCGAAGAGGCGACCGTAGTCTTTTTCGACTCGGAAGACCTTGCCCTTGTCATCACGTGAGAAGGTCGGGGGATCCAGAATGATGTAATCAAAGGTACGGCTTTGCTTTGCGAAACGACGGAGCCAGTGAAATGTGTCACCTTTGCAGAAGTAGTGATCTTCGGGAGTCATGCCATTGAGGCGGAAGTTCTCGCGGGCCCAGTCGAGATAGACCTGGGAAAGGTCAAGCGTGGAGGTGATCGCGCCGGCAGCCGCGGCAGCGATGGAAAAAAAACCGGTGTAAGCAAAGGTGTTCAGGACGGTCTGGCCGGGTTTGACCATTTTCCTCAAGGCGTCACGGTTGTCCCGTTGATCAATGAAGATCCCCTGGGAATAGCCGGACTCGAAGGAGAGCCGGCATTTGAGTCCGTTCTCCAGACCGGTGAAGAATTCGGGGAGCTTTTCGCCACTCAGGTGAACCGGCGATTCCTTTTGATGCTGATCCAGTCGTTTCCAGTAGAGTGGTTTGCCATAGTTGGCGATCTCGTTGCGCAATTCCGGGTTCAGTCCGGGCCCGGAGGTGGAAATGAGCCAGCCATCGCCATAGCTTTCGAGGACAATGCCCCGGAGGTCATCGCCCTGCCCGTCAATCAAGCGAATTAGATCGGTTCGGCCGTCCTGGAGGTTTTCGCGCTTTTTGAGGGCGCGTGAGATGATTTCATGAAGGCGAGGGTTGGACATTGCGCGCCGCCGTTCTAGCATCACAAGCGAAATGAGCGAATGGAAATCCCTTCTCGATGATGCTGTGCAGCGTGGCGATGTCTCTGCGGAGGCTGGAATCAATATAGATCTTTACCTTCAGGGCACCAATTCCCCGGTGGGTGCCGCGGCCATTACGGAATTGCTCGAAGCGGGGGAGTGGCAGGAAATTGACGATCGCTTTTTCAAAACCATGGCTTTCGGGACCGGTGGTCTCAGGGGGCGGACAGTTGGCAAGATCGTTACGAAAGCTGAGCAGGGAGCGGGTGGGCCGCTGGACCGGCCCGAGCATCCTTGTGTTGGAACAGCGGCAATGAATTTTTTCAACCTCAAGCGTGCGATGATCGGCTTGGTGACCTATGTGAAAAAGAGTTTCTCCGGTGAAGGTCGCCCCTCCCTCGTGATTGGTCATGATACCCGGCATTTTTCGCGCGATTTTGCCGAGACCTGCGCCAAGGTGGCCACAGATTTGGGATGTGATGCCTATCTTTTCGAGGCGGAGCGGGCCACGCCCGAGATTTCCTTCGCAATTCGTCACCTGCGCGCGGATTCAGGAGTCTGTCTCACTGCGAGCCACAATCCTTCGCGCGACAATGGCTTTAAAGCCTACATTGATGATGGGGGGCAGTTGGTTGAGCCTCATGCGACCGGGGTCATCAGTGAGGTGAATGCGCTGAAAAGTGAGAATTACGAGGCCCTTCCCAAGGAGGAGCAGGGCGAATTGACCATTCTGGGAGCGGAGATGGACCGGACATACATGGATAAGCTGAAGACCGTTCTCCTGCGCCCGGACTTGCTTGAGGGTCGTAAAGCGAAAGTTGTCTACACCAACCTCCATGGAACAGGTGGAATTATTATCGTCCCGATGCTTCGAGAGCTCGGTTTCGAGGTCGTCACCGTGCCCGAACAAGATGGGGGAGACGGGCGATTCCCCACCGTCGATTCTCCAAATCCCGAGAATGCTCCGGCGCTTGCCAAGGGGATTGCTCTCGCCGAAGAAGTGGGCGCGGACGCCGTCATCGCGACTGATCCCGATTGTGACCGTATGGGCGTCGCGGTGCGGAACGGCGAAGGTGAAATGGAGTTATTAACAGGGAATCAGATCGGCTCCTTGCTTGGATGGTATCGCATCAAGACGATGTTTGAGCTGGGCTGGCTCACGGAGAGTAACCGGAGCCGGGCGGTGTTGATTAAAACGCTGGTAACAACTGAATTGCAGCGATCTGTCGCTGAAAAATACGGCATTAGCGTAGTCGATACTTTGACCGGGTTTAAGTATATCGGAGAGAAGCTTAAGAAGTATGAAGACGCGATCCCGGCCGATAAAAAGGGCGATTACCGAAGCCTCACCGAGGAAGAGAGCCGTAAGCTACGCTTGGAGTATTCCAAGTTTTTCGTCTTCGGTGGAGAAGAAAGTTACGGGTATCTCGGAAGCGACTTTGTCCGCGATAAGGACGGAAATGCCTCAGCGGTGATGTTCGCGGAATTGGCGGCTTACGCGATGAGCGAGGGGACAACCATAGCCGGTCTTCGTGACCAGGTTTGGGCGGAATACGGTGTTCACCTCGAGCAGGGGAAATCACTCGTGATGGAGGGTGGCGAGGGTGCGCGGAAAATTGCCGCCTTGGTCGAATCCTACAGTTCGAATCCGCCTTCGGAAGTCGATGGCTCGGCCGCGATCGCCGTGCGAGATTATGCCAAAGGTGGATTTTACGACCAAGAGGGCGATGAAATCCCGGAGGCTGCCATGCTCTTTGTGGATTTGGCGGATGGGCGTCGCTTTGCGGTTCGTCCGTCCGGAACAGAGCCCAAGATCAAATACTACCTCTTCGGGAAAGGTGAGGATCGGGACGGGGTTCAGAAGTCACTGGATGATCTCTGGGCGGCTCTCGAGAAAGACGCCCACGAGCGCATGGGATAATGGCACGCTTTTTGAAAATTCCGGCCGCAGTGCTGAGCGGAGTTGCCCTTGCGATGAGCTTTGCGCCATTTGATCAGGCGTGGCTCGTCTGGGGCTGGATGTGGCTGCTTTTCCCGTTGCTTTGGAAGGTTTCGAGCAAGCGACGTCGTCTCAAGGGCTTCGGTCTCGCCTGGCTGGCCGGCATGGGATTCTGGGTCATCAATCTCAAATGGCTGGGGACCGTGACCTGGCCGGGGGCGGTGGCTTTGTCGGCCTACCTTTCGCTCTACTTCGGGTTTTTTGGGGCCTTCGCGGCAGGTCCGGCCAATCCCTGGCTCGCGAAATATGAAAGCGCCAAGACGATCCGCGATCGAGTCAGGCAAAGTCTGCGAAGCCTTGGTTACGCAGCGTTGCTGGGTGGCTTTTGGTGTGGGTTGGAGTGGGTGCGTGGTTGGCTCATGACGGGGTTTGGCTGGAATGGTCTCGGGGTCGCTTTTGCCAAAAATCTTATTTTGGCGCAAAACGCCGAGTATGTCGGGGTGATCGGGCTTTCGTTTCTACCGGTCTTTCTAAGTGCGGTGGCGGTGCAAACCGCGCGGCGTTTCTACCAACAGTTCCAGGCAAACGAAGTGAAGATGCTTCACTGGGATTTTGCGACCGCGTTGCTGGTGATCATGCTGTCATTTACCTCGGGGACGATCCGACTTTCTTCGGTGACCAATGCTCCGAAGATTGAGGGGCGGGTTTTAATGGTTCAGCAGGATATTCCGCAGTTTGCGGACAAGGTTCTTTGGGAGCCGTCTGAAATCGTGGCTGGCTTTGAAGAATTGACCGAGGCGGGGATGGAAGAGGTTTTTCGCGAGGCTGCGGAGGCCGCGCAAGAGACGGATTCCGAAGATGAGATCGTCGGGATCAAAATGCCTGATCTCGTCATCTGGCCGGAGGCCTGTTTGCCCGCTTATCTTTATGCGCAACAAGATGGGTCACTGGCGGGTGGTCCAAATGTTGAGAGTGTTTTTGACTATATCCACAGTTTGGGCGATTTCACTTTTGTCCTGGGAATGAACGAGGTTCATGGCGAAACGGTGGCTGATCCTGATGTCGATGTTTACAATTCGCTGATCATTGACGGGGGGATGGGGCAAAGAGACAGTTATCAGAAGAATCATCTGGTGATTCTGGGAGAGTTCATTCCCGATCTGCCGTTTTTGCATGATCTCTATTTTCAGACGACAGGTGTGAAATTCGGGAAGGGGCTGAGTCGTGGTACGAATTTCGAACCCCGGAAGGTAGAGATTGGCGGACAATCGGTCGGGGTCATCCCTTCGGTTTGCTTCGAAGATACTGTTCCACGATTGACACGAAAATTTGTGAGGAGCGGTCCCCAGGTTTTAGTGAATGTTACGAACGACGGGTGGTTTCAAGAGAGCGAGGGCTCGGTGCAGCATTTCCGGAATGCCCTCTTCCGGAGCATCGAGTTGCGTCGTCCGACGGTTCGATGTGCCAATCGAGGGGTGACCGGTGTGGTGACGGTGGCGGGTTCCCTTGTGGATCCTTATACGAAGGAAATGCGACACTTGGTGGATGAAAATGGAAGCTATTTCCATCGCGGGTATTTGCTGGCTTCGGTCTATGTTCCTTCGGAAGGTGGTTTTACGCTCTATGCCCGGTTTGGCGATTGGTTTGCGGTGACCGGTCTGGTTGCGGGCTTCCTCTGGATGATGATGAGGCTTGCCCTTGGGATCTTGGATAAGGAGCGACGTTCACCGGAGCTCCGAGGGTGAGGCGGGCAGTCTGGAGACAGTCCGTCCTTAAAATATTGAAACCTGCGGATCGCTATTGCTTTCGAAACGGGGCGAGATTTTTCTCGATCAGCATTTGAAGCGGACTGCTTCTCCAATAATCATCCTGGAGGTATTTTGATGAATGAGCTTCCAGTTCATCGACTTCACTTAATGAGTGCTGCAGTCTTCCCAGTTTTAGGAAGTAGGGCCAAAGTAGTTCGGGCCCCTTGGGTGTTCCCGGCAGTAAGGGCGTATTCAGCCAAGTAATGTCGCCGTTTCGTCACTTGTTCTGAAATCAGAGAGCAGCTTGACACTGCCAGGATGACGAGAACAAAGAATGCCTTCACGGAAACAAAATCGCGCTGCAGTTGTCGCAGTAGGCGATGGCGGCTCCCGATTGGGCGAGAGCGTAGGTTGCAGGTGTGACCTGAACGTGGCAGGAGGTACAACTGCGCTCGGTGGTCACGCGAACGACAGCCTGGCTTTCACGCTTGTTGTAAAGCCGGTGGTAGGTGTCGAGAAGATCTTCGTCATCGACTTGGGCAACCAATCCTTCACGGGTGGTTTTGGTTTCGGCCAGTTCAGCCTTGCGGTCGTCGAGACGAGCCTGAAGTTCGGCGATTTCCTCATCCACGAACCCTTGGGTTTTGCTGAGATTCGCCTCGGCCCCGGCGATTTTTGAGCGAAGGTCGTCGGCGATTTCCATCAACTCGAGTTCGCGTGTTTCGAGTTCATCGACCTCGCGTTCGTAGCGAACGACTTCCTCGCCAAGCTTGGTGTATTCGTCGTTTTTTTTGGTCTCGAATTGTTGATTCTTGAGCCGATCAATGGTGTTTTTACGGGTGCCGATATCAAGTTCGACATTTTTGATCTCGATCTCGTTGGCCTGATAATTGGACTTCGCGGTGGCAAGAGACTGGGTGTCATTGGCGAGGCGATCCTTGGCGGCTTCCTGCAGTTGGGGGATTCGAACAAGTTCCGCTTCCAGGGCCTGGATTTTTTGATCGGTGTCCTGGAGGGCGAGCAATTGCTTCACATCATCGCGCATGGCAGAGAACTAGCGTTTTCGCGCTTGCGGGGGAAGGGGAAAGGAAGATCTTCAGCTTTTCTGTTTTACCGGGCGGCTGGGCGGAAAGCACTGAAAGGCGATGATGACGAGAGCGAGGGGAGACAGAAGGACCCATTGATCCGCGAGGACGGATCCTCCGATTGCGGCAACGAGGATGAGGGGGGCGACCCAAAATTTACGGAGATGGAGAAGGAGGATGGAAGTCAGGAGCAGGCCGAGTTCGAACGGGAGCGGCCAGCGTTGATAGGTTGTTTTTTGCCTGGGTTTTTGGGAGAGGGCTTGCTGGATTTGCGATTTCAGGCTGCGGGTGGCTTTTGGGGCATCTTGAGGCGAGATGATTTTATAGATTTCGGCTTGTTTGGGGTAGATTTGAAGTTTGGAAGCCGATTGTTGCGGACTCTCGGTCATTGGAAGTGCGGTCCGCCCCTCGTGGTCCAGTTTGAGAATGGAGCCTTCCCGGCCAAGGCGGAGGTAGCCTTCTTCGTCAAGAATGAGGTCGGTTGGGGAAAGGCGATGGGATTTGAGAAGACTGGCAAGAGGCAGGGTTGGTAGCGTCTGGTCACCCCAGCGGACGAGCATCGGGATGAGTTTCAGCTCTCCGGCTGGTTCTAATTTCAGCCCTCTGATTTCGGAAATTCCAAAGGAACTGGAATTAATCGAAGGTGGGCGCTGGATGTGGTCAATCTCGGGGAGATCGAAACTGTCGGGAATTTTGAGTGGAAGGACAGAGTCTTTTAGGTAATCGGGAAGTGGTGCTTCCGAGTTGATGAATTCGCCTTGAATTCCAATGACAAGCGATGGAGTGGAATCGACCTGTTCCTGCAAGGCGAGGAGGGCGATTTCGGTGGCATCGTCCCATGACAGGGATGAAGTGATCACGGTGAGGCGGTCGTCATCGAGACGGGTCTGGGCGAGGAACTGCGCCCATTCTATGGGTTTGCCACCTTCGGGTCCCATGATGTCGAGAGCTTCCTCGTCCAAGAGGTAACTTTCGAGATTCAGTTTGGCATCCGGATCTGCTGAAAAATCGAGGACGGTGATTTTGAGCTCGTTGAGACCGCCACGGTCCGCAAAATAACGGTCGTTTTGGAAGCGCTCCGGAAAGAGAAAGGAGAAGTGCTCGAAGCGAACCAGTGGAGCGAGATGCGGTAGCCCGAGAAGCAGGCCTACTCCCATCGAGAGTGGGAGGATGACTGAAAGAAAAGGCCGCAGGGGTGGCATGGCTACGGCAGGCTTCTAACAGGATCGCGGGGGCTAGTCGAGGACAGGCCCGAGGGAGTCTTCCAGCGGGGTGTCATCGATGACTTCTTTGAGAAAAGCGACTGCGGCAGGGATTTGCTCGAGATACCATTCGTTGTCCTGGTTGTGTCCGAGATTGGCGAAGGCGCCGAGAGCCTGCATGAGTCGCTGGGCCGCGCAATCGTTGAGGATGGGTTCGATGGGCTCTTCCTCGCAAACCTCTTCCCAAAGATCGAGAAGCTTTCGACGATCGTCAGCCGAGTGGTTCATGTAGGGGTCGTAAAGCAGGGAGGCGAGATCGTATTCCTGTCGACCCATACGCAAGCCCTGAAAATCGATCAGGTAGGCGGTGTCGTTGTGGAGCATGAGGTTTTGCGACTGGAAATCGCGATGCACCATATGAGGTGCCGTGGCGCCAAGGCGTTTGGCCAGGCCCAGGAGGATGGGATCCTCCGCCAGTTCAGATGAATCCTTGCCGAGGTGTGTTTCGACGAAGTGCTCGAAAAAGTATTCCTGCTCCCAGCGATAGAGTGGCTCGTCGAAGGCGGGCTGGAGTTCGAAGTCCTTGGGCGGGCGGGTGTAGAGCAGCTTGTCGAGTTGTTCGAAGGCGGAGCGGTAGTAGGTTTCGCGTTCTTCGAAGGGGGCGTCCTTGAGGCTGAGGAGATCCTGATCGCCCAGATCTTCAATGAGGGCGACCTGACGTCGGGTGTTGTCGTAAAGGACCTCGGGGATGTTGAGTCCGGCTTCCTTCAGGAATTCTGCAACCGGCAGGAAGTTGGCGTTGTCGGAGCGTTCGAGGGTGTAGTGGATGCCGATGAAGCTGGGGTGATTGTCGGGTCTGATTCGAATGATGGTTCGTCCGGAAGCACCTTTTTGGATCGGCTCCATGAGGACACGGTGGGTGGGCGCGAGATTCAGGTGGGCGCGGACGGCGGTGAGCAGAGTGTCGGCAGGCATCTTTCGTAGGCGGGGCGGATTTCTAGAGGTCGGCGTTGTCGTGCACGCCCGACGCTGGGGAATTGCTGTGAACGATGCAATTTGTCAATTGCGCATCCTGCAAAACATGAGTTCCGGGCCAAAGAATGCAGTTCTTGATCACAGCACCGGACTCGACAACAGCGTTTTGAGCAATCCATGAGTTTTCGACATGGGCATCCGGAGAAATTCGGGCGTTTGGCGATACTTCGGGGGGCATCGCCAAGCTCGCCTCAAGATAAGACTCCCGTGTTCCCAAATCGAGCCATTTAGGAGCGCCCTTCACGTGGTAGGCCCCAAGTTCGCCCCGTTTGATGAGCCCGACGAAAGCGGGAATGATGGAGACTTTCTCGTTCGGTGGGATCAGGTCGAGGATTTCGGGGTCGATGACGTAAATTCCCGTGAACTGATGGGTTCCTTTCTGCTGATGGATCAAGCCGCGGACGTCGGTGACGCGGCGGCCGTCGACCGTGAGGCGCAGGTCGGGACCGTGATCCTGCACGGCCAATGTTGCGGTATTGTTGGAAGCCATGTGTGCGGTCATGAGCCGGTCGATGGGGAGGTCGGTGATGATGTCTCCATTGTAAATCAAGACAGGATCTCCTTTGATCCAACTTGCGATGTTTTTAATGCCGCCGCCGGTTTCGAGGAGTTCTGCTTCGTGAAAAAAGGTAAGGCTGGCCCCGCGGTATTTCCCGTCCGGAAAGGTTTCGTGCCAGGTCTCGTGCAGGTGGTGGGTGTTGATGGCAAAGTCGGTGATTCCGGCCTCAAGACAGTGATCGAGAACGTGAGTGATGAGGGGACGGTTGGCGAACGGGATGAGAGGCTTGGGGAGAGTTCCGGTCATCGGTTGGAGTCGTGTTCCCAGTCCGGCGCCGAGGAGGAAGGCTTTGCGCATGGGCAAAGAATGATTTGATCAACGGGCGAATGGAAGGAACAATCCCGCCAGCGCAGAGTTGCGCACACACTCTCATGAAAAGATCTCTCGCATTCTTCCTGCTCGCTGCTCCGGCCATGGCTTTGCCCGATGGCTACGAACTTTCAAATTGGGCCGAGCCCTTCGATGTCGATTATCCAACCGCATTGACGGCGGCGGCTGATGGAACAGTTTACGTTTCGGTCGATAAAAACGGATCTCTGGGGAAAGAGAAGAACATGGGGAAGATCGTATCCTGCCGCGATACCAATGGTGACGGCAAGGCTGACAAGTTCGTTGATTTTGTCCCCAATGTCGACAGCCCCCGTGGCGGACATTTTGTGAAGGACACCCTTTATTTGATCCACCCTCCGTTTTTGAGCTCATTCCGAGACACCACCGGCGACGGAGTGGCGGACGAGCACAAGGTTTTGCTGGAGAATATTGGCTTCGGTTTGAGGCATCCCCGGGGATCCGATCACACCACCAACGGATGTCGCATGGGAATCGACGGGTGGCTTTACATTGCGGTGGGCGATTTTGGGATGGAAGCAACCAAGGGCACCGATGGCAAAGTGGTGACCTTGCGTGGTGGTGGAGTGGCCCGGGTGAGACCCGATGGCAGCGACCTTGAAGTTTACTCCTACCACACCCGCAATATCTGCGACATCGCGATCAGTCCAAAGCTCGATCTCTTCACCCGCGACAATACCAACGATGGCAAAGGGTGGAATATCCGCGTGCATCATCTCACCAATGGTTCCGAGCATGGATACCCTCGTCTTTATAAGAATTTCACCGATGAGGCCGTGAAGCCGATGCTTGATCTCGGCGGCGGAAGTGGAACGGGCGCGCTCTATCTGGCCGAGCCCGGCCATGATGAGCTTCTGCTGACCTGCGATTGGACGACTGGAAAGATTTACAACGACGAGATTTCTGAAAAGGGAGCAAGCTACTCTCTCAAGGAAAGCGTTTACATGAATCTGACGCGCGCGATTGACATCGATGTTGATGGATCCGGCAATCTCTACGTTTGCGACTGGCGTGACGGTCGATTCAAGTTTGCCGGAAAAGGAAAGAAAGTTGGGATGGTTCAGAAAATGACCAGAAAAGGGCTCAAGTCCGAGCCTTTCCCAAACCTCGCCAAGATGTCGACTGCAGAACTGGTCGGCCAACTTAAGAGCGCTTCGGCTGTGCGGAGACTGGAGGTCCAGCGCGAGCTTCTTGCCAAAGGGGATACCGGTGCGGCCATGCCTCTCGTCGATTTGATCAAGGATTCGAACCTGGCCATCGAATCGCGTATCGCTGCCATTTTCACCCTGTCCCAAATGAAGGGAATCACCGCGGATCGTTTCCTTCAGACCTTTGCGGGAGACTGGAACGAGCTGAAGAAGGTGCAGCAATATCTTGTCCGGGCTGCCGGTGACTTGGGTGGAGAGCTTTCGGGCAACAGCCTGAGCTTTCTTCAGGGAGCTCTGAAGTCTGATGACGAGCGGACGCGTCTGCAGGCTGTGGTCGCGATGATGCGGACTGACAATCCTGGAAAGAATGCCACCGCGCAGATTCTTAAAGCTGTCGCCGAGGCCAACGACCCCCGGATTCAAAACACCGCCATTGGCGCGCTCGTGGCCATTGGAGATGTTGAAAGTCTCCTCGCACACACCAACGATTGGACGGCCCGGCTCGCCCTTATGCGACTTCACCAACCTGAAGTCATCTCCGGTGTTTCGGCCAAGTTGCAGCAGTCCAAGGGGAGCGAGCGACTGGGCTTGATCGAAATTTTGGCACGTCTCTTTCATCGCGAAGCAAAGTGGGATCTCAAGGCTTGGTGGGGAACCCGCCCCGATGATCGGGGACCTTATTTCGCTCCTGAGATCTGGGAGGAAACCGCCAATATCAAGGCCGCTCTGGAAGGTGTCTTCGGGCAACTCGCCAAGACCGAACAGTCTAAAATGCTCGGGATTCTTGGGGTGAATCGCGTGCCTGTTTCCGAATTGAAACTGGGTGACCAGGATCCCTTTACAATCGCGTTGGCGACTCCGACTCCCGATCAATCACAAATTAAAATTCTGACCGGTGCCGCCAAAGACAAGAAGCGTCCCTGGGGCGAAAGGGTAGCCGCCTACCGGGCTCTGGGGCGCTTGGAAGGAGTCACTGTGACGAATCAAGTTGAGATTCTTGGAGCCTGGGTCGATCAGGGAGTGAAGCCCGCAGATGTGGAGCGCGAGTTGAATGATTTTGTGAACCAGCCTGCGCTCATCCTTTCCACCAAAGCCCTTCGCCAGCTTGCAGCGAAGGGTAGCAAGTCGGAAAGCCGGGTGGCCTGGAGAACGCTGCTGACATTCACGCAAAGCCCCCTCATTAAGGAGAATCAAAAAACGCCCATTCTCAAAATGATTGAGAAGAACCCGCGTGAGGAAGGCTTGTTCCTGGCCCTCGCGGATCTTCTCCTGCCTGGTTTTGACAAGCAGATCGAGAACGCCATCGACAGTGACAACGACACTCTCATTGAAGCGGCGGAGCGGGCAAAAAAGCTCATCGCGACCGCCAAAGCGAGCGCTGGTAAAAAGCTGGCCGATCTAAAGCCGGCCGCCATCACCAAGTTGGCCATGGCTTCAAACGGAGATGCTGCCATTGGAGAAAAAATCTACACCCGCCAGGGATGTATTGCGTGTCACGCGGTTGATCAAAAAGCAGTCCAGAAGGGGCCATACCTGGGTTCTGCCGGGAGCAAGTTCACCAAGGATTATCTGATCCAATCCATCTTGGATCCCAATGCCGTGGTTGCACAGGGATTCCAGACCGAACTTATTACGATGAAGGATAAGTCGGTTCACATGGGCTTTGTCACCCGAGAGGAAGATGGTGTGATCGATTTGCGTAACATCGCCGGCATCGTGACCCAAATCAAAGAGGATGAGATCACAAAGCGTGATCATCAGCCGCAGTCGATGATGCCTGCCGGGCTCGCATTGACACTGACGGTCGACGAGTTTAACCACCTCATCGCTTACTTGGTCTCGATGAAGGAGTAGTTCCTTGAACTTGACTAAGTGCTGCAAAAGCAGCACATTTAAGGGGTGAAGTTATTTTTGCCCCTCTTTTTTTGCCTTGTTGGTGTTTTATCCGCCCAGCAATCTCCGGCGTTGTTGGTTAAGGAGGATGGAAAGGCTTCCAAACCTCTCACCGTGGATCGGGTTGAGGTTCGGGTTGAGGTGATTGGTAATGTCGCCGAGACAACGATGACCTTGCGTTTCCGCAATGATACCGACCGGGTTTTGGAGGGTGAGTTGATTTTTCCTCTACAAGAAGGACAAACGATTTCGAGTTACGCCCTCGGGATTGAGGGTGAGATGCGTGAAGGTGTTGTCGTTGAGAAGCAGCGGGCGCGCGTCATTTTCGAGGATATTGTCCGACAGGGAATTGATCCTGGATTGATCGAGTGGACCAAAGGGCGAAATTTCCGGACCCGGGTTTATCCCATTCCTGCACAAGGGACGAAGAGGGTGAGGTTGGGGTATCAGGAGGTCTTGCCAAAATCAGACGGTGGTTTGAGGTATCGCCTGCCTCTGAAGTTCAGAGACAAGCTCTCGCATTTTTCGATCTCAATGCAAGTTCCCCAGGCGATTGGCCCCTTCGCAGTTTTGGAGGATGATTCTTCGGGGTTGGAATTCAAGCACCTCGCGAGAGAGGGATGGAAGTGGGAGGCGATTGAAAAGAATTACCTGGCAACCGGTGCCATTGAATTAGCCATTCCCGTTGGCAATGAACCTTTGGTCACGATTGGTAAAGGAACGAAGGGCTCGGAATATTTTCATGTCGTCGATCAGGTGGAAGTTCCCGAGAATCCGAGTCAGGCTGGTCCCACGGCGTCATCGATTCTTTTGATCTGGGATGCTTCCGGTTCGGGAGCATCGCGCGATCACGAAAAGGAATTTGAGGTCCTCGGACAGCTCTTGGAGTTTCACCAGGGAGCGGTTGTTGATTTGGTTTTGATGAGACATCGCCTCGAGAATATCGGGAGGTTTCGGGGTGCCCCGGCGATCATGAAGGCTCTGAAGGAGATCTCTTACGACGGCGGGACTGATTCCGGACAGCTGGACTTTTCGGAGACGGAGCAGGATCTTATCTTTTTGGTCAGTGATGGGATTGGGACGATGGGACTTGGGAAGGCGGAGCCGGGAGACGCTCCGGTCCATGTCTTTCACGCTGCGGAATCAGCCGAACATGATGCTCTTAAGAATCTGGCCCTGAAGACGGGAGGAAGCTATCAGAATTTACAATCCATTCCGGTCGAGGAGGCTGTAGCGAGAATGACGGGTGAGGTATTCTCGTTGCTTTCCATTGAAGGTGGAGAGGAAATTTATCCCCAACACCGTGTGCCGGTCTCCCTTGGTGGCGTCGTGAATCTTACGGGGCGGTTGCCGGGTGATCAGCAGCTGAACTTGACCCTTAAGTATGGTATGGGAAATGAGGTGTTGCTGACCAGGACGATTACGATTGATCCTCAAAACTCAGAGTACCGGTCTTCGATGGTTGCGAAACTGTGGGCGGCTCATCGTCTGGAATCTCTCCTTGGTGACCGGCACAAGAATAAGAAAGCGATCACATCACTCGGGAAAGAGTTTGGGTTGGTGACACCCTACACGTCCTTGCTGGTCTTGGATCGGGTCTGGGATTACGTCGAGCACCGGATTGTCCCACCGACCGCAAAGCTCCGTAAGGAGTATGAAGAGTTGTTGAAGGAGGAGGAGGAAAGGGCTCGCTTTCAAGATGACCCTAGGACTCATCTCGATACACTGGCCAGCCAATGGATGGAGATGAGAAAGTGGCATTCAGAGGATTTTGATCCCATCGACGTTCTTCTCCATCACCGGCTTTTTGAAACTCGAAAATCTTTGAAGGAACTTTTGTCCTGGCGTCTCTCGAAGGTTTTCCGAAATCAGCCCAAGGGAGAGAAGGAGAAGCTCAGAAAACTTGATGCAGAGCTGGCGAGAGTTCAGGACGATTTGGCCAAGCTCGGGCAGGTTGAGGAAGGTAAGCGACGCGAAGTGATTCTGAGCTATGCAAAACGATTCGAAAGAGCGATCAGCGAGCTTGATCAATCGAAAGTTGGGGACTTTCAGGAGACGCAGGGAAGGATAAGAATTCCGGGGGTTCCTGCTGGAAAGGGAGATGTTTCCAGTATTATCACGGCGGGGCTTCGCTCCGGGGCGTCGGCGATCAGTCGAAATTCGATCGATGCCTTGCTGAGTCGAGGCAATCGCGTGGCTGACTCCGTTCCGCCGCCAGCTCCCATGGTATTGCCAATGATGGGGGGAAGTGATGACGAAGGCCACGAAGCAAAGATCAAACTGGCCGGATGGGATCCCAGGACGCCTTATTTAAAAGCTCTCAAGAGTGCTCCAAAATCCAAGCGCGAGAAGGTCTACTTCGAGTGGAGGAAAAAGAACCTCAAGAGTTCTGCATTCTACCTCGATGTCAGCGGTTTTTTCATTGGGCAGGACGAGAAGGATTTGGCGCTGCGGGTCTTAACCAATGTCGCTGAATTGGATCTTGAGAGCGTGCCATTGATGAGAACTCTGGCCCATCGCTTGAATCAACTCGGTCAACATAAGCATGCGCTGGCAATTTTTGAGGAGGTTCGCGAGCTTCGGCCGGAAGAGCCTCAAAGCCAACGTGATCTCGCGTTGACCCTCGCATCATTGGGGCGGAACCAGGAGGCGGTCACCTTGCTGTGGGAGCTGATAAAGAAGCCTGTGGATGATCGTTTTGAGGGCGTGCACCTTGTTTCGCTCGTCGAACTCAACGCAATTATGACCCGCCACCGGGTCAGGCCATCGGGATTCGATCAACGATTTGCAGGGAATTTGGATTGCGATGCCCGCATTGTTCTGACGTGGGACTCGAATGATTCCGATATGGATCTTTGGGTGACCGATGTGCTGGGAGAACGGTGCAGCTATGCTCATAACCGAACCCGTTCCGGTGGCCGGATGTCTGAGGATTTTACGAATGGATACGGACCTGAGGAATTTCTCATCAGGCGTGCGCTTCACGGGGCCTATAAAATTGAGGTTAATTATTTCGGCACCTCGCAGCAAATCATTGCAGGCGGCACGACCGTGCAAGCGGAGATTTTCACCAACTGGGGTCGACCCAATCAGAAGAGCCGGAAAATCACGCTTCAACTGAAGGGTCAAAAGGAGATTGTCTTTGTCGGCGAGGTTGATTTTCGTTAGGAAAATTCCCTCTTGCTCCGGTGGCAGGGCCGCCGATATTGCCCATCATGAGCGACGACGACAAAGGTGGGCCCAAGGGGCCGAACTATCCCGATCCAGAGGAAATCAAAAAGGCCCTCGAGGGGATGTTTGGCAAATTAGGGAAGGGTGCGTTTACCTTCCCCGGTGCTGAGACTCCGTCCTTTACCGAGGAAACCAAGGATGACGGGGAAGATTTTGTGGAGCCGGAAGTCGACGAGATTTTTAAATTTGATCTTCTTCCGCGCGACATCAAGGCGCACCTTGATCGTTTCGTGATCCGCCAGGATGAGGCCAAGAAGGCTCTCGCGATTGCGGTTTGTGATCACTACAACCACGTCAAAACCCTGAGGTCGCAAGACGAAGACGGGGAAAAAATTGAGCTGCAGAAGCAGAATGTCATGGTGGTGGGGCCGACCGGAGTGGGTAAGACCTACCTCGTAAAGCACATTGCCGACTTGATTGGTGTTCCCTTTGTGAAGGCGGACGCGACCAAGTTTTCCGAGACCGGTTATGTTGGAGGTGATGTTGATGATCTCGTTCGTGAATTGGTGTCCAAGGCAAACGGCGACGTATCCCTGGCGGAGTATGGTATCATCTATATCGATGAAATCGACAAACTCGCTTCAAGCGGGGGTGCCGGGATGATTGGGCGTGATGTCAGTGGTCGCGGGGTTCAGACGACCTTGTTAAAGCTGATGGAAGAGACCGAGGTGCCTTTGCGAAATCCCCAGGATATGCGTGGCCAGATGATGGCAATGATGGACATGCAGAATGGCAAAAAAGGGAAAGATACGGTGAACACGAAGCACATTCTATTCATCGTAAGTGGTGCTTTTTCCGGGCTTGAAAAAATTGTCCGGAAGCGAAGCCAGGCTTCCCAGATCGGGTTTTCAACCGAGCAGGCCGAGCCGGCAATGGATGGCGAGCTTTTCAAGAAAGTCACGACCCAGGATTACATCGACTTTGGATTTGAAGCCGAGTTCATCGGCCGGATTCCGGTGAGGGTGGTCTGCGAACATCTTGAGGCTGCCGATTTAGAAGCGATCCTGAAATACTCGGAAGGGAGTTTATTGCGACAATATGAACGGGAGTTCGAAGCTTACGGCATCGATCTCAAAGTGAAGGATTCAGGCATCAAGAAGATCGCTGAAATGGCCGAGGGCGAGAAAACCGGTGCCCGGGGATTGATGACTGTCGGAGAGAAGATTCTTCGTGATTTTAAATATGAATTGCCAGGGACTTCGGTGACAGAGTTGGTTCTGGATGATGACTTGATCGAAAACCGCGAGAAGCATTTGGAAGGTTATCGGGAGCTTGGGCAGGAGCTGGTCGTGGAAAAGGCACGACAGGAGGTCGAAGCCTTCATCCGCGAGTTCAAGGACAAGCATGGTGTCGTCATAAAACTTAGCGATGATGCGGTCGCAAGACTTGTTAAAATGGCTGGCGAGCAGGCGCGGAGTGTCTTTCAGGTCGCCCGCCAGCACTTTAAGGATTATCAATTTGGTCTGAAGCTTATCCAGAAGAACACCGGTCAGGCAGAGTTTATTCTGACCGGGCCGGCGGTGAACGATCCGGATAAATTTCTCAGCGAGCTTGTGGTGAAATCCTACAAGGATGCTTAAGGAGACCGGACCGAACGGGCTGGTTGGCAAGGCTTGGGCCCCGCTCAAAAGCGGAACGCTTGGGTCACTTTGCGACCAGGTCGTAGCCACGGTGGTCTTTGATTTCGACGTCGAGAAATTCTCCGACTTCGGAATCGATGGGGACGAAGATTCGGCCGTCGATGTCGGGGGCGTCCCACATTGAGCGGGCGATCCCTTCTTCCTCAACAAGCACGCGCTTCTTTTTGCCAAGCTGGGCCTCGTTGACTTGTTGTGCCACCTCGTCGATGGCGGAGGTGAGTTCGCGGTGGCGCTTCTTCTTGGTCGCGTGATGAACGTGGCCTGCCATTTTGTAAGCACGGGTTCCTTCCTCCTTGGAATATTGGAAAATCCCGCAACGCTCAAATTTGAAGGTTTTGATGAACTCGAGAAGTTCTTTGTGGTCCTCCTCGGTTTCTTCAGGAAACCCGGTGATGAAGGTGGTGCGGATGGAAAGATCGGGAATGCCGTCCCGCATCCTCTGCAGGAGGTCACGAATGTATTTTCCATCGGTCTTGCGGTTCATCTTATCAAGCATGTGATCGGAGATGTGTTGCAACGGGATATCGACGTATCGAGCGACCTTGGGGCATTCGGCGATGGTCTGAATCAGTTCGTCGGACCAGTGGGCGGGGTGGGTGTAGAGAAGGCGGATCCAGAAATCACCGTCGAGGTCGTTGAGAGCGCGCAGCAGGGATGCGAGGGACTCTCCCCGGGTTGAATCTACGCCGGAGGTTGGGTTGGGGCGATTGCCGAGCCCCTGCCATTTATCCATGCCGAAATAGGTGGTGTCCTGGGAGATCAGATTGATTTCCTTCACACCTTGGGCGATGAGACCTTTGGCTTCGCGCACGATGGATTCCTGGGTTCGTGAACGATGTTGACCCCGGATTTTCGGAATGATGCAGAAGGCGCAGGTGTGGTTACAGCCTTCGGCGATTTTGATGTATGCCATGTGCTGAGGGGTAAGCCTGAAGCGTGGCGTGGTGTAGTCGGGAATGTAGCGTGACTTTGCGGTGACCGTGTCGAGGGAGCCATCCTCCCCAAGATCCCGCTGCAGGGTTTTGCGAACGATTGAGGCGACGTCAGTGACTTGGTCGAGACCGATGAAGGCATCGACTTCGGGAAGGAGGCCGGGAAGGTCTTTTTGAAAGCGTTGGGAAAGGCAGCCTGCGACGATGATTTTCTGCTTCTCGCGGGCCGGATCCTCCTGTCGTGCATTGACGGCTTCAATGATTGTTCCGACGGATTCATCTTTCGCGACATCAATAAAGGAGCAGGTGTTGATGATCAGGGCATCGGCCAGTTCGGGGTCGGGCACCAGAGTCATGCCTTCGTCTTGGAGGTGACCGAGCATGATCTCTGAATCGATGAGGTTCTTGGCGCAGCCAAGGGAGATGAGTCCGATTTGGGTAGGCATGGTTTTGGATCGTGTGATGCTGGGAGATTAAAAGGAGCCGGTCATTCCTCCGTTTGGATTTGCGGAGCAGTAGTTGATGGTATCGCACATCTGCTTCTTACAGATCATAAAGAGGATGATTCCGATCGGCATGAGGATCACCGTGATCAGACAGACCACGGATGCGATGAACAATCCGCTGGAAGCCTGTGGAGCATTTTGAAGATTTGAGTAGGAACTTCTGATACGGGTCCAATCGGTGGCCCACCCCACATAAACGTTAAAAATCCAGTAGATGTTGAAAAACGGGATAAAGCAAAATCCAACCGCTTTTCCCGGGGTGGTGCGCGCTCCTCCCGGTTGTAGGATCAACCAGGCACGATAGAGGATGATATAAGCATAGACGGCTGCAAAAACGGAAAGAGCCCAGCCTAGAAAAAGACCAAGCGCACCGGCTCCCATACCCGCGACAGATTCTCCCGAAAACTCCTTCGTGTATTCTTCGGTCTTACGATTGATGGCTTCCTGGGCCTCGCGAATTTCCTGTTCGGTTTCGGCTTGGCTCATTTTCCTGTTTTCTTCCGAATAGTCGGGAGCGGCGGGAGCTGCAGCGATGATCGCGGCCATTGCGATGCCGATGAGAATCAAGGAAGCAAGGTAAGTCCCAATCCAGAGAGCGAAGGAGGTTTTCTTAACCTGGGGAGTTGGATAGTGGCCGCCAGTGGGAGCAACCTGACCGACTGCGGGCGCCGGGTATGGACTTGGGGCTGTTTGGCCGGCGGAGTTGAAGACACCGGGGACGGAGCTGGCGGCGGTCCAACTGGGCAGGTTCTCGTTCCAAATCAGGGTGTTGGGCTGGATTTGGCCGGTGGCCGCCATTTGCTGGATTTGATCAAAGGTAAGAGGCCCTTGCTGTTGCTGTTGGACATCGGAATAGAACCATTGGACGTTTGACATGACTTCTGGACGCAAGTTGGAGAACTGTGGCCGGAAAGGCGAGGAGATTTCCGGTGAATTGGCAGGTTTGAGGTTGGATCGGGAGACGCGATTGGGGATGCTCCCGCCATGCCTGCTCAGATTATCGCCTTCCCTTCTTCCCAGCCATATGGGGCGGCCGTTATCGATTGGCTTTTAGGGAAAAAGGGAGAGTTGCCCGGAGTCCTTGTTTTGGTTCCGACGGCTCAGAGCGGACGTCGCTTCAGGCAGGGTTTGGCGGAACGCGGGGCACTCCTCGCGCCAAAGGTGGTGACTACCGGAACTCTGATGCAAATCGGGGATGCCGCGTCGGATGCGGTTGAGGTTCTCGCTTGGGCGGAAGCGCTCGAGGGAGTTGATGACTGGGAAAGTTACTCCGCCATCTTTCCCGAATCACCGGCTGGCGAGGGGGCCGGTTGGGCCATGGGGCTGGCAAGAGCGTTCACGGAATTGCGGAAGAGTCTTCAGGAAAACGGACTCATGGTGGGAGAGGCCGCCAGGCGGATTGTGGCTCTTGAAGGCGAACGGTGGGAACAGTTGGCAAGACTGGAAACGGTTGTGGAGAACAATTTGAAGGCGTGGGGGTATGAAAGCAAATCATCCCGGCTCGCCAGGGGTGGGTTGGAGATGCCAAGTGGAGTCCGGGAGATCGTGATTGCGGGCGTGATGGATCTTCCTCCGGTCGTGGCGAAGTTTCTGGAGGGTGAAGGAATTCCGGTCACGGCTCTGGTTCCGGATTCGAGAGTCGATGAATGGGGACGGCCCGGCTTGGACTGGAATGATCGGGAAATCCCATGGCCTGCAAATGGTTCCGTGACTTTAACCGGAGATCCGAGTCAGCAGGCGGACCTGACCGTTGCCAAGGTGGTTGATGGCGGCTCCGCGAGCGAGGAGGTGGGCCTGGGCACGGCCGATGAGGAGGTGGCCGTCGAGTTGGTAAGATCGTTTGGGAGAGCCGGCTGGGTGATTCATGACCCGGGTGCCTTCTTGCCCTCCCCGCTGGGTGGTTGGCTCAGCTGTTGGCGGCGCTATTTGCAAAATTCGGGAGTCAAGGAAGTCATCGATATGCTGGCTTTTGATCAGGGGAGGCTTTTGGTGGGGGGGATTCGCTCACAGCAGGTCGAGGCGCTCTCCAGTTTGTTAGAGTCACATCTTGTTCGGGATCTGGAAGATGTGCGTCGGGCCCGTCATTTGATTGCGACAGGGTTTGAGAATGCCACGAGTGAGAGTGAGCAAAACCGACTGGAGTATCAGCTTAAGTCCGCGGATGTCGCGGTGGAGGTGATGGCGGGATTTGATCAGTTACGAAAGCGGTTTTTGAAGCAGGGATTCCATGCCGGGATGCGGTCGATGCTGAATAAGATTGATCACGAGGGGGAAGCGGGTTTGGAGGAATGGCTTGAGGAGACGAGCGAAGCCGCGAAGGAGGTGAATCGTTCGCCGGGGTTCTGGATTGAACTGCTTTTGCACGATCTCGGTTCGGTGCCGGAAGAGGCTCCCGATGGTCGGGTGCAGGATGTGCAGGGATGGTTGGAACTGCTTCACGACCCGGCGGAGCATCTTGTGATTTGCGGGATGAATGAAGGCCGGGTGCCGAGTCGACCGAGTACAGATCCGTGGCTTCCGGAAAGTGCACGGGAAGTGCTGGGGCTTCCTTGTGAGGCAAGTCGGGCGGCGCGTGATGCTTACCTGCTGTATTCGCTTTTGGAAATGAGGCGGGAGTCCGGGCGTGTCGATTTGATCGTGGGGAAGTCCTCGGCTGGTGGCGATGTCTTGATGCCTTCGCGTTTGCTTTTGACGGCGAAGGGCAAGAAGCTGGCGAGGCAAGTGAAGGAACTTTTTGCGGATGTTGAACCTGCGGATTCGGGAGCGGCTTGGGAGGTTGAAGATCATTGGAAGTGGAGCCCCCGAATCGTGGAGCCAAAGAAGAGAATGTCGGTGACGGCGTTCTCGAAGTATCTGGCCTGTCCATTTCGCTATTACTTGCAGCGGGTTTTGGGAATGAACGAGCCGGAACCGGAACGCGCGGAGTGGAATCATCGCGACTTTGGAAATGTCCTTCACGATGTTCTGGAGCAATGGGGACGTGATACGGTGGCCCGGGATGCCGTGGATCCGGAAGAGATCAGGCGGTGGCTACACAGAGCCCTCGATGACTTGGTGGAAGAACACTTTGGTGAAGTGCAGCCGTTGGCGGTCTCTTTGCAAGTGGAGTCGATGAGGTTGCGTTTGGGGTGGTTTGCCAAAAGACAGGCTGAGGTTCGCGCCGAGGGATGGCGGATCGAGAAGGTCGAGCAAGACTTCACCCTCGAAATTGCCGGCATGGTGGTAACGGGGCAAATCGATCGGATCGAGAGACATGATGACGGACGAATGCGGGTGCTGGATTACAAGTCGAGCAAGGAGGCGAAAGATGTCATCAAGGAGCACCAAAAGACATTTCGGGGTGATCCGCCGAAGCATCTGCGGGCTGAGGAAGTCATGGCACCAAGTGGAGCGGTCTGGACAAATTTGCAGGTTCCTTTTTATGCCGCCGCTCTCGGTGAAGTGGATGAGATCGGGTATTTCGCGCTCGGCCACGACGAGGCCAATGTGAAGATTACACCGTGGCATGATTTTACCGATGAGGACAAGGCCTCGGCAACAAGGTGTGCCGAGTGGATTGTGACGCAGGTGCAAGGCGAGGTTTTTTGGCCTCCGGCCGGGAAGGTGCAATACGAGGACTTTGAGGATCTGACTTATGGACGTCAGCTCAAAGACGCCTTTGACTGGAAGGGAGGGGCGGTATGAAAGACATTCTGGCAAAGAACCTTTTGATTTTGGCCTCGGCCGGTTCTGGAAAGACCTATCAACTTGGGAACCGCGTGATTGGAAAGATCGGGCGTGAGGATGTTGACCCCGAGCGAATGGTGGCGCTTACTTTCACAAGGAAGGCGGCGGGTGAGTTTGCAGACTCGGTGCTAACCAAATTGGCTGAGGGAAGTTTGGATTCCGCAAAAGCGAAGGAGATCTGTGATGACATCAAAGCCGAATTTGATTTTCCGGATGTTCTCGAAAAGGTAATTCGTTCGCTTCCGAAACTTCAGTTCACCACCTTGGACGGATTCTTTTCACGAATTGTACGGGGTTTCCAGTACGAGCTCGGATTGACTGGCGGAACGTTTGATTTGTTGGAAGGCGAGAGATTGAAGACGGCTCAGGCTGAGATTCTTCAAGGGGTGCTACGGGATGGCTTTGGTGACAGGCAGGAATTCTATCATGCCTTCCGCAAGGCGACTTTGGGGAAAGGTCAGCAAGGAGTGCAACGATCGCTCGAGGAATTCGTGGGAACGTGGCACGCGATCTGGAAAGCGGGAAGCCGGAAAGAGGCCTTTGGGAATGCAAGGGTGTTTTCCGGTCTGCCGAAGGTGGATGATTGGGCGGCGCAAAAGGATGGTTTGATTGCGGCCTTGAAAGACGATGACCAGGTGAAGGCCTGGAACGTGATGCTGGACAATTTCTCCAATCACGTCGTGGGGAGGTCGCTCAAGTTGAACGCCTTGGGAAGCAGGCTAATGCAAGTGCTGGGCGAACGCGGACCGGTTGAGGTTAAGGAAGGGCGCAAAATGCTGACGATAAGTCCCGAGTGTTGGGCGAATTGGCAGACGCTTTTTCGATTGGCGATCGACTGTGAGTTGGCGAGTGCGGTAGCCAAGACACAAGCGGTTGGTGAGTTGATGGAGCAGATCGATCACGAACATGCGGAGCAGCTGCGGAAACGCGGGCTCTTAAGCTTTGATGATGTCAAGATCCTGCTTGGGGAGTGGAGTCAGAGCGAGGAGGGGAGGTTGCGGCGGGAGCTGATCGATTATCGTCTTGATGGTCGTTATGATCATTGGTTGCTGGACGAATTTCAAGATACCAGTCGCTCGGAATGGCGCGGGCTTGAGCCTTTGATTGATGAAGCGGTCGCCGATCCGGAGGGGAGTTTTTTTGTGGTGGGAGACCGCAAGCAGGGAATCTACGCGTGGCGTGGTGGGGACGTCAGTCTTTTTGACGATGTGCTCGGGCGCTATGGCAATGGTTTGGAGGTCGAGCCGATGGATGTTTCCTATCGCTCGTGCCCAGCGGTGCTCGCTTTGGTGAATTCGGTGTGCGGGAATCTGCCCTTGATCGAGAATCTTTTTGGAAAACCGGTGCGGGAGCAGTGGCAGTGGAAGGATCACGAATCGGCTGATTCTAAAGTGAGCGGGGAAGCGAAGGTGATCGAGGTCGCCAGGGATGCGGATGGCGAGCTTCTCGTTGACGAGTTAAGACGAATTGGAATCGGAGAAAAAAAGCTCACTTGCGGGGTGTTGGTGAGGACCGGGGACCAGGTGAAGAAGTATGCCGATTTGCTTCGCGCCGAGGGTTTCGACGTCATCGAGGCCGGGCAAAGAAATCCGGGTTCGGATCACGCGGTCGGTGTGGTGATCAAGCACTTGATTCAATGGTTGGCAAACCCGGCGAACGCATATAGTCGCGAGGTGCTCGCGATGTCTCCGGTGATGGCGGAGTTGGAGAGGTTTGGCGAGCACTGGGGCACGCGATGGGATCGTATTTTGCAGGCGGTCCAGCGGAGCGGTTATGCGCGTTTTGTGAGTGCTCTCATTGCTCCGGAATGGGGGCGGCTTGGCTTGTATGGTCGGCGGAGAGCGGAGGATATGATTTCGACATTGTCGGAGTTTGACGGAACGGGAGAAGCTTGTCCGAGGGCGGCGGCGGCTTGGATTCGGGACCTTCAGGTGAATCAGTCTCCCGGGGTGGCGGCGATCGAGGTGATGACGATTCATAAGTCGAAAGGGCTTGGGTTTGATGTCGTAATGCTTCCTGAGTTGCCGGACCGAAACCAGGTTCCCAATGCCAAGGACTTCAAGGTGGCGCGTGGCAAGGATTGGCTCCTGCAAGTGCCCGGGAAGTGGGCTTATCTGGAGCATCCGGAGACGAAGGCCGCTTTTGAAAGGTGGTCTGAATCTCAGAAATACGAAACGCTTTGCTTGCTCTACGTGGCGCTGACGCGGGCCAAACGCGGGCTTTATGCCTTCCTGCCCGAGGAACCGGCGGCGCGAAGGGACAAGCCCGCCGGGGAGAGCCACGCCACTCCGGCGAACTTGGTTCGTCAGTCGACTGGAATTGATTTTCCAGAGTCGGATCCCAGGTGGACGGATGGCGTCGAATCGCTGGAGGTTCCCGAGCCTGCCGTTCTGCCCAAACTCCCGGAGGGAAAGGCGCAGAGGTCTCGAACCAATCCGTCGACCGGGAAAAAACAATTTGGGACAGGCGGAGGGAGCGGACGTCGAATTGGCGTCGAGGTTCATACCTTGTTTGAGAAAATCGAGTGGCTGGAGCCGGGTGAAATACCGTCGTTGCCCTACTCGGCAGCGGGGAAGATCGTGGAAGACTCACTGAAGCTGCCGGGGATTCACAAGGTCTTTGAGGATTGTGGAGCGGAGCTTTACCGCGAGCAGGGATTTGAACTCATTCATCAGGGGAAGTGGATGAGCGGAGTGGTGGATCGACTGCATGTTTACCGGGAGGGAGACGAAACGACCAAGCTTGAGGTCATCGACTTTAAGACGGACGGAGTCAAATCGGGCGCGGAGCTGGTGGAGCGTTACGCGGCGCAAATGATGAGTTACCAGGGAGCCTTGGCGGCGGTTTTCGGGGTGGATCCTTCCTTGGTGAAGTGTCGTTTGCTTTCCACCCATTTAGGCGAAGTGGTCGAAGTCGACGAAGTGAACACACAGGGTGAATTGGATTTATGAAAGATGAAATTGGATGGTCTTTTGTCGCCATGAAAGATGGCCGGGAAGTGGTGTCGCGGCATGAGGGATTTGCGGATCGGCATCGGACGAAGCAGTGGACGCCGGAAACGATCGCTCCGGTTTGGTCGGCGACGAAGGGGCCGATGGCGGTTTGTGTTTTGATGGCCCTCCACCGGGTGGGGATGGACGGAGAGAGCCTGGTCGGGCGGGTTTGGCCGGAGTTGGGTGCGGGGCATCTGACCTTTGAAGAAATGTTTTCGCACCAGGGTGGCTATGCCGGATTGCGGGAGAAGGTTTCAATTTGGGATCGAGACGCCGTCATCGCATCCCTGGAGAAACAGGAACCGCTTTGGGAAACAGGGACGCACGGGTATCACCCGAGGACGATTGGTTTTTTAGCAGATGAGATTGTGCGAAGGGTCGATGGACGTTCTTTGGGGAGGTTTTGGCGCGAGGAAATCGGTGAGCCCGAGGGGATTGATTTTTGGATTGGCTTGCCGGAGGAAGAACATCATCGGGTCGCGGAATTGGTGCCGGCCCGGGTTTCCAAAGCGGGCGAGCCAAAGCCGTTTTACGAGGCTTTGTTGACGAAAGATTCGCTGACAAGACTTGCCTTTTCGTCTCCATCCGATTTGGCGGGCGTGAGTGAGATGAATCAGCCGCGGGCTTGGCGGGCGGGATTTCCGGCCATGGGAGGTGTGGGCTCGGCCCTCGGTTTGGCGAAGTTTTACGACTGGGTTTTACGGCAGGAAATTTTAGAGGAATTGATCAGGCCACGGATCAAGGGACTGGACGTGATTCAGCGGATCGAGAACTCTTTTGGATTTGGCGTGATGCTTGGGCTGGGCCCGGAGAAGGACTGCTTTGGTCATCCGGGAGCCGGGGGGAGCTATGGCTTCGCGAATGCCGAAACAGGAATGAGTTACGCCTTCGTGATGAATCACTTTGAGTCGAACTTGTTTCCGAGTGGGGAAAGGTTGCAGTTGATTGGAGAGATTTAAACCGCGGGATACGCCGACCACGCGCAAGCCGGCGGATGACCCTGTTCGCACGCAGAGCAGCGGGGCAGCAGAGGGGCGTTGGGAGCCGAATGGTGGTGAGTTAGTTTTTTTTGCGGAAGACGGCGAGATGTTTGTCGACTGATTTTCCGGGAGCGTCGGAGAGGGCTCTCGAATTGGGATTGATTATGGAGCCGACCTGGATGGCTCCAAGATTTTCGAGAGCTTCGGTGGCGAGTTCGTGCTCTTTGTCAAAATAGGAGGTGATGACGAGGAGGCCGTCTTCATCAAGGCGTTCGAGGGTTTGGTCGAAGATTTTGGTCCACACCGGTTTATCGTTCCAGAAGTTTTGATGACGAAGAAAAGCAATGTCGGGATTCCCGATTTCGGCAAGATCGAGGAGACGGTCGCCGCGATGGGTGATGAAGTCGGCGCTTGCTTTTGATTCCAGTTCCTTTTTCCAGCGGGAGTTGGCTTGGTCGATCTCGGCGGCCCGGATGTCGAGTCCTTGCAGATGTGCGGAGTTTGCCTTCTCCGAAAGAAGTTTGGCGAGAACGCCTGTCTCGTCGCCCCGGCCGCAAGCGACGTTGAGGAGCGAAAGGTGTTCCTTTTTGGAAAGATGGGGGTCCAGAAGGCCACGGAGATTCGTCTCCAGAGTTTTGAGGTCCTTCTGAAGGAGTTCGGTGAATGGAGTGTGGGCCACGGGAGGAACGTTAATTTAGGATTCGGATTTTGGAATTTCGAAATTAGACTTTGGTCGTGGATTTACCGATTCGACCAAGACGTAACCGAAAAGGCCCGGGATTGAGGGCGCTGACCCGTGAGACATTGCTGAGCCCGGGTGATTTTGTCCTGCCGCTTTTTCTGCATGATGTGGAAGTTGATGAGGCAATCGAATCGATGCCGGGCTGCACGCGTTGGTCTCTGGAAGGTTTGGTGCGGGAGGCGGGGGAGGCTTTGGCGGTGGGAGTTCCGGCGGTCGTTCTCTTTCCGGCGATTGATGTATCATTGAAAACAAGGAAGGGGGAGGAATCCTTCAATCAGGATGGTTTGGTGCAGCGGGCCATTCGGGCCCTGAAAGCTGCTTATCCCGACTTGGTAGTGATGACCGATGTGGCGCTAGATCCTTACAATATCGATGGACACGACGGGATCGTGGAAAATGGTGAGATTCTGAATGACGAAACGGTGGAGGTGCTTTGCCAGCAGGCTGTGAGTCAGGCGGAAGCGGGGGCGGATATTGTCGCTCCGAGTGATATGATGGATGGTCGGGTGGCTGCCTTGCGGGCAGCGCTTGACGCAGCGGGATACGAGAAGGTTTCCATTTGCAGCTACACCGCAAAATACGCCTCGGCTTATTATGGTCCTTTTCGGGGGGCTTTGGGCTCGGCACCGAAAGCGGGGGATAAAAAAACCTACCAAATGGACCCGGCGAATCGTCGCGAGGCGCTTCGTGAACTCATGTTGGATGAGGAAGAGGGTGCAGATATGGTGATGGTGAAGCCAGCCGGAGCGTATTTGGACATCATCAGCGATGTGCGGAAGCACACCACCTTGCCGGTGGCGGCTTACCAGGTGAGCGGGGAATATCTCATGATCAAGAGCGCCTCGGCCGATGGCTGGGTAAATGAGGAAGCGGTCATGATGGAGAGTCTCATTGCAATTAAGCGGGCGGGTGCCGACATCATTTTAACGTATTTTGCGAAGACTGCGGCTAGCCTTTTGCGAGCCTGAACCGGCTTGTAATTTCGATGGATTTGAAGAAATGAGACTTTCAGGACATTCTTTTCAAAAATGAGCAAGAGAGCGGACGCCACCCTCGTAGGTGACTCCTAACATGAGTGAGGACAAAGCTGCCGTCGAAAAGCTCCACGCGAGCTATGGGAGGATGAAGGAAGAGCTGGCCCAGGTAATTGTGGGTCAAAATGAGGTGGTCGAGCAGGTTTTGATGGCGATGTTCTGTCGTGGCCACGCTCTTTTGGTAGGTGTGCCTGGCTTGGCGAAGACGCTTTTGGTTTCGACCGTTTCCCAGGCTCTGGACCTACAGTATAAGCGGATCCAGTTCACTCCCGACCTGATGCCGGCGGATATTACCGGCACTGATGTGCTTGAAGTGGATCCGGAGACGGGGCACCGGGGCTTTCGATTCGTCAACGGACCGCTTTTTGCCAGCATGGTTTTGGCGGATGAGATCAACCGTACTCCACCGAAGACGCAGGCGGCCTTGCTGGAAGCAATGCAGGAGGGCCATGTTACGGTGGGTGAGCGGACCCTGAATTTACCGGATCCATTTTTCGTGCTGGCAACCCAAAACCCGATCGAGCAGGAAGGCACCTATCCGCTGCCGGAAGCCCAGCTCGACCGATTTCTTTTCAATATTGTCGTTGATTACCCCAGTGCCGAGGAGGAGCGTGAGATTATCCGCCGGGTGACGAGCCCGAATTCAGCGACGATTTCACCTCTGATGACGGGGCCGGAAATTATCCATCTGCAGAATATTGTAAAACGGGTTCCGGTTGGTGATCATGTCATTGACTTCGCGGCCAAGCTGGCCCGGGCGACTCGCCCCGCGTCCGACGAAGCCCCTGAGTTCGTGAAAGAAATGGTCGGTTGGGGAGCTGGTCCTCGTGCCGGGATCTCGTTGATTTCAGCAGCCAAGGCCCACGCGGTTCTTCGCGGCCGGGTGCACGCTACCACGGGCGATGTGGCTTCAGTGGCTTTGCCGGTGCTTCGTCACCGGGTTTTGACCACCTTCAATGCGGAAGCAGCCGGGGTGAAGAGCGACGACATCATCAAGCGTCTCGTTGAGGAACTCGGCGGGAAGGATGCCGATATTAAGATCTAGGCTTCGCTTGCGAGACCGCACGTAATAAAACGGAATGGCCGAAGCCACTGATCATTTAAAAATGCCGGAGTGCATGCGTTTGCTTGCACCCGAAGTGGTTGGCTCGCTTCGTCGTCTCGAGTGGCTTTCAAGACTGCGAAAGCAGGGGACTCTGACCGGGCGGCACTCCAGTCCCGACAAAGGGGTCTCGGTCGAGTTTGCCGAACACCGGGAATACACTCTGGGCGATGATTTGCGAAATCTCGATTGGCGTGTGATGGCCAAGAGCGATCGCAACGTCATCAAGCAGTATATTGAAGAAACCAACCTGCGGGCGACGATGGTGCTGGATGTTTCCGGCTCGATGACTTTCAAGGGAGATGAGTCAGATCTCTCGAAGTTTGAATACGGCCAGTATCTGGCGGCCGCACTCTCGTATCTTTTTATCAAACAAGGTGATGCTTCGGGATTGGTGACCTTTGACGATACGCTGCGCACTTCGATGCGGGCCGAGAACAAGCCGAGCCAGGTGCGGAGGATTTGTGAAGAACTTCATGGAACCGAGCCCGGCAGGGAGACCGGCGTTGGAAAGGTTCTTCACGAAGTCGCGGAGAGAATTCCAAGGCGGGGACTGGTGGTTTTAATCAGCGACCTTTTTGACGAGCCCGAGCAAATTGTTGAGGCGCTTCACCACTTTGATTACCGACAGCACGAATTGGTGGTGTTTCATGTGTTGGCTGAAGAAGAATTGAGTTTTCCTTTCCGGAACTTCCAGCGCTTCCGCGATCTGGAAGGTGTGGAGGAAATGTTGCGAATTGATCCGCAAGCGGTGCGGGCTGCTTACCTGCAAAAGCTGAAGGACTTCATCGCTTCGATTGAATCGGTGTGCGGAAATCTTAAAGCCGACTATGTGCCGGTATCCACCAAGACTCCGGTCTCGGATGCTCTGGTGCGTTACTTGGGAAGGAGGAAAGGGTAAGATGCTTTTTAGGAATCCTCTCTTATTGGCAGGACTGGCGGGTGTATTAATCCCGGTGATTCTGCACCTCATCCGTCGTCAGGCTGCGAAACCCTACGACTGGGGGGCAATGCGCTTTCTGTTCGACACTGTCGCGGCGCGCCGTCGACGGATGGAGTGGGAGGACTTTTTGCTCATGATCACGCGCTGTCTTTTGATTGCCTTGATCGCCTTGGCGGTGGCCCGGCCTTTTGTGCCGCCTGATTCGGAGATCCCCTGGCTCTTCGTACTGCCCCTTGGTTTGCTGGGAATTGCGGCGTTTGGCGGGTCGTTCGTTCTTTCTTCGCGGAAATGGAAATGGGTGATGCGGGTGTTGGCGATCCTGATGATTGCCGGTGCGGGTTTTTTGATCTGGCAGGAAAAGAATCTAAACCTGAAACGATTTCAGACCAGTGAGCGCCGTGACGTGGCGATTGTGATCGATGGATCGACGTCGATGCTTCTGCGAGAGAATGGTCGTACGGCCTTTGAGCGTGCCGTTGAGGAGGCCCGGAACTTTGTCAAGGAAGCGCCAAAAGGCACGGCATTTTCGATTGTTCTCGGAGGACCTGCTCCGGAGCTTAAGACGGGAACGCCGCTCACTCACCGGGCGGATGTTTTGGAAGTGCTCGATCAACTGGAACCAGTGGGCGGCCCCTTCCGCGCGCATGACGCCCTTGGTATGGCCACTTTATCGCTGGCCGAGGGCCGGGGCAGCAGTAAAGACCTTGTGGTGTTTACCGATCGACAGAGGATTGGTTGGCAGTTTGATAGTACCACCTCGTGGGGGAATCTCGGGGATGCCTGGGAAGGGTTGCCTGATGGCGCCAAACCGCGGCTTTTGCTCCGTTCATTTGCTCCGCCTGAGAAGTTACGCAATGTATCGGTCACGGGGGTCGAACTTTCCCGCGAAGTTGTTGGAACTGATCGCGAGGTGGCGATTCGGGTTTCGATTGAGAACACCGGAACCGAGGTGGTGACCCCCGGCTTGATGAGAGTCACGGTGGGTGAGGAGGAATTGGAACCGAAAGGACTTGGGCAGATGGCACCGGGTGAAAGCTCCATCCTCGACTATCGCTATCAGTTTACCGAAGTCGGCCCGCAGGTAATCAAGGTGGATCTGGACGGCAATGATGATCTTTCCGGAGACGACCTTGCCGAGAAGGCGGTCTGGGTTAAGAAGACTCTGCCCGTTCTTATCGTAGAGGGGAATGCCGGAGCTTCCTTCTTCCAGCGTGCCGGTGGTTATCTCGCACTGGCGCTAGCGCCCGTGACCGGGAAGGAAGAGACATTCATCGATCCGCGGGTTATCGATGCAGCCGCATTAACCCGCGAGGAACTTGACGACGATGCCGTAATTGTTTTGGCGGATGTGACCCGTCTTCCGGCGTCAGCCGCGACGAGGATTGCCGACTTTGTCATCAATGGTGGTGGTCTTTGGGTGATCGCAGGGCCCAAGGTCGATCCGGTTTACTATGACTCGTGGAGCGGGGGTGACGGCAAGGTGATGCCACTGAGACTCGGTGAAATGGCGCTACCCGAAAAAGGAGTGCAGGCTGCCCCCGGAAGTTTTGATCATCCGGTTTTGCGACTCTTCAAAGATGAAGCGGGTCAGGATCTTGGGGAAGCGGTCATTGAAGGATACCGGACCTCATCCGGATTGGTGGAGGGTGCCATGGCCGCGGCCCGTTATAGTGATGGCGAAATTTTCCTGGCGACCCGAAATTATGGAAATGGTCGTGTCATTGTGACGACAACTGCTCTTGATGCCCGGATGGGCAGCCTGCCTGCCCGCCCGAGTTTTGTTCCTTTCGTTCATGAGATGACCAACTGGTTGGCCGGAGGTCAGACTGTGGATTTAAATGTGCGGGCCAGTTGGAGTCCGACCCTGTCCCTGCCGGGCGGTGGTGGCTTGAATGCGGTGTATCGTTCGCTGGAGAGTCGCGGCAAAAGCCTGAGCCGGATTGATCCGGCGATTGATTTTAATTGGGAGGCCGGAGCACCTGAGAAGGGAATGCGTGCCGATCAATTCGGAGTGACCTGGACCGGTGCGCTGATTCCGCCCGCTTCCGGGGAGTATGTTTTTGAAGTCACCGCTGATGACAAGTTTGAGCTGAAACTGGACGGTGAGATGGTTTACGAGGGGAAGGAGATGGAAGGGCGAAGCGAGAAGATTGAGCTTCTGGCCGGAAAGCCGGTGAGCTTTTCGGCGAGCTATGAAGAGGAATGGGGTGATGCTTTTGTGACTTTGTCGTGGCAGAGGCCGGATGGCGTGAAGGAAGTGATCCCGGCCTCGGTGTTCATTCCAGTCAGTCGTGAGGAGTCGAGTGTTGTTTTGGGGGAATCATCAGCAAAGGATCCGCTGGGACGGGATCGCGATGTTTCGGCATATCTTGGTCGAAGAGGGAAGCTGCTGGAAGTTGATGGGTCGGCCATTCCCGGTGAGTATTTGGTGAGTATTCCTGATGAGGTTCAGGACCTGCTGTCCGGTGAAAAAGAAGTTCCTTTGGTAGTGGAGCGAGAGGGCGAAGAAAGTCGTCTCGAGCCCTGGAATGATGATGATCGCAACTTGATTCGCCGGGAGGTTGATCTGATTGAATTGAAATCGATCAAGGATGTTTTGGCTGCCTTGCGAGGTGAAGGGTTTGGGCAGGAGATCTGGAAGGTATTGGCGATTGCGGCGCTCGTTTTGTTCTTTCTTGAGGGCATTCTGGCCCGCTGGGTCTCGAAGTCGCGGAAGGCAGGAGAGGAAGTGAAAGTGGATTTTGAGAAGCGCGATGAGATTCCGGATTCGTTCTTGAGATCGGCAGCGAAAACCAAGGGGACGAAAGGAGGCGTGGCGTGAAGATTTTATTAAGAGGAGTAGCGATTTTCTTTGCTCTTTGGGGAGTGGTTTTGCTTTTGGCCCGCTGGCTTGAAGTGAACCCATTTTGGCCGGCCTGGGTGATTCCTTTAATTGGAGCCCTCGGAGCTGAATTGGTTTTCTGGTGTTACCGATATGAGCGGACCGCGATCAGCCCGCAACGTGGTTGGATTTTGCTGGGCCTTCGTTTGGCTGAGCTTGGCTTGCTTTTGTGGATTCTACTTCAACCGGTCTGGAGCCGTTTCGTGCAGCGGGAGATCGAGCGCGAAGTCATCGTGATGATTGATGATTCAGCCTCCATGGACTTGGTCGATGACGGTCAAACCAAGTCGCGACTGGAGCTTGCCCGCGAACAGCTTGATGCGAGCGGATTGCTTGATGAATTGGATGGGAGAGTGGGAATCCGCGAGGTAAGGGCGGCCCGACGCGCTCTTCTTGATGAGAGTGTTGAGGTCGAAGGCTGGGATCAAGCGACTGACTTGGCGGGAGGGCTGGAAGCAGTGCTCGATCAGGTCCCGCCCGATCAACTGGCCGGGGTGGTCTTGCTGAGCGACGGTCGCCATAATCGCCCCGGGAGTGTTGAAGACGTCTCTCGCCGATTCGGAATTCTTGATGCTCCCATCGCCGTCATTCCATCGGGTAGCGATGTTCCCCCGAAGGATGCTGCCATCATTTCAGTGCGTTCTCCCGACTCGGTTTATCTCGGCGACCGGATTCGGGTTGGTGCCCTTTTGAAGTTCGACGGATACCGCGGTAAGAAAGCCAAGCTGCAGTTGTTCGCAGGGGACAAGGAGCTTGAGACCAGGGAAATTTCCATCCCGCAGGATAATTATCGTGAAGAGGTGAAGTTTCGCCATGCGCCGGAAGAAGGGGGTGTTGGAGAATATCGGGTTGTGCTGAGTGGGCTGGAGGACGAGACCTTTGAAAATAATAACGAGTGGGGTTTTCAAACTGTGGTCAGTGATGCCCGGACGAACGTGCTCTTGATCGACAGACATCCGCGCTGGGAGTTTCGATATCTGCGAAACCTTTTTTACGGTCGGGATCAGTCGATTCACCTCCAGTCGGTCCTGCTTGAACCGGATCGCATTTCGGGCCACACCCCTCCCAAGGTTGTCGCTTCGGCGAGTCGGCCATTTGGAGAAGCGAATGCAACGCATTTGCCTGAGACCGAAGAGGAGTGGCGCAAGTTCGACGTCATCATTGTTGGTGACATCGGGCCTGATTCTTTGAGCGACCAGCAGTGGAGCATATTGAAGGGCTGTGTAAGTGAACGGGCCGCTCTTCTGGTCCTGGTGGCTGGTCCGGAATACATGCCGCACTCTTTTGATTCGGAAGTGGCCCGGGAACTCATTCCGGTGAAATACGAAGCTTCCCGGAGAACGTTTTATGGTGGTGACGAAGAGTTTCGTCTTGCGCTAACCAACACGGGGCGCAATCACCCCATCACGGCTCAAGTCGAAGGCCAAATGAGCAATGAACGGCTTTGGAAGGAATTTCCGGTGATCCGCTGGAGGCATCCGGTGGAGGGGTTGCAGCCCGGTGCGGAGGTCCTGCTTCATGCCGAAGAAGCGGACGTAAAGAAGCGAAAGGTTGATTCTGCAGCGAGCCTTGATGCTGCGCTTTCAGAGGTGGCAAGCCGTCGTGAGCGTGAGGCCGGGAATGCCCTCCTTGTCACCCGGCAGACCGGCGCGGGCAAGGTCGCGATGTTGCTTGCCGACCGGACGTGGCGGTTGCGCGAAGGTGTTGGTGATATCTATCATCACCGCTTCTGGGGGCAGTTGGTCCGTTGGGGAGCTGGTCCCAACCTTCGTGCCGGCAATGAAAAAATCAGACTCGGCACTGACCAACTGACTTACACCGGAGACGATCGGGTTCAAATTATGACCCGGCTCAGGGACGGTGATCTGAATCCCATCGTGGATCAAAATCTGATCGCAGAGGTGACGCACGAATCGGGTGAAGTGACGCAGGTGCCTTTAAAATACCGTGAGAATTCCAATGGGATTCACGAAAGTCTGGCGGGGCCGTTTCGGGAGCCGGGCCTGTATGAGGTTAAGGTGCGTGATGAAGTGATCACGAGTTTCCGCGTGGTTGGAGCCCGAAGTGCGATCGAGCTTTCAGAGACCACGCTCAATCAACCGCTTCTCGATTCCATCGCAAAAATGTCGGGTGGCCGGGTCTTCGAAGGTGAAGGAGCACTCGCTGATCTTTTCTTAAAAGGGGATGAGACTCGAACAGAACTTCGTGAAACCTCGCTATGGGACATTTGGCCGGTTCTTCTTTTGCTGGCGATTTTACTAACAGCGGAATGGGTGATCCGCCGCCGCGGTGGCCTTAGTTAGGCTCGATGAGGTCAAAGTGTCCTTTAAGGACGAGATCAAGTCGCCCGGTCCGGAAGGGACGCTTCTTATCGATGACGAGAGGGGTGGGAACCTCCTGATATCTGCGGGTGGTACCGGAGAGTTTCGGAAGCTGGTCAAAGCGGATTGATTTTTCGCCTGGTGCAATCGGGATCACGTGGACTTTGCATTGCCAGCGATCTCCTTTCTTACCTTCGGCCCAATGGTGGATACCGGCCTCGGCTTGCAGAATGGTCAAAGCACCGAAGCCATTCATGCGAGCAGCCCAATACATCGGGCTCCGAAGTTCCTGCAAGTTCATACCTCTGCTGGCGGCCCACGATTGATACATGGAGCGAAGTTGTTCGGCGAAGGAGATATCGTTTGCGTTTGCCTCAATGAGGAGGAGGGCGTCGTTGGCCTCGCCCGCCGTGATTTCCGGATAGGACTGCTCAAGGAGGAAGAGGCGTTCGGCTTGTTTGGAAACGAGGAGGCGGACTTTCTCGGGCGACGACGGGCGGCTGTCGGGATTGTTGACAAGTCTTTCCAAAAGAGAGCCGGTGGCATTGAGGGCGGACTCAACGCGGTCAATATACTCAGCGAGTGCGAGATGATGCCAGCGTTCTTCGGACTGCCAGAAACCTTCCCTCTGCATGGCTTCGAGGCAGGCTTGTTTGGCTTCGAGGTAAGCTTCGAGATTGAGTAGCTCATCAAGATCCTGATGGCGCTGGCAAAGGTGCCTGAGCTCATCCTCGGAACCTGTCGGATTAAGAATGAGGTGCCGGTTTGAGAACTCGGCAACTTCTTCTTCAGGATCGGCCGCGAGATTATCGGCCGATTCATCGAGTGAACTGTCCCAGTGGAGTTCGCCGTCACGTGCGTAGATAAAGAGCAGTTGTTCTTCGGGAGGGATGACTCCATTGACAATTTCTTTGGCCAGTGGGCCCAGAAGATATCGGTCCATGGCCCGCATGAGGGGGCGTGCGCCCATGGTTGGGGTGAAGCCTTTCTCAAGAAGGAGTTCCGAAGCGGTTTCATCCCACTCGATCACCCACGGGCGATTTCGCAAGCCTCGCCGGGAGAGGGTTTTTGAAAGCTGGTGGCGAAGGATTTCGCGCATCGTATCACGACTGAGAGGGCGGAAGGTCACAATGCGATCGATTCTGTTTACAAATTCCTTTCGGAAGGTTTGTTCAATCGCTTTTTGAATTTCTCGAGGTTGGTATGAGGGATGGTTGCTCTGATTGAAGCCCATCGAGACCGCCTGGGCATCCCGGGCCCCAAGATTCGAAGTCAGAATGATGATGGTGTTCCGGAGGTCGGCGGTGTTGCCTCGCGAATCGGTGAGGCGCCCGTCATCGAAGACCTGAAGGAAGAGGTCCCAAACGTTTCGATTGGCCTTTTCAAATTCGTCGAGAAGAACGAGCGAGAAAGGTTGTTGCCGGATTCGAGAGGCGAGAGAGGTCCCTTCATCGGGGCTTCCAATTAAACGGGTCAAGGAGCTGGAATCTTGAAATTCCGACATGTCCAGCCTGATCATTCTTTGCTCCGACCCGAAAAGGAAGTTGGCGAGGGACTTGGCAATTTCGGTCTTGCCCGTTCCCGTGGGTCCGGCAAAAAGGAAGACTCCGAGCGGACGGGAAGGATCGGTGAGGCCGGCCTTAATCATTGCGATTCGTTCGACGAGTACGGTGACGGCTTCGGGTTGGCCGAGGACACTGTGATCGAATTTTTTCTGGAGGGCCTTCAGGTCGAGAATTAGTTCATCGTCGATGATTTCCATGGGCATGCCGGTCCTCGAAGCCAAGGCGCGGAGGAGCGCGGGACGATCTATCGACACCGAGGGGCCCTTGGCTTGATCGCACTCGCGTTGGAAGCACTCCTTGAGAAGGTCGAGAAGAAGCCCGGGCATGGCGTGGTCGAGGGAATACTGGCGCGCCAACTTGAGTCCTTCGGCCAAGGTCTCGCCGGTGCTCCCCGGCTTCTTTCCGAGTTGGCCCGGATGTTCGTTGATCCAATCTCCGGCCATCTCAAGGGCTTGCTTTTCACCAGGCTCGTCGATTTTCACAATGTCGACGGCGGTGTCGATCCTTGGCGATGAAGTCTTTAGTTTGCTCAGTGAACTTTCAGGCGTTTCGCCAATGACGAGAATGTTTCCTTCCGAGAGGTCCGGCAGGATCATATCGAGGATGCTGGTGGGGCTGTACTGATGGCGGCCCGCAAGTTCCAGTTCGTGGAAGGAATCAGCGATCCAGACAACCTTGCGTCGACGAAGAATACGGAGGAACTCGAGCATTCGTTGTTCAAGTTGCCCAATGTAGCTTTGGCCGGATTGCAAATTTGCCGATGTTGCGGTCACCACGATGAATCCTTGCTCCTGAAGATCCCTGGCGACCAATCGGGTGAGCGAGGTTTTGCCAACCCGGCTGGCTCCTGTCAGCAGAACCGAGCGGGCTTGTTCGTCGCGGGTTAGGCTTTCCACGATGGACTTTTTCTGTGCTTCCAACGTCGCGGTTTCGAGAATAGGAGAGCCGTCTTCGAGCCGATCGGAAATGGGTCCGAGAATCGTGGCGAACTGGCGGAGAAATTCCCTGGGGTCCCCGGGTTCGCCAATGCCCTTCTCCTCGAGTTCATCGAGCAAGACCCTGGCCTGTTCGTCGGGAAGGCGTCGGACGATGGTCTTGACGTCATCAAGGTCCCAGCTGTCGATCTCGCGATTGTGTTCGCCAAAGGTCAGCTCTTCTCCGAAGGCCAGGCGTTCGGCGACGAATTTTCGGAGGGCCCGGTCGATTTGAAAATCATCCCAAGGACTATAGACGGCAGCGAAAACAGGCCCGATCGCCGGTTGCTTGTAAATTGACGGAATACAGCGAAGGGCCGTAATGGTCCGGTGGGTGGAAGGGTTACGGATGTGGGAAAAGAGAGCGGGCTTGAGAATTTCTTCATCAAGGTCATCCCGGCCACCTGCCAAATGAAGAGCGAGCATGGCCATAAAGTCATTTTCACTCTTGAGATGAACAACGAGGTCTTCAGCCGAAATTTCCCGTGCCGCAAGTTCGGTGAGAGCCCGTTGGAACTTGGGATGTTCGATGATCCCGATGGTTGTCGGGATTTTCCCGAGATCATTGCCCAGTTTTTGAGCCCAGGCATGAATATCTTTTGGCTTTTTTTCCTTGGGCTTTTTTTCTTTTTGTCCGGGTGCAGGCTGTTCTTCCTCCGTTTCGTTCCCGGGTGCGGGAGCGGGTTGTGGAACCGGAGAGGACTTTTGTGGTGATGCGTTTCGGCCGACCCAGAAGGCGGCCGCGATTCCAAGTGCAAAAACTATGAGGATGGGAAGGTGGTCCATGAAACGGAAGACACAATGAAAGGTTGTCTCAAAAGGGCAAGCGGGACCTTTTGGGGAGTGCCTAGAAAGAGAGATTAGCGGGCGAAAATGCGCGTCGAGGGCGGAATGTCATTTTCTAGAAGCCGGGGGAGCGATACGATTGTGGTCTGATGATTCGACCAAGGAAAAAGTTCACGATTTACGATTTGAGAAAATTAAAGGGGAAGCGTTGCCTGACCCACATTCATGTGAAATCGCCAGAAGAGGCTGCCGCAGCGGAAATGGCCGGAGTCGATCTTATGAGTTGCAGTTTCGACTCGCCGGAGGCCCAGGCGCGGCTGCCGAAATTGGTGGAAGCTGCTCCAAATAGTTTCCTGTCCGGGGCGACACCGCACGGTCTGGCTTCACAAGAAGAGGCGATTCGCGTTGGGTTCCGAGCGCTCGAAATGGGCGCGAGTTCCGTTTACTGTTCGGCAAGTCCCTCGATCATCGAGGCGATGGCCCGGGAGGGGATCCCGGTGGTGGGGCATTTGGGGCTGATCCCGCGGCATGTCACCTGGACGAATTATCGGGCGATTGGGAAAACTGCGGTTGAGGCCAGAGGCTTGTATGAAAAGATGAAGGAGCTTGAGAACGCGGGCGCATATGCTGCGGAGATCGAATGTGTCCCACACCAGTTGGCGAGTTGGTTGTGTAGAGAGACCTCGATGCTGCTCATGTCACTGGGGTCAGGGTCCGGATGTGATACCCAGTTCTTATTTTCGGACGATATTCTTGGCGACTATGATGAGCGACTGCCGAGACATGCGAAAGCCTACCGGGATTTTTCAGCGGAGTATCGTCGCTTGCAAGACGAGCGCGTGGAAGCCTTTCGGGAATACATCGCCGATGTGAATGGAGGATCGTTCCCGCAGTCGGAAAATCTGATCGAGATGGACGAGGCCGAGTTGAAAGCGATGCAGGATGCGATCAGCAAATCCTAGCTTAGGATGGGCTTGATGACGTGACCGTGAACGTCGGTGAGGCGGAAGTCACGGCCCTGGAATCGAGTGGTGAGCTTTTCGTGATCGAAGCCGAGTTGGTGAAGGATCGTGGCGTTTAGATCGTGGATATGAATTTTGTCTTCAACCGCGTTGAAGCCGAGGTCATCGGTCTTGCCATGGTTCACGCCGCCCTTGATTCCGCCACCGGCGAGCCACATGGTGAAGGCATTGGGATGGTGGTCCCGACCATCGGTTCCGCCTTGGGTCATGGGAGTGCGTCCGAATTCTCCGCCGAAGACGATGAGGGTGTCTTCGAGCATGCCGCGTTGCTTGAGGTCTTTGATCAAGGCGGCGCAGGCTTGGTCGACATCCTTGCAGTTCTTTTTGAGCCCGCCAACGAGCCCGCCATGTTGGTCCCATGATTCGTGAAAAAGTTCAACGAAACGGACACCCCGTTCGACAAGTCGGCGGGCGAGCAAGGCGTTGTTGGCGAAAGATCGTTTGCCTGGTTCGGCTCCGTAGAGCTTTTGAATATGGTCCGGTTCCCGGGAGATGTCGGTGACTTCGGGAGCGACGTCCTGCATGCGGGCGGACATTTCGTAAGCAGCGATGCGGGTCTGAATCTCAGGGTCGCCAACGGATTCGAAGTGGCGGTTGTTGAGTTCGTTGATGGCATCGATGACGGCCTTGCGGTTGCCCTTGGAAACTCCTTTCGGGTTGGAGAGATAGAGGACGGGGTCGCCGACCGAGCGGAATTGGACACCATCGTAAACGGAGGGAAGAAAGCCGGAGCTGAAGTTGGCGTTGCCACCTGACGGCCCCTTGCTGCCTGATGAAATGACGACGAAGGCGGGGAGGTTGTCGGTGTCGCATCCCAGTCCGTAAGTGACCCATGAGCCGAGGCTGGGCCGGCCGAATTGTTGGGAGCCGGTGGAGAGGAGAATTTGGGCCGGGGCGTGATTGAAGGCCTCGGTGTGCATGGAGCGAATGACGGCGATGTCATCGGCAACGGAGCCCAGATGGGGAAGGATTTCGGCCATCTGGGTGCCGGCCTTCCCATATTTTTTGAATTTGAACTTCGGTCCGAGGAGGTTGTTGTCGGGATTAATGAAGGCGGATTGATAGTTTTTGAGCAGTTCGGCAGGTGGCTTGGTTCCGTTGAGGCGGGCCAGTTCGGGTTTGTAGTCGAAAAGGTCGAGGTGGCTGGGGGCGCCTCCCATATAAAGGAAGATGACGTTTTTGGCTTTGGCCGGGAAGTGGGACCGCTTAGGGGCGAGAGGATTCGGATTGCCCGGGTTGGCATTTGCGCGGGCTTCGAGGGAGGTCAGGGCGATCGCTCCGAGTCCGAGGCCGCAATCTTTGAGAAACCAGCGACGGGAATGGGCGCGTTGAATGTCTGAGAGAAAATTCATGGGAGGGTTAGTTTTTGGTCATCGTCTCGTCGAGGTTGAGAAGAGCCTGGGCGACCGAGGTCGCGGCTGCGAGTTGGACCGGGTCCTGGGAGCTAGGGTCAAGTGTCAGGGGGTGGTAGGTTGCGATCAGCTCTTGCGCTGATTTCGAAGTGAAGGCGGTCTTTTGTGATTCAAAGAGCTGTGTGAGGACGGAAAGTTCGGCGGCATCGGGTGGCCGGGAAGTGCAGTGCTCGAAGGCGTCGGCGATGGAGGTTTGCAGAATGCGGGCGCCCAAAGCGACCGCAGCTTCGACCGACATGGATTCGTTCAAGGTGGTCAGAGCTTGCAGCGGAGTGGTCGAGGTGGTTCTGCGAACACAGGCGGCATCACCGGTGGCGGCATCAAAGACAGCGAGCATGGGGTAAGGAACGCTGCGGAAGCGAAAGGTGTAAAGAGCGCGCCGGTAGCGTTGGGAATCGGTTTCGACGTCCCAGGTTTTTGGGCCATAGGAGACCGGTTTTTGGAAGAGGAATTCCGGAGCTGGAGGGAAGACGCAGCGACCACCGATCTCGAGGTTGATGAGACCGCTGGTGGAGAGTTGGATGTCGCGCAAAACTTCGGCCGGAACCCTGGTCCGTGGCCCCCGTGCGAGAAGGCGGTTGTTGGGATCTCGTTCGCGAAGAAGAGAGGAATGAGCGGAGTTTTGCTGGTAGGTGGCACTGGAGACAATGAGACGGTGAATGTGTTTCATGCTCCAATCATTTTCCATCAATTCGACGGCGAGCCAGTCGAGGAGTTCGGGATGGGAAGGGCGGGGGCTTTGCAGGCCGAGGTCTTCGGGCGATTCTACAAGGCCCGTGCCGAAGTAGGACTGCCAGATGCGATTGACGAGGGTACGGGCGGTGGTCGGAGAATCGCGAGCTACGAGCCACTTGGCAAAGGTGAGCCGGGAAGCGGGATCCCCTTTTGGGAGAGGGTTCAGAAAGGCCGGTGTGTTTGGTTTGACTTCGTGCTGAGGCTTGGTCTGTTCGCCGCGTTCGAAAAGTCTGGTGACGCGTGGTTTTTCGACTGCTTTGGCAACGAGAGCGACGGCTGGAGTCGGGTGCTTTTTCCAGAGTTTTTCGATTTGCTGGTTTATGTCCGCGAAAGCGGGGTTGTGGGAGCGCCAATGACTAAAGACGAGGGCTTCTTGCTGAGGGCTACGTTTGTCTGAAAGCAAGGCCTCACGGATGCGGGGTGGGAGGGTGTCGAATGGCGTGGGAGATTGGCTGGAGAAGGAAAGGCGGAATCGCCCGATGTTGAAGGTTTGGTTGTCATCCGAATTGAAGCCGCCATGGCGTTGCACAAGAATGGTTCTGAGGTCGCGTGTCCCTGCTTTTGTGATTGGTTCATCCAGTTCCATCACGATGATCTGGGGATCGTTGGAGCGGCCGGGGCCGTGATCTGTGGTCCAGGCCGTTTTGTGGTTTCCGTCGATTGCGAATTGAGCACCTCCGGTGATGCGTTCATCGGGACCTCGTTCGGCATTCAAGGGATATCGTTTTGGGTCAATTTTGGCTTCCGGTGGATTGACGGAAGCATGTGCGATTTTAAATTTGGCATCCTTGCCGTCGACTCGAAGAAGGTATTCGGAAAGGGCGGCGGTTCCGGCCATCGATCGTCCTGGGCCGTTGAGCGGGAGGTAGGGATCGTTGAGAAGTTCGAGGCGGACGGAGCGAATTGTTCCCACGGTACTGGATTGATGTTGGAAAGGCGCGGACATCATGGTGGCCGCGTAACCCTGGTTGATGAGAGATCCATCGGGGAGGCTTTGGTATTTTTGGCCGGCATCTCCGTATTGGGCGATTTTTTGTACGGTCCACGTCGTACGGGGTGATTTCAAAAGTTCGTCCTGCCAATCCTGATAGACCACCTGCCAGTCCGGATTTTCTGTCTTGAGGCGGTTTTCAAGCGCGGTGATTTGCTTTTTGATTTGCTTGATTTGTGTGTGCTGGCCAACGGAGTAGGCTGGAGTGGATGCTTCCCGGATAGAATTCAGGTAGGCGAACATTCCGTAGTATTCGTCGTGGGTCAGAGGATCGTATTTATGGGTGTGGCAGCGGGCGCATTGCGTCGTGATGCCCAGGATGCCTTTGCCGACAGCATCCACGCGATCGAAGATTCCTTCGATTCGGAATTGCTCGGGCTTTGCTCCGCCTTCCTCGTTGGTCATGGAGTTTCGGAGGTATCCGGTAGCGATGTGATCGTCCTGCGTTGCGTCAGGAACAAGATCACCGGCGATTTGTTTAATGATAAAGTCGTCATATCCCATGTCCTTGTTCAGGGCCTTAACGACCCAGTCACGGTAGAAATGCATCTCTCGCGGGAGGTCTTTCTCGTAGCCTGCGGAGTCTGCATAGCGTGCGACGTCCAACCATTCCCGCGCCCATTTTTCGCCATAATGAGGCGAGGCAAGGAGACCCGCAATCCGGGATTCAAGCTCTGAAGGTTGAAAGCTGCGAAGGTCGGTCAGTGAGGGGGGAAGACCAATGAGGTCGAGGTGGAGTCGGCGCAGAAGGGTTCGCGGCACGGTGGGGCTGGAAGGGTCAAGGCCTTCGGCCTCGAGTCGGGCGAGAATGAAATGGTCGATCTCGTTTTTGGGCCAGGCATCGTTTTTAATCTTTGGTAATTTTGGACGTTCGGGCGGAATAAAAGCCCAGTGTTTCCCCCATTTCGCTCCTTCCTTGATCCATTGTTCGAGAAGATCCTTTTGCTTTGGTGCCAGTGGGTCCTTTTTGTCGGGTGGTGGCATGTGATCTTCATCGCCATGGGGAAGATTGATGCGTGAAAGGATGAGCGATTTGCTGGGGTTGCCGGGCACGATGGCGGGGCCGGAATCCCCACCCTTGAGGGCGAGGTCTTGTTGATCAAGCCTCAGTCCGCCCTTTCGGCTCTTTTCATCCGGGCCATGGCAGACGTAACAATTGTCCGAGAGAATGGGTTGGATTTCGGACGCGAAATCAACTTCGGCAAAGACAGTGGAAGCGAGGCAGAGGAGGATGACGAGGGGGCGCATGCGAACCAAGGTATACGTTGGATGAGCTAAATTTCTAAGCCGGAAAATCCTGATGGTTGAAATCGGAGGGAAAGTCGCTAAATCTCCGGAAAATGCTTGGTGTCGTGATTCGTTTCCTTTTTCTTAATTTCAGTTAAGTTTCATGAAGTGTCCCCGCTGTGTGCAGAAAATTCATCCCGGAGCAACTTCGTGCCCGCATTGTGGGTTTGCGATGGAGCACGCGGACGAGGTTTTCGGAACCGAGGATATTAAACTGAAGAAATTTTCTGATGTCGCCGGAGTTTTTCGGATGAAAGACCGTGAGCCGATGCGCAAGGTTCTGGAGGATTTTGAAACGAAGTTTCCCCAGTTGTTTGTTTCGATTTATCTGAGTGCCTTTGAGGATTTGAACAGTCTGCGGCAATATGGTTTTTGGATGTTGAATCGGACCAACTATGTGGATGTGGACTCCCAACGTCCGAACGCGACCGGGATTTTGATTCTCGTGGATGTGAATGCCAAGAGTGCTTCTATCACTTACGGTTACGCGCTCATGCCCTACCTTGATGAAAACTCGACCTTTGCGGCGCTGTCAGCCGGGCATCCGATGTTTTTGCAGGGCGATTATCCCGGGGCGCTCAAAGCAGTCATTCAGAAACTGGAGGCGCTTTTGATCAAAGGCTGGAGACGAGTCAGCAGGGATCCTGTGACAGTTCTGGCGGCAGGGGGTCAGAAACTTAAGGACGCTGGCCCGGATCAGGGAGAGATCAGGGTTGCCGGGGCGCCAAGCGGAACGTTAGGGGAGGTTGAAGGATGAAAAGGTGGTTCGCCTTCTTTTGCGCGGGGATGATCTCCTTGCTCGTCGCGCAAACGTTTGAGGAAGATGCGCAAGCGTTTGAAGAAGTTCCTTTGGCAGAGCCAGAGGCAGACGAGTCTGAGGAACTCCCGGAGTGGAATGAGGAGGAGTTGAATGCATTGGAATCGGGTGCCTACATTCCCGGTTCAAGTTTGATCGGGAGACTGGCGCGGGAGGTTCTTGATTCTGAAACGCAGGAGGTGATCGAGCTGGATCCGGCAATTCGAGAGCTTCCGGAGGAAGACCCAAAGACCGGGGAATGGTCCAAGGTGATTGGGGAGGAGTTTCTTCCGGCCTATTCCCGCAAGCCTGCGAATGGATATCTGGTCGATCCCCAGGAGCTGCTCGCGACGCAGGAGTTCCGGGATCGGGAGGCTTTCCTCAACTACCATGCAAGGGACACGGTTATTAATTGTTACCTTTATCTTTTTGACGGGCCGCAGGAACTGCCGGAGGGAGAGTCGCTCGAGAGGCTGGTGAAAACGCAATTTGATGCGGACAAGTCTTCGGCGGTTATTTTTTATTTTATGGGGGATCCGGGGCGCTCAGAGCTTGTATTTTCCAACAGAGTGATTGAAGCGGTTCGGGAGGAAGAGCGGGAGAAGGTTTTGCGGCTGGCGATTGAAGACGCTCTCGAGAAGTCCGATCCAACCTCCCAACTTGATAGTTTTTCGATGCAACTCTCGATGGGGTTGGCGAGGCTGGAGGAGATTGTGACGAAGGAGGGAGGATCGCTTTATGGTGGGAAAAGCTTTTTGATGCCGGAGGAAATCAACCCACTCCTTAATCAGCCGAGCCTTTGGGAAAAGCTTATGTTGAACCAGGGGCTCTTCTATACCCTGCTTGGCCTTGCCGTATTGCTTCCTGCTGCTTTGCTCGGCTTCATGGGACGCTGGATTGCGAACAAAAGGAGAGTTTACGTCTTCCCGGTTGCGGAAGGATCGCTGGTGCTGGATGCGCCTCATGCCGCAGGAGTTGGGGGTGTTCTTTCTTTTGTTTCGGCGACAGCCCCGCCATCGAAACAAAAACGGGACGTGCCCGACTATCTTCAGAAGATGTGACGATATCTTTTTGCTTGTCAGTTTGTTATCGTTGTTGAAGCCTCCCCCGGCCATTATTCATCTTCAGGCCTTAAAGGCCCGGCTGGCCGTTCATCCTATGCAGGTTCGGGGGTTCCTGCCGAGCGTTGGCCGGGTCTTTTTTTTTGGAGAGAAAATCACTGTAATAATCTCCAAAGGTTGACGTTTTTGAGTGTCATCGGTTCGGGGAGTTGACTAGGGTCTGCCAAGAACCTCCTATGACACCTCTTTTCCGGAAAATTCTTGGGATGAACTGGGTCCTCGTCCTGACGATGTATGGACTTCTGGTGTTTGGGATTTTTGCGATTGAGAGCGCCGCACGTCATTTGCCCGGACCTGTTGGCGTGTCGGGTGGTGAGTTTTTCGCAGGTCGGCAAAAACTCTGGATTGGCTTGGGCACCTTGATCTATTTCGGTGCTTCCCTGGTGGACTACCGCTGGGTTCGCTGGCTGGGAGTTCCCATGTATGTGGTTGGACTTGCGCTGACTGTAAAAGCGATGGGGGTGAATGATGTGTCCCACCGTTTGAGCATCGGGCCAATTAGCTTTCAGCCTGCCCAGAGTGCCATCGCGGCTGGAATTCTGGCCATTGCGACCCTTGCCCAGGATTTGCCCAAACTCCATCGATTCTTTGGGCAGCCCTTTTTTAGGGTTTTGTTGATCGGAACTCTGACCGGGATTCCTTTTCTCCTGGTGGTGAAATTGGGTGATATGGGATCGGCTCTGGTTTGGGTGCCGGTTGCGGTGGTGGTGATGCTGGTGAGCGGGATCCCCTGGCGGTACTTGATTTTCCTGGCTGCCGTTGCGATTGGAATGGCTCCGATTGCCTACTATGCGGTTTTGCCGACAGCTTCGGAACGGGGAACCGAGCGAGTGGAGACCTATCTGGAATCGCTTGAGAGCGGAGTTGTGGAAAGTTCCGAAGGGAATACCTACGCGGCTTATTGGGTTTCAACTGCGGTGGGGAAGGCCGGCTGGAAGGGAACGGGGTTCGGAGCGACGGAGGAGCAGCAATCTCTTCATGCCAAGAAGCTGATTCCCTGGACGACTGCTCACAACGATTTCATTTTTGCCGTTATTGCCGAAGAGCAAGGGTTCCGTGGTGCCTTGTTGTTGGTCACGGCGTTTGCACTTCTCTTGATACAGTGCCTCTTCATAGCTTTTTACAGCCGTGACTTGGCGGGGAGAATCATCGTGGGCGGTGTCGTGGGCCTGTTCTTTGCCCACATGTTTGAGAGTATTGGAATGTGTGTGCTGCTAACGCCCATTACAGGTATTCCACTGCCGTTGGTGAGTTACTCCGGAACTTTTGTGGTGATCTGTATGTTTCTGCTGGGTTTGGTACAGAGTGTCTGGGTGCATCGCAGCAAATACAAATACGTCGAGGTCGAGACCTGATAAACGGGCCGTCCGGGACCTGTGGCTAAGGAGCAAAGTCGCTTGATCTGAAACACTCTTTGGGCATTTCCGAGGCAGCCTCTTAGAGATGTCCTTTGACTTGGGCCAAAAAGGCATTCCACTTTGGCCCGGGTTTTCCGTCGGTCATCAGGAAGTGGGGGCAATTTTTGCGCCCGAGGTTCTGGCCGTCGTCAAAGCGGATACGCTCCCAGCGTTGGTGGGGAACAACATTCTTGAGCGGGATGTCATAGCGCCGCATGAGCTCGGCAGCGAGTTTCGCGGTTCGATCCAAAGTGGCGGCACGGGAGTTGCCTGCGTTTTCACACATTTCAATCCCAATGGATTTTCGGTTTCCGGTGCCCTCGTAATCCGCGTGCTGCCCTTGCTCGTTTGTCGGGAGTGTTTGATAAATGCTATGATCGTCCACAGTGAAGTGCCAGGTGAGAAACCCGAGGGAATTGTGCTCCGACTTTAATCCGCCCCGCTGGAGGAGGCGGGCGTGTGTTCTGGCATCGGCACCACCACCAAAGTTCTGGGTGGAGTGAATGGTGATGTAGCGCGGGCGCATGAAGCGCGTTTTGTGACGGCCAAACCTGCCATTCGGGATGAGAGCTTTGGTGATCTTGATCGAGCTCTGGTTAAATTTGGCCGAGGGCGGGGCCTCGGGGGTTGCTGCGCAGGAAAGAAGAAGAGCCCCTACTGCGACCAGACAGGCGAGCAGCAAGGAGACCGGAGCCGGTTTTATTTTCATTATTCGATATTCTGGACCTGCTCGCGTATTTTTTCGAGTTCGGTTTTCGCGCTCACGACGTTTTGACCGATTTCGGCGTCGTTGGCTTTGGAGCCGATCGTATTGAATTCTCGATTGATCTCCTGACAAAGGAAGTCGAGAGATCGACCCATGGGTTCTTCGGAATCGAGATATTCGCGAAAACGATTGATGTGCGAGGCCAGCCTTGTGGTTTCCTCGGAGATATCACACCGCTCGGCGAAGAGGGCAATTTCCCTGAGCAGGCGTTCGTCATTGAGGTCGATTTCGATCTCAGCTTCGCGCAAGCGGGTGTGAAGAAGCTCACGCTGGCGTTCCACCACTTTGGGGGTGGCCCTGCCGATCTCTTCGGCATGATTTTCGAGGGTGGTGAGGCGTTCGAGGAAATCAGCTTTGAGGTCGGCCCCCTCGGCCTTCCGCATCACGACAAGCTTCTCCAGAGCGCTTTCGAGGGCCGGCTGGATGGCTTCTGCGGCCTCTTCAGCATTCCAGCCGGAGTGCTCGAAGGTGAGGACGCCCGGTGCTTTCATGAAGTCAGCGGCGGCTGGTTTGATCGCTCGATCCAAAAGGTTCGAAATCTCATCAAAAGCAGCCTCGAGGGCTTGGGCCCGACCGGAGTCGACGCTGAGCGATTCGTCCGTGCCGGAAGTACGCTCGAGGTGAATCGAAACATTGACCCTGCCGCGGGAAACGAAGCGGAGAACCGATTTTCTAAGATCGGCCTCGAGGCCAGTGAGTTCACGGGGAAGGCTGAAGTGGATGTCAGCTTGTTTGCGGTTGACGGTCGCGATTTCAACCCGGGCGATGATTCCATCACCCGCGTGTTCGGCACGACCGAATCCGGTCATTGATTGCATGCCCCGAGAAGTAGGAGGTCGGGGAGGGATTTACCAGAAATCACTTACGGTCTTTTTCCTCGTCCGGCAGGTCCTCGTCGGGAAGGAGAGGATCATAGTCGGGGTCGTCTTCGGGGAGAGGATCGTGGTTCGGATCTTCCTCCGGAGCATGATGCTCGCCCGGATAGTCCATATAGTCATCGCTGACATCTTCACGTTCGCCTTCCTCAGCGAGATCCATATTTTCGTGGTCCGGGTGGTAGTGGGGATCATGCTCATCATGGTATTCATCGTGATGATAAGGATCGTGATCCGGGGCCGAATCGATTTCGGGATCTGGATCGGGGCTGCCATCGGGATCCCTATCAGCACCACCATCCGGGGAGGAAAGCAAACGGGCCATGCGTTCTTTCTCTTCCTCCTCTTCAAGGCGTTTGATCTTTTTTTCGTGGAAGTAGGAGAGCCAGATGCAGATTTCGTAGAGGATGACCATTGGGACTGCCAGGAGCGACAGGGTCATCATATCCGGCGTCGGAGTAATCAGCGCGGCGATCACGAAGATAGCCAGAATTGCGTAGGAGCGGGTCTCGCGCATCATGCTGTGACTGAGCAAGCCAATCTTGACCAAGGTCATGACGACCACCGGAAGTTCAAAGGCGAGGCCGAAAATGAGAACGAAAGTGGTGGCAAAGGAGATGTAGTATCCGATTCGCCAATCGTTGGAGATTCCCATGTCCTTACCCCATTCGTAAAAGAAGGTGAGAACGTTTGGCAGAACGAAGAAATAGGCAAAGAGAACGCCTCCCAGGAAGAGCCCAAAACCGATGAAAAGAGCAGGCCAGAGAGCCTTGCGCTCCTCGTCCTTGAGCCCTGGAACGACGAATTGAAGGAGGAAGTAGAGGAGGAAGGGAAAGGAAATGACAATTCCGGCAAAAAACGCCAGCTTCATTGTCAGCATGAAGGTTTCGGTAGGCTTGAGTGAACTCATGAGCCGGAGGTTGCCCTCGGCATTCAGGTTGTCGGCGGGTTTGGTCTCCAGCAGCTTGAGGGCTAGTTCCCGAGCTTCGCTTTGATCGTCGGAGATTGATTTGATGAAGTCCTCGCGATCATCTTCCGGAATTTTCAGGGAAGCCCGGTAAACGATGGCGGCTTCGGTGAGTCGGCGGGTTCGTTGGTCGGTTGCTTTTTCCCACCAACGGTCGGCCAGCTCTGAATCAAATTGGCCAAGGGGCGCGGAGACCTCCGCAAAGGTGAGCGCGTTTTCCCAGTCATCAAGCGAGATTTCTTCGTCCTCCGGCAAAGTGGCTTCGTGTCGTTCCACCCAGACTTGCTCGACCGGTCGCCGGATGATCGACATGAGTTCATCCTTGTAAACAAAGCAGACCAAGGTGGAGATCAGGAGAGTTAGAACAATTCTCGTGACCATGATCCTCAAATCCTCGAGGTGATCGAGAAAGGGCTTTTCCTCTTCCGGATTCGCCTGGTCCCGAAGTTTGAAAATTTTGCTGAGAAAGAACATGCGACGGGGCTTTGCATACGCGGGATTTTCCCAAGGACAATGGAAATTTTACCGGCTGGTGAACTACGATGGGAAAAGGGGGAACTTTCAAGGGGTTGCCCTCTTGCGATGACTTGATAGATTTTTCGCCAGATGCCTGCTTTGACTCTTGCTGACCTGAAGGATGCCGCTCCAAAGGCGGGTTTTTTCGCGGACCGCGAATGGATTTGGTCTCCGGAGCCCTTCGAGCTCAGTAAGGCCCAAAAAAAGATGCTCAATCGACTGGGGCATCCCCTGCATCGATTTCAACAGGCGAGTGATGAGCTTTATCGATTGAGCGCGGAAGGGCGGCGTCCGGAGTGGATTGCCAAATTGCTGGACGCGGGGAAGCCGGACTGGATGATCAAGCATCAACGTTCCGACGGGCAGCGAGGTGTGACTCCGAGGGTGATCCGGCCTGATTTGCTTCTGACGGAAGATGGTTTTGCGGCATCGGAGCTCGACGCGGTTCCCGGCGGGATCGGGACTCTGGCTTGGCTGAGTCAGACTTACGACGCAGCCGGGTTTGAAATTTTTGGGGGAGCGAGGGGGATGCTGGATGGTTTCGCTTCGCTTTTTGAGGATGGCGCGGACATTCTCGTGTCCGAGGAATCAGGCGACTACCGGCCGGAAATGAATTGGCTTGCAGGGGAGTTGGGTGAGACGTTTTCAGTTCATGAAGCGGAAAAGTGGCGCCCCGGGACGCGAGAGGCCTATCGATTTTTTGAGTTGTTCGATTGGGAATCGATTCCTGCGATTCGGGATGTGGCGGAGAGTGGGAAAATGACACCTCCTTTGAAGCCCCACTTTGAGGAAAAGCTTTGGTTGGCTCTCTTTTGGATGCCATCGCTTCGCAAGATCTGGGAAAAGCAACTACGGGGAAGCCACTTGCAGATGCTGAGGCAGCTCATTCCATACGGTTGGCCGGTTGACCCTGCGGAACTCCCCCCTCATGCCGCGATTCCAAGGCTTGAAGTGATTTCATGGGACGAGGTCGGTGAGTTCAGCCAAAAGGATCGGCGTCTTGTGCTGAAAGTCAGTGGGTTCAGCGAGCTGGCATGGGGCTCGCGGGGCGTCACAATTGGACACGACGAATCGTCCGATGAGTGGAAAGCCGCGATTAGCCAAGCTCAGGCTGAATTTGCCACGCAGCCCAGGGTGATGCAGGAGTTTCAAGAAACAAAACTTGTTGAGCATCCCTACTTTGATCCCGAAACGGGCGAGCGTCGCATCATGGTGGGGCGGGCTCGTTTGTGCCCCTACTACTTTGTCGACCGGGAGGGGCAGACCTCGCTGGGAGGATGTCTGGCGACCATTGTTCCGGCGGATAAGAAAAAAATCCACGGAATGAAGGACGGGGTTTTGGTGCCTTGCATGTAGGTGTACGTAGTATGTAGGCAAAAAAATCCGGACATCCTCGGGAGGTCCGGATTTCGGGAAGATTTGGAGCGACGGCTACTGGCTCTTGTTCCAGCTGTAGACGTTGTCCTCGTCATGCTTGCCACCAATTTTGCCATCTTTACCCATGTGGTAGCCAATCACCCGGCGGTCCCAAATGATCTCGTTTCCAAGTGCCTGGGGCTCACGGAGCTGATTGTCATAATCATAGTTGAACATGAGACGGTAGTAGCGATCCTGCTTGCTGGGGTTGAACCAAGGTCCGAGGAGTTCGGCCCGGTTGTCGGTGCGCTCAAGGCCTCCGACTGCGGCATTCCCGGTTCCCTTGGCAACCTTCCATTCGAAGAAGGTCTGGAACTTGGGGTTCTCGTCCTGAGCGACCCTGAGGCCGAGAAGTGGTGCCATGAGTCGGTTGTCTGTGACTTGCTCGGCGTCGATGGCTGAAGTATTGGCCATCGGGAGGGCCTGATATTCTTCGAAGAAGGCATCACATGCCTGAACGAGTTGGACGAGACACTGGCGCGCTTCCGTCTTCTTGGTCTGTTGGATTGCCCTGTTATACATCGAGAAGCCGAGCGATGCGAGAACGGCGATAATTGCGATAACGACGAGCAGCTCAACGAGGGTGAATCCGCGCCGTCCGGACGAAGGAGGTGTGATGTGTTTCATGGTGTTTGGTTCGTGTTGTGAATCTTGGTGGTGACAATTAGGTGATTTTTAGAAGCTTGGCAATGAAAGCCTTTCTGCACCTACATTGTCATTACATAATAACACCTCGGCGGATCAAGGCTAGAAGAAATTTGACGGTGATGTCAGGAAGTTGGGATTGTAGAGGGCAAGGGTATCATTTTGGAAGTATCGATACGGTGGTTGTGAACATCGGTTTAGTAGTCCAAAGTAGCGGCATGCCGAAAGCAGAGGAGATGAAGAAGAGCATTATTGCGCTCTTGGGTAAGGAGGGTGGACGACCGCTCAACAAGAGCGAGATCGCCCGGGCTATGGAATTGCCCGGCAGCATGCGCAAGAAGCTCCGCGAGAATATTGCGGAATTGGTTGAAAGCGGGGAAATTGTGCAAGGAAAGAAGGGGCGTTTTGCCGTGAGTGGCGAAGGCCGGACCCGCGATGGCTTGGTTGGTAAGCTCAAAGCAGCCCCGGGAGGGCACGGGTGGTTTTTCCCCCACAAGACAGATGAGGCGAATCTTGCGACGGGAATCGATTTCGATGAACAGGATCGTTTTTATATTTCGCCGCGTTCCATGGGCATTGCGCTCGATGGTGATATCGTGCGGGCAAAGTTGGTGAAGAACAATTCCGGATCCAAGGAACACAATGATCTTCGTGCGCGGGTCATCGAGATTGTCGAACGGCGGTCCAGCAAGGTGACGGGGATCTTTGTTAAAAAAGGCAAATTTTCCTCGGTGCAGACCAACGACGAGCGTTTGCCCCCTTCGATTCAGATTGGAAATACCCTCGATGCGAAATCAGGGCAGTTGGTGGTCGCCGAGATCACCGAGTGGGAACATGTTAAAGATACTCCAAAAGGTCATCTCATCGAGGTTCTGGGGTGGCCCGGCGATCCCGGCGTGGATGTAGAGGCGATTGTGCACCAATACGGGATCAATGCGACTTTTCCACGGAATGTCGTGGAAGCTGCCAGGAAAATTCCGATGAAAATTCCGAAGGAGGAAATCGCCAGGCGGGAAGATTGGAGGAAGCGCGACGTCATTACGATTGACCCGAAAACCGCGAAGGACTTCGACGATGCCATCATGGTCGAAAAGACCGCGAAGGGGTGGCGGCTGGCGGTGCACATCGCCGATGTCTCCCACTACGTAAAGCCTGAGAGCGTTTTGGATCTCGAAGCCCGGGAGCGTGGCAATTCGACCTATCTTGTCGACCGGGTCATCCCGATGTTGCCGGAGGAGCTGAGTAACGGGATCTGTTCGCTCGTCCCGCAGGAGGATCGGCTAACGAAGTGTGCGGTCATGGACTTCGATCCCGAGGGGCGGATGGTGAAGAGCTATTTCTGTGATGCCGTGATCTGCACTCCGCGTAAATATGCCTATGAAGAGGCCCAGGAGATATTGAAAAATCCGAGTAAAGGCGGGAAATTGGGTGGAAAGATCCGTGAAGCCTGGGAGTTGGCCTCGCTCCTTCGCAAGCGTCGCTTTGATCAAGGCGGGCTCGATCTGGATATGCCGGAAGTCAGTATCATCCTGAACGACGAAGGCGTACCAACCGGATATCACCGTGAGGAATACAATGAGAGTCACCAGTTGATCGAGGAATTCATGCTCGCCGCAAACGAAGCGGTGGCTCGCAAGGTGAAGAATTCGAATCGTCCCACCATTTACCGGGTTCACGAAGATCCTGATCCGGACAAATTACAGGAATTTGCCGAACTGGCCCGTTCCCATGGATATGAACCAGGTGACCTGACCAATCGCCGGCACATCCAAAAGTTGATCGATTCGGCAAGGGGTTCGCTGGAGGAGCCCGCGATTAAGGTGGGACTTTTAAAGAGTCTCAAGAGAGCCTGTTATATGGCCACTCCCGATGGTCACTATGGCCTGGCGAAGACGGACTACTGTCACTTCACCAGCCCAATCCGTCGCTACGCCGATCTGGTCATGCACCGTGCCTTGCAGCCCTTGCTCAAGAACAGACCGAAGGAAACGGATCGGACTCCCGACGCCAAACGCTGCGTTGAGATTGCCGAGCACATCTCCGGGACCGAGCGCACGAGTGCCGACGCCGAAACCGAGAGTCGTCGCATGAAAATGCTGGAGTGGCTCGAATTGTCATCGAGAGAGGAGAAGCCTCCGGTCTTTGAGGCCATCATCACCGAGGTGCGGGCGATGGGACTCTTTATGGAATGCACCGACATTCTGCAGCGCGGACTTGTAAAGCGGGATGGCTTTCCAGATGGGCGTTGGTTTTTTGAGAATAATGCCGACCGCTTTGCCAATAGCCGCGGACAGATTCTGCAAGCTGGCACCCGTATGAAGGTGGTGGTGGATGAAGTTGACCGGATCGGCATGAAGGCAGATTTCCGGATCGTTGAGGTGATTGGCGGTTCGACCAAAAAGCATGCGGCTCGCAAGTCCTCCAAAGGGAAACCGGGTGGTAAGAAAGGTGATTCTTCTAAAGGGAAGCGTGACCATCAGCCCCGTAAAAAGGCCGCCCGAAAATCGGCCCGAAAAAACTCCCGGCGACGGAGGAAGTAGGAGATCCAAACCCGGATTTATTTTCCGTAAAGATTATCGAGGTCGATCTTTCTTGGCTCGATCCTTGTGCCGTCACCTGCGCCCGGTGAATTGGAACCCCCTCGCCCGGCGGGATTTTCGAGATCGGTCGAGTAAAGTGAGCGATCGAGATCGGAACGAAGTTGGCTGAGGATCTCACCCCACCATTCGTTATCGGCCAAGACGTCTTCCTGATAGGTTTCCTGCTGGGTCAGATCGAGAATCAGGTAAAGTTCGGATGATAGGTTTTCAGCACGGGGTGGTCTGGCTTCAAAACCATTCACGATCAAGCCATCGGTATAGTCGGCATGATAGCTGACCAAAAGCGGGAAGGCTTCGCGGCGTTGATTTGCGGTGAGCTGGTATCGATCAGTGAGTCTACGCAGTCGCTCTCGCGATTCCCGCTCGATCCGCAGACCAATCTCCTCAAGTTCGATGTCCGAGACGGTCACTTCGTAGTTGGTCGGATCCATCTGCTCGATCTTTCTTTTGTCGAGCGGCAGCGGTGCCGAGATTTCACTGCGTTTCGAAGGCCGTTGCCCGGGGCGCTTTGAAGGGGAAGGCGGCGTCATTACGGTCTCATTTCCATCCGAAGTATCACGGGAGGCCGCAAGGTAGGCCACCAATCCCGAGCCACCCAGGATCGCAAGAAAAAGAATGAGTCGAAATTTGATCATCTTGGCTTACTTGAACTTCGAACTCATCATCCACTCATACCAGTCTTTTTCAAACGCGGCATCATCTCCGTAACCAAAGGTCTCGAGAAGCAGCTCCTTCGTCGGCTTCGCGCCGTCGCGGATCGAGGTGATGAATTCCTGATATTTTGTCTTCAGCTCATCGGTGCTGACCATGAAGTAATTCAGCGCGAACATGTAGCCGGATTCGTTGGGAGAAAGGGTGATGATTTGGGCGTTGAGTGTTTTTTCAAGGCTGACTCTTTTCCCGCCCTTGCATAGTTTGCGTAGAATCTTGGGCCACGATTCCTCGGGTCCCAGAGATCCGCCCTTGCGGGCATCCACTTTGGCATCGGGGTTGTCCCGGTAGTAAGCTTCGAAATCGAGGTAGTAGATTGAGCAGCGATCAAAGATCATGTGCTCGGCGTAGTATCCCATGCCTGCCGTCATCCAAAATGGGAGGCCCGCCTGATGGGTCCGGCTTTTCATGAGGGCGGTCCCGAGGCTGTGAACCAGGATTTCCTTGCGGTCCTGCTCGCGTCCGCCGCCGGATTCCCCGGGATTGCTTTTGCAGATCACGAGATAGCGATTCATGGGATCGAGGTAATTTCCGACCTGCTTTGTGATTTGCACATTACCGCCGGTCCAGTTGTGGCGTTTGGCATCGACCATGACGCAATTATGAAAGTCATCACCGGTTCCGACCAGATAGGTGGTAAAGCGGAATTTGTCCTCCTTGCCGGCCTCCTGACCGCCGGGCGTGCGGAATGCGTTCTTCTCAAAATCGCCTTCCAGCCCCGGGAGAATCTCAAGCATCACCTCATAGGTTTTTTCGGCAAACTTTCTAGCCGGATCCGTTCCGGTGCCATTCGTCCGAATCATAAAATGATCGAGTTCCTTCTCTTTCCACTTCATTTCCGGAAAGTGTTCGGTCTGCCCGGAAGCAAAACCAGCGGTGAGGAGCGCGGTGGCGAGAAACAATCTCATTTTGTGAGGGTATCCTACCGGCTCCCCGCTTGCAATCAGGGAAACATGATCTTGTCAGATTGCTGGTCGTTTGAATATCGTTTGTTTGAAACAACGAAAAAATCAAAATGTTAAAACAATTCAAAGAATTTGCCTTTAAAGGAAATCTCATCGATATGGCCGTGGGAATTATCATCGGGGGAGCTTTCACGGTTCTTGTGAAGTCTTTGGTGGATAATGTCTTCATGCCACCCCTGGGTGCACTGATGGCGCAGGTTGACTTCAAGAATTTGACGTGGATTCTAGTCGAGGCGGACGCTGAAGCAGGAACCAAGGCTGTCGTGATTAGTTACGGGCAGTTTATTACCGACCTGATTTCCTTCATGCTGATGGCTTTTGTCGTCTTTATTGTCATCAAGAAGGTCATCGGTGCCATGCACAAGGAGGAAGTAAAAGAGGAGGAGACCCCTGAAGAGCCACCAAAGCAGGAAGTTCTTCTCGCGGAAATCCGCGATCTTCTCAAAAAGCAGTAGGTCGACTCTGCCAACAAATCAGTTAAAAAAAAGCCCGGTCACGAATGACCGGGCTTCTTGTTTATAAGGGTCTTGGGGGGGGCTAAGACTTACTCGCCAGCTGGCTTTTTGCCCTTTCTGGGGGCACCCTTGCCTTTTCTGCCGCCTTCTTCACCGCCTCCACGAGGTCCGCCACGACGTCCACCCATGGCTTTGCGAGCCTCGGCTTTTTCTTCGTCACTGAGTTTTCCGTCGCCGTCCTTGTCATGCTTCTTGATGAACTCGGCCTTGCGGTCTTCCATCATGGCTTTGCGCTCGTCTTCACCGAGCTTGCCGTCGCCATCTTTGTCATACTTCTTCATCATTTCAGCCTTACGGGCTTCCATTTGGGCTTTGCGGGCCTCCATAGCGGCTTTGCGCTCATCTTCGTCAAGTTTTCCATTTTTGTTCGTGTCGAACTTTTCAAGGATTTCCTTGGGAACGGGGCGTGGTCCGCGTGGTCCTTTTTTGCCGTCTTCCTTGGGAGCCTGGGCGCTTGCGAGGGCACAGGTTGCGATGGTCACGATTACTGATGTCAATTTGGTCTTCATATTGTTTTTTTGAGTTGTCGGGAGTATGGGGGCTACCCGGATTCACGCGATCTAACCGGACTCCCGGGAAAGAGTTGCAAATTTTTTTCGCGAATTGTCATTGCCCGTTGCGAAGCCTGTCCCGAAGATCCCCGGAATGCCGGACGAGGTGAAAAAACCAAGCAAAGCCGAGGTCTTTCGGGCCCGCCTGACAAGCACCCTGATTTTATGGGCCATCGTGACCGGCGTCTTTGTCTCACAGAATGCCTGGGCCTTTTTTGGGCTCGTTTCCTTTTTAACGGTCGCGGGAGCTTTGGAGTTCCGGGGCCTTTTCTCCAAGTTCCCCGGTGATGGTTGCCGCACCGTTGGCTTGTTGGTCGGTTTGGCAGTGGCTCTCTCGACCGGGGCCTTCCTTGTTCTGGGCTATCAGGAGCATGATAACTACTTTGGTGAGTTGGCCGGTCTGACCACCGTCGCGATCTTCTGTTTCTTTGTGCGGTTTAAGTATGGCATCGAGGAACGTCAGAGTGTCGATGCGGTGGGGGACGGACTGCTTGCTTTTGTTTATGTGCCCATTCTTTTTGGGTGCTTTGTTTATCGCCTCAGTTTTCTGCCCGAGGGGGGGGGGGGCGGTGAGGTGCCCGGAGCGTGGTTGCTTTTGCTCATGATTGCGGCGGCCAAATTTACCGACATGGGGGCCTACATCACCGGGTCCTTGATTGGTAAGAACAAGATGGCTCCGCATCTCAGTCCGGCAAAAACGTGGGAAGGTTTTTTCGGGGCGCTGGGATTTGCCCAGCTTGCGGCCTGGGGAGTTTGGGCCCTGTCCGGTGATACTTTGGCCTGGATCCCGCCTCTTCATGTCGGAGTGCTGGCACTTCTTATCGGCTTGGTGGCCGTGGCGGGTGACCTCGCCGAGTCGATCTTAAAAAGAAGCCTCGATGTGAAGGATTCGGGAAATTTGATGCCGGGGATCGGAGGGATTTTGGATCTCATCGATAGCCTCTGTTTCGCGGCCCCGGTAACCTATTTTTACCTCCTTCGAACAGGGCTGATCCAATGAAAAAGCGGGTTCTGATTTTAGGCTCCACCGGCTCGATTGGCACCAGTGCGCTCATTGTGGCGAGGCAGATCCCGGATCGAATGGAAATCGTCGGGCTCGCGGCGGGAACGCGGGTCGAGGATCTCGAAACACAAGCCCGGGAGTTTGGAGTCAATCATCTCTGTCTGGCCGATGAGTCGCGATGTCGTGAACTGCACAAGTCCGGGCGCTCCATTTATGCCGGGGCTGAGGGCCTGGTGGAGATCGTCGAAGCAACGAAGCCGGACCTTGTGTTGGTTGCCATCGTGGGCGTCGAAGGGCTGCGGCCCACTTTGAAGGCCATCGAGTCGGGGTGCGATGTTGCGGTGGCGAGTAAGGAGATTTTAGTGATGGCCGGAGAGGTTGTCATGAATGCGGCCCGTGAAAAGGGTGTCAACATTCTTCCTGTTGACAGTGAACACAATGCCATTTTCCAATGTCTTGAAGGGCACCACGGCGGTTCCGAAGAAGTTCGGCGATTGATCGTGACAGCTTCCGGCGGACCGTTTCGGACCTTGCCGGTCGAGATGCTCGCCGACGTGAAATTGGAAGATGCCTTGAAGCATCCGACCTGGGAAATGGGACAAAAGATCACCATCGATTCGGCGACGCTTTTTAACAAAGGCCTGGAGATGATCGAGGCCCGTTGGCTTTTCGATATTCCGATGGCCAAGGTCGAGGTGGTGGTTCATCCCCAGAGTATCGTTCATTCCATGGTAGAGTTCATCGATGGAAGTGTGTTGGCTCAACTCAGCACTACGGATATGTGTTTTCCAATCCAGTATGCCGTGGTCTGGCCCGAGCGTTTGAAAAATGAATTGAAGCCGCTGGATTTCCCCACCCTGGCAAAGTTGGAATTTGAAGCGCCGCGCGAGGCTGACTTTCCGGCTTTGGGACTGGCCCGTGAGGCGGGCGAAAAAGGAGGGACCCTACCTGCCGTTTTGAATGCTGCCAATGAAGTTGCCAATGCCGCTTTCCGGAAGCGTGAGCTCAGTTTTCCGGGAATTTGGGAATTGGTTGAGAAAACAATGCGCAAGGTGGAACACATCGACTCGCAGGAATTGGACGTCGTCGTCAATGCCGACCAAGAAGCGCGGAGAATCGCACGTCAATTTCTATAGGAATCCCATGCGGCGCCTTCCTGTTTTTTGTCTGCTTGTGGTGGCTTATCAGGCAACAACTTCGTGCTGGGTTGCCTTGCCTGCTCCGGCAACCCCGGAGACGAAGGTGTTTTACGGAAAAACATTCTTCTGTAGCAGCGATCTGGATGTGGTGAACGCTTTCGCCGGCAATGTGGCGCTTGCGCATCCAGCCGTCTCGATTGGCCCGAAGCAAAAGGTATTGGCCACGATTCCCGCCGGGACTCCTCTCGAAGCAAAAAGGACTGCCACCCGGATTGTCATGACGACAAAGGTCAATTATCTCGTTTGCTATTCTCCGCGACACGACCTGACTTTCCAGATCCCGGAGGAGCTTTTGAAGGTGTGTGCGATCTGCCCGAACTGATTCCGTTTGGGATTACCAGGCCCGGATGATCTCGTGAACCAGGGCGGGGCCTCGATAGACGAAGCCGGTGTAAATTTGCACGAGGGAAGCGCCGGCCGCTTTTTTTGCTAAAGCATCTTCTGCCGAGAAGATTCCGCCCGCTCCGATGATGGGAACATCCCTCCCAAGTCCGGCGTGGAATTGTGCGATGACTTCGGTGGAGTGCTTTGTCAGAGGGGCTCCGGAAAGGCCGCCGGCTTCGTTGGCATTGCGATGGCCCTTGACCGCTTCACGTTCGAGAGTGGTGTTTGTGGCGATAATGAAATCAAGACCGCCATCGCGGAAGATCCTGGAGAGTCCGGCGATTTCTTTTTCATCGAGATCAGGAGCGACCTTTAAAGCAAAGGGGACGTAGCGTCCGGTTTCCTGATGCAGTTTCGTCTGGAGTTTTTTGAGCGTCCCGAGGAGGCGGCCGGCGGCGTCTTCGGATTGTAGATCACGAAGACCGGGAGTATTGGGCGAGGAAAAATTGGCGGTGATGTAGTCGGCCCATGGATAGGATTTTTCGAACGCGATGGCGTAGTCATCGTTGGCCTGTTCGTTGGGGGTCACCTTGTTTTTCCCGATGTTGATTCCAAGAATTCCGTTGAAGGAATTTGCGGAACGGGCGTTTGCAAGGCCCTGGTCAATGCCCGGGTTATTGAAGCCCATACGATTGATGAGGGCCTTGTGTTGGGGGAGGCGAAAGAGGCGGGGCGCCTCATTTCCGTCCTGGGGTTTTGGGGTGAGGGTGCCGACTTCAATATGACCGAAACCGAGGAGGCCGAGGGCGTCGATGGTATTTGCCTCCTTATCGAGTCCGGCGGCGAGCCCCACCGGGTTCGGGAAGGTGAGACCCGCAAAAGAAACCGGATTTGATTCCGGGGTGGTGGTCATGGCTTTTAAAATTCCCAACTTTTCGGTGGCGCGAAGCCCGGCCATCGAGAGGTGGTGGGCGCGTTCGGCATCGAGGCGAAAGAGGACGGAACGTGCGGCGGGATAGAGGAAATTGAGCACGGAAGAGGTGTGCCGAATGTGGGGGGATTAGGCAAGTTTAGAGGTTTTTTTGAGTAGAGGGGTTTGGCGGTGACGTTGTGTCCTGTGGATGAAGAAGGCGAAAAGGGTTTTGCAGGCGGGTTGCCTGGTGATCGGGTTTTTGTTGCTTTGGTTCGTGGTGGTGAGGGCGACAAGCTGGGATCGAGCAGTTCGTGTTACGGGAGAAGGTCAGTTTTCAGGGAAGTGGGATGGGACCTTGCGAATTGGGTGTTACAACATTGCCCATGGGCGGGGGGACGATCCCGGGGGATCGAACTGGCAGGGGGGCTCCCAGGGCGAACGGAAGAAAAGGTTGGGTGAAATTGCCGATTTGATTCGAGGGCAGGATCTCGATCTGGTGATTTTGAATGAGGTGGATTTTGACTGCACCTGGAGTTATGGGGTGAATCAGGCACAAATTCTGGCGAAGGAATGCGGGTATCCTTTTGTTGTTGAACAGCGGAATTTGGATCTGGGATTCCCCATGTTTCGAGTGGCGATTGGCAACGCGATTTTGAGTCGTGTTCCGATCCGTGAGGCCGAGGGCGTGGATTATCCCGCCGTGAAATGGTGGGAACCTTTGGCGGCTGGCAAGAAGGGGGGCGTGAAGGCTTTGGTGGAGTTGCCGGACGGAGTTGAGGTGGAGGTTTTTGCCGTACATGCCGAAACGAGGAATGCAGGAGTGAGAAAGAACTCGATCAAGGCCCTGGTTGGATCTGCCGGAAGAATCTCTATCCTGGCCGGAGATTTTAATTCGGTCCGTGGCGGCGATGGCGCGACGGCGGTGGATTTGATTTTAGGCGATGGCCGCTGGAAAGAAGCAAGTGCGACAGGTGCAACCTTTCCCAGCACGAAACCGGTCGGTCGGATTGACTGGATTTTTGTTCCCCGGGGGTGGAATGAACTAAGCAGCGAGGTACTGGTGAGGGATCTGTCCGATCACGCGATGGTGGTCGGGGAGTGGAAGGTGCGCTGAGTTTCACTCGTGGGCTATTTTTTACGAAGGCGAATTGGGCCTTTGGCGGTGGAGGGATCGATGACTTTTCCTTTTTGGAGGATTTCGATTTGACCGTTGGCCACGAGGCGCCGGGCAGCCCGCCGGGTCTGTTCCATATGGCCTCGCCATTGATCATCTGCGAAGATCCTGCGGGCAGCTTCGCTGGGACAAATGGTGGTATTTTTGGCCCTTTCGTCAAGAAGTTGCAGAATGGCGTTTTCGAGCTTCCGGTCGACCGGGCCAGGCTTGGATTTACGGCAACGGGTCGAACAATAGTGGATGTCATCCCAGCAGGTTTCCCACTTCTTACGCCACTCGATGGCTCGTCCGCAGGTCTGGCACATTTTGTCAGGGATCATCACGACTTGCGTTTTCAGAGTTGAGGTTGATGAATGAAGGATGAATGAACAATTAAGGAATAGAGTGATCCGAATGGCGTGGGAGGATCGCACTACCTTTGACGAGATTCAGAAGCAAACCGGCTTGACCGAGGCGGAGGTGATCAAGGTGATGAGGGCGAATTTGAAAGCGAGGAGTTTTCGGATGTGGCGGAAGCGGGTCAGTGGTCGGATCACGAAACATGCCGGCAAGTTTCGAGAGAATCGGCGGGAGATGAGAAGAGTTACAAGCCGGCAACTTCTTAATCAGCAGGAAAGGGATTGAGATCGAATTTTTCGGTAGAGCGGAGGATCTCGGCTGCCACCAACGATCCAACAACAGTGCCGCGATGACAGCTGTCGCCACCAACTTTGGCATTTGCAATCACTGCTCCGGTGAAGTCGTCGTGATATTTCCAGGCGAGGTAAAGCGAGGCCGGGAACGATTGATCGATGTAGCAGGCGGGGCTAAGCCGTTGGCCGATGATGACCCGGTCGGGTTGGCGGGACCAATCGTTGGCCTTGCGGGTGGAGAACCAATCGCCGGCCTGGGTCATGAGAGCTTCGCGGAGGGGGGTGCCATCAGAGATAAATTGGAGAAGACGGGTCATGCAATCGCCCGCCCGCAGCACATTGGAGTGCCGGTGGGTGAGAGTGATGTGGGTCTTGACGGTCTGGCGATGATCGCCCTCGGGCAGCGCTGCAAGCAGGGCGGGGACCGTTGCGAGGCCCCCGATGTGTTCGTCGGATATGCCGCATTTGAGCACATTTTTGCCTTGGGCGTAGCGGGTAAAGAAGGCGCGATGGTATTCCTCGAGGTAGGTATCGCGATGCCAACCAGGGGTGAGCATGAGTTCAATGTAACGCTCGATCCAGTCCGAGGGATCGTAGTTGCTGCCTTGAGAAACCTGGGCGTAAAGGGCTTGGGCCAGTTTGAAGTTCACCGTGTTTTCTCCCGCCCGGAGGTTTTGGTGATAATGCACGTTGCGTTGCCCCCAGAAGCGGGCCTGATCGTGAAGAATTTCGCCCTTTTCGTTCAGAGCCTTGTATTCCGATCTCCATAGGATGCTGTCGGGGTGATGCATGAGCGGTGGCAGATAACGATCGAGTTTTGGATAATCCCGATCCATCGCTTCCCGATTGTAATACCAGTGCACTGGCATCGCGAAGGCATCAGCGATAAGTGAACCGTGGTATGCAGCTTCGTGAATCGTCATGGGAGATTATCGTGGAAGAATGAAATTTGTCCCTTGGTTTTCCATCCATTGAATTTTTGGCGGAAATTAAATTAGAATCGTCTTCACGATCGCGTCCCGTTGAATAGTCTCCCATGGCATACAGGGTGTGGAATCTGTGGACTCGAACATGATTAGTGAAAAACAAAAAGCATCGTTTCTTGAAGATGGATATATGCGAATTGAGAACGCCGTTCCGCCCCGATTGCTCAAGCACTGGCAGAATTTGGCGGATCGGCTGGAGCGTGAAGCGCTCGAGGTGCACGGCAAAGGTGGGCAACTGCCTGGAGTCTGTGTGGTTGAAGATCCGGTTGGCCCCCGGGTGATGCGTTTTGACGATATTCTCGCGATTGATCCTGACGCGTGTCTGGAGCTGCTGGCATGCCCGGCGATGATGGCGGTGGCAAAGGATCTTTCTGGTCGCGGGACTGTTCCCTTGCAAATGGACATTCTTTACAAGCAACAACATCCACATCCGGTGATCAAGTGGCACCAGGGAGCTCCTCATCCGAGAGGATATCCATACTTGAATGTGGGGATTTATCTGGATGACGCGCCGAAGGGGGACGGTTGCTTGCGCTATGTCCCGGGAACCCAACACAGTCTGGTCGATATCGAGGGACTATCGAAAGAACATGGATGGGAAGTTCCCGGAGTGGTCGAGCTTCCGGCTGCGGCGGGAGACATCTTGATTCAGGACATGATGATCTTGCATGGTTCGCAACCAAAGCGGTCGCCGGGAGTTCGTCGTACAATTTACGTTGAGTTACGACCTTTTGATGGCATTGGCGAAAGCGGTGAGCAGAGCGGGCATTGGGCAGATTTACGCAAGGAATGGATGCAGCTGGTTTTGGAAAAAGCGGAGGAAGGAACCTGGCCCGGGGAGTGGCTCGATGATTACGGCCAAAGTGTTCGAAAGAAGGAGGAAATCATTCAATTGATCGTCGAAAACCGGGAGCCTCCGACCCCTGCGGTCTGGGGAATTCATCCGGTCGAGACAGAGGATTATCCCGTGCCTGCGGATATGAAGGATTGGGGCTAGCAGTCAGTTAGGCCGTGAGCTCGGTCATCTCGCCGGTGCTGTCGACGAATTTGGAGCTGGGCATGCCAAGGCGGTTGGCCATCGTGACGAAGAGGTTGGAAAGAGGAATATCGGAGCCGAAGCGATGATAGGCTCCGTGTTTGAGGCCCAGTTTGTCACCACCGGCTAAGACGAGCGGATAGTTCGTGTTGTTGTGGGTGGTGCTGTTGCTGCTGCCATAGAGCACCATGGTGTGGTCGAGAAGAGTGCCTTCGTTTTCGCGGGTGTCTTGCAAACGTTGCAGGAAGTAGGCGAGTTGCTCGGCGCGAAAGCGGTCCCATTTTCCAAGAGCCTCGGCTCCTCCGGGCTTGTTCCATCCGTGGGCAAGACTGTGCTGGTTTTTTCCGAATCCCAGAAGTGAGGGGAACTTGGTGGCGATGGAGGTGGCACCATTCATATTGCCCATCTGGTAGGTGAGGAAGCGAGTCGAGTCGGTCTGGATGGCGAGGAACATCAGGTCGAGCATCGTCTTGATGAGCTCGCCTGGCGTCTTGTCATCCGCATCCAGGTGCAAGCCTCTCACCTCCACTTCGGGTTTTGGAATGTCGAGCCATTTTTCGGAACGCTCCACCCGTTCTTCGATCTGGCGAACCGATTGGAGATATTCGTCAAACTTGTCCTGATCCTCTTTGCCGAGTTTGCGACGAACAGACTTGGAGTGTTCAAGCACGAGATCGAGCATGTGGTCGGAGTTTTCCAGCTCCTGCCGTCTGGAGAGGATACTCTTATCCTCTTTTCCAAAGAGGCGATTGTAGACGAGGCGGGGATGATGAAGGGCAGGCACCGGCTGGCCGCTGCGGCTGAATGACAAGGTGCTGGAGCGGGTGGCTTCGCCGACTCCTCCATCGACCGAGAGACTGAGTGAACGAAAGCGGGTATCGTCGCCCAGTTTGGCGGCGAGAAGTTGGTCGAGCGAAACGGAGTTCTTCAGCTGCCCGCCTTTGAGTTCGGCGGCAGTCAGGAAGATGTCGGCAGTGTCGTGCCCGCCGATTCTGCGTCCGTTGGGGTGGGAAAGTCCGCCCAGAATCGAAACTTGTTCCCGAAGTGGTTCGAGGCATTTGAGGCTCTCGTTGAACTGGAAATCACGGCCTTCCTTATCGGGGAACCATTGCCACTTGGACTCGTCATTCCTTTTCTTGGGGAGGCTGACTCCGTAGGGGAAGTAGATGGCGCAGAAGCGCTTTGGTCGGGGGGCTTTGGGGATATCAGCGCCCATACATTCGAGGAAGGGCAGGGACAGGGAGGCTCCGACGCCTTGCAGGAAGGTGCGCCGGGGGAGGTGCCAGGATTTACGACTCATGGTTTACTTACTTTGGAATGTTTTGCTGGCGACGACCAGATGAATCAAGTCTTTGATCCGGTAGTCCGACTTGATGAATCTTGCGGTAAGATCGTCAACTTCACTCTCATCAACCAACTCGAGGCGCCGCCCGAGGGCATAGGTCAGGAGTTTGCTCGTAAAGGCGCGGGCGAATTGTTCGCGGCGGTTTTCGAGGAGATACTTTTTAAGGTCGGCAATTCCTTCGACATCCCTGCCATCGGGAAGAATCGATACAGGCGAAACCGGGAGCCTGGTCATGCCCCTGCCGTTGTTTTTCTTACGGAGAATCTGGTCCCGCCAGAGACCGTCGGCACCAAAGTTTTCGAGAGGAATACCCCACGGGTCGATTCCGCGGTGACACTCGTTGCAGGAGATTTGTTTGCGGTGCTCGGCGAGTTGATCCCGGATTGAAAGGTTTGCGAAGTTTGGATCGGTCGAATCGAGGTCGGGAACATTGGGGGGAGGAGGGGACGGGGGATCATCAAGGAGTCGCTCGCGGATCCAGACGGCTCGCTTGACTGGATGAGAGTCCTCGCCGGTGGAGTTCCCAAGGAGGACGCTGCCGTGGGTGAGGATGCCGCCGCGGTGGTCGTCGGCCTTCAAGGAGACCCGTTCGAAGCGGCTCCCCTTCGGCCCGGTGAGGCCATAGTGTCTTCCGAGTGATTCGTCCAACATGGTGAAGTCAGAATCGATAATATTAAGGGCGCTGAGATTCTTGTGAAAGAGCTCGCCGAAGAAGTGGAGGGTTTCTCCACGCATTGAGGTCTTCAAGGCAGGATCGAATTTTGGATAGTAGGTTGGATTGATGGCGACTCGTTGGAGGGCTCCGACATCGAGCCATTGGTCGGTGAATTGTTCGACGAATTGCCACGAGCGTTGGTCGGAGATCATTCGTGAGGTTTCTTTCCTAAGAATCCCGGGGTCGCTGAGGGTTCCTTCTTTGGCCAGGCTAAAAAGGCGGGTGTCGGGCATGCTGCTCCACAGAAAGTAGGAAAGGCGGGAAGCCAACTCCCAATCGCCGAGGGCACGTTTTTTCGAGTCGGAAGGTTCGACGAGGTAGAGAAAGTCCGGGGAGATCAAGACCATTGTGAGCGTCTCGCGGATTGCTTCTTCAAACGAAGCCATTTTTGGGCGGGCGGCGCTAAAGAATCGAGAGTAGGGCGAGATCTCGGCGTCCTCGATTGGGCGACGAAAGGCTTTGCTCATAAAGTTTCGCAGAACCGCCTTTGCATAGGTCTCCTCGTCCGAGCGGTGTTTGGAGGGAAATAGGATGGCCTGGTGATGGGAGGGTGGCCATTGGTCGAAAATCGGACCAGCGAACTCCATTGAAGCGACTTCGATTTGAGGGTAGTTCAGAGGACCGACGGTGGTTTTTTGTTTTTTACCCTTACCCCGTGCTTTGAGCGGTTTTTCCCGGCCTTCGGCGTAGGCGTTGTCGAGCCAGATGAGGAGGCCGGGGAATTTGCTTTGGGTTTTGCTGGGCAGGGGGAAGTTTTCGATGCGCGCGCGGAATTCGACGATCTGCCAGTCCTCGGAGGAGATATCCACGGGAGGCAAAAATCCGCGTGGTGCCTGCACATCGGCACGATAGCCAATGGCGGCGCGAAGTTGCGGGTAGCCACGACCTTCCGCGAATTGTGCCCTCACCTTGGCCCGGATGAGAATTTCGCCTTCCTCGGGATATTCCATGAGCTTGACGACAAATTGCTGGTCCTTGTCGAGGATGTGGCTGCCGCGGTTTTTATCCTTGATCGTTTTGGTGAACTCTTTTGCGAAGACTTCGGGCCGTGAACCGGTGACGATTGCCTTGGTGAGTCCTTTGCGGGCGGCCTCGAGATAATACTCCAGCTGGAGGTCGGACATCTGAAGAGTCCCACCATTGTTGCGGAAGCCGTCTTCGGAGAGTGCTTCGGGGGGGAGGTTTTTGGCGTAGTCCATCTCGATCCCAAGGAGGTCACGCATCGTGTTTTGATACTCGGTCCGGTTGAGGCGTCGCAGGACGACCCGTCCGTCGCTGCTCGTCCGGGCTTTGATGACGGCATCGATTTCCTGTGTGATCCAAGAAGTGAGGATGTTGAGCTCCGCCGGCGGAAGGGGGGGCTCCTTCCCGGGGGGCATCTCGGAAAGGTTGAGGGCGTCCCTGACATCGTGCCAGGTTTCGGCTGCCACGCGGTCCTTGAGGAGGTTGGTGGGGAGGAGATCAAGCCGAAGGTCGCCCTTTTGCTTCTCGTCACCGTGGCACTTGAAGCAGCGCTTTTCGAGTATGGGTTTGACCTGCGTCTCGAAGTCAATCGCGCCGAAAGCCGGGGTGATTGTGAGGAGCAGGAAGAGCAAAAAGGATAGAGAGGCGGTGGTGATTGGAAGGATACCAATTTGGTTTGGAGTCTCTTTCAGGGCAGGAAGCCACATTGACCTCTATTTGTGCGGACTTGAGAAAGTCGGGGATACGAGTCGCACCTGGGAAGAGGAAGTTGCGCATGATGGGGTGACCATGTCCAATGCGAAGCAATCGTCCGGAGTAATGAGCTCATTACGCCAACTCGGCCGCGATCGAATCGACAAGGAGCGGACCTTCTCCGATGAGGCGAAGATGGGTTGCGGTCTTTTCGACGAGGTGGCTAACGGAGGCGAGGCTTGTATTCGGGGCAAGAAATTCAAGGGGAAGGCCCTCGGAGGTGCGGAGTTGGAGGGCGATGCGTTCCAGGCGCCACGCTTCGTCGTCGAGAATCTCAATATCGTCCCGGGCGTGGCCGACCGAGGCAATGCGCTTGAGGTAGGCGGTGGTGTCGCAGACGTTTTGGGATCGGGTGCGCTTGATGGTGGAGACAGCTGAGGGGCCAAGGCCGAGGTAATCGTTTCCGACCCAATAGCCTTCGTTGTGGCGGGAGCGTTTTCCGGGGAGGGCGTAGTTGGACGTCTCGTAATGTTCGTAGCCTGCGGAGGTGAGAATTTCTTCACCAAGAGAGAACATTTCGGCGTTGAGATCAGGGTCGTCCGAGAAGCCGCCGGTTTGGAACTTTTCGAAGAAGGCGGTGTCTTCTTCGTAAGTGAGATTGTAGGCAGAGAGGTGATCGGGTTGGAGGGCGAGAGCCTGTGTCAGGGTGTCCTCCCAGTCGAGGAGGGATTGGCCGGGGACGGAGAAGATGAGGTCGATATTGACCTCAAGGTCGGTGGCCTCCCGGAGTAGGTGGACGGAGGTGATGGCCTGCATGGGCGTGTGCTCCCGGCCGAGTGTTTCGAGGTGTTTTCCGAGGAATGATTGGACACCGAGGGAAACTCGGGTGACGCCGAGATTTTGATAGAGTTGGGCGGTGCGGGAAGTGAAGGTGGCGGGGTTGGCCTCGAGGGTGATTTCTTCAATGGCCGAGAAGTCGAAGATCCCTCTTAAACCGGTGAAGAGACGGGTGAGGTGGGTCGGTGAGAGCATGGACGGAGTGCCACCGCCAAAGTAGATGGTTCTCAGTTCCGGCAGAGCCTTTTTAGCGTGATGTCTGGCTTCCTGGAGCAGGGCATCAACAAAGCCACCGAGATCGGTTCTGCCCGGGGTGTGTTTGTAGAAGGAGCAGTAGGGGCAGATGCGGTGGCAGAAGGGGATGTGGAGGTAGAGGTGCACTCGCCGAAGAGTGAACATTGAATATTGAACTCTCAACGCTGAACTGGGAGAAGTCGGGCCGTGGCAATAAGATCAAAACTGGAGACGAAGGTTCTGAAGGACGTTTCCCGGTCCTTTTATTTAAGTCTGCGTTTTTTGCCGGAGGGGTTTCGGGCGCCAACGAGCGTGGGGTATTTGCTGGCACGGGCCAGTGATACGATTGCGGATGCAGGAGAGCTGGAGGTGGAGCAACGCCGGGAGTTGTTGGGGCAGTTTGTGGAGTTTGTAAATGAGGGGAAGGACTTTGAGATGCCGAAGGTTGGAGGGCTTCCGGAGGGGGAGCAGGTTTTGATGTCGAGACTGGACGAATGTGTCGGGGCGTTATCGGAACTGCCGGAGTGGCAACAGGTCTCAGTGCGTAAGGTGGTGGGGATTATTACGGAAGGGCAGCGGTGGGATCTGGATCGGTTTGAAGGAACAGGAGTGGTGGGATTGAAATCAGATGAGGAATTACGGAACTATACTTATCAGGTGGCGGGATGTGTGGGGGAGTTTTGGACGGAGATCGGGTTCGGGACCGAGAGCAATTTTGCGCGGGCAGGTCGGGAGGAAATGATGAGGTGGGGGCGGGCTTATGGGCGAAGTTTGCAATTGATTAATATCCTGAGGGATGTGCCGGAGGATTGGGAAAACGGGCGATGTTATTTGCCGGGGGCGGGAACGCAGGAGGATTTGATGCGGGAGCGGCAGAGGTGGATTGAGGAAGCACGGGCGGGGTTGGATCAAGCGGATCGGTATGCGGAAGCGTTGAACGGGAAGCGCATGCGATTTGGGACGGTGCTGCCAGCCATGATTGGGCGTGAGACTTTGGTTCGGCTTGAGGAATCGGATTGGGCAGCGTGGGAGGCCCGGGTGAAGGTGAGCCGAAGGGAGGTTTATGTGATGATGGCGGGGGCGGCGAGATTTGCCCTTTGAAAGCTGTTTTGCTCAAATGTGGTGGCTGGGTCTGAGTTGCCTTGCGGAGGTGTTTTCGGGAGAGAGCGTCGGTTATTTTGGGAGGAATGCCGGTGAGAGAGCGGGGTCGTTGAGGTCCAGTCGGTAGAGGATTTGGTTGTAGTCGTAGCGTGGGGTTTTGGTGGGGGACTTTGAAAAGAAGGTGGTGTAGGTGCCTTCGAAGATGAGGATGGGACTTGCTTCTGGAGTGAGGTCCGGGTGGATGCGGGGATTGTAGAAAGTATAAGTGTTGTGACTTAGGATTTTGACGGCAGGGCCCCATGGGCCTTTTGGGTTTGGGGATTCGGCATACCAAAGTTCGCCGAGGGGCGAGGGATTTCCGTCGAGCTCGGTGAAGACGGTGACCCACTTTTTGCGGAAGGTATTCCAGGAGATCGAGCCCCGGTGAGGCTTGATTTTTATGCCCTCAACGGTTGGGACTTCGGTTTGGGGAGTGAGGTGCTCCCATTGCGCGGGGTCTTGCCAGGCTTCGAATTTGGCCGGGACGCGAAGACTGGGAAAGGGGTCCCCGAAGTAGGCCCATTTCTGACCGTCGGGCTCAGTATGGATGTTGGGGTGGCCTTCGGGCGCGGGCGGTGGTTTTGGGAAATCGGAGTGGTGGGTCCAGAGCACTTTGAGGGACTCGAAATTTTTGGTATCTTCGTTCCAGTGGCAGAGGCCGAGTTGATAGACGTCCAGGAAGTTGCGGATTTTTGAGTAGGTTGCCACGAGGTGAGCGGTGCCATGTTGATCCGGGAGGCTCAGGTAGCCATTGAGCCAGGTGGGTCCCTCGCCGGGGAGCTTGGCGACGGGTCGGGGGCGTTTGTTGGAGGCGCGGAAATAATCGAGGGGAAGCTTGAGAGGAGGCTCAAAGGATCCGAGCGGCCGGGGCTTGGTGGTAGCGCTGGTCATATCGAAGATCCCGAGCGGGTAGTGGGCGAGGTTGGAGTCGCCCCAGATCCAGAATTTCTTCCCGCGATGGAGGGTTGTTTGAATGCTGTCGCAGCCAAAGATTCCGCTTTCCTGCCAGTCGAGGTGTTTGCCTAGTTTTTGGCTTTCGGCGAAGAGACCGGCTCCGGTGAGGCGACCGAGGCGTTTGGCGATGATCGTGCGGTCGACTTTAATTTGGTGAGACCCGCCAGGAGTTGGGGTGGCCCGGAACCCTTGATGGCCGAAGCCATCGGCTGGGAGTTGGTAGCCATCGCTGGTGAGGGTGAACCATGTTTCGCGGTTCATGAGCTCCGGTGCATCGATGGCGATGAGTCCCGCGTTGTCAGTGACGAAAGTAAGGTTGTGCGTGGTGGTGAGTTGGACAAGGGGAACGGGCCAGCCGTTTTCACGGTCGATGACGAGGATTTGGAAAGGCTTGGCGAAGGTGGCCACGGGGAGGAAGAGAAGACTGATGATGAGGCTCTTCATAGTGGGGTATTGTGGGGGTGGCGTCCGCGCGATGGGCTTGCCAGAGACAGGAGGGAAAGCACAATTCGGACGCTTTTGACAAGGGAGCGGGGACTAGTCGGCGAGCAGTTCGCGGATGTGGGGGGTGTAGAGCTCTGGCTCCAGCAGAAAAGAGTCGTGGCCTTTTGCGGAGTGGACGGTGATGTGGATGGTGTCCACGTCTGCTTTTTCCAGATGTTGGACGACTTCGGCCTGCTCTTCGGGGTAGAAGCAGAAGTCGGAGTCGATGGAGAAGATGAGGAATTTATGACCGGCGGCATTACAGCGGGTAAAGAGATCCTCAGGCGAGTCCGCGTCGCCTTGAAGGACGGCGTTGTAGCGTGACCACATGTCAATGATACGCAGATAGGTGTTGGCGTCGAAGCGCTCGGTAAATTTTTTCCCTTGGTGGAGCATGTAGCTCTGGAAGGTATCGCGGACCTGATACCAGGAGAGCATTTCCTCTTCGTGGACGAGGTCGCGCCGGGCACGGCGCTCGAAGGTATCGAGGTGGACGAAGGTCTTGTGCGAAATCATGCGGGCAAGCGCGAGGCCGATGCGTGGGAATTCCGAGTCGTAGTAGTCGCCGCCGTTAAAATGCTTGTCGTTCTCGATGGCGAGAATTTGCTCGAAGAGAATGAGGCGGTTGAGAACAGTGGTCTTAAATCCGCTGGCGATGGCGATGACGCGGTTGACTTTCTCGGGGTGGCGCGTTGCGAAGGTCAGGGTGCAGAGGCCGCCGACTGATGGTCCCACGACGGAGTGGAGCTTGGTGATTCCGAGATGATCGAGAAGCGGGAGATGGGCATCGACCAGATCGGCAACGTTGAGATGCGGGAAAGTTGAACCGAAGGGTTTGCCGGTTTCGGGATTGATGCTGGAGGGGCCGGTTGAGCCGTAGCAGCCACCGAGGTAGTTGGCACAGATGACAAAGAATTGGTCCGTATCGATGGCCTTCCCGGGGCCAACCATTTCGTTCCACCAGCCGTCGTGAAGTTCCTCGGCCCAAAGAGTGCAGCCTTCCGGCGGTTCAGGGTGATTTCCGCTAACGTGGTGGGTTCCGGAAAGGGCGTGGAAGATGAGAACGGCATTGGATCGATCTTCGTTGAGAGTGCCCCAGGTGGCGTAGGCAAGTTGGGCCGACGGAATGCGTCCGCCGTCGCGGAGGGTGAGATCTCCGAGAGAGAAGAGTGAGCTTTTGGTATGGGCCACGGGGGAAGAAAGACTGAAATGAGAGATTTTTAAACCTTAAACGATGAAATGGGGCTGCTGGATCGTTTCGATTGATGAGATGGTGCGCCGGAATTTTTCGGAGACAGGTTGGACCCGTTAGCGGCATTTGCCGAGGTAGCCTTTGGTGACGGACCAAAGAGCCCAAACCGAAAGAATACCGTAGGCGACCGGGAGGGCCAGTCCCATAAAGGTTTCAAAGGTGAATTTGGAGAACGGCCCGTAGTCGCGGTAGGACTGCCAGAGATCCCATACGAGCCAGATTGCTCCGATGGCGGAAGGCCCGAAGTAAAGCCAGACGCCCCAGAAGATAATGGACTTGGTTCGGGGGCTTGCTGCTTTGGAGTAAGCGTGATGATTGGCCGTCTTCATCTCCCAGGGATGGGTGCTGGCGGAATCGTCAAGGGGCGCTCCGCATTTTTCGCATCTCGAGGTGCCTTCGGGATTAGGTTCGGCACAGCGAAGACAGACTTCGTAATTTTCTCCGGGGTGTTCTTCTTTCGCCACGGCGGAATTAATAGCGGTAAAAGAAGGAAGAGACAATCGACTTTAGGGTTTCAATCCGATCGGAAATCGAGTTGCTTGCAGCATGATCGCTTTCAAGGAATGGGACGTTGTTTGTCAGGCTCTCGAAGAGGGGCGTCAGTCACTGATTCTTCGCAAGGGCGGGATTCACGAGGGGCGCGAGGGTTTTTCCTTCGCGCATGAGGAGTTTGTCTTATTCCCGACGCGTTTTCATGCGCAGGGCGATTATGTGAAGATTCCCGGGGTGGTGACGAAGCCGGAGTGGGAGATTGGAGAGGAAGTGGTAATCACTTCAAAAGTGAAGGTGACGAAGGCGCTGACTCTGACGGATTGGGAGCAGGTGGCGGCGCTTGATGATCAGCATATTTGGACCGAGGAGACGATTCGTGATCGCTTTTTCTGGGAGGGCAAGGGGATGGCTTCGGGAAGTATCCATGTGGCCTATGTCGAGGTCGAAAAGCTGGAGGATCCCATTCGTCTTTCCTACGCGAAGAAGTACGGAGGGTGCCGGAGTTGGGTGGAGATCGAGGAATGATGCTCTTCCAGCTTACCATTAGTCGTCGACGTTGAAGCCAGCTTCTTCGAGGGCAAGGGTGGCGGCGCCAACCATGCCGGCTTCGTTGCCAAAACGGGCAGGGAGGAGACGGAGGTTCTCCTTGAAGGCGGGGCTGAGTTGGGAGCGCAGGTGTTTTTCTAGCGGCTCGAAGAGCAGGCTTCCGGCTTTGGCCACCCCGCCGCCGATGATGATGGCTTCGGGGTTGAGGAGCCAGCAGCAATTCATGAGAGCAGTGGAGAGCATTTTGGCGACCTGGTCCCAGATGCCGAGAGCGATTTCGTCGCCTTTCGCGGCAAGTTTGGAAAGAATGGCGGGTTCGCACTCGGACTTCTCTCGAGGGGTTCCTGCTTCGGCGTAGGCAGCGTGGGCGAGGTCGGTGATTTGTTGATTGCCAACGTAATCCTCCAGTGATCCACGGTTGCCATAGGCCCCGTCGGGTCCCTGGTAGTCGATGGAGGTTTGACCAAGCTCTCCGGCGACGAAGTCGGCTCCGCGGACCATACGGCCGTCGACGACGATGCCGCCACCAACTCCGGTGCCAAGAGTGAGCGCGACGAGATGGTTCATACCGCGACCGGAGCCACGCTTCCACTCGGCGTAAGCCATGCAGTTGGCGTCGTTCTCCACGGTGACAGGAAGGTTGGAAAGCTGGTTGAGTTCGCGCTTGAGGTAGATTTTCTGCCAACCTTTGACATTGGTGAGGTTGTGCACCATTCCAGTGGGGAAATCGACGAATCCGGGCATGCCGACGCCGATGGCTTCGACCCGGGGGTGCTTGGCGCGGAGCTCCTTGATTGTTTCGTGGATGCGCTCGATGAGCGGGCGGGCGCTTTCGAATTCCTGGGTGTCGATTCGGGGGGCTTCTTCGATGAGATTGCCACGGTAGAGAACGCCGGTTTTTACCGAGGTTCCGCCGAAGTCGATGCCGATGGCCAAAGGAAGGTCGCTCATAAGGTTGGGGGAGTCTAAAAGAAGGGGGCGAGCAAGGAACGCTCTTTCTTGTTAAAATTGATGGTTCGAGGCCCCGATGACTTGAATTCCTTTCATCGTCAAGTCTTGGTCGATGATGTCGATGGCTTCGATTCCTTTGCCAATGAGTTCGGCATCGCCTCCGGTGGCCAAGATGGCGGGATCGCCGCCAAGCTCTGCGCAAACTTCGTTAAGGATCTCACGGATAAGGCCGCGGTAGCCGATAACGGCACCGACTTGCATCGCTTCCTCGGTGCTGCGGCCGATGGCGGAGCGAGGTTCCTGGAGTTGAATGGCGGGCAGAAGGGCGGTTTTTTGGTGGAGATAATCGCGGAGAGAGGCCGTTCCGGGGGCGATGACGCCACCGAGGTAGGATCCGGCTTGGGAAATGACGTCAAAAGTGACGGCAGTGCCGAAATCGATGACAATGGCCGGGCCGGGGCGCTCGAGGACGGCGGCGGAGGCGTTGGCGAGGCGATCGGCCCCGATCTTGGAGGGGTCGGGATAATCAATGGTGATGGGCATCCGGGAGAGATGCGAGATGTGATGAATGGGTTGCTCGAAGAATTCGGCCATCAGGGCCGCGGCATCGGGAACGACGGAGCAGAGGGTGATTCTTTTGAAATTATGGCTCTGGAGTGCGTTTTGGAGGGTTGTTTCGGAAAGCGCGGAGGTTGGAATGATCGCCCGCCAGTCGGAGAGTTTGCCGTCGAGGTCGAGGGCGAACTTGGTCCGGGTGTTGGAGTTATCAATGAGGAGGTGCACTCCTAGGCTAAGGGCGAGAGGGCTGAAATGGGAAAGCGAGGGGGGATTGGTCCGGGCCGTTGCTTTGGCTAGTCGATTTCGAGGATTTCGACCTCGTAGCCATCGGGATCAGTGATGAAGGCCATTTTGCGCTCGCCGGAGGAAAATTTTGCGCGCCATCCGTCAGGCCAGATTTCGATGCCCTGTTCCTCGAGATCTCCGCAATATTTGATAATGTTGAGAACACCGACGCAGGTGTGCATGAGGTCTTCAGGGACCGCGACCTTGTAATCGGGTGAGTAAGTGAGCTCGAGGAAGTGATCGTTGCCGGGAAGGTGCATGAAAGCGAGTTCGTTGCCTTGGGGCGATTTTTTTTGCTGCCCGAGTTTAAAGCCGACTTTCTCGTAGAACTCGATGGAAGCGGCGGGGTTGGAGACGCGAATGCGGGTGTGGAGAAACTTAATCATGGGGCGAAGTCTGGCGGGAAGTGGGCGGTGTGTGAAGTGTGGAGTTGCGGCACGGCTGGGGAAGCGTTAGAGATCCCCCATCTTGAGATCGTTTAGTTGGACCCTGGCGCTGAGGTATTTGAATCCTCTGCGCACTTTCGTGTCGATTATCACCCTGATTTCCCTTCTGGGGGTAGCCTTCGGGGTGATGGTTTTGATTGTGGTTCTTTCGGTGCACAATGGTTTCGAGCGCAATTTGAAAGACACCTTGCTGGGGCATTCTCCGCATATTTCGATTCAGTCAAGCTACGGGACGATTTCAGGCTGGGAAGAAATGGAGCTTTCGTTGGCCCGGGAGGATGGGGTGGAGTCGGCTTTTGCCTTGGTGGAAGGATTCGTCTTGCTGGATTCGCGCGCGTGGCAACGGCCTTCGTACTTTCGGGCCTTCAACACCGAGAACGAGGGGCAGATCAAGGCTTTAGAAGAGATGTTGGATAAGGAAAATTTCCCGGATAGCGTGGTCGATTTTAATCCTCCCCAGGGTGAGTCGGCTGGCGCGGCGCCGGATTTGGCTCCGCCGCCGGCTCCACCGGGTGGCGATCCTGATGCTCTGCCACCGAGTCCTGCCGAGGGCGCTGGTGAACCCCTCGATTTGCCACCCGGTGATAATGAGGAACTCTATGTGAACCGCTACGTGGTGGTTTCAAGCCAATTGGCCAAGGCGATTGGTTTAAAGGTGGGTGATGAGATTCGGATCATTGCGGCGAGCAACCTCGATGAGGTCATGGCGGTTTACAATGTTCCAAAAAAGCGGGCATGGGAGCTCTATCCCGAGATTTTTGAGAGCTTTGAAGAGAGAGTGAGGAGGATTTTCGAAAGATCTGGTACGGAGGAAAGGGCTTCAAGCCAGGAGGTGACGATCGGTTACCGGGTTTTTCAAGAGCTGCTGCCGATGGTGGTCTCGACTCCGAATGGAGATGTTGAAACTGAGGGTCGTGATATGCGTCCGGCGGAGCGGGAGATCGTGCGGGAGATCTTGGACCGGCTTGATTTTGTGAACCGTCGGGAGGGTGGCTTTGATTATTTCGACGCAGGAACCCAAGATGGAATCTTGGAACAATTGAAGGAGCTTCGTGAGCTTGATCTCGAAAAGGCCGACAACGAGGCTTTCCGGAAAATCGAGAAATTTGTCGTTCCGAAAGTGTTAAAAATTCAGGGGGTTTATGCCGACAGCGAGAGGTCCAAGGGGCCCGACCTTTTTGTTCCGATCACGATTGGAATGGAACTCAAGGGGCTTAGAGGAGAGGTTGAATCGATTGGTCTGCGGATCGAGGATCCATACAAGGCGGAGGAGTTTGCGATTAAGCTGCAAAGTAAGCTGGGTGATGACTGGATTGTGCGGAGTTGGATGAAAACCCACGCGGAGCGTTTCCAGTTGGTGAAGACAGAGAAGATTATGATGAGTTTTGCGCTTTCGTTTATCACCCTGCTCTCGGCCTTCAGTATCATGGCGGTGATGTATACAGTGACGGTGCAGAAACGTCAGGAGATTGGCGTAATGAAGGCCCTCGGGGCCCGGCCTTCGCAGATAGTGCGGGTTTTTGTTTACCAAGGACTCATTGTGGGAATTGGTGGGGCGATTCTGGGCTTGGGCCTGGGCTTGCTGGCGATCCGTTACCGGGAGGGGATTATGGCGGTGATTCGAGGATTCGGGATTGATCCTTTTCCGCCGGAATTCCACGGGATGAGTGAATTGCCGGCAGAGACGATTGGCAGTCAGCTTGGAGTGATTTGCGTGGTGGCGGTGATTCTGTGCCTTATTGCCGCTCTGGTCCCGGCCTTGATGGCAGCCTTCCGCGATCCCGCCAAATCACTTCGTAATCTCTAGACCCATGGTTCTTTGGATCATTCAAGACGGGGAGAAAACCGGCCCTTTTGAGGACTACGAGGTCCGCGAAATGATCCGCGAAGGCAAGGTGAATAAGGCCACGCGTGTCTGGCACGAAGGGGCCGGAGGCTGGCTGCCGGCTTCGGAATTGGGAATTCTGGCCGGTGAGTTTGAAAAGCCGGAAGAGTCGGCGCCGGACGTCATTGAGGTCCGTCTCGCCCCTTTCCGAGCGTGGCCAAGGCTGGGAGCCCGTGTGATGGACTACATGATTTACAGGTCGATTCTCCACTTCCTGTCTGTCGGATTTGATGTGAACCTGATGGGGGGCGTGGATTCCTCGGGGTGGCTGGTGATTGGCACGATCCTGCCGGTGATCCTGATGGAAGCGGCAATGGTGAGCTCGATCGGCTGCACTCCCGGGAAATGGCTTCTCGGAATGAGGGTCGAGACCGTTTTGAGGCAAGGCCTTTCGACCGGGCAGGCTTTTGTTCGATCAATGAGGGTATGGGTTCTGGGAATGGGAATGTTTCTTCCACTGATGATGTTGATCGGGCTTTGCATGAGCTTGTGGTTTGGCCGGAAGAAAGGGGGGATGCTTTGGGATCTGCAGAGTGGATTTCAGGTCACAGGCGGTGAACTCACAAATAAGAGAATCGCTTGGTTTTGGGGGATCCTAGTTCTCCTGATTGTGGCCAATATGCTCCCTTATCTTCCCGAGATTCTGGCGCAGGACGAACAAGGCCTGCAGGAGAAATTGCTCAGAAGGAGATAGGCGTTGGGAGCGGGAAGCTCGAAGTGATTCTTGCCGGAAGGAGGGGGATTGCGTATCAATGGGGCGTGCCCGGAATCGTTTACTTTGACCTTGAGACCCAGCGGAGCTTTGGAGATGTGGGAGGATCCGCCCACAAGGATAAGATGGGGATGTCGGTCGGTGTGACTTATTCCACCGAGACCGGGCAGTATCATATTTTTGATGAAAAGAATGTCGCAGATCTGGTGGAGCAGCTCATCAAGGCAGATTTGGTTGTGGGATATAACCACGTCCAATTTGATTATCCTGTCCTTCAGGCCTATACCATTTACGATCTAGCGACCCAGACTGTAAATTGTGACATGATGCTCGATATCGAGGAAATCCTCGGGCATCGGCTCAAGCTGGATGCAGTCGCGCAGGCCTCGCTCAATGCCAGCAAGACGGCCGACGGACTTGATGCCTTGAAATGGTGGCAGCTTTATAAAAAAACCGGCGATCCCGTTCACATGCTCAATATTGCCGAGTATTGCTGCTACGATGTGAAGGTGACAAAAGAAGTTTACGAATACGGCCTGGAGCACGGTCTTGTGAAATACGCCGATCGCAATGGCAACGAGCAAGAGGTCGTTGCTTCGTGGAAAAAGTGACTTCCCCCAACGATGGATGCCCGATGACTTCCGAAGAAATCACCGGGCATCGCCCTGCCTTTGCCTTAGAAAAAGTGGGGAAGTAAAGGTTTGGCCTAGTTAGGCACGAGGATCTCGGAACCACTGGCGAGAACCGTTGAACTTGGGAGGTTCCAGCCGTTCAGTGCATTGAGGTGCTTGGTGCTGGTTCCGTGCTTGGAAGCGAAGGCTTCGAAGGTGGTGACCTCAGTGAGGATAATTGATTTCGTGGATGAAGAGGTTTCACGCTCTTTGATTACGGGTGGCTCGGGAAGCTTCTCAGAAGTCGTATTTTTGGTGGTCGCCACCTTTTCAATCGGTTTCTTGGTCGTTTCCTTCGAAGTTGTCACGGGGGCCGGCGGCTTCGGGGAAGATTCTTTAACCTTTGGTGTCTTGGCTTCCTTGACTACGACGACTTCCTTGCGCGTTGGAGTGTCGGAGGCAACCGGCGCCTTTCCGGAAACCCTAAGCTTCTTTCCTGGGGAGAGCAGATGAGTGCTGACGTCGGGATTGAGTGCGCGAAGCTGGGCCAGAGTCATCTTGTGGCGACGGGCGATCGAGTAAAAGGTATCACCTTTGGCGATGATGTAGTCAGTGCTCTTTACCGGCGAGGGCCCGGGCTTCTCGTTTGTGGACACTGTCGTGGTTCCAGAAGATCCCGCTCCGGAAACGATTATTTCTTCGCCGATGCCCAGCTTGGTGGGGTCGGTGATCTTGTTCCACTTCATGATATCGGAAACGGAAACCTGATGGCGTTGTGCGATCGAGTGAAGGGTTTCGCCGGGTTTGACAATGTGGCTCCCAGCGACAGGAGCACTGAGTTTGCTTCGAAGTTCGTGCAATTCTTTTTGAATTTCGGCGAGTTGCTTCTCCTTGATTGAGATCTGAGAACGGAGGTTCGCATGATTCTGTCCAAAAGTTGTCAACGAGAGCGCTGCAATGAGCGAAGAGGTAAGGGTGAGAGCCTTCATAACGGAGCTGATCTTATCTTAATCGAGACAACACGGTCAAATTAATTTTTAACATTTGTTAATAAAAAAGATGAAATTCGAAAAAGTACCGTAGTTGTTGGAATCCAGCTGCTTTTGGCGAAGGGAATTCCTTCGAGATCTTTACAGTTTTCTCTCTAAGAGACGTCGCACATGGGACGTTGTTGGGGTATCAATCACCTGAATGGCGGAAGGAACTGAGGAAATGATCACCACTCGCGAAGACTTCGTGAAAGCGGCACTCAACGAGTTTGAGTCACCGCTTATCGGTTATGCGACGACCTTTCTACATGATGTGGAGCGAGCCAGGGATGTGGTGCAGGACACCTTTATCCGCCTTTATCAACAGGATGTCGATAAGGTAAAAGGTGGCCTAAAGGCTTGGTTGTTCACAGTTTGCCGCAACCGTGCTCTCGATGTGATCCGCAAGGAGCGTCGTATTACAAATCTGGAGGAAGAGCAGATGGCGCGCGTGCCTTCGGGAAGAAGGACACCTTCCGAGAGGGCTGATCTTGAGGAGAGGGTCGGACAGGTTCACGAGGCACTCAACCGCCTTTCGGAAAATCAACGGGAGGTCATTCTCCTGAAATTTGAGCAAGGACTCAGTTACGAGGAAATTAGTGAAGTGACCGGCCTGAGTTCCGGCAACGTTGGTTTCCTTCTCCATACGGGACTCAAACGCCTCCGCAGCTTTTTACCGGACGATCTCGTCCAAAATCTTACCCCCCAAACCGCCTGAATAATGAAAATAACTCCCGATGATCCCGCTTTGACGGCTTTTGTTCTCGGTGAACTCAACGAGGTCGAAGCGGCCGCTGTTGATCATGCTGTGAAAAACGACGAGGATCTTCTTAAGGAAAAGGAGACACTCTCTTCCCTGAGTGAGCTGCTTTCAAACACTCTTGGAACCGGCTCGCTCTCGCTCGGTGAAAAAAGAATAGCGGAAATTCACAAGGCTGGTCAGAGACCGGATTCGGATGTTCTCGTGCTGGATCACCGAAAGCGTTCCCGCCGACAGTCGTTTCTGGCGGTTGCTGGCGTGGCAGCTGTGGTGGTCACCGGCTTTGTGGCCCTGTCTCAGTTTGATGTCGATCAGCCCGGTGGCACGGTGGTTGGTGAAGGGGCAGGTAGCAATGGTGGGGCTGGATCCCCGGATGGCGCAACCCCCGCGGGTGGATCCAAAGATCTTCCCGGTGAGGTCAAGATTTCGTCTGCTGAAGGAGTGTCGGTTCCTTTGGGGATTTCCAAAGCAGATCCATCTTTTGTTGAGAGAGCGCTGCTCGAAAGCGGGCGTTTGCCAGCACGCGATCAGTTTAAAGTGGCGGACTGGGTGAATCTGGGTGTGGTGGACTTTGAACCGCTGCTGGAAATGGGCGAGCTCGAAGGCTACTTCGAGAGCGGTGCCTGCCCGTGGGATGCTACGAAGTTACTTTGGATGATTCATTTACGCTCGCCAAACGGACGCGAGATTTCGCCCTCCAGCAAGTTGGTCTTCGATCCTGAGCGGGTCGCAAGCGCCCGGCTCGTGGGAGGTATGGGGGCGGAGCAAACGGTAGCTCCGAATTCCGGAAAGTTTAATTCATCCCAAATCTTCCTTTATGAATTGGAAGTCAAAGAGAGCGAGGGGCAATTAGGCTCATTCTCGGTCTCGCTTGAAGGTGGTCCGATTGGTTCCACCAATGAAGGTGAGAATGGATATGTGCCGATCTATGGCTCGGATAGAATCGAAGAAGAGGCCAGCGCGGGATTCAGAACTGCGGTTGTCCTCGGAGGCTTTGCCCGCTGGGCCGCGTCCGAGTCCCGCGACAAGGAGACATTGGTCAGACTTTCCCGCGAGGCCAGGGAGCTTCTGGCGCTTGAGGAGGTGACTGATGAATCCTGTCGATATGCCTTGGACATGATCCTCCAGTCGGAAGAAACCCTTCGTCGTCACTCCGGCGAGTAGGCGCTACATCATTCCAAGTTTCATTTTACCCTCTTCCGAAATCATGTCCTGATTCCAGGGGGGATCCCAGACGAGTTCGACGCGAGCTTCGTTGATTTCGCTAAGGGACATGATCCGCGCCTGGGCATCAGCTGCGATGACCGGGCCCATCCCGCAGCCAGGGGCGGTGAGTGTCATTTTGACGTCCACGTCCGTTCCTGAATCGGACTCCGAGAGAGTGCAGTCATAAACTAATCCCAAGTTTACGATATCGACCGGAATCTCCGGGTCAAAGACCTGTTTCATTTGGTGCCATACCTGTTCCTCAAGGCTGGCGTCGGCGAGGCGATCAGCCTCCGCTTGCTTCTCCTGCTTTTCGTCAGGATCGACTCCGAGAGCATCGGCGTCACTTGAAGAAATGCGGGCCAAACCCGCCGAGGTGGCTACGGTGTAGGTTCCCCCCAGTGTCTGGGTGATAACAACCGGAGTTCCGGTGGGCAGGGTGATGGTGTCTCCGGACGGGATCTGGATCGCGTCGACTTCGCGGGTAAGGCTGACTTCTTCGTGCATGATCTTGTTGCATGAGGATCGTTGAACACGCCGCCGGCGCAATGGTTTATTTCACCTTTTGCGGTTTGATCTTTTTAGCGGCATTGGTCGAAGGGACGGGCTTGCCGACCGCTTCGACGGGATGGGTGAAGAGGTAGCGCCAGACCTCTTCGTGCATAAACCTGCCATTTGGGCCTTTGAATGAGCGACTTCCGGGTGTCACCGAGCTATGGGCATGATTGGCATCGTTGTTGACGTCAAAGTCGGTGACGAGACGCCGGGTGTTTCCATAAGGAGCGTTGGTTTTGTCGACGTCGACGATGGGGCCGAACTTGTGAAGTCCCAGCATTTCCCACGACCGTTGGTAATGGAACTCCTCCCAGCCCATGTCCTTGACGTGGCTGAATCCAAAGAAGCGGTTCGCGGGTGTTCTTGAAGGAAGGCCCTGCCACGCCTGGTATTGGTCCCGGGGGCCACAGAACGCAACCACGCGGGCGACCTTGGTATGCTTTGCCAGTCGGGAGGCCGTCGTGGACCCGTGGGAAGCTCCGGTCAGGATCACTTTCTCCCAGTCGAGATCGGTTTTATTTTTGTTCAGGAATTGTCCCCAATTTCCTTCGGGGTGTTCTTTATCAAGATACTTCACGAAGCTGAGTGCACGCCCTTTGATACTGTCACGAACGGCAATGTCAGCCTCGTCACTGTGGTCTTCCCCGGTGGCGGCTTCGAGTCGCATATTTCCGCGGCAGTGCTCCGAAACCGGCCTTTGTTGGCAGCATTTTGAAAACCATTGCCGGGCGTAATGGACCTGGATGGCATGAATGCCATACGAATTCAACCTGTCGAAGAGTTCCTGTTTGGGGGCCATCAGCCAAATGGCGAGTTGTCCCTTTGGCGCGACCGCAGTGTCAACGCTCGCGTTTTGGATATCCTGTGGCTTGCCTTTGCCGTCTTTGAGAACGAAGCCAATTTTTGGATAGGACTTCACCTTTGGATCGATCTTGGAGGCACGAACCTGAATCTTGTATTGCTGTCCCCCGGCGAGAAGAGCAGGGGAAAGAAGCAGGAAAAAAAGAGCACGAATGAGCATGAGCTAAAAACGCCGAATGAGTGATGGATCTTGCAGGATGACCGGGGAGATCGAACCGACCCCGGAAAGAATTACTTCTTAATGCCGAAGTGGTAAACCGTGACTTGATTGTAAGTTTCCCCGGGGCGGAGGACCGGTGAGGGGAATTCTTTTTGGTTGGGAGAGTCCGGGAAGGTTTGTGACTCCAGGCAGAATGCGGAGCGATAGGCGTAGTTCCTGCCTCCTTTGCCTTTGACGTCGTCGAGAAAATTCCCGGTGTAAAACTGGATTCCGGGCTCGGTTGTTTTGACCGTAAGAACCCGGCCGCTGGTGGGTTCGGTGACGATCGCTGCTGTCATCAATTTCCCGTCATCCTTTTTCTTAAGGACAAAGTTGTGGTCGTATCCTTTTCCGTTTTTGAGTTGCTCGTTGTCCTCATCGATTCGTTTGCCGATTCGGGTGGGTTTGGAGAAGTCAAAAGGAGTTCCTTCGACGGGAGCAATGCCGGTCGGGATGGAAGTCTCATCAATGGGGGTGTAGTGTTTGGCGTTGATCTTGATACGGTGATCGAGATTGGTCTTGCTCCCTTCTCCGGCGAGATTGAAGTAGCTGTGATTGGTTAGGTTGAGAATGGTCGGCTTGTCGGTGGTGGAACGGTAGCGGATTCGCAAAGCATTGTCCTGGGTCCAGGTGTAGGACACCGAGTTTGTCAGAGTTCCGGGGTAACCTTCTTCGCCATCGGGGCTGGTGTAGGTCAGGGTGAGGGTAGGGTTGTCTGTGTTGTTTCCGATTTTTGCCTTCCAAATTTGTTTGTCGAATCCCTTCAGCCCTCCGTGGAGATGGTTGGGATCATTGTTGGTGGCAACGGTGTATTCCTTGCCATCAAGGGTGAACCTTCCTTTCGCAATACGATTGGCGTATCGTCCGGTGATGCAACCAAAGTAGGGGCTTTTTTCGACATACTCCGCGACGGTGTCGAAACCGAGAACAACATCGCCCATCTTGCCTGTTTTGTCCGGAACTACGATGGAGGTTACCGTGCCACCGTAGTTGGTTATGGAGACGCTTGCTCCCGATTCGTTGGCGAGGGTGTAAAGTTCAACCGGTTTCCCGTCGACCTCGCCAAAGGGCCTGGAGGTGACTGAGAATTTGGCTGCGGGTGCAGCCAACGGCAGGAAAGTGCAAAGAGTGAGAAGCTGTTTGTTCATGGTGAGGAGTTTTTTGCTTGGTAATGTCGTCCGCGATTGCGTGTGTGGCAGTTTGCGTTCTCAACTCCTCTTTGAGAAGTTTACTTTTCGCCGTCTTTTTTTTGTTCGATGAGCGGAGGCTTGATTTTGCCTTCTCTCAGCTTCTTTTCGTATTCGGCCCGAGCCTCGCTGGTGTATGGGTTTGGTGGGCGTTGGTAAGCCGGTAGATTGCGTCTTCGGCTGGTTTCTCCGGGAGGGTAGTTGTCCGAGAGATAGGTGAGAATCTGGTCTTCAATGGCGGGCGGAAACTCCCAGAGTCCTTGTTTTTTCTGCATCCAATCAATCAAGCCCGCCCAGGTTTCGCGGGTGCCGCCGTAGTTGGTGAATAGTTTTGGGGAGTGGCAGGATGAACACATTGCGCGAACGGTCTGCCAGTTTTTGGCAATAATCATCCCGCTGGCAGCGTCGATCTTCTTTGGTGCGGTCTTATCTGCTTCCTTGGTGTCGGCGGTCGACCCGCCGATCGAAAGGAGGATCGCGGCGCCGACGGGAAGTGTGCTCATCAGGCCGATTTTTCGTTTTGGATTCATCACAAATGAAAAGGTTAGACGGCTTGGACGGCGATGCGGTGACAGGCATTATTCAGGTAGCCTTTCGGATTCCAGCCGGGAAGGATCATGGGCTGTCTCTTGCCATTTTCATCGGTTGCCCGCACCCAAATTTCGTAGTAGCCCTTCTCGGGGAATTCGATTCCGTCTTGCTTCCAACGTTGCCAAGAAAACCTGTTTGGTGCTTTTTCCAAGGTGGCCTTCTGCCAAGTGCTGCCGAAGTCGATGGAGGTGTGGACTTCATTGACGGCCAGTTCTCCGGCCCAAGCCTGTCCGCGGCATGAGAAAGGTTTGTCCCGGGCGGCGGTAACTCCGGATTTGGGGAAAGTCACGAGGGACTTCACCGGCATGGCCTCGATAATCACCATGTCTTCCTCGGGCACCCGGGTGCCGGGTGCCACGGGGTAGCGGGGAACACGGTAGGAAGACCCGGTCATCTTGGCTCCATCGTGAATCTGATCGCGAACTTCGAGGCGATGAACCCACTTGCCCGAGGTTGAGGCCGGATAGCCGCCGGTGACGAGGCGGAGCGGGTGACCGTTCATCCAGGGAATGTCTTCATCGTTCATGGCCCAGGCAATAAGTGAGTGATCTTCAAGTGCTTTGGCAATGGGAACTCCACGCGAAATGGGATCCTTTTTTGGGTCGCCCGAGAGGTGGGTGTCCTTGCCGTAGTAGGCTGTGTAAACAGCCTTGTCGTTCACTCCGCATGCCTTCAAAACATCACGCATGCGAACACCGGTCCACTTGGGACATCCAACGGCTCCAGTGGTCCATTGGTTTCCTGAAGCGGGGGGACTGAATTCGCTGCGACCATTTCCGCCACATTCGATTAGGATCTGCAGTTCGACGTTCTCGAATGTCTCTTTGAGTTGGGCGATGGTGAAAGTGCTCGGCTTATCAACTCCGGGGCCTGCAATTTCCAGAGTCCAGGTCGCTGGGTCGATGGCGGCTTGCTCGGGCGGGTGACCGTTGTTGCGTACGAAGAGACGATTTCCGGGGGTGATGGCGTCATCGAGCAAGTGGGGGGGCGTCTCGGCATTGACAGGGCGGTCATTGAGAATGGTGAGCCCGTCCTTACCGGCGATGCGGAACGGTTCGGTTGTTTGGGCCAGCGCAGCTGGAATCAAATTAGCGGGAAATTTGTCGCCAAAAATGATCCGTCCGCCAACCGCTGCCGCCATAGCACCAAGAGCCGAGCGGGTCAGGAATCCTCGTCGTGAGAAAACGGAGTTCCCGGAGTCATCTCCCCAGATGTGTTCCGCAGCGCTGTCTCCGAGTTGATCGTAAAGTTCGTGAATCCCTTTTTGGCTGCCCATGGCGAACATTTAAGCACCGTTTTTTTGAAGGAAAAGTCCAGAGAGTCTATTTTGAAGTGACATCGTGAATGGCCTGTTGAACAAGAGATTCAAGTTCTTTGGGTCGCTCAAATTGTGGGCTGAAGCAAATGAGGCGGCCTTGTCCGAACCTTCCTTTTGGAATGGCAGCGCTGCCGGGCATTACTTCGGCCAGTGGCTGTGTGGAGGCAGACTCCGACCTTGATTTTCTTTGTTTCCTTGGACGGGGGGAAGGTAGTCCTTTGCAAAAGCGACGATGGCTTTGGAAAGACGCTGCGCGTTCTTTGTGGTGTTTTCAGGGCGACGAAGGTTTCGTCCCAATTCGAGTTGGATCGCGTCCACTGTTCCACCATTCATGCTGCCATAAGTCCGGGTGATGTAGCCTCCGGTGAAGTTCGGATGCTCCGGGGTGATCGAGTCAATCACGGGATTGATTTCGAACCCGTTTTCTTGGAGTCGGCCGAACAAACTGGTTTTCCCTTGGTGGGATTCCTTGCCAAATTTGCGAATCAGGTGTTTCACAGTTTTGCCGTTCTGGGTCCCGCGAATGATGGCGTCCTGAAGAGTGGCTTGTCCGTGAATGTCGATGACGAGTCCTCTCCCGAAGCGCTTCTCGACCCCGCTTCTGGCGTTGGCCAAAGCCGCATGATAGGCGTCGTAGGTGAGCTTGGCTTTGGGTGATTCATAGGCCAACGCAGGTGGCCGATTGGCGTCGACGTATTTCCGATGAAACTTTGCGATTACCACATAAGGGCGTTTCCCGGTGTTTTTCTCGATTTCGTCGGCCAGCTTTTCGGTCAGTTCGTCTGTCCACAGATCGGTGCGGGTGACGAAGCGCCTGATTTCTTCGCCGGAGCGTGGTGCGACACCTGGGATTCTTTGCCTACCTCCGTGAGGAGCTGAAAGGATGATGGGGAGATCGCCCTCGCCTACGGCAATCAACGGCAATTCCTTTTTTGTTCTCCCGGCTTGATTGTCAGCCTCTACCAAAAGGAACAGCCCGGGGAAGAGAGCCAGGAGAAGAGCTGCGGTGGATCGGGCCATCGCCTCGATACGAGTGATCGAGAGAAATTTGATCAGTGCAGAAAGTGAATCATTGGAAAAGGTTCGCTTGATTGAGAAAGACGGAGATTGTCATTTTCAAGCCGCAGGAGGCGCGATTTTTAAGGTCAGCACCAGGGGATACGACGATTCCGCTTTTCCGGGCTTTTCCCGACTGGATGAAATAATGCTCATGGCGAAGTAGATTTCGACCTTCTTGCCGGAAGCTGATAGAGAGAGTCCCATGATTGAGGGATTGGACTGGATCGTGATTGCCGCTTCACTGGCGATCAGCTTGGGGATCGGCTGGTGGGCCGCCAAAAAAAACAGTGGAACTTCCGAGAGCTTTTTTTTGGCGGGGCGTTCCATGCCATGGTGGTTGCTTGGAGTATCCATGGTGGCCACGACCTTCGCGGCTGATACTCCCACCTTGATTACCGACTGGGTGAGAACGGATGGGGTTTCTAAGAACTGGCTTTGGTGGTCACTCGTCTTTTCAGGGATGCTGACTACTTATGTTTTTGCCCGTCGTTGGCGGAGGTCCGGTGTGATGACCGACGTTGAGTTTTATGAATTGAGATATTCCGGGACTGGCGGACGAATTTTGCGAGCCTACCGGGCTTTGTATCTAGGCTTGTTTTTTAACGTTTTCATTATCGCCGTGGTGTCCCTGGCTGCGATCAAAATTCTGGGGGTTTTGATGGGCCTGGATGCTTGGCAGACCATTCTACTCGGGGCCGGGGTGACGATGCTTTATAGTGTCGCGGGGGGATTGCGATCAGTGCTACTGGTTGATTTTTTCCAGTTTGGATTGGCCATGGCCGGTTCGGTGGCTGCGACGGTCTATATTTTAAACATGGATTCGATCGGTGGTCTGGACGGGCTCTTTGCCAACGAGGCAGTGCAGGCCAAGATGAGTATCGTCCCAACCGGAGATTCAAGCTGGGTGTCCTTCTTCATTATCCCGATCGCTCTGATGTGGTGGACCAATTATTACCCGGGAGCCGAACCCGGCGGAGGCGGGTATATTGCGCAACGAAGTTTGGCTGCCAGGAATGAGGAGCATGCCACGAAGGCGAATCTGCTTTTCAACGTAGCTCACTATGCCTTGCGTCCGTGGCCATGGATTTTGATTGCCTTGGCCTCGCTGGTGGTTTTTCCCACTTTGGAATCAATCGATCAGGCCTTTCCTGATTTGGAAGAAGGCAAGCTTGGGCACGATGTTGCCTATCCGGCGATGATCGCCCAGCTCCCGGCGGGCTTAAAAGGAGTGGTGCTGGCTTCATTGATTGCGGCTTATATTTCCACACTATCGACCCAGGTGAATCTTGCCTCCTCCTACCTCACGAATGATTTTTGGAAGAGGTTTTGCAATCCAAAGGCCAGCGAACGAGAGCAGGTTTTTGTGGGGCGTGTGAGTAGTGTTCTCGTTCTTGCACTGGGATCGTTGGTGGCGCTTGCCTTCACGAATGCCGCGCAAATGTTTGATGTCTTGTTGATGGTCGGCGCTGGGACCGGCTTGGTGTATTTGCTTCGTTGGGTCTGGTGGAGGGTAAATGCGTGGAGTGAGATTGCAGCCTCTCTAACCGCCATCGTTTCCAGCTATTTGTTCACGAGCAAGTCGACCTTGCCCTTTGCCGATCCTTTTGGTTGGTCGGTGGCGATGGGGCCGTGGAACTACGTCGGGCCGGTCATTCTTACGACCTTTGTTTGGCTGGCGGTGACTTTTTTGACCGAACCGGAAGAGCCGGGAATACTGACCCGATTTGTAAATCAAACATCTCCTCCGGGTCGCGGATGGGATCGCTTTAGAACGAAAGCGTGCGATCCCTCTGAGCCGTCGATGGGCCGCGATCTTATAAAGGTTTTCTTCGGAAGTGCGGGGATTATTGCCGTTCTTGTCGGAACCGGTCTGACTCTCTACGGAGTTGTCCTCCCCGGAATTCCACTGCTGTTGTCCGGCATTTGTATACTGGTTCCCTTGTTCCGTTCTCCGGTGGATAATCACCAGGGCTGAGTGATGTTTAGCTCTGAAAAAGTCGTCGGGATATCGGTCACGCGAAGACCGATCGTCCCAAATTTGTAAGTTGCGTCGCGATGAGAGAATAGTTCCTCTCCGTTGAGAGCGATTGTGAATTTGGGTCCGATTGCAGTGACCGAAAGCTGGTGCTTTTTGGAGACATCGATGGGAATGGATTTGCGTTTTAATTCCTGCCAACCGGTCCCGTCCATCTTGCCAAGGAGAACGGCGTTTTGACTTGGTTTGATGCCGATGAAATACCCGCGGACTGCATCGAAGCCGACAGAGGGAGCGGTGACGCGAAAAAGAATTCCGGAGCCCCGGCCGTCCCGAACACCATGAAAGTCAAGCGAGACGGAGGCAACGAAATCATCGGGTGTTTCTTCGCTGAGGACAATCTTTTCGCCGCTGCGGAATGTGTTGACGGGGGTTGTCGGTTTGGAGCCAAGCTTAAGGCCTTTCGGGCTTGGATTGTAAAACTGAGCATGTCCGAAGTAGGAATGGTCGGAGGCCAGATCCGAGGAGTAGGGCAAGGTCAGCATGCTGCTTGTCTCTCCGCCTGGTCGTGGAATGGGCTCGTTTCGAGGAGCGGGACGTCCCAAAACGGGCAGGCCATCGCCCGACCATTTGAAGGGTTGGATATAGATGTTTCGTTGCCAGCCGGGACCTCGGTTTTCTTTGGCGTGGAAGACATGCCACCACTCGGATCCGTTGGGCGATTTGACGAAACATGAATGACCGACACCAAACGTCTCCCTGGTGGATTGAAAAATAGAGCTCTTGTTCTTTGTCCACGACGATGGATCGAGTGGATCGTCACCAGTGAGTTCAAGCAGCCCGAGTTTGTAGCTCGGCAGCCAGGAAGCACCACAAGAATAGGTGACAAAGATTCGATCACCATTTTGGAGGACTTGAGGTCCTTCGTTTAGTCCCTTCCCTCCCGGGCCGGTTTCCGTGCGCTCCCAAGGGTAGTCGAGGTTGTTACAGATGCGGACACGCCTGCTCGAAAGTTTAAGTGGAGTCTCCATTTCGGCGATGTAAAGAAACTGCCGGTCTGAGTCGGGGGTGTCCCAACCGGACCAGATCGCGTAAAGTTTGTCTTTCAGTTTTAGCGGTGTCATATCGATGGCCCAGAGATTTTGTTTGTCGGTGTCTCCGGTCTGAAGCGGTCCATGGATGTCGTATTGACCCAAAGGGTCTTCGGTCCTGGACCGGAGAACAAAGGCGCGGTGCTTTTTGTTTTGGCCGTCGGAGGCGGCGAAGTAGATATGCCATTTTCCCTCAAGAAGATGAAGTTCGGGAGCCCAAACTTGTCTCGAGTATGGGCCGGATTCGGGAGATTGCCAAACGAGGTGTCGTTGACCGAAGGAGGTGAGATTTTGAGAGGTGTGAATCGTGATGGCTCGGTCGCCCTCGGAGGAGCACCAAAGGTAGCGTTCGTTTTTTTTGTCGCGTACAACCCACGGATCTTGACCAAGTCCGATTGGATTTATGAAGTGGTTTTTGGGAAGTGCTCCGGTCTTGTTGTAGGTTGGATCAGTGCCGTCGGCGGGCATCCCGGAATTCCATTTTAGGAGGGCCTTGTGAAGCCTGGTGACGATCCCCGGATTCTGGTTCGCGAGGTTTTGAGACTCCCCGGGATCCTGTCGGAGATGATAGAGCTGCGGATCAGAGCCATCCAGATTGACGAGGTATTTCCAGTCTCCGTCACGGACGGCGAGGTCGGGATTGTCCTCATCGAATCCATGGCCATAACCGGGGCGATCGGGTGGGCGCCTCCAAAAGATGGGTGCTTTGCGTGAGGCGGAAGAACTTCCAACGAGGGTGGCGGAGAGGTCTTCTCCATCGAGATTTTGAGAGGGGTCCGTTCCGGTGATGGAGTAGAGCGAACGGTTGAGGTCGATGGCGGAGAAGACAGATGATTCATTGACAGACCCCTTTTTATCCATGGGGATGAGTCCGGGTGCCCAAATAATGAGTGGTGATCTGATGCCTCCCTCATACATCCAGGTTTTTGCACCGCGGAATGGTCTCGAGGTTCCTGCTCCGGGCTCATGTCCGTTGTCGGAGCAAACCGTGATGATGGTGTTTTCGCGAAGCTTTGGGTCGTTGCGAACGCGATCAAAGAGGCGGGCGAGTTGCTCGTCCATGGAGTCGAGGACGCCATTGTAGAGAGCCCGCTTATCTCCACCCCATTTGTCGAGAGGCGGCCACCAGGGGCCGTGCACATCATCCGGCCAAAGATTGATGAAGAAGGGTTTGCCTTTGGCCCCCGATGAGTCGATGAACTTGAGTGCCTCGTCAACGAAGCCAGTGGTGATTTCAGATCGCTGCATCCATTTGAATCCTTCTCCAAGGCGCTCTGCGTCAGCCCAAATACGACCTTCGATGGGATCGCCTCCTTCCGGATTTGGTTTGAGCGTAAGAGGGAGAAGTTTTGGACCGATCCCTTCGAAATTGGTTAAACTTTGATCGAAGCCATACTTTGAAATTTCAGGAGCTTCAGCGACATCGCGTTGCCCTCCCATGTGCCATTTTCCGAAGTGCCCGGTTGCGTATCCGGCTTTTTGAAGTTGCCGGGCCAGGGTGGGAGCTTTTGGGTCCAACCATTGTGCCATCCCTCGCTTTTTGTTGCTGCGACGATTGTTGAGAAAGGAGGTGATTCGCCATCGGTGCGGGTATTGTCCGGTGGTGAGGGCGACCCGGGACGGGGAGCAGATGGGAGAGTTGACGTAAAAGTTGGTAAACCGGATTCCCTCCGAAGCGAGCCGGTCGATGTGTTGGGTTTTGACGGTGCCGCCGAAGCAGGAGAAGTCGGAGTAACCCATGTCATCGATGAAGACGACAATAACGTTTGGTCTCTTGGTGGATGGAGCCGCACGCAGAGACGCGGAGACGCAGAGGAGGAGAATGAGAACGAGTTTCATTTCTAGGTGAGTCCGGTGAGGGTGCCGGTGGCATCCTGAAACTGTGATGATTCAATTTCCATCTTTTGAATCATGGTCAGGAGAACATTGGACATGGGGGGATGTTTGTCGATGTCGTGGGCGAGGTGTTGACCGTGTTTGAGGCCGAGGTCTTTTCCACCTGCGAGGAGGAGGGGGAGATTTTTGGGAGAGTGGGCTCCGCCTTCGCCGCTGTTCATTCCACTGCCGAACATGACCATGGTGGAGTCGAGCATGGAGCTTTCGGCTTCTTCCGTTTCCTGCAGGAAAGTGAGGAAGCGGCCAAGGCGCTCGAGGTGAAAGCGGTCGATTTTGGCAAGGGATTTAAGCATGCCGGCATCCCCTCCGTGGTGGGAGAGTTCATGGTGGTTTTCGCCGCCTCCACCGTAGCCTCCGGCTTCGCGGGACCACTCGAAGGTGATGACGCGGGTGATGTCGGTGACGAAGGCAAGGTAGCTCAGTTCGAGCATGACATCGATCCACATTGGGCGGTCGTGTTTGTTTTGAGCCTGGCTGCCGAGTTGAAGGTTTCTGGAGTCGACCTCGGGTTTTGGAATGTCGATCCATGACTCCATGCGTTCGACCCGGAGTTCGGTTTCGCGCACCGAGGTGAAGTATTCATCGAGCTTGTCCTTGTCGGTCTTACCCAGCTTCTTTTCGAGAGCTCGAGCGTCATCTGAGATGCTGTCGAGGATGGATTTTTTCTCGGCGTAGCGGCGGAGAATTTCCTTTTTTGAATCGCTGCCATCGGGAACGAAGAGCCGTTCAAAAAGGCGCCGGGGGCTGTTTTCGGCCGGGAGTGGAGTGCCACGGCGGTCGAAGGAGAGCGTGTGGGAATGTCCGGCACTACCGGTGCCTGAACCATCGGAAAGCTGGAGGGAAGGGAAGCGGGTGTCCTTGCCATGTTTGGCGGCCATGATTTGGTCGGCGGAAATGGTGTTGGCGTATTGCTTGCCTGGAACGGCGGCGAGGTCGGCTCCGGTGAGCCAGGTGTCGGCCCCGGAGTGGCCTCCTTTTGAATGAGGGTGTCCAAGGCCGGTGAGGACGCTGAAGTTTTCGCGATGGGCGGCGAGGGTTTGTAAAGTCGGAGAGAGTTCGTACTTCGAGCCGCTGGACTTGGGCATCCACTCGAGAATATTGACGCCATTGGGGACGTAGCAAAAAATTGAGCGGGGATGACGACCTGGGGATTTGTCCATAGGTCGGTATTTTGAAGGGGCGGCGAGGGAAGCGGGAAGCATGGCCTCGAGCAAGGGGAGGCTGAGGCAGGTGCCAAGGCCACGGAGGACGAGGCGTCGGTCGAGGAGTTTGTTGCGGAGAGGGTTCATGGGCTTATTTGGTAATGAAGGGTTCGGAGGTGACGATGAAGTGGATGAGGGAACGGAGAGTGCGGTTGTTTTCCTTCATGTGGGAAATGGCGGCGTCGAGGAGAGCTTTGTCCGAGTATCCCATTTCGCGACCCAAGGCATAGGTTAACATTTTTCCGGCGAGGCAGCGAAGGAAGAGGTCTTCTTTTTTTAGAAGTTGGCTCTGAAGGCCGGTGACGCCCTCGAATTCGGTGCCGTCGGGCATCTTGGCGGAGGCGTCGATGACGGGATCGTTTTGACCAATGCGGCCTTTGTAGCCGAATCCTTCCTGGAGGCGGAATTCGCCGGCGGCATTGTAGTTCTCAAGCGAGAGGCCGAGCGGGTCGATCTTGTTGTGGCATCGCGCGCATTGCGGGAGCTCGCGGTGGATGGCGAGGCGTTGCCGGACGGTGGCCTTGTCGATACCGGGAACTTTGGGAGCGATCTCACCGACGTTTTCGACCGGGAGTCCGGGGTCGGTGCCAAGGAGGTTTTTGAGAATCCAGGTGCCCCGGACGACAGGCGAGGTGCGGGTTCCATTTGAAGTGGTGGAGAGAATGGAGGCCTGGGTGAGGAGGCCTCCACGGTTTTGAGCGGGGGTGACGCGGACGGGACGGAAATGATCGCCTCGAACACCGGGGATTTTGTAAAAGCGGGCGAGCCGCTCGTTGATGGTCACGAAGTCAGATTTGATGAAGTTGAGGACGCTGAGGTCTTCGTGGAGGATATGGTGGAAGAATGCGAGGGACTCTCCGGCGATGGAGGTTTCAAGGTGACGGTCGTAGCGAGGGAAAAGGTCACTTGCGGGTGGGTTGGCGCCGATCTTGCGGAGGTCGAGCCATTGCCCGGCGAAGTTCTCGACGAAGGCCTGCGAGGCTGGGGAGGCGAGGAGGCGATCGGCTTGCTCAATGAGATTCGATGAGTTGCCGAGCTTTCCCGTATCAGCGAGTGAGGTCAGCGTTGGGTCGGGTTGGGATGAGGTGAGAAAGTAGGAGAGGCGGGTGGCGAGTTCGTGTGAAGTCAGGGCACGCGCTTCGGTGGAGGGTTCGGTGAGAAAGAGGAAGTGCGGTGAGGTCAGGGTGGCGATGAGCGGGAGCTTGAGGGCTTCGAGGAAGTCGCGGCCTTCGGAGAAGGCAGAGGTGAAAAGAGCGAGCTTTTTGTCGATCTCGGCGGTGGTGACGGGGCGGCGCCACGCCTTGGGCATAAAGTTGGCGAGGATCTTGCGGGCTTCTTTTTCGCCGCAGCTGGAGAGGTCATCGGGAAGGCCAGCGAGGAGGGCGGTTTGGGATTTTGGCGGCCATTCCGGGTGAAGGGGGCCCTCGAGTTCGATCCAATCGATCATGGCCTCGGGTCGCGGGAATTCCTCGCGTCCCTGAACCCAATGGTTTTCGAGGACCTTTGGGATTTCATAGGCGGGTCTGAATTGGAGGCCGGCTTTCTCGGTGGTGAAGTGGGCCCGGATCTCGTGGGCTTTGGAGGTGGGCCAACTGGCTTCGAGATCGAATTCGTGAGTGAATGCGGGTTGTCCGGAGAGTTTTCCTTCCACGCGTAAACGGGACGGACCGTAGTGATACATGCTGTCGTTTTGGAAATGGGCGAGTTCGTCGGCAACGCGTTTGGGGTCGAAGGGGCGGTTGCGCTTTTCGCTTTGTTCACGGGCGCGTTGGGTGAGGAGGGGGCGCATGAATTCGACGACTTCCTCGTGTGAGGGAACGCGGGAGGAGGCATGAATGCGGATGAGGTATTCGCCCGTGTGCTCAACGCGGAAGTCACGGAAGCCCACGATGCGGTCCCAGTCGAGGGAGCGTGAGACGACGAAGCCATCGACGATTTTGTTTTTGGCTCCACCATTCAGGATGATGTTGTTCTCCCCGCGTTTCACCCGGTCCCGATCTGGTCCCGACGTGGATTCATCAGGTTCAAAGCGCCATTTGATGACCGGTGGCTTCTCTCCGGTGACGATGGCCTGGTCAATGAGGTTGCGGGCGGCGTTGTAGTAGAGTTCGAGATGGAGGGGCGAGAGGGTGAGAGCGGAGCCGATGTTGTCGAAGCCGGCGGAAGGTGGATCTTCGGGAAATTCGGTGGGATCGAAGCGAACGTGGAGAAGGTCGCGAATGGTATTGGCATACTCGGCGCGGTTCAGTCGGCGAAGGACGACCCGGCTGGATTTTTTGGAAATCTCGGCGCGGGAAAGCTCGTTGGCGACCCATTCGGCAAAGCGGGCGGAGTCCTCGGGCATTGGCTGGGGTTCCTCCTCCGGGGGCATTTCGTGCCCGTTCACGGCGTTGAGAATCTCGCCCCACTTGGCGGATTCGGCGAGATTGAGGAAGTCGTTCTTGAGGTCGGTCTGCAAGTTGAGGTCACCTTTGGATTTTTTCTCCCCGTGGCAGGAATGGCAGTGCGTCTCGAAGTAGGGCCGGGCGATGGTCTTGAATCCTTCGTGATCCGGCACGAAAGTAATTTCGTCAGCCACAACGAGTGAGACGAGTGAGAGAAAAGGGAGAAAGAACTTCATACCAGGGGGAAGTTTGGAACTAACGATTACTGAGATTGTTTTGCATGTCTTCCAGCGAGACGCCTTTGGTTTCGGGGACCATCAGTATGACCCAGACGAGTTGAAGAATCATCATGAAGGCAAAGAAGCCGAAGATTTGGGTGGCGGTGAATGCCTCCATGGCAAGGGGGAAGACGAAGGTGAGGATGGCGGCGAAGACCCAGTGGGTGGCGGAGCCGAGGGATTGGCCGAAACCTCTGGCGGCGGCGGGAAAGATTTCCGAGATGAAAACCCAGATGACGGCACCTTGTCCGATGGCGTGTGCGGCGATGAAGCCAAGGATGCTGATGAGAACGAGGCCGGCGCCAAACCAGCTGTGTTTTGAGCCATCCATCTGAGCATGTTTTGCAACGTCAAGAATTCGCTCCGGCGAGTGATCGTTTTCATGGATTACTGGCTGAAATCGCTCGGGGACCAATGAGAGGTCGTTCTGAATGGCATTCACGTTTTGCCGGAGGGTGATGGCATCGGAAACGATGGCGAAGTCTTCTTCAAAGCGATCGAAGGCCCAGGCGCAGATTGAGAGTGAAGCGATGTAGCCGATGGAGCCAATGTAGAGCAGGGTGCGGCGACCCAGTTTGTCGATGAGGCGAAGACCGACGAGGGTGAAGATGAGGTTTACCAAAGTGATGAGGGTGGCATTGAACAGGGATTCTCCGGGGTCGAATCCGGTCATGCCGAGGATGCGTGGTGCATACCCGAGAATCGCATTGATGCCGGAGAGTTGGTTGAAGAAGGCGATGAGGAAGGCGAGAACGAGAGCGAGCTTGAGAGGTTTCCAGAAGACTCTCGGGCTCCCGGATTCGAGGTCGGCGGCTTGCTCGATTTCGACGACCTTGTCTTCGAGCTGGGTATCGCTGAAGGAAGGGTTGATCTGGCCCAGGATTTTCTTCCCCTCGTCGCGTTGTCCTTTGTCGATGAGCCAGCGGGGGCTTTCGGGGAGGCTGAAGCACATGAAGGAGTAAATGAGGGCAGGGATTGCTTCGATGCCAAGCATCCAACGCCAAGCGGTTTCACTGTCGGAGCCCATGATCCACAGAATGGCGGCATTGGAAATGGTGGCAACAAGGAGGCCGAGGACGATGTTGAACTGGAACATTCCCGTAAGGCGTCCCCGTCGATCGGCGGGAGAGATTTCGGAGATGAAGAGAGGGGCGGCGACGGTGGAAACCCCAATTCCGATTCCACCAATAAATCGGGAGATCGCGAAGAGGGTGACATTGGGGGCGAAGGCGGAGCCAATGGCCGAGACGAAGTAGAGGATGCCGATCCAGAGGAGGACTTTCTTGCGGCCATATTTGTCAGTGGGCCTGCCTCCGAAGATTGCGCCAACAACGGTTCCCCAGAGGGCGGCACTCATGGCGAGTCCGTGTTGGAGCCCACTGAGTCCCCAGAGAGACTGGATTTTCTGCTCGGCTCCGGAGATGACGATGAGGTCGAAGCCAAAGATGAACCCGGCGAGGGCGCAAGTGATGGCCCAGTAGAGAAGTTTCGAAGTGGGATTGTTCATTGAATAAATCTGCAGTTAACAAGAGAAGCTTGCTAGGAACAACCCGGGCTTTGTTGGCGATGAGCGGGGGTGGCTCAATATTTTGCAATGGTGAGGGGAAGGAGCGGCTTCGTGATAAGGGAGGCCAATGGAATTCTGATTGGGACAAAGCTAGTCGGACTTCAGGCCGACCGTGTTCACCGAGATGACCCGGTAGGCGTGGGTCTTGCCCGAGATGGGCGCGGGATCGGTGAAGATCATTTGACTCAGTGGCTGTTGCGGAGTGTCGCTATATTGAAGCCCCTGAAACAGTGATCTTCCAAAACTCTTCAGTGGCTTTTCCGGAACCCTGGCAATAGCCTCACCGTCGCGCATGACAATAAAGTGTGAGAGTCCACTTTCGAGATCAGCGTTCGCGCTCCAGGTGAGGATCGAATGATCGACTCTGAGATTCGTTGGAGACGGAGGGGGAGAGTTGTCGGGGACGGCGGTGTCCTTCACGTAGGCCTGCCAAAGTTTTTTAATTTCAGGGTTGGGAAGCCAGATGGCACGACCGTCGGTTTGATGGCGGAGACACGAAGAGTTTGACCGGGTGATTCGAATCAATGGCGAGTCCGGTTGCTTTGGAAGTCTGAGGGTGAGACAGGCGTCGAACCATGGGATGGCGAGATAGCGCTGGTTCCCGCATTCGTGAGAGGTGAGTGGGTCGATGGCATAGGCGATTTGTCCATTCTTACTGCTTACCGTGTCAAAAAAGACTTCATTGGCTGGCCAGACTTTCGAGAATCGACCGGTGGTGACGGTGACGCCTTCCTTCGTGCCGAGGTTGCACATAATGGGGATGGTGAGGGCTGCTTCGGAAAGCTTGTGGGCTTTGATGGAAGGCCGGTTGGGATTGGGTGTTAAATAGGGAACGCCCGATCTTAGCCATGCCGCAGCGACTCGTTCCGGGTGCAACATAAGCATGCCACCAGCCCAGTGCCCCCCACCACTGTGCCCCCAAAGGGCCCAGGGGATTTTGGAAAGCTCGGGGTGATTCGATTTCTTCCCAAGATCGACCAGGGATTGTTGGAATCGGGAATCGGAACCGCTACGTGGATCACACCAGAGCTGGCAGTCTGCATCTTGAGGTTGCTCGTAGGACGGGGCCATGAGAGCGCAGTGGTGTTTCCGGGCGAGGGCCTGCCAGTGCAAGTCGTAGGCTCCGGTCAGGCCAGATTTGCAGGACCCGACTCCGCAGCCATGTTGATGCACGATGAGGCCGCGAAGGGTTTTCACGTTGGGGGGAATCCAGATGGTATATTTGACAGCAAAGGCAAGTTGTTCGTCCTTGGTCCCAGCTTCGTAGCGAACGCGGAAATAAGGGGGCTCCGCAGGCGGGAAAACCTCATAAGGGTCTTTGGCATTTTGGGCATGGATTCCCTTTACGAGAATAAGGATAAAAAAGAGGGAGCGAGTAGTCATCGTTGCTCAGCTTAGAAAATGAAAGTCGCTAAAACAAGCGCGCGGGTGACTTGCTGAAAGATGGGAATGAGAAAGGATTGGCGGGTGAGTGAAACCCGAACCGCCAGTTTTCGTGGTGCCTTCGTTTCCCGATAAGCCTCCATCTAGTACAACCTCGCTCCGGTAAGGGCTGGACCAAACTGATTGGTTCTTTGCTTTGGAGTCCCTCAACTCAGTCTTCAGGGGTGAGGGGTCTTCTTGCCACAGGATCTACCATCATACGAAAGCCAAAGCGGAGCATTTGCAGGTTGGAAATGACACCAATTGACCAGGGTCACTTGTCAGGCACTTGCCGTGAGTGATCATGGTGAGGTTTTGTCTGGCGTTGCTTTTTCGCAATTGGTAACCACGCTGATTAGTCTTGGTCCTTGTATACGGGGGCTTTCCATCCTTTTTTCGGAGTTCCCTGCGGGCGCACACCGTAAGCGGTCGGTGGAATCACGGTGTCTTCCGACGTTCGAAGTGGGAGGTCGTCAGGGAAGTGTTTCATGCGGATATCCTTGAACTGAATTTGCATGGCGGGCCCGACATGAACCTGGAAGCCGAAGATGCCTTCGAGGGCGCGGCTTTTTTCATCGAGATCAACGAGATCAGAGGTTTTGTGGCCGTCGATCCAGTGCTGATGATGGTTGCCTCGAACCCGGACGCGGTAATCATGCCAAACATTTGGCTCAAACTTCTTAACCTCCATTTCCCCGATAACCCAGGGCTGCCCTGTCGGATCCACAACGACTTTTTGGCCCGCATAGCCAAGGATTCGCCGACCTCGCTCTTCATAAGTCATTCCGTTCATGTTCTCGGGCCTCGCCATGATGTCGCATTGGTAGCCGCCCGCGACATCTAGATCAATCTCCGGCATCATCTTGCTACGGTACTGAATTCCGCTGTTGGCGCGGTCGCTGAATTTCACTTTTACGTGGAGCTCGAAGTTGCGGATGGTTGAACCGTTCCAGGTGATGAAGCGATTCTTTTTGAGAGAACCATCAGTGACTCCGGTGAGTGCTCCGTCCTTGACCGACCAATATTTTTTATCGCCAGTCCACCCGCTTAGGTTTTTACCGTTGAAAAGACGAACGAATCCGTCTGCGCCGGGGCGAACGGTCACGGCTGCCGAAGCTTCTGGGTGGGGCGGTGTTGAGGCGGTGAATTTTTGTTTTGGTGGATCAAGGGGCGAACCCATTTCCTTGATTCGCTCGTCGGTCCGCTTGCGGAGTTTTTCGAGGAGCTTTGCATGTTTGGGATCTGTAGCCAGGTTGATCAACTCATCGGGATCGTTTTTGAGATCATGAAGGAACTCGGTGTCGTGATCGATGTAGCGGACATATTTGTGGGTGGCGGTACGGATTCCTTCGTACGCGGGTATGCGATGACGGACGGCGAAGTGTTCGTGGAAGGTGTCTGTTCGCCAGTCTGCCGGTTCGTTGCCGTCAACGATGGGTTTCAGGCTCCGGCCATCGAAACGCCCGGGCGTTTCGAGGCCAGCCCAGTCGAGGAAGGTGGCGGGGAGGTCGATGTTGAGGGCGGGAAGGCTGGAAACCCGACCTTGCTTGTTCCTGGGAACACGAGGGTCGGCAATGATCATGGGAACCTGGATGGATTCCTCGAAGTGAGACCACTTGCCGGAGAGCCCGCGATTTGCCATGTGGTATCCGTTGTCTGCGGAGTAAACGATGATGGTGTTGTCAGCGAGTCCAGCCTCATCAAGAGCCTTGAGGAAGCGCCCGATGGCATTGTCGATTCCGGTTACCATACGGTAGTAGGCCCGCATGTTGGTCTGATATTTCTCGGGAGTGTTCCAGCGCCAGAAATAACGCTCGCGGGTGATGCTGGTTTGGAGGAAGTCCGGAAGGTTCTCGAAGATCGCGGGGTCCGCGAGGCGGGGAGGTCCAATGTAGGTGTCTTCGTAAAGTCCGTTGGCGGATTGAGGCCAGGCGAAATGCCCGATGCCGGGGCGCCGATCGCCGTCTTCGGCGTGGCATGCATTGAACCACATGTTGAGAGCAAAAGGTTTGTCCTTGGGCTGGCGATTCAGGAAATCGATTCCCTTGTCCACGATGAGGTCGGTTTCGTGTCGGAGAGTGCCATCGGGAAGTTTCTTGAAGAAAGGATTTCTTCCGATGACTTCGATTTCGTCGAAGTGTGCCTTCTTGTCGAATTTTCGGGACGACATGACGTGCCATTTGCCGAAGTAGCCGGTGCGGTAGTCGTTCTGCCGGAGGAGATCGGAATAGAGAACTTTGAGAGCTTCATCGCCAACGCGGTCACCGTTTCCCGGAGTGCGGTAGCTGCGGGCAGTCATGCCGGTAAGGATGGAGGTCCGGCTGGCCCAACAGATCGGGTGGCTGACAAAGGCTTGTTGGAATCGGGTGCCACGCGAGGCGAGAGCATCGATGTTAGGCGTTTTTACAACGGGGTTTCCATAGCAACCCAAGGTCGAGATCGTTTGGTCATCCGTAAAGAAAAAGACGATGTTGGGTTTTTCGGCGGCAGTGTATTGCTGTGACGAGATAGCCAGAAGTGAGAGAAGGATCGGAAGGAATCGTTTCATGTCTGAGTGATTGGATATCCTATTGCTCCGAATTTGACGAAGCTGAAATTCAGCTTGGTTTGGATTGTTGGCAGTGGTGCTTTTGCAAGATTTTTAGCTAATTGTAATCGTCCGGTGTTGCTGGGGGTCTATGATTGCAAACATGGAATGGATTTTTGCAGGAAGTGCCTTGGTGCTCGTATCTGCCATCGTGATCTACAATGGTTTTATCTCACGCCGGAATGCGATGAGGAATGCCTTTGCCTCCGTTGATGTCCAACTTAAGAAGAGGTGGGATTTAATCCCCAATCTGGTCGAGGCGGTGAAAGCTTTTGCCGGACATGAGAGAGAGCTTCTGGAAGCGGTGATTGCGGCCCGGAATGCCAGTCCGGGATCTGCCGAACGGTTTCGAAGGGAGGAAGAAGTGACCGCTGGAATAAACCAATTGTTCGCTCTCGCCGAAAACCATCCGGAGCTCGGATCAAGCGAACAGTTTCTAATGCTGCAGAGAAATTTGACGGAAGTGGAGAGTCAGATCAGTGCATCAAGGCGCGCTTACAACTCTGCGGTGACCGATTGGAATGAGGGCGTTGAAGTCTTTCCTGGGCTGCTCTTTGCAAAGGTCTTCAATTTCGAACGAGCCGATTGGTTTGAGGTGAAATCAAGTGAGCGTGCCAACGTGGAGGTGAAACTATGAATAAATGGGATGTCGAGGCGGCATTGGCGAAGATCTTTGACGAAACCGAGGAGGTGAATCGAATCAGAAAAGATATCGCGGCCAAGCGGGCCGAGGGGCAGGTTAGGATGACCTTTGTCATGCTTGGATCCTTGGTGTTGGGATTTCTAATTTCGATGCTCACCCGAAACGGTGCTGGATTCTGGGTGGCACTGCCTTTCGCTGTGGTTGGGGGGACTCTGGTTTACTATGCCTATTTTGGCGACGGACTAAAACGGTATCGGATGCTGTTTAAATTTGGCGTCATCGGGAAGCTTGTGAATCATGTTGAACCCGGTATGACCTACGAACCCGAGCGCGGTATTCCGAAGAGTGTCTATGAGGAATCGGGTTTGTTTCGCGCCGACCCGGATCGGTATCAGAGCGAGGATCTCATCCATGGGATGATTGGCGACACCAAATTAATGCTTTCAGAAGTGCATGCCGAGGAGAAGCATACTTCCACAAATTCCGATGGTCACACATCGACACGTTGGGAAACGATTTTTAAAGGAATCTTCCTGCTGGCCGACTTCCACAAAGAGTTTCGAAGTCCGGTGAGCGTCATGCCTGATGTTGCCGAACGTCACTTTGGGTGGTTTGGCAAGAAGCTGCAGAAGTTGGGAGGCAACCTGCAAAAGATGGAGAATTCCGAGTTCGAGCAGATGTTTGTCGTTAGAGGAACCGATGCGGTCGAGACCCGCTACATCCTCACTCCTGCGATGCAGGAACGCCTGGTGAAATTGCGTAAACGCCTTGGAAGTGAGCTTCGGATTGTCTTCCGGGATTCCCATGTGTGGCTGGCCATTCCCAACACAGAGAACTGGTTCGAAGGGGACATCAAACGACCTACGGGTGATCGTAACCAAATGGCAAAGCTATTGGGTCAGCTGCGAAGTTGTTTTGAAATTGTGGAAGAACTCGATTTGAATACGAGAATCTGGACAAAAGACTAGGAGCCAGGGCGAACCTGAATCTTGTTAAGCTGTCCTCGTCGCTAGAGATTGCCCTTTCTCAATTCGTTGACGGCGTAGTTGGCAGCGCGTGCGGTGAGGGCCATGTAGGTGAGTGAGGGGTTCTGACACCCGGCGGAAACCATGGCCGAGCCGTCGGTGCAGAAGACATTTTCCGCACCCCAGACTTGGTTGTGCCCATTGAGGACCGATTCCTTGGGCGAGCTGCCCATACGAGCAGTGCCCATCTCATGGATGCCGAGGCCAATGTTTGGTTTGCTGTTGAAAGTACGCACATTTTTGAGTCCGAGTGCTTCGAGCATTTCTCCTCCGTCGCCGGCCATGTCTTTGCGCATGTTGAGTTCGTTTTCCTTGAACTCGGCATCGGCAACGACGAGGGGAAGGCCCCATTTATCGGTTTTATCTTTGCTAAGGGTGATCCGGTTGTCTTCGTAGGGGAGACATTCGCCAAAGCCGCCGAGGTAGAGTCGCCATGGGCCGAAGGAGGTGAGTTCTTTTTTGAAGTCCGCGCCGAAGCCGCCAATGTAACGATTCCATTTGGCCCGCATGCCGCCGCCCTGATAGCCGAAGCCCCGGAGATAGTTGCCTCTGGCTTTCTCGCTGAAGTTGCGAAAGCGGGGGATGTAAAAGCCATTGGGACGGCGACCATAGTGAATTTTATCCTTGTGAGTATCGAGGGTTGCGCTCGCACCGGCTCCGAGATGGTGGTCCATGAGGTAACCACCGAGTGAACCGCTCTCATCCATGCCATTTGGGAAGCGCCTGGACCTGGAATTCATCAGGATCGCGGTGGAGGCTACGGTGGATGCGTTCAGGAAAATGACCTTGGCGTAATACTCAATGGTTTCAAAAGTGATCTCGTCGATCAAGCGGACCCCGATGGCTTTTCCGGCTTTGTCATCGTAGATGACAGATTCAACGATGGAGTGTGGACGCAGGGTCATATTGCCGGTGTTGGCAGCTGCTTTAAGGGTGGCGGCCTGGCTGCTGAAGTAGGCGCCGAAGGGACAACCACGACGACATAGATTTCGATACTGGCAACTGGCGCGCCCAAGAGCGATCTGCTCTTCGGTCGGAGCGGTGAGGTGCGCCACGCGTCCGGGAATGAGGGTCCGACCCTTCCACTTTGCTTCGATGGCTCTTTTGAGATCGAGCTCGGGTGGGGTCAGGTCCATGGGTGGTTGAAATTCACTATCGGGAAGTTGGGCGAGTCCTTCTTTTGAACCACTAATGCCTGCGAACTTTTCGACGTAGGAATACCAGGGCGCGAGTTCATCGTATGAGATCGGCCACGGGATTGAGATTCCCTCCCTCGCGTTTGACTCCATGTCCATGGGACTGAGTCGATAGGTTTGTTTCCCCCACATGAGGGAACGACCTCCGGTGTGGTAGCCACGCATCCAGTCGAAACGTTTTTTTTCTTCATAGGGATGATCCTCGTCATCGACAAAAAGATAGCCGGCCTCGGGTTTGACGGTGTAACCGGTGCGTGCTTGCTTCTTCTGCTGCTTGAGCATCTCGCGCGATGGCTTGTTCATCCAATTCAACTGCCATGGCATTGAGTTGGTTGTCTTGTAATCGACGATGTGTTTGATGTCGTGGCCGCGCTCGAGGACAAGGGTCTTGAGGCCCTTCTCGCTCAGCTCCTTGGCGGCCCATCCTCCCGAGATTCCGGATCCGACGACGATGGCGTCATAGGTGTGCGAGGTTTTCCCTTTGGTGTTTAAATTCATGGTCGTGATTTTCTAAAATTAAAGAGCCCAGGCTTTTTGTCCGGGCTTGAGCGGCATCGACCCAACCCATTTGCCTGGGACAAAGATGAATTCGAATGCTTCGGTCGCTCCCAGCTCGGAACTACAGAAGCAAAATTTTGTGAGCTCCTTAAACTGCTCGAGAAAAGTGCGACGGGGATTTTGCCCATCTTTCTGCGCCTTGCGCTTCCCGGCCATCGTCTCATTGTGCATCTTGGTGAGAAACTCGACCTGTTGGGGGCCGGTGAGTTGGCCAATATCCTTGCCGTGTTCCTTTTGGCATCGCCGCATGAGCTCGGAGAGCCCAGCGGTAATGATGTCCTGATCTTCTGGTTCGAGGCAGTCCTTCACGATGACCTCGATCCATCCGGGAACACCGGCATCGATGGCGCCGGGCGTATCGGTGCGCGGGATAATGGCTTCGGCAATCATGGCAACCTGCGCCCGTTGGCCGGGACGAAAGAAAGTGAGCTCAGTTGGATCAAATGGCTCGCCCATTTTGGCAAAGGCGCTTTCCGGCAGGGCGATGCCAGCCCCGAGAGAGGTGGCCATGATTTTTAACATTTCTCGACGTTCCATTTAATGATCTGACTTTTTGGGATTCTGAAAGGGATTTGCCGGGTGAGCCAGCACAAAGCGTTCGCGGCGCGGAGTCACGACCTATGCCAAGGCTGCATCGCTCTGACCGCGGATCACTTCATCCTTGATCCGATCTTTGTCGGGAAGCGTGAAAATACGGCTGATAATCCCGCTGGGTTTGTTGTCCTTCTTTTGATGAGCCAACAGGGAACGATAAAATTTCAGCTTGTCAGGACCCCGCCTACGCCGTCTTTTCTGAGGGATGAAATACTTATCGACACTTGCCCTAATGTTCGGTGGTCACTTGCTGGCCGGGCAGGGAGGATGGGAGCGGCAGGTTTTGCTCTCAGAGTTTTATGCGGAGGGCTGTGGGGTAGGTGACCTGAATGGCGATGGAGTGGTCGATTTAAGCTATGGACCCTTCTGGTTTGCCGGGCCGGATTTCAAAAGAGGACTTCGTTTTGCGGTAGGGGAGGCCTTTCAAGGAGAGCGTGGATATTCCAATTCGTTCTTCAGCTTTGTGGAGGATTTTAATGGTGATGATAAAAATGATCTCCTGGTCTTTGGCTTCCCGGGAAAGGAGGCCAAAATTTATCTGAACTCCGGCGACGAAGGTCTCTGGGAGGAGCTTGTCATAGCGAAGGAAGTCGCGAATGAATCGCCCCATTTTGTGGATTTGGTGCCGGGTGGTTTTCCGGAGATTGTTTGCGCACGGTCGGGGCGCTATGGCTATTATGAAGCCAATGACGATGCCACGAAACCGTGGACATGGAACACTATTAGCCTTCCCGGAGATGCGGTGACGCCTTTCGGTCACGGCCTTGGAGTCGGGGATCTAGATGGAGATGGTCGCCTTGATGTCGTTGAAAAGAGGCATTGGTATGAACATCCCAAAAAGCGGGGTGGCTTGTGGAAGAAACGCGTTTGGTCGGAGAGCAATTACGGGGGAGGTGGAGCGCAGATCTTGATCGAGGATTTTGATCAAGATGGCGACGCTGACATCATAACGTCCTACCAGGCCCATGGATATGGCTTGGGTTGGTTTGAGCAGGTGGACGTCGGTAAATTCCGTCGTCGTGACCTGATGGGGAAGTCATCGACAGAAAGCGACTTTGGCGTCGTTTTTTCTCAACTTCATGCGCTGGCGAAAGCAGATATGGACGGGGATGGTCGGATGGACTTTGTGACTGGAAAACGATACCTCGCGCATCAGGGGAAAGACGCGGGGGGCTTGCAGGCTCCGGTGCTCTACTGGTTTCAGAATACCGTGACCAAACGCGGGTTGGAATTTGTCCCTCACTTGATTGACGAGGACTCCGGAGTGGGCGTGGAGGTGAAGGTCGCTGATTTGAATGCTGATGGACGCCCGGACGTCATTACTTCAAACAAGATGGGGCTCATTACGCATTTGCAAGAGGAAGGGGGTGCGCTTTCTCCAATTCCAAAGTGGAGAGTTGACGGAGGCCGTCCGCAGGATGACTACCAACATAAGATGAGTGCCGGGGAATCCTTGGCCCGAATGGACATTCCGGATGGTTTTTCGGTTGATCTGATCGCTGCCGAACCGGAGATCGCGCAGCCGATTGCGATGTGCTTTGACGAACGCGGACGGATTTGGTTGCTCGAAGGCCACACCTATCCGGTGCGAGCTAAAGATGGTGAAGGGAAGGATCGTATTGTGATTTTGGAAGATGCCGATCGGGATGGTAGTTTTGAGTCGAAGAAAGTCTTTGCAGAAGGGATCAATCTGGGCAGCGGGATCGAGGTCGGATTTGGCGGGGTGTATGTCGGGGCGGCACCGTACTTGATGTTTTATTCGGATGAAAATCGCGATGATGTTCCTGACAACAATCCCGAAATTTTACTGGATGGTTGGGGATATCAAGATACCCACGAAACCTTGAATTCATTGACGTGGGGTCCTGATGGCTGGCTTTATGGATGCCATGGTGTTTTTACCCATTCGAATGTCGGAAAACCCGGAGCTTCTGATTCAGAGCGGGAAAGACTCAATGCCGGGGTATGGCGCTTTCACCCGGTGCTCAAGGAATTTGAAGTCTATGCCCACGGAACGAGTAATCCCTGGGGAGTTGATTACAATGAAGTCGGCGATTGGTTTGTCAGTGCTTGTGTGATTCCGCACTTTTACCATCTAGCCCAAGGAGGGCGCTATCAGCGACAGGCCGGGCAGCATTTTAACCCGCACACTTACGAGGATCTTAAAACGATCGCTGATCATTCCCACTTTGCCGGAAATATCGGTGAACACGCATTTTGGGGAGACAACTTTACCGCGCGTCGCCCGGCACCAGCGGACACGTCTGCCCTTGGGGGTGGTCACGCGCATTGTGGTCTTGGAATTTATCAGGCCGGGGAGTTTCCGGCCGAGTATCGAGGAGCGGTCTTCTTTCATAATCTCCACGGGCATCGTATCGTTCGCGAAAAGCTGGAGCGTGAGGGTTCGGGGTATCTGGCGAGACACCGTCCCGATTTCCTCCTTACGAACAATCATGACTTTATCGGGGTGGGGCTCATGCAGGGACCTGATGGCGCGATGTATTTCTCCGATTGGGTGGATCCGCAGACCTGTCATCACCGGGACGTGAAGATTTGGGATCGGAGCAATGGTCGCATTTTTCGAGTTCGCTATGGAAATAAGAAGAGCCCATCGCGTGATCTCCACAGGCTTTCGGATGTAGCGCTTGTGAAACTGGTGGGCGATCCAAATGAAGTCGTGTCACGATTGGCCCGCAGACTTCTTCATGAGCGAAGTGCTTCCGGTCAATTGAATCAGGAAGCGGTTAAAGCTGCGCTTACCATCCTTGAGAGAGATTCATCGACACGGGTCAGGCTTCGAGCCCTCTGGACGCGGCATTTTTGTGGCTTAAGTACGGTTGAGGCTCTGGATGATGCCGATCCAAACTTAAGAGCGTGGGCGGTTCAGTTCGCCGGTGAATCACAGAAAGCGCTGTCCAAAGAGACTTTGATGAGGATCGAGAAAATGGCTGTGGAGGAAAAATCCCTCATTGTTCGCCGATACCTTGCCTCGCTCTTACAGCGGCTTCCCTATGAACAACGGTGGGGCCTTGCCGAAGGTCTTACCAGACATTCCTTTAGTGGCCCGGATAAGAACATTCCATTGCTTTGCTGGTTTGGGATTGAGCCTCTGGTTGATGTTGATCCGGCGCGCGTGTTGGCTCTCGGAGGAAAGGCTGCCTGGCCACAGTTGAAACAATTTTTGATTCGCCGTGCAACCGGCACTCCGGAGGGACGGGAAGCCATGACCCGCTCCTTGTCTGATGCAAAAAGCGTGGGCGATTTTGAAACTCTGGCACGGCAACTCCTGGAGTCGCTTCAGAACGTCCGCTCCTTTCAACAGCCGACGAATTGGGAAGCGATCAAAGCCAATGGCCGGAAGTTGGGTGGAGATCAAAAGATGATTGAAGGGCTTTTGGCGGAACTTGGCGGGCCGTTTGGGGATCCCGATTTCTTCCCGTATTGGCGGGCCGTGGCAGAGGACGGGAAGCAACCTGCATTCGTTCGCAATCGTGCCATGGAGTTTTTGATTAATGGTAAAGATCCCGGGCTTGCCAGTTTGGCTGCTGATTTATTGCATGTTGAAAGTATGCAGGAAGCTGCCATCAAAGCGCTGCGCCAGCATCCGGGTAAACCAACGGCCGAGGCTCTTGTAAAGCATCTTGCAGGGTTTCCGTTGAAGCTCAGAAACGACGCCGTGAATTTGCTGGCATCCCGTGATGACATGGCTTTGGTATTGCTGCAAGCGGTTGACCGGAAAATGGTTTCATCCTCTCTGGTTTCCATGGTTCTGCTTCATCAATTTGATCGATTTAAGAATGAAGAAATCAATGATCTGATATCCCGGAACTGGTCAAGATCCGGAGCCGCAGTCGATCTGGCCAATCTTTCAGATGAAGTCAGAAAGTGGGAAGAGAGGTTGAACCCCAAAGTGATTTCCAAGGCCGATGCGTCACGTGGGCGTGTTGTCTTCACCGAGACTTGTGGGTCCTGTCATCAGCTTTTTGGAGAAGGAATCGCCTTGGGGCCCGATCTCACAGGTTCCAATCGGGCCAATCTTGCCTATCTTCTTGAGAACGTTCTCGCTCCGAGTTCGGTGGTTGGGAAGGACTATCTTTTAAACGTGCTTGCTCTGAAGGATGGGTCCAGCCTGAGCGGGATGGTGCGTCGTGAGACGGATCAGGTGATCGAACTTGCGATGCCCGGCGGAACGATTACCGAAGTGAAGAAGCGAGAGGTGGACAAGCGCGAAGAACTCGCCCAATCCCTAATGCCAGCCGGACTTTTTGAGGCGCTTCCGATGGGGAAAGTAGCCGATTTGGTGAAATATCTCGGGAGTCCGTCCCAGGTTCCTCTTCCCGGTGAAGGTCCCGAGATTCCCGATCCGACCCAAAAAGTTGGTCCTCCCGCAATAGACGTGATTCGCTTTGAAGGAGAGAGCCTGATTAAGACTACCAAGGTGAATCGAGGCCAGTTGGTCGATCAGGGTATGAAGAGCTTTGGCCCTGGTTGGTCGGGTGACAATCATCTTTGGTGGACCGGGGGCAAGCCCGGAGATGTGCTTACGATGACTCTGAAAGCTTTGAAGCCCGGCACTTACGATATCACGCTTTACCCCACAACGGCGAGGGACTACGCAGTGATCAAGATCTCAATGAACGGGCAGCTTCAGGAGGCAGATCTTTACACCAAGAAGGTTCTCCCGGGAATTCCTTTGATCTTTCGCAATGTCAATGTCAGCCCGGGGGAGCCCTTACAGGTGGATGTCCATATCGTTGGGAAAAATGAGTCCGCGGATCCGGCTTTTATGGTTGGCATCGACCGCTTGGAAGCCAAGAGGTCAGAACCTTAACGTGTTTTCACTTCGTCTCCGGGCCCCGATATCCGAGGCTTGGGAATGAAGAATCATTTAGGCATTGTTCTTGCTTCGCTAGTGACTGGAATCTCTGTCCTCCTTGTCTTTGAAGGTCGCAGTGACCCCGCAAAGGCCGGTGATTCGGAGGCAGCTTCCGCGTTATTGCCATCCGGTGTCGAGGAGGCAAGAGGAAGGGCGCGACTCCTTCATGAAAGCCTTCACGGAACACTGCAATTGGTGCATCGCGACTTCTTTGACCCCAATGATCATGATTTTATTCCATCCGCGACGCTCGAGGAGGTTTTCAAGGACCTCTCAAAGAAGCAGAAGGTCGATGTCCGGTGGTTGGGCGTTGAAGGAAAAACGATGAATGTAGACCACAAACCCAAGGATCAGTTCGAACGCAATGCGGTCGATGCCTTGAGGGCCGGGAAGGATGAGTTTGAACTGATCGCAGATGATCGCTACCGCCGGGCCGGGCCAATTCTCCTTCATAATGCCTGCCTCAAGTGTCATGTGCCCAAGCGAACCTCTCTTGAGGATCGTGTGGCGGGGCTTGTGATTTCAATCCCTCTCAAGAACCAGTAGACCTGTTCCGAAGCGGAAAGGAAGAGCGAATACAGGGATAACGTTTCCTGATCTTTAAATACGATCCCTCCCGCCCGGTTTGGGCGATATCGTATGAACGTGGAGGGTCCTGCCTGATCAAAATCTGAAGCTGACGGACTCTTGGACAAGATCGTCCTATAATATTTTAAGCAGCACTACGCTTTGAGCTTTGCCTTATTAAGTTCGGTTTCCCTGAATTTTGTAGGTGAGCAGCCGACGAGTTTCGCAAAAGAGCGATTGAACTGCGAAAGGGATTGGAAACCTACCCGAAAGGCGATGTCGGAAACCCTGGCGGCGGGACGGAGTAGCTCTTTTCGGGCTGCAGCAATTCGCGCCCGGGTGGTGTAATCGGTGACGGTGAGTTTTGTCACCTCCTTGAAAGTTCGGCAAAAATGGCTCTCACTCAAGCCAGCGGCAGCGGCGAGTTCAGCCAGGCTGATCGGTTCATCCAGTTTGGCGTGGATGAGGCGTCGTGCCTTGGCAATGGCTTCCGGCTCACTGCCATCGAGAATGATGACAAGGTTGTCCGCGTGCCTTGAAAGCTGGTCGGCGAAGGTTTCGAGGAGCAGGATCATACTCTCGTAGCGCTTTGGGTCGATGGTCTGGGTCTGGAAGTAGGCTTGGTGAAGGAGGTCTCTTTTCGCTGGATCGAATCCATCTTCAATCAATTTGGAAACGACGCGTTCGAAGTCTTCTTTCTTGGGCTGTTTGCGGAATACTTGCCCTGTCTTGAGAAAACCGAGTGTTGTGGAGCCGAGTCGCACGGGGACTGCCGTTGCGCAGAGACCTGAAAAACAACCGCAAGTCATCGGCCCTTCAACCTCGACCATCTCCAATAGCCGCTTGTTGGTATTAATGCACTCACTACAAGCTGTTTTGCACTTGTTGATAATTTCACAGAACGGGCTTTGGTTTTCACTGTGCTCCAAGAGGCACCATTCCTCGTCCATTCGCATGAAACGAAGCGGAAGACCCGTCGCGAGACGAAAGGCATTTTCGTAGGAGGTAAACTCCTCGGATGCGCGAAGCCGCTCAAAGACCACTCGTTCGAAATTGGGAAGAATCGGATCAGCCATAAACAGTTTCGTCTGACGTCGGTTTTTTTTATACAGAAAAGCAAAGTTGATCAAGGTGCGTTAGAACATTGTTCGGCATTAATCGATCAGATGGAGATACGACTGTTTTTGGCTGGTTTATGCAGTGTTTTTAGCGTTTTCGCTTCCTTTTTGGGCAGTTGCCGCGGGTTGATGGATTAGGGAGTGGGGATTTGAGGTCACGGCGGATTTTTACACTCCAGAAAACAATGACGATGATCCAAAGGCACGCTGCGTAACTGAGGTGCGAAATGCGAACCTTGGGGACAAAGTCCGCTGACAAGCGGGTGGCAGCGGTCAGGAGAAGCAAGGACCAAACAAGGTGATACCACTTCATGGGAAGGGCCAGTCTGTCGTGCCGGTCGTTGTGGCCCAGAATGACCCGGGTGGAGACTGCCAACATTACAATAGCAGCTCCACCGATGAACATCAGGTGAAGGACTCCGGTCCTGAGACCCGGAAAGAAGATAATGGCCAGCCAGCCGACTGCCGCACACCAGGGAACCCAACGAATAGAGAGTCCAAGGGCATTGCACTTTTTGAGCGAGAGTATCCCGGGGACGAAGGCAAAGAGATGGGCGGAAACTGTGAATGCCCGGAGGTAAAGGCCCGCTTTCTGATTAAGCCAAACTTCGATCGCGAAAGAGGCCAGGAGAAGGGTGCCCGAAATGACAGAGATGATCCAATACTTGAGCCATCCTATTGGAACGCCGCGGCCCTCTTCGAATGAATGGAGTGATTTGAGGCCAAAAAAGCGAGGGATGAGGTAAGGTGCGACTCCAATGACCGGGAGCCAGAGAAAGCCCTGAAAGTAGAGATTTCGCCAGAATTGATGCCAGAAAAACGAGAATCCGAGAATCCCGTGCAGGGCCAGCGCAAAGCTCGAAACAATGGCGGTGATCAGACCGAAAAATACTAAAACCATTCCGGGCGGGGGAAACCCGTTCCGATCAAAAATCAAACGTCCAATCATCGAGCAGGTGACTCCAAGCAGCCAGAAGCCCGCAAGTAGGTCGGCCACGAGAATCCGGGCAAAGGAGAGTGCCGTCAGCATGGAGAGCGCCATGAGGGTATGCCAAATCAGCTCGGCGCGGGACCAACATTCGGAACCCATGAGCCTGGGTCCGGCGGTCCCAACGAAGCCAACAATGAGACATCCTCCAAAACCTTGGATCATCCAGCGGGCATGAGCGTCAAGAGGATGGAAATTGAGCAGCCCCGCCAGCGAGAGAGGCCAAAGGAGAACTCCAACGATGGATGCGAAAAACGCGAGGGGGAAGAAGACCCGAAATGGCTCGGAGCAGCAGCGATGCGGGACCGAGGTCATGCCTCCGGCTCCTTTTGGTTTTTGTATTTGGCGTATCGGATACGTTGTTCTGGTGTCAGGTTGGCGGGATCAAAGCGGGGATCTTGAACTCCGTTCATCTTGCCGTGAATCACGTTTGCCATGTCTTTGGCACACCTCTTGATGGGCCCGGCATTTTCGCCGGAGAAGAGAGAGTCGACCGATTCACGGAAGAGCTTTAGCCAATGTTCAAACTGAGCTTTTCCAATTTCCGTCTTCGACACGAATTTGGAATGAGCTGCGATGGGATCTCCCCTGTATCCGCCGCTTCGAAAAAGGACGGTTTCCCAAAAGGGATACATGTTTGGGAGGTTAAGCTCCCAGTTGACTTGGACGATCTCCTCGAAAATGAAGCCTATATTCGCGTCCTTGCGGACGATTTCGTAGAAACGATTTACAAGAGGTTTGATACCCGCACGGTCGGTGAGGTCGGGAAGTGAAGGTGTCATGATTGCATCAAGCTGTCTTAGCGACAACGACCGGGGCTGCCTTGCTCAGAGCTTTCGGTTTTTTCTCCTGTTGTTTTCTCCTCGCGATGAGGAGGCTGGCGATGGAACTCAGCGGCATCAGGATGGCGGCCGCAAGAGGAGTCATGTGACCGAGGACACAGGCGGTGACGGCGACAAGGTTGTAGGTGATGGTAAATGCAAGGATTAGACCCACGGTGTGGCGGCGCCATTTCGCCATCGAGAAAAGGGTCGGGAGGAAGGAGAGGCCAGGGCATGTGAAGAGGAAGTCGGATCGCCGGTCGAGGAGTGAGCGATCTGCGACGGGAGTTCCGGAGAGGGTGGCTGCCGAGAATGCGAGGGTGTCATTCATGCCATCGCCAAGATAGAGCGAAGGTTTGAGCGATGACACGAGATCCGCTTTTTCATCGGGAGAAAGACCGGCGTGCGCTTGTTTGGCGGGAATGCCAAGAGTGGTGGCGAGGCTTGAGACGCGGGCTTCCTGATCGCCCGAAAGAATGTGCAGTTGGTGACTTTCGGAGAGGTTCGAAAGTGCTTGCAGGGCTCTAGGCCGGAGGGTCTCGCGGAATTGAAAAGTCTCGATCAGTTTTCCATCGCAAGCCAGCTCGCAGGAAAGTGCGCTGGTCTCGAGTGTTTTAAAATCGTCCTGGCCGAGCCAGCCGGGCTTGCCGAGGGTCCAGACTTGACCATCGATTTTGAGGATGGTTCCAAGTCCGGCTTTGTCGACGGGTTTGGCTGGATTCGATTGAGGAGTCTGCGAAGCAATGATCTGGAAAAGAGAGCGGGAGAGTGGGTGAAGTGATCCGGAGGTAAGCGCGTGCAAGGCGGATTTTGCCTCGTCGTTCAAGCGCTCGATTTGATCAGATTGGATGAGTTCGGGATTCTCCAAAGTGAGAGTTCCGGTCTTATCGAAAATGAGATGGCGGATTTTGGTTAATGATTGCCAGAGAGCCGGATTTTGGACAAAGACGCCAATTTTTGCCAACGCGGACGAAGCGCGACGGTCGACCAGAGGAATGGCCACCCCAATGGCGCAGGGACATGAGACAATAAAGACCGAGATCATACGCTGTAGCGCGATGAGGGGCGGGACACCTGCGATGACACCACCGATTCCCGTGGCGAGTCCGATGATTATGATGGTCACCAGATAGTATTTGAGAATACGTTGCACAACCGGTTGGGAGCTTACGCTGTCTTCCTCGCGGGTCAGACGAGCTACAAGAGAGTCGGAGTATGCTTCGGTTGCGATTAACGAGATTTTAGCATGTCCCAGTGGAATAGATCCTGCGGGAATGGTCGCGCCCCCGGCGAAAGTGCGTGGTTCTGGTTCCCCGGTCATCCAGGCAAGGGAAAATTCGTGATCATCGCCAGTCAGAATGGCGCTGACCGGAAGGGCCTGGCCCGGAGAAACGATGAAATGATCACCAACAGCAAGGGCCTTGGTGGATTTACGGGAGCCATCGATGAGTTCGAGATCGCTGGCGATGGCCGATTGTCCCTGAAGCTGGCTTTGTGCGCGTTCGGCTGCGGCGAGGTGAAGGTATCGGCCTCCGAGCATCAGGACGGTAAAGGTCGCCACGAAATCGAAGTAGATGAGGTGGGCCTCTCCGCTCAGCCAGCCGATGATGGATCCAATGTAGGCAAATGCGAGCCCAAGTGCGATGGGCACATCAATGTGAATCGTGCGGTGCCGCAACGAGGCGATTGCCTTCGAGAAAAAGTAGGTGCCTCCGATGAGCAGCGTGAAGGTGGAGGATAAAAGGGCGATGAGATCAAAGAGTCCGGCGTAGGGAAAACTATCCTTCATGCCGAGGTAACGCGGCAATGAGAATGCCATCGTGTTCATGGCAAAGGCGGCGCTAAGTCCGAGGCGGGGAATCACCTTCCGGCTTTCAGCCTTTGGAGGCGCGGCGTTGGCGGGGTCCTCTAGAACGTATCCGTATCGCGGCAATTCTTCAGCGAGTTTCAGGATGGCATCCGTCCCTGTTTCCCAGGTGAATTCGGCTTCGGCGGTCGCTGGAAAGACACTGGCTCTGATTGCGCCCGGTTGTGCGAGGAAAAGTTTTTCGATGAGCCAGACGCAGCCCACACAGGTGACGCCGCTTACGCGAAGTTTGAGAGTGTGTTGAGTTCTATCATCGGGAAGGTTTGAAACGAGGGGCGTGAGCCAGTCTGTTTTAGGCGCTTCAAAAGGCCGTTCGCCAACGGGTCGACCGGCCTGGCCATCCTGTAATTTGTAAAAGTCGCCGAGTCCTTCCCCGACGAGAAGCTGATTCACAAAACGACAACCGGCGCAGCAAAACTCCGACTCTTGGGGAGTGGGGGTAAAAGGTGTGTGGCAGTGTCTGCAGGTGCAATCATTCATCAGTGGCAGCAGGACGGAAGTTCAGCTTCGGCTTCAACCGATGGAGAGGGGGGCTCGGCTGCACTGAAGTCGGGCAGGGTATCTTGCAGGCGCCAGATCATGACGATGGTGGCGACGATGGCGAGTCCACGTTGCAGTTGGGTAAATCGCAGGGCCGGCATGGTTTCCCGGAGACGGGAGAAACCTTGTTGGGCGACCCAGAGTAAAGGGACGGTGCCCATTCCAAAAGCAAGGGCGAACTCTGCGCCACGAAGTGCGCTTCCGCTCAGAAGGGTGGCGGCAAAAAGGAGGTAAAGGGGGCCGCAGGGAAGCAGCGGAGTGACGAGTCCCATGACGAGGGCTCCGCGACCGGCGGAAAGCTTGAATGAACGCAGCCGGGCCCGGGCGACGAGGCGATCCACAAAGCGGGGGCGGGGGAGTTTTTTCCAAAGCCCAAGGGCGGTGATCAGGAAAAGGATCACGAGCATCCATGGAAGCACGACGGCCGGCGAATTAAAAATCCAGCGCAGGGGTTGTTGTCCGATGGCTCCGCAAAGAGCGCCAATGCCGGAGTATGCGATGAGTCTTCCTCCGTGATAGCCAAGATAGGCCATCATGTTGCGGGTTTCTCCTTTGCCGACTTTCCCGACGGAGCACGCGAGCGGACCACACATCGCAACGCAATGCACGCTGGTGACCAGTCCGGTCACCAGTGCTGCCGCGATGGTCAGGCCCGGTTCCATTTACTTATTGGCTTCGGTTGCTTCAACCCGCACGGGAACCGAGTCGGCACGATGCTTAACGGCGGTCGTCACGATGACCGACCATGCGCCGATCAGGAGAAGGAAGGCAAGGGTCACCAAAGTGGCGGGGTGTTGGAAGAATGCTTTCATTTCGGGAGTGAGAGTGGTCGGTTTTGACGGTTTTGACTGCGCATTTTCTGTGATTTGATGCCCCGTTATTGCTTACCTTTTCCAAGGCTGGCTGGATTTGGCCCCACAAATCGGACGGTGTTGGTGATTTCGACGTCTCCGGGTTGCCCGGTCAGCTTGATCACGACCTCGCAAGGGCCGGTGTAATTTTCATGTGGGACGATGATAATCGCGGGGCGTTTGACGTCTCCCCGGGCGGGAAGGTCGAAGCTTTGGCCGGCTCCGCTGAGCTCGAATCCCTCGGGTGCACTTTCGAGGCTCATTACAAAGGTCGCGGGTTGATTGCGCTTATTGGCGAGGTGAACCTGATAGTTGTTCCGGACGGTGGAACCGTCGACCAGGAATGGAGGTCCGGCCATCCGGGAAGAGCTGAGATTATAGGGTTTGGCCTTGCTGACCGCAGCCGTGGTCAGTGCGCCAAGGCCAAGGCATCCGAGAAATGCATAGAGGAAAATCCGGGGGCGGATGATACGGCGTTTTTTACCAGCCAGACCGTTGAGCGAATCGTAGCGGACAAGACCGGTGGGGCGATCCAGCTTCTTCATGATGTCGTCACAGGCATCCACGCAAGCGGCGCATCCGATACACTCAAGTTGGAGGCCATTACGAATGTCGATCCCGGTTGGGCAAACGTTCACACAGCGCCGGCAGTCAATGCAATCGGCGGCTTTGGGATCATTGGCCTTGCCACGTGGCTCGCCTCGAAGTTCATCGTAGCCAATGATGATCGTGTCGTCATCGGTCATGGCTGACTGAAGGCGGCCATAGGGGCAGACCATGATACAAAACTGTTCACGGAAATGAGCGAAGCAGAAGTAAAAGGCTCCGGTCAGAAATACAACGGTACCAAAAGAGCTCAGGTGGTCGAGAGGGTTCTCGTGGAGGAAGCCATAAAGGCGTTCGAGGGAGACAAAGTAGGAAAGGAAGACGTGAGCAAGGAGGGCCGCCATAATCACATAGAGGCAATGTTTTAGCGCGCGCCGCCAGATCTTGGGGAATCGCCATGGAGCTTTGTCGAGCTTTTTGCGGGCGCTTGAATCACCATCGATCCACCTTTCAATGCGGCGAAAAACATGCTCAAGGAAGACGGTGTAGGGGCAGGCCCAACCGCACCAGAGGCGACCGAGAAGAGCGGTTAGAAAGAAGAGGGTAAAGCCGGCTCCAGTGATGGCGAAGAAGAGAACCCAGAGATCCTGCGGGGTCAGTGTGATTCCAAAAAGGTGGAATTGGCGGTTGCTAATATCCAGAAAGACGGCCGGTGCCCCGTTGATGGTAATCCAGGGCAAGGCCACGTAAACAATCAGGAGAAGCATGGCGAAAATCTTCCGTGCCAACATAAATCGACCGGATACGTCGGCCGGGTGTAGCACGTAGTGGGATCCGTCTGCGTTGACTGATGTAACACTGTCGAGGTTCGGGAGCTTCTTTTCGGACACGCCGGGAATCTCGCATCTTGCCCTGCCATTGGCTGCGCATGAATTGTCGAAAGCTATGCGGGATCAGACGGTGAAATGAAAAAAACCCCCGGCGAATTCGCCGGGGGTTTTAAGAGTTGGGAACGTATTGGGGTCGATTGTCCCTTTAGAAGACCCAGACCATGTCAACGGTGAGTCGATCATCCATGAGATTGTCCTCTTCGTCGGTCAGGGGGAATTCGAATGCCACACCTAGACGGGCGTTCTCGGTCAGTTTCGACCGGAAACCTACGCCAAGGGTGACGATATCACGATTGACATCGGCATTTGCAGATCCCCAGTTGATAAGGTCTCCTGCTTCAAACTGGGCTACGGAAGGCACAAGACTGCCTCCTTGGTTGGTAAAGTTGCTCGTACCGTCGCCCTCGTCGAATACATGAAACCAGTTTAATTCAATCAACGGAATGAACCACGGAGTGATTTCGTAGCTGGCATGAAGGTTGATCGAACCGGTGAGCGACTGACTGTCGCTGAAAGGGATGTGGAGGCCGGCATTTCCGGAATACTGCACACCACTATCACAGAGTTTCAGGGCGGCGAGATTGAGGTTGATGGCACCATCGCCTTCACCCTGCCAGACTTCGGACTCGCCGGTGGGAATTTCCACCGTGGCGATGCCGGAGAGAACGAAGGCATTCGCGGTGTCATAGATCAGGGCGCGTTTGATCCCGAGACCCAGATCTGCGAATCCTTCCTGTGAGGTGAGCGGACTTGCTGCAGAGGGGTTGAAGTCAATATAGCCGTCTTTGGTCGCAACGATCGAAGTTCTCTCATTGAGCGCAATCTCGAATTGGAGAGCGTAAACCTGAAAGTCACCGCCGAGTGGGACCTGCCCGAGAGTCGTGCTGACTGTGGAGGGCATGTTTTGGTGAAGGTAGATCCCGTGCAGCTGGGTGCGTGGCAACGCGAGGTCGGCAACGGTTGGCGCCGTGATGGGGCGGATGGCATCGGCAAAGACATCTTGCGCGAGGGCTCCACCGGTCATGGCGAGAGTTGTTGCGAGGGCGAACTGTGTTTTCATATCTTTAGTTTGTTAGACGTTTGCTCCGTTTGAGCGTTCTTATGAAATCAGTGTTTGAGAGAGTGTGATACGCACTGCTTGTTGTTTATTCGGCATGGATTGCTCGGGAATAAAGATGACAAAAAAGCAGCCCCGAAGGGCTGCTTTTGAATTCGTGGAACGAGAGAGGATTTGAGCTCTTTAATCTTTGAATTTGGCGAAGTCTTCCGGATTCTTCGAGATGATGAAGGCAACCATTTGGGCAACTTGTTTCCCGCTGTAAGTCGCACCCCATGGAATCATCTTGGCCCCGGTTGGTGGCATGCCCTTGCTTTCCGCGGGTGAGCCCTCGTTAATGAGTTTAAAAATCTCCATCGGGCGATCGCCATACTTCCATTCGTGATCGACGAGTGAAAGGCCCAGTTTGGTTGGGGCATCCAGTTCGGGGCCATGACAACCGATGCAGACCTGTGAGTAGATCTTTTCGCCCTCCGCAACGATTGCGCCGTCTGTGGCCCATTCATTGACAAGAACCTTGTCGTTGAGGTTGGCGAGAGTTTTCTCGAGAGCCTCGGCCTTCTCCTTCTGTATTTCGGCGATGGCGTTGGTAACCGCATCCTGATCGGTCTCAATCAAGCCAGCTTGATAGTATGCGAACCAATAGATGAGGTAGAAAATGACCGCGCCAAAAAAGGTGACGAGCCACCAGTTGGGGAGCTTCTGATCATACTCCTGAATGCCGTCATACTCGTGCTTGCGGAGAACGATTTCTCCCTTTTTTGAAGCAAAGTCCGCACGGCGGTGTTCTTCATGCTCTTCTTGTCCGTGTTCTGGATTCATGGTTTGGTTGGGCTGTTTGATTTGGAGGATGCCTGGTCGTCTTCCAAAGGAAGTGCGGCAAGTTGATCTCTCTGCGATTTTTTCATGCGGGCGGCTTTCACCATCATGGCGACAAAGAAGGTGAAGGTGATGAGGAAGGCGATGATCGGCACGATCGCGGCCCATTCTTCATGGAAGATTCTTTTATACATCTTTCTGCTTGTTGGTGGTGCTAGCGTTGGGCGGTTTCGTCTTCTTTGGCTTCTTTTCGGAACTGCCGTTGTTGATCCGGATCAAAGGTGTCCGGCTTGTTCTTATCAAGTTCTTGCTCGGTGTATGCCCCCAGCTTCTGCATGTAGGCAATCACGGCGATGATCTGGCGCTCGGCGAGATAGTTCCGCAATTCATCACCGGAAAGATCGGGTTGGTCCGGCAGGTAGGCGGACTCTTTCAGGGTGTCTGCGATTGCCATGGCTTGTTCGCGGGCACTCTGCTCAATCTCATCCCTGGTCATGGCCGGGTAAGGAACTCCGAGGGTTTGCTGTACTGCGATTCTCTTCGGAAGGGACTTGAAGTCCGTCTTGTTTTCGAAGAACCAAGGGTAAGGTGGCATGTTGGATCCCGGCGAGGTTTGACGTGGATCAAGGAAGTGGTTGAAATGCCACAGGTTATCCCGTTTACCGGTCCGGAGGTGTGGATTTTCCTTGTCGACGAGTGGTCCGCCTTCGCGAGCGAGATCGGGACCGGTTCGCTTCGATCCCCATTGGAATGGGAAGTCGTAGATGGACTCACCAAGATGGGAGTAATCGTCATCATGGCCGCTACGACCGTATCGCATGACATCCGGCACCAATGTTCGAATCATCTGTGAGTGGCAGTTGTAACAACCTTCGGCGACGTAGATGTCACGTCCGGCGAGCTCAAGAGGGGTGTAGGCTTCCTGAAGTCGACCTTCAATGTTCTTGGCCCGATCCACCATCAGAGTGGGAATGATCTGAACTGCTCCACCGATTGCGACGGCAATGAAGGCGAGAACGGTCAGAGGGATATAGTTCTCGAGAAGGCTGTCATGGAAGTCCGCCCAGCTCTTGACATCCTTTCGGAAGGCGCGGTAGGCGAGAACTGCGAAGACAATCACAAGGGCCAGCGCTGCGTAGTCACCTCCACGTGGTGCAAAGATCCACAGGATCGTGAAGAGGATCACACAGAAGATGTGCTGGACACTCTTATGGACGAAGATGGCCTTGAGACCGAGGAAGTCTTTTTTCTCGCGCTCAAGCGGAGTGACTTCGGCAGTGCCATTCACGGGTGAGCCTGATTTGGCAGTCTTCCAGATGTTAAAGGCGCAGAGTGCAAATCCAATGAGGTAGAGGGTTCCTCCGAAGCTTCGGAAGTAGTATGGCCAGCGAATGGCGAGGAGGGTGTCAACAAACTCGTATTTGAGTCCAGTACCTTGTTCGTTGAGTTGACCCAGCATAAGGCCCTGGGTAATCCCGGCGGTCCACATCGCAGCGACGTAGAGAAGGATGCCAACCAGGGCGATCCAGAAGTGCAGGTTCGCGAGACTCTTTGACCAGAGTTCGGTTTTCCACATTCGTGGTGCGAGCCAGTAGAACATCCCGGCGGCCATGAGGCCGTTCCAGCCGAGAGCTCCCGAGTGAACGTGACCAATTCCCCAGTCGGTGTAGTGGGAGAGTTCATTGACCGCGCGGATGGAAAGCAGTGGTCCTTCAAAAGTCGCCATGCCGTAGAAAGTGACACCTGCAGCGAAGAATTTGATGACCGGATCGGTCCGGAGTTTGGCCCAGCCACCGCGGAGAGTGAGAAGGCCGTTGAGCATGCCGCCCCAGGATGGAGCCCAAAGCATGAGCGAGAAGAGCATGCCGAGTGTTTGCAGCCAGCGAGGCAAGGCGGTGTTGAGAAGGTGGTGCGGTCCGGCCCAGATGTAGATGAAAACGAGCGCCCAAAAGTGAATGATTGAAAGCCGGTACGAATACACCGGGCGGTTGGCAGCCTTGGGCAAAAAGTAATACATGATGCCCAGGATCGGAGTCGTAAGGAAGAAGGCCACGGCGTTGTGGCCATACCACCATTGCACCAAAGCGTCCTGGAGTCCGCCGAAGATTGGATAGGAATGGGTGAGCGAGGTGGGAATCTGGAGGTTGTTAACGATGTAAAGCATCGCCACCGTGATGATGGTCGCAATGTAGAACCAAAGGGCCACGTAAAGGCTGGGTTCGTTTCGTTTGGCGAGGGTCCAGAAGAAGTTGATTGCAAAAACCACCCAGATGAGGGCGACGGCGATATCGAGGGGCCAGATGAGTTCGGCATATTCCTTCGACTGGGTGAGACCGAGTGGCAGGGTGATGGCGGCTCCCAGGATGATGGCTTGCCATCCCCAAAAGTGGATCTGCGATAGCTTGTCGGAAGCGGTGCGGCATTTGCACAGTCGCTGGGTGGAGTAGTAGATCCCGGAAAAAGCCATGTTGCCGACGAAGGCAAAAATGACGGCGTTTGTGTGAAGCGGGCGAAGTCGCCCGAAGGTCAGCCAGGAAACGCCATCCGCATTGAAGGCGCCGAAGGTAATCGCTTCGAGAAAGGCGCCGTTCATGCGCCAGTCACTGAGTTGGAGTGCTGCAATGACGCCTACAAGCATCCCCACGAGGCCCCAAATGATTGAGGCGATCATGAATTGCCGCGGCGTTTTGTCGTCGTATGTTATGGTCATGGTTTGGATTGAATGGTGGCTTTGTGCTATTGATTTGAGTCGTCCTGAAGAGGAAGGAGGGAGTCGCGTTCGGGTGAGGACTTACGTTTGCGAAAGGCTTCGGTGGCAAAGCAAACGATGAAGATCCCGGCGAGGGCCATGGAGACGAGTAGGGTGATGGCGATGACGTTCACTTCCTTGCTTTCTGGCTGGATTCGTCTTCAACACGGTCGCCGCCATTGCAGGCCCAGTCGAAGAAGGCGTTGGCAATCATGGGGACGAGAGTCTTCTCGGGAATGCGTTTGGCGTTCACCCAGAGGTGGTGATTTCCCTCGTTTGGCTCCTGGCAGCTGAGGCTGACCTGAAAAACCTTGGTGTTGCTCTCGGTTTGCTGATGGCACTTTGGAAGTTCGAGAACCACTCCGCCCTGGGAACTAAGGTAGGAAATGGCTGAGTTTGGATCGTCCGGCTCGGAGTGGCGGAGCATCTTCCTGAATTCATGGTGGGCCTGGAGTTGTTCAAGGCGGTGATCTGTGACGGGAAGCCAATTGCAGTGGTTTTCGCTGTCATCGAATTCGTTGAGATAGCAGGCAAGTGCGGCCGCGACACGGGGCTGGCACACGACACAGGGCGATTCGATGGCGATGCTAAAGTCAGCTTGTTGACACCTGCCGCTTGAACGGGCAAGGCTCCGTTTGACCAGCCATGAGCTGAAGTCTTTATCGACCGATGGGCGCGAATTCATGGACCGGAGAATATCCGGATCTGAAAAGACTTCTTCGCACCGATTGCGAATGACTGCGCATCGCTTGTGAAAAGTGCGCAATATTTGCTCCGTGAATAAAACAAATGGCGCTCATGTGAGCGCCATGGGCGGTTGCGGACGGGCCGGAGACAGCCCTTGTGGTGCAGCTAGTAACTTCGTCCCCAGATCGCCCTGGATGTGGTTGGTCTGCCGGTCAGGACGCATGGGGCTTCAGGCTCATCCTGCTTGTCGTTGGGCAGGCAACGGACTGTGATCTTAAGGCGTTTGGAAATCTCTTCCTCCTCTTCACGTGATCCCGCCCACGGGGTGATGAGCCAACCGGGATTCTCGTTGGAATCATCCCAGTGTTTTTCAAAGGAGGTCAGGTCGGTGCATTCCGTGATGTTTTCATCGCGGAATCCGCGGGCCCGCTCCAGCAGGGACTGGTGGATATCATCGATAATCTCCACCACGTCGCGGAGAAATTCCTCCTTTTCCATGAAGGTCTTTTGGTTGGCGGCCTGATCCCGGCGTTGCAGGCAGACTTTGCGCTCTTCGAGGTCACGGGGGCCGATTTCAACACGGAGGGGGACACCTTTTTTGACCCATTCCCATTTTTTAACGCCGCCGCCGAGGTCTCGCTTGTCGACATGGACGCGAACTTTTTCACTTCCGTAGGATTGCTCGCGAAGGCGAACGGCGAGGGCTTCGCAGGCATCAATGATGGCATCGCGAGAGTCCTCCTTTGGGGTCACCGGGACGATGACAATTTGCTGGGGAGCCACCCGGGGTGGAAGAACCAATCCATCATCATCCGAGTGGGCCATGATCAGAGTCCCGACGAGGCGCGTCGAAACTCCCCACGAAGTGGTGTGAACATGTTGCTCCTTGTTGTCGCGGTCGACGAAGGTGATGTTTTGGGCTTTGGCGAAATTTTGCCCGAGGTAGTGCGAAGTGCCGGCTTGAATGGCCTTCTTATCCTGTACCATGGCTTCGACGGTCAGGGTGGATTCTGCTCCGGGAAAGCGTTCGGCCTCGGTTTTCTCTCCCATAATGACAGGGATGGCGAGGAGGTCGCGAATGGCGTCGGCATAAAGCTGGTGAATCATATGGGTCTCCACAAGAGCTTCTTCCCTGGTTTCGTGAGCGGTGTGCCCTTCCTGCCAGAGGAATTCCGCAGTCCGTAGGAAAAGGCGCGGGCGCATTTCCCAGCGCATCACGTTGGCCCACTGGTTGATCAGAAGCGGGAGGTCACGGTAGGAATTCGTCCACCGGGAAAAGGCGGCCCCGATGATGGTTTCGGAAGTGGGGCGAATGACGTATGGCTCGGTCAGTTTGCCGGTGGGAACCATTCTGGTCTTGCCGGTTTCTGGGTCCTTCTCGGCCTCGAGTCGATGGTGGGTCACGACGGCGCATTCGGTGGCGAAGCCTTCGGCGTGTTCGGCTTCTTTTTCCAAATAGGAAAGGGGGATCAAGAGGGGGAAGTAGGCATTCTCGTGGCCGGTGGCCTTAAACCGTCCATCAAGGTCACGCTGTATGGCTTCCCAAATCGCAAAGCCCCACGGCTTAATGACCATGCATCCCCGAGTTTCGGAATTTTCAGCAAGGTCGGCAGCGCGGACGACTTGTTGATACCACTCGGGAAAGTTCTCCGAGCGCGTGGGTGTGATTGCGTTTTTAGGCTTGGCCATGACGGGCGGAGGATTAGGGAAAGTGGAAGCAAGGCAAAGGAAAAACGAGGTTTGGATTGAGAGAAATTTGACCGAATGACGCGGTGCCTTGCCAATCTGATTAGGGTTTTCTAACGTCCCGTTGTGCAGAGTGACCTTCGCGCCGTCCTTCAATATGTTCCGTTCTTCCGCGGGAAGACTTTTGTGTTGGTGTTGAACGCTGCCCGGATGCCGGAATTGGCGCTTGCAGAATCGCTGCTCGATCTCATTGCGCTCCAACAAGTTGGCGTAAAGCTCGTGGTCATTTCCACCGGCCGGGGCGAGGCCCAACTTGACCATTTGCTGATCGATGGTGAGTTGAAGTGGCAATCGACTGACTTGAAGAAAGATCAGGTTGAAGCGATCCTGAATCGCGGCCAGCTGGCTCTGATCGAGAAGCCCGGATTGGAAAGTCTCGGTGATGAACTGGTGGAGTTTGCCGGTTCGCTTGGGGCTTTTAAGTTGATCGTGCTCCTTCCCGAGCAAGTGGCGGGCGGCAATGCCATTTCGAGCGAGGACGCAATGAAATGGCAGGGAGAGGGTCGGGACTTGCTGCATCGGGCGGCGGAGGTCTGCAATCGCGGGATTCCCCGGGTCCATCTTTTGAACGAAACCCACCAAGGGGTGCTGATGGACGAGTTGTTCTCGAACGAAGGTGTTGGAGTCATGGTGTATGCCGATGACTATCTTTCGATTCGGCCGATTGCTCCTGATGATATTTCCGAGCTTTTGGCCATGGTGGGACGTTCAATGCGGGATGCCCACCTTGTGCCGCGTTCCTATGAGGAAATTGAGACGTCGCTTAATGATTTTTTGGTGATGACAATCGACGGCAACGTGGTGGGTTGTGTGGCTCTGCATTGCTCGGATGAACCGAGGTGCGCCGAGATTGCATGTCTTTATGTCAAACAAAGTCATGGCGGGCAGGGATACGGTCAATTGCTGGTGAAAGCGGCCGAAGAGAGAGCCCGGGGATTTGGAATTCCGTGGGTATTTGCCCTCAGCACGAGAGCGGTCGATTTTTTTATGAATCAGCTGAAATATGAGCCCTGCCCGATTGAAGTACTTCCCCATTCCCGCCAGGAAAGATTGAGAGCAAGTGGCAGGGAATCATCAGTGATCCGGAAGGCGATCACGGGGTGACTATTCTTCAAGAAGTTGAACCGATAAACGTTGGACGGTTGGCAAATCGATGAGGAAGTAGCTTGGATTGGTATCGGTCTTGCCGAAGAGAAGGCGGTTGGCTTGGCCTTCGACAATTTGTGAAATTTTCAACTGCCGCCGGACGGTTCCAACCGGCTTTCCGGTTTCATCAATCTCTTCGACTAGCACGGTGATTTGGAGGTCGGGTTCGATCAATCGATTTGCCGCATCTTCGACCATTGGACCAATCCATTTTTTCACCTCGATGTCGGTAAGTTTTTTGAGGAGTTTTTCGGCCTTGTTGGTGTTGAGCAGAGCTGTGACGTCCTTGCCCGATCGGGTTGCGGACCATTCCGAGGCGTAGAAGTTATAAGTTAAATCCAAGGCCGCTTCACCCTTCTTCTCAATCGAGAGTCCGTTGATTTCAAAGCGGTTGATGTTCCAGAGCCGCTCACCCCGCCATTGGTAGGCTTCCAGCGGCATTTGCCCGATTTTATCCGCTCCGATTTCTACCACGTGCGGTGAATGGTAGCCCTTTTCATCGAGCCGGTTGGCAAAGAAGTGCCGGGCGTTGACCTTCCCAAGATGAATCGTGACTTCCTCAAATTGCACTACCTTTGGCCTGTCAAGCCCCAGTAATTCGAGTCCGGTTGCCTGGGTGGCAAGGTTGTTACCGGGACGGGCTACGATTTCCAGTTCACGATGTTTGACTCCTTTGAGGCCGGCCTCATAAGCTTCCTCGGAAATTTCCAACGGGCGACCATTGTCCGCGCGGCGGGCAAAGTATTGCGGACGAAGCTTTTCCCCCACGACGAAGATGGCGGGCTCGGCGTCCTTGAGATTGATGAGGATTTTCCGAATGGGTTGATCGAGCCCGTATTCGGCGGGGTCGGTGGAAGCGTCATTGGTGAAGCTCTTCACTTCGTTCTTGAAGAGGGCTTGAAAAAGCTCGTTGATTTGGAAGATGTTGGCAGGGCCATCGTATTGCGGTCCTTGCGAGGACGGGGGGTCTTCCTGAAACACCCTGGCATACCAGCGCCGGGCGCGTTCATGAGGATTCATTTCAAGGGTGAGATCGACGGCCCGGCCCATGAAGTCGCTTATTTTGATTGATTCCACCTGTCTGACCTGAAGTGAGGTCATGGTGCGGCTGCGGATGGTGTTCACGCTCCGGGGAATGCTGTCGAGAATGGTGCCCGGCCCGTTTGGAACCAGAAGGACCGCGGATCTTTTTTTCTCGGGGCCTTCCGAGACGATGACTGGGATCGAAGTGACCTGGTCATTTTCCGGAGGATAAAAGATTGCCGTAACCGGAGTGCTCAGGGAACCGTCTGGAAGATAATAGCTGATGCTGATGGTGTAATCGATGTTATCGGGGAGAGGGTCGGGAAGAGCGAGAGCTGATTCGTCAAGAACGGCACCTGCCTGCAGAGCGGCCAGGCCACCGAGAAGCTTGTTGATGGCAGCGGGGCTGCTGGCAAGTTCGTAGGGTTTGGTGATCCTCCAGTCATCGGTTTTGGAGAGGCCATCGCGCTTTACAGTGATCTCGGAATTTTTTTCCTTGATCGTGATTTCCCCGGCAAAGCCCGGAGAGTTGTAAAAGACACGGTGATCGCGGAAGACTTTGAGGCCCCCGGCAAAGTAGTCTCGCATCTTGTCTTCCCGGATTCTGGGATCGGGGATGTCACTGCAGACGTAGAGATAATCTTCCTGGTCTTCCTCGGCGGGGTTGATGATTAGAGTCGGGAAGCTGGGAGGACGCGCGGTGGGGTCCTCCGACTTGAAATCAGGATCGAATCCCCGCCAGCTGGTATAGCGGCCCATTTTAAAGTGGCATACCGGCCCCCCTGATTTGTCGAACATTTGGACTTCGATCCTGGACTTCTTCAGTCCGTAGTCAGCCATATCCTTGACCTCCTCCCGCTTAATCACATCCTCAATTCGTAATTTGGCGGCAAATTCGACCAGTGCCCGAACGGCGCGGGCATCAGCGTAGTCGTCCCAAGGTTCTTTGATCAACCAGACTCCACCCGCCTTGACGAGCTCAGCACGGGTGCCATCGCTGTTAAGAATGTTGATACGCCCGACGTCAGCCGGATCGAATTGATACAAGGTCCCGCCTGCCTTCAGAGGTGGAGCTCCGAAGATGAAATACAGATTACCATGGAGCTGGTGCATCACCGCAAGAAAACCCAGCCCGGCGGTGATCAGGGTGATAAAAAGGGTGGGCAGAATTCTCATGGTAGAACACGTTAGGCCCGGCGAATGTTCCAGACGAACATGGCGACCATGAACAGGCCTGCCGGAATGAAAAAGAGGACGATGTTGCTGAGGAACTTAACCTCGTCTTTAATAAGATTCAACTTTCGGCGCTGGAGGCTTCGAGGACCGATTCCCATCAACTCCTCCCGCCCAAGAAGCCAATAGGTCGAGTTTTTAACGAAGTCGAGTTGCTCGTTGCCAAGCCGGGTGGGGTCGAGGAAATCGGAGGTTGAAAGAACGATCATCTTCGAAACATTAGCCGCGGTGTCATCAGCATTGGCATTGCCTCTGATGACAGCGGCTCCGATTGAAAGAGGGCCGCTGTAGTCCGCGTCATCGTCATATTTTGGATTGGCTTTCTTGTAGTCGGTCTCTCCCCAGAATTCCGGAGCTGTTTCAATGAGACTGTAGGCTTGAATTCGATTGGTGACGAGGTCCTCCGCGCCTTCCCGGACCTCGAGGCTGCTGATCCGCCCTTCGAAGGGGACGGACTTCATCTCAAGGCTTCCATTGATTCCAAGTCCGGCACCAGCGGTGAAGGTGGCGAGGACCTGGTTTTCGGTTCTTCCATTTCGGGTGCGAATGATCCGGTCGTCGCGCGGAGTGACTCCGTTCTTTCGAAGAAAGGCCCGCAAATTAATGGGGCGGGTGCTTGGAGTTAGATAAGCGATGATCGCGGAGGAAGGTCGTTTCCAGTAATTCTCAAGAACCTCGATCTCATTGGGCTCAAAATCATACTCGGGAGCTACAATGACGAGGCCTTCGGCATTGTCGGGGATGTTGTCGACTTGAGAAATCTTGAGCGGAAGCAGAAGAATGTTCTGCTTTTGAAGAGCCTCGCTAATGACTTGCAGGGGAGATCCGGTGGCGGTGACCTCGAGATCGCTTTTGTCTTCGACAAGATACATGATGCGGGGCTTGCCTTCGATCGCTGATTGAAGCATCGAACTGAGCAAATCTTCATCCTGAAACCCGACGGGGCGTCTTTGGTTGTTGACGTCGCTCCGGCTGATTACCATTGAACTGGCGGGGAGGTAGCGCAAATGGCTGGTGACATCTTCGGTTGCCTCGACCGAGTTGGCTGCAGCTCCCTCGCGTGCGTCGATAATAAAGATATCGTCTTCAAATAATTTATCGGCAAGGAGGTCTCCGTAGTTGTTTTGAATCTCGAAGGCGCGGTCCTTGTCGCGAATAGGATCGAGGTATTCCAATTTTACTTTCCCCTTCGAAAGTCGCTCGTATTCCTCGACCACCGGGCGGAGGCGGGAGTAGTAGGGGGATGATTTGCGAAGGGCCGCAATGATTTTAATGGGCTCGTCCCGGTCTTGGACGCCGGATGAGGCGAGAAGCTTTTCGGTCGCCTCTGAGAGGGTGAAAGAGTTGCTCTCGGTGAGATCCCAGCGGTCGTGAAAAGAGAAGGCCAGGTAGTAAATGAAAATCAGCGATAAGAGTGCGAAGACGATCTGAAGAACAGCCCGTACGCCCAGTCCCAGTCGTTTGACCGGACGTGGTGGAGGTGCCATGTCGAAGTTGGAGTCTGTGTCTGCCATGGGTCCGGATGATCAGGGTTTCCAGCGACGGAAATCCAAAAGGTGAAAGGTTAGGAATAAGAAAAAGGCAGAGGTGGAGAGGTAAAAAACAAGCGTTTTGCTGTCGATCAATCCACGGGTGAAATCGGTGAGATGAATCGGCGATGAGATGAAGTTGAAGAAGGCGGCCGCCGGAATCTGATCACCGAAGAATTGAGGAATGAATCCCAGGAAAACATGGAAAATCAAAATCGAGGTGCAGACGACCCCGGCAATGATCTGGCTCGAGGTGAGAGCCGATGCCAGACATCCAAAGGTTGTGAAAAGCATGCCCATGAGGGCAATGATCAGGAACGCCCCCAAGAGTTCGCCTTTGCTAAAAGGGGGAGGGACATCGGTGATTACCGTGAAAAGGTAGAAATGCACTGCTGCGGCAATCCAGAGCGAAAGGAAAGTGGTGTAGGCTGCGCCGAACTTTGATAAAATCACCTGCCAGGTCCGCACGGGCGCGGTGAGGAGACCCTCGATCGTTCCGGATCGGTTTTCCTCGGAAAACAATCTCATTGTGAGAACCGGGAATAGGAAGAGGAAATAGATTCCAAAAATCGGTGAAGTGAAAGTTGCGAAGACCAGGCTTTCAGACATGGCGTTGTCTGAAAATTGCTTGAAAGTGGCGGTCAGGGCAAAGCCCTGCATGATTGCCGCGAAACACAAAATGAGCCAGCCGAAGGGGCTGAGAAAGTAAGACTTCAATTCCTTGAAGTAGAGAATCCGGAAGATGCGCATGGGTTTGTAGGCTTAATCTTTGCGGGTGAGTTCGATGAAAACTTCCTCGAGCGTGCCGATCCGGCGGCCGAGGGACCGGAGCGGCCACTTTTTCTCGGCGGCGAGATTGCCAATCTTAACACGGGTGTCGGTTTTTGGAGCGGCGAAGACGGTAAAGCGATTCCAGCCATCCTGAAGTGGCTCGCCGACCACCCGGGTTACTTCTTCGAAATCAGAAATGATTTCTTCGACCTCGGTCCTTGGTGCTTGGAGTTCAACGGTGACCCGTCCGGCACGTCGCATGGAGCTGACGAGGTTCTCAGGCGTATCTGCGGCCTTGATTTTGCCCTCGTCGATAATCACCACCTTGTTGCAGGTCATTTCGACCTCACTGAGAATGTGAGTCGAGATAAGAATCGTGTGTTTTTCACCAAGATTCTTGATGAGGCGGCGAATCGCGCGGATCTGGTTCGGGTCAAGTCCGTTGGTAGGCTCGTCCAAAATGAGCAAATCGGGCTCGTGAATCAGCGCGTCAGCTAAACCGACCCGCTGGCGATATCCTTTGGAGAGCGTCTTGATCATCTTGCGGCGGACGTGGGTGAGCCCGCAGGTCTCCATGACCTCGCTCATGCGCTTGCGCAGCCGGCTTCCCGAAAGTCCCCGGAGTCCTCCGCGAAATCGCAGGTATTCCTTGACCCTCATATCGGTGTAAAGAGGGACATTTTCCGGCATGTAGCCGATTTTCTTGCGAACTTCAAGGGATTCGCGGAAGATGTCTTTTCCGGCAATTCGTGCCGCACCCGAGGTTGGCGGGAGAAAACCCGTCAGCATTTTCAGGGTGGTTGATTTGCCGGCACCGTTGGGGCCAAGAAAGCCGACAATCTCTCCCCGAGTGACCTCGAAGGAAATTTGGTCGACCGCCTTGTGGCGCCCATAGCTCTTGCTGAGACTTGAAATCTCGATCATGGGTATTTTTTTTTAGAGAATCGTTGGTGCGGGTTGACTCCCGGAGGTGTGCGGATTAACTAACGGTAATGTTCACGCCGTTCCAAGCCTGAATGTCATTCTTTCGCGATAAACGTCCCTCCCAACTACAAATGTCCTCTCACATCTCGCCCCGGCTGAATGCAGCACTTTTGGACGAAAAATATGCGCAATGGAGCGCCGACCCTCTTTCTGTCGAAGAAAATTGGGCTGCATTTTTCGAGGGATTCGAACTTGGTTCGACAGTTCCCAAGAAAGGTGGTCCCAATGGACTACCCGCGTCCGGAGGTGATTCGGCCCGGCTCGATCAACCACTTTCGGAGGAACAACTATCGTTTCGCGGAAAAGTGGTGAGTTTGGTCTACAACTACCGGACCCTCGGCCACACCCAAGCCCACATCAACCCGCTGCAGGATTCAGGCCCGGTCAATCCGCGACTCGAGCTGAAGACCTTTGGCTTTACCAACGAAGACCTTGATCGGGAGGCTGCCACGCAGTTTTTTCGCGATGGCCAGACGATCAAGTTGCGGGACCTTGAAGCTTCGCTGAAAGAGACCTATTCGGGGAAAATTGGATTTGAGTTCATGCATATCCACAATACGCATGTGCGAAACTGGATTCGCCAGCGGATTGAGGATAAAGTCGATGCTCCTTCCATTAGTGGCGAAGTGAGCAAGAAGGCCCTCCGCTGGCTCATGGAGTCAGAGCTTTTTGAGAGCTTCCTGGGTAAGAAGTTTCTGGGCGAGAAGCGTTTCTCACTGGAAGGCGGCGAGGGCCTCATGATTCTCTTAAATCGTACCCTCGAGTTGTGTCCGAGTTCTGGAATCAAAGAAATTGAAATGGGGATGGCCCACCGTGGTCGGCTGAATGTTCTCGCTCATTTTGTCAAAAAGTCCATTTCCACGCTCCTGTACGAATTCACCCCGAACTACGTTCCCGACCTCGTTGCCGGCGACGGCGATGTCAAATATCACCTCGGTTACGAAAAGGTGCGCCAATTGGAAGATGGCGAGGTTCGCGTGAGTCTCGCCGCAAACCCCAGCCATCTCGAGGCCGTTAACCCGGTTGTGGAAGGAAAGGCGAGGGCCCGTCAACGGATGATCGGAGATGATGGTGCCAAGACCGACCGCAAAGTCGTGCTGCCTCTCCTCATTCACGGGGATGCTGCGTTTGCCGGACAGGGTCCGGTGGCGGAGGTTCTCAACCTCTCCCAATTGGCCGGATATCGAACCGGGGGAACGATCCATATGGTGGTAAACAACCAGATCGGATTCACGACCATGCCGGAGGATGCCCGCTCTTCGGCCTATGCCACCGACGTCGCCAAAATGATCGAAGCTCCGATTCTTCATGTGAACGGGGAGCGACCGGAAGAATTGATTTGGGCGGCTGAATTTGCACTGGAGTTCCGTCAGGTCTGGGGACGCGATGTTGTCATCGACATGTATTGTTACCGTCGCCAGGGCCACAACGAGACCGATCAAGCCGCATTTACCCAGCCTCACATCTACCGCCAGATCTCTGGTCGTAAGACCGCCGGCCAGCTCTATCTCGACGAATTGGTCGCTTCCGGAATCATGACGGTAGGAGAGGGCCAGGAAATTCATGATGAGATCTGGGCCGGTCTTGATGCAGGGCTTGAGGAAATGCGAAAGAATGAGCAGGAGGGGAACCTTGATGTTTACACTGGCTCCACCGCACAACCTCAACCGCCCTACTCGCATGATCCTGTCGTCACCGGAATTCCGCTCGATCGCCTCCAGCATATCGGAAAAGTCCTTACGACAATTCCGGATGGTTTTCAACTTCACCCGACGCTTGCCAAACGTTTCGTGCCGAGACGTGTCGAAGCTTTGGCAAATGGCGGGCCCTTCGATTGGGCCTTTGCAGAAGCTTTGGCCTTTGGAGGCTTGTTGACCGAGGGCTTTCCGGTTCGGCTTTCCGGTCAGGATTGCCGACGAGGAACCTTCAGTCAGCGTCACGCGGTCTTTTACGACTACGAAACCCGGGAGCGCTACGTGCCTTTGAGCAATCTCAGCGAAGATCAGGAGAAATTCTGTGTCTATAACAGCCTTCTTTCCGAAGCTGCCGTCCTCGGTTTTGATTACGGCTATACCATTGGTTGTCCAAAGATGTTGATCATGTGGGAGGCGCAGTTTGGTGACTTTGCCAACGGAGCCCAGGTCCTGATCGATCAGTTCATCTCTTCCGCAGAGTCAAAGTGGCAGACACCGAGCTCGCTCGTGATGCTTCTTCCTCACGGATACGAGGGTATGGGCCCCGAGCACTCAAGTGCCCGACTTGAGAGATTCCTGCAGCTCTGTGCTGATAAAAACATGATCGTGGGGAATTTCACGACTCCAGCCCAGTATTTCCACGCTCTCCGTCGTCAGAAACATTCTCCGACCCGCAAACCTTTGGTTGTGATGACTCCGAAAAGTCTTCTGACCAATCCGCGCGCAGTTTCCCAGGTTGAGGACTTCCTCGACGACACTTCCTTCCAGGAGGTGCTGCCTGATACCTACGGGTTTGACAAGCCGGAGAATGTCTCCCGCGTTGTCTTCTGTTCAGGAAAGGTGTATTACGATCTCCTTGCTTACCGCGAGGAGAACGGCATTAAGAATGCTGCCATTGTTCGTATCGAGCAGCTCTATCCATTCCATATCGACGCTGTCAAGCAGGCCATCAGCCCCTACAGCTCAGCCAAGAAATTCGTATGGTGCCAGGAGGAACCACTCAATATGGGAGCATGGGGTTACATCCAGCATCGCCTCAAAAAGGCGACCGGCCGAACTGTCCGCTATGCAGGCCGCGACCGTGCCTCAAGCCCTTCCACCGGTTCGAAAGCCGTCCACAAACGCGAGCAGAAGATGCTCTGCGAAGAAGCCTTTTCCGTTTAATTGAACATGTCTCACCAAATTAAAATTCCACCTGTCGGAGAGTCTGTTGTCTCCGCACTTGTTGCCAGATGGCACGTTGCCGATGGAGCGACAGTCGAAAAAGGCCAGACTCTGGTCACTCTGGAAACCGACAAGGTTTCAAACGAGCTTGAAGCCGAGGTTGCCGGAACTGTTTCGATCACCGTTCAGGAAGGCGAGGAGGTCGAGATTGGGACCGTCATCGGCTTGATCGCCGAGGGGGCTGCTTCAGGTGGCTCAGCTCCCGCGCCTGCTCCTGAAACGCAAGCTGCTCCACAAGAGGCTCCGGCTCCCGTCGCTTCCGGTCCGACCGGCGAGAAGATCGATATTGTAGTCCCTGCGGCGGGTGAATCGATCACATCGGCAACAGTCGCAGCCTGGGCGGTTTCCAACAATGATTTTGTAAAAAAGGGACAGGTCCTCGTCACTTTGGATACCGACAAGGTTTCGAGTGAGCTTGAGGCCGAGGCTTCCGGAGTGGTCAGCATCGAAGTTTCCGAAGGAACCGAGGTCTCGATTGGTGAAAAATTGGGATCGATTGCAGTTTCTGAAGCTCCCGCCTCACCGGCTCTTGCTGCCTCAGATCCTGAGCCGGTCAAGGCCGCAGCTCCGGCAGTGCCTACGCCTGCTCCTGCGCCGGTTGTGCCCGCATCTGCTCCGAAATTGCAGGTTGTTCAGGACGATGATTCACGGGTGACACGTCGGAAAATGACACCGCTCCGCCGCAAGATCGCCCAGCACCTTGTTAATGCCCAGCAAACTGCCGCCATTCTTACCACCTTCAACGAGGTCGACATGACTGCCGTCATGAATTTGAGAAAGTCGGTTCAGGAGGACTTCGTTGGCAAGCACGGGGTTAAGCTGGGTTTCATGTCACTTTTCACGAAGGCTGTTGTTCAGGCTCTCAAAGATGTTCCATCAATCAATGCTCGCATCGAGGGGAACGAGATCATCGAAAATCATTTTTATGACATCGGAATCGCGATCGGAACCGAGAAGGGGCTTATTGTTCCAGTCGTTCGTGACTGCGATCAGAAATCCTTCGCGCAGATCGAAAAAGACATCATCGAATATGCGGTCCGCTCGAAGGAAGGCAAGATTGAGCTTTCCGATCTTTCCGGTGGCGTTTTCACGATTTCAAACGGAGGTGTTTACGGTTCTCTCCTGAGTACTCCGATCTTGAATCCTCCACAGAGTGGAATTCTTGGAATGCACACCATCCAGCAGCGCCCGATGGCAGTAGATGGCAAAGTTGAAATCCGGCCCATGATGTATCTTGCCCTGAGCTATGATCACCGTCTGGTTGATGGCAAGGAGGCGGTTACTTTCTTAATCCGGATCAAGGACTGTCTTGAGAATCCGACCCGGATGATGCTTGAGATGTAACCTGTGATTTACGTCGATATTGATTTTCCAAAGTCTCACGCCTTGCGTGGGACTTTTTTAGTGTTGCTTGGGCCAGAGAAGGTCGTCTTCGGTATAGGGTTTTTTGTCCGGCCCGGCCGAGCGGAGTTCAAGTAGTTTTTGAGAAACGGGGTGCAAGATAAGTGGCGAGCCCCACCGGTCGATTATTTGCCCCTTGTCGTTGATTGCAGGGCCATTCTTTGCGAGGAATGATGAGCGATGGGAGTTGTTGCCATGCAGGAAAATGACGAGGTCTTCGTTGGTTGAGTAGTCCGCGGTATCCCGTTGCTTGACCAATAAAAACACGCTGTCGAGAAACCGTCCCATCATTTTGAGATCTTCGGCCCCCGAGGTGTCGTCTCCGGCGTATCCAGCCAGCATGGTATCGGAAAGGACCGGATCACCGGGTTCCACGGAGAGGACCCGAGGGACTTCTCTTTGCGGAGCTTCTTCTTTCGTGTCTGAATTAGCTCCCTCCCGGCTAAAGAGCAAAATGAGAATGACAAGAAGCGCGCAGGCTCCGATGAGACCTGCTTTCATCTAGAATGCCTCGGGTTTCAAAAAGCCAATCGGGAGGGTGGTTGGGTCTGCGGCATCCGCGTCACCGATGTCGTAAAAGTTCCTGAGATTCGGGAGAACCTTTTCGAAGTTTGCCTGCCCCGCCAGTCCGAACCAGAGGAGAAGCTCGGCGACCAGCGCATCGACCGAGGTCGTTGGCAGTATCCTTCCTCCTCGTCCAACATCATCCGGAGAATCAAGAGCGAGGCTCGGGTATTGACCAAGAACCTGCCCGCCGGCCACCGGGCCACCCATCACAAATTGGTTTCCACCCCATGCGTGATCCGATCCGGAACCATTTGAGCGAAGCGTCCGTGCGAAATCCGAGGCAGAGAAGGTGATTACCGAATCCGCAAGGCCACAGTTTTCCAGTCCTTCCTGGAACGCAGCGAGAGCCGGGGTGAGTTCGGCGAGGAGGTTTTGCTGGGGTTGAATGAGCGCACTGTGGTGATCCCATCCTCCACGGGAAACAAAAATGGTCTGGCGTCTTAAACCAAGTTTAGCGCGTAAAGCAATGGTCTTGAGTGTCGCAAGAAGGCTGCGGCCAATGCTGGAATCGGGAAAGGTAACTCCTGAAAAGTTCTCCTCAAGGGCGTCAAATTC
>JAUIGV010000035.1 GCA_030432565.1 Verrucomicrobiia bacterium | reverse complement strand
ATATGGCTCCGGCGCTTGGGTTCGAACCAAGGACCTAGTGGTTAACAGCCACCCGCTCTACCGCTGAGCTACGCCGGATGCTCCTTTCGGTGCGGGCGGAATCTGTCTGGAGATGAGACCTTCATCAAGAATTATTTTACTCAAATTTTGACTTTTTTCACCCTCCGCATTTTTGCTTCGGCTGATTCCAATTCAACGAATCCCGCCTCGACAACGGGGAATCGCCCCCTATTCTCGCGCGCCCGCGGGAAAACCGCAACAATTCCCCATGGCTAAAGGTGCATTTCAGACCCTCCCCGGCTTTCGAGACTTCCGTCCGGAAGACTGTGCGGTGCGTAACTACCTCTTCCGAACCTTTCGCGAAGTGGCAAGACGCTATGGCTTCGTGGAATACGAAACTCCCATTGTCGAGGCGACCGAACTCTACATGAAAAAGACCGGGGGCGAGCTTGGCACACAACTCTTTCGCTTCGATGACCAAGGGGGGCGTGACGTCACTCTTCGGCCGGAAGTGACTGCTTCCCTGGGCCGCGTTCTCATTGACAGCCAGCGCGCTTATCAGAAGCCGATGCGCTGGTTTGAAATCGGCCAATGCTTCCGATACGAGGCCCCGCAAGCCGGTCGGACTCGTGAATTTTACCAGTTTAATGTCGACCTCATCGGAGAAGCCGACCCGGCAGCCGATGCCGAGCTGATTGCGCTGACCATCGAGCTGATGCGCGAATTTGGATTCAAACAGGGTGATTTTGTCATTCGTCTTTCGGACCGCCGCTACTGGCAAAATTTCGCCAATTCGAGGGGTTTGGACGAAGATCAGGCGGAGGAACTCCTAAGTATCGTCGATAAGCTGGACCGGGACAAGGATGGTGCCAGCGGCCTCAAGTTGGAGAAACTGGGGCTTTCCCTTGAGGAAGTCGAAGATGCCATCAAGTCCCCTTCCCAGCTCAGTGAGGATCTTAGTACGGTGCTGGCCAATCTCGAGGATCGAGGGATGCGGGAGGACGTGGAGGTTGATCTCTCCATTGTGAGAGGTTTGGCCTACTATACCGGCGTGGTTTTCGAAGTCTTCGACGCCAAAAAGAAGAAGCGTGCGGTTGCGGGCGGAGGACGTTACGACACACTCGTCTCCGCGCTTTCCGACGGAAAAGTCGATCTTCCGGCGGTTGGCTTTGCAATCGGCGACGTTGTGATCCGAAATCTGATCGAGGACACCCCCCATGCGTCAGCCAAAATGAAAGCCGCACTTGATTCTGAAACGGCTTGCGATGTTTTCATCGTGGTAGCCGACCCGGATCAACAGGGCCGGGCTCTGGCACTAGCGACCAGGCTTCGAGCCGGGGGAGTCGCCGTCTCCTATTCGCTGGCCGCCGCAAAGTTCAACAAACAATTCAAGGCCGCCCAGCAATCCAAGGCATCTCTGGCCCTCGTCATCGGAAACGAGTTCCCCGAAATATCCCTCAAAGTCCTCACCACTCGCGAGGAGGTCAAACTGACCGCCGACGATACCATCGTCGAAACAATCTCCAAATATCTGAATCAATGAGAACACACCACTGTAACGAAATACGCCCCGGACATATCGGAGAAACCGTCACCCTAATCGGGTGGGTGAATACCGTGCGCGACCAAGGTGGCGTGATCTTCATCGACCTGCGTGACCGTGAAGGCATCACCCAGTGCGTTTTCCGCTCGGAGATTTCGCCCGAGGCCGCCGAACTTTCCCACAAGCTCCGCTCTGAGGACGTGGTGCAAGTCACCGGCAAGGTCGAGGAACGCCTGAAGACTGATGACGTCGACACCAAAAACGACAACCTTGAAACCGGCGAAGTCGAAGTGGCTGCCGCCGTATTGAAGATCGTGAACAAGGCCGAGGTCCTTCCCTTCCAGCTCGATAAAGAGCTCTCGAACGAAGACCTCCGCCTCAAGCACCGCTACCTCGATCTTCGTCGTCCGCGTCTGACCAAAAATCTCCGCCAGCGCCACATCATCACCAAGGCGGCCCGCGATTATCTTTCCGACGATGGCTTCATCGAAGTCGAGACCCCCATTCTTTCCAAGGCGACTCCCGAAGGAGCTCGTGACTTTCTCGTGCCAAGCCGCATTAACCCCGGCAAATTTTACGCCCTCCCACAGGCCCCCCAGCAATACAAACAAATGCTCATGGTCGCAGGGATCGAAAAATACTTCCAGATCGCCCGCTGTTTCCGCGACGAGGATCTGCGTGCCGACCGTCAGCCTGAATTTTCGCAGATTGATATCGAGGCCTCTTTTGTCGATCAGGACGACATTATCGGGCTGATTGAAGGGATGCTCTCTTCGATGTTTGAGCAAGCGCGTGGTGTGGAAGTTCCAACGCCCTTCGAGCGCCTGACCTGGCACGAGGCGATGGACCGCTATGGTTCCGATAAGCCGGAAAGGCGAATCGGCATGGAGATGGTCGACCTTACCGAAGAGCTTAAGGACTGCGAATTCCGCGTCTTTTCAGGCACTGTTGCCAGCGGCGGCGTGGTAAAGGCGATCAACGCAAAAGGCTTCGCAAACATCTCGGTGGGCCAAGTCGACAAACTCACCAAGCTCGCCCAGGAAGCGGGGGCGAAAGGACTCGCTTATATTCAGGCACGCGACACTGATCGCTCGACCTGGCGTTCGCCTTTTGTGAAGCGTATGAGTGATGGGGAGGTCGAAGCTCTTCGCACCAAGCTGAACATCGAGCCAGGTGATTTGATTCTTTTTGCAGCCGACAAGTGGGAGCCTGCCTGCGATGTCCTCGGCAGAATTCGCCTGGAGGTCGCAGATTACCAAAACCTTCTCGAAGGAAATGAAGATCTTGATTTTCTCTGGGTCACCGAGTTCCCCCTTCTCGCTTTTGATGAAGAAGAAGGTCGCTACGTTGCCGTTCACCACCCCTTTACCCGCCCTCTCAAAGAAGACGAGGAGAAGCTCCGCAATGGAGAACTCGATGGTCTCCGCGCGCAAGCTTATGACGTCGTTCTCAATGGATACGAGCTCGGTGGCGGCTCGATTCGAATTCACGAATCGGACCTGCAAAGCTCGATGTTCAAAGCTCTTGGTATCACGGAGGAGGAAGCAAATACGGAATTTGCGCACATCCTTGAAGCTTTCAAGTTCGGCGCGCCCCCTCACGGCGGTATCGCCCTGGGACTCGACAGGGTCGTCATGCTCGCCTGCAAGGAAGATTCGATTCGCGAGGTGATCGCCTTCCCAAAGAACAACAAAGGAGCCGAGATCATGACCTCCAGCCCCGGCACGGCGACCGCAGTTGCCCTGCGCGACCTTCGGATCAAGTCGACGTATGTCGAGAAACCAAAGGAAGAGTAAAGTTTGACCGTCTCCAAGCAATCCCGCACAGTCCCGCCATGAAATATGTGGCGTTTCTCGGCGGGATTTTTTGTGCCGGTAGTTCGACGGTCCCTGCTGAGGTGGACACGGAAATCCCACTGGGAATTGAGGCCGTCACCGGCCTGCGAACCGATTATGTTCATCGCGGATTCCAACTCGCAGAGTCCGCACTCGACTTCCAACTGGAAGCCGAAGTGACACTTTCGAATGAAACCTCGCTTCACTTGGGGCTTGCCCACCTCTCCGAAAGTGATGGAGATTTTAACGAAACCACAAGTTACCTCGAACTGAGTCACACCTTTAACAAGAAGTTCACCGCCGGGACTTCCTTCACCTATCGGGACCGAAACGAGAGTATCCTTCGGGGTGGTTTCGACCTGGGATTCTACACCTCTTATCTCATCAACGACGACTGGCGTTGGCGAAACGAGTTGAACTTTGACCTCGGAGTGGAAGGGGTCTACCTCAACAGCGAGTTGGAATGGAGTCAGGTCATTTCCGACAAGTCATTCATTACCATGAATGCGGGAGTCAGTTACGTCTCTGACTATCTCGAGCGCAACGGACTCAATGACTTCCACACCAGACTGACCTACACCTACGCTCTCTCCGACCAAATCGCCTTCACTCCTTTTATTGGATCGAGCTTCCAGATCGATGATCAGGATGCCGACGATATTTTTTACGGGGGGCTCTGGTTCGAAGTTATTTTTTAGGCTCCGGACGACGCGGCTTCCGCTGGAATCGTTTTTCGAATAACTTCTTAAATTCCCCGGCCGTTAATTTCCCATCGTCGTCCACATCAATTTTGTCGAACTGCTGGCGCCCCTCTTTATCAGTAAAGGGACGGATTGCGGGGGATTTTTGAAACTCCTCCCAACTAATGGCACCATCCTTGTCGAGATCCCATTTCCCAAAGTCTATTCTTGGAGGCCGCTTCCGCCCTCCCCCGGGGCCGTGATCTTTGCCATCCAAAAAGCCATCTGAATTTCGATCCATACGGTCAAACATCTTGTTTAATCTCTCCGGGTCCGCCTGGGCAAAGGGTGGATTTGCAATAAACTCTTCGCGACTCACCCGACCATCCTTATCTTTATCGGCTTTCTCCAGGAACTGTCCGTGCCGATCTCGTGGAGCCGGGCTGAGTTCGCGCCCGGTGAGGAACCCGTCATCATTTTTATCAAGCCGATCGAAAAGCTTGGTGCGATCTTCCACGGGAAGTTGGGCGACACGTTTTCCCTTGGCGAATTCGTCACGGGAAATCCTGCCGTCGGAATCCAAATCGAGTTGCTTGAAAAAATCGGCGGCACGAGCCAGATCCGGGCGCTTTCCTTTCTGCTTGGGCTCACCGCCCGCCTTTTCCTGGGGAATTGCGCTGGAGACCAAGGATGTCAGAAGGAAGATGGATGTATGAATTTTCACGGGGTGCTTGCTGGGAGAGTAAACCACGAAAATCGATCAAAGTTGCAGAAAAATCGTCTCTTTTGCGTCGACCTCATTCCTGAAGAATCTAGAGTTCGCCCATGGCCATTCTCTCGTCTCTGCGTGCGTCGCGCCCCACCCTTTCCTTCGAATTTTTCCCGCCGAAAAACGACAAGGGATCAAGCGACCTTTTGGAGACAGTCACCGAGCTGGGAAAACTTGATCCTGCTTTTGTCAGCGTGACTTACGGGGCAGGTGGAACGACCCGGGAACGAACCCGGGAAGTGGTGCAAAGAATCATTCGAGATACAAACGTGCCCACCATTCCCCATCTCACCTGCATTGGGCATACCCGAGAGGAGATGTCGGATATTCTCTGTCAGTATAGCGAAGATCAGGTCGGAACGATTCTGGCACTCCGTGGTGATCCGCCCCGCGGCCGACCTGACTATGATCGGGGGGCTGATGATTTTCAATTTGCGGCGGATTTGGTCGCTTTCATCAAAGACCACTCCCATGAATTTGAGATCGGAGTGGCTGGCTTTCCAGAAGGCCATCCGGGAACCCAAAACCGGCTCACGGAAATGGAGTATTTTAAAGCCAAGGTGGACCAAGGTGCCGACTACATCTGCACCCAGCTTTTTTTTGATAATCACGATTTCTTTGATTATCGCGAAAGGTGTCAATTGGCTGGCATCAACCTTCCCATCGTCGCTGGAATTATGCCGATTACGACAATTTCAAGCATGAAGCGGATGGCCGACCTGGCAGCTGGCAGCCGATTCCCGGCAAAACTATTAAAGCGGCTTTACGACGCGGGAGATGATGCGGCCGCGATCAGGCAGGCCGGTATCGACCATGCCATCGAGCAATGTCAGGAACTCATTGATCAGAATGTCTCTGGACTTCATCTTTACACGTTAAATAAAAGCAGCGCGACCCGCGAAATCGCAACCGCGCTGACCTTCTAGTCCTCTTCTTCCGGACCACTTGCCCGCACCCTGGCCTGTCTGAGCAGGAGTTCCTTGGCCTGGTCACTGATGGTCATGAAGTTGGCATCAGCAAGCTTAACAGGAATCCATCGCCATCCCTCCTCATCCTTTGGATAGAGCTTGAGCAAAGCTTCACTGCTGTCAAAAGCGCCAGCAGGAACTGCCACCTTGAGCTCCCCGGTGATTCGATGGACCTCCATCTCTTGCTTCATTCGGAGTTCTTCCAGTTCCTTACCACTCAGTTTTGACTCGTCTACACGGAGCTTTCCGTCCTCCACCGATTTATCAATATCGACCCCGAAGCCCTCATCATCCTCATCACGAGAGTCGATTCTCATCCGATCATTCTCGAGCTGCTGGGCTGCCGAAGAATCGGTATAATCAAGCGAAAAATTTTCTGTTAACTCGATCCCGAGAGCCGTTGCCGCTTCCTCTTGTGTGGGTAAACGGGTCTCAAATCCCCCCGTTAACCGGGCTTTTTTGCCAGCGGTAAGATTAATTCGATCAACCTTCATTCCCCCGCCACCGGTCGAAAAAGCAAATCCGCCCTGATCAAAATCGATTCGCAAATAAGTACGATCACTGTCAAGAATCGACAAGGCTCGAAGAAGAGACCAACGCTCCCGGACCGTGACGCTGTCATTTTCAGCCAACTCCACCAGTCCTGAAAGTTCGACCCGCCGGTTACTTGATCCGCTAATCGCCAGATCACCCGAAATCCGGCCCTCAATATATTCGCGGGTGTTTATCCCCTGAATCCTTACGAAATTTTCAAGCGGAAGAAAGGTGAAACGGCCCGACAAATCAAAGGTTGGCATATTGGCAGGTCCCGAGATCCGGCCTTCCAGAGTCACACTACCTTCATCCATCCGGAGCTTCAAAGAATCAACCTCGATGCCCTTCTCATCAATTCTCAGGGCCGCCGACTCAATCTCGAGGGGCCCCAACCAATTCTGCTGGAACGTTCCGCCGGACAACTCGACCTCCCAGACTCCCCCTTGAAGAGTGGCTTTAAAACTGGTGTTACGTACTTCGCCGAAGGTCAACTTGGAATAGCCCCAATCGAAAGAACAATCATCAACCTTGATTTGGGAGATTCCATTCCCATTCAGACTTTCGATGACCGAGGAAAAGCCAAGTTCCATTTCCTCCTGATCTCCTCCCGCTTTCAGCCTAACATCGGCCTTCTGCATCCGGACGGTCGAAGGGCGCCACGACTCGGTCACGCCCGTCAAATAAGAAAACACTCCGCTGAAATCCTCGAAATCCGCTTCGTAGAAAAAACTTTTCGCGCCTCCCTTAACCTCAAGACGATGAAACTCGCCTGAATTAACATTTCGGGAAAACCCACTGGCTTCAATCTCCTCAGCCCCCATTGCGTCGGTAATCTGGGCTGCAATTTTTTCCTGATATCCGGGACTCCTAAAGTATCGCTTCAGACCGAAGAAGCTGCAGACTCCAAGGACAACCAACAATAGCAGTAGTTTAATGGTAGCCCCACCCACATGCCTGAATATCGACCCCGAACCTACTGTCCGGGCATATCGAAGTTGAAATAAAATACCTTGGCGACCGATCCAATCGGACACTCTGCTTTTATATTCATTGAGGCGCTGCTGATCGACAGGGTTCTCCACGGGCGGAACGCTACTCGTGAAACCGGGAACTTGCCACCCCAAATAATCACTCTCTACCGTGGTATTTCCCTCGCAGAAATCCTCTTCAAGCGGTATTCCTCCCCTCGTGGAATCCGCAGATTACAAGGTCAGTCTGGAAATCTTCGAGGGCCCTCTCGATCTTCTCCTGTATCTTATCAAAAAAGATGAGGTGGACATCTACGATATCTCACTCGAGCGAGTCACCACCCAGTATCTGGATTACATCGAAACCTTCAAACTCCTCAATATCGATCTCGCATCCGAGTTTATCTCCATGGCGGCAAACCTGATGTATATCAAGAGCCGGACCCTTTTGCCCAAGCGAGAGCAACCGCCCGAAGAAGACGCCGAGGAAGACGATCCCCGCTGGGAACTGATCCGTCAATTGATCGAATACAAGAAATTCAAAGACGCTGCAGGCTTTCTCCATCGCCGCGAAATCGAGCAGGAACAAATTTTTGCCCACACTCCGCTTAAAGACGCCAGACCTGAGGACGATGAACCGGTGCCTCTTGCCGAGGCCTCAATCTTTGACCTGATCCGTGCTTTCCAAAACGTTCTTAAGCGCTTCGACGAAGCCAGGGATTTTGGAGATATCGTAGATGATCGCTACACTGTCAGCGACAAAATCGAGTTTCTCATCAACACGATCGAGCCCGGGCAATCGCTGTCGCTGCAAAGCCTTTTCGAAAAAGCCACCTCGAAGGTCGAAGTCATCGTCACTTTTCTCGCCCTCCTCGAGCTCATGAAGATGAATCAATTCCGCGCGAGGCAGTCGGGACTTCTTGGACAAATCAATATTGAACGGACCACCCCCGAGTGACGTCCCACTCAAGCAAATGAACAAGGTCCGGAAAATCGCTTTTTTTGGAGGAACTTTCGATCCCGTCCACGACGGACACCTGGAAATCGCTCAAAAAGCGGTCGATCAACTGGATCTTGATCGGGTCATCTTTATCCCCTGCCGTCGTTCACCCCACAAGTCCGACGCTCCCGGCGCGGAAGATCTTGATCGGTTTAGAATGCTTGAGCTGGCCACCGAAGATCGCCCGTGGGCGGAAGTCAGTGACTTCGAATTGCAAAGGCCCCCACCCTCTTTCACTTGGGAAACGGTCCGGCATTTTAAGGAAATTTTTGAAGAATCCACCCGCCTCTTTCTCCTCGTTGGTTTCGATCAATGGGAAAGTCTGCCGCGCTGGAAAAATGTCGAAACCCTGGCACACGATGTTGAATTCATCGTGGTCGGGCGATCCCGGCAACCGGAGCCACGCGAAGGATACAGGGCCCATTTCATCGAGGGAAACCATCCCGCTTCCGCCAGTGAGATTCGAAAAGATCTAAAGGGAAGCCGAAAAGCCAGCTGGCTTCATAAAAATGTCTCAAGATACATTTCCGAAAAAGATCTCTATTCTTCGGTCCGCTGACTTGCCCAATTCAGTTTCATTTCATAAGAATCCACCCAACAACTCTAGTTCATGAGAAAATTTATCACTTCACTCCTCGCCACCACCTTGCTGGTCACAGCCCAGGATGAGCCCACCCCTGAGGCAGACGCGCCCAAAGAGGAGAAAAAACCGCAATACGTAATCGATCTCGAAGCCTTGTCCCAGGAAGAAGCGGTCGCTTACACCAATGCCTTTCGGCGGGCCAACTACCTTTTTCAGCAAAAACGGATTTTCGAATGCCTTGAGGCGGTGGCGGAACTCGAGGCCATTTATGCAAAAAATCCATCTTCGCTCACTCTCAAGGGAGCTTGCTACGTTGAGTTTCGCGCCTTCGACAAGGCCCGCATGTGCTTTGACAAAGCCTTGAAGGCCAGCCCGGGCAACTTCAATGTTCGCTTCAATATCGCGGAAATTGAATTCGTCACAAAAAACTACGGGAAATCGTTGGAGATCCTCGAACCACTTCTTGAGAAGGCTGGCGACAACAAGGCGACCAGCACGATGATTCCTCTGATTAAGTTCAAGATTCTCCTCTGCAAAATTAAAACCGGAGACCCGAGCGGAGCCGAAGCCATCGTTGCCGAAACAGATTTCCTCGATGACTCCCCGCTCTTCTACTATGGAAAAGCAGCCCTTGAGTATGCCGCCGATAACGGAGCCGGGGCCGAAACCTGGCTCGCCCGGGCTGGTCGAATTTTCCGTACCGAGGACGGCGCGCTTCTGGCCCCCTGGCAGGACACCCTGATCGAATTTGGCTACATCAAGAGCTTTTACGGTGGCGATCTCGAAGTCAAAAGCGGTCTCCCAACCGGCGATGACGGAGAATAGAGCAGTCCCCGCTACCGGGCGGGAATTTGCTCCAGCTTGATCCCGTAGACCTTTGCAATCGCGGGAGCATCAGACTCTTTGTAAACTTCGCGGAAGTAGATCTCCTTAATTCCGTAAGCGCAAAGCGTTTGCATACACGAGGTGCAAGGCATGGTCGTCGTGGCGACCAGCTTGGCTTCCCCGCGCTTAAAAAGGCTGCAAAGGTTTACCTCGGCATGCAGCATGAATTTTTGGCGACTGTCCCGATCATCCCAGAAACCCTGAGGAGCCTCGAAACCCGGGGCCAGACCATTGTAAGCAGTCGCAATCACCCGGTTATCCCCATCGAGAGCTGCCGCTCCCACTTTGCGAAAAGGATCCTCTGATCGCAAACTCGCGACCTCTGCCAATGCCATGGCGTATTCGGGAATAGACAATCTGGACTCACTCACGCGCTTCATGGTGGAGAATCCCCTTCTTGATGTCGAGCAACAGTCCCAAATTCAATCTTCGCAGAATCACCCGCCGTTCCGCAATAGGCCTCGCCGGGATTGGGGTGCCCAGCGCCATCTGGGCGGCAAAGATCGAGCCTGACTTACTCTCTGTGACCCGGAAGGATCTCACCCTTCCCCGGTGGCCGAAATCGCTCGATGGATTTCGAATCGCACAAATCACAGACGTCCACTATCGACCGGGACTCGATGATGAATTGATCGTCAAACTTCGAGAGGCGGTGAAAGCTGAAAGCCCTGATCTCATCATGGTGACCGGAGATTTTGTCATCAATGACCCCTCTTCCCTCTCCGAATTTGCCAAGGCTTTCAATGGAATCTCCGCCACTCACGGCGTCTTTGCCAGCCCCGGAAATCACGACCGCTGGCACTGCAACGTCAGCAATATTAAAAAGGAAATTGAAGGCATTGGAATGTCCTACCTCCACAATGCCGGAACCAATATCAACATAAAGGGGGAAAACATCTTCATCAATGGGCTGGACTCGGTCTGGGGGGGGCATCCCGCACCAAACCTTGCCTGGAACGGCCACCGGAAAGACACCCCGGTTGTCTCGCTGGTGCATGAGCCTGATTTCTTCGACAATCTCCGGTCGGCCAAACCACTTGATCTCCAACTCTCCGGCCACACCCACGGAGGTCAATGCCGCGTGCCCCTGATCGGTTATGCCCCGGCCAAGGTGAAGTTCGGCCGAAACTACATCTATGGCCATTTTGAAAAAGACCGCTCCCAACTTTTCGTGGGACGTGGAATCGGCACCGTCGGACTCCGGGTGCGGTTCGCCTGCAGACCCGAGCTCGTTATTTTGACTCTTCGCTCAGCCTGATCAAGAGGGCTGAGAGCTCTGCCGGCTTCACCACCGGGAGCTGGCAGGTCTGCCCCACACAGTAAAACGCCGTCGCCATACCCTCGGTCGCTTCCAAACCAGCGGTAAACTCGCTCACCGGCCCTTGGTTCCCCAAAATAATGCGATTAGGGTCAAAGGTTTTCGTAGCCGCCACGAGCATTGCCTCTCGCCCTTTTTCACCGGCAATCACCAGTCGACCGGGCTTATCGAGAGAAAACCGCAAACTCATCAGCATCTCTCCCATCCCCGAGGGAGACTCCTGAATCAGCCCCAAATAAGATCGAATCGTTGATTCCGAAACGTCCTTGAAGTCATCACTTCCGGTCACCTGTGCCAAAATCCCAAACTCCCTCGCCGCGATCGCACTCTCGGTCGGAATGGCCCCATCGAATTGCCCTTTCAGACGCAGCACAAGATCGGCTCGTTTCTCACCCTGATAAAACCCGCCGTTCTTGTCATCATAGAAAAGCTCCACTGCACTCCCCGCTAACTTCAGTGCCAATTCCAAATCCTTCTTTTGCAGTGTCGCCTCATAAAGCTTTCTTGTGCCGGCCAGAAACAAAAGGTAGCTCTGCGCCTGCGCTGAATCGTCCCGATCCCCTTCACGCCACCGGTGCCCCAGACGTCTTGATTTCTCGTCCCAAAGCCTGGTCTTAATAAAATCGTGCGCTTTTCGGGCAGCCTTCAAGTATTTGGGCTCATTCAAAACCCTTCCCGTCCGGGCCATGGCACCAATCATGAGCCCATTCCACGAGGCCAGAATTTTGTCATCAGTTGCTGGTGGAACTCTTTCCGAGCGAACCTTGGCGAGCTTCTTAAAGATGGAAGCCACCGATTTCCGCTCACTCTCGCTCAGGCTCTCCCTCGGCTTCTTAAAATAGAGGACATTCTGATTGGCAAGAGGTTCGGGGTCACTGTGATCGATGAAATTCCCCTTTTCGCTCACCCCGAGAACCTGCCGGGCCACCTTCATCTCATCAGCGGTCAATAGCGCAGACAATTCCTGTTGCGTCCAACAAAAACACTTCCCCTCCTTGCCTTCGCTCTGCGCATCCTGCGCGCAATAAAACCCTCCCCCGGGGTGAGTGAGATCGAGCAGCACGTAGTTGGCAATGCCCCTCACCACATCTCGAAATCCCTCTTCGCCCGTCATCTGCCAGGCATCCAAATATAACTCCATTAGCTGGGCCTGATCATAGAGCATCTTCTCGAAGTGAGGAACCAACCACTCCCGATCCACGGCATAACGATGGAATCCACCCATGACATGATCGTGGATCCCACCGTTCATCATGTGACGACATGTCTTCAGGACCGCCTCAACTGCCTTCGGATCGCCTGATTGGAGCAGAAAACGAAACACACTGACCTGTGGAAACTTCATCTCGGTCCCCAAGCCCCCCCAGACCGGGTCAATTTGCGCCAAAATCCTCGGAATCGACTGGTCCACCAACTCTCTGCTCAGCGTGCCTTCGGCCCCGCCCTTTGAATGAAGACCTTGAAAGTAAGCTTCCATTTGCCCGTGCATCTCGATCGATTGTTTCAAGACTTCTTCCCGTTTGGTCTCCCAGACATTGTGAATCTGTTTGAGAACTGTTGAAAATCCGGGCTGACCATTTCGATCTTCAGGAGGAAAATACGTTCCACCTGTCAAGGGTTTGAGGTCGGGCGTGAGAAACATGTTGAGAGGCCACCCCCCGGATTGCTGGGTCATTGCCTGAAATGCGGTCATATAAACTTGATCCACATCCGGACGCTCCTCCCGATCCAACTTAATCGAGACAAAATTTTTGTTCAAAAACGCCGCAATCTCTTTATTTTCGAATGATTCACGTTCCATCACGTGACACCAATGACAGGTCGAATACCCCACACTGAGGAGGATTAACTTCTTCTCCTTGCGGGCCTTCTCAAAAGCTTCCTCACCCCAGGGATACCAATCGACCGGATTGTGCGCATGCTGGAGCAAATAAGGAGACTTTTCCTTGGCCAGTCGGTTTGGCTTCCCCTCCTTCTCGCCACCTGCGGCCGCTGCCACCAGAGCCGCTCCCATCAAACAAATCCATCGCATTCCCAAATTCATGATCAGGAGCTTAACTCCCCCTCAAAAAAACGAAACCTGATTCTCAGGGAGCTGAATTCTTTTGACACGGCTCTACCAGCAAAAATCAGAATTTCCCCTCGTCCAAAACTTGTGCGAAAATCCCTCCATCAGACTTGCCCCCGGGCACGATTCCACCTTAACTCTCACCCCCTTCGGAGCAGATCTCTTTTCCGCTCCCTGCAAACTCTCAGCCATGATTGAAAATATCCGCAAATACACCGGTCTTATGATCGTCGTTCTGGTCCTTCTCTTCGTCGGACTTGTCTTCCTCGACGGAGGGATCTCCAAAGCATTTACCGGCAAGCCAGTGATGGAGGTCGCAGACCATTCGATTTCAAAGAAGGAGTTCGATCGTCAGCGGGCCTTAATGCAGCTGCCCAGTCTCCTCCCAGATGCCTTCGAAATCCCGAGGGACTCCCAGTTGCTTGCAAGCCATTACCTCGGTGACACCCTCATCGAAAGCCAGCTCCCGAAGACCCCCTCGTTTTTGGTTCGCATCATGGCCAGCTACCTCCAGCCTTCTCTTGCCGAGCCAGAACGCTTCATCGCCAATCGGATCAATGTTCGCAAGGCCGGTGTCAAATTTGGAGTCACCCCAAGCAATGAAGAAGTGGAGAAATTTGTCGAAAATGTCCTCTTCGTCGATCCGGAAGGAAATCCTGACCAGGAAGCCTATTCCGAGTTCATCAAGGACCGGGTCAGCAGCATCGGTGGAAATCGCGGATTCAACGATTATATTCGAGACCTCCTGACCGCGCAGAATCTTTCCAAAATCCTCGGTGGTGGTATCTCCACCGAAATGAACACCGAGACCGCGCTCTTCGAGATTCAGAAGCAGGAAATCACCGGGTCCAAAATCACCCTCGAAACCGGTGTTTACGAAGGAACAATCAAACCAACGGACGAGGAGCTCAAGGCGTATTTTGAGGAAAACAAAGGGAACTACAATTCCGACGAACTCCGTAAGATCAGCTACGTTTTGATTGAGCCCGATTGGGATGCCGCCCTCGAAAAATCAAAAAAGGCCAAAGCCGAAGCCGCAGAAAAAGAGGCCGAGCGCAACAAAAAGGTCGAAGAAGCCAAGAAGAAGGCCGAGGAAATTAAAAAGAAGGCTGAAGAGGCTGCCCGCAAGGCAAACGAAGCCAAGGATCCTGCTGAAACTCCAAAGCCTGCCGAAACCGAAACACCCGGCGAAACAGGAACCACAACCACTCCTGCCGAAGAACCTGCATCCGAAACGACTTCCCCTGCCGAAAGCGCAGAGCCCGAGACCACCACTCCTGCAACCGAAGGATCGCAGGGAGACCCGGGCGACCCGGGTGAACCTGCTCCAGCGCCAACTCCGGCGCCTGTTGATTCAACTCCTCTCGTTCCAGACTCACCCTCTACTGAAGGAGACCCTGCCGCCGGAGACCTGGGCTCAGGCCTCGATAAAGCACTGGAAGACGCCACAGCCACGGAAGCGGGATCCAATCCCCTGACCACCCTGCCAACTCCAGCCCCAACCAAGCCTGTCACACCACCGAAGCCCAAAACGGCCAAAGAACAACTTAACGGCGCCGAGAAAAAAGAAGCTGTCGACCCTCTGGGCCAGGAGGTGAACGATTTCTACCAAAAGCTCCTCGACAACTTCGGCGAAGATTTCGAAGAGCTTGCAAAGGATGAAGACTACGAAGTCAGGCAGTCCGAATTCTTCACGCAGGCAGATCCACCGGAAGAGCTCTCCGCCTTCATCGAAAACCTGCAGGTGGGTAAAATTTCCGACGCAGTTTTCCAGCTTCTCCCAGAGAACGGAGATCCAGATGAAAAGGTGGGCCTCTACCGGACCTCGGACGGCTGGTTCATCATTCGCCTCGACGAAGTGGAGGACTCCATTCCGCTCACTTTCGAGGAAGCAAAAGTTAAGGTCACCGTCGATCTCAAAAAGAAGATGGCTCGCGAGCAGATGATCAAGGAAGCCAACGAACTTCATACCAAGCTCACCGAAGCAATCAAAGGAGGCAAGTCCTTCACTGATGCAGCCAAGGAACTTGAGAAAGAGGCCGTCGAATTCAAAGGAATCACGGAAGGCCAAACCTTCAACTTTGGACAAAGAAGCCAGAAGCTGCCGGACCCTCCCGAGTTCACCGCCGCGCAATATACCAATCCGGGAGAGATCGCTCCCGTTCAGTTCACCCCGTCCGAGGACGAAGCCGACCAGGCGTTGATCATTTTCGTAGAGAAGCGTGAGGTTGTCAAAAATGCCGCATACCAGACCGATCTCAACAAACGTTACGAGTCTATCAGCGGCAACATGCGCTTCGTCGCATTGTCAAACTGGCTCTATGACCGCTATGCCGAAAGCGAAGTCGTCCCTCCGCAGAGAGAAGAACAACAGTAAACCAAAATCGCCTGGAATGTCAGACCACTCCGCACGAGACGAAGCCTTCGAGCGGGGAAATACCCATCTTGCTCTGGGGGAGCTCGACGACGCCGAACTCGCCTATCGGGAAGCGGTTAAATTCGATGATGGCTTTTTTGACGGATGGCAGGCTCTCGGCATGACACTCCTGAAACTTGAGAAAGTCAAAGAAGCGATCGGTTGCGGAATTAAAGCAACCCTCCTTGAGCCGGATGATCTCCTAGCCTGGACCGGGCTTTCGCAAATGTATGTTCGCGACGGTCAAATTGCCGAAGCCGAACACGCAAAGGGAAACGCTCGAATCCTCTCCATGGGAGGAAAAGTCACCAAGCTCTAAGGCTTTACAAGCCCAACCATTTCTTAACCTTTAGCTTCCAACCGGGCGCCTCGCAAAAGCGGGGTTGCCGGATCGCTGTTTGCAAAACACGAACAATTCCAAACCATGTTTTTCGTCACCACCGCCATCGACTATCCAAACGGCAAGCCCCACATCGGGCATGCCTACGAAAAAGTCCTCGCTGATGTCCTGACCCGTTACCAGCGGCTCAAAGGCGTGCCATCTTTTTTCCTCACCGGCGTCGACCAACATGGCCAGAAGATGGTGAAGACCGCCGAAGCCGAAGGCGTCAACGTGGCGACGCTTACCAAGCGCAATACCAAAGGCTTTATTCGTTTGTGGGAAAAGCTTGGGGTGGACTACGATGGTTGGGCTGAGACCACCGATGAACGCCACAAAACCTGCGTGCAGGCAATCTTGAGCAAGCTTGAGAAAGAAGGCTCGCTCTACAAAAAATCCTACGCCGGACACTACTCGATCAGGCAAGAACAATACCTCACCGATCGCGATCGCAACGAAGACGGTGAATTTGGTTCGGAGTGGGGCGAGGTTGAAGAACGGGAAGAGGAAAACTGGTATTTCAAACTCTCGGACCACGTCGAGTGGTTGCGCTCCACCGTGGAGAGTGATGACCTGAAGATCATTCCCGAATTCCGAAAAAACGAAGTCCTCAATGCCCTCGAGCGCTCCGGCGACACTGACCTCTGTATTTCACGTCCCAAAGAACGCATGTCGTGGGGAATCCCCCTCCCCTTTGATCCGGACTTTGTGACCTACGTGTGGTTCGACGCCCTGATCAACTACATCTCTTTCGCCGGTTATCTCAAAGCTGAAGGTTCCGACCTCCCTGACTTTGATTCCCTCTGGCCCGCTGATCTCCAAATCATCGGCAAGGACATTCTGGTTCCGGCACACGCCGTCTACTGGCCCTGCATGCTTCATGCCATGGGCTTTGAAGCATCCGAAATGCCCACCCTCCTTGTTCACGGATTCTGGAATGTGAAGGGCGACAAAATGTCTAAGTCTCTTGGCAACATTGTCGATCCTGACGAGCTTGCAGACAAGTTTGGCCCAGAAACCCTCCGCTACTATCTCTGCCGCGACATTCGATCCGGGAAAGATAGCGACTTCGATATCGAGCGGCTTGTCATGCTCTTCAATACCGAACTCGCCAACGATCTCGGCAATCTACTCAACCGCTCGATTAATATGACCAAGGGGTTCTGCAACTCCACCATCAGCGATACCAACACGAGTGAAGATGAAGACGTGGCCTTGCGCGAATCGCTGACCAGGTCCATCGACGCCTATCGCCAGGCGATGGATGCCTGCGAAGTCAGCGTGGCCCTGCAAGCCATTAACGACCACGTCACTCATTGCAACGGCTACCTCGAAAGGCACAAACCATGGGAGATGAAGAAGGATGAGTCCAAACTTGCCCGGGTGGGTGAGATCCTCTCCCACACCGCAGAATCATGTGCCCAACTGGCAGTCCTCCTGAGCCCGATTCTCCCGAACGCAGCCGCCAAGATTTTTGGCCAATTGAAAAAAGAAGACCTAACGGACCTCACTCTTGATGATCTCAAATGGGGTCTCCTTGAAGCTGGTCACCAAACCGGCAAACCCAAGCCTGTTTTCCCCAGGATTCAAGTCGAAGAGAAGGAATCATAAAAAAACCAGCACACATGAATGCGTGTGCCGGTTTGAAGGTTTTCTCGAGGATTTGAGACGACTTTAATCCTCGTCCTTTTCAGACTGCTCGTTTTTTGAATTTCTTTCCTTTTCGCGCCTCTTGCGTTCAGCCTTCGCCTGTTTTTCGCGACCAGTGACCCTCTCCTTTTCCTCAAGGAAGAGGCGTGCCGCATTAAAGCTGCTCCTGGCGTAGTCACGAAGACCGTTGTCATCCAGTAGAGCCAAACCTTCCTCGGTGACCTCCGATTCAAAGATCTTCCAGGCTTTCTTGGCAAGATCCTTGGAGTCAACAGTCACACGCGGCTTGGGCTCGCGCTTTTCAGTGCGTTCGCTTCGCTCACCACGCTCCCTGCCTCCACGACCACGACCGCGTCCCCGGCGTTCACCGGACTCCTGTCGCCCTTGGCCTTGTTCCTTCGAGCCACTGGAAGAATCGTCTTTTCGGGCCTGCTTTTTCTGCCCTCCTTTTTCCTTGGTCTCTTCAGAGTCATCGAGATCAGGGACAAGCTTCTCGGCGATTTCGTCAGGAATGGGCTCATCGGCAGTCTCGCGGCGGGCATCACGAACGCCCGATTTGGGTTCACGAGCTTTGCTGGCTGACTTCTTTTCATCCTCCTGCTCGCCGGAACCACCGGTATCAGAGGAATCTTCGCTGACGGGTTTTTCGTCGAGAGGAAGCTCCTTCTCTTGATCGTCGGCCGACTCGGATTTGGCACTTTTCTTTGGGGCGCGCTTGCTGGCGCTCTTTTTCCGTGTGGCTTTACGCACGGCCTTCTTGGGTGGGGGTGTCTCTTCGGACATGTATTTTTTGAGTAGAACAGGCGGAAGGTCGTTCCCTTCCGCCTGCAAATAATTTGTAATCAAAATGAGCTCAGGCAAAGCTTATTGCCAGATGTCATCTTGTGTTTGTTCGTTGTTCAGGAGTCCGCTCACGTTTATGTCGCTGGGCTCACCGTCAGGGCCAACCGACCAGAAGTCGAAATCTCCGTCATTTTTCACATTTTGAACCTTGTTTCCATTGGCATCCAATGCGGCCCGATAGCGAAATGATTGACCAAAACCGTCAAGAATCACGCGGTTCCCCTGGAAGACTCCTACGAGTGCCGGATTGCGGCTGTCATTAAGTTCAGGCCAGTAAATTGTGCCGGTCGGGATAGCACCCTGCCCGGTCGGATCTCCCGAGAGAGCCTTATAAACGGCCGTACTCGTGGCATTTTGCCCCACCGGATAATATCCTTGCTCATTGAAGAAGTCTTCGAGCTTGGTCCTTACAATTCCAATGGTTTTTGAAGTTGTGGCGATGTCTCGCTTCACGTTCACACGAGCCATCACACCGATGGTGATACCGGCGAGGATCACAATGATCGAAACGACCACCAGAAGCTCAATGAGCGAGAATCCAGCTTTGTTGAATCGGCCTGTTTTGGTCACTTGTAGAGTTTTCATCAGCTTAATATAGCAGGTTACTTTACGGGAATCAAATGGCGTCGAGATCCTAGCCACCCTGCATTTTTTGAATCACGCTGATCAGCGGCAGGAAGAGAGCGAAAACAATAGCACCCACAACAAGCGCGAGGATCACAATCATGATCGGTTCCAAAATAGAAGTCAGCGCGGTCACCGCCCCATCAACCTCATCGTCGTAAACATCAGCGATTTTGAGGAGCATTTCCGGCAGTTGACCGGTCTCTTCTCCCACGTCGACCATGGAAACCACAAGGTTGGGGAAAATTCCCGACCCAGTCATGGGTGTCACGATCGATTCACCTTCTTTCACCGCATCGTGGACCTTGTCGATTGCTTCCGCGACAATCACGTTACCCGCGGTATCCCTGGTAATATTAAGGGCCTGAAGAATCGGCACACCGGAAGTCACCAGAGTCCCCAGCGTCCGGCTGAAACGGGCGATCGCACTTTTGCGCTGAATGTCACCAAAGACCGGGATTTTCAGCTTGAAGCCGTCAACCATATTTCGACCTTTGACCGTTCGGGCCCAGGCACCAAAGGCAGTCCAGCCGCCCACGGCAATAAAGAGAATCCAAACCGCATTCGGAAGTAGGAGAGGCCGCGCCAACATCCAGTCGGAGAAACCGAAAACCACGCGTGAAATCAACGGAAGCTGCGCGCCGTCACCCATGTCGCGGAACATATCGCGGAACTTGGGAACAATGAACAACATCAGGAAACTCATGATGGCGACTGCGATAAACATCACGATCAAGGGATAAACCATCGCGGAAACGATCTTCCCCTTCAGCTTGTGAGCCTTCTCCTGGTATTCGGCCAGACGGGTAAGGACAACCTCAAGAACACCACCAAGCTCACCGGCCTTCACCATGTTCACGTAGAGTTTGTTGAACATCTTGGGATGCTGGCCCAGGCTTTCCGAGAATGTCGAACCTCCCTGAACCGAATCGGCGATATTGTTGATCGTTGCCTTGAGAACGGGATTGGGTTCCTGTTTACCCAAAACGTTGAGCCCTCGAAGAAGAGGGAGTCCGGAATCGATCAGGGTGGCCAACTGACGGGTAAAGATCATCAAAACCTTTGGCTTAACCTTGCCGCCGACCTTGCCGCCTTTACCACCCTTGGCCTTGCTTTTGCTCTTCTTCTTGCCTTTTTTGCCGGGAGTCGCCGCAATGCCTCCCTGTCCCTCGGGAACAACCTGGGTAGGGTAGAGACCTTGTCCGCGAAGTGCCTGGATCGCTTCTGAATCCGAATTGGCCTGCACTACCCCCGTGGTCTGTTCACCTTTGGAGTCGAGCGCAATGTATTGAAAATTAGCCATGAGAGTTTGTGTGTCTGCTTAGTTCTAAAGATTTGAGGAAAGGTTGGGGAAGCTCCAAATGACGAAATCTTGATTGAATTCGATGAACTGCCCCGTAACGAGTCGGTTAGGTGTATTTCAAAACCTCTTCGATCGTGGTACGTCCTTCGTAAATACAACGAAGACCGTCTTCCCGGAGAGTGGTCATGCCAAGCTCAATCGCTTTTTGCTTGATGACAACCGCCGGAGCCCTGTCGATGATCAGTTCACGAATTGGATCTGTGACATTCAAGAGCTCGTAAAGACCGGCACGCCCCTTGTAGCCGGAATCGCCACAAGTCTTGCAGCCCTTACCGGTATAGAAGCTCTTGTCTCCGAGTTCGTGGGGAGCCACTCCAAGTTGAGTCAGAATAGCCTCGCTGGGCTCATAAGGCGCCTTGCAATCCTTACAAATGGTCCGCAGAAGTCGTTGAGCCAAAATACCTTCCAGCGAAGCGGCCACCAGGAAGGGTTGCGTTCCCATATCAACCAAGCGAGTCACCGCACCAGCAGCATCGTTGGTGTGAAGGGTGGAAAGCACAAGGTGACCGGTCAGCGAGGCCTGAATGGCAATCTTAGCGGTATCGAGGTCCCGCATCTCCCCCACCAGGATCTTATCGGGGTCCTGACGAAGGAAGGCGCGCAGCACCCTTTCGAAAGTCATCCCGATGGCGTCGTTGACCGGAACCTGTATGATTCCGTCCACATCGTATTCCACCGGATCCTCCGCCGTCAAAAGCTTGGTATCAATCTGGTTGATTTCGCGGAGAGCCGCATAAAGAGTCGTCGTTTTCCCGGCACCGGTCGGCCCGGTCACGATAAAAATCCCGTTTGGCATCCGGATGGTGTCGTGAATGTATTCATGGATGTGCTGGGGAAGCCCCAGATTATCGAGATTCAGATTTACCGAGTTTCGGTCCAAAACCCGCAGCACGACACTCTCGCCGTATTGGGTCGGGAGTGACGAAACACGCATATCAACAGACTGATCACCAACCTGCTTCACGATACGCCCATCCTGCGGAACCCGGCGCTCGGCAATATTCATGTTCGCCATCACCTTAACCCGCGAAATGATTGGCAGAGCCAGATGAACCGGCGGCGGGGTCATCTCGTAGAGAGCACCATCAACGCGATAGCGGATCTTAAATTCGGTCTCAAAAGGCTCGAAGTGAATGTCGGAAGCTTTTTCCTTAATCGCCTGATAAAGAACGAGGTCTACGTAGCGCATGATGGGAGCCGAGTTCGCCTCGTCTTCCATTTCAGCTTCGCCCCCTTTAAAGCTCAGGCCGCCATCAAGCTGCCCGAGAATATCATCCATGGCCTTCTCTTCTCCCCCGTAGAGTTCGTTGATCTTTTGCTCCACAAGAAAGTCGGCACCCACCACCAAAGTGAGTTCATGTCCAACCGCGAAGCGAAGATCTTCAAGGATTTGTGGATTGAGAGGATCCGTCAAAGCGACCGAAATATTCCCGTCATTATAGGCGACCGGCAGGGCACCGTGGAGTCGGGCCATCCCCGCAGGCACCAGCGAAAGCAGAGCTTCGGGTGGCTCAAATTCGCTGAGATCCACGAATTCCGCCCCGAGTTCCTGAGCAATGATGGGCCAGACGTCGTCACGCGAGCTGATGACCTGGTAATCGGCAAGAATCTCAGCAGCTTCTTTTCCACTGTTTTCGATTTCCGAGAGAACATCGGCTTTAAGAGCACCGTCGATCATGCTTCGGCTGACAAAAAGGTCGAGGACTTGATTGTTATCCATCGTGATTAAAAAGGTAAGTGTTTGTGGGTGTGAAATTTTTTAGTCGGCATCGGACATCGTGACTCCAATGACTTCGGCCGCCGAAGTCATTCCAACGAGAACCTTTCGAATTCCGTCCTCCCGAAGAGTCCGCATTCCCAATTCCCGTGCACGACGACGAAGTTGCGGGGTGCTGAGATCCTGGTTGATCAAGTGACGAACCTCGTCATCCACAAGGAAGATCTCGAAAATTCCGATTCGACCACGATAGCCGGTATCACGGCAATTTTCGCAGCCCACCGGCCCCATGATCTTGGCATCCGCCAATTGAGCAGGATCGATGTTCAACATACGCAACTCTTTTTCGTCCAGGACGGCAGGGGCCTTGCACTTGTCGCAGAGCTTTCGGACCAATCGCTGGGCAAGGATCGCACGAACCGCCGAGGCAATCAGGAATTTCTTAATCCCCATGTCGGCAAGTCGGGCCACCGAACTCGGAGCATCGTTGGTGTGAAGAGTGGAGAACACCAAGTGACCGGTCAGCGACGCGTTGATCGCGATATTCGCAGTTTCGCCATCTCGAATCTCCCCCACCATGATGATGTTTGGCGCCTGTCGCAGCATCGAACGGAGCGCGGCCGCGAAAGTCATGCCGATGTCGGACCGGACCATCACCTGGTTGATTCCAGCCAACTCATACTCAACCGGGTCCTCAACGGTAATGATCTTTTTGTCCGGCTTGTTAATCTCGTTCAAACAAGCATACAGGGTCGTCGTTTTGCCGGATCCAGTCGGCCCGGTCACCAAAATGATCCCATCTGGAAGTCTGAGAAGCTCGGCAAAGATTGCCTGATCATCAGAAAGAAATCCCAGCTGTGGCAGCCCGAGACTCAACGCAGACTTATCGAGAATACGCATGACGATACTCTCGCCGTGATTGGACGGCACGGAAGAAACACGAAGGTCGACCTCTTTCCCGCCCATTTTGACCTGAATTCGTCCATCCTGAGGAATCCGTTTCTCGGCAATACTCATAGAACCACTCATCACCTTGAGACGAGCAATAACCGCCGGCAATAGCTTTTTGGGATGGTTGGCGACTTCGATCAGTTTACCGTCCAGGCGATTTCGAATTCGCAAAGAGGTTTCAAGCGGTTCGATGTGGATGTCACTCGCGCGCATTTTAAAGGCATCAACCAAAATTCCGGACACCAGTTTAATCACCGGAGCGTCAGAATCATCAGACCCAATATCCCCCATCACCTGAAGCTCGCTGGCATCAGCCTGACCCACTTCATCTCCGAAAATTTGCTCCCAGGCTGTTTGAATCCCCTTCGGTGGAGCGGCATAAAACTGACACTCCCGATTCACGATGTGCGGGATTGCATCCTGAGCCTCAAAATCGAGCACATCTGCCAGAGCGATGCTCAGGTAAGAACCATCGTCCGAAAACGGCACCGCATTGAAGCGACGGCAATCAGTCAGCGAGAGATAGTTTTTGAAGGCAGGATCGATAAACCCGCTGGCCAGATCGATGACATGTGTCCCGACGTTTGCCGCCGAAACCTCGGCAATAGCAGTCTCGGTGATATCTCCATGTTCAAGGAAATGCTGGATCAAGCCCTCATCTCCGAGCTTTCCCCGGATTTCTTCGACGTGCTCGGGGGTCAAGTGGCCTCCCTCGACCAACAACTGGATCAAATAGTCTTCGTTTGAATACACGGTGTAAAATTCGTTGTGCGTTTTTAGGTGTGTGGGTCACCAGGCAGGTGGACGACCACTGACCCAGCGTTTGAAGGACACTGCGGAAATGAGGGTAAGGTGTCAACCAGTCGGAACCGATTGATGTAAAAAAAATCGAACAATCAGGCCAGATCGGCAAATACCTCCGTAAAAAGCTCTTCCTGACGATCCGCCATCACCTTCGCCTCCCCCGAATCATGATCGTCGAACCCCGCGAGGTGAAGCATCCCGTGAATGCCATAAAGCGCGATCTCCCGGTCAGCGCTGGTTTTATACTCAAGGGATTGTCGAGCGGCCGTCTCAACTCCAATCAACAATTCGCCATGTTCAAAGGTGATAACGTCGGTTGTTCTGGGATCTGCCAAAAACTCGCCGTGCAAGCGCGCCATTTCATCGTCATCCAACAAAGTGACCTCAATCCCTCCCAGATCAGAAATCACACCCACCCCGGCTCCACGCAGGATCCCAAATACCTCGGCCCAACCGGATTGCAGCCGCTCAAGAAATGCTCCGGAAAAATTCCGGGTTAAACATCTGGGATAAATCTCGACCATTCCCCTCCTCCTCACTGACGTCGACGGCGCACCTTTTCGATCTCCTCGACCGAAAACACTTTCCCGCCCTTTCTTGAGAGATCGGACGGAGCATCTTCAATCTGCTCCTTGGGATACTCGATCCGCGCGTGCAGCATGCTTCGGAGAGTCGTGGCAAAAATCTTCCGGATCGTTGTCAGCTCAGTCATGGTCAGACCACAGGCATCCAACTGCCCGTCGCGCACCCTCTTAAAGACAATCTCATCCACCAAAGCCCGAATCCTGCTCGGAGAGGGCTTTGAAATCGTCCTTGAGGCACTCTCAATGGCATCTGCGAGCGAAATAATCCCACTTTCACGAGTCTGGGGAATCGGCCCCGGATAGCGAAAACTTTTTTCATCCACCTTGGGCAGGTCATCGGAATCAGTCATCCCGTTGCCCTTCTCGATTTCGTGCTTCTGCAGCCGCTCCTGAGCTTTCCGGTAGAAATAGTAAACCAATGAATCACCGTGGTGCTCCTGAATCACCTCAAGAATCCTTGGGTTCAACTTGTTTTTGATCGCCAGATCCACCCCGTCCTTCACATGCGCCACAATGATCAGAGCACTCATCGTCGGCGTCAGGCCATCGTGAGGATTCAAGCCACCTTGGTTCTCGATGAAATATTCCGGCTTATTCAACTTCCCGATATCGTGAAAATAGGCACAAACCCGACTCATCACCGCATTCGCTCCGATCGCCTCCGCCGCGCTCTCAGCCAGAGATGCCACAATCAAACTGTGGTGGAAGGTTCCCGGTGCCTCAATCTGCATTTTGCGCAGCAAAGGGTGATTCAAATCACTGAGCTCCAACCAAGAAATCTCGGTCGTCAAACCGAACAGGCCCTCGAGCAGCGGAAGAATCCCACCCACGAACAAGCCGGTCAAAAGCCCCGTCGAAAGCGCGATCAGGCAGGCCTTGCCGAAAATCCTCCAACTTTCGGTGCTTCCCATCTGGAGGGCGCTCAGGGAAATCTTGCCAAAAACCAAGTCGACAACAAGAGCCATGATCCCAACCCACAGACCGGCCCGCAGGAGACGACCGCGTTTGCTCACCCGCTTGGTTGCAAAGACCGCCGTCAGACCACAAACAAGACTGATCGCAAAGAAGGCCCAACGATCATCACTCGGAACCGTCAATGCGCCAAAAAGACTGACAAAAACCGAAGAGTATACCCCGGCACGCTGACCCAGCAGCACCGAATGCACCATCGGAGCCAGCGCCATCGGCATCACCAAAAACTCATAGTGCTCACCAAGATCAGAATTCAAAGCGACTCCGCAAGCCAACCTCACCACCCCGAGGTGAATTAATATTCCCCCGAAGACCAGAAGCACGCTGCCGTTTCGGCGGGCCGACTGCTGATGATTGAGGTGAAAAATCGCGAGGCCACAGACGATAATGACGACCGCTTCGGGAGCGCGGGAATCACCATCCTGCACCCCAAAGAACAATCCAACCATCCCGAGAGCGAATCCCAGATACAGGACCCCTCGAACAACCAGACTCCGGTCCATCGCACCAAGAGCACCGCCATCGGTGCTCGTGCGACGCTTCTTGCCTGAAGAAAGGCCCTGCTGGACCAATCTCCATCGCCTGATTTGATCAACGAGTCCCAAAATAACGATCCTGGTTAAACGCTCCGCCGTAAGAACAGAGCGGGGTTGGTATAGATCTCACGGTGAACCTCCGCAAGGACGAAGACCCAATCCCGTCGAAACGGACGGGAACCTTGAATTTAACCAAGGCGGAAGACAATCCGCGCCTTCGTGGTGTCATAAGGAGACATCTCCATTTTTACGCGATCGCCGACCACCAGGCGAATGAAGCGCTTTCTCATCTTTCCGGAGATGTGCGCCAGGACCTCGTGGCCACTCGGAAGAGCGACCTTGAACATTGTTCCTGCCAATACAGCTGAAATCGTTCCCTCGATTTCGACAGACTTCTGCTCACTGCCTTCCTCCGAATTACGATTACTCTTGTCGATACTACGACGTCCGCGCCGACGGCCTCCGCCGCCGCCTCTTCGGAAATTTCTTGGTCTAGCGATAACTTAAAATAGTTGGGGTTCCAGGGGCGACATACGCCGCCGCTGGAACTATGCGACCTCAAAACCTCCTTAGCAATGGAAAAAAAGCTGATTTAACCGACGAACACGTCGGCAACAGAACAACCACAAATAGTCTTATCAACATATCGCGATACGTAGATTTGAACTTGCAAATCGCTTCATAGTTCCGAAAGTCCGCCCCAGGCAAGCCAATGACAACCAAACTCAACGAAGAACTCAAGTCCGCCCTCTCCGAGCGAATCCTGGTCCTCGACGGAGCCATGGGAACCACCATCCGTGGGTATGAACTCTCAGAAGGAGACGCACGAGGTGACCGCTTTCGGGACAACCACGAGGACCTGTTGAATAACGGCGACATTCTCTCCATCACCCGACCCGACGTCATCGCCGATATCCACAAACGCTTTTACGAAGCCGGATCGGACATCTGCGAAACCAACACCTTTTCCGGAACCGTCCTGGCTCAATCCGAATTTTTCGTCGAAGACCCGCGCAAAACCGGGGGAAGGAAAGATCCTGAGTTCTTCGAGAACCAGGTCCTGAACAATCGCGAACTCCAGGATCTCGTCCACGAACTGAACATCAAATCAGTCCAGCTCGCAAAAACACAAGCCGACCGGGTTGCCCAAAACGACGGGCGTAAACGCTACGTCGCCGGGGCCATCGGCCCCCTGACCGTCTCCCTCACCAACGTCGTCGATCCTAACGACACCTCCTTCCGCCCGGTCACCTTCGACCAGGTCAAGCAAACCTACCGCCACCAAGTCGACGCCCTTCTCGAGGCAGATTGCGACATCCTCATGGTCGAAACCATCTTCGACTCACTTAACGCCAAAGCCGCCCTCGTTGCGATCAAGGAATCAGAAACCAATGCTCCGGTTATTATTTCCGCCGCCGTTGGCCGGGGTGGCGAAACCATGATCTCCGCTCAAAAAGTCGAAGCGCTTTGGAACACCTTCGCCCATGTCGATCCCCTCGCGATCGGCCTCAATTGCTCCCTCGGCCCCGACCTCATGGAGCCTTTTCTCCGCGACCTTGGCAAAGCTGCCACCACACACATCTCGTGCTACCCAAACGCCGGGCTTCCCAACCCCCTTGCCCCCACCGGCTTCGACCTGGAGCCGCATCACATGCACGATTACATCGCCGCCTTTGCCGAGGCCGGACTTCTCAATCTCGCCGGCGGCTGCTGCGGCAATACCCCGGAACACATCGCTGCCATCGCCAAATCCGTGCAAGGCAAAGTTCCCCGCCAAATTCCCGTCCTCGCGTAGAATTCTCACCTTAAGACATGTCCACCATCCCACGCCTCCTCCGCCTCTCCGGCACCGAAGCTTACAATCATACTCCCGACAAAAATTTCCTGATGATCGGGGAACGCACCAACGTTGCCGGTTCCCCGCGCTTCCGCAAACTGATCAAGGAAGACAAGCTCGAAGACGCCCTCGAAGTTGCGCGCCAGCAGGTCGAAAACGGAGCCAACGTCATCGACATTTGCTTCGATGACGGTCTCATCGACGGCAAGGTCATGATGGCCAAATTCCTCGACCTCATCCAGGCCGAGCCCGATATTCAAGCCGTTCCCATCATGGTCGATTCCTCAAAATGGGAAATCATCGAGGAAGGCCTTAAGCATCTTCAAGGCAAGGGAATCGTCAACTCCATCTCCCTCAAAGAAGGTGAGGAATCCTTCAAAGCCAATGCCCGACATATTCTGAACTACGGAGCCGCCGTCGTGGTCATGGCCTTTGACGAGCAGGGCCAGGCCGCCACCTACGAGGACAAATGCCGCATCTGCCAGCGGGCCTATGATATCCTCGTCGATGAGGTCGGCTTCCCTCCCCAGGACATCATCTTTGACCCCAATATTCTTACCGTCGCCACCGGCATCGAGGAGCACAACAACTACGCCCTCGATTTCATCAACGCGACCCGCTGGATCAAGGAGAACCTCCCCTTCGCCAAGGTGTCCGGTGGCGTATCCAACATCTCTTTCTCCTTCCGTGGCAACAACCCCGTTCGTGAAGCCATGCACTCCGCCTTCCTCTACCACGCCGCCCGGGCCGGCATGGACATGGGTATTGTCAACGCCGGTATGCTCGAGGTTTACGACGAAATCCCAAAACACCTCCTCAAAGCAGTTGAAGACGTCCTTCTCAACAAGGACGACGGAGCCACCGAGCGGCTGCTGGACCTCGCCGAGGAATTTAAGGGACAGGGAGCCAAACAACTCGTTGAAGACCTGGCTTGGCGCGAACACCCAGTTGAGAAACGACTTGAGCATTCCCTCCTCAAAGGAATCGACAAATTTATCGACCAGGATACCGAGGAAGCTCTCGCCAAGTACGAGAAACCTCTGAGCGTCATCGAGGGACCACTCATGGACGGCATGGGCATCGTGGGAGACCTCTTCGGAGCCGGAAAAATGTTCCTACCCCAGGTCGTCAAATCAGCCCGCGTCATGAAAAAATCCGTAGCTTGGCTCGAGCCGCTTATGGAAAAAGAGCGGGAAGAGAAGATCGTGGCGCTGGCCTCCAGCATGTGCAGCGAGGATCCAGCCCTTTCAAACGAGGAAGCCCGCATCATCGCCACCAGATCTTTCTCAAACGGCAAGGTCATTATGGCCACCGTCAAAGGCGACGTTCACGACATCGGCAAAAATATCGTCGGAGTCGTCCTCACCTGCAACGGTTTCGATGTCGTCGACATGGGTGTCATGGTTCCTTGCGACAAGATCCTTGATGCTGTCGATGAGCACAATGCCGATATTATCGGACTCTCCGGCCTCATCACCCCCTCGCTGGACGAAATGATCACCGTTGCCAAAGAAGCAGAAAAACGCGGCTTTGGTAAAAAAGGCATCCCCATCCTCATCGGAGGGGCCACCACCAGCGCCGCTCACACCGCAATCAAAATCGCGGAGCACTACTCGGGACCTCTCGTCCACGTTCTGGACGCCTCACGCTCCGTGCCGGTCACCACCGCCTTGCTCTCCGAAGACCGCGAGAAGTTCATCGCTACCAACGAGGAAAATCACCAAAAAGCCCGCGAAAAATTTGCCGGAGGAAAGAAAAAAGAGGCACTCTCCATTGAGCAAGCCCGTGCCAACAAGGTCGTCATCGACTGGGCAAACTACACCCCGCCCGTTCCTGAGTTCACCGGAACCCGCACCATCAAATCCCAGTCTCTCCGCGAACTCTCCAACTACATCGACTGGACCCCGTTCTTCCATACCTGGGAACTCCGCGGAGTCTGGGACTCCGAAACCGAAACCCTCAAAACCCGAAACAAGGAAGGAGCGAAAGTCGCCAGGGAACTATACACCGAGGCAAAAGAACTCCTCGAAAAAATCATTTCCGAAAAACGCTTCATCGCCTCGGGCATCTACGGCTTCTTCCCCGCCCATTCCAACGGTGACGACATCATCCTTCCCGCCCACGACACAACCTTTCACACCCTCCGGCAACAAAACAAAAAATCAGGTAAGCCCAACTACGCGCTCAGCGACTACTTGGCCCCTGAACGTGATCACCTTGGAGGTTTTGTCGTCGGCATTCACGGAGCAGATGAATGGGCGGCCGAACTCCGCGAGCAAAACAACATTGACGAAGCGCTCATGATTCAGGCCCTCGCTGATCGTTTCGCCGAAGCCTTCGCCGAGCTCCTGCACCATCGCGCCCGCATCGCCTGGGGAATTGAACGCCCCGGCCAATTCACCAAGTCTGAACTCATCCACGAAAAATACCAGGGCATCCGCCCCGCTCCCGGATATCCCAGCCAACCCGACCACACCGAAAAGCCAGTTCTTTTCAGTCTCCTCAGCGCGGAAGCAGAAACCGGAGTCGAACTCACCGAATCCTGCGCCATGCACCCGGGATCGGCCGTTTGCGGACTCTACTTTTCCCACCCCGACTCCCACTACTTCATGATCGACAACCTTCAGAAGGATCAGATGGAAGACTACGCCAAGCGCAAAGACATGACGTTGGAAGAAGTTGAAAAGTGGTTGGGGCCCTGGCTAGGATACTAGCATGAAAATCCTTCTTCCAGCCTTCTTGATCGTCCTCCCCTCCTGTGCCCAGGTCGAACTACCGGCGACCTCGCGCACCGTGAACTCTGAAGTTCTTTCCGCAGTCCGCAGCATGCCCGCGGGCAAGGGATACGACGCCTCCCAAGCGGCCGTTGATCGACTTGCAGCCAGCGTTTCCCACCAAAACCGCACCTTCAAACAAGACCTCGCAAAAACAGGTCCAACCTTCTGTTCTGGCGCCACCTACCTTGTTTTCCTTCGGACTATCGAAAAACTTGGCTGGACGAACTCTCTCCCCAAAACTTCACTCAACCGTCTGGCTAATCTCGATGTGAAAGACGGAGAGGAGGTCTTCGGCCGCTGGAATGCCAACGGCCCTGGAACAGCCAAGCTCTTCGCCGACCTGAACTGCGGGATCAGCTTCACTTCCTTCGACCACGCCCGGCCGGGCGACTTTCTCAAGCTCTGGTGGACCGAAGCCATTGGTGGCAAGGAAAGTGGACACCTCGTCGTCTATCTCTCGCAAACTCCAACCACCGTGACCTGGTGGTCCGCGAACGAGCCCTCCGGCTACGGTAAAAAAACCGTCAGCAAATCGAAGATCAGGCACCACCTCTTTTCACGCCTCACCCAGCCAAAAAACCTCTCAAACGTCTCGCGATTGTCGCCCAAGGATCAATTCCTCGCTGACATGCTCCGCAAGGACTTTTCCTGGGAGCAGGTGATTCAAACCTGCAAAGCCCGAAAAACTCCATAAGGCAGCGTTTATATGGACTGGAAGTCATTGCTGTCGGCTCGAGAAACCGGGACTCACTTCATCGTCGAGGGTCAGCTTCCCGTCGAGCGCCTTCAGGAGTCCTCTTACCTTGTGGAAAAAATCATTCGTATTGGCGACGACATTTCGCGGGAGGAAGCCTCATCCCTCCTCGGATTTCACTTTCACCGTGGGTATCTCGCGATCGCACGTAAACCAGAAAACCCACCACTATCGGCGATGAGCGAGGGAACTCTCGTCGTCCTCCCCGAGATCGCCGACCCCGGGAACCTTGGAACCATCATCCGCAACACCGCCGCACTCGATGGAGCCGGTATCATCCTCGGGAAGGGAGCTTCGCCGTTCAACGCCAAGGCCATTCGTGCCTCTGCGGGAAACCTCTTCCGTCTGCCCGTCCGACGATCTCCCGACCTTCTCTCAGATCTTGCTGAATTGAGCAAAACCCACACCATTTTGGGCACCAGTCTGTCGAAGGATTCCATCCCAATCTGCAACCTCCCTTCCATCTCTGGAAAAATTGCCCTTCTCCTCGGACCGGAAGACTTCGGCCTGAGCGGGACCATCGAATCCCTGTGCGACCAGCTCGTTCACCTTCCCATGTCACGCGGGACCGATTCGCTGAACGTCGCTTCCGCCTCAGCGATTTTCCTGCATGAACTTAGGAAAAGTTTTCCCTGACAAAAGACCCGATTTGTTTTTTCCTTACCCGGAAAATCCTAACGAAAATGTACGAACTCTTCCAAAGCGAAAAAACCGGGAAATACCACTTCCGCCTCAAAGCCCAGAACGGCGAAATCATCATGCAGTCTCAAGGCTATGCTGATAAAAAGGGTGCCGAGAATGGAATCGCCTCCGTTGCCAAAAATGGTGGCGATGAATCCAACTTCGAAAAAAAGGAAGCCTCCAACGGCAAATTCTACTTTGTCCTCAAAGCAGGAAACGGCCAGATCATCGGACAGTCCCAGCAATACAAGACTGAATCCGGGCGGGACAATGGCATTTCGTCGGTTGGCAGGAATTGTGGTGGCGACACCAAAGACCTCACAGCCTAGAAATCAATCGGCCCGGTTGCCCCAGCCCGCTTCCCTGCAGTCCGGGGCCCTTTTCGTATCTTGCGCCTTTGTTCTGATCAGTTAACCTGTCCACGACATGAAAAAATCAATTCTAGCATTCTGCGCCCTTTCCTTCCTCGCTCCCGCTACGATCTCAGCCCACTGCCAGATCCCCTGCGGCATCTATAATGATGACAATGTCATTGAGTCCATGCACACCGACTTCGAGACCATTGAAAAAGCATCAAAACAGATCATCGAACTCTCCAAAGACCCATCCAAAAACGCCCACCAGTTGACCCGTTGGATCACCAACAAGGAGTCTCACGCTCAGGCGATTCAGGAGAAAGTCCTGAACTACTTCCTCGCCCAGCGCCTCAAGCTCGCCGAAGCAGAATCCGACAAGGAAACCTACCTCGCCAAACTCACTCTTTGCCACAAAGTCATCGTCACTGCGATGAAATGCAAACAGTCCACCGATGCCAAGAATGTCGCTGCGCTCCACGACCTCATGCACGACTTCGAGAAGCATTTTGGCACCAAAAAGTAGTCACCTTTGCTCCAGGATGCTTGCTCGGATTTTTCTCTACCTCTCACTTGCATCCTTCAGTTTCTCCCAAGCCACGCCCGATCTCGCTGAGATCGGGCGTCTTGTTTTCACGGATCCCACACTCTCGAATCCACCCGGCCAGTCGTGTCTGTCATGTCACCAATCTGACCACGCTTTTGCGGACCCCAGACGCGTTTCTCCCGGCGCCAACCCCGCTCTCTCCGGCAAGCGAAACGCCCCGTCGCTGATGTATGCGGCGCTCATCCCTCCCTTCGCATACGAAGATATTCTGCTCCCCGACGGAACCGAAATCTTCGCCTGGGAAGGGGGCCTTTTTCAGGACGGCCGGGCCAAAGACCTCTTCGCGCAAGTGAGCCAACCCTTCTTTGAGGCCCATGAAATGAACCTCAAAAACAAAGCCGAACTCGCCCAACGAATCCGCCAATCCAATTATAAGGACAGATTCCCACCAGAAGCTCTCAAGAACGACGGTCCACTCAACTACCTCGTCTATCGCGCTCTGGTTGAGTTTCTAAAGTCTCCTACCTTCCGACCCTTCGACTCTCCCTTCGACCGATACCAGGCCGGAGAGAAGAACGCCCTCTCCCTATCACAAAAACGAGGACTCGATATCTATAAAAACTCCGGCGGCTGCGCCGACTGTCACTTCCTCGAACCTCAAAACTGGAACCAACCACTCCTCTCCGACTTCGGCTTTGACAACCTCGGAGCCCCGGCCATCGGAAAGAAGGACCCCGGCCTCTTCGCTGTCACCGGAGATCCTGACGACCTCGGGAAATTTCGAGCACCAAGCCTTCGAAACGTCGAACTCACTCCGCCTTATCTTCACAACGGCTCGATCAAAACCCTGCGCGAGGTCCTGGAATTCTACAACAAACGCGACCTCGAACCAGAGCGCTGGGGCGTCACCGACTACCCCGAAACCGTCAACCACGACGACCTCGGAAACCTCGGCCTCAACGACGACGAAATCACCGACCTCCTCAATTTCCTCCACGCTTTTACCGACAATTGCCTGAAGAAAAAAACTTCAACTTTCCCAACCCCTCCCAAAAACACCCCACCAACGGAAAGCATCAAACTCAACTTTCCCGACTACACCCACCGCCTCGATCCAAACTTTCATGAAGAGTGAAGGGGCTCCCGACCTTCGATTCCAACGCCAAAGCTAATAACACTTCGGAACGGAAGCGCCTCGGAGCCGGAGCAGCAGGCCTCCTTCGAATCACCTCTGATTTTCGAAGGGGTGCTGACTTCTTCCCGCGATCTTCCCGGTCCATTAGATAGACCTGATCGATCATTCACCGGATCTTCGCGAAAACGCCAAGACCTCCTATGACACCTCTAAATCCTCTTTTGATGGAACCCGTCGCCTCCACAGGCTCGCCAAAAAGCTTCCGATCATACAATGGTAGAATGCCGAGATGGCACACGGGGCCGCCGCCAAGAGGGTGAAATGAGTCTTAGCCAGTTCGGAACCAAGTCCGGAATTCTGCATCCCCACCTCGATCGAAAAGGTCCGGCATTCCCTTTCCTTCAGCCCAAAAATCCTTCCCCAAAAATACCCAAGACCAAACCCGAAGGCATGCACCAAAAAAACGGCCGGAAGCAGGGTCTGCCAATGAGCCAAAATTCCCGGCTTCGTTGCCCCCACCACTGCGGCAACAATCAGCACAATCACCACGACCGAAACTAGCGGCGAAATCTTCTTGATCGCCTCCAACTTCTTTCCTGCCATTGAATTTAATACCAGTCCGACCACAATCGGCAGCAGAACGATCATCACCATCGAAACCACCATCTTCCAGGCATTCACCTCCAGAATTGCCGAAGCATAGGCCTTCGTCAGATACGGCGTCATTCCAATCGCCAGCAGAGTCGAGCCCATCGTCATCATGACGCTCAGCGCAAGATTTCCGCGCGCCAAATAAGTCACCACATTCGACGCCGTTCCTCCCGGACAGCAACTTACCAGGATGATTCCAAGTTTGAATTGATCCGGCAGCGCGAAGGCCGTCGCAACACTCCACCCGATCAAAGGCATGATAATGAACTGTGCCGAAACCCCCAAGCCCACCCAGCTTGGCATCTCTAAAACCTCCCGAAAATCTGCGAAAGTCAGCGTCATTCCCATTCCCAGCATAATGATCCCCAGGCCGACCGGAATCCACTTCAGCTCCGTCCCTGGAATCATCCCCAGAAACCAAGTAAAGTGCTCCGGAAAAAACCATGCCCACCCCGTCCCAAGCAGGGTCCAAAGCCAAAAAAGATTCACCAAACGAGCGCTCACTCGCGCCAGCATCCGGAATACCAGCTTCCTTGCCAAGGCCGCATTCCCGTTCAAACCGCGAATGCTGGGTCAACGACTGGCTTACCTAAAACAATCTTTCGATGGAAATCTGCTCTCTCGAACGTAAGATCCCCGTGGCACCAGCCCCGCGCCAATTATGAAAATCACGTCCGTTCTCTTCTATCTCAGCGCCGCTCTCTTACACGCCAAGGACTGGCCCCAGTGGCGGGGCCCTGATCAAAACAATCACGCCTCAAAGGAAGCCACGCCACCCGTCGAATGGTCGGAGGAAAAAAACGTCGCTTGGAAAACGCCCATTCCGGGCCGTGGCCACTCCACTCCAATTTTTGTCGACGGGAAGATTTACCTAACCACTGCCGAAAAGAACACGTCGACCCAATCTCTGCTTTGTCTCGATCGCAAGACAGGCAAAGTGCTCTGGAACAAGATCATCCACAAAGGAGGATTCCCCGCACAACTTCACCCTGAAAACTCCGCCGCTTCAGCCTCCGCCCAGTGGGATGGAAACAATGTTCTTGTTACCTTCCAGAACGAGGAAAAAATCAAAGTCACCGCCGTTTCACGCGATGGAAAGATTATCTGGTCAAAAACCGTGGGAGACTACCTCCCCTCCTACCAATTCGGATTTGGATCAACTCCTGTTCTCTATCAAGAGAGTCTCATCGTGGTGATTGGCACCAAAGAGGGAGGATTCCTAACAGCCCTAAAGACCTCCGATGGCAGGGAGGTTTGGAAAACCCCGCGCGCCGGTCATGACTACTGGGCCACACCCGTCGTCGCCACTGTCGGAGGTGAAGAACAACTCCTCATCTCCGGGATCAATAAATTCTCCAGCTACCAACCCGCTACCGGAAAACTGAACTGGGAAACCGAAGCCGGAGCCAAGTCCATGTGCGGTACCATCGTTTGGACCGATGACATGATCTTCGCCAGTGGCGGCTTTCCAGAGAAAGAAACTGCCGCGGTGAAAGCAGACGGAACCGGAACGAAGGTTTGGCAAAACAAAGTCGTCTGCTACGAGCAATCTCTCCTTTCTCACAGCAACCTGATTTATGCCATCGCCGATGATGGACGGGCCTATTGCTGGGATGCCAAAACAGGGGAAAAGAAGTGGTCCGAAAAAATAGGCCGTCGGGGAGTCATGGCCTCGCCGCTTGCAGTCGGTGGTCACATCTATGCCACTCTTAAGAATGGCACCACCGTGATCTTCAAAGCGTCCGGAGAGGGATTCCAAAAGATCGCCGAAAACACTCTGGGGGATGACACTTATGCCAGCCCCGTAGCCTTGGACAATCAGCTCTTCCTCCGCGTTGGCAAGGTCGATCGGGGGAATCGTCAGGAATTCCTCTTCTGCCTGCAAAAGTAAAGGGCATTGGGAAACTCCGGAAAAACAAAACCGGATTCCCCTGCCATCCGACTTGGCAAAAACATCAGAACCCGAGATTGCTTCGGGTGCCAACTATCGCAAAACCTGCCGGGGGTCGCACGACCAAAACCACGTCTCACAGGAAGGTGTTTGCAATGACTCGCCAACCCATCAATTCGTGTTCCACCACGAGCAACGGTAGCTCAATCGCGTTTCAGCCAGGCCAAAATTCCCTCGGCGGATTTCACCGAGAAACCTGACATCCCGGCAATTTGGTCGACTCTCGCTTCCTTGATTCGAGCCACTGATCCAAATCGCCTTAACAAAGCTTTTTTCTTTGCCGGTGAGATCCCCGGACAATCATCCAGAAGACTTTCCTTCACCCGCTTTCGCAAAAGCAACTCATTATAGCGATTTGCAAAGCGGTGGGCTTCATCCCGAATCCGCTGCATCAGCTTGAGAGCACCCCGGTCATGTGGAATGAGCACGGGCTCGCTTTCGCCTGGGAAAAAAATCTCCTCCCGCTGCTTCGCCAGTCCACAGATCGGCAAGCCACCCAACCCAAGACGCTGCAACTCGGCCACCGAAACACTAAGCTGCCCCTTGCCGCCATCCACAATGACCAAATCTGGCAAGGTCACCGGACTCTTCCCCTCCGCCGCCAATCGACGCAAGGTCTCGACGTGGCTCTCCTGGGTCGACTCCGCCACTTCCGGGTTGGCCTCCATGTTCTCCTGCAGGATCCTCCCGTAGCGACGACGTACGACTTCCGCCATACTTGCAAAATCATCCTGCCCGTCCACCGTCTTGATCCGGTATTGCCGGTAGTTTTGGTTGTCCGGCAAACCATTCTTAAAACGCACCATTGAGGCCACAATGTGAGTCGATGAAATATTGGAAATGTCGAAGCACTCCATGATCGTCGGCGGACCATCCAGCGAAAGCCAGTCACCCAACTCCGCCAGATCCTCGGTCGGCTGCACCGTCGTCGGCACTCCCCGCCCGCGGGTGAACTGCCTCGTTGGGCTCAGCGCGCGTTCCAGGTTCACAATCACGTCACGCAGTCTCGCTGCCTTCTCAAAATCCAACTTCACCGCCGCCTGCTCCATTTCCACCTTCAGACTCTTGAGCCGCTCCCGCTTACCTTTCCCGCTCAATAAATCGCAAGCCTGCTCAAGTTGCTCAAGATACTCCCCACGTTCCACCTTTGCCACGCATGGCGCCATGCAATTCCGGATGACATCGGCATTGCAGTGCTTGTAGTCCTGCTCTCCCGGATTTCGAGGGCGACAACTGCGAAGTCCGAACTCCTTGTTTAACCAGGCAACAGTGGCTCTTAAGGCACCCGAATGAGCGAACGGACCGAAGTAACGCGCTCCGTCGCTCTTTTTGAGCCGCGTCGTCTGAAACTTCGGCCATGGATCATCAAGGTTGACTTTAACCAGGAGAAACCTCTTGTCGTCCCGAAAGCTTACATTGTAGCGGGGCCGGTACTGCTTGATAAGCTTTCCCTCCAGCAAAAGTGCTTCCTGCTCATTCCGGACCTCATGAACCTCAAAGTCACAAATCGAGTCAATGAGTGCGCGGGTCTTTCGATCCGCCCGGGTCTTGCCTGATGGCATAAAATAGCTGCTCAGCCGCTTCCGCAAATCCCTCGCCTTGCCCACATAAATAATCGAGCCCAACCGGTCCTTATGCAGATATACCCCCGGTTTGTGGGAAACCTCTGCAAGGCGGGCTCGAAGCGAGGGGAGATCGGACATTGACTGGAAGATTCTAGGCACAATTCCCGTAATCCATCTCGCTAATAAGTGCAACCCGTGTGTTACGGCGGGTTTTCCTGCACTTGCACCTGAATAATCTCTCGTTAGACTTCGCCTAACCAATTCATGAAGACCACTTTTCTTATCGCGCTCATTCTGGCGCTGATTCCATCCATTGCCTCCGCCCAAGAAGTGGCAGAAATCACCAAAGACATCACCTTGGTGGAAATCCTCAGAAAAGGAGGATGGGTCATGGGCGCCCTTGTCGTCCTCTCAATCTTCACTGCCATTCTTATCCTGCTCTACTTCCTGACCCTCCGCCGCAGCACCGTGGTCTCCAACCGCTTCATGAACGCTTCCGAAGCCATGATCCGAAAACGCGATTACCTGGGCCTCATCGCATACTGCCACCGTCGTGGCGAAGCAGTCGCCCGCGTCACCCAAAAGACCCTCGATTTCCTGACAAAAAACCCAAATGCCAGCCAACCTGAAATCAGGGAAGTTGCCGAGGCTGAAGGAAATCGCCAAGCGGGAATCCTGACCCAGAGAATCAGCTATTTGGCCGATATTGGAGGTATTGCCCCCATGGTCGGTCTTTTGGGTACCGTGATTGGCATGATCAAGTCCTTCATGGAAATTGCCAATGGCAATATTGAAGGAGCCAAACAGCTGGAATTGGCTCAGGGAGTCTGGGAGGCTCTGATTACCACTGCCGGTGGCTTGGTCATCAGCATCATCGCCATGACATTTTATTCCTATTTCCGCGGCCGTGTTCAGAACCATACCGCTGAGTTGGAAGCCGCCGGAACCCATATTCTTGCCTTGGTGGGTTCTCAACTCCATCCCGGCCAGGCCGGTGCGATGAGCCAGCCCCTCCGCGATGACTTCCCCATGCGCGACCTCTAGAATTTCCGGACATTCAATACCGTCATGCGTATTCGCGATAACAGTCCCCCGCCCGCCAGCTTCCAGCTTGCGCCCATGATTGATATCGTCTTCCTCCTTTTGATTTTCTTCCTGGTCACCTACCAAATTACCGAGCAGGAAAAAGACCTCAAGGTTGCCGTCCCCACCACCAGCGAAGGCTCCCAAAAAGCCCGGGTCGCCAACAAAATCGTGATCAACCTCTCCGTCGATGGCGAAATCACCATCAGCGGCGAAGTTTACACCAAAGACCAACTTCGGCAAAAGCTCGAACGAATCGTCAAAGCCGCTGAACTCGCCAACGAAGGTGGGGCCGACCAACAACCGGTGCGAATCCGCGCAGACCGGGACGGCCGGAACCAACAACTTCTCGAGCTCGTCGACGAAATTCAAAAAGCCGGCATCTGGAATATCGATTTCGCGACCCGCTCGCCCAAAACCCCCTAACTTTTCCGATGAAGATTCGAGCCCTCCTCACTATTCTAATCGGGCTGTCTCTTCCCTCTCCGGGACAAGAGCCTGATCAAGACAAAGACCCCCTCCGGGTCGATCCGGCCCGTGATCTTTACGATCTTGCCACCCTGAATTACAACGACGCAAGGAACGAAAAGGACCCCGGGAAGAGAGAAAGGGACTACCGGATTGCCGCAAAGAAATTTGACCAATTCCTGAGGACCTTTCCCCGCGATGAGAAAGCAATCGAAGCGTGGTATTTCCTCGGCATGACCTATCGCCAAATCGGCGAGGACGAAGCCAGCCGCACCTGTTTCAAAACCGCAGCCTCCACGTGGAAAACCGGGAAATTCGTGGAGGCATCCGCACTCTTTCTGGCCTCCGACGATTACAAGGACGGGAAATGGCGCGACGCCGCGAAGTGGTTTCAAATCGTCGCTGACACCACCAAGAACGAGGAAATTAAACACCAATCGCTTTACCGAAGATTTCTCTGCTTCCACAAACTCGAGGATAAAGGCGGCATGCTTCTCTCCTTGAAAGCAGTCCTCGCCAACGAAGGAAGTCCCTACGCCGAAAAGGCGCGCCTTGCACTCGCCCGCCTTTACCGCGATTCAAAGAGCACCCGACAAGCTCACGAGCAATTCGTCATCCTCTCAAAATCAAGAGACGCCAGAATCCGCGCGGAGGCCGTCTTTCAGGCCGCAGTCACGGCCCAAGCTCTCGGGGACAAATCCCTCACAAAAACATGGTTCCGAAAGACCCTGTCGGAAGCACAAGCGAAGGACGTCAAGGGCAAGACCCAGCTTGCCCTTATGAATCTTCACTACAAGGACAAGCAATGGCAGGACGTGATTGAGGTTTTTCGCATTGGAAACTTCGAACTCGACAAGAATGCCGAGCTTCAACGCCTGATCATGGCCGCGAAATCCTACGACGCTCTGGACCAAAAGAACGAGGTCACCAAGCTCTACCAGCAAATCGCCAAGCTATCGCCCGGATCGGCTTCGAGCTTTGACGCCGCCTACAACGTTCTTGTTCGAGATCATGAGAAGGACGCCCGCGGCTTTGCACAAAGCGCCGAAGCCTTTCTTACCAGCTACGCGACCGAAAAGGCGAAGGATCCCAAAATTCACTCCATTCGCCTTCTCCTCGCCGAGCACTACTACTCGGCAAAGAGTTACGAAAAAGCGATCTCGCATTACCGCCTGCTCGATCTCTCACTCGTTGACGCCTCAAATACTCTTGGCGTCCGTTATCACGTCGCAAAATCCCAGCTGGCCCTGAAAAATGAAAAGGGAGCACTCGCAGCCATTGCCGCATTTATCACGCAGTTTCCAGAAGCAAAACAATGCACCCAGCTCCGGCTCGACCGCGCCGAACTCCTGAATGCGGCCGGCCGGGAAGCCGAAGCTGTTGGCGACTACGAAGCCATCCTTCTCAGCACCACCGATCAAAAACTGAAGAGGATCCTTATCCTCCGCCTTGCCGCCATCTATCAAGAGCAGGAAAGCTGGGAAAAATTCGCTGCCATGCAGAACAAGCTCCTCCTCCTCCCGGGAATCGATCAAAAAACGGAAGCTTCCGCGAACTTCTGGCTCGGATGGAATGAACTCCGGCTTAAAAACAGCGCGAAAGCAGAACCCTATCTTCGCAAAGCACGAACGCTCGACCCCAAAACCTTTGCTTCCAAGGTCAGCCCCATCCTCATCAAGAATGCCTTCAAAGCCGGGAACCTCGACCTCCTTGAAAAGGAAATCAACCTGGCTCGCAAGGACTCACCCAAGACAGAACTCTCTTCCTCCATTCTCCAGTGGCTGGGGGCCACACTCATCAAAAAAGGTGAGGATCAACGCGGATGGCCATTTCTTGACGAAGGGCTTGCGGATAAAACCACCCCGGCCAAGCCACTTGTGTGGAAACTTTACACCCAGGCCTCGCTCAATCTCGACAAACATGCTGACGCCCTCCGTGGAGCCGGGAACATCCTGAATCTTGAGGAGAACGCCTACCGCAAAGCCGAAGCTCTTTACCTGAAATCCCAGGCCCATACCGGCCTTAAACAATTCGATGAAGCCCGTCAGGCGGCATCCGATGCCCTCGACCTCCGCCCGGCCGGAGACCTCGACATACGACTCCGTATGTTCGCCGGAGATATCGACATCGCCGCCGGAAAGCCCGACGCCGCCATCCGCCACTACATTGTCGTGGAGAGCACCTATGCCAAGACTGCTGCCGACAAAAAGGAAGCACTCGCCAAGGTGATATCAACGCTCAAGGCCATTGGCACGCCGAAGGCCCTGGAGCTTTTGAAAGACTATCAGAAGTAGTGCCACCTACTCCCACTCGATACTCGCGGGGGGCTTGGTCGAAATATCGTAAAGGACCCGGTTTATCCCGCTCACTTCATTCAAAATATTCTGACTCGTCTCTCGCAAAAGCTGGGCCGGCAGATCCACCCACTCGGCGGTCATGGCATCTTCGGAAATGACCGCACGCAGGTTCGTGGCCCACTCGTAGCTCCGCTCATCCCCTTTCACGCCGACCGTTTTGACCGGAATCAATCCGGCATAAGCCTGCCAAACCCGGTCATACCAACCGTGTTCCTTCAGCTTCCCGATGAAAATCGCATCGCACTCCCGGATAATATCGAGACGTTCACGATCGACCGCTCCCGGACAACGCACCGCCAATCCCGGCCCCGGAAAGGGATGACGCCCGAGGATATCCGGCGCGATTCCAAGCGCCGCGCCCAGTTCACGAACCTCATCCTTGAAGAGCTCGGCCAGTGGCTCCAGAACTTTGCCCTGCTCTTGGAGTTCCAAAATTTTGGGAACCCGATTGTGGTGGGTTTTGATCACCGAAGCCTTTGACTTCGCGTTCGAAGCACTCTCGATGACATCGGGATAGAGCGTTCCCTGCGCCAACATCTCGGCATCTCCGACAGAATCCCAAAACACCTTGATGAAGAGATTCCCGATGATCCTGCGTTTCTCCTCCGGGTCCTCTTTTCCGGCCAGAGCCGTCAGAAATTCATCAGAAGCATCCACGGTTTCGATTGCCACACCCATTCGGTGGAAATTGTTCTGCACCACTGCTGATTCATCTTTCCGAAGAAGTCCGTTATCGACGAAAATTGCGCGAACCTTGACTCCGGCCTCTTTAAGAAGCACCGCTAAAACCGTGCTATCAACTCCCCCACTCACTCCGCAAACAACCTGTTTATCTCCAACCCGCTCCCGGATTCCGTCAATCATCTCGCGCTTGAAGTCCTCGATATGGAAAGGTTGAAGCTTGTCAGCCTGAAGAAGGAAGTTGTTCAAAATGCGCAATCCTTCGTGCGAGTGTGTCACTTCCGGGTGGAATTGAATTCCAAAAAATCGACCCGGCCAGCGCAGGCTCACCGGAGTCCCGTGCTGATTGGTGGCGATGACCTCGGCATCCTCATGAAGGTCCTGCACGGTATCAGAGTGACTCATCCAAACCTGCGATTGGGTTGAGATTCCCTCATAGAGATCATTGTGACAGGTCGGAGTGAGGGCCGCGGCCCCGTACTCCCGCTTGTTGCTCTTCTTCACCGACCCGCCGAACTTGATATTGAGAAGCTGCATCCCGTAGCAAACTCCGAGGACGGGGACTCCAAAGGACTTCAATTTCTCAAAATCGATATCAGGAGCATCCGGTTCGCTGGTACTCTTGGGACCGCCCGAAAGGATGATTGCCCCCGGCTGGCCGATCTCGGCGATCTCTTCAGGCGAATAGAGCTTGGCAAAAAAACCCAGTTCGCGCACGCGGCGAACGATGAGCTGTGTGTATTGCGAGCCGAAATCGAGAACGGCAACGTGTTGAATCTCTTGCATCTTAAAAAACTAGGAAGCGGGTTGATAATTGGTTGGTTCCTCCGTGATGGTGACATCATGGGCATGGCTTTCGCGGAGTCCACCCGGAGTAATGCGGACAAATTCCGCCTTCTCCCGGAGTTCGGTCAGGTTTCTTGCGCCCACGTAGCCCATTCCGGAGCGAAGTCCACCCATCAATTGGAAAACAACATCCGCCAACGGGCCTTTGTATGGGACGCGACCCTCCACCCCTTCCGCGACGAGCTTACCACTGGAATTTTGGCCGTATCGATCACCTGCTCCTTTTCGCATCGCTCCAATCGAGCCCATGCCTCGATAGGTTTTAAAACGGCGTCCCTGCGAGTGCACGGTCTGCCCGGGACTTTCTCTTGTTCCGGCGAGCAAGGAGCCCAGCATAACAAGATCCGCCCCGGCGGCGAGCGCCTTGGTGATATCTCCGGAGTATCGAATTCCACCATCGGCAATGACCTGCACCCCAAGCTCATGAGCCGCATCGGCAACATTTTGAACTGCGGTAAACTGAGGCATGCCGACTCCGGAAATGACCCGGGTCGTGCAAATTGAACCCGGTCCAACACCCACCTTAAGACAACTGGCACCCGCACTGATCAGATCCTTTGCACCCTGGGCTGTGACCACATTCCCAGCGACGACCGGTGTGTCACCAAGTTCCCGTAACTTCCCGATCACTTCCATGACCCGGGTCGTATGACCAGTCGCAGCATCGATAAAGAGAGCATCGGCACCAGCCTCGATGAGAGCCTTGCCACGCTCCAGAAACTCAGGACCCGGTCCCACCGCCGCACCGCACCGAAGTTGGCCGTTTGGATCCTTGGACGCGCTGGTAAAAGTGATTCGCTTCTCGATATCGGCTCCGGTAATCAAGCCGGCCAGCGTTCCGTCGGCCTTTACCAAAGGAAGCTTTTCGATCCTGTTCTTGTAAAGAATCTCACGGGCCAGCCGCTGATCCATATCGGCTGGCGCGGTCACCAAACGATCAATTGGAGTCATGACATCTTCAACCAAAGCTTCTTCGCTCGGGATGTGACGCAGATCGCGCCCGGTGACCATTCCCTCAAGACGGCCATTCGAATCAACGACCGGGAACCCGGAAAATCCTTCCCGCTCCATGATGCCCCGCACTTCGGCCACGGTCAGTTTTCTGGAGACCGTCAGTGGCTTGTAAATCACCGCATTCTCGGAGCGTTTCACCTTGGCCACCATTGAGGCCTGTTCGTCGATGGGACAAGCGCGGTGGATGACCGCAATACCGCCTTCACGGGCCAGAGCGATTGCAAGTTCGGTTTCAGAAACCGTGTCCATCGCAGCCGAAACAACTGGAATATTCAAAGGGATCCCTTTGCACAACTCGGTGCTCACATCGGATTCGGAAGGGAGCAAATCGCTCAAAGCTGGCGTCAAAAGGACGTCGTCAAAAGAAAGGGCCAAAGATGGTTCCGCCATGGACGAATCAATGGAATTTGGCACCTGAAAGCAAGCGCGATTCCACTGCGGACAAAAAAACCTCCGGAAACTGATTCAGATCAGTCGCCGGAGGCTGAAATTAAAGGGCTCGGCTGTCAGCACCGGATCAGTCCAGGAAAACAATCTTTCCAGGCTCCCCTTTTGCCGCAGCTTCCGCCTGGACCTGCTTCTCGTGTTGCTCGGGTGAGCAGGAAGAATCGATCGGAGCGTCAGGCTCCGCTTCGCTTGACTCCACGAGGCCTTTTTCGAGCAGAAATGCCTCAACTTCCTCTCCGCTCACATCCGGAAGCATTTCTCCGTTCACCTCCACACAAGGGCTGAGAGGCTGACCGGTTTTTTGCTCCATTTCCCAACGAAAAGCAGGGTTTTTGATGATATCCTTCTCATCAAACTCCAATTCATACTTTCGCATGATTGCGCGGACGCCTTCGCTCCAGCCGCAAAAAGTCTTCAAATAAGCCGTAATTCGAGGTTTTTGGTCGCTCATTGGCAGCATTATAGCGGGCTCTTGGGCTCTTGCAACCACGCACCGCCACCGGGAGTCTCAATGCGAACCCGATCTCCGGGCTTCACGATAAGCTTCTGAATACCCTTCAACTCCTGCCACCGACCATCACGCCACAGCAAGTTGCGCCCGGGAAGGCCATTGGGTCGTGGCCCCATCACACGGCGCTGGGTCAGCAGAGAAACAGTGGTATCTTCCAGAAACTCTACTTCCCTCACAAGGCCGTCGCCGCCATGCCACTTGCCTTTTCCACCGGAACCGCGCCGGATTCCAAACTCGCGGACCCGCACAGGAAATCTCTCCTCAAGAATCTCCACATCGGTAATGGCGGTATTGCTCATGTGAACGTGGCACCCGCTCCGGCCATGCCATCCCGGGCCGGCACCGGCACCACCACCAATCGTCTCGTAAAAGCCAAAGCCCTCGTTTCCAAAGAGAAAATTATTCATCGTCCCCTGCCCGTTCGCTTGTAAGCCAAGGGCCTCTAAAAGAACATCGACGATCCTCTGGCTGGTTTCAACGTTTCCACCCACCACCGCCGGACACTTCTCCGGATCACTGGTGAGCGGAGGACTCAGAATACCCGTTTCGGTGATAATTTGGACCTGATCGAGGAGTCCCTCATTCAAAGGAATATCCGTTTTCACCCACAGTCTCAGGGCATACAAGACCGCGCTCCTGACAATCGCCGGCGTGGCGTTCAAATTGCCCGGATGAACACCAGCCGAACCCGAAAAATCGACCAGCAGCTTTTCACTTTTCGATATCCTCACGCGGATCACCGAACCATCATCAAGCGAGTCCTCTGCCGACACTTCTTCAAATCCCGCCAATGCACCGGCAAGGAGATTCGATGTCCGGTCATACAGGCCCTTCATGTGTCCTTCAACCACCTCCATTGATGATTGATCAACGAGCTTTGCGAATGCAGTGGCTCCATGTCGATTCGCCACGACCTGCGCTTTCAAATCGGCCAGATTGTCTGCAGGAGAACGGGATTGCTTGAAGAAATCATCCCCGATGGCCTCGATGGAAGTGGGGGGAATTACAATCCCCTCGTCGGCCAGACATCGCCCATCCGGAGGCATGGAACCCGGAGTAATCCCTCCAATTTCAGCATGATGGGCACGATTGGCCACAAATCCGACCAATTGCTCATTGCAAAAAACAGGGCTAATTACGGTGACATCAGGCAAATGTGAGCCACCAAATGCCGGATGATTCACCACTACGGTATCACCGTCCTTCCAACTTCGATCGGCAGACACCTTTCTCACGCAAAGCCCCAGCGCCCCCAGGTGAACCGGAATATGCGGAGCGTTCACCACGAGGCGCCCCCCGGCATCCAGAAGCGCACACGAATAATCAAGCCGCTCCTTGATATTCGTTGATATCGCGGTCCGTCTCAACAACTCCCCCATCTCCTCAACCACACCCTCGAAGCGACGCCGATAAAGTTCAGCTTCGACGACCGCGGGCATCCCTCCGCCAGTCACATCCCGACCTTCCCAATCCAACCGAACAGAGCCTCGCGTCCCCCGATAAACCCGCCACCCTTTCTCAAGAAGAAGAGTGGAAAAACCATCCTGCTCAAGAGTCAACTCATCCACCACATCACCCCGCTCAAATCGCTCGGGATCCAAATCCGCAGACTTTCCCACCAACTCCAATCGCAGAGCAACCCATTCGATTTCTCGACCAACCGGGCGGGCATCGCCATAAAGCTCACGATACCTGGTCTCAAAGGCTTCTCGCAATTCCGGCTCGGAAACCTCCTGCCCCGCCTCAACTTCGATACTTGAATCCTGCCCTTTCAACCTTAGCTCAAACAAGCTCCGGTGAACTCCCCGGCCTTCCCGCAACTGATCCACCTCCCCGGCAACCGAATCATCCAATAATTTTAGGATCTGTCGTACTTTGATTTCCCTGTCGGCAGCCTGATGCAATCCCCATGCACTCAGCAATCCTGCATCAGCCGGAATTAAAATTGTCTTTATTCCAAGTTCCTTGGCCAGGGCACACGCGTGTTGGGAGCCGGCGCCACCGAAAGCAACAAGGGCGTGATCCCGGCAATCATACCCGTCACGAGTCGAAACCTGACGTAAGGCCTCCGCCATATGCCCAATGGCAATCTTTCGAAGCCCTGCCAAAAGTTCACCACGGTCCACTTCCCCTCCAATCTCCCGAACCAGTTCATCCAGCTTCCCTTTTGCAGCCTCCCGGTCCAGTGGAATATCCGCTCGCGATTCATCCATGAACCCCAGGAGCAAATTCACATCGGTCACAGTGAGCGGACCACCGCATCCGTAACAAGCCGGTCCCGGCGAGCTCCCGGCACTTTCCGGCCCCACTTCCAGCCCTCCATTTCTCCATTGGCAAATGGAACCTCCTCCGGCAGCCACCGTCTCGATCTTCACTGCCGGGGCCAAGACCTTAACCGGGCCAACCTCCTGCTCATAGCGATATCCCGGCTCACCCGCAATCCGGGCCACATCAGTGCTGGTCCCGCCCATATCAAAGGTCAGAACCTGCTCCAAATCACAAGCACGGGCCAGCGCAGCAGCGCCGGCAATCCCGCCTGCCGGACCACTCAACAAACTATCCACCGGACGGAATGCCTTCGCGGTTTTCAACTGCCCAGCACTCGTCATCAACGAAAGGGGAACCCCGGGCAGGGCATCCTCAAGAGAACTCAGGAAACTTCCCATCACCGGAGTCAGATAGGCATTGGCAACCGTCGTCTCCATTCTCGGCCACAGTCGAATCATGGGCGCAATCTCATGAGACACACTCACCTCGGCACCCGTCACCGAGCGCAAAATCCCGGCCACCCGTTCTTCATGTGCCGAAGCCACATCCGCATGAATCATGGCAACGGCCACCGCTTGCGCCTCCCCGTGATCAGCAAGCGCCGATTCATCAAGAGGCTCCAACTCATTCCCCTGCCGATCCAACCGGCCGCCCACCCCGATCACCCGATTCGTCACCGGAACCGAAAGGCCGGGCGAAAGTTCAAACAAGTCAGGCCGACGTTGATCCCGGACCTCCAACAAGGACTCGAAACCCTTCGAGGTGTATAGATCGACCGGGGTGCCTTTTCCTTCCAGCAGGGCATTGGTTCCCCGGGTCGTCGCAACCCGTAAATCACACTTGGGAAATCGCCCGCCCGGCGCAGTGCCAGTCAATACACGCGCCGCGACAACAGGCGCATCCTCGCCCGAAGCCAGCTCAATGATCTGGCCCAACCGGAATTGCCCTGCGACTTTAACCCTTCCCCGCTTCGGGATGGAATCGGTAATCACAGAACCATCAACCGAGAACCCTTCAAGCCCACGGTCGTGATGCGACAGCGGCCGATCGCACACCAACCACCCGTCCTCAATTGCAATAACCGACGTACGAAGAACCCCGGAAGAAAGAACCTTGCACCTAATTTGAGACCCCGCCGGAGTCAAAGCCCACCCGTCTGTGAATGTCCCACCCACATCAATCCGAATCTTCCATTCTGACATACCCTGGTGTTTTTAGCCGTCAATGGCGCACGGAGAAACTCAATCCACTTGAGACAATTCCCGCGCAACGATCGTTAGAATTTCACGAACCCCCGGACGATAGACGCCTTCATGAAGAACAAACAGGGTCGTGGCTCCGTCCTTGATTAACTCGACAGAACCCTGACTCGAAACAAGTTTCAAATCAGCACCTTGATCCAAGCGTTTAATGCCGTCGAGCAAAACACCCAGCGCCGCACACTCGGCCCGCCCCAGCGCTTGCACACTGATTATTCCGGGAAGAGACGATGCTTTTTTTAGAATCTCATTGCGATCCAAGTTGTGTGCCACCCCAAAAATTGCCCGCAATACCAGCTGCCGCTCATCAACCGGCCGGGAGTCGGGAGCCGGATTCGACGGGACCGAAACTTCAGCTTCAGCCAGCGACTTGGGTTGCTCGAATGGCGCAGGCATCACAAAAGGATTCTCTTCCACCACTTCAAGAACCTCACGAGGAGGCTTGGGAATGTCTGCCTCTCTGACCGGAGTCGCAAATCCCTCCACTGGTTCCGACAAGCGAATTGGGGAAGGCTCTCCTGCCTCGGGTGAGGGGTCGACATCGATTGAAAACGGCGAGGGCGTATCCTCGTCTTGATCACGCCGTTCAGGCAGTTTGATCGGGGGTGTATTGTTCGGCTCTTCCGACTGGAATGGCGAGGGCGCCTGCGCCTGCCTGGCGGCTTGCTCAAAGGGATTCTCCGGCTGCCCGGAAGAGTCACTTTGCGCTCTTAAGAAGGGATTGGAAGGATCAGGCTTCATGGATTTCGGGGAGATTACAGATTTTATTAAACAGCCAAACGCTTAAGCTTCCTTTTAATCGAAAGCTTGGTTGCAGTCGGCAACCGGTCCACAAAAAGAACTCCGTTCAAGTGATCAGTTTCGTGCTGAATGGCACGGGACAACAAGCCATCGGTCTCCACCAGGATTTTGCGACCATCGAGCAATTCGAGAGTCGCCTTGACCTGCGCGGGCCGCCGAACCTCGGCATTGATCCCCTCGATACTCAAGCAACCTTCCGTAGCCGACTCTTTCTCACTCCCAAACTCAAGTGATGGGTTGATGAAGACCAAGGGCATCAGATCATCGAGAGGAGTCTCCTCACCATCGACTTTCAAAAAGGTAATACACTCCGGATCGTGGGATACATCCACCACCGCCATTTGAATATCGCGATCGACTTGGGGCGCGGCAAGCCCGACACCTTGCGCGTGAACCATAGTTTCGATCATGTCCTCTCCAAACTGCTTGAGCTCGTCGGTCACTTCGGTGACTTTCCGGCATTTTTTGCGGAGAACCGGATTTCCGTATTGGGTAATTTCAAGAATCATGATCAGGGATTTTCGGAAGTGGATGAAGGGATTTCTGACTGAGGCTTGTCGACCAGATAGTAAATTTCTTTTTCGGAATAACCGGCATCAATGGCCGCGCTGTGGGCGCGCAAAATTGCCTGAAACGGGCAGTCCTTGTCCACCCGGAGAGCGAGCTTCAAGCCGGCCCTCTCCTTAAGATTGGCAATGAGGTATTCCTTAAGCAAGCCCGGAACAACCGGTGTCCCATCAAGTTCGGCCCGGCCATCTTTCCCCAGCGACAGGGTTGACCGGGTTTGCTTGGTCGTGGTCACCTTCATTGAATGAGCCGATGGCAGTGAAACCTGAATCTCCGGCTTGAGCTTTTTTCTCTCAAAGTCATCCGGGTCCTTCATTGTCACGATGAAGAAGAACAAGAGGGTCACCAAAATATCGATCAGGGGAACGATCGAGACCGTGGCCGGTTTCCGGGCTGTGCGATGAAATTCCACTCGAGGAGTTTTTACGATTTATCGCGGAAAAAAACGTGTTGGTGACAGGCCGAAACCACCCGTCCGAGCAAAACTTCGAGCCGGGCGGAGAACAGTTCGATCTTACGGCTAAACACCCCCTGCGCGATCACTGCCGGAACGGTGATGGCAATACCTACGATCGTCGTGCTGAGGGCAGTCGCAATCCCGGCACGGATGCGTTCGTTATCTTCCAAATCGGAGAAGGCCGTCACCAACCCGCTGGCGGTTCCCAGCAACCCAAGAAGAGGAGAAATCGTGATGATGACATCGAGAACCGACATCCCTGCATTCATGCGAACGATTTCCTCGCGGGCAGACGACTGCACGGCTTCCTGCACCTCACCCTGGGTTTTCCCCACATTACCGAGAGCCACCGAACAGAGGCGGGAAAGCGAGTTCTCCTCACGAGCAAATTCGTTTTGTAAGCTCCCGAGCGTCCCGGCTTCCAGATGCTCCGCAAACCGCTCAACCTCGCGGCCCAGTTCATCGGGGACAATTCGCGAGCGCTTCAGGCTGATCGACTTCAATAAGATGACGGTCAACCCAACCAGAGAACAAATTCCCAGCAGGATCATAAAGAACCCCCCTCCTCTAAAAAAATTCCAGGTCGTTTCGAGTGCTTCGGAAAATTCCATATTTTTACTTAATGATAATTGAAAGTGACAATGATCTCCAAGGGGTCGCCTTCTAGTTCTCTGACAACATCTTTGGGCATCTTTGGGATGTTGATCACACTCAGCGACCGCAGGATCATTCCCCACTGCGTGCCGGATGCCCCCACCATCGCCATCTGCTTCTGGCGGGAAACCTTGCCATCCTTATTAACCACGAAATAGAGAGTCACGTTCCCCGGAGCGAGAAGAGAACGGTTCCTGATGTTTTCCATCTGCCACGCCGTCTCGAGTTTCTTGAAGATAGCTCCCTGGTATCGACCAATCGCAGTATTGGCGACATCGAGCGATCCCTTGCCATTCGCACTGATCACCCCGGCAACGCGGGTTTTGCGTGAGCGAGGAGCAAAGCCACCGTCCTGCTCGGCCGCTTCCCGCTGATCCCTGGTGGGCCGCTCCGGCATGGTCTCCTCAACCTTCTCGGTCTCAGGCTTGATCTGCTCTTTTTTTAGTCCGTCACCAACTTCTTCCTCCAACATCGCCAATGCATCCTCAATCGAAGTCAGATCATCTTTCGGCAAAGGAGGAGTCATGTCCTCGATTGGCTCGGGCGCGGGGTCCTTCACCAGAGGCTCGGCATCGCCGGTCGTCTTGGCGACTTCTTGATTGATCTGATCATCCCCCTTGCCAACATCCACCGCATCTTTCATTCCGGTATTTCCGCCCACCGCGTCCCCTTCGGCAAAGTCCGAGTCGAAGGTCTTGGGATCGCTCTTTTTCTCTTCCTCTCCGGAAAGTGCCGCCATGTCCTCGGCCCCGGCAACCGCTCCTTTGTCGCTGGTCGCGGTCGTATCACGCTCACCGATCAAATCCGTTTCTTCAGGTGGTTCCTCTGACTCCTGGGACTCGTTGGTTTGCACAAAAGCCGGAGGCTGTTTTTCCTCTTCGACTTCATCCGGCAGCACCGGCTCAACCGGAACTGCAGGGGCTCCGACAGGTTCCTCGTAAACCATCTGCATTCTAATGGGGGAAGGCTCCGGCCTAGGTTCCTTTTTATCGTAGTCAATTCGCGCCGAAAACAAGTTCGAGGCCATCAAAACGACGAAAATAAAAAACAGTCCGATGTGCGCCCATGCCGCTATCAGCAGGGCAAAGACGAGATCGCGTCGGGACATCAAACCATTCATTGGAACAAGAACAGTCTCGCCCCAAGAAAACGAAAAAACAACCCCTTAGCCCATCAGGAAACACGCTCCAACCAGTGAGCCGAAGCAAACTTTGGGATCAGCTCCGTCCAAACCTCCCGATCATGTGGGACAAACGCCTCGTAATCCCCTGATAGGAAGTTCGGCAGCTCATCCAAAGCCCCTTTCCTGGCCATGACACTTCCCTGATGCAGAACTCCCCAGCGCGAGCGTCGCTGTCCGGCACCAGCCAGTTTACGGCCATCGTCTCCCAGCAGATCCCATGCAACCGGCTTCTCAAAGCACGCCGCTGAATCACTTGTCGAATCATCCGGGGTCAAATCGCAGCCAATTCCCCCTTCGCCCAGGCAACGGGCAATCTCTCGATGAATGGCACAGTAGCTCTCATTCCCACGTTTCCCCGCCAGTTCGTGCGACCTCGGAATCACAAGAGTGTAAGTCAAGTCATTCCGGTGATCCACGATCCCTCCTCCGGTCCAACGCCTGACGTATTCAGGCCCTTCTCCAAAAATCTTCCGGGCGTCCGTGAGGCTCTGAAAATATCCCAGGCTCACCCAATCACCCATCCACGAATAAAGACGCAAGACGGCGGTGTCGCCCACCGATTTCATGAGCCACTCGTCAACCGCCATATTCTCTGGTCCGGACCTTGACTCATTATCCCGCCAAACCTTGAGTTTTTCAAAAAGCATCGTCCCTAGGTTTTAAAGTCGCGCGACTGAAACACCATCCACCCTAAAATGAAAAGGCTCACGCACAGCCCCACCAAAATTGAATAACTTTCCACGATCCGTTCCCACGGAATATTCTCCTGAAGAACGTAGATCCAATTCGCCATCCGAAAGGTGATAAAAACATCCTTATGGTTCGCAAGAAAAGGGATGTTCTGCAAAACAAAATCGATAAAGAACACGCTCAAGGCCATCACGGAGGCCGCTGCGGGCTTGATTTTCAGACAAGAAAAGAAAAAGCCCAGGGAGGTCACGACACACATGCTCAACCCCATGAAACAGGCCCCGATAAAGAGCCGTTGAAACGCCTCGTCACGGTCCGGGTAAACCGCGAGAATATACATTTCCGGGTTCCACACAAAGAGTCCCCCTTCACTCCCCATCGCGAACAAGGCCATCCCGTAACCGGTCACTCCCACAAAGATCACGAAGGTCACGGTATAAATGATCACGGCGCAATACTTGAGAACCAGAATCCGCAAGCGGGAGACCGGCCGGGACAACACCATTCGCAAATTCCCGTCCTCCGTCTCTTTGGCCACAATATCCCCGGCAACCAACGCAAAATAGATTGAGCCTAGCAGAAACATACTGAATCCCATGATCCAGTAAGTCGCGGTCAGAGATGACGAGAGAAGCTCCACCGGAATGAAATTTCTTTTTGCCAAATCCTCGAATTGCTCACGCCCGACATAGACCCAAAGGGAAAGCAACAAGGCTTCAAAAACCAGAAAGACAACGTAACCAATGTAGGTTCGCTTGCGGGCAAAGAGCTTCTTCAGCTCGCCTCTCAACTGCCGAAAAAACATCATGGCTTGCTCAAACTACTGTGCTCCAAATAAACATCCTCAAGCGAGCGCCTCACCGGCGTCACCTCACTGACATCTGCGCCCGCTTCAACCAACGAGCGCACCACGCCGGGGATCCCGGTCCCCTCGGGAAAAACCAAACGATCTCCGG
>JAUIGV010000034.1 GCA_030432565.1 Verrucomicrobiia bacterium | reverse complement strand
TATCTTGACGGGTCAGGTGCTTGTATTGATTCACTTTGAGTTTGGTTTGGCGATCGAACCAGAGCGTCTCTCAGGCCCTGGCCTATTGCCAACCTCAAACGTTGCACTTCAGTTTTGATTCCAATTTCAAAAGATCAAGTGAGGCCTCTCGTGAAAGTTGATTCGGAGCACAGTGCAACGGGGAAGACTAACAAGGGTTTTGAAGAATATGGAGAGATGGTGGAAGCGGCTAAGAAGGCTGGCCACAAGGTGATTGAAAATGCGCACGCTGGAGACATCGTAAACGCAATGAAAGATGAACAATGCACTGAATTAATTTTCTATACTCATGGTCATCTTGTGGCAGGAAAATATATGAAGGGTGAGCATAAACACGACGATTATGAAGCGACATTAGAGTATTATCTAGAGGGGGGTGAAGCCCCAAAAGAAGCTCCTATCGGCGACATTGTGAATAAGAATAATCTCGGCGATCGTAAGGAAAGCCTGAAAATTAGAATAGTTTGTTGTCATTGGGGGAAAGTTTGTCCCCCTGCGGAAACAGAGAAAGCAAAGAAGCTGAATGTAGATCTTAAGCCGATTAAGGTGCCGCGATTGGACCATCCTCAGAAGGGGGAGATTTTGCCAAAAGTCGCGTTGAAAGTGTTGACGGAAAGATTTGAGGAAGACGCAAAAACGAACAAATAAAACCTGTTAACATGTATCGGATAATATTCATTTTCGTCGCTTTTTTCGCCATCCTTGAGGCCAAGGAAAAGAAACTAGACGACCCTCTCCTGACTTTGTTCAGCGCGGTCAAAGACAAAGAGATTATTTGGCTTTATATTCTTCCGGTTATCGATAATGCAAATTTATCCGATCCATTCCAGGTCAATGGGGGAAAATTTCCGAGGATAAGCCCGATTTCGGAGAAGAAGATCGCTATTATCGAGGATAAGAAAATTCTATCTTTCTTGGACAAAGAAATATCAGAAAAAAGGCTGCTAGATAAAGAATTGAATCTGCCGAAAAACATTTTTGAGATGCTTTTTATCTTCTCAGATGGAACATGTAATCGGATTATTTCTTTTCATGTTAATGATGTTTTTTATCTCAGAGGAAACTATTATCATGATGGTTCTGGGGTGAATGCTTTTTACTATAAGGCATTGAGTCAAAGGTTGTCTAAAGAGCTGGCTGGCCAAGTAGTTTCATTTTGATTCTTGTTGTTGCGCACCACTTTGATATCGGGTCCCGTTGCCAAGCTGACATCGGGTGATTTCGGCCGGATTTCCACGCTTTGATCGAGTTTTATGACCTCTTGGGTCGTATTTTTGGTGTGCGGATTTTCTCTGGAAAAATATGCCAGGCATACAAAAAATATCGACAAGATCCGTTTGGCTTTTTAGGGTGCTCGCATGAATCTCCAATCCCCGCAGAACAAAGCTTCCAGCCCTAAGAGAGAGTGGTCTCCTCTCGAGCTTGCGGAGATGAAAACGGGAAAATATCTGGGGCAGATTCATCGACCAAAGGGCTTTGCGAGCCGACGGCGGATCAAGCCTGAGGAGGGCTCGGCCTGCTACCATGTGATGTCGCGGACGGTGAACGGTGAGTTTCTCTTTGGCCCCACGGAAAAGGAAGCATTTCAGAGGATGATGCGTCGGATGGCGCGATTCGCCGGGGTGGAGATTTTCACTTATGTGGTGATGGATAACCACTTTCACATCCTTCTCAAAGTTCCGGATCGCTCAAAGTGGCTTCGTCGCTTTGACTCGAAGGACAACGAAGCCGCAGACGCAGGAGAACGTAGGCTTCTTGCTCATCTTTCGACCGTTTATTCGAAGGCGTTTCTCAGGCAGTTGGAGAACGAACTCAAAAGTCTCCGGGATCGTGGTTTAGAGGATGCGGCATTGTTGCTACTTGAGCGCTTCAAACGGCGCTTCTGTGATGTCAGCCTCTTTGTCAAAGAGCTGAAGGAGCGTTTCAGTCGTTGGTTTAACAAGCAGAATGGTCGACGGGGAACACTGTGGATGGATCGTTTCAAATGCGTTTGCGTGGATGGAGAAGCTGCCTTGGCGACGATGGCAGCTTACATCGATCTCAATCCGGTGAGAGCGGGAATCGTGGAGGATCCGGCGCTTTATGACTGGAGTGGTTACGGGGAAGCCTCGGGAGGAAGTCGACGGGCGCGACGCGGTCTCTGCAAGGCTCTCAATCTGCCCCAGGATTCCTGGGAGGGCTGCGCATTGCCGCGATATCGTTTATTCCTTTTCGACGAAGGTTTGGCGGTGGAGCCAAAATCAAAGTCCCTCGGTGCGGGCAAGCGAAAGCGGCGGGGTGTTTCGCCAGAGGCACGCGGGAAGGTGATTGAAGAGAAAGGGGAGATTTCGCCATCGCTTGCACTGAGGAAACGGGTCTCCGCGTTTTCAAACGGGGTGGCGATTGGAGGTGAGGTATTCGTGAAAACGATGACAGCGCGCTATCAGCTATCGATGGATCGAAAACGGGAACGAATTCCAAAACACGTGGGAGGAACAGGAGGGTTTTTCGTGATGCGGGAATGAGGAGCGATTTTTCTGCCAGCTATATCGAACTGATCCAAAGCTTGGAAATTTCGAGCTTTCAACAGCCTCTTCCAAACCTCTCAGCGAGGGGGATGTCTCTCAAATTCAGAGGAATCCGTCATGCACACCTTGCGGGGAGCCAAAAATTCTTGGCTTAAATGACAAATACAGGCTAGTTCCTGTCGCGTGGCGGAGGAACACCAGATCAAACTCGAGTATGAAAGCGCGCATTTTTTGCAGTCGCTTTTTGGACACGAGGAGAAAGAGCTTCGGTATCTCGAAGGGAAGGCCCAGGTCCGGATTGTGACCCGGGACGGTTGGCTGGTGGCCCGTGGTCCGGAAGAAGGCTGCGAATTGGTTCAGGAGGTCTTTGCTGATTTGGAGGAGGCGAGGCGCAATGGCGGCGAAGTGACGCCCCGGGATTTTCGAACTGCGGTCGATTTGGTGGCGCGGGGTGACGAGGGAGTTTCGGCTCTCTCGAGGGTTCAGTTGATGGGTGCCCGTGGGCGCAAGCCGGTCGCTGCCCGTACTCCGCATCAGCTGGAATATCTCAATGCCATGGCGTCAAATGATGTGGTTTTTGGCCTTGGGCCAGCCGGCACGGGTAAGACGTATTTGGCGGTGGCGATGGCGCTCGATCTTCTTCGTAAGAAAGAGATCAGCCGATTGATTTTGACTCGTCCCGCGGTGGAGGCGGGAGAGGCGCTTGGATTTTTGCCGGGAGACATGAGGGACAAGGTGGCTCCGTATTTGCGGCCTCTTTATGATGCCATCGATGACATGCTGGGCTTCGAAGAGGGAGCAAAGCGTTTGGAGGATGGGAGCATAGAAATTGCCCCGTTGGCCTACATGCGTGGACGGACCCTTTCGCGTTCGTTTGTCATTCTCGATGAGGCGCAGAACACCACGCGAGAGCAGATGTTCATGGCCTTGACCCGGCTGGGGGAAGGCTCGCGATGTGTCATTACGGGAGATGCCTCGCAGATTGATTTGAAGGATGAGGGGATTTCCGGCTTGCTCGAAGCCGAGAAGGCGCTCAAGGGGGTCGATGGAGTGGCCTTTAATCACTTCGACACAAGTGATGTCGTCCGTCATCCTGTTGTCGGGCGAATTATTTCCGCATATCAGGACTTTCGCTCATAATCATTGATCCATGAACATTATCATTGTTGGAGCCGGAGAGATTGGTCGTCACCTTGCCATTGAATTGTCGCGCCAAGAGCACGCCGTTTCGGTGATCGAAAGCGATGCGGTTCATGCCGCCGAACTCCAGAGCGAGATCGAGGGCAAGGTCGTCGTTGGTGATGGCTCGAGTGTGAATACGCTCGCTGAGGCCAATATCGGTGACTGCGAATTGTTCCTGGCGCTCACGAGTGAGAATTCGGTCAATTTAATGAGTGCATCGATGGTGAAGTCGATGGGGGTGGAGCGCGTGATCAGTCGGGTTCATCCGGGACTGCAGCGTGAAGAGTGGTTGTTTGATTTTCGGGGGCACTTTGGCATCGATCACATCTTTAGTTCCGAGAGGCTGGCCGCGATTGAGCTGGCAAAATTTATCCGAAATCCTGATTCATTGGTGGTTGAGGAGATTGCGCGCGGAAGGATCGAGCTTCAACAGGTGCGGGTGAGTAACAAGAGCGATGCGATTGGTGAACCGCTGAAGTCTCTCAAGTTCCCGGCCAATACGCGTGTGGCTCTCGTGAGTCGGGATGGTTCCCACGAGGTTGCCAATGCTGATACGGTATTGCAAGGGGGTGATATCGTAACGGTGTTTGGAGCGCCCCATAAACTTCGACAGCTTGTGGGGCGGTTGCAAAAAGAGATTCATTTGAAGGATGGTCCGCGTGTGGTCATTTTTGGCGGAGGCGAATATGGGTTTTCGCTCGCGCAAATGTTGGAGAGCTGGAATTGCCGCGTCCGCATTTTTGAGCGCGATCCCGAACTTGCCCAGGAGCTCACCGACCGCCTTTCGAACACGACGGTGATCAACGCGGATGCGACTTCCGTTGCAGAGTTGGAGGAGGAGCAGGTGGGAGAGGCCGACTTTTTTGTCGCGACCAGCAGCAGTGACGAGGACAATGTCATGACTTGTTTGCAGGCCCATAATCTTGGCGCGCAGAATTGCCTCACCTTGATTCACCGGGCCGACTACGCGAAGGCGATCAGTTCGTCCGGCCGCCACTTCGGCGTGGTTGCGGCGGTGAGTCCGCGGGAGGCTTCGCGAAAAGAAATTTCACGCTACATCACGACCGACAAATTTCATATCGTTCGAAAACTTGGAAATGGCATCGTTCTGCAGACCCATGTCGCAAAGGGGGCAAAGGCGGATGGAAAAACAGTGGCTGATCTCAAGTGGCCTGATGGATGTGTCCTGGTTGGCTTGCTCAAGGGCTTGCAAGCGATTGTCCCAGGGGCCGATGCGGTTCTTGAGGCAGGTGACCAGATTTTTGCGATGGTTGCCAACAAGGCTGAGAAAAAATTCCTCAGGTTGGTTCACTAAGGTCGAGGTCGATTCGGGCCCGGACGCAAATCTCGATGATCTCATCCTTGTCGTATTTCGGCTTGATTTCCGAAGCCCAAACGGTTTCCGGCCAGGCCGGATCATCACTTGACCGGCCCACGAGGTGGATATGCATCTGGCGGACTTGATTCCCGATGCAGGCCACGTTGAGTTTTTCCGGCTGGAAGTAGTCGCTCATGAACCCGGAAACCTGGCGGATGAGAAAGACCACTTCGGTGAATTGGGCCGCGGAAAGTTGATGGAGGTCCTCGATTCCTTCGTCTACTTCTGGAACGATGAGGATCCAGGGGAAAGCGGCATTGTCCTTCAGGAGGATCTGGCAGCCTCCGGATTTTCCAATCAGGTGGCAGCTCTTGCTGAGGCGTGGGTGGAGTTCGAAGGGCATCGGTTTAAAAAGGGGCTGGTGAGGTGAAGGTCAGTCTCTCGCCGGTGAAGGGATGATCGAAGGAGAGTTTTGCGGCATGGAGTTTCATTTTTCCGGGGTCGGCGCCGTTGCCGTAAAGGGGATCGTCGAGAATGGGAAGACCCAGACCTTTCGGGTGGGCCGAGTGGACCCGGAGTTGATGGGTTCTGCCGGTAACCGGCTGAAAATGCATTCGCGTGATTCCATTCTCAACGGAGATACGGCGCCAATGGGTGGTGCCCATTTTTCCATGAATCTCGTCATAAATTTGGTATGGGCGGTTGTCGATATCGAGACGGAAGGGTAGGGTGATCGTACCACTTTTGCCGAGGTCCTCCGCGAGATTTCCGTCGAGCAGGGCAAAGTATTCCTTCCCGGTGAGTCTGTCTTGAAATTGCTTCGAAAGGTTTCGGTGAGCCTCCTTGTTGAGGGCCAGGACGAGTAGTCCCGACGTGTCCATATCGAGTCGATGGACTGCGGGTTGGTCAATGCACTCCGGAATGCTGCTGCGAATGCGATGAGCGACCGAGTCAATTTTCTCAGGTCCGCGTCCGGGCACCGAGAGTAAACCGCTTGGTTTATCGACGACAACAATGTGATCGTCCTGGTGAATGATGGTCACTTTTTCCGGACTTTGAGAATGGCTTCCACCATCTGTCGGGTTTCTTCAATATTGTGCTGGGGGTGGGGAGGCATGGGTTGCTCGCCCCAGATTCCGACACCGCCCTTGATAACCTTGTTTGCCAGCATCTCAATGGCTTGCGAATCCCCGGCGTATTTTTTGGCGACATCACGGTAAGTGGGGCCAATTGATTTTTGAGTGGTGTTGTGACAGGCCAGGCAGGTGGTCTCGGCGATGAGTTTGGTGCCCGGATGGTCCCCGGGGAGTCCTTTCATTCGCGGGTCGTTGGGTGTGATGGGAATGACCTGCGGGGTCTCGGAGTAAGTGACCCGCTTGAGTTTACCATCCTTGCCATCGTACCAGGCGGAACCGTATTCGAGAATGAAGAGCTCGCCTTTGGGCCCCATGGCCATGTCTCCGGGGTGCACGAAGCGATATTTTCCGAGCCATGGCTTATTCCATTCGATGTCTCCTTTGTCATCGAGTTTGATCAAGCGAATGCGGGTGGTGGTCCAGTCGTAGGCAATGAGGCATCCGTCGAGTTGTGGAGGAAGGCCTCCCTGGTTTTCCGGGAACAGGTCGGCGTGAAAAACCGGTCCGGCGCAGGCAGAGGCTCTGGGGTAGTGCCAAAAAGCAGGCTGGGCGGGGGGCAGTTCGGTGAGGCCCGTGTTGTTGACCGAGGTGTTGACCGGCTTCCCGGGGTTGAACTTTGCACCGGTCTTTTTAGTCACAAAGTCGTAGTCGGCATAGGGTTTGTTATCGGCGCTGAAGTAGGGCCAGCCGAAGTTGCCGGGCTTGCGGGCTTGGTTGATTTCATCATAACCGCGCGGGCCACGATCCGAGTCCCGGCCGGCATCGGGTCCCACTTTTCCCCAGTAGAGGTAGTTGCTCTTTTGGTCGATGGAGATCCGGTAGGGATTGCGGCAACCCATGACATAAATTTCGGGACGGGTTTTCGCGGTTCCTTTCGGGAAAAGGTTTCCTTCGGGAATGGTGTAGCTGCCATTAGCCGATGGTTTAATGCGGAGGATCTTCCCGCGAAGGTCGTTGGTGTTGGCGGCGGTGCGCTGGGCGTCATACCACTTGCGGTCATGTCCCTCGTCGATGGGAGCGGAGCCATTTGATTTGAACGGACAGGTATTGTCACCGGTGGAGAGGTAGAGGCAGCCATCGGGGCCAAAGGCGAGGGAGCCGCCTTCGTGGCAGGTGGCGTTTTCGCGATCGTGCGGGACTTCAAGCAAGGTTCTCTCATCACCAAGCTGCCCCCCTGCGTGGGTAAATCGGGCGAGACGGTGGACGGGATTCTCTTTGACCGAGTAGTAAAGATAGACCCACTTGTTTTGAGCATAGTTGGGGTCGAGGGTAATCCCAAGAAGTCCGCATTCCCTCGCAAATTCTTTCTTTCTCACCTCGACCGGGATCATTGCGACCACCTTCACCCCGCTGGTTTTGGGGTTGATTAATTTGACCGCTCCGGTGCGCTCGATGACAAAAACGAGCCCTCCCGGAGTGACCGCGATCTCCATGGCGTCGACAAAACCACCGGCAATCGTGTCCACTCTAAAATGCTCATCGGCGGGGACTTCTGCCGAGGCGAGGGGCAAACTCAAAGAAATGAGAAATGAAGCTAAGCGTCTCATGGGGGGGAAGAATGACGGGGATTGATGTCGAGTGCAAGCTTGGCGGGGTTGCCAAATTGGCAATGAATGCTGGTTCAACGGGGCAATAAACGGTATTTGGAAAGCATGCAGGTCTTTATGTGTGTTTGCTTCTTGTTGCTCGGTTCTCCTTGGCTGGGAGCGATTAGTCTGGAAGAGGTGGAGACCTCCGGAGTTGCTTCCTTCCAGCATGCCGGATCTGTCTCTGAGATTGTCTGCCATCCCGATGGCATTCATGTCCTGAGTTCTTCTCGTGACGAATGCGTGCGCCTCTGGGAGATCAAATCGGGAAAATTGGTGCGCCGATATACCGCACCGGGTTGTGGCGACATGTGGGGGATTCGATTTCTGAATAAGGGGAAGGAATTTCTCGCAGCCAGCAGCTCGAAGAATATTTTCCGATTTGAAGTGGCAACCGGCAAGGTTCTGCAGAAATACCAGCACTCCGGAACGGCCTATCGCCTCGCCGTTCTTCCGGATGAAAAGACTTTTGTTGGGACGGATGGGAACAATAAGGCAGTCTTGTGGGAGACAGGCACGGGCAAAAAGCTGAGAACCTTTTCCGGCCATACCAAGGACGTTTATACCGCGATCGTGGTGAATGACGGCAAGACGCTCATTACCGGGTCGGAAGATGAGAGTATTAAGCAGTGGGATCTTGAAACAGGGAAGTGCCTCAAGACCATCACGGACAAGCCCGCCTACGGTGACATCTTCACCCTAACTCCGTCTCCTGATAAAAAGCAATTCGTGGCGGTTTGTGATGGTGGCTACGCACGGGTCTTTGACTCGGTCACTCTTGAGGAAGTCTGGAAGACAAAGCTGGGTGAGGAAGGCGAAGTCGTGGCGTGGGCCCCGGATAATTCACTGATTGCCTCCACTTCGGATGACAGAAATCTCTACCTCTTTCATCCCAAAACCGGAAAGGTGGTCAGAAAGATTAAGACCGCCGACAACTCCCACACGCCAATTACTTTCACCAACGATAGCAAGTTTATCATCTCGGGAGGTGACTCCATTTTACATATTCACAACGTCGAGACCGGTGAGCGGGTCGAACCCGGATTGGGCTATCCCGAGGAGTATTATAATTATGATCACGTTGCGGTCGGTCCCGGCGGTTCCCGTGTTTATGTTTCCGATGGTTCCTCGTGGCAGGTTTTGGATCGGGAAAACCCCGAGGCCAATCGTAAATTCACCGAGAACCAGGCCGTGACCGCGATGGCGCTGTCGAACGATGGGGAGTTCATTGCGGTTGGCGGTGAGCGCGGCCGGATTAAGGTTCGCGACACCAAGGAGTTTGAGGTGGTCGGATTGATGTCTGACAAGGGGAGTATCAATGGTCTGGCTTTCCTTCCTTATGGAAAGCGATTGATCGCAGGTGGCGAGAACAAGCAGGTCACTCTCTGGGCAATCGAAGGTGGGAAAAGGCTCCGGAGTTTTAAAGGACACACGGATGAGGTTGTGGCATTGGCCTTGTCGAAAGACGGGGAGCAGTTGGTGACGCTTTCGTCCGATCGGTCCGTCAGAACCTGGTCGGTGGCCGGCGGAGAAGAGCAAGCAATGTTTAAGCTTGTGAACAAGCGACCCAGAGGAATCGCTTATCTGGACCATGGTCGTTCACTTGTGCTGTCAACGGACACAAATGAGGTTCTCGGGCGAATTCTCCCCAAGATTCAGGTCGAGGAAAAAGTCGATAAGGAAATGGTTTTCAAGTGGGTCAATCAGCTTGCCGACGATCAATTTTTGAAGAGGCAGGAAGCGATGGAGGCGCTCGCAGGATTTGGAAAGCCGGTCATTCCCATTGTTGAGGGGGTGGAGACTGAAGACCCGGAAGTGAAACTTCGCCTTGTCGGGGTCCGAGATGCCATCCGGGGAAGTCTTGCTCAAAATGCCTTCAAAAAAGTTGCCTCTCTCAAGGACGATCTTGGGGTGCTGGCAACTGATCCGCTTGGCGAGTTTTGGGTTGGCAAATTAGGCGGACGAGGAGCCTCCCGGATCCTGGTTGGCGAAGTCGATCACGAGTCGGAAGGGGTTGAGATCCTGCAGACCCTGGATAATCAACACGGTTGTCTGCAGCTCTCTTTTTCACCGGACGGCAGCCACCTCGGGACCGTCAATGCCGATGGAACCTATTCTTTGTTCAAGGTTATCCGGGATTGATTAGCCGGTTTCGCGGAGGCCTGATGAAATCGCGTTAATGGTCAGCTGGAGGGCCAGGAAATCGCGATGAAACCGACCATCCTCCGCTTCGATGGGGCTGCCGGCGTCGCGCCAGCGTTTGAGGAGTTCCACTTGTTGGTCATGGAGAACCTTGAGGGGGACTTCGCGAACGGCGAGGGTTTTCTCCATACGGGGGCGGCGGGCATCGAATTCCTTTCCAAAAAGATCGTGCACCAATCTCCGGGTTTTGTCGTACTCCGCGAGAATTTGGCCGAGAATTTTTTCGCGGAGCGCTTCGTCCGGACAGAGCGCGGAATATTGCTTCATCGTTCCGGGGTTTGCCGAAGCGAGGGAGGATTCGATATTGGTGAAGACGTAGCGGAGGAAATCGAACCTGGGTAGATTGTCCTTGATGTTCTGGTAAGCGTCCTCCCCGATGGCCTCAAGACCGGAGCCAACCCCATACCAGCCCGGCAGGTAGAATCGGGCTTGTGTCCAGGAGAAGACCCAGGGGATGGCGCGGAGATCTTTGAGGGAGGCCTTCTTGCCGGTGCGGCGCGAGGGACGGGATCCAAAGACGCCGGTTTCGAGCGCGTCAATGGGAGTGGCGGTGCGGTAGAAGCTGATGAAATCATCGGCATCAAGAAGTCTTCGGTAAGCTTTGTCCGATTCCGCGGAGAGGGCATTGAGGCTTTGCCGGCATTGCTCGACTGGATTGGCGCGTTCGTTTCGGAGTCCGACGACGCGGGTCACACCGGCGGTAAGAAGTTCCAGGTGGAAGTGGGCGTTTCCTTCGTGACCGTATTTGCGAGGGAGGACCTCGCCCTGCTCGGTCACGCGGACGGGGCCGGCCAGGGCACCGTCGGGAAGAGCGCGGAGGAACCACCGGGTGGGGCCGGCTCCGCGGCCGATGGTTCCGCCCCGACCGTGGAAGAATTGCGGGACGACGCCTTCTTTTTGGCAGGCTGCGGTCATTGCTTCCTGTCCTTTGAAAATGCCCCATTGCGAGGCAAAGACCCCCGCATCCTTGTTGGAGTCCGAGTAGCCCACCATGGCAGGCTGCATGCCAGAGGGATGAGGCCCCATGATGGCAAGATATTCCGCGAGAATGGTGCTGGCGGCAGCGAGGTCTTCGCCGGTTTCAAAGAGTGGGCTGACCGGTAGACGGGAGCGCCATTTTCCATTTGAGTGGAGTTTGGCAAGGCCGGCTTCGCGGCAGAGAAGTTGAACCAAAAGGATGTCGGAGACAGAGCGCGTCATGCTGATGATGAGCTGGCCGAGGCAATCGGGACCGCGCTTGCGCAGGTGCGTCGCGAGGAGACGAAAGTAGGCAAGGATGTTATCGGCATCGTCTCCGGCCTCTTCGTAACGTGTCAAAAATGGCCGTGGGTTCGAGAGTTCCGCGACGAGGAATTCGCGGCGTTTTTCTTCGCTCCACGTGGGGAAGTTTTCGCCATCGGGAATGCCAACCTTGGCGAAGAGCTGGGCGGCGGCGGCATCGTGCGCTTCCGAGTTGTTGCGGACATCAAGCGAAGCGAGGTGGAGTCCAAAGACTTGGGCAAGGCGCATAAGAGGGAAGATCCACTCGTGGGCGGTCAAGGATGCATTGGCTTCGCAAAGAGTATCATGGATGAGGTTGAGATCGGCGAGGTAGGTAGCGGTAACCTCATATTTTCGTTGTTCGAAACGCTCGACGATGAGGCGGATGAAGGTTTGCCAAGGCTCCAAATGATAGCGATTCACAATTTTGGTTCCGGCATCGCCGAGTTCTTCGGCATAGGTCCGGATTGCTTCGTTGAGGCGGGCGGGGACTTTGGCAAAAGGGGGAGCGAGGGTGAGCTTGTCCGCCACCTTCATCAGGTGACGCTGGTGCATTTTCACCGCATTCTCATGAAGTTCGGCCAGGGTGTTCTTCGTGACCTCGGGAGTGACGAAGGGGTGTCCGTCGCGGTCGCCTCCGATCCAGTTTGAAAAGCGAAGCTTGGGATAGGCGTTTTCCTTGCGAAGATTTTTGACATTCCATCCGGCATCTTCCCAGGCAAGTTCGAGTGAGCGGTCTAGGCGGATCACGACTTCGGGAAAGATCTCGCTGAGGTAGGGAAGGGCGTTGCGGAGTTCTTCCTGGACAGCGGGGCGCTGGACAAAAATTTCGCCGGTGTACCAAAGGGTCTGGAGTTCGGCCCGGAGTGAATCAGCGACCCGGCGACCGTAGTGAGGATCATTCTTGGCGGATTCGAAACTGCGGAGTTCCTCGTAAATGGCCTTGTGCCTGACGCGAACGGAAGGTCGCTTGGCTTCCGTCGGGTGGGCGGTGAGGACGGGCTCGACCTGAACTTTTTTGAGAGTGGCAATGACTTCCTGTTCGGTGAGTCCGGCGTCGGAAAGGCGTTTGATGACGGAGGGCCAGAGCCCTTTGATGGCTTCAGCGCCGTGGGACGCCCGGCGGGCGCTGCGGAATTTCCAGGCGACGCGTTCTTCGACAATATTGAGGAGTTCGAAGCAGATGGAAAGGAGTTGGGCGCCTTCACGCTCGGCGCCCGCAGGGATGGCCTCCGGGAAGGGTTTTCCTTCCTGCCAGGGGACGAGCGAGCGGAGATCAGCGTCGAGCGGAAGGGCATCGGCGAGCATTGCGGTTGTTTCGGCGAGGCTTTCGTCGAGTTCGCGGAATCCCTCCGCGAAATATCGGTCGTTCTTGATATTGTCAGGCATTCGGGTGGAGAATGCTCTGATTTGACGATGCTGGCAAGGATCGGTCTTTCTCAGAGCGATTTCATCTGCTAATCAAAGGCATGAAGAAAATCATTTGCGCGGCAGCGGCACTCGTCGGAACGGTTCATGGTCAAAGCACTCTCGTTTATGTGGGAACGGGAGCAGACGGAATCTATACCCTGGAACTGAACGAAAAGACGGGAGCTCTTTCGAATCGGCAGCATGTTGTGAAAGGAGAGGGCATGGGCTTTCAGGAGGTGAACAAGGAAGGGAGTGTCATTTTTTCGACCTTTAAAAAGGATGGGAAGGGTGCCGTTGCGGCCTATTCGATTGATGACGGAAAGTTGACCGAGGTGTCGAGCCAGACCTATGAGGGGGGCGGACTTTGTCATGTGAGCATCGATGCCAGGGAAAAAGTCCTTTTTGGCGCTGATTACGGAGGTGGCAAGGTTGTGTCATTTCCAATCGACGGAGGTAAAATCGGTGCGGTGGCGTCGCTGATGCAGCACAAAGGATCGAGTGTGAACGCGCAACGACAGCAGGGACCTCATGCCCACTCGATTTATGCCGGGCCCGACAACAAGTTTGCCTATGCTCCTGATTTGGGGATCGATCAGGTGAAATTTTATGCCTTCGATGGGGAGGGGAAGTTGACTGACAAGGGCGGGTTTAAATCGATTCCGGGTTCCGGTCCCCGTCACATGAAGTTCGGGAAAGACGGTTCACATGCCTATGTTCTCAATGAACTGACCTTGTCCGTGACGGGATTTTCCCGAAACAAGGAAAGTGGTGTTTTGACGATGACGAACACGGTGAGCGTGTTGCCAGCGGGTGCCGGGGTGGAGAACATGACCTGTTCCGAAATCCGCGTCTCGCAGGATGGGAAATTTATTTACACTGCGAATCGGGACCTCACTGAAGAAGGACGGGATTCCTTGTCGGTTTTGTCGGTGGCGAAGGATGGATCATTGAAACATGTCGAAACGACTCCGGCTGCTGTTTGGATTCCCCGGAATATCAACCTGTCCCCATCGGGTGACTGGCTCCTGGTGGCCGGACAGAAGTCGAATGAAGTGACCAGCCATCGCATCGACAAGAAGACCGGGAAGCTTTCCTATAGCGGGAAGAGTGCGGAGGTGCCCAAGGCAATGTGCATTAACTTTGATCGTTAAAGGTTGGGAGAGAGGATGGGAAAAGGTTTCCAAATCCTGCTGGTTTTAGTCTTCGTTTCAGCGGCTTGCTTCTTCGGCGGGCCTTGGATGATTCACCGAGCCTATCGTCTCACGACGAGCGAGGCCGAGAGGGATGGGAGCAAGATCCGTTACCATCGTTTGGCCAGTTCCGAGCGACTGGCAGAGGGGGCTGAACTGGTGGAAATGCGCGTAGAACGAATGCGGCTTTATTATTGGTTTCACGCTCGTGGTTGGGCAATCGACGAGGGGGACCATGAGGAACATCGCCCTTGGCGGGAGCTGTTCACTCACTGGGGGAACAGCTAGTCAAAATCTGTTTTCTGATATGATGTGGGTGGGAAGGGTCCTTATGAACCGTTCACACAAGTCCTGCTCCACGATGTAGTCTACCCGCTTGTTCAGCGAGCCGATCTTCTGCTCAATCATTTCACATTCCTTTTGCCTCAAGGTCGCAAGGACCGATGGTGAGGAATCAGAAAAAAACGCAAGAGCGTCATCCAGAGTTTTGAGCGTATGATCGCAGCCAAGGTCGATTAGCAATTTCCTGAGAATTGGCCACTCATCCCCGGATTGATTGAAAAAATACTGACTGATTCCGCCGTTGGCGCATTCGTTCAGGAATTGCATCAAGGCGTAGAGGCGCTTTTTCCAATCTTCCAATGAGTCATAATACTCCTGCGGCGATGAACTCCTGAAGATGCGATCGACTATCGGCAAGTAGAGCTCACGTAACTCGGAGTAGCGATGCAAGTCTGAGGTGTAATATGGGCCGTTCATCCTAATGATGCCCGACTAGTCCCGCTTTTGGCCGCGGAGCATGGCTTCGATGAAGGGATCGATGGCTCCGTCCATGACATTCTGAATATTGCCTGATTCCTCGCCAGTGCGGAGGTCCTTGACCATTTGGTAAGGCTGGAAAACGTAGGAGCGTATCTGGCTTCCCCAGCCGATTTCGCCTTTTTCGGAGTAGGTGCGATCAGCCTCGGCCTTTTGCTTGTCTTCTTCGATTTGGTAAAGCTTTGCGCGCAGGGTTTCCCAGGCGACCTCACGGTTGCGGAGCTGGGAACGTTCCTGGGTGGAGCGGATAATGATCCCGGTTGGGAGGTGTTTCATGATGACGGCGGTCTCAACCTTGTTGACGTTTTGCCCTCCTTTGCCACCGGAGCGGGCGGTCGAGATTTCGACATCGGAGTCCGGGATCTCGATTTCGATGGTATCATCAATTTCGGGTGTGACATCAATGGAGGCAAAAGAAGTGTGCCGTTTGCCGGCTGAATCGAAGGGGGAGATGCGGACGAGGCGATGGACGCCGCGTTCGGCTTTGAGATAGCCGTATGCGTAGGGACCTTCGATTTTGAGGGAGGCGGATGAAAGTCCGGCTTCCTCACCTTCCTGGTAGTCGGTGACGGTAACTTTGAAGTCATGTTGCTCGGCCCAGCGGTTATACATCCGGTAGAGCATGCCGGCCCAGTCGCAGGCCTCGGTTCCGCCTGCCCCGGCTTGCACCGTCATGTAGGCGTTTTTGGAATCGCTCGGAGAGTCGAGGAGGGTGATGAGTTCGAAGGACTCGAGATCCTTGGCGAGTTTGTCGAAGGTGGCCCGGGCTTCACGGGCTGAATCGAGGTCATCGAACTCCTTGGCGAGTTCAATGCCGGAGGTGAGGTTTTGGAACTCCTCCTCAAATTTCAGGAAGGGTTCGAGTTTGTCTTTGTGGAGTTTGGTTTCGGCAAGGACTTCGCGCGCTTGCTCCTGGTTGTTCCAGAAGTCGGGGTTAGCGGCCTTGGCTTCGAGTTCCTCGATTTTTTGGGTTAGGAGCGGGATGTCAAAGATACCTCCTGAGATCCGACAAGCGACTCTCGAGCGAGCCGGTGTCGATCGCCAGGAGGTCAGCGACGTTTTCGTTTTCCATAAGGAGGCGAGAGGTAAGGGAGAGTGGCACGGGGGTCAATGGATTTGTCGACTGCATTACTCATGGGGTAGGTGGGTGATCGGGGATTTTCTGGTCATCCCGTCACGATCAGTCATTGTGTTGGAGTGATGTTCAGAGAATTGGTTCGGGCTGGTGCCGCATTGTTGGTTTTATTTAATTCTCACGTTCTTGGAGCAGGAAAGCCCTTGAAGGTTTATATTTTGGCAGGGCAGTCGAATATGCAGGGGTCGGCTCACAAGAGTACCTTTGCGGCGATCGGAGATGATCCGGCGACGGCTCCGCTATTGAAGGAGATTTTGAATGAAAAAGGAGATCCCGTTGAGGCCAGGAATGCCTGGGTGGCCTGCCGGACGAATCGCGGAGGCAAGGAGGCGACTTTGCTGGGTAAGGTGAAGGTGGGCTACGGATTTGATGATGACCGGATCGGGCCGGAGTATGGCTTTGGCCTTCACCTGGATGGTGCCTCGGACGAGCCGATTTTGATTATCAAGACGGCTTGGGGCGGAAAATCGTTGGCGGTGGATTTCAGACCACCAAGCGCGGGGCCTTATGAGCCAAGTGCGCGGGAGAAGGAAAACGGGAAGACTTTTTCTAAAGATGAGACGGGTCACTACTACCGGGAGATGGTCTCTTTTGTGAAAGCGACTCTCAAAGATGAGGCGAGTATTCGAAAGGTGGTGCCGGGCTATGTGAAAGAAGATGGCTATGAACTCTCGGGCTTTGTCTGGTTTCAGGGTTGGAACGATATGTGCAACCGCCATCATATCGCACAATACACCGGGAACATGATCCACTTTATTACCGATGTGCGGCGTGAGTTTCAATCGCCGCAGCTGCCTTTTATTGTCGGGGTGCTGGGAGTTTACGGCACGGATCCCGATAGCCGGCGGTTTGACAAAGGCCTTCCGGTTTCGACCTTTCGTAAGACGCAGTTTGAAGCGGTGAAGCAGTTTGATTCAAAGGTCGCTCCCGAACTGCGGGGCAATGTCATTGCGGTGGATAGCGGGCCATATTACGAACTGGCTCTCAGCGACATATACTGGAAAAGGCGCATGACCGGGGAATGGAAACGGCGGCTCAAGAAGGGCGGGATGACGAAAGAGGAATATCAAAAAGAGTGCGCCAAGTATGGCTTTGGCGATGGTGAAATCACCGCCGAAGAGCAAGCAACCTGGGATCGATGCTCATCCAATGCGGAGTATCACTATCTGGGAAGTGGAAAAACTTTCATTCGATTTGGGAAGGCCTTGGCCGCAGCCATGCTGAAGATTGAGAACAATTGAGGAGAATTTTTACAATGAAAATGAGACTGACTTTTTTAAGCCTGCTGTGCACGACGATTGTTTCGACCGCCGGGAAGCCACCCAACATTCTGCTGATCATGGCAGACGATTTAGGATGGTGGGATGTTCACTTTAACGGGAACAAGCATCTCGATACACCGAACCTTGATCGCTTTGTGAAACAAGGGATGTTGTTTTCCCATGGCTATGCTGCCGCTCCGGTATGCACTCCGACGCGGGCCGCGATGATGACGGGGATGTCTCCGGCCAGGCTGGCGATCACCAATCATGCTCCCGGTCACAAGGACGGAATGGTTCCCGAGGGGCGGACGCAGGCCGGGGCCGAGAAGTTGACTTACCTTCCGCTGGAAGCCGAGACCTTGGCGGAGCGTTTGAAAAACGAAGCCGGTTATGCCACGGGATTTGTGGGAAAGTGGCACTTGTCCCATCGCAAGGGGAAGAATGAAGCCGGTGAAAAATACGAACCCGGATTGCGTCCGAAGTCGCAGGGCTTCGATGTCAATATCGGGGGCTACGACCGGGGCGGTCCTCCGACCTATTTTGCGCCTTACAAGATCCCAACTCTAAAGGAGGGGCCCGAAGGGGAATACCTTCCGGATCGACTGGCGACGGAGTGTATTGACTTTATTCAGAAGCAAAAGGAAGGGCCGTTCTTCCTAACCTTTTGGAATTACTCGGTGCACTATCCGATCGAGGCACCGGAGGATTTGATCGAGAAGTATCAAAAACGTCCGGTGGAAAATGCTCCTTATGCGGCGATGATCGAAGGGATGGACCGTTCGATCGGCCGTGTCTTGAAATCGCTCGATGATTTGGGTTTGGCTGATGATACGATTGTCATTTTCACTTCGGACAATGGGTCCTTGTTTGGAAATGGTCCGTTGAGAGCAAATAAGGGACACCTGTATGAAGGAGGGATCCGGGTGCCGTGGGCGATCCGTTGGCCGGGGAAAGTGAAGGCGGGATCGAGTTCGGACACGCCCATCATCACAACGGATACTTTTCCTACTTTGCTTGAAGTGGCCGGGTTGGAGCCCAAAGAGGGAACGCCGCTCGATGGAGAAAGTCTTGTCCCCATCTTGCAAGGCAAGGGAGCGCTCCAGAGAAAGTCACTTTTCTTCCACTATCCCAACTACGCCTTCCACAAGAGGAATCGCCTGGGTGGGGTGGTGCGGCGCGGGAACTACAAACTCATCCACTTTTACGATGACGATTCGGTCGAGCTTTACGATCTTATTGGTGATCAGGGAGAAAAGAAAAATCTCGTTGAGACCAAGCCGGAACTGGCAGCTGAATTGAAAGCTGAACTGGCACAATGGCTCAAAGAGTCCGGAGCGAAAATGCCTTTTGTCCCCGCAAAAGAATCAGAGTAATGAAGTCATCAGATCCATATCGTATTCCCGGCCTTGAGCTGATTGATCACACTTTTAAAGCTCCTTTGGATCATCGCGATCCGGAAGGCCGGCAGATTGATCTTTTTGTTCGTGAGGTCCGTGATCTGGATCCGAAGAGCAAGGAGAAGCCCTTCCTTATTTTCTTTCAGGGAGGTCCGGGTTTTCGAGCTCCCATCCCTATTCAAAAAACGGGTTGGTTAAAACGTGCGCTGACCGAGTTTCGGGTGCTGATGTACGACACCCGGGGGAATGGTTTAAGCTCTCCGGTGGATCATCAAACCCTGGCGATGGAAGGAGATGCCGCAGGGCAGGCGGAATACCTTTCACATTTTCGGCAGGATAATATCGTGCGGGATGCCGAGCTTATCCGTTCGCAAATGAGTCCGGACAAGCCGTGGTCGACGATCGGCCAGAGCTTTGGAGGCTGGTGCACCATGACTTACCTGAGTCTTCATCCGGAGGGGCTGAAGGAGTGCTTCATCTTTGGTGGGGTTCCCGGCTTGAACCGGACGGCGCGTGAAATCTACGAGGGGACCTTTCCCTTCGTAGAGGAGAGGAATCGCAAGTATTTTGAAAAGTTTCCAATGGATAAAGCGCGGCTGACAAAGCTGGCGCGGCATCTGGAGAAAAACGAGGTTTTCTTTCCAAACGGCGACCGGATTACGCCGCGCATGGTTCAGACGTTGGGCATAAAGTTTGGTTTTGCCCATACCGCGGAGGAGATCCACTTCCTCCTTGAGGAGGCTTTTGTGAAGGCGGGAGAGAAGGAGATCATCAGCCAGACCTTTAAGGTTGGCTTGCAAGCTACTATTCCTTTCCGGACGAATCCCATTTTCGCGATTCTCCATGAGGCGATCTATGCGCAGGGCTCCGCCACCGGCTGGGCCTGCGATAGGGTGCAGAAAGAGAAGTATCCGCACTTTGGTGACTACGAGGATTTCTTGTTTTACGGAGAGATGATTTTCCCATGGATGTTTGAGGAGATTTCAGAGCTCAGGGGGATGAAGGAGGCTGCGAATATCTTGGCAGAGAAATCGGATTGGCCTCCGCTTTATCACCCCGAGGTTTTGAGCCGCAATTCCGTGCCGGTGGCTTGTGCGGTTTATGTCGATGACATGTTTGTAAATATGAAGTTCTCGCGCGAAACTGTGGATGCAGTTCCGAATATGAAGGCCTTTTACACGAGCGAATATGAACATTGCGGGCTGCGGGTCGGCGGGGAGCAATTGTTTTCAAGGCTCATCGATCTTGGACGCGGGGAAGTGGAGCGGTGATCCGGTCTTTCGCTGCTTCTTTCGTTTCCATGGTCGGAATGGTTGCAGCGAAGGTTCCGGTTATTCGGGTTTTGTGTCCATGGGTGCCGGGGGTCCGTGTTTGGCGTGAGTTTTTCTTTGACCGGATTGACAGGATTCTTTTCCAGACGATCGTATCATCGCCGCAAGATTGAAACAATTTGACTCACCATATCATCATGAAAAACCTATTTCCCCCAACACCTGCCTTATTGGTTGGACTCCCTGTTCTCATTGGAACGACTCATGCGGCAAGCCTTGAGGTGGGCTTTCAGGCAACCATTGGCTCCGAACAAAATGCTCTTTCCGTGAGAGAGAATGGCAACAATAGTGAGGGAGGGCCTTATTTCGTCTCAGTGCACCCTGAAAATTCGGGTTATGCGTCGGTGGCCGCTGATTTGCCAGGAACCGGTGATCCAGCGGATGCCTTTCAGCGTCCTTTTTCCGGTCCCGTCCTGGGGTGGTCTTTTATCGGTGGTGCTCGAGACGTTCTAACGATTGGTCGGGAGAGCGGCGGTCTCATTACCTATACGACCACGGACACAGTATTCGACGGGTTTGCCCAGGATCAACTCACTCTTTGGACAGAGAGCGACCCGGGGCCTGATCTGCTGAATCCCGAAAATCCCAGAGACTCAACAGGGCCGGGCTATCGCAGTTTTGGTCAGATTGAGGCAAGCATTGATATCTCGGCCTTGGGCGCAGGTACCGTCAATATTTTCTATGGGGCGTTCAGCGCAACTCCCGTGGTGAGTGTGGTCATGAAGGATGCTGATGGTCCGGCACCTGACATTACGGTGGAGGACGTGCATCTCAACGGAGACAGAGCCAATCGGGCGGAGTATTACGTTGCGGAAGTGGATTTCGTTAATGACGCCGGCTATGATGTCATCGAATACATCTATCTGGGTAACGGGGTAGATGATACCGGCAATGGCCGCTTCGGAGGAACTGTTTTGTCGGGGGCATCGGTCGCGCCATTCACGCTGGCCGTGACGGACTTTTCTTATGATTTGGCCACTGGTACCTTTGCCGCAAGTATCACGGGGGCTGCAAACACGTCTTATATTCTTGTGGAAGCGGAAGACCTGGAATTTGAAGGGCCCAATGCGAGGACCATCGAACTTGGCGATGCAACAGCCAGTGTCGGATCAGTGGCGGGAAATACGATTGTGACCGATGAAAATGGAACTGCAACCATCGAGGGTGTCGCTTTCGGAACTTTGAAAAATTCGAGTTTCATCCGGGTTGAGGTGCCACCGGTTGCAAATTAGTTCGTGGTTTGCCTGGGTCGTGAGTGAGTGAAACTGGTCTTCGTCTCAATCAATTTTGAGACGACGGCCTACCGTTTCTGGCCAAAGGGGTTTTCATACCAGAAGACTCCGAGTTGATCGCGTTCTTCGCAGCAGAAAACGTCGAGGTCGCCATCACCGTCGACATCATAGGGGACTATGCGGTCGTATTTGAGACCAGACGCTCCCGCAATTTCATGACTGAGCCAATCCTTTTCAAACGGGGAGTCCCTGTAGGAAAGCCATCGCGTTCCGGATAGTGGGGCCTTGGCTCCTTCACAGCTGAAGACGAGGTCGTTCCTGCCGTCAAGATCGACATCAAAAACGACTGCGCTTTTTCCACCACCAACTCCCTCGGGAAGTCCGATGACATGTTCCTCCCATCCGGTTTTGGATGCTCGAAACCAAATGATGGAAGCCTTGTCGATGGCGATGACATCAGTTTGACCGTCTTGGTCGAGGTCGCCGTGTGAGATGAATTTAATTTCACGATCGGCGCCTCCGATTTCATGTCGTATCCACTTGTCCGGGTCGAGGGCGGAACCAGGTCCCGGGTATTCCAGCCAGTAAACTCCGCGTTTGTGACCGCGGCGGTCGCTGATCAGGAGGTCGTCCTTTCCATCCTTGTTCATATCGATGGAGATCAAGGACATGATCCAACCGGCATCTTGAAGCTTGTGAAATTTCCAATTGGAAACCTGTCGGGCGTCTTCAGGGATTTCAAGCCAGCCCACGCTGCCGTGTTTGCCTTTTGAGCTGACGATGAGATCTAGGCCATTCTTTCCGTCGATGGATTTTGGGAGAGCATACATCCATGATTGTCTGTTTGCGGTGGCGGGGATGCTGTCGGTCTTCCATTTTTCGGAATCGAGAAATGAAGAAGACTCTTTAGGTGCCCAATGAACGAACATCGTTTTGGTTCCACCCTCACAAGAGCTGATGACGTCGAAATTACCATCGTTATCAAGATCGGCGAAGACGGCATCCTCGGCTGATCGGACCTTGCCCACGGTGACGGCGGGCCATTTTTGAGAGGCCTTCTTGACGCCTGGATGGAGGTAGGCCCGGACAATTCCACCTTCCTCCCATCCGGTGGCGATGTCCATCAGTCCGTCGCCGTTGACATCGGCAAGGCGAACGCCATCGGCCCCTTGAGAACTGTCATCAATGGTATGACGTTGCCAGGCTTCCTCACCAGGGAGCGGAAGAGTAAAAAGGAGAAGGGACAGAAAGAACCTCACAATCAATTGTCGAGCAGGAGTGGTTTGGCTTTATCCACCCAACCGGCAGGGCGCTGCCCATTTCCCTCATGGTCACCGTCGCCCAAATCCTGTCGCGCCTCTTTGGCGAACTTGGTGAGTTGTGCGACCACGTCCGGGTGCTTCTCCGCCAGGTTGGTTGATTCCCCGGGATCGACGGAGAGATCGTAAAGCTGGGTCGGGGTGTCTTTCTTCTTACCGCTCCAACCTTCCAATTTCTGGGCTTGAGGGAGAACCAACTTCCATTTCCCGCTTCGGATGGCCTGGAGTTGGGTTGTGTGGTAATAATAAAAAGCCTTGTGAGGTGATTTTGCGCCGGGCTTGGCAAAGATGAGGTCGCTGATGTCGTGACCGTCGATTTTTTTGGCCGGGAGTTTTCCACCGGTGAGGGCAGCAAAGGTTGGGAGAAGGTCGAGAGTCGAGGTGACTCCGGAGCACGTGGAGTCCGCCGGGATTTTTCCGGGCCAATGCATGACGCATGGAACACGCATGCCGCCTTCATGAGTGGATCCCTTTGCTCCCCCAAGCGGAGCGTTGCTACCGCCGTTGCGATTGTTGGAGCCATTGTCGGAGGTGAAAATAATGAGAGTGTCTTCAACAAGTTTCTCTTTTTTTAGAACTGCGAGCAAAAGGCCAGTTGCGGCATCGACTTCTTCGATCCAGTCGCCGTATTTTCCGTTATTGGATTTCCCCTTGAATCCCTCGCCGGGAAAGAGGGGCAGGTGAACCGAGGTGTGTGGCAAGTAGAGGAAAAAGGGCTTGTCCCGATTGGTCCTGATAAAGGAGATTGCCTCTTCGGTATAGCGAAGGGTGATGGGTGATTGGGCGACGGGAGCTTCGATGACTGTTTCATTCCGGAGAAGCGGGAGAGGGATGTTTTTACGGCCCATGTCGTTTGAGTAAGGAATACCGAAATAGGAATCGAAGCCATGTTTGGTCGGGAGGAACTCGGGTTGGTCGCCGAGGTGCCACTTGCCAATGCAGGTGGTGGCGTATCCCTGATCCTTGAGGATTTCGGCGATGGTAGTTTCCCCGGGATTGAGGCCTTTGCGGGCATTTGGGAAGAGAACCCATTTCTTATTCTCGTCGACGTGCATGTTGATGCGACGGGGATAACAGCCGGTAAGGAGACTGGACCGTGAGGGGGTGCAAACTCCCGAGGTGACGTAAAAGTCGGTGAAGCGCATGCCTTCTTTCGCGAGGTGATCGATGATGGGAGTGCGGTTTTTTGTGGATCCGAAGCATCCGATGTCGCCATAGCCCATGTCATCCATGTAGATGAGGATGATGTTGGGTTTACGGGCGGAGGCTACGGTGATGAGGAGCGAGAAGAGGACAAAAAATTTCATGGTTTGCTGGAAGTCGCCAAAAGCCTCTGCTTTTGGTGGTTTGAAGAAGATTTTCGAAAGCGGGATCTTTCGACTACGCTCGCATGAATTGTTTGATGGCACCGGTTTGGTCGATCTTTTTACGGGCGGTTTCAATGTCGAAGTCGCCGTAGTGCTCGATCGGATTGCCGTATGCGTTCAAGAGGGTGGTGTACCAGTTGCCAATGGTTTTGTGGCCCGCGGTGGCATGATAGGGGAGACGGATGTAGCGGCCGGCCATATCGAGATTGGATTTTTCGCCGCTGAGAATAATGAAGGGGGCCTCCGTGCCGTGGCTGTGGTGTCCTTCGCCATTTTCGGGGAAATACATGACGACAGTGTTGTCGAACATGGTGCCATTGCCTTCGGGGGTCGCTTTGAGTTTTTCGACGATCGCGTTAACCTGTTCCATGTGACCCACCCGGATTTTCTCGCGGATTTGGTCGGCCGGGACACCGCTGTATCCGCCGTTGTGGCCGAGTTCGTGTATGGAGATGTGGTCGCCTTCGTTTCCTTTGATTCCTTTGATGGGAGTGGACAGTTCGTCGATGGTATAGGTGACAACATTTGTCAGACCCGTGATGAGGGCCGCGGTGAGGATGTCGGTCATCGCCTTCTGCTTCTCGGGAGTAGAGGCGTTGGGACCACCGTTGTCATGGATGGGAGCGATTTTAGGCAGATGTCTGGCAATGGTACCTGACATTTTTTCGAGCTTCTTGTTGCGGGCACGGATGGAATCGATGGATTCGATGTGGTTGCTCAGTTTTAGCTTTTCGTAGCCCTGAATGAGATCGGCTTTGAGGGATTCCTCGCCTTCGAGAAACTCGAGCATGGCATTGTCGGAGTCGACTGCATCGGGATTGAGGACGGACTTGAAGAGTTCGTTGTATGCGGTCCGGGGGTCAGCGTAGCAGTAGTTTCGCTGGTGCGGTCCGGGAGCGGAGTAGCCGGAAACGATGCCAGTACGAAAGGTGCTGTAGTTTCCGGTGAGCGAGAGTTCAACGTGGCCGAAAGGCGAGGGGAAGAGTTTGGCCATTTCGAAGTCGATCGTGGTACGCTTGATTCCGCTCAGCGAATTGCGGCCCGATTTGAAGGCTCCCATGACGGAGGAATAGGACCAGTGGCCGTTCTCGCTCATTTTGCAAGAGAGACCCTGCAAGATGGAAAGGTTGGCCTTGTGCCTGGCGATCGGTTGGAGCCAGGCGGGCAGTTCGTGCCGGTCAAGATCAACTTCAAAGGCTTCCTTTTTTTTGTCGAGGTTCTTTTGCTCCTCCGTGAAGGTGGGGGGCGTGACTTCGTTCGGGCGGATGCCATTTGATTTTCGAATAAAAACGAAGCGTTTCGGAGCACCGCCAGCCAAGGGGGCACTGAAACCCGGAAGGACGAGAGATCCTGCGCCGAGAGCGGAGGTTTTTAGGAAATTTCTTCGGTTAAACATGGAATCAGGAAGTGGGTTTGGCTTTGCGGTAGAGGAAGGAATCTGAAGTGAGGAGGGAGAGGACGACGGCGTTAAAGCTGCCGCCACTCTGAACATAAGCGTTGTCGGCGTCGATGAGGGTTTTTGAATCGGTGAGGCGTTCGTTGCGCCCCATGTAGAAGCGGAAGGCGTGACGGATAATGGATTGGCGGACGCGGGTTGAGCGGGCGAGACGGTCGGCAAGTTCGAGGGCGTTGGCGACTTCGCCGTCGAGTTTGTCGTCGCCGGTGCCTTCGAGAGATCCTTTGGAATTGACGGGTAGGGTTTTGTAGGTATCGCGAAGATCTACGTGCGGTTCCGCCTTGTCCGGTCCCTTCTTGATAAGGTTGTCGGGATGCTCAAGGGCTTCCTCGGTGCGGAAGCGTCCAAAGTCATCGAACATTTCGAAGGCGTATCCGAGGGGGTTCATGCGCTGGTGGCAGCGCCAGCAGTATTTCTCTTCGGTCACGCCGGCGAGGCGATGCCGGAGGGTGCGGGTGTGATCCTCGGGGATTTGTGCTTCGACGGTGATGGGGATATCGGGAATGGTTCCGGCGAGGAGTTTTTCACGGATCCACTTGCCTCGTTTGACGGGATCGGTTTCGGTGTTTTGAGCGTGGGCGATGAGCCAGGCGGGGTGGGTGAGCATTCCCTTGCGATGTTCGACTTTGGCGGGTTGGACTCCGGGGTAGTTCCATTTGTCGAGTTGGATGTTGTAGAACTTGGCCACCTCGGGGCTTTGGAGCCGCCTGCCGGTGCGGGTGTCGGCGTTGTATTTTCCGTGAGCCGGGAAGGAGACGTAGGGCGCTGCTCCGGTTTCGCCTTCGTCGAGTCGGATGGCGAAGCTGGTGAGAGCTCTTTTGAACTCCCTGATCGGGTTGCGTCGGCCCTTCTTTTCGAGCTCATCGACATTGACGCCGCGCATCTTCACTTCGGCGAGGAATTCCTTGTGCTCGAGGAGGTCTTCTTTTTCGAAGTTTTGCCAGTCCTTGTCTTTGAAATATTCGTGAATGCGGCGAATGCGATCCGAGGCCGCGGTCATGTGCCCGTTGTCTCCGGAGTGGTAAACGTAGAATTTTTCGGTGGTGAGGAGTTCTTCAAAAACGTTCCTATCTTTCTTGAGGAAGTGTTCGACAAGTCGGTCGGCTTCTCCGACGAGTCGACCTTTGGAGCCATCGTAGTCCCCGCCGAAACGTTTTCGGTCCTTGAAGATAGGGAGCATCTTTTGGTAGCCGAAGAATTCGCGGAAGAAACGAAGATTTCGGATGGGAAGGTCGGTAATACTCGCTGTTTCATTGAGTCGCTGGACAGCTTCGTCGATGACATAGAATTGATCCCGCTTCTTGAGGAGTCGGATGACCTGCCGCGCGTAGTCTTCCCGGGAATTGAGCCGGCCTTCGGCCGCGGCTTTTGCCAGTTCTTCGTCCGGGCTGCTGTCGGTGAGAGCATAGGAAATGGCGTAGCTGGCATCGCGTGGAGTCAGCATGCGGCGACCGTGTTCGTCGGGCTCGCCGGAGCCGAACTCGTTTCGATAAACAAACTCGGACTGCAGGATGAGGGTTTGGATGAGCTTCTGGACTCCCTTGAGATTGCCTAGACTGGTGAGGTAGTTTCCGGTAAGTGCCTGGTATTTGGCGATTTCCTTGGCGGTGGGTTTCCTTTCGTAAATTTTGGCGAAAAGTTCCTCGATGAGTTTTGCGACGAGTTCTGGCGCGGGAGGGCCGGCCTCCTTGCGTTCTTGCTTGAAGCCCTGCCTCCAGTCAGTCATGCACTTTTCGATGATAGTTTGGTAGCGGTCTCCTTTCTTGCGGTGTTTGCGAATGGTTGTGCCGACGATGTGCATTTCGGATTCGGGGAGTGGCTTGTAGTCGAAGCGCCTGTTTCGCTCATCGTATTTGTGCTGCTCGATTTGTTGGCGCCATTCTTCCATGTAGTTGCGGAGGAAGGTGACGCGGGCCTGGATCTTGCGCTCGTTGTGACCGAAGTAAAACCACTCGCGCTCGCACCTCGTGATGAGTTGGGCATCGGTGTCACCTTCTTTTTCAAGACGCCGCATCGAGCGGAAGATGATTACCAGTTCCTCTTTCCCTGGGTTTGCGGCATGGAAGGGGGCTTTTTTTGTTTCAGTTTCGGCAGCTTCGGTGACAGAGAGCTGTTTGAACTCAGGGAGGAGGGATTGGTGTTTTTTTCCGTAAAGCTCGAGAAGGACAGGCTCGATAAAGTTGTCGAGGAAGCGCTTTCGCGATTCGAGTATGGAGTTGTGCCGGTCCTCCTCGGCCATGATCGCATTGAAGGAGGGAAGGTAGTTGCGGTCTCTGGCGGCAAGGTGCCCGGTCATGTAAGCTGCTGCGTTTTTGGCATTGGTTAACATGGTCAGCAGGTGTCCGCCGTTCAGGGTTGCGGTGTCGTAGTAACGGACGCCGGTGTTGGTGGGGAGGAGGAAGGGGTTGGTGAGGTTGACGCGCCGGTTGTTTTCGCCGATGACGAATTCACGTTTCCCGTCGATTGTTTGGAATGGTTTGTGGTTGAGGAGCTTGTTGAATTTGGCGTCAAAGATGAACTCGCTGATGAGCCAGCGGCGGTCGGGGGTGAAGGGTTTGAGGTGGGCGTATTCGCCGGAGAAGAGCTTGTCGTGGTTCACATAGTTGCCGTAGTCGGGCATGCGAAGTTTATCCTCCAGCTTTGAGGCGTTGTGTTTTCCGAGTTCGCGGGAGATCCATGAGATGAGTTCGGCGCGCTCCTCCTCGGCGGGCTGGTCCTTCTTCCTGGGAGGCATCTCTTCAAAATGGAGCTGCTCCTGCATCTTGTTCAGAAGGTCCAGTCGCGCGTCGAGGGAAAGGCCGGGCAGGTTGTCGAGGCGGATGCCACCCTTGCTGCTCCCGTCCTCGTGACAGTCGATACAATAGTTCTCGATCAGATCAGTGGTCCGCGGCGTCAGGGAGAACTCCGGAGCGGCGGAGAGGCCGGGTCCGGAAGCAAGAAATCCGAGGCAGAATGTGAGGAGGTTTTTTCGATGGGAAAAGATCATAAGCTTGAGCAAGCGAATTCGGGGGGAGGCAGCACCCGGCAGCGCCCCTTTGATACTGGCCAAGCTAAGCTTTTCTTAGTGCCGGGAAAACCAAGATTTCGCCCAATGATACCCTGCTTTGGGTAGGCGGGGTGCTATGGCTTTTGTTGGACCTTCAAGCGGATGAATTCCCGTTCGAGATTTTTCATCGGAGTAAGACTGCGCCAAATCACGGTTTCTGTTCCGTCACCATTTGCAGTGGCGGAAACGGCGGTCGTTCCGAGGGGGTTCCAGCCACTGAGGTCCGATCCTACCTGGGCTTCGAAAATAAGGTCGTCAGCGGCGAGGTTGCGTCGGTGGGTCAAAGTGAGATATTCGTCAAAGGTGCCGCTACCGTCATCGAAGAAATTCGTGCCCGGGCTTGGGAAGGATTCCGGGCTGAATCCAGCATCGCCCAGAGTGGAGCCGAGAGCGTATTCAAGGAGGGCGTTGAGTCCGTCGCCGTCGCTATCGGTGCTTGGGTCGCCTTCGAAAGTCGTACTGTCAGTCGCTCCCGGGCTGCCTCCGTAAAGTGCGCTGGTCCGCCAATTGGTGGGGACAGCGTGATCGGGATTGGTCTCGGGCGAGATCAGGACGATGGAGTATCCGTCGCCATCGGGCGAGGTCGGCCACGGGACTCTGTCGTTGTAAGTAAATCTGCGGGCATCAATTCCCAGTGCGTCGATGAGGGCGATTTGCTCTCCGGAATTGCTCAAGCTGGAGGTCGAGAAATCGCCGGGAGCAATATTGAGGCCGGCGGTGTTGTAGAGAGCGGCAAACGCGGCTTGGTTCTTGACCACCACAACCCGGGCGTCCGGAGCGAGGGTAAAGCCGACAGGGAAGGTATACTCGATCCCCTCGAAGGTGAGGTTTGAAAGGTCGATGGTGGCGGCTGAGATGTTCACGAGCTCGATCCATTCTCCGTCCTCAGAGCTTCCAGCCGGATTATACATAATCTCGGAGATGGCGATGTTTGAGGCATCGGCAATTGGAGCAATGAGAAACCCACCTTCGCTGAGAGCCGACCATTCTCCATTGTCGAAGGCCCGTGCGCGGACGACCGCGCCTCGAGTTAGGGGGACCACGTTCCCGCCGCCGCCGCTTGCCGGAGCGATGCCCGTGAGTTGGACATCGAGACCGGTGTCACTGCTGCTGGAACTATTTTGGTGAACTTCGACCGCGAGGACATTGGTTCCTTCGAGAAGGTCGCCCGCACCCAGAGTGATGATACCGAGATTGACAAGGCCTCCTTCGTTGGACGTTGAACTGATGGCGAAGTCTCCGTATTTCTGGTTCCCTCCGTTCATGTTGCTACGTCCGATTTCCCGGCCGTTCAGGTAAACGATTGCGCCATCATCGCGCACCAAACCAAGGTTGAGTTGAGTGAAATTCGAAGCATTGGAGACGGTAAACGATTTGCGGAAGTAGATCGTGGGCAGGCGGGGGGTCTGAAGATTCAAGGACGTATTGGTATCTCGGCCGTTGATACCTCCGTAGCCCAAAAGGGCTTGTCCAGTCCCCCAGCCAGCGTCGTTGAATGAAGGGTGTTTCCAGTCGCTGGAGTTGTAGGCGGGATTGCCAAGGACGATATCGCTGTCACTTTGGGCGACGCCGGTATCAAGGTATTTCCAACCACTCTCCTCGAGCTGAATAAAGGCGGTCTGATTGCTGCCGCCTCCGATCGAGTTTGCGCTTGGATTAATGCCACCTCCGGCGAGGCGTGGGTCGCTGCCATCGGTGGTGTAGTAAATGGTGCCGGTGGTTGAGGTGATTTTCAAATTTCCTCCGACGGGAATGACGCCTTCGCTTTGTGGTGAGTCATTCACCAGGAAATCCGGAGCAGCCACCGATGGAAGCAAGGAGCCATAGTTGCTTTCGACGATGCTGCTGCGAGCGGGGAAGTAAGTGTTCATGAGCCGGTTTTGCTCGGAGAGCCATTGGTCGTCCCGGGTGTAGAGGGTGCCGCGGTGATCACCCCAGCGGGCGGACTCGGCGATGATTGCGCGGTCGAGGTCGTTTGCGAACTTCATCCAACGGGCCGCGGTGGCTGCGGGGGTGAGGGCTCCACCCGGTCCAAAGTGTTTTTCCAGGCGGTCGGCAAAACGAATCCGGTATTCCGGCAGCGTTTCCAGTTGGCTTCGAACGCCCATGGGATCGAGTGGTGAGTTGTTAAGCGAAGGACTTTCGAGCGTGCGTTCGCCATCCCACGAATAGAGTTGCCAGGGTGCCATTTCCCCGGGTTGCCCGGCTGTGAACGGCCCTCCCCCTGCGGCGCGCCAGTTGCCACCGGACTTGAGGTCGGAATTGCCCCCGTACCGATTGATGATCTGGTAGTCGATGTATTGGTCGATATCGATGACCTGCTGGATTTGCTCCCAATTTCCCCCAGCGACGACTCCTGGGATGGCTTCCCAGGCGGTGGCGGTGCCATCGACCACGGAGGCCCCGTTGCGAGCGTCGAGGAGATCGTCATTGCCTCCATTATATGCGGCGTAGTGGGAGGCTTCCGGCCGTTCGCAGAGGTTGTGAACACCCCAGTAGAGGCCATTGACAAAAACGTGAACCATGAAGCCGTGACCGGCTGCAGGATTGCCCATATCGAGCATGGACTCGCGCATCCATTGGTCCCGGATCATGGAGCCGCGACCGCGCTGGCCGGCATCGCGGTGAATCCAGGAGTTGTTGTATCCGGCGCGCAGGGTGATGGAGTTGAACTCTTCCACTTCTGAATCGGGGAAGAGTTCCTCGCGAAGGCGACCGGCCCCGTATTGGTTGCGGAAGCGAAAGTTCATCGAGTGTTTGGGGCTGGCGCTGGGGCTGCGGCTGGCACCTCCTTGCACTTTGATGCCGCAGTTGATTTGCCAATCATTACGGGTGTCGATGGCGGCGGGAATGTATTCGGCCGAGCACTCATACTCCAGAGAACCATCTGTCGAGTTGGTATAGATCCCGCTTGTCCCACTGAAATCGGCACGATCCATCGCGATGGAAATGGTGGGAATGTCGCGCAGTCCTTTGAGCATGGTCTGGGCGGTGGTGTCTTGATAGTCTGTCGCCAGGGACGTTGATTTGGAGACGCGGGTGTCCATGTTGTAGTCGCCCGAGGAAAGGTTGCCCCATCCGGAGGGCTGGGTTTGCTCAAGGAATGCCGCATTGAATCCCGCAGGGTCGGTTCCATCCGGACCGGCGTTGTCGATATCCAGCAAGATGTAGGTTTGGCAGTCAATGTTTGTGGGCGCCAAGCCAGTCTTGGTGGCGGAGGCCTTGAGGGTTGTGGTTTTGGTGATGGGAATGGGGCCGGAGTAAACCGAGGCGTTGGCGGTGGGGTTTCCCGACTGGTCGACCGGGCGGGTGCCATCGGTGGTGTAGTAGATGGTGGCATCGGGAGTGGCGCTGGTGATGGTGACATTGACGGCTTGGTCGTAGTAGCCACGGTCCGGGCTAAAGTTGGTGTCCCGCACCCGGGCAATTCCGGAGTTGTCGTTGGCGGAGCCTGGAGTGGGGGAGGAAAAGTAGACCGAGGATCCAATCGCGGGATCGAGACCATACGAGATATCCTCGTCCTGCCCCGGGTAGTCCGTTCCGCTGGGGCCGAATTCGCTGGCGACCGATCCGGAAGGCCGGACGAGGGCGAGGTATTCTCCGCCGGAGGAAAGCCTGAAATTGGTGTGAAGGTTGTCATTGGCATCGGGCACGCCGGTGCCTGAGGCATAGACGATGAGGAATCCACCTGCGGGAAGGTTTGTCGAGGCGGGGAAGGTCCACTTTTCCGGTGCCGAGGGATCGTCGGTGAGATGCCAGCCCTCGAGATCAAGGGTCGAGGATCCGGTGTTGAGAATTTCAATCCAATCGTGGGTGGTGCCGGGAACCTGATTGGTGATGGGATACCAGTTGTTCGTGTTGTTGGTCGCTCCGCCATCGTTCGAAGCCATGAATTCATTAATGATCAGTTCGCTGACGTCGGAGGTTGTGAATCTCTCGCTTGTCTCGGACCACGCGAATCCTCCATCGTTTGAGGCAAGGATTCGAAAGTAGTAAGTGGTGAGTGGGCTCAGTCCGGTAACTACGGTTGAGAAGCCCCCGCTTTGGGATCCGAGTTCGATGCTGTTGTCCCAGACCAGCGGATTGGTTCCAGCATCGTTATTTCCCCAGTATATGAGGATGTCAGGGGGATCCCCTCCGGTTGAGCTAACCGAGCCACGTAATTTGGCGGCAGTTCCGGTGACGGAATCTGCCGGCGAGATTGAAACCGTTGGAGCAGAAAAGGCATCTGTCCTGAAGGTGTTCGTTGAGGGTGCCCAGGATTCGCCGCCGGAATTCCGGGCTACTGCGCGGAAGTAGTAGGTCGTGTTGCTGTTGAGTCCAAAGAGATCAGTGGTGAATGATCCGGATTGTTCGCCGATATCCACACCCTCATCCCAGTTGCCGGGTGTGGTGCCGCCGTCATTGTCTCCGTAATAGATCGTGACGATGGGGGGCTCACCCCCGGTCGAGGTGACCGAGCCATTGAGGTCTGCTTCAACGAAACCGATATTGGTGGCGGGAGAGTTTACGATGGTCGCTGGGTTTGCTGGGTTGGCCGTCGTGAATGAACTTGTGGAATTGGCCCAATCCAAGCCTGCGCCATTGCTGGCGAAGGCACGGAAGTAATACGTGGTGGAAGGGGAAAGGCCGGTGAGCCCGGTGGAAAATTCGCCCCCTTCGGCACCGAGGTTAATCGAGTTGTCCCAGCTTCCGGCGGAGGTTCCGGCATCGTTGTCTCCCCAGTAGATCGTGACGTTGGGGTTCGCGCCTCCGGTGTCGGTGACTTCGCCCCGCAAGGTTGCGGAAGAGGTCGCGATGTCAGTGACCGGAAGGTTGGTGACAGTAGGAGGAGTGGTCGGGCTTGATGATCCATCGAGGATGACCCCCATGAAACGGGCCCTTGAACCGTCAACATCGGCGTTCGTGTAGGTGTAAGTGATCGTGTCGTAAGCAGCGGCATCGCTGAAGCTAAAGTCAGTGATCCATCCGATGTTGACACTGGGGCCATTCACTCCTCCTGCATCGGCGGAGGCGAAAAGCGTGGGTTGCCCCGCTCCGGTCATGGTCAGGCTGATTTCCCACTGATTAATGAATGTGCCGTGAGGGAAGTAAAGCTGTCCCGAAACCAGACCCGAGATATCGATTGTTCCGCTGATGTTTTGGGCTCTGGCGAAGGTCAGGGTGGGGGCGGGGAAGTTGGCGGTCCCGGAGTAGTTTGTGCCCGGGTCATTGGTGGTCCAGACCACGGCCCAGTGTTCGCCTCCTCCATTGACGTTGTCCGCATTAGCTGCCGAATTGCTGATGAGTCCGGCCCCGCCGTCCGCATAGCTGTTGAGGGCGTCGCCGGGGCTGTTAAAAAAGCGGTAGTCCAAAACCGTGCCGTCACCAAAAGTTCCTGAATCCGGAGTTCCGTCGAGACCGTTGTCGTTATAACCCGCTTTTCCGGGGAAGACCGAGAGATTGAAATCAGAGTGGTTTCTGGTGACTTCGATGGTTTCACCTTCGGTCAGAACAGCCGATTTCACCTGAGACAAAACCAGGAATGAGAGGATGGCGCAGTGCCGGCATCGTGTTGTTTTTTTCATGGGGGCGTGTGTTGCGACCGGCCCGAAAGGCGGGCGCATTTGGTCCGTATCCAAAAATTAGACGTCGCTCAAAGATAAAAGTCGCCTAGCATCCTTCGTAAGAAGGGGTATGTCGACTGCGCGGTCCACAAACGGGCGGACTGTCGTGGGGCGTCCCACTGACTACTGCATCATGATTCTAAGAACCCAAATTGCTCTGTTGATCTCCGTTACTCCTTTCGTTTCGGGCAAGGTGGATTTTGCGCACGAAATTCTGCCCATTTTAAAAGAGAATTGTGTGAAGTGCCACACCAATGGGAAGTACAAGGGGGGGCTTTCCCTGGATACACGGGAGGCCTTGCTTGAATCGGAGACGGTCGAGGTGGGTGATGCCGAGGAAAGTCTCTTTATCGAAGTGCTCACTGCTGAGGACGAGGATGAGCGTATGCCGCATGATGCCGATCCGCTGCCGGCCGGGAAGATCGCGGTTTTAACCAAGTGGGTGAACGAGGGGTTGGTTTGGGAGGAAGGATTTACCTTTAAAGAGAAGACCTGGCAGGCTCCGCTGGCCCATCGGAAGGTGGAGTTGCCGGGGCCGGAGGGAGGGAACCCGATTGATCGGATTGCGGCAGCTTATTTCAAGAAGAACCGTGTCCAGCCGCCGGAGCCAATCTCCGATGCCCGGTTCTTGCGACGAGTGAGCTTGGATTTGGTAGGGCTTCTTCCTTCGAAAAGCGAGCTGGAGGAGTTCTTGACTTCGGAGCCGGGCACCAGGCGGGAAGCGAAGATTGAGGAGCTTCTCTCACGAGATCTCGACTACGCCGATCATTGGATGACGTTTTGGAATGACCTTTTGCGGAATGATTACGCGGGAACGGGTTTCATTGACGGAGGACGTCGTCAGATCACGGGATGGCTTTATCGTTCGTTGAAAGAGAATAAACCATATGATCAGTTTGTAAGGGAGTTGATGAACCCCACTGCCGAGTCGGAAGGGTTTATCAAGGGGATTAAGTGGCGGGGTGACGTCAATGCTTCGCAGGTTCCCGAGATTCAGTTTGCGCAGAATGTGTCGCAGGTTTTCTTTGGCGAGAACATGAAGTGCGCTTCATGTCATGATAGCTTTATCGACGATTGGAAGCTGGAGGATGCTTACGGCATGGCTGCGATCATCGCCGGGAAGCCGCTTGAAATGTATCGCTGCGACAAACCGACGGGTGAGAAGATGGATGCGAAATTTCTCTTTGACGAACTTGGGAGCATCGACAAGTCAGCACCTCGAAACGAGAGATTGAAGCGGGCGGCCGAGCTTGCGACGGCCCCGGGAAATGGTCGGTTGGCCCGGACGATCGTGAATCGACTTTGGGCTCGTTTGATGGGGCGGGGGCTGGTTGAACCGGTGGACATGATGAGCAATCGTCCCTGGAGCGAGGACATGCTCGATTACCTGGCTTGGGACCTGGCTCAAAATGGTTACGATTTGAAAAGGACGCTGGCGATGATTGTCGGCTCCCGGACCTATCAAGGCACGACAGTCATTCCTTCCAGGCGAGGAGATGACTTTGTTTTCGAGGGCCCTATCGCGAAGCGAATGACCGCCGAGCAATTCATCGATGCGGTTTGGGGAATCACCGGGACTTCACCTGGAAAGGTTGAAGCCAAGGTCGAGAGAGGTGGGGTAAAAGCCAGGGCCGCGGTGCCCGGCGAGTGGATTTGGTCCGCGATCGACCAGCGCCCGGCTGGAGAAAGCGTGTCATTTACGCGGGTAATCAAACTGCCTGCAGAGACCAAGGGCAGGATTGTGATCACTTGTGACAACGAATATGTGCTCAAGGCGAATGGTGTGACGATCGGGAAAGATTCGAATTGGGAAACGGTGGAGGCCTATGACCTCACCAAGGCTCTTCGCGAGGGGCGGAACGTTATTCAAGTGGAGGCAAAAAATCTCGGAAACAGCCCCAACGCGGCGGCCCTCTATGCGCATCTTGAGTTCATTGATCAAAGCGGACGCAGGGTCGTGATGACGACGGATGCGCAATGGATGGCTGATGGCAGGGCTGCTCTAATCCATCCTTCGAATGGATGGGGGGAGCGGGTCAACGGGCAGATCGCGGGATATCTGTCCGAAGGGCTGGAGAGCCCATCGGGAATGTCTCGAAAGGTGAGGGCTTCTCTCGTGAAATCAACGCTGCTGATGCGCGCTCTGGGTCGACCAAATCGGGAGCAGGTTGTCACGACGCGGCCTGCCGATTTGACGACTTTGCAAGCTCTCGAACTGAACAACGGTGCGGAATTCGTGAGCTATCTGAATCGGGGCGCGGAAAAACGTGTCGCCGAGAAAGAAATGGTCGAGGGTCTTTACCTCGAAGCTTTGTCCCGTCCGCCAAGTTCACTTGAAAAACAAGTGGCCCGCGAGATTCTGGGCGAGAAGATCACCCCGGAGACTGCCGCCGATTTTTTGTGGACCGTGCTGATGCTTCCTGAATTCCAGTTTATCAACTAAATAGAAACCATGTCGAAGCCACTTGAATTTGAAAATCGCCGCGACTTTCTAAGAAAGCTCGGAGCAGCTTCCGCTGCAACTTTGGCAATGGGCGCGCCGCGCTCGTTTGGTGAAGAAGTCGAGCAACCCGAAGCTAGAGCCGATTGTTGCATTCTTCTCTGGATGGGAGGCGGCATGGCCGCGCCTGATACTTTTGATCCGAAGCACTACGAGCCGTTTCGCAAGGGCCTCAAAGTGTCGGACGTTGGTAGCACCTTCCCTGCGATTCCAACCTCCGTAAGCGGGATCAATTTCACGGAAGGATTTGAGGAACTGGCCAAGGTGATGGATCGCGGGACTTTGATTCGCTCGGCGGTGCAGCCTGACCTCGGGCATATTCTCCATTCACGGCATCAGTATCATTGGCATACCGGATACGTTCCGCCACAGACGGTGGCGGCTCCGCACATTGGAGCTTGGATGGCCAAGGTGCTGGGGCAACGCAACGAAGCGATGCCAGCTTTCATTGATATCGGCCAGCGGCTTGAGGGAGTGGGTGAGAAGGAGGAGCTCAAGGCTTTCCACACCGGAGGATTCTTCGGGAGTGAATTTGGTCCCTTCCTGCTGCCTTATCCGGATCAGGCGATAGGAGCGGTGCAGCCACCGGAGGGAATGACGCCGGGACGGTTTTCGAATCGCTACAAGCTTTACAAGAAGCTGATTTCTGAAGGACAGGTCGGAAAGAGTGGGAGCGAGTTCCAGCAAGAGTCGATGCTGCGCTCGATGGAGAAGGCCCACCGCTTGCTGAGTTCAAAAGAAGCGGCAGCCTTTGATCTGACCAAGGAGCCGGAGACCTCGGCCGCTCCGTATGGAAAGAGCCGCTTTGGCCAGGGCTGTTTGCTGGCACGCCGCCTTGCGGAATCCGGAGCCCGTTTCATCGAGGTGACCACGGAATACCAGCCGTTCAAGCACTGGGACACCCACGAAAAAGGGCACACCACGGTGAAGCGTTTGAAGTCGGAAATTGACCAGCCCATTGCCCAACTCATTCGTGATCTGGAAGAGCGGGGTATGTTGGACCGCACGCTCGTGGTGATCGCGAGTGAGTTTAGCCGCGACATGATGATCGAAGGTGTTCCCGGATCGAATGCCCGCGATCAGACGACTCATAAAGTCGATGTAATCTCGGAATTGAAACACTACGGTCAGCATCGTCATTTCACCGGTGGAACCAGCGTGCTGATGTTCGGAGGTGGAGTTAAGAAAGGGTTTCAGTTCGGTAGAACCGCGAATGAGCGACCCTTCGTGGCGGTTGAGAATCCACTCGGGGTCGAGGATCTTCATGCCACCATTTTTCAAGCCATGGGGATTTCGCCAAAGACCTCCTTTGATATTGAAGGGCGACCTTTTTACGCGACCAAGGATGGGATCGGAAAGCCTGCGATGGAAGTCTTTGCTTCAATCTAAAGTCCAATAATTCGTGTGAAATATTTCCTTCTCTGCTTTCTGTTGGCCTGCTTTGTCTCGGCAAAGGATACCGAACTAACGGAGTTTCAGGAGCGCATCAAACCCTTCCTTTCCGAGCACTGTTACCGCTGTCATGGTGAAGAGAAGCAGAAGGCTGATTTCACCGTTCACGATATTGATGGTCTGATTACCAACGGGAAGGATGTTGCGCGCTGGGAGAAGATTCTCGAGTTGGTCAGTTTGGGTGACATGCCGCCCGAAGATGAGGAGCAGCCTTCCAAGGTTGAGAAGAGCCGGGTGCAGGGCTGGATTGCGGGGGAATTGGCAAAAATTGGCAAAGGGCATGATCCCGCCAAATTGGCTCTGCCGCATCAGGCCAACCGGGTCGATCATGACGATCTGTTCAGCGGGGAGTTCAAAGGTCCGGCCTTCTCCCCGCCGAGGGTCTGGCGGAAGAGTCCGCAAATCTATCTGCAGTTTGCCCGGGAAATGAGGGTGAAGCTTTCGCAGCCGCTCCTGGGGCTGGGAGGAAAAGGGATTCAGGATTACGCGAGTCTGGTGGCCGACGAATCGACCATCAAGACGATGATGCGCAACAGCAATCTGGTGGCCGAGCACATGGTCTCACCGACAAGGTCCCACATGAACCGCTTTCTCAATGGCTTTTTCAAGGAAGGAGCGGAGCCACCAAAAGAGGAAGATATCGAGAGGGCGCTGGTGGAGCTTTTTAAACAAATCTTTCAGCGGGAACCGACCGCTGAAGACCGTGAGCGATACATTCAGGGATTGTTTGAGAAGAACCGCGAGCTGGGTGGCCTTTCCCTCGGATTTCGGACCTTGATCATGGGGATGCTCATGTCCCGGGAGTTTGTCTTCCGGATGGAAGTCGGGCTCGGTGAAGAACTTCCGGACGGACGGAGGATGCTGGGTCCGCTCGAGCTGGCCTATGCGCTTTCCTATGCCTTTTACGATCAGCCGGATCCCGGTCTTCTTGAGGCGGCCCGTGAAGGTCGCTTGCAATCCCGCGAGGATGTGGAGCGCGAAGTAAGAAAGGTGCTTGAGAATCCCGATGAAGAGAAGCGTTACTGGCATTACCCGATGTATCATCGATGGGGAGAGGATTATTATCGGTTCCGTCCGCGCGAGCTGCGCTTCTTTCAGGAGTTCTTTGGCTACCCGGCGGTGGTTGATGTCTTCAAGGATCGTGAGCGGGCGGGCTTTCATCACGCCAATCGCTTGCGGAAGGATGCCGACATGTTTGTGCTGGGGATTCTCGAAAAGGATGAGGATGTGCTCGGGCAGTTGCTGACCTCGAACCACTATCCCATGGACTACATCAAGGATGAGAAGCAGATCAAAAAGCTCATTGAGGAACCGGATGAGAGACACAATAAGCACCTCCGGGAGCAATACGGAGAATCCGAATGGGCGGCGATCTTGAAGCTCGGGAAGTGGCCGGGACTAAGGAGCAATCACGTCGAGGCCTACAATCTTCATCGCGCTAAAGCCAAGGCGATCCGACGGTCGGCGGGGGAGGCGATCGAGTTTCCGAAGGAGCAACGTGCAGGGATGCTCACTCATCCGGCCTGGCTGGTGGCGCACAGTGGTAACACTGAAAACGATCCCATTCGGCGGGGGAAGTGGATTCGGGAACGCCTTCTTGCTGATCTCGTTCCGGAGGTGCCCATCGGAGTGGACGCCAAGGTTCCCGAAGATCCGCATCGCACCCTGAGGCAAAGGATGGATGTGGTGAGGCCGGAGGAATGCTGGCGTTGCCATCGGCAGATGAATCCCCTAGGCGAGGTTTTTGAGGCTTTCGATGACTTTGGGCGATTCCGGAAGGAGATCGTGCTGGGGGATGCCGAGGCCTTTTTCAAAGCGGAGCGAAAGTTTCTGAACGACAAGCATCGGACGAAGGAGGAGCTGAAGAAGTGGCTCAAATTGGACAGAGAGGGCCGGGACGCGAAAGTGGCGGAAGCGGAGGAGCGACTGGCCTCGCTCAAAAAGCCGGAGGAAGGTGAGAAAAATCACGCCGCGGCTTTGAGGCGATACGAGAACGATTTGAAGCGTTGGACGGGCGAGCGAAAGAAGTGGAATGAGATGACCGATGAAGAGTGGCAAAAGGAGGTGAATCGACACCGCGAGCGTCTGGCGGAGCTGCAGCCTCCGGTTCCCAGTTTGGCGGTTCCGGTTGATTCCACCGGGGAACTTCGAGGCACCGGGAATCCGGATCTCGACGGACCGGTTGAAGATGCCATTGATCTCGTGAATCGACTCGCGAAGTCCGAACGGGTGCGGCAGTCCTTCGTGCGGCATGCCTTTCGGTTTTGGATGGGGCGAAATGAAACTCTGAACGATTCTCCCACCCTGATTGCGGCTGACCGTGCTTACGTCGAGAACGGGGGGAGTTTTAAAGCTCTCCTTCTTTCACTTCTGACCTCAGACTCCTTCCTTTATCGCAAAGATCCCAACCCTGAAAACTAATGGTGACTCGTCGAAATTTCCTCCGCAACCTGGGTGCCGGTTCATTGGCCCTGACCCCATTTTTGCAGCATCTGCGTGCCGAGGGGGCGGGGCAGCTACCGAAACGGTTTGTCTTCGTGGTCCGGGGAAATGGGCTGAGGCCCTACGGAATTGTTCCGCAAGGATTGGAAGAGCTTGGATCCGATCGCTTGAAGCAGGACAAGTTGGTGGACCGGTCGCTGGCGGATTTGAAGCTCAACGAGAGCATGAAGTCGCTGGAGCCTTTTAAAGATCAACTTTCCATCATCCAGGGATTATCGAGCAAGATTTGCAAAGGGCCGCATGGAGGCCACTTCGGAGTTTTGGGAGCCTACACCTCTGGGGATCACGCACCACCGCGAAAGGAAACCCTCGACGCCACTTTGGCAAAAAAATTCCCGGGAATCTTTCCTCATCTGGCTTTTCATATCGGGCTGAAGAGCGACGAGCTCTTTCGCTATCTCGATATTTCGGCGCAAGGGAAAAACACCCGTACTCCGGCCTATGCCTCGGCGATGTTGGCCTACAAGGAAATCTTTGGGACCGTCATGACTGGCGATGATGCCAAGGTGGAGACGCTGGCACAGCGTAATTTGATGGACTTTTTGGTCGACGATGTGAAGCGGACCAAGAAGTCGCTGAACTCAACCGAGAAGGAGAAGCTGGATCACTATCTCAATGGATTCGAGGCCCTGCGGGACCGCCAAGTGAAGCTCAATACCATGGGCGAATCTCTGGCGAAAATGGCTCCGGCATTGGATGATAAATTCACCTCGGAAATCGAGACGCATCGACTGGAGGCTCATTTTGACTTGGCGGCTTCGTCGCTCATCACCGGACTGACGAACGTGGTGACGATTCGGGCGGATCAACTGGAGGTGCGCTATCAAGGCTTTGACCATGCGCGGATGAAGGAAATCTCGGTCCACGAGATCGGCCATACTGCGGATGTCGAAGGGACGGAGGATCGCTTCGACTCCAATTGGAAACAGGGCCGGGAGATGCGTGAAAAAATCCGCACCTATCAAATGGAGTTGATTGCAGGCCTGGCCGGGAAGCTCAAGGCGGTGCCGGAAGGGGATGGCACGATGCTCGACAATACCGTCATTGTTTACTTGAGTGATGCGGGAGCTCAGCATCACACAGGTTACGAAAATATGCCCCTCATGGTGCTGGGGAACATGAATGGTGCCTTCAAGACCGGAAGGTATTTGCACTACCCGAACTACAATCAATCGGGTCACCGGGTGCTCGCGAACTTTTTGATGAGTCTGCAGCACGCTGCCGGGATGCCGGTGGAGGATTACGGCGACAAGGATCTCGGCTTAAGCGAAATGATCGATCAAGGTGGCCCGCTCGCTGAGTTGATGGTTTGATTGGGATGGCTTGCGGGAATCGGGTTGGCGGGTTAAATCATCTCCGTGGCGCGGATCATGGTTGGACTTTCAGGCGGGGTGGATTCCTCGGCAGCTGCTGCTTTGTTGGTGGAGCAGGGGCACGAGGTGGTGGGTGGTTACATGAAGAATTGGATCAATGAGGAAGGCCTGCCTGGAGATTGTCCATGGGAGAGTGATCTCGAGGATGCCCATGCGGTGGCAAAAAAGCTGGGGATCGAGTTTCGGGTGGTCGATCTCATCGATCAGTATCGGGAGAGAATCGTGGACTACCTGCTCGAGGGATATCGTGACGGGGTGACTCCGAACCCCGACGTGATGTGCAATCGGGAGATGAAGTTTGGGGTATTTTTGGACTATGCGCTGGAACAGGGATTCGAGGCGGTGGGGACCGGCCACTACGCGCGGAGACGGGAAAGGAAAGACGGCTCGGCAGATCTTTTGAGAGGTGCCGATCCGAATAAGGATCAATCGTATTTTTTGGCGATGATGACGCAACATCAGGTGAAACATGCTCGCTTTCCGGCGGGCGAGATGCTGAAGCCTGAAGTGCGTGAGGTGGCGCGGCGTTTTGATTTGCCAACCGCCGAAAAGAAAGATTCGCAGGGGATTTGTTTTATCGGAAATATTAAGATGAGCGACTTCCTGCGCCACCACGTTCCGGATTCGCCGGGCGAGATTGTTGATCTCGATGGCAGGGTGATGGGGAAGCATGACGGTCTGCATCTTTACACCTTGGGTCAACGAAAGGGCCACGGCGTGGCGTCCCCGAGGTCGGGGATGGCCTATGTGGTGGTGGGCAAGAATGCGGAGAAAAATCAATTGATTGTCGGTTGGGACGAACCGACGACAAGCGGGCTTTATACGGTGACGTGCTCGGTGGGATCGCTTTCGTGGATCAATGAGGCCGTGACCGGAGGTCGGGCCGAGGTTCAACCGAGGTATCGGGCGAAGAGCGAGGCGGTCGAAGTCAGAGAGATGGAGGATGGTAAGTTGGCGTTGACTTTCGCGAGACCCCAGCGAGCTCTTACCCCGGGGCAGATCTGTGCTTTTTATGACGGCGGGAGATTATTGGGCGGGGGAGTGTTCGAGAGGGTGGGTGGATAAATAGAGTTTTTTTAAGGTGATGTTAGAAGCGAGACTTCCGGTTGCTTTGAATTTTGGTATTGTGTGAGGCGATGGAAGGATCCTGGATTATCGATTTTCAAAAAGGGCGGGGTTAGCCCATGGTTTCGCCGTGAGCGATGATTCAATGAAGCCCGGGAAACGGGAGTGGGTGTCTTTCTGGTCTTTGATCGGGATGCAGTCGACGAATGCCTTCAATGATAGCTTTACCAAGTTTATTTTGATTCCGCTGGGGATGGGGTTGGCATCGTTGGGGTTGGCTCCCGGTAAGGTGGAGCACCTCTTTGCGATTCTGGCGATACTTCCATTTATCCTTTTTGCTCCGACGGCGGGGTGGTTGGGAGATCGCTTTTCGAAGAGTCTCATCATCCGGCTCTCTTCGTGGTTCCAGCTGGCGATACTGCTTTTGATGGGCGGGGGTCTGTGGTGGGGAGCGACCCATGAAGGTTCTTCGTGGCCGCTTTATCTGGTAATGTTTGCCTTCTTTTTACTGGCGATGCAGTCGGCTCTTTTGAGTCCATCGAAGATGGGAGTGGTGAAGGAGTTGGTGGGGAGCAATCGGCTTGGTTTTGCGAATGGGGTCATGGAGGGAACGGTGATTTTGATGATTCTGCTGGGGCAGATTATTGGTGGGTTTTGGTATGACGCCTGGGGTTTGCAGAACGGCCTGGATCCTTGGACCTCGGCGATGATTCCGGTTTTGTGGATTCTGATCGGAGCTCTTTTTGCGCTGATTTTCTCGCACTTGATCCAGACCACGAAGTCGCAATCTGGCGAGGTGTTTTCGTGGTCGATGACAGTGCGGCACTTTGGGGATTTACGTGAACTGAGGAATGATCCGGCCTTGTGGAGATGTGCCCTGGGAATTGCCTTTTTTTGGAGTTTTGGGGGATTTTTGCAGATGCTGTTAATTCAAATTGCCGAGAGCCGTTGGGGAAGTCTGGAGGGGCTGGGGGTGGGTGCCGCTATCCTTTGGATTCCCGTGGTGGGGGGAATTGTGGTGGGAAGCCTGCTGGCAAGTTGGATCTGCAACCGTCGTAACGAGCTTGGTTTGATCGTGATTGGCGGGGCTTTAATGTGCTTGTCGACCGGTGTTTTGGCAGTCTTTCAAGAAGGAGGGATTTCGTGGTTCTTGCTGGGGCTTGCTGGTTTTGGAGGAGCCCTTTATCTGGTGCCCTTGAATGCCTTTTTGCAGGATCGTGCTCCTGAGAATCAGCGTGGGATGGTGCTGTCAGCTTCGAATTTGTGCATCAACCTGGGATTGGTTCTGGCGGTGGGGGTGCAGTTTCTTTTGTCGATGTTGGGAGTTCCGTTTTGGCTCCAGTTTTTGATGATTTCGGTGATCTGCGGCTGGGCTACGGTTCATATTATGCGCTTGCTGCCGAAGGATTTTATTCGATTGGTATTCTTGGGGATTTTTCGGTCGATTTATAAAATCCGGGGGCTTGGAGTGGAAAACATTCCCAAGGAAGGCGGGGTGTTGATGGTTCCGAATCACCTGAGCTACATTGATGCCTTTGTTTTGTCGGCCGCTTGTCCGAGGCCGATTCGCTTTGTTCTTTTTGCGGATTGTTTTGAGAGCAAATGGGTGGGTGGCTTTGCGCGGCTTTTTGATGCGGTGGCTATTTCCCCAAGCAGGGCGCGGGACGGGATCCGGATCACGGCAGAGGCTCTGAAAGAAGGGACAGTGGTTTGCGTGTTTGCAGAGGGGCAACTTTCGCGGACGGGTGCCCTTTGTGAGATCAAACGTGGTTATCAGATGATGGCGAAGAAGGGGGAGGCGGAGGTTCTGCCCGCCTACATGGATGGTCTTTGGGGATCAATGTGGTCATTTTCGGAAGGGAATTTTTTAAGAAAGCTTCCGCAGACTTTGCGTTACGGGGTGACGGTGGCTTTTGGAAAGCCGATCCCGTGGAATGGCGATGTTGGAAATGCACTGCGCGATTTGTCGGTGGAGACGGCTGCGGACCGTGAGGGGAGGCTTTTGGGGAAGAAAAATCGGGAGCCCGCGATATCGGGTGATTTGCCGCGCGGTTGGACCGAGATGAAAGAGCGTTGTTTCGCGGAGGATAAAGCGGGGCGTGCGATGAGGATCAATGCGATGCAATTGAGTCAGGTGCACATGGCCCATCGCCGGACGAGACTGCTTGTGGAGTGGAAGCCTGAAGATGATCTGAGCGGTATTTTGGGAGTTCTTTGGCCTCTCAGCGTGGGGGCGACGGTGTCGTTTGCGGATGGTTTGAGTGATGCGGCGATTTTGGCGAAAGTGGCGCGGGAGGGGCTTGATTCGGTGGCGTTGCGCGGGGTGGCGGGGCGCGGAGAGTTGGTGAGAAGGCTCAATCGCAAAAAGGTGATGGTTTGGAGCTTCGATGAAGTGGGTTTGAGTAATGGCAACTATTTTGGTTGCCTGGTGAAGGACGGCCGCGTGGTGAGCTTTGCGCGACCTGATCCTGATTATAAAACGACCACCATGCTCCCTCAGAGTGGCTGGCGGAAGGGGAAACGCGGAAAGCTGCTGCCGGGGTGGTCGGGAGAGGAATTCGGGCCACTGGATGAGGAAGGGTTTATTTTGTAGAAAAGCGACGGGTTGACATTGGCGGGGGGACGGTATTGGTTCCCGCCATGCAAGATCACGATCAGGAAACTGAAGTCGTTGAGGAAGACGTCCAAGCGGCTGAAGAAGTTGTTGAAGAGATTGAAAATGAGGAGGTTTCCGAAGAGGAAGCCCCCGAGGTTCCTTTGACTCCCGAAGCGGAGGCGATGAAGTGGAAGGAAGCGGCGATCCGGACTGCGGCGGATCTCGATAATTATCGAAAGCGGATGGCGCGCGAGCGGGCCGAAGATTTGCGATTTGCGAGAGCCGGCCTGATTGAGGAATTGCTCCCGGTTTTTGATAATTTTGCGATGGGGCTGCAGATGGCGGAGCAGGAGCAGGACTCGATGATTTACAAGGGCATGGCGATGGTGAAGGGGCAGTTGGACGATTTTCTTGCGGCTCAAGGGCTGAAGGAAGTTGCCACCGAGGGCATCTTTGATCCGAATTACCATGAGGCCGTCGCCGAGGAGGAGAAGGAAGGTGCGGAGGCGGGAGAGATTCTTTTTGTGAAGCGCAAGGGATACGTATTACACGATCGTTTGCTGCGCGCCGCTGCGGTGATAGTGGCAAAGGGTCCGGATAAAAATGTGACCGAAGAAGGCGGTGAAACGGCTGCTAGCGAAGGAGGAGCTGAGTAATGGCTGAGCGTGATTACTACGAGGTGCTGGGGGTATCGCGGGATGCGTCGCAGGGCGACATCAAGAAGGCTTATCGCAAGTTGGCAATGAAGCACCATCCGGATCAAAATCCGGATGATCCCAAGGCCGAGGAGAAGTTTAAGGAGATCGGTGAAGCCTACGAGGTGATCAGCGATGACGATAAGCGGGCCGCCTATGACCGCTATGGTCATGCTGCCTTCAAGAACGGAGGTGGAGGCGGAGGTCGGGGCGGATTTCATGATCCGATGGACATCTTTAGTCAGGTTTTTGGCGGAGGTGGCGGTGGCAGCATGTTTGACGATCTCTTTGGTGGCGGCGGTGGTCGTCGCCGTGATCCATCCGGCAAGAAGCGAGGAAGCGATTTGCGCTACGATCTCGAGATAGCGCTGGAAGAGGCGGCCGAGGGCGTTGAAAAAGAGCTCGAAATTGAAAAGTATGCGAGTTGTGGAAAGTGCTCCGGTTCGGGATCCAAGTCGGGCAGTGCGGGCACAAACACCTGCACCACTTGCGGCGGACGCGGGGTGGTGGGACAACAGCGGGGCATCTTTATTCAGCAGGCGACCTGTCCGGAATGTCGTGGAGCGGGTCAGATTATCGCTGATCCTTGCGGGGAGTGTAATGGAGATGGGCGCAAGCAGGCACCAGAGCGGGTGAGTATCCGGATTCCAGCGGGAGTTGACGACGGGACCCGGCTTCGTTCGACCGGGAAGGGCGACGCGGGAATGCGTGGCGGTCCGGCGGGGGATCTTTATGTTTTTCTGCATCTGCGTGATCACGATGTGTTCCAGCGCGATGGCGATGATCTTTTTTGCGAGGTTCCTTTGCCCTTCTCGACGGCTGCTCTGGGCGGTGAATTGGAGGTGCCAACCTTGACAGGCAGCGCTACCATGAAGGTTCCTGCAGGGACCCAGGGTGGCACGACTTTCAGGCTTCGTGATCGTGGCATGCCGGCCTTGAATGGTCGCGGGACCGGCGATCTCCATGTCGAGGTTCAAGTGGAGGTTCCGACGAAATTGACCTCTGAGCAGAAAGAGAAATTGCAAGCGTTCACCGAGTCCATCGGCGAGCAGAATTCGCCGATGCAGGAATCGTTTTTTGAAAAAGCGAAACGCTTCTTTGATTTGTAAGTTGCAGAGGGAAGCGAATGAGCAAGCGGATTGGAAATTTCCTTGTCGTGGCCGTGATGCTCGTGTTCGTGGCGCTAACCGTCCTTGGAAAGAAGATGTTGCCGACTGCGCCTGTTCGATCTGCGTGGCGTGCGCCGTTCGGGACGGCGGGGGATCTCTCGGTCTTACGGGAGACCGTTCCGGTCGGGAGTGAACGAGCGGAAGTTGAGGCTCGCCTTGGTGAGCCAAGTGGAGAGCTTGTCGGTATTACTAATTCAGGAAGGTTTTCGCTTATTTTTGGAAACCCGCATGACAGCTCAGGAAGTTCCTGCCTGGTTTCCTTTGATGAGGATGGGCGGGTGATGCAGGTGGAAGCATTTCGTGAATAGTCAGGGGTTTTGTATGGATCGCTTTTTTTTACCGTGTGACCAATGGGGGGATCATCCCGCGCTGACGGGAGACGAGGCTCATCATTGTTCTCGGGTGATGCGAAAGCAGGCCGGGGATCGCATTGTCGTCTTTGATGGTAGTGGGCGGGAGGCCGAAGCCCGGATTTCGGCCATCTCTAAAAATGAAGCCTGCCTTGAATTGTTTCAGGTGAAGGAATCTTCTTTGGCACAGCCACAACTCGAGGTGGCGGTGGGGATTCCGAAAGGAAAGAGTTTTGATCTGATCTTGCAGAAGGCGGTCGAGATGGGAGTCAACCGGATCCAGCCATTGCTAAGTGACCAGGGGAATGTTCGCTTTAAGGCTGGCGAGGCTCGGTCGAAGCTGGACAAGTGGCAGCGCGCGGTATTGGAGGCCTGTAAGCAGTGTGGCCAGAATCATTTGCCCGAGGTGATGGTGCCCAAGTTGCTTCACGAATATTTGGACGAACTCGAGCCCGGTGGGGCTCGAATGGTGGGAGCTTTGACGGACGAGGCCGCGCCGCTCAGAATTTTGTTGGGGGAATTGGAGAGTCCGGAGCGCGTCGTAACGATGGTGGGTCCCGAGGGCGATTTCTCGGAAGACGAGTATCAAAGAATTTTTGAATCAGGATTTACCCCTGTGAGTTTGGGTGAACTTGTCTTGCGAACCGAGACTGCAGTCCTTTGGATGGCTGCGGCTGTGCGCTACCAATTCCAATCATGAAATTTATTCTCCTCGCTCTTTCTTCTGCTTTTTTGTTGTCGTGCGGGACTTCAAACCGCCAGGCCGACCAAAAGCAGGCGGGTTACTCCAAGAAATTTTTCAAATATCGTGCGGCCAAGCCGGACGAGACTTCTATCAAAGTCTCGCTTTGGGATCAGAAAGCGTGGCTTTTGAATGGCAAGGGGGAGGCAATTTTGGAGACCGACGTAGCGACCGGGGTGGAGAACAAGGAGACTCCGGAAGGAGTTTTTCCAGTTTTGGAGAGGATGGAAACGAAGCGCTCAAACCGATATGGCCGGATTGTGAACAAAGAGACCCGGGAGGTCGTGATCGAAAAATCCTGGGAGCATGAGGGGCCTTTGCCGGAGGGAACCGAATATGAGGGGATTGCCATGCCCTACTGGATGCGGCTGACCTGGTATGGGATTGGAATGCACGTCGGGAAGTTCAAGAAACGGACACGGTGCAGCTTCGGGTGTATTCGGGTTTACGAAGAGGCCCAACCTTTGATTTTTGCGAAGACGCAGCTCGGGACTGAGATCGAGGTGGTTCAGGAAAGCTTGATGAAGCGTTATTCCTGGTGAGGGGACGGCTCAATTAAAGTCCAAGCTCAATCGTCTTTGCCGCGAGGATTTTTCGGACGGGAGTGGCGATGGGGAGATCCGGGAGTCTCGAAATGAGGTGGTATTTTTCACCGCCGAGAAGCCGGGGAGGCTTGGCGTGATAGAGGTACAAGGTGACTTTGTGATGGGTGATGGTGTAGCGATGCTGGCTGATTGGCTCGAGGTGGGCGCATTGCTCGGGGCTCCGAAGGGGAAGTTTCCAGAATCCCTGACGACGGGAATCCTGTCCTTTTGAGAGGAGGAGTTTGTTTTTCTCGATCCAGAAGAAGGCGTGTTCATCAACCTGAACAAATTTTTTGCGGGGCTTTTTGACTGGAAGGGACTCCGGCGACCGGGTCTGGCAGTAATCGCGGACCGGACAGATGAGACAGCCAGGAGATTTGGGAGAACAGAGCGTTTGGCCGAGTTCCATGAGGGCCGAGTTGAAGAGCCGGGGCTTTGAGGCATCAAGGAGTTCGGCTGCGGTCTGCCAGATGATTTTTTGTCCTGCCGTGGAATCGACTTCTTTCTGGCAGTTCAAAAGGCGGGAAATGACGCGGGCGATGTTGCCATCGACTATGGGGGCCGGGTGGTTGAAGGCAAAGCTGCTGACGGCTCCGGCGGTGTAGCGGCCAATCCCGGGGAGAGTTTGGAGGGTTTCGGCGTCCGAGGGGAATTGGCCTTCGAAATCGTGCAGGACGGCTCGAGCGGTTTTTTGAAGGTTGCGGACGCGGTTGTAGTAGCCAAGGCCCTCCCAGGCCCGGAGGATTGTTTCTTCAGGGGCCGTTGCAATCGTCTCGATGTCTGGGAATTGTTTCAGGAATTTTTCGAAACGGCGGTTTGCGAGAACCGAGGCGACCGTGGTCTGCTGGAGCATGATCTCGGACACGAGAATGGACCATGGATCGCTTGTTTTCCTCCAGGGATAGGACTTTGCGTTCGTTTGAAACCACTTAAGGAGGGCTTTCCGGAAGGCTCGTTTGTTTTCAACCGGGTGGTTTCTTGCGAGGGGTTTTTCCATGGTTTCGAAGGAGTTTAAGGGGCAAGGCGGGGCGGGCCAGTGCAAATCCGGTATTGGCATTGGGAATCCGGTCAAAGGACGCTAGGCTTCCTCTGAAAATGGGGAAAGCCAGTTATACCTTGTGCCTGTCAGACAAGCAGGTTGCGACCTTGAAGGATTGTTTGACGAGAGATGGCTTTGATTTTCAGGATAAGGAACATGCGCTATATTCGGCTAAACGAGGCAAGCTCAATGTTACCGTTTACCGGAAAGGGCCCAAGGTTTTGGTTCAAGGCAAGGAAACCGAGGATTTTGTGAAATTTGTCCTCGAGCCCGAGGTGGTGGGGGAAGCGCGTTTGGGTTATGAGGAGCATTGGCAGGCCGAGATGTTTGAGCCTCACTTCGGGATCGATGAAAGCGGGAAGGGCGACTATTTCGGGCCACTTGTGGTTGCCGGAGTCTATACCAACCGGGAAATCACCCGTGCCCTTCTGGATGCGGGAATTATGGACAGCAAGCGGATCGGTTCGAGGAAGCGCATTCGGGAGTTGGCTGCAGGAATCCGGGGCGAAGTGGGAGGCGGGTATAAAGTAATCCGGTGGGCTCCGGCCCGTTATAATCTTCTCTACAAAGACTATAAGAATGTAAACCGATTGCTCGCGAGGGGACACGCGACGGTCATTAAAGATTTGTCATTGCGTGTTCCTTCCTGTGGACGGGCTTTATCGGATCAATTTTCAAAAGCTCCTTTGATTGCTGGAGAGCTTAAAAACCGGGGTGTGCGCCTGAAGCTGGAAGAGCGGACCAAGGCGGAAAACGACATCGCGGTAGCTGCTGCATCCATTCTGGCACGGGAAAGTTTTCTGGATTGGATGGATCAGGTTTCCGAAAAAGTGGGTCTGGATCTTCCCTTGGGAGCCGGCCATGGCGTCAAAGAAATCGCGCGCGAGTTTTTGCGGAAATTTGGCAAAGAAAAGCTTGCGGAAATCGCAAAACTTCATTTTAGAACGACCAAAGAGATCTAAACGGAAGTATCATCAAAATAATCTATCAAGTTTACTAAGATTTTTTGACAGAAACATCTTTGTTGCTAACGTTCTTTCCGGACACCTATCCCAAAAATATGGCAAATTTTACTAAAAAAGAAATCATTCAGGAAGTGAGCGACAAACTGGGCGTGACCCAGACTCTCTCCTCAAAGATGCTTCACCTCGTGGTTGATATCGTTTCGCGCGAGCTGGCTGCCGCCAACAATGTTGTTATTCGTGATTTTGGAACCTTTGAGACCAAGGTTGCAAAGGGAAGGCCCGGGCGAAATCCCAAGGATCCAACGAAAACAATCCCGATTCCCGACCGTGCCGTCGTCAAGTTTCAGGTGGGAAAGGCCTTGAAGGAAAAGGTGGCCCGGACCTTGCCGGAAATCAAGGCCAGGGACGCCGAGTGAGATGAGATTTTTCGCATTGTTGGGACGAGTGGCTTTGCCAATGGCTCTGTTGCTGGTCTCGTGCGGATCTCCTGATTACAAGGGCTACCAGACCCGTGGTTACAGCATCCGCGGGCAGCATTACCAACCGATGAGTGTGGAGCGTGCTCTCCACTATTCGGACGAGGGGATTGCCTCATGGTATGACGAGAGCAGCTTTTTCGGTTTCGTTCGGGGGAATACTTCCCTGGGCGAGCGGGTGGGGCGCTTCGATATTTCGGGAGCTCACAAGACGCTCCCGATTCCCTGCCGCGTCAAAGTCACGAATCTTGCCAACGGCAGGTCTCTGAAAATGCGCCTGAATGATCGCGGCCCCTTCATTCCGGGGCGCATAATCGACGTGACACCGCGGGCCGCCTCGAAACTTGGATTTAAAGAGAAGGGGCTGACACAGGTAAGGGTCGAGGTATTGAGTGTGGGGGATGGGAAATACCAGCGTAAGGCCCCGGGGCGGAAATCGTGGTTCTGGCCATTTTAGAGGGCGCTTTGGACTTTTTGCCTTTTGACAAAGCCTTGCTTGAGCTTGGTGCGGGTTGAATCCATTCTCCCTCCCGCATGCTCCGCTCTTTGATGACAATCTCCGGGTTCACTTTGATGAGCCGGATTTTAGGTGTGGTGCGGGACATCTTGATCGCGAGATTCTTGGGGACCGGAGTGGTTGCTGACGCCTTTTTCGCGGCTTTTCGCTTTCCGAATATGTTTCGCCGGATTTTTGGCGAGGGCGCTTTCAACGCGGCTTTTGTTCCATTGTTCGGGAGAAGGGTCACAACGGACGGGCGCAATTCGGCAATGCAGTTTGCGAACAACGCCTTTACGATTTTGTTCGCCACCCTTGGCGTGCTCACGGTTTTGGCTATTCCCCTGATGGCCGCGATCATGCTGGTGGTCGTGCCCGGGTTTCTTCCAAAAGCCGAAGAGAGCCTCGGAAGCGAGGCGACCGAGTTTCGAATACCCTTGCGCGGAGCCAAGGCTGTTTATTTGAAGAGCGAAAGTGGTGGGGCCGTTTTTACGGGGCTAAGCGTCGTGAAACGAGGTCATCCTGCCTTTTTTGATGTTCTTGGAGAGGTTTTCGGAGGGGAGGTCGAAGCGGAGGGCGAAGAGGTCGAGCTGGCTGCAATTCTGATGGACGGGTTGAAGAGGGAAGGAGAGGTCGAATTCAAGGAGTCTGATACCGGGGAAGAGCGCCAGCGGAAGCTTGAGGAAGCCCGGGACCGGATTTTCAAGGAGGGGCGCTGGTTTGTGAATGAGGAAGGTGTTTTGAGGGTGCCGTTGCCGCCGGATCATGACTACGCGATCTTCAAGGGAATGGCTGCGGGAGAGGGAGAGCTGGCAATTTATAACAACGATCCGGGTGCTTACGATTTAACGGTCAGGCTATCACAGATCACCTTTGTTTATCTGCTGTGCATGGCGCTGGTGGCGCACCTGAGCGGGGTGCTGACGACTCTGAAAAAGTTTGCCGCTCCTGCGTTTTCACCAGTGATTTTGAATCTGGTTTTCCTCTGTGGTTTGGTGGGTTTGGTACAGTTCGTGGAATGGCGGGGAGTGGCACTGGCGTGGTGCGTGGCGGTCGCGGGATTTTTGCAACTGGGTGTGCTTTGGTGGGTGTGCTTGCGGGCCGGGTTGCCGGTGGCTCTTAAGAAACCGGTTTTTGATCCCGGATTTAAGAGGCTTCTGGTTTTAATGGGACCCGGTGTGGTGGCAGCTGGAATTCAACAGATCAACCTGCTGGTTGGAGGGATCGTAGCGTCGTTTCAACAGGGGGCGATCTCATTCATTTACTATGCCGATCGGATTTACCAATTGCCGCTTGGAATGATTGGTATTGCCTTTGGGATGGTTTTGCTGCCCGAGATCACCCGACTTCTCAACAGTGACCGGGAAGGGGAAGCTCGCGCGACGATGGTGAGTGGACTTGAGTTGGCGATGATCGTGACGGTTCCGGCGGCAATTGCTCTGATGGTAATTCCGCAGGAAATTATCTCTGTCATTTTTGAGAGAGGAACGTTCACCGCATCCGATTCGCTTCAAACCGGCCGTGCGCTGGGAGCTTTTGCGGTTGGCTTGCCGGGATACGTTCTGATTAAGGTGCTCCAGCCCGGATACTTTGCCCGCGAGAATACCAAATCTCCGATGTGGATGGCCGGTATTACGGTGCTTGTGAATATTGTTTTCAGCTTGCTGCTCTTCCCGTTTTTCGGGCATGTCGGGATTGCGATAGCGACTTCAATCTCAGCCTGGGTGAACGTGGTTTTGCTTTGGGTGGGGCTTAAGGGCTTTGTGACTCTGGAAAAGGAAAACTGGCGCCGACTCGGTGCAATGGTGGTCGCAAGTTTGGTGATGGCTCTGGGCTTGTTGGGGGCGAAGGCACTTATGGCCGGTTGGCTGGATGCGGGGCCGTGGGCCAGAGCAATTGCGACCGGGATCCTGGTGGGTTTTGGAGCAACGATCTACGGAATCGGAGTCCTCCTATTGAAGGTGACCAGTCTGTCGGAGCTTAGGGCTGCCTTCCGAAGGTAGTGGGGTCGATGATCGTTTGCACGCTTGGAGAATGGGATTAGGATCCACTCGAAATGAACAAAGGAACACTGCTGCGAGGCGCAATCGTGCTGGGCCTGATCTGGGCTGTGGTCTGGGGGGTGACAAGTTGGAGCGGTGCCCGAAAAGCGACGCCGGAAAAGGTGGCGGGTATGATTGGAGAGGCCGGGTTTGAAGATTGGTCGAAGGGCGGGACAGATGGCTATTCGGAGGCGAGAAGCGATCAGCGGTTGAAGAGAATCGATGAAATCGCGGAGACGCTCAATCGACTGGATCTGAGGCAGCGGAAGCAACTTGACGAGCAAGGGGATGTTATCGAAATGTTCTTTCGCTTATCAAAAAAGGAGAAGCTTCACTTCGTGGACCTGATCTTCAATGAGAACATGGAGAGGCTCATGGAGTCGTTTGACGAAATGCCTCCCGAGGAGCGGGAAAAGATGGTCGAAAGATCGGTTCGGGACATGACGGACGGGAAAGGTGCCGAGGCTCTTGCACGCCTGAAGGAGGAGGACCCCGAGATTTTAAATCTTGTGATTAAAAAAGGATTTAAAGCCTATTATCAGGGAGCTTCCGCAGACACCAAGATGTCTCTTCTCCCTTTCATGGATGCCGTGGGCGAAGTCGTTCAGGGGTTTGCGAAACCGAAGGTTGGTTTATGAAGCGGGGGTTCACGATGACCGAACTTCTTGTTGTGGTCGGTATTATGATCGCGCTTGCGGGGATTGGTTTGCCCATCTTCAGCGGGATGAAATCCAGTGCCCAATCGGCGAAATGCCTTACGAGGCTTCGTGGGATGGGAACCGCCCTTGAAAGCTACTTGGGTGAAAATGGAAACTTTTTCCCTGAAATGAAGATGGGGCGAAAATCCCGGTCCGGCGGAAATAACGTTCTCGAAGAGGTACTTCGGCCCTATGTGGATGGCCCGGAGATTTTTCAATGTCCGGCGGATCACGAAGACTTTCGCAAGACGGGATCGAGTTATTTCTGGAATCATCACGCCAGCGGTTTGAAAAAAACCCGGGTCGTGATGATGGGGATGTCCCGGGGGAGCTCCAAAATCCCCTTAATTAACGACAAGGAGGCCTACCACGGTGACGAGAATGGGACAAATTTTCTCTTTCTGGATCTGTCGGCGGGGAAGGATTTGGACTTTGACGTGGAAACCGAGTGATGCTGAAGGTTCAAAATCTCACCAAGAAATTCGCAGGCAAGGATGCCTTGAAAGGGATCTCTTTTGAAGTTGGTCGCGGAGAAATATACGGGCTTCTTGGGCACAACGGTGCCGGCAAGAGCACCACGCTCGGGATCATTCTCAGCATGGTGGCCGCTGGAAGCGGTGAAGTTTTTATTGATGGAATTTCGGTCCGAGGAAATCCGCAAAAGGCTCTCCGAAAAGTGGGCTCGATATTTGAGGCTCCGGCTTTTTACGACTACATGAGCGGTTGGGATAATCTCAAGGTGCTGGTGGGTTTAAGCGGCCGCTTTGACAAGACAGCAGCAATGGAAGTGGTCGAGCGGGTGGATTTGAAAGATCGAATTCATTCGAAGGTTGGAGCCTACAGCCACGGGATGAGGCAGCGTCTGGCCCTGGCGCAAGCCTTGTTGCCCGAGCCTGAAATTTTGCTGCTTGATGAGCCGACCGACGGGCTCGATCCCGAGGGGATTAAATGGTTTCGAGATTTTATTCTGGGGCTTCGTGAAGACCGGGGGATGACTGTTCTTTTCAATTCGCACCTATTGTCCGAAGTCGAGCAAATGTGTGATCGGGTTGCAATCATTAGGGCGGGTGAATTGGTCTACGAGGGTGCGGTCCATGAACTCCGTGACGATCGGCCCGGCGTGAAATTGCAAGCGGAGCCGCACGAGATTCTGGAGCGCGTGGTGGCAAATTTTGGTGGTGAGAAGATGCCCGGAGATCGTTTGGTTTTTCCCGAGGGGACCGGGATCCCCGGCGTGGTGCGCTCGTTGGTTGAAGCGGGCGCAGATGTCAGTGAGGTGACGCCGGTGAGGCGCTCGCTTGAGGATGTTTATTTGGA
>JAUIGV010000033.1 GCA_030432565.1 Verrucomicrobiia bacterium | reverse complement strand
AAAGGCCGAACAAGGCGCGGATGACCAAGCCGCTGCCGCTGTGATACAGAAGTTTTGATGTCAGTTCTAACATTTATCCGGAAGTCGAGGGCGCGCCCCCAGCAGAGGCTGGCATCGCTTTGACGTTGATATGGTTTCAGGTTTGTCAATGGGCAAAATTTGAGTGTGTTCACTTTTTGTTGGAGTGAGTTCTGCAAGTCCGCAAACCGCAAAGGAGAAGTGAGGGATACTGGGCGTGGTGTGCATTTTCGCGCAGACTGGTATGCTGAGATGCGTGAGCCACTCCTATGATAGGTATCGTACTTGGAGGTCACAGTGTTCGTCTTCACCGATGGCCTTCTCCTTTATCTAGACTCGCGTGCTCATCTGCTTTCGCGGACTTAACGCTGAACGTCATCAAGGGCCGGCCTTGCGCCTGGTGATGAGGTCTGATCCCTCACTTCACTTTTACGGTCTTGGTTGTGTTTTTCTCGAGCTGTTTTTGGGGTGATTGGTTCTTTGAGCAGGACATTGTTTTTTTCAAAGCCCCCCCAAGGACAGCGTCCGGAACTAAGGTGCCAGGCAACCAGCTATTGACGTGGCTCCTTCGTGCTGCTAAAGATACCGCCAGATGGCTCAACAAAAGGAAAAACTGGAACTCACCGACCTTGAAAAGGCTGATTGTCTGACGGGGAAAATGATCGGAGGAATTGCGCTGAAAGCTCCGGGTTGGGGGAGTGGGAAGCGGCGGCGCTTTGTGTTTGATGATCGGGATTGCTATTATCACACGATGTCGCGGGTGGCGGGAGGTGAGATGCTTTTCGGGGACGTTGAAAAGGAGGCTTTTCGAAAGTTGATGCGGCGGATGGAGCGCTTCTCGGGGGTGGAGGTGCTGACCTATGCGGTGATGGGGAATCACTTTCACCTGCTGCTGCGGGTGCCGGAGAGAACTAAGTTTTTGCGGAAGTTTGAGAATGGGACGAAGGAGGAACGGGAGGCTCGGCTCTTTGCTCATCTCAAACTGCTCTACTCGCGAGCCTATCTTTTACAGTTGGAGGCGGAGCTGGCGGTGATGACGGAAAAGGGGATGGACGAGCTTTATGAGAAGACCATCCAGGGATATCTGGATAGACTCTGCAGTCTCACGCACTTCATGAAGGAATTGAAGGAGCGATTCAGCCGTTGGTTCAACAAGCGACATGGGAGGCGGGGAACTCTTTGGCAGGATCGGTATCGAAGTGTCCTGGTTGAGGATGGAGAGGCGTTGCGAACGATGGCAGCCTACATTGATTTGAATCCGGTCCGAGCGGGTTTGGTGGATGATCCAAAGGACTATCGTTGGTGTGGATACTCTGAGGCATTGGGCGGAAGTAAACGGGCTCGTCGGGCGCTCTGCGTGATTATGGGAATGACGGTGGCGAGCTGGGAAGGACTTGTCCGGGAGGCATATCGACGCTTGCTTTTTGAGGAAGGAATCGAGGCGGGTGAGGAGGTGAAGAAGCAGGAAAAGCGGCAGGGGCGAAAGCATCGACGTCGCGGAATAAAAAGGAAAAAGGCTCTTGCGGAATTGCGTGAGGGTAAGGTTTTGAGCACGGCGGATCTTTTACAGTGCCGGGTGCGGTATTTCAGCGATGGGTTGGTTTTGGGAAGTCGCGATTTTGTGGAAAAGGTCTTTCGAGAGAAGCGGGAATGGTTCGGAGCGAAGCGCAAGATGGGAGCGCGTGGATTGCCAGTAAAAGGGAAGGGGCTCTTTTCGCTCAGTAGCCTTAAAGTCAACGCACTTGAGTAAGTAGGAGTTGCCCCAAAGATCAGAATCTAAGTTGTCGACTCCTTCTCAAACTGCCATATTGAGAGCCTTGCAAAGGGAAGCTCCATTGATCCATTGATTTGCTGTAGTAAACCCGTTCTGGGCCAATTTTTGAACTCAAAGTATGATCGCAGATATTGGAGCAATTGTCGAAGTCACGCCGTGGGACGATGTGTGGGTGCAGCGGGGCCCGGAGGAGAAAGCCGAATTCTTGGGAGACTGCACCCCATTTACATTTCGTGTCGAAAGCCATTTGTATGATGGTCAGTTGTTTTATGGAATCTGCGGTCCGATTCTTGATGGCCTGGAGCGCTACCGGAATTTGCGGTGCAATATTATGATTCGGGCTGATGCGACGGATTGGCGAATTGAGACCGAGAGCGAATGCGCTTTCAAGGTTTGCCCCAATCAAGGGGTTCGAAGTCACAGCTTTGATTGGTTTTGTCATCCGGATGCCACGAAAGGGGGAGGATTTCCGCTCTATGGTCGGTTCGGAGGACTGCGCGAAATCTCTCAAGTCCAAGCCTAAATCCGAAGCCATTTTACATGGTATGCCTCACTGCAGCTACTTCACTTGAACGTGGAAGCGGATGAAGTGATTTCCGCCGAGTAAGGGAGTCCTTGTGGTGAAGGTGGTCAGAGCGTGCCCGGGGGTGGGGGAGTTCTGTCGGTCAGTGAGTACGAAACTTGTTCGACTTTGCCAGGTCTGGAGGTCGGGGGAAGTTTGAATGCCGATGATGAGGTCTTCGGCGAGTTGGTTGAGTTCGACGGTGAGGCTGAGATTGCCGTCAGGGAGAATGGTGAGTTTTGGGGTGCCGTTGGTGGCGTAGTCGAGGATATCTCCTTCTGGGAAGGTAGTGCTATCGCTGGTTCCCGGGGTGGGGTTGGCGGTGCGCCAGTGGAAGGGATTGCCGGGGTCGGGTAGGCCGAGAGGGTGGATGAGGACGAGGCTGGTGCCGTTGCCATCGGGGCTGGTTTGCCAGGGAGCTTCGTCATCATAGACGAAGTCGAGGATGGCGATTCCGGCGCCGAAGCTGAGTGTGATTCGTTCGCCGCCGTTATCGAGTTTACCCTGGAATTCGCCGATGACCGGAAGACCGGTGCCATGGCGCAATTCGAAGGCGGCTTGATTTCTGACCACGAGGACAAATTCACCGGGGGCAAGGCTGCCGCTGAGATTGGCGTCGATCCCTTTGGTGAATCGGACGTCGCTTAGGTCGAGCGTTTCATTTCCAACGTTGCGGAGTTCGAGGTATTCGAAATCGTCATCGTCGGTGAATCCGGCGGCCACTTCGGCGGGGCTGGGAGTGGCGGGGTGATACATGATTTCGCTGATGACCAGCGAGTTGAGGTAGGGAGTGACGTCGGGAGCGGGACCGACGAACTCGACCGGTTCCGACCAGTGGCTCCATCGTCCGGTGTTGTCCTGGTGGCGAACCCGGGCGCGGTAGTTGAGATCAGGACGGGTGGCGAGGGAAGGGGGCAGGATTGAGTTTTGCGAGGACTCCGCAATCCAGGTGGCGTGCCATTCGTGCGCGGAGGCTTCGGCAATGCGCCACTGCATGGATTGGAAAGTGTGGCCACCTTGGGGATCCGAGAAGGCCGAAGAGGTCAGGGCTTGACCATCGAGGGTGAGGCTTGGTTGGTCGGGGATGTCCGGGTCGGACGAGAGGTTCGCAATCCACTGGGCGCGGCCGCCGGAGAGGGAACTGCCTTGGTAAAGATCCTCGGTGAAGGCGAGGCGTTTCATTAGGCTGATTTGATTGGCGAGTGGCCCGATGTTTTCACGATGACTCCAGCGCGTGATGTCGGCGGGAGCGAGAGCGACGATGCGATCGCGAGCCTCGTCGATGATGGTATTCACGGTTTCTGGTTTCCAAAAGAGATCGCTGACCTCGCGGAGGACATTGCGATACTCGAGCATGAAGGCCTCGCGCTCGGGGTGGTTTTCGCCGTCGCTGCCATCGAGCCCGCTGATTTCGGCAATCGCTTCCTTGGGTAAATCGTAACCGACGACGCGGCCGCGGAAGCCGTCGCCCGGTCCCCAGGCGGGGTCATTCCATTGGCTGTCGTTGGTGCCGCGCTTCCAGGTGGCGTCGGTGTCGTGGGGAATGATGGACATCAACCCGAAGGGCGTGGTCTCGTCCGGCTTGAAATACCAGATGCGGTTTTTGTGAAAATGCGGCGAGAAGTCGTAGTGGCGGAACCCTTCCCCGAGGGCGGCGTAAAGATACCAGGAGTTCCAGTCGACGTGATCGCGCAGCCATTGATCGGATTGCGTGGGCGGACCGAGATTGTTGCGGATGTTGAGGAAATCGCTGCCGTCGGCGACGGCGGAGCGGGCCTGGTATCTTTGAAGTTCGAGGGGATTGGACTCGCCGTCTTTAAGTTTGTAAACGTTGCCCTTGGGAAGATTGCGGCTTTCAAGAAAGCGGGCATCGACATCCTCAAAGATCATGGAGAGCCCGTAAAAATCGCCGTCGTGTTGGTCGGCTTGTTCTGTGGCGTCGTCGATGACGCGAAAGTGGATGTGTTGAAATTCCGGAGCGGCCACTCCGGCGAGATTCCAAAGGCGGGATGACACAAGCTCCCGCATTCCCCAGTTCGCTCCCTCCGCGAAACGGGACATCTTGCTCGTGTTGAGTGAGCGCCATTTTACGGGGTATTTGTTTCCTTCGGGGTCGCGGGCCTGGAAGTAGTTTCCCTGCTGAAAGCGAAAGCGCATTGATCGTCGACCGCTGCCGGCATAGCGATCATTGCGTTGGCGGAGGCGATACTTGATGTGATCGTAAGTGACTCCGTCGTAAACCATGGCACCTTCCCAGTTGAACTTCTTTCGCGAGGCCACACCTGAGGCGCGGTCTAGGGAATTGTAGGCCCAGCATTGGGCAAGGTGATCGGGGTCGGTGATGAGATGGTAGACGGGAAGCGAAGTGAGAAGGTCGGTCGGGTAGATGGTGCCGCTGTTGGTTTGATAGTCGGGCACGCCATCGTAAACGAAGGTTGCAAAGTTCAAGGAGGGGTCTTCGGGAAAGGGCGCGCGGATGGAGTGGGCGAGAGTGTCAGTGGCGGTGATGCGATAGCGCACGAGGGTGCGGTGGGCTTGGGCCGGAATGGTGGCGGTGAAAATCTCGCCGCCGGCATCGGCGATCATCGGGAGGTCGATCCAGTTTTGTTCGAAGGCGGGATTGGGCGCGAGGGGAGTTTCGGGACTGGAACGCAGTACCGGGCTGGAGAGGGGAAGGAAGGCCGGGATAAAAGCGCCCGGGGCGTTGGTTTGATAGTGAAGGGTGAGCGAGCCGATGCCATCGGGGTCGGTGGCCTTGACGCTGATGGCGATGGGGTCGCCGGACCCGGGGGATTGAGGTGCGTGGGAGACCTGCCGCATCTGGGGAGGGGCATTGGTGGTGAAGGTGCGGTTTTGAATGCCGGGTGTGGGGAAGGCGGGGCGCCAACTGCCCCCGAGATCGTTGTCAAGGGTGGCATTGCCCAACTGCATGGAGTGGCCGCCATCGACAATGGGCCAGGGAAATTGGGCAGAGTAGTCGACCCGGTCGATGATGGTGCCGACGGGGTCGCGGAGAGTGATTTGTTCGCCATCGCCCGAGAGTGTGCCGGTGAACTGGAAGTCGTGATCCGGGCTCTCGCCGATGACGAGATATTCGGTGACATCGAGGGTCGTTCCGGGAGGGAAGACAAAGTTGATTCCCTCGAAGTAGCAGCCGCTGAGATCGAGCGGATCCGGGCCGGTATTGAGAAGCTCGACAAACTCGTTGAAGATCGTTTTGGGATCGGCGTCGTGGTGGATCTCGTTGATGACGAGGCCAACATTAAGTGGCTCGGTGACCGGGGGTGGAGGTTCCTCGTTGGCGCTGAAGCCCTCCAGTCCGTTTTGATAAAGCCGGGAAACGGTCGCGGCATCGAGGGCTTCGTCGTAGATGGCAAGATCATCGAGCCAGCCGTTGAGGTTGCGGTTGTTGCAGCAGGAGTCGTCACCGATCCGCCAGTCACTGTTGTTGTTGATCGTCTGGGCGGGAACGCTTTTGGGAGCGCCGGTGGGCGCTCCGTTGATGTAAAGTTGCATCGTCCGGGAAACATTGTCCCAGACCCAGGCGAGATGAAACCAGTCACCGGTTGCAGTGAGCGAACCCGACGGTGAGTCGAGTTGATTGCTGTCGACCCGTCCGTCGAGGTGACCATTTTCATGGCCAAAGCCGAAGAGTTCGTTGCTATTGACTTGGCGCGACATGAGGATGCCCCGGTAGCCGGAATTGCCTTCGGGCTTGAACCAGGTGACGGCACTCATGCCGGAGGTGCCATTGATTTCGGGGAAGCCCGGGACGGAAAAATAATTGATGTGGGAGCCGGTTCCGGGGAAGCGGATGGCGCCTCCGACCTGCCCGTTGGCCTGCCAGTTGGGAGGAGTGTTTTGAGCGTTGGGAATCCAGGTGGCGTGATTGGCGTTGATGGTATCCGTGGCGTCGCCATCGAACTTGTAGAGAGCGATGAGTTCGGCCCGGGCCTGAACCATTAGGGCGGTGATCAGCAAAGCCCCGCCCCATCGTGCTTTCTTGAACTGACTATTTCGTTTGAACATGAAGGCGAATGAATTGGCGCTCTCCGGGCAAGGAGTTGGTGGTCGTGAACGTAGCCAAGGCAAATCCGGGCGTGCCGGATTCAGTGAGGCTGCCAAGGACGAATCCTGGTTGATCCACCCAGTTCAGAAGATCGGATGATGATTGAATCACGATGACGAGATCTTCGGCGAGTTGATTCAACTCCACTGCAAAGCTGAGATTGCCATCGGGCAGGACGGTGAGGCTTGGGCTGCCATTGGTGGCGTAGTCGAGGAGGTCGCCTCCGGCGGTGAAGGTGGTGCCATCGGTGGCATTGGGAGTGGCTGGACCGGCACGCCAACTGAAAGGATTGGAGTGATCGGGCAGGCCGAAGGGATCCACGAGGACGAGGCTGGCTCCGGATCCATCGGGCGCCTGTGGCCAGGGAGCCATGTCGTCATAGACAAAATCCTGAATGGCTTCGCCGGCGCCAAAGGAGAGTTTCAGTTGCTCGCCTCCATTGTCGAGCTTACCTCTCCACTCTCCGATGACCGGGAGTCCGGCACCGTATCGCATTTCAAAGGCGGCCAGGTTGTTGACGACCAGGATGTATTCGCCGGGTGCAAGGGTGCCGCTTAAATCGATATCGATTCCCTTGGTGAAGCGGACATTGCTCAAGTCGATCGTTTGGTCGCCGACGTTGCGAAGTTCGAGGTATTCGAAGAAGTCGTCGTCATCGAACCCGGCCGCGATCTCGGCGGCGCTGGGGTCGGCCGGATGATACATGATTTCATTGATGACGAGCGACTGGGTGAAGACGGAGAGGTCCGGTTCCGAACTGGTGAATTCGAGAGGTTCGGACCAAAGGCTCCATCGACCGCTGTTGTCCTGATGACGGACCCGGGCGCGGTAAGTCCTGCCGGAGCGGGTGGCGACCGCGGGGGGAGAAATGGTGTTTTGGAAGGGAGTAAGACTGCCTGACTCCCAGGTGGCGGACCATTCGAAGTTTCGTTCCGGAATGCTGGCGGCTGCGGTGATCTCCATATTGAATCCCATGTCGCTGCTGTTTCCGGCGCGTTGATGAACTTCCACCGCAATGGTGTTGGTGCCGGTGACGAAGTGGGTGGTGGCAACCAGGAAGCTGTCGTAGATTCCTTCGTTTCCGTTTGCGTCGGCAAAGGTGTCGAAGGCGACCGGGGAGTTCGGATCAATGCCGTCGCGCAGGACTTCCTCACCATTCACATAAACCACCGCGCCATCATCCACGTTGAGCGAGAAGGTGAAATGGCGGATGGCCTCGAGGTCTGCCACTTCAACCATCGTTCGAAAATAAGTGGTGGGGAATTTGTTGTTCGAATCCGGTCCCGGATTAATCGGAGTGGCAATCACGGTGTTGGTGATTCCGCCATAGCCGGCAGGCAAGGAGCCGCTGCTCCAAGGGTTATCGTTGAACCCGGACTCCCTCCATGCGGTGCCCTGGTTGCTTCCGTCGTCGAGATACTTCCAGGTCGCACCGGCGGGCAGGAGGGTGACGTTCCCTCCGGTATCACTTTGGTTGACTTCGGCAATGCGCCATTCCATCGCTCCGAAGCTTCCAGAGCCCTGGGGGTCGGAGAAGTCCGAGCTGGTGAATTGCAGACCTCCCGCCGGGAAAGCAGTCTGGCCGCTGTAGCTGATGGTCGGCTGATTGGGGATCTCAGGATCGCTGGCAATCTGGTCAAGAAAGGCCGCTCGTCCGCCGGAAAGGGTGGCGCCGTACATGGTGTCGCTGAGGAAGGCGAGGGTCTTCATGGGAGCGGCGATGTTTTCGATGGGCACCATCGTTTCCCGACCGGCCGAAGCGGGAGCGCCGACCCAACGGGCACGATCGGCGAGGCTGAATTGTTGAAGGTTGGCGACATGGTCGTCGATCAAGGTGATGACCGATTCCTCCTGCCAGAGCAGTTGGCGAAACTCGCGAATGAAGTTTCGATAATCCCGGGTGAAGCCGGGCTTTTCGATCCCGCCGGGTGGTCGCCGGTTGTCATCAAAAATGGCGGCCCAGGGGAAGCCGGTGCCGATGCTGTTGCCGACGCTGTTGAGGTTGTCGTGGTATCCCCGCGACCAGCTGGCATCGTGGTCGTGCGGGACAATGCGGAGAAGCCCGAAGGGAGTGCCGGTCTCTTCCTTAAAATACCAGGCCCGGTTTTTGAAATGCGTGCTTGGAGTCCCGAAGTCGTAATGCCGCACGGCTTCCACGACGGCGTGATAGCGCGCCCACTGGTCCCAATCGACGTGGTCGTTGAGCCAGGCATCGCTCTGTGAACTATCGAGGTTGTTCTTAATATTGAGGAAGTCGCTGCCGTCGCTCACTGCTTCGCGGGTTTGATTGCGTTGCAACTCAAGCGGGTTGGTGACGCCGTCTTTCAGTTTGTATATGTTCCCGTTGGGAAGGTCGCGTTCGTCGAGGAGGCGCCCGTCGATATCCTGAACGACGGTGGTCATGCCAAAGAAGTCGCCTTCATACTGATCGGGCGCTTCGTCTGCTCCATCGATGATGCGCCAATGAGCGGGCAGAAAATAGGGGCACTCCACGCCGACCATGCGCCAGAGTTTCGAGTTCATGGTCTCGTGAAATCCGTAACTGTTGATTCCACCGAAGCGGGCCATTTTTGAGGTGTTGAAACGCCGCCATTTCACGGGGAGTTTTTCACCATCTTCACCGCGGGCCTGGAAGTAGTGGCCGCGGTTCATTCGAAAGCGCATGGAACGTTTGCCATTGCCGGTGTAGCGGTCGTTGTTTTGACGCAAGCGCCAGCCGACGTGGTCATAAACGACGCCATCGTAAACGAGCGCGCATTCCCAATTGTAGGTCTTGCGTGCCGGGTTGCCTTTGGGAATGCGGAAGTTGTCGCCCGTCGATTCATAAGCATAGGCGTAGGCGCGATCTTCGTCGCGTGTGATCATTTGGTAGACGGGCAGGGTGGTGAGTGTTGTGGCGGAGTGGGTGGTATTTCCGGCAACGTAATCGGGCACGCCGTTATAGACAAAGTAGGCAAAGTTCAGGGAAGGATCTTTAGGGTAGGGAACCCGGATGGATGATCCGATGGAGTCTTCGGCAAGGATGCGATAGCGCACGAGGGTGCGGTGGTTCTGGATAGGTAGGGTGGCGGTGAAAAGATCTCCGTCGCCCGTTGAGGTCATGGGCAGAGTGGTCCAGTTGGCCGGGTCTTCGAACTCCGGGTTGGGTTGAAGGGGGGCATCGGCGTTGCTGGTGAGCGTGGAATAGGGGTTGGGCAAAAAGGCCGGGATGAAGTCACCGGGCGCCACGATCTGGTAGAGAAGAGTGACCGAGGCGACGCCATCGGGGTCGGTGACTTTGGCGCTGATGGTGGTGGTTTCGGTGGAGAGGGGATTTTCGGGAGTGTGTTCGACCTGACGAATGAGGGGTGGTGTGTTGGTGGCAAAGTTGGCATTGGCCTGTCCGGGAGTCGGGAGTTCTCCACGCCATGCGCCGCCGAGATCATTGTCCGGAGTGGCGTTGATCAGTTGCATCGAGTCGCCTTCGCCATTGGGCGAAATGGGCCAGGGGAATTTTGCGCGGTAAGTGACGGAGTCGAGGAGAGCGCCGGTCGCGTTGGTGAGTTCGATGGTTTCGCCGTCGTTGGAAAGCGACCCCTCGTACTGAAAAACCGGCACTCCCGGAGGAGGAGAAAACTTGGCCGTGAACTCGTCGACGTTTTCGGTGATGATGACATACCCGGTCGCTTCCAGGATGGTGTTTGAGGGGAAGGTAAAGGTGACGCCGTCGGTGAATGAGCACCCGCTGAGGTCGAGTGAGGTTGAGTTGGTGTTGAGGAGTTCGATGAACTCCACGAACTCGGTTTTGGGTTCGGAGTCGTAGTGGATTTCATTGATGACCAATCCGACATTGAGGGGATCGGTGGGAGGAACGGGCGGGGATTCATTGAGGGCCAGTCCGGTGAGTCCATTTTGGTAAATGGCCTGGATCTCCCGGCCGCTCAGGGCGTGATCCCAAATGCCGAGGTCGTCGATTTGTCCATCGAAGTCGCGTGATCCGCCGCAACAATCGTCGTGGCCGAGATGCCAGGTGCCGCCGGAGATGGTGCCGGTGGGACCGCTTCCGGCGCCGGAGGGCGCGCCGTTGATGTATTGGGTGTGGGTCCCGGCGGCGCCGTCCCAGACGAGCGCCAGGTGATACCAACCACCCGATGCCAGAACGGCCGGAGTCGAGCCGACGCCGTTTCCGGTCCGGGTGTCCAGGTGGGGTTGGGGATTCGAGCTGTCGGCATTGTCCCAGGCGAGTCCCCAGTTTTGATTGCCGTTGGCGGACCCGGTCAACGTGCTGCGGGTCATGACGATGCCCTCGTAGTCGCTGCCGGTGAACGAATCGGGATTCACCCAAACCGTAATGGTAAGGGCGGAGGCATTGAAAAGCGGGGTGAGAGGACCGGTGGAGAAGAAATTTGATCCGGCGGTCTGTCCCCCGAGATCGGCTGCTCCGCCAATCTGGCCGGTGGCCCAGTCGAGATTGTTGGCGCCGTTTTGCCAGAGGGCGTCGACCATGCCGACTGAATCGGCTGCGGTAGATCCGGAGGTTTCGTCAAAGGTCCAATGCGCGATAAGGTCCGCCTGTAAGCAGGGCGCAAAGGCAAGGAGGGTGGCGCAGCCGGCGGCATTTTTGAGAACGTTCGTGGGCATTTGGGAAGAGGATTGAGGTGCGGGCAAAAAAAAGACGGTGCATGGAAAAGCACCGCCTTCTTTGATGTGAAATGCGTGTGGCGGGTCTTAGCGACGACGGCGCAGAAGGAAGAGTCCGCTCAGAAGTCCAAGCAGGGAGGTGCTTGGTTCGGGGACGATTCCTGCTTGATAGATTCCATCCACCTCTGCGGCGGAGAGCGCGTTGTCAAAGACCATGATGTCATCGATGGCTCCATCGAAATCACGGGTGTTGCCGCAGCAGTCATCGTAGCCGATATACCACGGTCCGCTGTCAGGGCCGGCGATCGGTCCCGCAATAGAGGCTCCGGTGGCAGTTTCGACTCCGTTAATGTATTGAGTAGCGGTTTGGGCGACTCCGTCCCAGACGAGGGTCAGGTGTTTCCAGTTTCCATCGTCGGTGAGGAGGCCGTCGGCAGAATCAATGCCGGGACCGTTTACGCGTGCGTCGAAGCGTTCGTTTCCATTATTCTCGATCGCGAGGCCCCAGCTATTGTTGGTGGCTCCGTTGAAGGTCCGGGTCATGAAGATCCCGTTGTAGCCCGAGGAGGTTTGGTTGCGGTTGTTAATCCAAAGAGAGATCGAAATTCCATTGGCTCCAACGAGCTGGGGAAGGTTCAATTGGAAAAAGTTGTTGGCTGCGGCTCCACCGGCGTCAGTCAAATCGGCAGCGCCACCGATCTGACCGGCGACGTTGGCGAGATTGGTGTTGGTGCCGTTTTGCCAGACGGCATTGTTACCATTTACACTATCGACGGCGATGCCACTGCTGGTGTCGTCGAGGGTGTAGTGGGAGACGAGTGCGCCCTGGGTAGCCGCCGGAAGCGCTGCTGCCAGAGCAACTGCTCCGATGATGGATGGGTGTGCTTTGTTTGTCATTATGTCTGGTGTATTCGGTAATTTGTCGTTTTTTGAGAAAATATGTCGAGTAGAAAAGGAATCCTATCAAGGGTTTCTTACGACTGCGAAGAAGCGGCGATCTTGGCCGGTCACGAAACCGGCCTGGGTGGTGTAAGTGGTGGTCGATCCCTGGGTTGGCACCCCGTCATTCTCGTCTGCCCATCCGGTAATGGGGCCAACAAGGTCGTCGCTGAAGAGGACGGAGTAGGAGACGTTTTCGTTCGGATTGGAATCCCAGGTAAGAGTTACCGAACCATTTGGGTTTACGGTCACGCCGGTGATGGTAAGGGGAGTGGTGACGCCGCCGATGCCAATACCATTCAGACCATCATCATAGATCTCTTGGATTTCAGCGGGCGTCAGGGCCTGGTTCCACATGCCCACATCATCGATGAGGCCATTGAAGTCGCGGGTTCCGCCACAGCAATCATCATAACCAATAAACCAGGGGCCGCTGGTGGAGAGTATCTGGCGCATAAGGAATCCTCCCGCGGTGCCTGATTCAACGCCATTGATGTATTGCGTGTGCTGTCCGATTGAGCCGTCCCAAACGAGAGCAACGTGATACCATTCGCCGTTCGGAGTCAGGGTGTCGGCAGCGGAGTCCACAGGAGCCTTGTCAACGCGGCTGTCGAGGTGATTGGGGGCTGCGTTGGTATTTTCGAAGGCCAGCCCCCAGCTATTGTTGGTCTGCCCATCGATGGTTCGGGTCATGAAGATGCCATTGTATCCGGGGTTCTCATCGGGATTGATCCACGCAGTGAGAGTGAGAGCGTTTGAGCTGATGAGTTGGTCGATGGTCTCGATTCGGAAGTAATCCTCGCCACCCAGATCGCTTAGCCTTGCGGCTCCGCCGATTTGTCCTGTGGTCCACTCGAGGTTCAAACCGTCGGCGTTTCCCCAGGTTCCATTGTTCCCATTGACGAGGTCCTCCGCGATAAGGCCGGAAGTCTCATCGAGAGGCCAGTGGCCAATCAACATGGGCGCGGCTGCAGGAGGATCGTTCGGGTCGGTCGGGTCGGTGCCATTCGTGATTTCGTCCGGATCGCTGAAGCCGTCCATGTCGGTGTCTCCCTCGAGCGGATTAGTCACGAAGGTGTCTTCTCCTTCAACAAGCTCTTCATCGTCAGTGATTGTGTCACTGTCAGTATCGTCGGAAAGGGGATCCGTCCCGTGGACGTTGACCTCCTCGCCGTCGGTCAGAGTGTCATCGTCGCTGTCGTTATCATCCGGAGTGGTCCCGCGGGTAAATTCCTCGAGGTTGGTGAGGCCGTCCGAGTCCTCATCGAGCGCAGCGTCGCTGTCATCTTCCTTGTCGAGGAAGTCATAAAGATCCTCATATTCGTCGGTCATTCCGTCATTGTCCGAGTCGGCAACATTGAGTTCGTCGGCTGGTGTTCCATTCGCAAGTGCTCTGATCGAGCTCAGTGACAATGTTTCATTCCAGATCGCGATATCATCGACAAGACCATCAAAGTCGCGTGTGCCGCCGCAGCAACTATCATAACCAATGAACCAAGGTCCACTGTCCGGGCCCACGATCGGTCCGCTGACAGATGCTCCAGTGGCTGTTTCTATTCCATTCACGTATTGGGTGTGGGTGGCATTGACGCCATCCCAAACTAAAACGAGGTGTTTCCAGTTGCCGTCAGGGCTAAGCAGGCCGTTGGCGGAGTCAATCCCCGGGCCATTCACCCGCGAGTCGAGGCGCTCGTTTCCATTATTTTCGATCGCGAGGCCCCAGCTGTTGTTGGTGGCCCCGTTGAAGTCCCGGGTCATGAAGATCCCGTTGTAGCCCGAGGAACTCTGGGCGCGGTTGTTAATCCAAATCGAGATGGTGATGGCCTCGGCGCCGATCAACTCGGGGATGTTCATCTGGAAAAAGTTGTTCGAGGCTGCTCCGCCTGCGTCAGTCAGGTTGGCTGCGCCGTCGATGCGGCCGGCTTCCCAAGCTAAATTGAGGCCGGAATTTTGCCAGGTGGCATCATTGTTGGCTACGGCATCAGCCGCGATATCGCCCGTGGTTTCATCCATGGGCCAGTAGCTGACAAGATCGGCCTCTGAGATTTGTAACAGACTTAGAGGTAGGGCGATCCGGCAGGCGAACCTTCCGCAAAGATGGGTCGAAATGTTCTTAAAGTCTCGTCTTGGAGTCATCGATTGAGTTGTATGGATTAGCTCCCTCAAGTTTTTCACTCGATCTGGAGCGAGGCAGTCATACATTTTTTGTATGACAAAAAAACAAAATTCTTCGAAGCGCTGGATATCTGGGCTTCCATTGCTTTGAGCAAGACGCTTTTACGTTATGTTTACGAACTCAAAGGTGATCTATGTTAAAACGGGAGGATGAAAGCCGAGCCTCGTGATCCTTCCGAACTTCCCGGGCGTTTTCAGTCACTTGTTTTTCATGGGAAGACCGGGTTGCTGAGGCTACGGCGCGGGATGATGGAGTGGGGCGAGGGGCCCGGGCGGCATCCTTTCGCTGAGACCGGAGTGGATTCTCCGGTCATCGGGGAGGCCCGGGCCAAGCTATGGACGCAGGTTTCCGATGCCGAGTTTCCCCTGACCGCGGGCAAGGTGGAGAATTTGCGAATCTCGGCGCAGGCACTGCATGGCCTTGTCATCCCTCCGAGCGAGATATTTAGTTTTTGGCGCCAGCTGGGGCGGACCACGCGGGGAAAAGGCTACACCGTGGGGCGCGAGTTGCGCGAGGGTTGCATGATTCCGAATCGCGGAGGTGGGCTTTGCCAGGTGACGGGCTTGCTTTATCAGGCGGCCCTGGAAGCCGGGCTTGAAATTGTCGAGCGTCACGAGCATTCGCGCTTGGTTCCCGGATCAATGGGCGAGAAGAATCTGGATGCCACAGTTTTCTGGAATTACGTCGATCTGCGATTCAGGGCACCCTTCCAGTGGAGACTCGAAGTGGAGCTTGATGCTTCTGAGTTGATTGTTAGAATTAAAGCGGACCGCCCGGGAAAAGTTCGACAAATTGCAGTGTTGCCCGACCCGGTTGTGCGGGAAGCACCAAGTGGTGACTGTTTGACCTGCAACCAGACCGAGTGTTTTCGCCATCCTTCGGCCGTTTCAAGTCATGCCCCGGCTCAGGGGCATTCCGCATTTCTGCTCGATGCACGGTGGCCGGAGTTTGATCACTGGTGTGCCGGGCATTCCCGTGACGGGGATCATTGGTTCGTTCCGATGGACGGGCATCGATTTAAGAAGCGGAATTATTCGTGGAGGATCCCGGCGAAGGCGAAGGGACATCATGCGACCCTGCCAACCTTGCTACGATCATTCCGCCAGCGAAGGCTTCCGGCGCAGGGCGCGGTGAGGCAGAAGGCTCTGCTCAATGCCGATCGAAAGTTGGCGGAACATTATCGAAAACAACTTTCTCCCGAGTGCCGGCATTTGGTTATCTCGCAAAACCTTCTTCCGCATCTCTGGCTGATGGGTGTTCTGGGTGGACGAACCTTTGATGTTCTGATGGAGAGGTGGCCGCTTGAGGAGTTGCAACGGAGGCTGAATGAGGCTGCAAGACGACATCCGGAGTCATCCACCCTGGGCGATTTTCGAGCCGCCCCGGGGTTGGTCCGTATGGAAAGCGAGGCCTTGGCCCGGGCCGGGAAGTTGATCACTCCGCACCGGGCAATCGCAAAGCACTTCGGTCATCGCGCCTGGTTGTTGGATTGGGAAATGCCGGAGGTGGAAACCCGGAGCGAAGAAGGGGGAGGTCATTTTTTTCTGCCATGCTCACCGCTGGGGAGGAAGGGAATCTATGATTTGAAGGATCTTGATGAGAGGCTCGTCGTACTTGGGCGTGCGAGGGAAGGTGATTCGGAGGAATTCTTCAGGCAGGGCGATTTGAATGATCTTAATTCGGCGAGAGCGGTCGTATTGCCGGCTTGGATTGAGCATCAGCCGCGGCTGGCATTAAGAGCTCTGGCGATGGGTGTTCCGGTGTTCGCGACGGATGAGTGTGGCTTGCCGGAACATCCTCTGCTGACGATTTTGGATCGAAAGGAGTTTGCTTCCTTGAGCGACGCGAAGAAAAAGCAGGAGCTTTTCCCTACCCGGATTGCGGTGGGTCGGTCTTGAGCGGGGCGTTTTCGAGAAGACTGTCGAGATCGCGGAGGTTTTGGTTCGCGGCGTTGATGTATTGATTTTTGTCTCCCCGGTATGCAGCAAGGTTTTCGATGGACTCGATTTCTTTTGCCTTGAAGCGTCGTGCGGCATCTTTGGCGTGATCGAGATCGTGGCCAAGAAGGTCGAGGGATTTGATGGCGCAATCGAGTGATGATCCGAGTTGTTCAATGAAGTAATCGACCCCGGCTTCATGGAGGAGATAGGCGTGGTCTCGCGAGCAGGCGCGGGCAAGGATTTCAAGGTGTGGGAAGTGCTTCTTGGCATGGCGAATGATTTCCATGCAGCCATCTTCGTCATCGATGGCAATGATGAGAATTTCGGCTTCGCTGGCTCCGGCGGCGTGCAGGAGTTCAAGGCGGGTGGCATCGCCGTAGTAGCACTTGAGCCCAATGCGGCGGATGAAGTCGACGTGGTCGCTGTCTTGTTCAAGGACGGTGGGCATATGACCGGCGCTGCGAAGGAGGCGAATGATGGGATGGCCAAAACGTCCAAAGCCGGCCAGAAGAACACGGGAGTGATCATTTTCAACATCGGGAGCGGGCGAGTCATCGGATTCGGTGGTTCCCAGTCGGGGAAGAATGAGTCGTTGCAGCGCGATGAGGAGGATGGGTGAGAGTGCCATCGAGAGGGCGACGGCCGCGATCATTTGCGCGGTGATCTCGGGGCTGAGGACGCCATTGCTGACGGCGAAGCCACCGAGGACGAAGGCGAATTCGCCACCTTGGGCGAGGGCGATGGAAAAAAGAAGGCCTTGGTCAAGGGAGAGGCGGAAGATCTTGGAGAGGATGAAGAGCACGAGTGCTTTGATCGCGATGAGTGCGACAACAAAGCCGGCGATCGTGAGGGGTTGTGCGGCGATCAGGGGGAAGTTGATGCTGGCACCGACGGCGAGAAAGAAGACGGCGAGGAGGAGAGATTTGAAGGGTTCGATGTTGGCCTCGAGTTCGTGCCGGTAGGGGCTGCTGGCGAGCATGACGCCGGCGACGAAAGTGCCGAGAGCGGGCGAGAGTCCCACGGAGTTCATGAGGAGGGCAGTGCCAATGACGAGGGTGAGCGTGGTGGCGTTGAGTGCTTCGGGGACCTTAAGCCGGGCAACCCAACGGAGCCAGGGGGTGAGAGCGAATTTTCCGATGAGAATGATCAATGCGATTGCGGCGAGAATAACGAGTCCCTCGCCCCACGCTGGCAGGCCATTGATCCAGTTGGTGATCGCAGAGTCCGATTGGTGGCCGCCGGATGAACTGGCAACAGTTCGGTGGGTGAGGGTCGGCAGGAAGGCGAGGATTGGGATGACGGCGATGTCCTGAAACAGAAGAACGGCAAAGCCTTGCTTGCCTGAGCTGGTTTCGGTGAGGCCGCGTTCCTTGAGGGTCTGCATCACGATGGCAGTGGAGGAGAGTGCGAGGATGAGACCGAGGCCGAGGGCTTCCCGCCAATCCGTAGCAAGAATGCCTGCGGCGAGCGCAAGGGCGCAGGCCGAGAGGACGAGTTGAAGTCCGCCGAGCCCGAAGATGGAAGTGCGCATGCGCCAGAGCTTCCCGAGATCGAGCTCCAGTCCGATGACGAAGAGCATGAGGACAACGCCGAACTCGGCGAAGTGGAGCACTTCCTCGGAGTGTCTTCCGGTGAATTCCAAACCTGCCGGCCCAATGACAGCTCCTACCACGAGATAGCCTAAAACAGCTCCGATCCCGAGGCGGCGACCCAGGGGTGCCGCGAGGGTGGCGGCAGCGAGATAGATGAAAGCATTGAAGAAAAGGGAGGAATCCATCTCTTAACGGAGGGTTTTTAGGTAGGCGAGGAGGTCGGCCAATTGTTGGTCGGTGAGGACGCCGGCGAAGGAGGGCATGGAGGCTTCGAATCCCTTGGTGACAATCGCGGCGGGCTCGAGAATGGATTGGCGAAGGAAGGCTTCGTCGGAGCGGGTGGCGATTCCTTTGAGGGTGGGGCCAACGAGTTTTGCGCCATCGAGTGAGTGGCAACCGGCGCAGGCGTAGGTGGTAAAGAGGGTTTTGCCGGTTTTGGTATTGCCAGGCTTAAGAGCGGGTTTGCTTTTCTCGAGACCGGCTAGTTCTGAAAGTTTGGGTAGAGGAAGGTGAACCGGACGTGAGAAAAGGTGGAGTGGGGCAACCGTGTTTCCAGAGGTGAGGGTGAGGTGGAGATCAAGGATATCGGAGCGGCCCAGAATGGGAAAGGCGAGGGTTAAAGTACGACGATCATCGGAGAGAGAAAATGTGTCGGGTTGGAGGTGGTGTTCGCCTGGTTTGTCATCCCAGCGGAAATGTCCGGAGCCGTATTTCCCGGTGCGCTTGATATTGAAAAGGCGGAGGGCGGGGCTGGCGGGAAGAACGGTTTCGTCTGCGGTGAGAGGGCGGTCAAAGGTGACTGAGATGGTCTCCCCTTGAACATCCAGAGAAGCGGGTTTTGGGAGCTTGGTTGTTTCCTCGATGGAAGCGATCCCGCTGAGATTTGGAGTGGTGGGCTTGTATCCGGAGATACCAAGTCCGGTGACGTAGAGTTTGCCTGACTTGGGATGGCGGGTGGCATTGAGTGAGGGGAAGTCGAGTTGAAGGGGAAGTTGCCATGAGAAGGCTTGGCCGGTCTTCGGAGTTTCGATGGCGAAAAGGCGGCCGCCCCAGGAGACCTGGAGGAAGTGGTCATTCCATTGAGTGAAGGCGGCGGCGGAGCGGTTGGCCTGGTAGGGAAACCAGAGGAGTGGCTCGGTGATTTTTTTGTCGCGGTGGTTGGTGGGGGCGAAGCCAAGAGTTGGAGTGGATTTAAGTTGGTGAACGGGGGTGCTGGGAACGTGGTGACCTTGTTGATCGGAGGCAAATGGAGTCTGGTCGGAGCGCAGGCCAACGTAGGGAAGGCGGAGGCCATCGGCGAGAACGGTCACGGAATCGCCATCGGGTGAGATTTTGAGAACGGCGCCACGGTGGGTGGAGAGTTCGTTGTCCAGTTTCGACTTGGGATTGTGAATGCCGCCTTTGGCGATGTAGAAGGAGCCGTCGTTTCCAAGGGCGAGCGAGGTGGCGTAGTCGCGGGTGTGGAGAGTTTGATGGAAGGCGTTGGAAGCGTTCCGGTAAACATCGATAAAGCTGTCACCGTTGGTGTCGATGAGTTCGGTGATTTGATCGCGCCCCAGAGTGAAGATGCGATCATCGGGCGTGACTTCGAGAGAGATGGTTTCGAAAAGTCCGGAGGCGATGCGGGTCCATCGGGAGGTTTTTGCTTCAGGCGTTTCGATGCGCCAGACATCGCCATCGAGAGTGGTTAGGAGACCGGTTCCGTCGGAGAGGAAGGCGAGGTCGGTGGGGCGGACGAAGCGGGGAGTGGTCGGAAGGGTGAGCTTGCGGATCGCGTAGGGGCCATCTTTGGTCGAAGGCAGGTTGGTGAAAATTTGCCCTTCGGGGAAGATGGGTTCGGCAGGTTTGGGAGTGGGAAAGGTGGCTCGCTCCGTGGGCTGGGTGGCGAAGGTCAGGGTGCGGGGTTCTTCACTGGGCCGAAAAATGAGGTGCTGCGATGATAGAGGTGACTTTTGAATGTGGGTGAAGGTGTTTCCCAGATTGAGGTGAAAACGTTTCCGGTGGGGTGCCAGGTGGATGATTCGTTTGAATTGGTGGTCTGCAGTTTTGAGTAGGATTTCCTCGATGACGGCATCTGCGATGCGGTAGCGGAGGACGGGCAGTTTGCCACGCAACTCGAGTCCGAGCCAACGGCCCTGGTCGGGAGGGAAGGGTCCGATCTGTTTGGAGGGATTGCTGGCGAGGGAAGGGCGTGTGTCGCCTTTTGAGAGAACTTCCGGACCTCCTCCGGGACGGGCAGAGTTTGTGTGGAGGAGGTTTCCCCGGAGTGAGGGGGGAGATTTGGCTTTGGCCTTGCCATTGGGGTAGGAGATGGCTGCCATGGAATCGAGGGTGAGGGGTGGCTGCCCGGCGGGAGCTTTCCAGATGGCGCCCCAGCGAAGGAGGTCGGTATCGAAACAAGCCCAGTGATTATTGCCGAGGGGGATGAGGATGCCGCGGCGGACGGGATCGATTTTTTTTCATCCTTGATGAGGAGGGCCGACGAGAGGAATGGGGTTTCACTCTCAAGAAAAGGTCCGATGGCCGGGCCTCCCAGGGACTGGGTGAGAAGAAGGATGAAGGTGATGAAGCCGCCGAGGATGAGTCTCATTGGGACGGGAGGATAGAGATCAAGGATTCGTCGGCAAGCTTCGGGAGATGGTCGATTGCAGATTGGCTGCGATTATGTCAGGGTCCGGCATGAGCGATAAAGCTGATCAAGAAATTACCCTCGAAGCCGGAACCCACTGGATGTGCACTTGCGGAAAATCTGCGAACTATCCTTTTTGTGATGGCTCACACAAGGGAAGTGGCATGGGGCCCGAGAAGCTGGAGTTGGAAGAGCCCACGACCATTCCGGTGAAACGTCCGTCGGATGGCGAGTGATCGTGTTGATGTCCCGGGATCCTGGTTTTCTCAAGGGTGAGGTGAAGGGGGTTGCTGTTGACCGTGACGGCAAGCGCTCCTTGGCTCCTGGATGTTAATTCCACAACGTGATCGTCTCCTGGCCCCAAGCGGCATCTTGGTGCTCATCATCTAATCTGCATCAAAAACACTCGTTTGGAATTTTTCAGACGGTGCCAAGGCTACTTGTCGCCTTGGAGGTAGTGAGTTGGATTGAGGCTCGTTCAGCCTCTCCTTTCGTGGTCCCCTGGCGGCTATCGGCGGCTTCTTGATCCGCTGTTTTCGTCCAACAGGAGCCCGGATCCTAACAAGGAGGAAACCTGCTTGGAGCAGTCTATGCGCAGTTATTAAAAGCTAATGCATAGATGGGAACATTGGAAAGTAATAGCCTTGGGGGCGAGAGGTCGGAGTCCTCTGTATCGATCTCGAGGTGGATCGAAAGCCCCGACCAATTTATCAACAACCCTCCCTCTCAAATGAACCCGAACTCAATAAAAATGGCCTCCAGCGGACCGGTGGTAAAATCCAGATTTTCTGCTTATGGACAAGAAATGAAAGGAAAAGTGGCTTCACTGATTTTGTTTGGTTTGTCATTTGCGCCATCGGTCGCAGATCCAATTTCGTGGACGGGACGGGTGACCGATGCCCGGACGGGGGCTCCGATTTCGGGTATTGAATGCTACGGCGGGGGAAGAGGCCGGGTGGATTTAACTCCAAAGGCACTGTCCGATCCAGATGGCAATTACGTTGTGACTTATGAGGATGAATTGAATCTGGATTCGTGGGAATTTTACGCACTTGATGCGACGGATCCACTTGACCGCTACTATCACTATCGACGTTCCCATCTCTCTGTTGAACCGCTGGAGGTTAGGATGGTTCCCAAGCTTGCTTTTGTCCAAGGTGTGGTAAGAGAGGCAGGAAGCGGCCAGCCTTTGGGAAATATCGAAATCAGCTTGGGGAGGCCGGGCCGTTATATTGAGACGGTTTTCACCAACCCGGATGGTAGTTTTAGTTTCAACCACCCGGCCTATACAGGTCGGACGAATGTGGAGACGATTCCTGAAGGCGAAAGAGCGGAAGGAACCGGTAATAATCCGACGATTCCGATTACCGATTACTGGTTGAGAATTGATGAGGCCGGATACCAACCCGTGAACACCGCGACACAGGGATTAACTTTGACGGTCCTTTCGTCGATCACAAATGCCATTCACACCAGAGTGGACATTGCTCTTGCCTCCGAGAGTGCCGAGCCGGGATCGAGCACGGCGACTTCAAAATTGGTGACTCCGCCGGTCTCGCGGATGACCAGTTCAAGTCTTCTGAATGGACAGCTTGGACAGGAAGTAAGCTATCAAATTGTCGCCAACAACCAGCCTGCCAGCTACTCAGCCAGTGGCCTGCCGGCAGGGTTGGTGTTGGAGCCGACTTCCGGACTTATCACGGGTGTTCCGGAAACGGAGGGTCTCTATTCTGTTGAACTAAACGCAGAGGGAATCGGAGGAACGGCCTCTCAACGTTTAACTTTGGTTGTCCGGGGGGATGACCGCGAAATCTTCAATAATGGCAATATTGGGGGGGTGCAAAGCGGGCCGTCTGCGCCAACCACTTTCACTCTTGAACAGTCGACATTCGTTTCCTTTTTGAGCAATTATCACTACTTCAACAATGGAGTTCTGCCGGGGACGATTGCTCTTCGTCACGATGATGGCACCACTTATGGTCCTTGGCAGGCATCCGGTCGACTTGGGCAGGGTGGTGTGGCCAATGCCAGCTGGGACGTCCGGCCCTCGGTTGTGTTGAAACCCGGAACCTATACCGTGATTGACTCCCATCCTGCCACATGGTCGCACAATTCCCAATCGGGCTTCCGCGGATTTACGATGCTTCACGGAAGAAGCACCGATCTCGATGCTTCCGAGGTGCTGGCGACGTGGGCCGGTAATCATGGCCTCACTGGCGAAGATGCTGCTCCCACCGCCGATCCCGATCAAGATGGTCAGGCGAACTGGGTAGAGCTGGTGACTGGGAACAACCCTTCGATGTCCGATTCTCCTTCCGTCCTCGAAGTGGCTCGAACCGAGGGACAACTCACGGTGCAAGTGCCGGTGTGTGCCGGAGGTGACGGAGTCCCGGGTGGTGATTTTGTTGTCAACGGCGCAAGGGTGGCTATTGAAATCTCATCCGGCCTGGGTGATGGGACCTGGCTCCCGGCGATCGAACTTCTTGATCTGGTAAATGCCACCCGCAAAAATTTGGGCGACGGACGGGAGGTTTTGATACTTCCCGTGAAGGATTCCCCGGCAGCGCGAACAAGGTGGTTTCTCCGTCGGCACCTCACTCGTATTGCAACTCCCCGGTGAAGCACTTCAAGAGCTGCGAGGTTCATGCCCCGGCTTTATTGCCAAAGCCCAATCACAGGTCCGAGGCCGCTGGCTTCCGGCCTAAGGCCCGCTCCGGGAGCGTAAAGAGCGCTAACAGTGCCATCGAGGTAAAGGGCGTCGGAGCAATTGAGTTGGTCCCTCAGGAAAATCGCCATTTCGTGAAAGGAAACAGGTGTTATCGAGATCGCGAAGCAAAGGTGCCCGTCGCGTCGGACCCCGACACCGTTGCGGATTAGTTTGTTTGGTGAGTTGGGGCGAATGGCAGGGTGGAGTATGCCTTGTCTGACGAGGAGAGGGCCGGATTGCGTGGCACCTTGAACGTCGGGAGCAATCGTGAGATCCCACTCATTGGTTTCGATGATTTGTGCCCCGTCCTTGGTGAGAAAGAAAATGCCGTTGGGCTTCAAAAAGAAATTCCCTTCACCATCAGAAGTGTTGACCGGCGTGATCTCGAGGCCGTCGACGATACAAAGGCCGACTGGAAAGCCTCCCTTGTGATACATGCCGGCGTTCATCATCCAGACGATTGTTTCGTTGGCCTTTTGAGCGGCTTTTTCGAAGGTTGAAAAATCCCGGAGAGGTTTGCCTGAGGGGTCGGAAAGACGGAATGAGGGTTTCGATTTCGATGGGTCGACAGTGACGACCTGCCAGGAACTTCCATCGTGGTCGATCGTCGCGATAGTGACGCCGTTGGCCAAATCCAGGGGTTCGATTTTAGAGCCGGCTGAAGCCTGTTCCTTGCAGCTTCCAAGGAGGACGAGAAGGAGAAAAGAGCCAGCCGTTTTGAGAGATAAAGGCATCGATGAGCGGGAGCACTATTTAAATTTCAGCTCCGAGAGCTTCAAGGGATGCTTCAAAATCTTCTCGCCTTTGGGATTGATGATCGCCAGTTCGACGGACTTTTGCGCCCAGTCGATCTGGATGAGCCCGGCATTGAGTTGCCAGTGTGAGGAGCCCACGCGAAAGGAGTTGTTGGCCTGGGCCCATGATTTGCTGGTATGTGAAAAGCCGCTGCTGGTGAGATCGTAAAAGGGATATCCATCGAGGTCTTTTTTCGAGAGTTCGGCGAAGTGGACGTCGCCTGAAATAGCGAAGGTGTGATGGGCTTTGTGTTTTTTGAGGAGGTCGAAGAGGCGTTTTTGTTCATGCGGGACGTTCCCCCAATTCTCCATTCCTTTTTCGAAAGAGAGTGTCTGAATGCTGCTCGCAATGATACGCAGATCGGCGGGCACCTCGAGTTGTTCATCGAGCCACCTCCACTGGGCCTCTCCGAGAAGGGTTTTGCTGACATCGGTGGTGGGCTCGTACCAGCCGACGGTGCCCGGCTTCTTTTTCTTCTTAGTCCCGGGAATTTCGTCCCGGAAGTAGCGGGTATCGAAAACGAGGACCTGGCAGGTCTTGCCTGGAGTTCCGAAGGTATATGAACCATAAATCCCCTCGCGTTTCCGGCGTGGGGAATCGGCAGGGTCATTGAAGAAGTCGAGGAAGATTTTTTCGGAAGCCTCACGCATGGGGTAGCTTTTCCCGCCATCGTTGGTGCCGAAGTCGTGATCATCCCAGGTTGCCAGCATGGTGGTGGCATCACGAAGTTTCCGGAAGCCTTCCACGGCTTCGAGTTCCCCGTATTTTTTCTTGAGGACCTTCATGTCCTTCGTGTCGCCGTAAATGTTGTCGCCAAGAAAGATAAAGATGTCCGGGTTTTGTTTGAGCACGGTATCGAACATAACGTCCTTCTTATCGCGGGGGTTGTAGCAAGAGCCGAAGGCGATGGTGTCCACCTCCTTGGCATCATGGAAGTCGCTTTGAGTTTCGCATTTCCCGGAAGCGACGAAGGAGGCGGTCAGAAGGGCTGTGAGAGGGAGGGAGCAGGCTGACATGCTGGTAGACTACGAATTCAGGAATCGATGTCCATCCGCGTTCTCGAGGTTTGCTTGATGCAAAACCATGATGAAATGATCGGAGGTCAAGGTAGCTGGAAACTCCAGCTTTCAGTTTGCGCGGGTCAGATTCCGAAAGCAGGAGCTTTCGGCTACTTGTGGGGATGCTGCTTCAAAAGGTCGGCGGGGGCGATGAATCCGGCTTGGGATTTTGTGGCTTCGCGGACCTCTTTGACTTTGGCGGGGGTGACCATGGGGGCTTTGTTGCCGAAGGTGTTACGAACGTAGGTAAGGACGGCGGCGATCTCTTCGTCGGGAAGTTGTTTGAAGGCGGTCATGGGAACTTGGCCGGGGTATTTTTTTCCTTTCACTTCGATGGGGCCGAGGAGTCCGTGGAGGGTGAGTTTGATGAGGCGGTATTCGTTGCCATTGACCCATTTGGCTTCAGCAAGAGGCGGGAACATGGCGGCGGGGAGACCTTGTCCATCGGGTTGGTGACAGGTGGCGCAGTGGAGTTTGCCTTCGTTGACGAGGAGAGGGCCCGATTGGGTCATCAGTCTATCCGAGAATGCTGCGGATTGATTTCTCTTTTTGATACCGGGAAGTGCAGATGGCCAAGATTACCAAGGAGGGGAGAAGGATCCAGAGAGTTTCATCAAGGTGTTCCAACCACGAGGCAGGTTTGTTCAGATTTGCGGGGCGAAGCAGAATTCTAAACGGAAGATCTGCTGCGATCATCGACCAAATGCAGACCACAACAGTGGTGAAGGATATTAGCCACGAGTGACTCTGTGAGCACAGTTTAGTGTAGCTTAGGAAGCCTATTATGGAAATAAGCCACGATGAAACTGACATCGCAATGTGCGTCTCAGGGACGAAGTATCCCAAGCACCGAGTCAGTAGGGGGAGGGAGGCATCAGGGTCGTGCAGGATGTACAGAATCTTGTCAGACTGAGTCAAGATCGCCTGATACATTGCGAAGAGGAGGAAACCAAAAAACACCTTTCTAAGGTAGTAGAATGAGGTGCTGATTTTCACTCGGTGAGTCTAGCAGGGGTTAGTTTTCCTCCAAGGATTGTTTGGAATCTGAGGTGTGAGGTTATACGGATAATGAGCGTCCCGCCGCTCAATCTCGATGCGGGTGTTCTTTGAGGAGGTCGGCGGGGGCGTAAAAGGATTGTTGGGACTTTGTCTTCTCACGGACTGCTTTGACTTTGGCGGGGGTGACCATGGGGGCTTTGTTGCCGAAGGTGTTGCGGACGTAGGTGAGGACGGCGGCGATCTCCTCGTCGGGGAGTTGTTTGAAGGCGGTCATGGGAACCTGGCCGGGGTATTTTTTGCCTTTCACCTCGATGGGGCCGAGGAGTCCGTGGAGGGTGAGTTTGATGAGGCGGTATTCGTTGCCATTGACCCATTTGGTTTCGGCAAGAGGCGGGAACATCGCGGCGGGGAGGCCTTGTCCATCGGGTTGGTGACAGGTGGCGCAGTGGCCTTCGCGTGAATAAACCTCATGGCCTTTTTTGAAGAGGGTGAGGGCTTCGCCTTTGAGCGGTGAGGTGGGTTCGGGCATTTTTTCGCCGGTCTCGGTTTCGACGACTTTTCCCTGAAGCTGAGCGGTGGCGGTTTCGAGGACCGGCTTGAGCCATTTGTCGACGGGGTGGGTCGCGATTTCCCGAAGGATGGGGAGGCCTTTTTCGGGCGGAAGCCATGAGGCCGCGACGGCGGCCTGAAGGCGAACGCGCGGTGATTTATCGGAGGCGAGCAGATTGAGCATGGCGGCGGCGTCTTCGATTTCATCGCGGTTTGAGCGAAGGACTTCGGCGGCGGCAGCGCGGACGCGGTGATCAGGAGCGAGGAGGAGGGTTGAGAGGGCACCAACGTTTATTTGATTAAGTCCCCAACTGACCCAGAGTGCTTCGAGGAGATGGTGTTGATGCTTTTCAGGATTACTTTGATCGAAGCTGTCGATCAATTGTTGGAGAGCAGGAAATACTTCAGAAATTGGACGGCTGCGAAGTTCACGTCGGGTGCGGTAGCGGGTGCGGTTTTCGGGGAGGGTGAGGTTTGCAAAGAGTTCCTCGAGCGAGGCGTCGTGGATTTTGGCGGGCTTGACGAGGGGGCGGCTTGGGTAGGTGATGCGGTAGATGCGGCCGTGTTTGTGGTCGCGGAGAGGATCGCGGGCGGAGTGTTGCATGTGGCCGACGAGGACGTTGTGCCAGTCGCAGAGGTAGAGGGAGCCGTCGGGTGCGAACTCGTGATCGACGGGGCGGAAGTTGCCATCGGAGGATTTAAGGAGGTCGTGGCGGTGCTTGGCTTGGTAGCCGGATTCGGAGTCGGTGATTTGATGTTGTTTGAGGCCGAGGAAGCCGATGGTGTTTCCGAGGATGACGTCGCCCTGGACTTCATCGGGGAAGTGGCGGCTGGAGACGAATTCGAGTCCGGAGGTGGGGCGGACGCGTTGATTTTTTTCGAGAATGGCGGGCGGCTTGGGGCAGAATTGGCCGTAGTCGACTTTGACCGAACCGGGAGTCATCCAGTGGAGGTCTGGGTCGGAGGTTTCGAGAAAGAAGGGTTGGCCGTAGCGGTCGAAGGCGGTGCCCCAGGGGTTAGGGATCGAGAGGCGGGCGGTGCGTTCGAGGTGGTTGCGTTGCGGGGAGTAACGGAAGAATCCGCCGTTTGAAGAGCGGACGGGGCCGTGGGCGGTTTCGATGTGGGAGTGAAGGAAAGTGCCTTCGCCCATGTAGATGGCGCCGGAGGGATCGGCGCAAAAGGCGGAGATGACGTGGTGGGTGTCGTGGTCGTCGAAGCCGCTGAGGATGATTTCGCGGACGTCGGCTTTGTCGTCGTTGTTGGTGTCTTGCAGGCGGATGAGGTGGTTGCCCTGGGCAACGTAAACGCCGTCGTGGGAAATTTCGAATCCGGTGGGGAGGTGGAGATTGTCGGCGAAGACGATTTCCTTGTCGGCTTTGCCGTCGTTGTCGGTGTCCTCGTAAATGAGGAGCTTGTCGTTTGGCTTGGGATCGCCGGGTCGCCAATGCGGGTAGGTGGGCATGGTGGCGACCCAGAGGCGGCCCTTGTTGTCGAAGGTGATTTGAACGGGGTTGGCGAGGTTGGGGAATTCTTTTTCGGAGGCGAAGAGTTCGATCTTGTAGCCGGGTGCGAGGGTGAAGGAGGCAATGGCATCGTCACCATAAAGGTATTTGGTGGAGCCGTTTTTCTTGCTGGGGCGGTAATTGGTTTTGATCTCGGGGAGGGCGATGGTTTTGGCATCGGCGGCGGCGAGGTCGAAGGGCTTGCCTTGGGCTGCGGCCCAGATCGCTTGGTCGCGGACGGCGCACATTTGTTCAAGTTTTTTAAGTTCGGCGGGGTAGTTCTTGGGGCCGAAGGGATTGTGACGGCGACCGTAAACGTGGACCCCGTTGGGGATTTTGTAGTATTTTTCCCAGACCCAATTTTTTTCGAGAACAGCGGTTCGAGTGTTGAAGCGATAGGCATCGGTGGGGCGTTGGCCGAAGAGTTGGTCAATGATGAGTTCGCCCAAGTGTTCCTGGCCGCTGCGGTTGAGAAGGAGGCCGTCGCGAGTGAGTTTTTCTTTGACGCGATACCAGGATTGGAAAGGGGTATAGCAGTTCAAGATAGAGATCTTTTCCTGTTTTGCGACCTCGGCCATAGCAGTGGAGTAAAGGGCGAGGTTGGCGTCGATGGTAAGTTGAGATTCGGTTGCCGGATCTTCGAATCCCGGAGGGGAGATAAGGGCGATTTGAGGGGCGGAGGTGCCGTTGTATTTTTGGGATTTGGTGTGCTGGATCCAGGCGCGGAGTTCAGCTTTGAAGTTTTCGAGCCCGGTCTGTCCATTGAAGGATTCGTTTGACCCAAAGAAGCCGATGATGATGTCGGGCTTGAGTTGGGCGAGCCATGCGTCGGGTGAAGGAAAGGAACCGGAGCCAGTGTGGCCGGAGCGCCAGCGGTCGGTGGCTTTGGAGAGGGGCGGGTGGAATTTTTCGGCACCGGGGAAGGCCCAGGGATTGGAGCGGGCGGAGTGGGGGCGGAAGCCGGGGGTGTTGCCCTCATCGCAGAGGTTGCGGATAAAGAGTTTTTTTTCGGGGTGGAGAATGTGGAGTGAAGATTCGAAAATTCCGAACTGCATCATACGGGAGCCGAGACCATTGCCGACGAGGACAATACGGGAGCCTTTCTTGAGTTCGAGAGGGGCGGCGGCGGCCGAAAAGATGGCGAGCAAGCTGAAGAGAACGGCTTTCATTGCGGGGCAGAGTAGGGAGATGGGAGGGGGAATCAATCTTGAGGTTTTGAGGGCGTCGGGCTTTTAGAGTTGAAATCGAAGTTTTCGAACCTCTACTTGGGCATGAACTTTAAGAAATTCACGACGGGTTTGGCTGTCTTTGTGGCCTCGGTTGGATGCTCCTTGGCGCAGACGGCTTCGACCAATGCCAATACCTCCAAGACCGAGAAGTATCGCCTGGTGTGGTTTGAGGACCCGACGACGACGGCGACTTTTGTGTGGAACCAGTTGGAGGGAGATCCGGCGACTCTTTATTACGGCTTGAAAAACGAGGGGCGGGAGAAGTCGAAGTATGCCAATCGCAAGGAGGTCGATCGGGTGGTGGAGTATGACGGGATGAGGAATTGCATGGTGACTTTGGAAAATCTCAAGCCGGACAGTTGGTATTTCATGTGCCTTGGCGATGAGGCGGGGGTGAGTCGGCTCTTCTACTTTCGGACGGCTCCGGATCAGCCGAAGTCCTTCACTTTTATCTGCGGGGGAGACTCACGGAACTTCCGGGATATCCGGCAGGCGGCCAATATGATGTGCAAGAAGCTCTCGCCCCTTTTTGTGTCTTTCACCGGAGACATGATCAATCAGGACAATGCCGTGGAGTGGAATGACTGGCTTGACGATTGGCAGCTTACGATTGGTGACAAGGGGCGGCTTCTGCCGATCGTGCCGCATCGGGGAAACCATGAAGCGCGGCCTGAAAGTATTCCGAGTCATTTTGGGACGCCCCGGGATACGTATGGCGCGTTCAATATTGGAGACGACCTCTTTCGATATTATATTCTCAACAGTCAGATCCCGGCAGATGGTGCACAGGGTAACTGGTTGCAGTCGGACCTGAAAAAGAATGGCAGGGGCGTGACTCATCTGGTCGCGGGTTACCACAAGCCGATGCGGCCTCACACCAGCGGGAAGCCGCTCGGTCGAAATTCCTATAAATGGGCAGACACTTTTTATGAAGCGGGCTTTGACCTGGTTATGGAATCCGATTCGCACGTGATGAAGAGGACTCTTCCACTGAAGCCCTACACGGGAGACGGCGAGGATTTCAAGGCGGCTCCGAATGATCCCAAGGCGACGGTTTATCTGGGTGAGGGGTGCTGGGGGGCTCCGCTTCGTCGGGCGGATATCAAGTATTCCTGGACCGTCGGTGCGGCGGCGTTCAATGGCTTCGATTGGCTTCTCGTCACACCCGGGGCGATTTTTGACAAGACGGTGAAGGTTGAGAACGTGGCCCGGGTCGGCGAGGTTGACCTTCGGAATCCCTATGAGAACCCCGAGGGACTCAAGCTCTGGGCTCCAAACGGAGATGATGAAGTTCTTGAAATTCCGGCGGACTAAGCAGGGTGAAGACTTCTTCAGAAGAGTCTGAAAAGGGGACATGGCTTGACCGTCTCACTCTGGCAATCCTGCAGTTGATTGTCAGTGTCACTTTTCTGGCCCGGGGCTGGCTGACCTGGCACTGGGATAGTCCGATCCGGGAACTGATTTGGCAGGAGAAGTGGTGGACGCCGGTTCTTGCGAAGTACGAGATGACTTGGAGTCACTTCGCGCGGACGTCGGATGAGTGGATCACGCCGACACTTGAGCGGCTGGGGATGTTTCTCATCGCTTCGGCTCTTCTTCCGTGGCTTGTGGGCTTTTCCCGTCTTCGCTGGTTGCGTTGGTTTTTGATTCCGGCGACCTTGGTTTTGATTCTCGATAGCTTTTCCCGCTGGGTGGGAAAAGACATGCAGTCGGGGATGGCGATGGAGCATGTTCTGCAAATAGTGACTCCGGTTGCCTTGTTGATCCATGTGGGCCGTAAGACCCAGCTCGCTCCGAAACGAGATTTCATCGTCCGGTGGTTGCTCATGATTGCAGCGGCGGTGACCTTCGTGGGGCATGGCCTCTATGCGATGGGTTATTACAACGTTCCTTTGCACTTCCAGATGATGACGATGGAGATCTTATCGATTTCGGAGGAGGGGAGTCTTCGTTTCCTGAAGATCATGGGTTGGCTTGATTTTGTGGTGGTGCCGTTTTTGATTCTGCCGCGGACCCGGTGGATGGCTCTATTTTACATGTTTTGCTGGGGCGGGGCCACTGCTCTGGCGCGTATTCTGGCGTATTACGATGAGACTCTTCCCTACAATGCGATGGACCCCTGGATGGTTGAAGCCGCGGTTCGAACTTCGCACTGGGCGGTTCCATTCTGGCTTTTGTGGCTGATGTGGAGGAAGCGAAAGCAGGCCCGCCTGGAAGCCTTGGTTCAATCTTGAGCTTTGGCTCTATTGGGGTATGACCGCGTGATGAGTTCTATCGTTCGCGAGGGGCGGGCGACCTTGGTTCTCGCGCTGCCCCTGATGGCCGGGCAGGTCAGCCAAATGCTGATGGGCCTGGTTGATACCTATATGATCGGGAAGATCGGGACGGTGGAGCTGGCTGCGGCGACCTTGGCTCATTCGATTTTGCATCTGCCCTTGATGGTAGGAATTGGGATCGGGATTGCGGTTTCGGTGAAGGTGTCCCAGGCGAGGGGCGCGGATGACCGGCAGAAGGCGAAGTCTGGTTTGCGAGATGGTTTTTTGCTAAGCTTGGTTCTCGGTGCCGCGACTTTTGTACTTAGTTGGTTGAGTATGCCCTTGTTGCCAGTATTGGGGCAGGCTCCCGAGGTGGTCGAACGCCTGCCGGTTTTTTTCATCTTGGTGAGTGTTTCGATGACGCCGGCGATTGTGAGCATGGCGGTAAAGAACCACTCGGATGGTATGGCGAGGCCGTGGCCGGTGTTTTGGATTATCTTTGCCGGGGTGTGGCTGAATGTGTTCCTCAATTGGTTGTTGATTGACGGAAACTGGGGTGCTCCGGAGATGGGGCTGGAGGGGGCGGGGTTGGCGACCTTGCTGGCGCGTTTGGCCAGCATGATCGGGGTCATGGTTTGGTGTCGCTTTAGCCCGGATCTGAAGGAATGGTCGCCACACCGTTGGTTCTTGAAGCCGGAGCGGAAAGAGTTGGCAGAATTTTGGAAGATTGCCTGGCCGGCGAGTTTACAGGTTTCGGCGGAAATGAGCGCTTTCATTGCAGCCGCTCTTTTGATTGGAACCTTGGGAGCGGCTGCGCTGGCGGCGCATCAGGTGGCGATGATGTGTGTCGCGACGACTTTTATGGTGCCGCTGGGGATTTCGATGGCGCTGACCGTGCAGATTGGAGAAGCGAAGGGAGCGGGAAATTTTACGAGAATGAGGCCGATCGTGGTAAGCGGGTGGCTGATGGGCTTGATGGTTTCATTGAGCTTTGTGGGTGTATTTTTGTGGTTTGATGAAGCGCTGGCGGCGTCATTTTTGACAGAAGAAGGCCCGATGGCGATGGTGGTGGGACTTTTGGCGATCGCCGCAATTTTTCAGGTGGCGGATCATTCGCAGGTTCTTTCGTCGGGCGTGCTCCGGGGGATGGACGATGTGAAAAAGCCAGCGCTAATTATGTTCACGGCGCACTGGCTGATTGGGATGCCAATTGGGATTGACTTGGCCTTCCGGCAGGGATTTGGGGTGGAAGGGATTTGGTGGGGGTTGAGTATCGGGCTCATCGTGGCAGCCTTGCTTCTGGGCCGGAGGGCCTGGCGAATGACGGGGATCAGATGCCGGGCAGGCCGTATTTAACGTAGCCGGACGAAACGAGTGGGAGTCTCTGCTTTTAAAGGCACGTGTCCGCTCGCTTCTTTTCGCGATGGCCGCGTTGTCACCTTGATGAGACTTTCGATTCACAAAAGGGTTTCGCTTTGTCCTCACGAAAAGCTTCTGTGGGGCCATCCGATATTTTTAGGAGGACACGCCACTAGTATCTTAGGTTGAGACCGAACTGCACGAAGGGAGCGGCATCGATATCGTCTTCCTGAAGCGAGTTGCTTTGCAGGTCTTCAATTTCCAGGTTCCGGGCAAACGACAGACCACCGGCGAGGTAGGCCCAACAGAGATCGTTGAAGCGGTGCTCGACTTTGAGGCCAACCCGCATGCTGCTGACCTTGATGTCACGGTCCGGACCAAGGGCGTCGGCATCCACATGCCAGGTCGGGGCATCATACTGGCCAAAGACCGAGATCAGCCAGCTGTCATTAATGCTATAAGTCACGCCGCCGATCGGGCCCAGGAGATAGGCCTCCCATTTTGGGGTCGGGCGCCACGTGAACATGAAGCCCGGAATGAGGAAGTCGTCGTCGAATCCGTGGCTGTAGTAGACGCCACCGAAGATTCTGAGGGTGGGGCTGAATACGTATCCGGCTCCCACCGCCGCAGCGATGGAGAAATTATCGCTGCTGCCGAGATCGCCGGAAAAAGAGGGCATGATCATGCCGCCCCAGAGCCAATCCTCGGAGGCGTCGTTGAGTAGGACGACCGGCATCCGCAAGGTGTGGAGGGTCTCGTCCGTGAGCATGTTCGGCACGCTTGTGTTAAACCGCGTGGACCGGTAGTTGAACATCGTGACAAGATGCATGTTGCCGAAGTTGAGCGGAGCGACCGGCAGCCAGACCGAAAAGTCATCGGCATCGACCTCCCCGCCGAGAGTGTCGAAATCGGCGTCGAATTGGTGGAGCCACAAAGCAGTGCCGAAGGTGTAGCCGGGCAGGTCTGACGCAGATCCTCCCCGACCGAAGCTGAGCTGTGGGGCACCGAAGAAGGGCTGCGAATCCTCAACCGGGGTGGTCGAAATGGGCCGCGCCCAGTCTCCGGCGTGCAAAGAGGCGAGCCCGAGGGTGGTGGCGAAGACGAACGTGTCGACAATTGTCATGGTGCCATACTTAAACAGGATGAGTCGGCGTGAGAAAAGGATTCTATCGACTTTTTTGTAATCCAAGATGCAGAACCTGAAAAAGATTCGAGAGGTGGACTGATGTGCGGATCATCTCATTAAAGATTTCTGCGCCTTGCTTTTCATCGCCTTGCAGGAAGGCATCTTTTAGTTTTTGGTATTCCACCATAGTAAGTCGGTTTTGGTTTTGACGCCTGTATCCTGAAAGATTCGGCCCACCAACCACCGCTCTTTTTTTCGACTCAGGGAACATTTCCCCTGAGCGGAGGTGGGAGAAGAGAGGGGCGGGAGGAAGAGAGGCTGGGATGGTGGTTTGTTTTGGCGGTTGTGGGCAGTGTTACGGCAGAGAAAGTCGCTGGTCCACGCCGTTCTTTAGTGAGACCCGGAGACTCAAGCGAATCTCATGATCCAAGGGTGTAGATTCCAGGTCCGCGTTACCAAGATCTTTAGCCGCAGGAATTCGCGGGTTTTCCATGCTAGACGCAAAGACCGACACGGGATAGTCTGGACGCTGTTCTGGCGAATATCGTAACACACACTCATTGACTTCCCTCATTGATGTCGTCGGCTTTCCGGGGAGTCATTCTCAGCTATGAAGCTTAAAAAATTTCCATTCTCCTTTGCCTTGGCCTTTGCGGTTAGCTCCTTTTTTGTCAATGCCGCACCGGTGATCTCCGAATTCATGGCCGCCAACGATACAACCTTGGCCGATGAAGATGGCGACTTTTCGGACTGGATCGAAATTCATAACCCCGACGGTAGCGAGGTTGACCTTGATGGTTACTTCCTCACCGACAGGGCGACCAATCTTGATAAGTGGCGGATTCCCGCAGTCGCCATCCCGGCTGGTGGTTATCTTGTCATTTTCGCTTCTGACAAAGATCGCTCGGATCCTGAAGCCGAGTTGCACACCAGTTTCAAACTACCGGCGGAAGGCGGATATCTCGCTCTTGTTGCACCGGATGCTGTGACCGTTCTTACGGAATTTGGCTCCACTTATCCTCTGCAGTTTGAGGACCAATCTTATGGAAGAGATTCCTTCGGATCGGTGACCCGGAAACAGTTGATCAGCGGCAGCCAACCGGCGAAGTATCTTGTGCCGGCGGATGACTCACTGGGCAATACCTGGCAGGCACTTCCGTCTTTTTTTGATGACGCTACCTGGACTCAAACTACTACTGGAATTGGATTTGATTCGGGAGTTCTTTTGGACTTGGTGGGCGATACTGCCCTGGGAAACGCGACCCTCAAGCCACAGATGCAGTCTGTTAACGCCAGTTGTTACATCCGCATCCCGTTCACTTACAACCCGGAGAACGAACAGATTCAATCGCTCTCCCTCAGCGTGAATTGTGATGATGGCTTTGTGGCTTATATCAATGGAGTGAGATCCGGGAGTTACAACCAGCCTGGCGACTTAACCTGGAATTCCAACGCCACTGGATCGCGATCTGACTCGATCACGGCAAGCACACCAATCGTGGTCGATGCCACGGCGGGCGCAACGCAAGTGGTGGAGGGAGTGAATATCCTCGCGATACACGGACTCAACCGTTCGGCGAACAGTTCGGATTTCCTCATTTACCCTGAGCTCACCGCCGATGTTGTTGATACTTCCGGCTCTCAACGTGAAGGCTTCTTTGACTCGCCAACACCGGGCCTCCCCAATTCCAGCGGCCAGGCTGCTGGCCCACTTTTTGTCAATTTTACGGATAAGCCCGAAAGACCAATTGCCGGGCAAGACCTCATCATTACCGCAAAGATGGAGGCCGTTGCATCGCCTGTTACATCGGTCTCCATGTTCTATCGAATCATGTTCGGTTCGGAAAACATGCTTGTCATGAACGACGATGGCATCGGCTCCGATACTCTGGCGAATGACGGCGTCTTTACCGCCGCGATTCCCGGTAATGTCTTTGACGCGGGAGAGATGATCCGCTGGAGGTTTGAGGCAAGCGACCAATTGGGATTGGAATCAAAAACACCTGCATTCAAGGATCCGCTCGATTCTCACCAATATGTCGGGACCGTTGCGGTCGATCCCTCCATCAATACCAAGCTCAGCGTGGTGGAATGGTTCGTCCAGAACCCCGCGGCAGCCACGGGAACGGGCGGCACCCGTGGCGCGATTTTTTACCTGGGTGAACTTTACGACAATGTTTTCTTCAACCGGCACGGTCAATCCACGGGAGGATTTCCGAAGAAGAGCTACAATATCGATTTCAACAAGAGCCAGCGATTTAGATGGAGCGAAGACGCTCCCCGGACGAAGGACATCGACTTGATTACCAACTGGGCCGATAAGTCAAAAGTCCGCCACGTCCTGGGCTACGAAATCATGCGCAATGCCGGCGTGCACGCCCACTTCGCTTATACGGTCCGGGTCCAACAGAACGCCGAATTTTTCAGCACTGCTGACTTCATCGAAGACGCCGACGATATTTATTTGAAACGCGCGGGCCTCAATGAAGAGGGTGCGCTCTACAAGGTCTACAACAACACTCTTACGGGAAGTGCCAACATGGGATTCGAGAAGAAGAATCGGCGCAGCGAAAATAATGACGACCTCCAGGATTTGATCGATGGACTTGCCAAAAGTGGCACTGAATTGGACGACTTCACCTTTGATAACGTCAACATTCCCATGTGTGTCAATATGATGGCCGCCGCTGCCGTCATCCGGAACACTGACATGCACCGGAAGAACTGGTATATTTACCGCGATACCGGCAAGAGTGACGAATGGGCTCTCCTTCCCTGGGATCTCGATCTCTCCCAAGGGCGCTACTGGAGATCCCAGTTCAACTACTTCAGTAACCTTTTGGAGTCCAACGGCTTTATCGAGACTGGCAGTGCCGGTCGCCTTGTTTCCCAGCTTTACAGTCGCCCCTCGACGAGGGCCATGTTCTACCGCCGCGTTCGAACATTGCATGACCTCTATCTTCAGCCGGCCGATACGCCGATGGAAGAACGCTATTACGAACGTCGACTGAAGGAGCTTTCCGCCCTGATCGATCCCGATGATATCGTGCCCTCCGACGCACAGCTCGACTTTGAAAAATGGGGTTCCTGGCTGCATAACGCTGACGGGGGAGGCGCCACGGTCGTCCCCTACACCAACAGCAGTCCCGATGTCGAAGATATGTCCGAAGCTGTCCAGCGCTTGCGCGACGAATTTTTGGCACCAAGGAGAGCCTTTATTTATTCCCAGAATTCCATCCCCGAGCCACAGACTGGCCAGCTCAATATCATATACGAACCTCTTCTGTGGGCCGGGGCTTCGGTCAATCACTTCGTCCCTGAAGATGACTCCGTTGACAACATCTGGATGAATGTTGATTTCAATGACTCCAACTGGACCACCGGAACCACGGGCGTGGGATTCGATTCGAGCTCCAAGTATCTACCTCTGATCGGGTCTGATATTGAAGGTGCAATGGGAAGTACCCATTCCTCCGTCTATATGCGTTGTGAATTCGATGTAGCCGACCCTTCCATCTACCAGGCCATGGAGTTGCGTATGAAGTATGACGATGGATTCATCGTTTATCTCAACGGCACCAAGATCGCGGAGGAAAAGGCCCCGGCCAGCCCCGCCTGGAACTCGATCGCTACCGCTTCCTCCGAAGCTGATCCTCTCGTTTACGATACTTGGAATGTCAGCTCGTCATTGGGCGAACTTCAGGCCGGGACGAACGTCCTTGCCATTCACGGCATGAACCGGTCCTTGGGAAGCCGTGACCTGATTTTTATGCCGGAGTTGCATGGCGGGATTGTTGATTCCAATGGCAGCGTTGAGCCTTTGATCGAGTTTGGAGCAATCGAATTCAATCCTATATCAGGGAACCAGGATGAAGAGTATATCGAACTGGTGAACAACAACAGTATCGCGGTCGATATCTCCAACTGGAAAGTGACGGGCGGAGTCGATTTCGAGATTCCCGCCGGGACCGTTATTCCCGCTGGCTGGACCCTCCATCTGAGCCCGGATGCCAAGGCGTTCCGCTCCCGCACGGTCAGTCCTACCGGAGGGGAAGGTCATTTTGTGGTCAGCCCCTTCAAAGGGCACCTCTCCAACCTGGGGGAATCGCTTACGCTTCTGGATCAACATGGTATGGAGAATAGTTTCACTTCCTACGTGGGCGATCCCAGTGACCAACAAAGGCATCTCGTTATTTCCGAAATTATGTACCATCCCGAGCCGGACGGGCTGGCCGAGTATGTCGAACTAATGAACGTGAGTGGTTCCGAAACTCTTGACCTGGACGGAGTGAGGTTCACCAATGGCATCGACTTTGATTTCACCGGTAGCTCTGTCACCAGCCTGGCTCCGGGCGGTCGTGTGCTCGTTGTGCGGGATCTTATCGCTTTTGAAAGCGCCTATGGTGCTGGACTTCCAGTTGCGGGAGTCTTTGCCAACTCCACCGGCTTGAGCAATGGAGGCGAAGGACTGAAACTCGAAGACGCCTCAAACGGCACCATTAAGGAATTCACCTACAACGACAAATTACCTTGGCCCGAGGTGGCCGACACTCTGGGCTACAGCATCGTTCTTATCGCGCCCGCCACCAATCCGGATCCCTCCAAGCCCGGCAATTGGAGAGCGAGTGTCGCTCCCGGCGGAACACCTGGAAGTTCGGATGGCAGTCTGCTTTCGGGTAACCCATGGGATGATCTTGATGGCGATGGGGTCAACGCCCTCCTTGAGCATGCCCTTGGAAGCAGCGATAACGATCCCGACCAAACGGGTGCTGCCAGTGCCAGGCTCATGGTTGTTGATGGCGTCCTGTACGATACCTTCACCTACACCGTGAGGGAAACCGCCGATGACGTGAGGATATCTGTCGAGACAACCAGCGATCTACAGAACTGGAGCGATGATCCGGCTGATATTGTTGAAATGGCCAGCACTCCGAACGGCGACGGAACCGTAATCCGCACCGTTCGCCTGGTCACGCCAGCGGTGGCTGACAGCAAACGCTTTTTCCGGGTAAAAGCGGTGTTGCGTTAGCTTCAGCTGCCAGGAACCCGGCTCCCGGGCATCTGCTTTTGGCGGGGGTGCTTTGAAGCCGCCTTTGAAGCGGATGGGTGAGGCTTTTCAGAAGGGGGCGGAGAGTCGGAGTTGGGCGGACTGACTGGAAAGAAAAAGGGGAGGATGCCCATCACTGGTCGGCAAGAAAACGGCGGAGCGTTGACACTGTCGGAGCCCCGGCTCCTACCCAAAGAATCTCTCCTCGCTGGTTCGTTACGACAGATATGGGATACGGCAGCTCGGCGGCTCCGATCCAACGCTGAAGAAACACTTCTGTTTTCTTACGATCCAACATCGAGAGATCCGTCTCTAAATGATAAGGGAGGTTGTGCTCGTTCCGATAGCCGATGAGTGTTTCGCGGCTTTCTTTTTCGTCGAGAGGAAAGCCACGGAATTCCACGCCGAGCCCTTGAGTCATTGCTTTGAGATGCTCGAAATGAGGACGGTAACGAGCGCAAGCGGGGCACCACGTGGCCATTCCCTTCCAAACCGTCAAACGAGCTTTTGATTGATAGCCGAGAGGGAAGGTCGCCAGCCCCGGCAGAGACATCTGTTTTGATTTCACGTCCTGACGGTAGGGTTTCCGTTCCTCGCTACTCGCTTCGTCGACGGTCAACCACTCTCCGTGTTTGACTTTCGCAACCGATGATTTTCTTCCGGACGGCCACCTTACGATTACCTCATCAACCTCTTCCCAATCGCCCAATCCTACGATCATTACAGCGCTATTTTGGGAGCCGTAACCCTGGCCGCAGCGGTGTTCTCTCTCAATAACTTCCTCTCCTTTCCTTACTTCAACACGGGCGCCGTAACCATCACGATTACTCCAATCTGATGCGGTGGCAGTGCGATTCCCTCCCTTGAAAGAAAGGGCGATGAAATTACCGCGCTGACTCCCGTCATTCATTTCATTGTGAAACAGCCGGGTCAGTGGATTCATCGCATTCACCGAAACGATGTCACTCCACCCGTCCCGGTCATAATCGAAGACGGCAAATGCCCGTCCATCAGACTCATCGTCCAAGCCGGAAAGGCCGGACTGGTCTGAAAAGTTCGAACCGGTCCCCTCATTTAGGTAAAGCTTGTTTCGTTCGTGACCACTCAGGGAGTGGACCCGAAGTTTACCGTCAACGACCTCATCACCTGTTTCGACACGAGCATCCAGCAGGTTGTCGACCATCCCTGTTTGAGGGTCGCGATCCCAAGCTTCGGACTTGCGGAGTTTACCTCCGATATTTTCATCCTGCCGCACGACCGTGCGCCAGAGATTACTTCACAAATCAATATCCGATTCGAAAGAACGGGGAGCGGTAAAATAGCCACTCAAGACGTGAATATCGAGATCCCGGTCGTTGTCGATATCGACAAATTGCCCCCCCCAGGACCAACCGGATCTGGCAACGGGGATCATTGATCCTCCATATCCGGCAAGCTGTTCGAACTTTCCTTCATTCTGACGGTAGAGAAAATTACCGGATGCCGCCTCGACAAAGCGGGGATCTATCTCTGCGAAATCGCCTAAAACCCGTTGCCCTGCTTTGCTGAACATATTGGTAATAAAAAGATCATCTTGACCGTCTCCATCATAATCCCCCCAACACGCACCCATCCCAAAACCCATCAGATCCAAGCCTTTTTCAGAGGCGATATCGACGAATCCCTCCGTTCCATCATTACGAAAAAGGTGGTCCAAAGCCCAGTCGTTTGCCACCGCAAGATCGGGATCTCCATCCTCATCAAAATCTCCCCAGGTCGCCTGAAGAGAATTTTTCCAGCTACTGATAGGAGATTTGGAATGAACTCTTTCGAACTGCCCGTTCCCCATATTTTTAAGGAGCCAATTGGGAGGTCCTGTTTGGTTCAAGTATCCCCTGTGTGATTCCTGACGAGATTCTTGATACTTTTTGCGGAACATCCTGGCCTCCTCAGCTGGCAGATATTTGGCGGACCAATCCGTTCCCTCCTCTCCCACAAACCCGGGAATACTCGCGTTCAAGTCCCCCCGGCGATAGGTCGTGACATAAAGATCAAGCAGACCGTCTCCGTCATAATCTGCCGCAGCGAGAGAAGTCGCTAAAAACGGAAGCTCCGCCTTCTTTTGTTCGACTGCCCGAAACTTCCCTCCGGCATTCTCGAGATAGGTCATTCGTTCAATACTTCTTCCGAGCATGAGATCAGGATCCCCGTCATTGTCAAAATCTGCAAATATTCCGCAGGTTGAATTGCCTGGCAATGAAAGCCCAAGCGCAGAAGCCTTTTCCACAAAAGTCCCGTCACCTTGATTGTGCAGGAATAAATTTTTTCCCAGACGCACCATGACATAAACATCGTCCCATCCGTCGTTATCAACGTCGACCACCGAGATCGCGGGCTTAAATCCCATCGCAATGGGTTCAAAGTCTGGAGAGGGTGCCAATTTTTTATTGGTACTGTAATGGTAGCTCAACGCCCGTCGATGTTCGGATTGAGTGAGCCGTCGACGTGTCGGGAGATCAGGCAAGGCTTCGACCATACGATCTCGAAAATATTTCCGGGATATTTCCGGCTTGTCCGTCTCCCGGATCAAGGTCCAGTCGCCCATTCGATATTGTCCATCTTTTCTGGACCAGCGGACCCGATAGTATGACGAATGCTCTTTCCACTTTTTGCTCAGAGTCCGGACCACTGCGTGAAATTTGACTTCAGCAACATACTCGTCCCGGCCATCAGACAAAAATTCTCCTTTCACAATCTTCAGAGAGGTGCTGTCAAAAAAATCGACATCGTTGCTCCACACTGAGGCGAGCTTTTTCAGGGAAACTGAATCTGGAGTTGGTTCGCTGAAATTCTGCAAATCCAGGGTAATGGCTTTAAGTTCCTTCGTGAGTTCCAGGATGAGCTCTTCACTCGCCACAAGCGCTGGAATACGCGCGGAGATCTGATCATCCGAACTATCCTTACGGTCACCTTTTCTTGAAATGAAAAAGGATATTCCGATCACGATGATCGTTGGGACAACAATGGAGATAACCCGCTTCATTGTAATAAGGGAAGCAACTTTGGATTTAAGCTACAACGCTCAATTTAAAAAACGCAAGCCATGGAGATTCTCGTTGAATCTCGGAGACTTTTTGGGTATTCGACGGGGATCATGAAACTAAGACACATTATACTGGCAGGACTTTTGGTGATTCCGGCCAAGGCGGCCGTCCTTTGGAACATCGGAATTGATGATGACACCCAGGACGGAAATGGTGATCCTGCGAACGGATTGAATGACCCCGCCTCCTTCAACGGGATCGCTTTTAACGTATCAGGCGCTCGTGAAACCGGTCTCCAGGATCTCCCCGGCAATCCGGCGAATACCGGCGGAATAGACTCGGATGCTGCGCGGGACATCGATGATGATTATTACTTCGCGGGAGTCTACAACACGGTTGTCGACGGAGGTGTTTACACTCCGGTCGGTATCGTTTCGGAAAATGAATCCTACTATGATCGCGCTTTTACCGGGGGCGATCCAAATATGCGCTGGCATTTTAATCTTCCCGATACTGTGGCGGAAGGAGACACCTTTACCTTTACGATCGACTTTTACAACCTGAGCGAAGCAAACGCTGCAGATGTCTCAAGCTACGATCTCACGTTCTGGGTAGATGGAAAACAGATCGGGGAAATGCAGCCCCATTTGGATATTGATCTCGCATCAGCACAAAGCTGGAATTTTGACTTGGATGACCTGGGAGGCGTCGAGCAGGTGGGTGAAGGATTTGACCACTACGTTGAAGTGAGAAGCACTCCGACCGGCAGCGCCCGCTGGGCCAGCCTTGACTATGCGCAGCTGGAAGTCTCGTCCGATCCCATCGTTGAGGATGACCCGAACATCGCTGTCGCGCCAGCAGTCAACTTTGGTGATATTCCAGTGGGAGGCGAAGCATCCACCGAAACCATCGTCCTTACGAATTCCGGACTAACACAGAATCTAGTTATCACCGAGCTTACGCTGGGAGGTGTCAATCCCGACTCCTTCTCTATTAGCAATGCACCAGCCCTACCGATTACCGTGGCCCCCGGAGAGGATGCCCAAATCGAAGTGACCCTTACTCCGGGTGCGATTGAGGAAAGCCTCGCCGCTACCTTGACAGTGACTTCCAACGACACCACCGATGGAACCCAGGATATTTTTCTTGCGGCCCGGATCTTCGTGCCTTTCAGCGATGAGGGGACTTTATGGTTCGTTGGCACCGACGATGAAGGACAGGACGGAGAAGGAGACAATACTTTCAACGATCCTGCCTTCTTTAATGGAACTGATTTTTTCGTCTCGGGGGTCCAGGAAAACGGTCTCCAGGATCTCCCTGGCAACCCGGCGAATACTGGCGGACCAAGTGGTGGTGAACGTGATATCGATGACGATTTCTATTTTGCGGGTGTCTACAACACGGTTGTCGATGGCGGCACTTACACGCCCGTCGGTACTGTGGCCGCCAATGAGCGCTACTACGATAGGGCATTGACCATCGGTGACCCCAATATGCGATGGCACTTCAATGTGCCTAATACTGTTGGCCGCAACGACAACTTCAAATTCACCATTGATTTCTATAGCCTCGACGATGATAACGCTGCAGAAGTCTCTGGATTCGACCTGACTTTCTTCGTCGATGGACAACAAGTCGGAGAAATGCAACCTCACACCGATGACAATCTGGCTGCCGCACAAAGCTGGGAATTTACTCTTGATGATTTGGGCGGCGTGGACGAGCTCGGACCTGGGTTCGACCACTATGTCGAAGTTAAAAGCCAGGCCACTGGCAGTGCACGCTGGGCCAGTCTGGACTACGCAAAACTGGACATCGAATCAGGAGGAGATACTTCTCTTGTGATCACGGAGATTTCGGTGGACTCACAATCCAACGACGTGACCTTCAGCTTCCAGGCCAAGGTCGGGGAGAACTATGTTATTGAGCGCAGTACATCATTGCTTCCCACCGGAGAGCCTGGCGGATGGCTGGAGATCGAAGATTCTCTGGAGGCGAATACCGAGATTCAATTCTTCACTGACCCCGGAGCAGCTGCAAGCAGCCAAAAATTCTTCTATCGGGTCCGTGTCGCGGAGGAATAGTGTGTTCTTAAGCTGCCAATTCTTCGGTAAAATAGAAAATGACCCGGAGGCCGCCTGGCGAAATTTTTCGCCCACCTTCTTGGACCGGGCCGCCACGCGCTGATCGGCCTTTTCATACCTGTCGGTTACAACAAGATCAGCATTCCTTGCCCCTCTCTCGTCTTTTCCATGCCCTAGACCATTTGCCAGAAGTGATTGCGGGAAAAGGCCGAGACTGTGGGAATTGAGTGCAAGGCGCGAGGAAGGTGCGTATGAACATACGCAACTGACGAGCAACGCCGCAATCGGCTCCCGCGGGCCGGAATTCTGTCAGCCCTCCCGCGCAGCGGCTGATCCTCTCGACACAACAATCCCCGTTTTCACGTAAGGACTTTTGGCAGATGGTCTAATCAATGCAAATGACAACCAACATTCCCTGATCTGAAAAAACCGACATTCCCAACCAACATCAACCCCGAATTCACGCGACAAGCGCTAAATAGTTGTGTTTTTCAGCTTGATTGAGACCATAAATCGTTCACAACGGAGGGTGACATGCACAAAAAGTTTTTATTCACAATAAGTTGCACCGTTTTCCTCCCCGCAAATGCGGCCGTCCTTTGGAACATTGGAGTCGATGACAACACCCAAGACGGCAATGGTGATCCTGCCAGCGGATTGAACGATGTTGCCTCCTTCAACGGGATCGCTTTCAACGTATCAGGAGTTCGTGAAACCGGTCTCCAGGATCTCCCTGGCAACCCGGCGAATACTGGCGGGCCAGACGGAGATGCTACGCGTGATATTGATGATGATTATTACTTTGCGGGAGTTTACAGCACGGTTGTCGACGGAGGTGTTTACACTCCGGTCGGCGTGGTCGCGCAGAATGAGTCCTACTATGATCGCGCATTTACCGGGGGTGACCCAAACATGCGCTGGCATTTCAATGTTCCTGCTAGCGTGAACGCCACCGATGTCCTGACCTTCACCATCGATTTCTACAACCTGAGCGAAGCAAACACCGCTGACACCTCATCTTTCGATATGACTTTCTGGGTGGACGGAACCCAGATCGGCGGAATGCAAAGCCACTCTGATGCCGATATCGCCGCCGCTCAAAGCTGGAACTTCAGCCTTGCTGATCTTGGCGGAGCCGCAGAACAGGGCGCTGGGTTTGACCACTATGTCGAAGTCCGCAGCACCGTTTCCGGCAGCGCCCGCTGGGCCAGCCTCGATTACGTTCAGCTTGAGGTTACCCCCATTCCCGAGCCTTCCTCAAGCCTCTACCTTTTGAGCCTTGCCGGACTTGGATTCTGCTACCGTCGCAGGAAGTAAGCTCATTTACGATTTTTCAAAAAGCCGGACTTCTCGTTAGGAGCCCGGCTTTTTTCTTTGATTGATCGCAACCCGATCATTCGGCCACAAAAACCTTGTCCGGAACGGGCAAGGGGACCCCCTCGGACTGCCGGGTGGGAGTTTGGTCGAAGAACCCGGGCCCGGTGCCAGTGAGTTCCCGAATCACGGAAGAGGAGCTTCTTTTCGAATTGATGGAGAAGAAGGATTTCCGACGAATTTTACGGGGTGGGGGAGTCAATGCCCGGATGGAAGATTTTCAATCTTCTTCTTGGGCCCGGTTGCGGCGTCGGTAGTGAATCTCTGGTTGGAGAATGGTCACCGCACGAATGGGAGGGTGGGGCTTGATTTTATTGGGGGGGGATTTAGGCGAAGATTGTGATCTTGCGCGTGGCGAAGGTCCGGCGTTGGACGGCGGAGCAAGGCTGAAATTTTGTCCCCTCAAAGGGGGCAGGATTGCGGGGGAAGGGAGATTTTTAACAGACTTTGAGAAACTCCTTCTTGCGAGTAATCGCGGTTAGGTTACTTCTGGGGGCACGATTTTTCGAAACAACCGACCATGAGTTCCTCCCTGACTGTAGAAGAAGCCCGCGCCCAAGTTGACTCCCATACCGTGGAGATGATCAATTGGCACTTTTCGCCCGAAACCGGATGCCCTTATTGGCTCGATTGGGCCAAGGCTGCTGGATGGGATCCCCGTGAGAAAGTGAAGTCTTTCGCGGACATGCTCCATTTTGATAATTTCGACGATGAAGTCCTGCGAAAGGAAGATCCGGCAAAATTCATCCCGAAGGCCTACGAGGGTCGTCCTTACAATGTTTTTGAGACCGGTGGCACGACCGGAATGCCGAAGCAGAGGATTGGTTGGGACGATTACAAAACGGACTACACCGAGTTTTCCGAGCACTACGGGCCTGATTTTTTCCCACAAGGGGCCAATTGGCTGATGGTGGGGCCGACCGGTCCGCGTCGTCTGCGGATGGCGATCGAGCACTTGGCGAATATTCGTGGCGGAGCGTGCTACTTTATCGATCTCGATCCCCGCTGGGTTAAGCGCCTGATCGGGATGGGCGAGATGCAGATGGCGAAGGCTTACCAGGAGCACGTCATCGATCAGGCCGTGACGATTATCCGTCACCGTGATATCAAGTGCATTTTCACGACCCCTCGCTTGCTCGAGAGTCTCTCGCTCCGGATGTCGTTGGCTGATGCGGGAATTCGCGGCGTCTTCGCCGGAGGAACCACGATGACTCCGCAGTATGTGAAGTTCATTCAGGAGGAGGTTCTCGAGGGCAAAATTAATTACGCGCCGACTTACGGGAACACCTTGATGGGTCTCGCGATTTCCAAAAAGCGCGAACCCGGGGAGTATTCGCTGACCTACTACGCCCCCCAGCCTCGAGCGATCTTGCGTGTGGTGGATCCGAAGGATTCGACCAAAGTGGTGGACTACGGCGAGTATGGCCGGGTGGAGTTGACGACCATGACGAAAGAGTTTTTTGTCCCAAGATTCCTCGAGCGCGACGAAGCGATTCGTCGACCCGAGTGTGATGAGTTCCCGTGGGACGGAGTCGGTGATGTCCGGCCGTTCCAGAGCGGCACGAAGGCTGTGATTGAGGGCGTTTACTAGCCCGTTCTTGGTTTTCTCATTTCCGAAAAATATCAACTTTTTGAAGCTCCACCGATCGACAGCAAGCGCATACCTAATGATTGTATCCAAACTCTCAGGAACGGCAGCTCCTCAAAAAGCGAATTGCTAAGCGCCAGCTCCTGTCACCAAACCATCCATTACCCCACTTTTCTTATGCAAATTCCCATCCTACGCCTCGGTGAGACTTATGAGTCTGCTGATCTTGTGACCTTGAATGAAAATCTGGTGACGCATACCGCGAACCCGGGCCTCATTCGTCGTGATCTTTTAAGCATCGACAAGGCCAAGGCGGCTCTTGATGCCATTCCGGCAGAGACTCTTGCAGACTATTGTGAGAAGGCCGCGGAGCTTTTCATGAGCGCCGAATTGCCCTGCGGTGACTCGACCCAGGGGCCTGAAGATTATGTGGAGTCGCTCTCTGCGTTGACCCGTCTTCCGCACACTCTCGTGCGGATGAATATGAGCAAGGTCCATGCGGCGATGTCTCAGATCCGGACGGTGATTGGTGGTCTGACCCGCGGGATGCCCCTGGAGATTTTTGACAAGGGGATCACTTCGGTTGGAGGTCTGGAAGTGAATTATTATCCGGCCACGAGTTCGCTGGGAGTCTCGCTTCCGAGTAATGCGCCGGCGGTGAACTCACTCTGGCTCCCTGCTTTGGTGATGAAGATTCCGGTTCTCTTGAAGCCAGGGCGCGAGGATCCTTTCACACCCCTTCGAATCGTGCAGGCCATGATTCAGGCTGGTTTCCCAAAGGAGGCTTTTGGCTACTACCCGACAACCCACGAGGGTGGCGATACTCTTTTGACGTCGTGCGGCGCTGGGATCTCCTTTGGCTCCGACGTCACGGTCCGGAAGTATGCCCCCTTCAAGAACATCCAGGTTCACGGTACCGGACGTTCCAAAATTCTGATTGGTGAGGATTACATCGATCGTTGGGAGGAATACCTTGACGTTCTGGTGACTTCGATTTCTGCCAATGGTGGAAGAAGTTGCATCAATACGTCAGCGATTCTTGTGCCTTCCCGCCGTGATGAAATCGCAGAGGCTCTGGCCGCCAGGTTGGCAGAGATCAAACCCTTGGCTCGTGACGATTCGAATGCCTTGCTTTGCGGTTTCGCAAACACAGCCTTGGCCGAGGGGATTGACGGGATGATCGAAGGGCTCCTTGAAGAGGAGGGGGCCCGCGATGTCACCGCCGGGCACAGGGAGGGTGGCCGCAAGGTGGAGGCTTTTGATCAGACCTACCTTTGCCCGACTTTGATCGCTTGTGATGACAAGGATCATGCGCTTGCGAATACCGAGTTCATGTTCCCCTACGCGAGTATTGTGGAAATGCCACAATCAGAGATGTTGTCGAATATCGGCGAAACTCTTGTCGTGAGTGCCTTCACCGAGAATAAAGGTTGGATTCAAGACCTCATGTTGAGCCCGGATATCGAGCGCCTGAACATCGGGCCATTCCCGACAAACCGCGTCCAGTGGGAGCAACCACACGAGGGAAATCTCTTCGAGTTCCTTTACCGTCGCCGCGCAATCCAGGGCGACTTGTCTGTGGCCGGTTGATTCCCGACCGCGCGCAGACTACTTCGCTGCACGCCGTCTGAGAATATCATCGTAGACTGCAAGAATTTCGGAAACCGATCCGAGATAGCTGCTCGATGATGATTGAACGGCGTGTTTTTGAATTCGAAATTCTTCGTCAAAATTCCCGAAGCCTCGGTGAATACGCGCCAAGGTGTCGTAGTAGGAACCGTCGGGATTGTTGGTGAGGGAAACTACACTATGACGCTCTGCTTCTTCGAGGTGGAGCTCGCTGACTGCACAAAGCCACGCGAGACCATTGCGTGGGCGAACGAAGCGCGGGTGTTTTGCGATGACTTTGTTGTAGTGCTGGTAGGCATACTGAAAGACATGCTGGTGGACTTTTGGAAAAGCCTTCCGGTCGATGTTTTCGATGAAGATGTCAGCGATCGAAGTGGAAGCGGGAATGGGTGCGATGGCTTTATCGATGGCTTCAATGGCCTCGTCGGTTTTGCCGGCCCGGGCGAGGTCGAGGGAGCGGCAGGTCTGCATTCTTAGGAAGTTGGAAAGAGGCTGGGTGTAGCTTCCCCATGAGCTGCCCTCGACTGAAGAAACGCAAATGGCAAGGGCGATCGCTCTGGCTTGTTTTTGTTCTCCGCTGGCGATGGCCTCTTTCCAGAGCCATTCGAGGTTTTGTTTCCAGGCACTGGAATCTGGGGAGAGTTCGAGAGTCATGCGCTTTTTGAGGGCCAGGGCTTCTTCGTAACAGCCCGCGATCTGGAGTTCCTGCGAGAGCTTTCCGAGCCGGGACGGAAGGATCACGCAATCGTTGAGGGCGTGAGCGAGGGCGTCGTTGGCTTCCTCCTTCCGCCCGGCCTTCCTGAGGATTCCGACGGCAAGGGCCGGATGTTCTTTAGCGGGATCTTTCATCCGCTCGAATAGTTCGAGAGCCCGTTTCCAGTCGCGAAGGACCACGAATTGGCCAAGGGTGAATCGTTGCTCTGTTTCGGAGAGGTCCTCGAAACGGTCGTCGCGTGCGAGAATCCCCTCGATGACAATTTCAACCGGGAGGAAGTCGCGACCAATCTTCAGGAAGAGGTCAAGCAGGTCGGGGTTATTGCGTCCCAGTTCGATCATCTTTTTCCATGAAGCAATCCGGTCGGTGTGTGGAGCATCACTCCAGCCATAAAAATCGGAGATCAGATCGAATCGTTCCCGCAGTGAAAGGTCGCCGGCCTTTGTCAGTTCCTTCCAGAGCTTTTCCTTTTCTTCGTCCTCGGAGGTGTAAAATTTGTTCAGGAACTGGAGGTAGTCGCCCTCCTGCCAGTCCGGGCCTATTTCCTCGATGCCCAGTCCATGGCGAAAGTATGAATAGACTTGTTCTTTGAAACTTCCCCATTGGGCCCCTCCGGCCTTTTTGCTGGCGTCTTTCAGTTCGTTCACCAGTTTCCAGGCCTCTTCCTTCTCGCCAAGGTTGTACCTGTGACCGGCCAAGGCGAAGATTTTACGAACGTTCTCGGTGGGAACAGCAACACCTTTTGCGATGCTCTGGATTTGCTCTGCGACCCACCTTTCCCTCGCTGCGGCACTTGCGGGAAGGTCGTAACGCTCCAACCATTTCGAAGTTTCCATGTTGGTATAATCCAGGCTGTAGAGACGCGATGATTCCGTTTTCTTCATCGAGGGAACGGAGAGCTCATAGAATCCGGTGAGGTGAAGGATTTGATAACTTCTTTCGCGGTCCGAGTGGGATCGCTTCTTTTCAATTCCTTCGAGAAGCTCTTTGGCATGGGCAAGCGCTTCTTCGTCCTTTCCTTCTTCCTGGGCCCGGAGGATTTTTATGACCTTCCCCTGGGAGCTTCCGTTGCCGGATTTTTCGGCCCATTCGAAGTACGGGCGGTAATCCCCCTTGAGAAGTGACAAGCTGGCAAGTGATTTCAGGTCGTTCACCTCCCGGGCGAGTTCAAGAGCCTGATCGAGAAGTCCTGCGCGACGGTAGCAGGCGAGCAGAAGGGGCCTCTGGGTTTGATCCTGCCCGGCTTCGAGTTCAGCAATTTTTTGCCCGAGGTTGCCATTCGCGGCATAGAGTCCGGCGAGCCACGTTGGTCCATTTGGATGGTTCGGGAGTTTTTTGAGGAGATCCTCGGCACTTTCCGGATCATTTTCGGCGAGGGCAGACTGCACCGCCTTGTTGAGGGCTTTTGAAACGATTGCTTCCACGGCATCACGGACGCGGAAGCTTTTTTCTTTCGACCACAATTTGAGGAGAGTGAGGGAGAATTCGGGCTTATCGAGCTGCTTGAGGGCGTTAATCCTGGCGGTTGGGCCCAGCTGATCATAGCGATCGAGAAGGTCCAGGATTCCGGCTGGAGTGTCCAAATTGAGGTTGAGTTCGATTCTCTTTAGAAGGAGGGTGGCCCGGCGTAAAATTTCGGGATCATCGCTGGCGGCGAGTTTTGAAAGTACCCCGGTGGCTTCCCGACCGGCCTTCCAGAGTTTTTCGGAGGCTTGCTGGCGGACGAGCATCTCTTGAGACCCGAGATCTTTTGCCGCTTGGTCGAGATCGTGACTGTCCTGGGCGAGGGCGGGGGAGAGTGTGACGAAGGCCAGAATAACGGGGATGAGATGGCTTGTGGTCATTGGGAAAAGGGTAGACCAGCAAAGGCGGGAGTGCAGCCAGAAATATCATTACGGTAAAAATCCAATATTTTAGAAATCTGAAATTGGTCATTATCAATCCACGACTAGAGTTACGCAGTCGTGAATGATCCGGTTCCCATTCTTTCGCTTAAAAACGTTTCCCGCCACTTTGGCAGCTTTCGAGCTGTTGATGGTTTGTCGCTTGAGGTTGGTGCCGGAGAGATTGTGGGCTTGTTGGGGCCGAACGGGGCGGGGAAGACGACGACAGTTAAGATGTTGATGGGAATGATTCGGCAGACTTCGGGTGATTTGTCGTTGTTTGGAATGGACTGTTTTTCCGAGAGAAGCGAGGTGCAAAAGCGGGTGGGATTTTTGCCGGACGAGCCGAATTTTCAGAGTCACTTGAGAGGAATCGAATTGCTGGAATTTGTGGGGAAGGTGAGGGGGCTGTCTCCGGAGGCAATCACTTCGCACATTGATGACGTGGGGGATAAGCTGGGGTTGGTGGATGATCTTGGCGAATTTGCCTCGAACTACTCAAAGGGAATGCGCAAGAAGTTGGCCTTTTTGATGGCGACCGTTCACAAGCCTGATTTGTTGATCATGGATGAGCCAACGAACGGGCTGGATCCGGTGGCCACGCGATCGTTTTTGGAGCTCGTACATCGTTGTGTTTCCGGTGGGAGCGGAGTGCTTTATTCGACCCACTTGCTCGATCAGGCGGAGAAGGTGTGTCATCGGTGTGTTGTTATGAATCGCGGCCAATTGGTGGCGGAGGGAACGGTGGAGGAACTCAAGAAGGCATCGGGAGTGGACAGTCTTGAGGAAGTGTTTTTTGCCGTGACCGGAGTAGGTGAGCGAAGCGATGTCTGAGCGGGACGGCAGGAAGAAAGGTGAGGTGGTGATCGCCTTGATCGGGCTGGTCTGGTTTCGCTTTCGGCACATGACGGGATGGCTTGGAAAAGTGTATCCGAGCCACCGCGAACCAACGCGGCCGAGGCATACCAAGGGGTCGGCATTCTTCCTGTTGATGGGGAGCTTGTTTCTGATTCAGGGATTTTTTCTGACGCATCAGATGATCAAGGCTTATGCGGAGCGTTCGCTGTCGCTTCGTGAGAACGCGGTGGCCTTGAATGATTTTCGGTATTCGAGCCTACTTTCAAAATCGGCAAACTGGCCGGGAATGACTGATGAGGAGATCCGAAATGATGTCGAAGCTCTGATTCGATTTTCGGAGTTTGACCGGGAGGATATCGGACTTGCTCCGCTCACGGCCGGGGAGGTGGTCAGGCAATACCGCGAGGCGGGCTTGTCCGGATTTGTAAATTATGAGGCTTTTTCAAAAGGAAAAGTTACCTTGAGAGATTTCGAGGGTGGGAACAGGGTCCGGTTGTCGCGATTGTTGGGAATGATTTTTCTGGGCCTCCTGGTCGCTCTTTTGTTCATGCCGATGGCAATCCGACAAAAGAATTTGGCGGCGACAAGCGACCACCAGGAGTGGCTTTTCAGTCTTCCAATCAAGGAGTCGGAATTGCTGGCCGGAACTTTTCTCTCGAGTGTCATTGTCAGGCCCCTGGCCTATCTCATCCTGTGGCCCTTGCTCACCAACCTTCTGATCGCAAGCGGTGAGTTCGTTTTGGTGGCAGCCATTATGGGGATCGTATTGACCCTGCTCATTTCGGTGGCGATCACGGGGCTAGAGATTTTCCTGGATACCTGGATGCGGGCAAGAGCACCGGCGATTCTTTTAAAGAATGCCCAGATGATTTTCTCGATGCTGGGGCTCCTGGCTTTCTACGCGGTCCTGGCAGCGTGCTTCGCCGGATCTTCATCTTTTCCGTGGGTGAATTGGTTGGCGCAAAGATTTCCCGGGCGACTGGGAGGGCCGGTCGGTGAGGTGATGTTGTCCGGGATGGCAGGGCTGACCGGGGTGGGTGTGGTTGCGGCCCTGTTCTTTGGTTTGGGCGGTTGTACTCTGGCGGGTCGCTTTATGAAGACCGGCTGGCTCTCGGGGAACAGTCAACATTCAGCGAACCGCGGATTAGGTGACAAGAGTCTGAGGGGTGGGAGTCTTTTGAAATTCGAAGGGCTTCTCTTGCTGCGTGACCGGACGCTGGCGATGCAGGTGATTTTGGTGCCGATTATGATCGTGGGGTATCAGGTCTTGATCAATCCGGCCATGGTGCAGTCGATCACGGCGGCGGGGATCTGTGCTCTGGCTTATTCCTGTGGAACCTACGCGAGTCTGATGACAGCCCCGCAGTTGTTGGTGTCCGAGGCCAGGGGGGTGTGGATGATCTACAACTTGCCGGTGGCTGTCGCAGCCTACTTTCGTCGGAGGGAAACCTTGTGGCGATCGGTCTCAACCGGGTTGGCGGTGATCCTGGTGGTCGTGATGATTCTCGTGAGCGGTGATTTTCAAGTGACGGAAATCTGGCGATATCTGATGACTCTTCTTGGGGTTTGGGTGATGGGCCGGGTGGTGAGTGGAATCGTTTTGGGAAAACCGCAGATGCCGGATGTGGCCTCCGGTGAAATGCCGCGACTTGCTCCGGGGAGAATGTATGGCGCGATGTTTTTTGCGGGGATCTTTGGAGCACTCCTATGGCAGGGAATGTTCTGGCCGCTGGTCAGCTCCCTGGTGGTTTTCTGGTTTCTGGGGGTGGCGATTTGGCAGCGACGAGAGATCAGCTTCAACTACCTGATGGAGCCGGTGGAGGAAGAACCTCCGAGCTGGGGTGTGGATGACGGGCTCTGGTCGGTGGTGGTGTTTTTGGTCGCTCAAGTGATCGTCACGGTGATCGGGAGCCTTTCGGGAGGAGTTTCGGGGGGCTTGATTTTGGTCTCTTTTGTCGTGGGTGGCTTGGTGGCCTTTGGGTTTGCCCGGCTTCGTCAACGTCAGAAAGCGATTCCACTTCCTGACTTTCCTGACGATGGCGATCAGGTCGGCGGCTCGAGATTGGCGTTGGAAATCTTGCTGGCGGCTTCGTTGTGCCTTGCAGCGGGGATTGGTTGGACCTTGGTTTTAGAGACTGGGATTTTTGGTGGGGCCGATGGCGGGCCTGGTTCGGAGTGGAGCCCGATGGGGTTGATTCTTCTGGCGGTGGTGGCTGCGCCAATTCTGGAGGAGCTTTTGTTTCGGGGATTTATGTGTCGAACCATGTTGGGTTTTTGGTCCAAGCGAAACGCCATTCTTGGAAGTGCCTTGATCTTTGCGATTGTTCATCCGGGAACATCGTTCCCTCCGGTTTTCCTTCTCGGAATTGGAACTGCGGTTCTTTATTTCCGGAGCCGGTCGGTGGTGCCGGGGATGATTCTTCATGCCTTGTATAATTTGGGCATCGTGGGTTGGGCTTTGTGGAGTTAACGGAGTTTTTGATTGCCATCGGTCGCAGGATGGGCGAGTTCTCCCCGGCAATGTTTTTTGAAGACAGACATTCCTGATCGGATTTGAAAGCCGGGCTTTATGGGCCTGGCAACCTTTCGTTGTGAGCTGGCAATTGAATGCCGGACTCCCACTCCGGCCACCTTTCCAGGTTGGCCGCTTCTTCCGATCTTTATCGAGAAATCCTGTCTCATGCCTTCTTCCCATTTTGCCGGGGAGACGATGCGATCTGTTCTGACCGCGATTATTCGCGGGCAACCATGGAAAGCGTCGTCTGTTCCCCATCCTATTCTTCGAAAAAATTTCCGCCGTCTTGGTCGCTCGTTCTGTGCCTCCAGGACCACTGTTGGTCATCTGGTTGGCCCCTGTCTTCGGCTGCTTCCGGTGGTGGTGGAGCGATCCCATTTGCTTTCAACACGCCATGTTCCGGGTCGCCACCTGATTCCGGCTTTGCTTCGGATTGCGGCCTATTCGGACCGGTGGATTCGCTCCCCGGATGACTGGGTTCCAGCAAGTGACAATCATTTTGGTGACCTGCTCCGGCATTTGTTCGTGAGATGGGAGATTCCTCTGTTCTTCGATTCGGCGTGGCTGGAGAAGGGTTCCTTAAAGATGTTGGAACGCGACTGGTATTGTGAGATCGGAACGGGTGGAAGTTGGCGGGAGTGCGAAGGAATGCCGCTCGTTCCAAAGAAAGCGATTCATCTGGCGATGCGGGCTCCTAAGGAGATGACAGTCAGAGAAGCACTGCGATGGGGGCAAATGAAAGCGCTCAAACTTCCTGATGATTTGATTCCCGAGGTTCTTTCCAGTGTTGTGGTGAAATGTCTTTCAAACGAAGAGATCTGGACCCGCTTGTTGGCAAAGCTTGCGGATGCTCCGGATTTCAAGGCAAAAGATTTTGGGATGTTGGCTGATTTTTTCCACGCTCATTACCGGACTTGCCGTTTTAACAGGGCGCGGGATTTGGTGGCTCTGCCGCTCCATGAACTTGTTCGAAGCTGCTGGAAATTTTGGCGCACCTTGTATCGGAATGCCGGGGCAGATGGGTTAAGTTTTCGAAGCGATGATTTGCACGAACCGGGGCTGCGCGACGAACTTTGGTATTTTTGTCATTCTTCCTGGGGGCGAATGGAAGATGTTGAGGACGGGGAACTATGCCACCGTGATCGATGTGGCAGGGTCACGAAGTGGAGAATTCGGCAGTTGGTGAAACATTCTCAATTGCTGGTGGAAGGACAAAGGATGCAGCACTGTGTGGGCAGCTATCGAAGAGATTGCCTGAGTGGGAAGTCTGCAATCTTTAGTTTGGGGTTGGTTCACCAGGTTGACGGCATTTGCGAGCGAGTGGAACCCAGGGTGACCATTGAGGTGTGCCGCCATTCAAAGTGGGTGTTGCAAGCGAGAGCCAAGTGGAACGCTGTGCCCGGAGTAACCGAGTCCGAAGTGCTTGCCAGGTGGGGACGAAAGAACCGGTTGCGGGGGAGGTTGGTTTACTCGAAGTAAATGGGCAATCAAAAGCAGCAAATACGACTATTCCGGTGAAGAGGTGACGCGGACCCGAAGAAACTGTTTTTTGGAAGACGAGACGGGTTGCGAAGCGCGATAGTGTCTGGTGACAGTTTGGTCGCTTTCGCTGATCGGCGTGCCAATCTCTACAGCCGGGGTGCCATCGAAATCCAGGGAGGAGGATTGTTCGACCATGAGTGATGCTCCATCAGGCAGTGGACGGGTGCGGACCTGGATTGCGAGAAAGTCCTCCCCGCTTTCAGGGTCACGGTGGAGGTGGGTTTGGCTGAAAGCACCTGCAGCACTTTCAAATGGCGCGAGTCTGGCAAGGTAGCGAAAGAGGTTTGAAAAATGGTCTCCTGCCGCACTTGCCCCGAGTGCGCTCGACTCCTCCCCGACTTCGTAAAAGTCGATCCATTCCTGATAGGTTTGGAATTCATCCTTTGTCAGCGGTGACCTTAGAAAACCCTCTTGGCCAAAGGTGAGGTATTGCGTCTCAATAGCGGCGATTCCCCTGCTTCCCGAAAGGTTGTCCAATTGTTGATTCCAGTCCGAGAGGTCGTCTGAGCTGTAAACAGTTCCTTGTTCAGTCGTGGCAATCCAGCGACCGGTGATTTCGACGACTTGAACCAGCGGCATTGGCGAACGGCCTGCCATGGCCCATTCAGTTCCGTCTGGACTCGACCAAATATTTCCATCGGTTGTCGTGGCGATCCACCCAAGGCTTCCATGGCTGATGCTGAGGAATTCACTCGAACCGGGAACCGGGATGGTTTGCCAATCTTGTGCATCGACTTTCCTGATAACCAGCCCCTTGTTCGTATTGGTTCTGGAATCATGATCTGCGCCCACGATGATGAAGGTGTCGGAATGCGAAGAAATGTCAGTGAGTGAGTCCTTGGGGCCGGCACCAACGGATTGTCTGACTC
>JAUIGV010000032.1 GCA_030432565.1 Verrucomicrobiia bacterium | reverse complement strand
CCATTAATTCTGCAACCGGAGTCGATGCTTCGACTACTGCTGATGCTGCAACCTACAGCGATGAGATTGTCATTTCGGGCCCCGTAGCCGGCACTGCGGGCACCGGGGACGGATTCCTTGAGTCCAACTACGACATCACCTACATCTCGGGAGACCTTGTGGTGAACAAACGGGCCATCACCGTGACAGCTCTTCCCCAATCTAAGACTTATGGTGAAACAATCACTCCGGATACCACAACATTCTCGGTTGTTGATCTCGATGGAGATTCTGTTTTGCCAAACTCCGAGAGCATTGACTCGATGACTATCACCAGCAATGTCGCAGGTGACTCCACCGCGAATGTAGGAACCTACACTGACGATCTTGCTCCGACCGATATCCTCACTTCTTCGAACGGATTTGATGAAAATAACTACGAAATCACCAGAGTCACCGGAGACTTTACCATCGACCAACGGGCCATCCTTTTGACTGCTCTTGATCAGGAGAAAATCTATGGGAATTCCGAGACTCTTGACAACACTGCCTTTACGGTGACCGATACCTTCGGCGGTGGGGGTAGCGCGCTTCCCAATGGTGAAACGGTCAATACGGTGGTCTTCGATCTCACGTCCGTTCCCGGCGATACGGCTGCTTCTGCCGGAGTCTACACAGACGAGGTCAGCATTGCAGACCAAGTTGGTGGAAACGGCTTTGCCGCTTCAAACTACGATATCTCCTACACTCCCGGGGACTACACGATTAATCGCCGCGCGATTGAACTCGTAATAGCCGGTGATACGAGGTTCGCAGGGGCTGGCTACACGATTGATCCTACCGCCTTCGCTACCATCGATCTCGACGGAGATGCGCTGCTTCCAAATGCTGAATCCATCGATACTTTGAATATCACAAGTTTGATGGGGGTTGCCGAGGATCCGAGTTCTCCAATGGGACTCTATGTTGGTGAGTTGGTTGCAAATCCGGCTTCCGCAATTGGTTCAAATGGATTTAGCCTCGCAAACTACGACATAACGGTGACGCCGGGCGACTTCAAGATTGACCCATATCCGGGTCTGCCTTCGGTGATTCAGGATGTGTATCTTGAGCAGTGGCTGCGTGACAATATCGGCCTTGATTTGGAAAATCCCTTTTCAAATAGCTACGCAATTTCCCAGAGCCTAGGTTTACGTCTTATCAACCTTAACTCCTGGGTGAATCTCCCTGGTGAAAAGAAGCAGGCGGTCTTGCGCTCGCTCGATACCGTGCCGTTGCACCTCCAAACTTTAGATCTTGCTGAAGAACTCATCAAGAAGGTCAAATAAGAATCGTACTATTCAAACCAACCTTTTCCCACTCTTGCAAATGACCACACTCGCAAAAATCATCGCCGGCCTGACAGCCAGCGCCCTGTTCACCGGTTCCGCACTTGCCGGGCCGCTGAAATTTTCCGGTAATGCCTCTGTTCCTTCCGAGGATCTTTACGGTGTCACAGTTCTGCTGAAAGAGGGTGAAGGTGGGCTCGTTCCAGATCCGCTCGGCCGGACTTACCAACTCCGTAATATCGATGCGACCCAACTTGCTCCCGTTTCGATCTCCGCGATCCTTCGAGGGATCAGTGAACTTTATCAGGAGCGGGGAATCCTTGCTACCCGCGCAGTGGTAACCGCTCCGGGATACAAAGCTTCGCTCGAGGGTAAACCACTTGAGGTCAAAATTATTGAGGGGAAGATTACCAAAACCCGCATTGTCGGGACTGCGAAAGATCAAGTGGTGTCTCCTGCTAAAAAAGCACGTATCATGTCGGCTGCTCCTATCGGAGTCGGACAGACCATCTCGGCCAAAGCTCTTGATGGGACTGTTGGGTTGATGAACCGTTTTAGTCGCCAGCAGGTTCGTCCGGTGCTGGTTCCGGAACAAGGTGATCTCGTTTTGGAATACCGCGTGAAGCAACTCGATGAATCGATCACAACTTTAGCCATTGACAACTATGGTGCCGAAAGACTGGGACGCGAGCGTTTCACCCTGGATTACACCAATTGGAACACCTTCACTCCGGATGATAAATTCCACTTTAAGGCGTTAACCACACTGGAGGGAAACAGCAATTACTTTGGTGCGGACTATATGTTGCCCCTCGACAATATTGCCAGCAGCCGTCTGGCCTTTAATGTGGCTTACAGCAATTTTGTTGCAGAAGACGTAGGTCTCGTCGGTGCAACGGGAATCGACTTTGAGGGTAATAGTTTTAACCTTGGCGTCAGCTGGGAAAAAACCCTCTGGAACGACACCGGTCAATATTTGGAAAGCATTCTCGGTCTTCGCTATTTGGACGTCACCCAGGATCAGACCAGCATCGGTGTGCCGAAGGCCAGTACTGGTTTTTTGCTTCCGTCTGCCGGACTCCGTTACTCCAGAACAACCCCCAATAGCTCGCTTATTATGGGTGGGCGCATTGAATTCAACCTCTCGAGCCTCGCCAATACCGATTCAGGAACAGATCTGGATCAACAAGGGCGGCTTTTTGCGGAAGACTCTTTTGTGACTGGTTCAATCTATGCGGCCTATCGCCGATACCTCGACGAAGTTTTCACTGGAAAAGATGGCCGCGATCACGAGTTTTCTGCCTTTGTGACTGCCAGCACCAGTTTTGGTGATCGTTTGCCACCATCGTTCTTGAATGTTGCCGGAGGATTTCCAACCGTTCGTGGATATCCTCTTGGAGTCGCTTCGGGTGATAGCTCTTTCATGGTCAAGTTGGACTACAAATATCACTTCGACACGCTGGATGTTGGAGGGGTGCCTTTGGATCTTTCCGCCACTCTTTTCAGCGACTTTGCTACTGTTAAGAACGAAGACGCTCTTTTCTTCGAAGGCGACGAAACACTTTGGTCCGTCGGGTTGGGACTTGATGCCAAGGTGAATGAAGACTTACGTGCGACCACCGGATACGGATTTGCCCTCAGCGACATCGATTCTCCTGTCCAGGAAGTCGAAGCCGGCGACGGAGAATTCTATTTCCAGGTCGGATACTCATTTTAGAAATTCATTCCTCAATTGATCATGAAAGCTCCCTTTTTTAGAACACTATTAAGTGCATTTATTGTTCTTGCCACGCTGGGTCATGCTCAGTCTCTTCAAGCATCATGGGGCTATTCCTATGACGAGACGGATGCAGGCAAACAGGTTGTCTTCATTACTCCAATGAATGCAGGAAGTGATGGGAGCGTCGCCTTTGTCGTGACCCGTGGTGACGGAGGAGGTGGGAATCTTGAGAACCAGGTCTTCTGGCTCCGGGCCAAACAAGATGGTTCGTCTCCAGACACGCCTCTCTGGACTTCGGGTTGGCAGGCTAGCAGCGGGTTCACCGATGTTGTTGCCGTTCGTCGCAATCATCTCGTCTACTACACTGGGCGCGAACTGAAATCGGTGACCCTTCAGGAAGATGGAACGGCAAACGCACCAGTGACTGTCAAAGCATTCAATGGGGCTGAGGAAGGCGGAGACCCTGTCGTGTTCACTCTGGAACAGGCTCGTTCTCCGGGTTTCGTGTTCGCCGTCGCGACCCAGGAGGACAGACGTGGATTCACCTTGAGCGCATTTCGTTTTACTCCTGCTCCGGCAGTGGTTTCCGCAGTGCCAACCTTTACGACCATTTCATCCGGGAATTCTCTTTCGATCTCGTTTCGAAGTGCTCTTGGAGTCAACTATCAGCTCCAAAGTTCGACGACACTCACTGCTGAGAATTGGCAGCCTGTCGGGGGAGCAGTTACCGGAACAGGCGAGTTGATTACGCTTGTTCAGGACGCCGGAGAGCCGAAGCTCTTTTTTAGAGTCGTGGCTCTGTAGCCGCTGTTTCTCAAAAAGCCTCTCTCCAGAACTCGCCCGCAAGGATTCCTCTTGGTCGATCTTGCTCTCGAGCGGGTGACGACCTACCCTGCGGCTCGTGAAATGCGAAGTCTTACCTTTTCCCGCCCGGCGGGATTCGCCAACGATCGACCAGATCGGTGTCGACGAACGTGCCCAACGGTTTTGTTCCCGTAGCCTGAAGAAGGAGACCAAGATGTCGGCTCTGAAGTTGGCGGTTTCGATGCTGGATGTGACCACTCTGGAAGGGGCCGATTCGGTAGGAAAGGTACGCCAAATGTGCCAAAAGGCGATGCACCCGCTTGCACAGGACCCTTCGATCGGGCCCGCCGCCGCCGTTTGTGTTTATCCACGGATGGTGAAGACCGCGGCTGATGTCGTGAAAGGGAGCAAGGTTAAGGTGGCTGCGGTCGCCACTCAGTTTCCCAGCGGTCAAATGCGGCTTAAGGAACGACTTGCCGAAGTCCGCTACGCGGTCGGTGAGGGGGCGGACGAGATCGATATGGTGATTTCGCGCGGACAATTTCTTCAAGGCGAATATCGCGCGATCTACGATGAGGTGGCGGCTTGCAAGGAAGCCTGTGGGAAAGCCCATCTCAAGGTGATTCTCGAAACCGGTGAGCTCACGACATATGACAATGTTCGCTACGCCAGCGATATGTCGATGGCTGCTGGTGCGGATTTCATCAAAACTTCCACCGGGAAGGTTCCCATTGCAGCCACTCTTCCGGTCACCTTGGTGATGTTGCAGGCGATTGACGATTTTTACGAACGGACCGGCCGGATGGTTGGCATGAAGCCTGCCGGTGGAATTTCAAATGCCAAACTTGCACTTCAGTATCTTGTTATGGTGCGGGAAGTGCTCGGTCCGAAATGGCTGACCAACGAATGGTTCCGTTTCGGAGCCAGTTCCCTCACCAACGACCTTTTGATGCAGATTCGCAAACAAGAAACCGGGCTCTATCAGAGCGGAGACTATTTTACCAAGGACTAAACCCATGAGTGCCAACGATTTTCTTTCAGGGGGCTTCGCGGCTGCTCCGGAATCAAGCGATCATTTTGAGATCAAAAAATCCTATGATCTTTTCATCGACGGGAAATGGGTGAAGGCGCCCAAACAATTTGAGACAATTAATCCCGCGACTGACGAGGTGATCTCCAGGGTTGGTTTCGCAGGGAAGAAAGAGGTCAATCAAGCTGTCAAGGGCGCGCGGAAAGCCTACGATAACCTTTGGTCCAAAATGCCGCCGGCGGAGCGCGGAAAATATCTTTTCCGCATCGCCCGGCTCATTCAGGAACGCGCCCGGGAATTTGCAGTGGTCGAGTCAATGGACGGCGGGAAACCAATTCGTGAAAGTCGCGACGTCGATGTTCCGCTTGCTGCCGCCCACTTTTTCTACCATGCCGGCTGGGCGGATAAGCTGAAGTATGCCTTCCCGGGAGCTGAAGTCAGCTCCATCGGCGTGGTCGGGCAGGTCATTCCATGGAATTTCCCCCTCCTGATGGCGGCCTGGAAAATTGCCCCGGCACTCGCTTGCGGGAATACCGTGGTTCTCAAGCCGGCCGAGACAACACCGCTCACTGCTCTCAAGCTTGCAGAACTCATTCAGGATGCGGGTCTCCCGCCGGGAGTTGTTAATATTGTGACCGGTGCGGGTGACACCGGTCAGGCTCTCATTGAGCATCCCGATGTCGATAAGGTTGCCTTTACGGGCTCGACCGCAGTGGGAAAGGCGATCCGCCGTTCGGTGGCCGGGACCGGCAAGCGATTCACTCTCGAGCTAGGCGGGAAAGCGGCAAATATCGTTTTTGAGGATGCGCCCATCAACGAGGCCGTCGAGGGAATTGTGAATGGCATCTTCTTTAACCAAGGCCACGTTTGCTGTGCCGGTTCCCGTCTGTTTGTACAGGAAAGCATCGCAGACAAGGTGATCAAGAAGCTTAAGAAACGAATCGAATCTCTCGTCGTTGGAAATCCACTCGATAAGAACACCGATATCGGTGCCATTAATTCAGGCGAGCAATTGGCACGGATCAAAAACCTGGTGAAAGTTGGCAAGGATGAGGGGGCGTGCATGTGGCAGCCCTCCGGAGGAGTCCCGCGAAAGGGAAACTGGTTCAAGCCGACTCTTTTTACCGAATGCGCCCAGAGTCACCGCATCGTCCAGGAGGAAATCTTCGGACCGGTGCTTGCCATCCAGACGTTCCGAACTCCCCAGGAGGCAATCGCAAAGGCCAATAATACTCCGTATGGCCTCAGCGGAGGGGTATGGACCGACAAGGGTTCAAAGATTTTTAAAATGACCACTGGTTTGAATGCCGGAGTCGTTTGGGCGAATACCTTCAATAAGTTCGACCCAACCTCCCCATTCGGAGGATACAAGGAGAGTGGGATTGGGAGAGAAGGGGGGCTCCATGGTTTGTCCGCTTACTGTCAAGTCAGCTACTAGCACGAAGAAATTTTATTATGAGTAATCCTGGAATTCCAAAGACCTACAAACTCTTCATTGGAGGAAAGTTTCCCCGCACTGAATCAGGTAGGATTCTTGAGGTGACCGGTCCGAAAGGCGAGTTCCTGGCCAATGCCTCCCGAGCCAGCCGGAAGGACTTCCGAAACTCGGTCGTCGCCGCCCGCAAGGCGAGTGGCAGCTGGGCCGGAGCGACTGCTTATCTGAAGGGTCAAATTCTCTATCGCATCGCCGAGGTGCTCGACGGACGTAAAGATCAATTTGTGAAGGAGATGAGCTTGCTGGGGGTCAGTTCAAAGTCCGCGATGGAAGACATCGTCGCTTCGATCGATCTCTTGGTCCACTACGCCGGATGGAGTGACAAGTATCAGCAGCTGTTTTCGTCGGTAAATCCGGTGAGTTCTCCTCATTTTACCTTTTCGGTCCCCGAGCCATCGGGAGTGGTGGGCGTAGTGGCTCCGTCGGACGGTTCGCTGGCGGGTCTGGTCTCGGCGATGGCCCCAATTGTGGTTGGAGGCAATTCCGCGGTCGTTCTTGTCTCTGGGAATCCACTTTCAGCGATTTCCTTCGCCGAGGTTCTGGCAACTTCCGATGTTCCGGGTGGAGTGATCAACATTCTCACCGGCCTGCGCGCTGAGTTGGTGCCGGAATTTGCCCGGCACATGGATGTCAATGCCCTTCTTCTTTGCTCGGATGATGCCGAAGAGCGGAAAAACACCGAATTGGAAGCAGTGGAGAACTTGAAGAGGGTCGCCTTGTCTCCGGATCAGGCTCTCACGCAGAGTCCCTATCACATTTGCGACTTTCAGGAAATCAAGACGACCTGGCATCCGGTCGGGGTGTGAAATTTTCCGGAAATCTCCGCTTGCTTTCGAACATTTCTTTTTTAGTCTGCCGCCCACCAAGTTGGTGGCCGTAGCTCAGTTGGTAGAGCCCCTGATTGTGATTCAGGTTGTCGCGGGTTCGAGTCCCGTCGGTCGCCCCATTTCTTTTTTCAAATGCCGCTTCTCTTCCGGGGGAAGCGGCATTTGCTTTTTGTCTTCCAGCGCACTTGATATCCTGGTCCGCTCCCGCTTGACTCGCGACCACATGAGCGAAGCAGCACATCCGGCCCTGTCCCAAATCGTAGGCGGCACTTCCAAGGTGATTTCCGAGAAGGAACTCGATGAGAAACTCAAAGAGGGACGTCCTTTGCGAATCAAATTCGGAGTGGATCCAACTGCTCCGGATATTCACCTGGGACACACGGTGCCGCTTGAAAAACTGCGTCAGTTTCAAGAGATGGGTCATCAGGCTGTTCTTCTGATCGGTGACTTTACCGCCACTGTGGGAGACCCCACCGGGCGAAGCACCGCGCGTCCGCCGCTTACGCGCGAGGAGGTTCTCGCAAATGCTGAAACCTATACCGATCAAGCTTTCAAGGTTCTCGATCGCGGGAAGACTGAAATCATTTTCAATGGCGATTGGTTCCGAAAAATGACTTACGAGGATGTTCTAAAGCTCAACGCCCGCGTCACTCTTCAGCAAATGCTCCAGCGTGAGGACTTCAAGGAGCGGGTTTCCAGGGGAACCGAGGTGAGACTACACGAGATCCAATACCCAATCATGCAGGGGTGGGATTCGGTCGAACTCCGGGCTGATGTCGAAATCGGTGGAACCGACCAGCTTTTCAACATGCTCGTGGGCCGCGACCTCCAGAAGGAAGAAGGACAATCCCAGCAGTCTGTCATTTGCATGCCTCTTCTCGAAGGCCTGGATGGGGTCAAAAAGATGTCCAAAAGTGCCCACAACTACGTGGGCGTTAGTGAGGCTCCCAACGAAATGTTCGGGAAGCTCATGAGCATCAGCGATGATCTCATGGATCGCTACTACCTCCTGCTTCTCGGAGACGCGCGTGACGAATCCATTCATCCCATGGAGGCCAAGAAGGAACTCGCCCGCCGTATCGTAGCCCGTTATCACAGCGAGGCGGAGGGGAAAGGGGCCCGCGAGGACTGGGAGACTCGCTTTTCCAAGCGCGATCTCAATGCTGCCGAACTTCCCGAAATGTCGGCTTCGGACTTGAGCGGGAACGTTCTGCAAGTGGTAAGCCGGGTCTTCAAGCAGGCTTTTAACCTTGAGAAATCGAACGGCGAACTGCGAAAGCAATTCATTACAACCGGCGCGGTCCAGCTTGATGGGGAAAAGCTCACCGACCCGATGGCGGAATTCAAAGCGGATGCGGGACAGATCCTGCGGCTCAGCAAGAAGCAAAGCGTTCGTTTGGTTTAAACCAAATCATGGTTTTGCGACGTTTTCATATTCAGGAAATGCCACTGGCCCAATTGGAGGCCGTGGGCTAGTTTCACAAACCGAAATTCTATGACTGATTTTTTATACGGAGTCGTGCTCGTGATCATCGTGATCGGGTTGTTCAATATCATGATCTTTGTCCACGAGTTGGGGCACTTCCTTGCGGCTCGCTGGCGAGGACTGCAGGTGGATCGATTCCAGATCTGGTTTGGCAAGCCGATCTGGAAGAAAACAATTAATGGAGTCCAGTACGGTTTGGGCTGGATTCCGGCTGGTGGTTTTGTCGCGCTTCCGCAGATGGCGGCGATGGAATCGATTGAGGGAGAGAATCTCGAGAAGGACAAACTTCCTCCGGTTTCTCCTCTCGACAAAATTATCGTGGCTTTCGCGGGCCCGCTTTTCAGCCTGATGCTGGCCGTTGTTGCCGGGTTTTTGGTCTGGGGAATGGGTAAGCCGCAGGACTCGATCAAATCGAACGTGGTGGGTGGTGTCGTTCACGAGAGCCCGGCAGAGGGGATTTTAGTTCCCGGTGACAAGATTCTAAAGGTCGATGGCGAGCCTGTTGACTGGTATGTCGGGAAGGTCTTTGACGATATTCGAACCCGAATCATGCTGACCAAGGGAGAGACCATCGATTTTGAGATCGAGCGCGATGGCAAGGTCATGGTGGTGACCACAGAATTCGATATCCCCGAGACTGGTATTTTCCAGAGAAGAGCTCTTCCTGATCCCGGGATTACCGCTCCGGGACCTGCGGTGGTTGGTAAACTCGTGGGGGAAGTTGGAAAGGGGCCTGCTGAACGGGCCGGATTGCAGGAGGGTGACCAGATTTTGAAGGTCGACGGTCAGGAGGTCTTTGGAACTTATCATGTTGGCATGTTGATGAGGGAAAACGATTACCAAACTTCAACATTCACGGTGAAACGAGGAGATGAGACGATCGACGTCCAACTCACTCCTCTCAAACCCAAGGGTGACGCATACAAGAATCCCATGATTGGAGTCAGCTGGGATTTTCGGGCCGGTGTTGTCACCGAGATCACACACCCCAATCCCTGGGAGCAGGTCCGCGATAGCCTCCGCACAATGTGGATGACGATTAAGATTATTAGCGCTCCCGACTCAAATATCGGTCCGGACCAACTGGCGGGTCCAGTGGGCATCGCCCGCACCAAGTTTTTGCTATTGCAGGAAGAGCACGGTTGGCTTCGGGTCCTCGCATTCTTTGTCTTGTTTAACGTAAACCTCGCGGTGCTCAATATGTTGCCACTTCCGGTTTTGGACGGTGGCCACATCGTGATGGCGATCTTGGAATGGATTCGCGGGAAACCTCTTCCTGCTCGTTTTCTTGAGGCAATCCAGGCTGGTTTTGCCCTCCTTTTAATGGGCTTTATGCTCTATATCACGACAAAGGATCTTGGAGATATCTTTACCGGAGGATCCAAGGCGCCCCAGCTGGAGTGGCCGGAAGAAGCAAATTCTGGGTAGACTTGCAGGCCCGTGGTAAAGGTGACTAAGCTACGACATCCATGAAATCTTCAAAACCGTCGGTCAATGTCGCCAGGGTGATTTATATCATCCTCTGTCTGCTGGCTGGCTTTGCGGTCGTTCTTGGTGCCCCCAAGGTTCCTCTTTGGGTCGGGCTTTTTGGGGGACTGATGGTCTCAATCTTTTTCATTCTGATGGAGAGCTCGATGCGCAACTTTACCTTGCGTGGATTTTCGACCGCCACCTTTGGCATTGGCGTGGGCCTCTTGTGCGCCTTTCTGCTGAACCGGGCCCAGATCCCGGAACTGATTCAGATTGCCGCATCAGGGATCGAAATCGAAGGGGTGGCCGAAGCTTTGGCTCTGGCATTCAATGTCGCTTCCTATGCAAGCTTTGCTTTTCTGGGGGCCGTGCTGGCTTTGCGGAGCGATCAGGAAGAGTTTTCCTTCATCATTCCCTACGTTCGTTTTCGGCAGGATGCCGCGTCCGGCCAGCTTCTCATTCTCGATGCCGAAGTGATTATGGATGGTCGCCTGCCATCACTGATGGCGGCCGGCTTCCTCACCGGGCGGGTTTTGGTACCTCAATTTGTGCTGGATGAATTGCAGGTCATGGCCAATTCCCCGGCAGCCGCCAAACGTCAGCGCGGCCAGCGCGGGCTCGAAATTCTTAGTGAGCTCCAAAAGAATCCGGCTGTTCCGATTTCCATTCAGGACTCCCGGGGCATGGCAGAAGACGAGTCATTCCAGGGACGGCTGGTTCAGACCGCGAAATTGCTCTCGGCCCGTCTCATCACCACCGATGAGAATTTGACCAAGGTCGCCCACCTCCAGGGGGCGGACATCATTAATCTCAATGACCTGTCTGATGCCTTGAAACCCTCGGTCGTCGTTGGCGAATCCGTGCGTCTTGCCTTGGTTCGCGCTGGGAAAGACGATCACCAGGCCGTGGGCTACATGCCGGATGGGACGATGATTGTTGTCAATCATGCCATTAACAAGGTTGGAACCTCACAGGATGTTACCGTGATCAGTACACTCCAAACGAGTGCCGGGCAGATGGTTTTCGCCGAACTAAACAGTAACGAAGAATCCTAGCATGTCGGAGGTCAAGGCGATCTCGGTCACGCAGCTGGCCCGGCGGATTCGAAATCTCCTCGAGATTGAAATTGGAGAGGTCTGGGTGGAGGGCGAAATCAGCAATCTTCGCAAACAGGGGAGCGGACACTGGTATTTTTCGCTGAAGGATCAGTCAGCGCAAATTTCCTGTGCGATGTTTGGCGCGCGCCGGCGTGTCGGGAGCGAAGTGATTGAAGATGGTGCCAAGGTCCAGCTCTTTGGTGAAGCCAGCTTTTACGAGGCTCGTGGCAGCACCCAGTTGATTGTCAAGAAAGCGCAAGCGGTCGGAGTGGGTGATCTTCAAGCACGGTTTGAGGCTTTAAAAAAGAAGCTGGATCGCGAGGGTTTGTTCTCGCGGGAACTAAAACGTCCACTACCTGGGTTCCCGAAGGTGGTGGGGATCGTCACTTCGGCAACCGGAGCGGCCTTGCAGGATATGAAAAATGTCCTGACCCGTCGTGCCCCTTGGCTGACGGTTGTTCTTTTCCATGCTGCCGTTCAGGGCAAAGGGGCGGAGCGGGGCATTGCCCGTGCGATTCGTCAGGCCGGGCAGGTTTGTAGCGATGATATTCCACAGCCCGAAGTCTTGATTGTGGGGCGAGGCGGGGGATCTCTGGAAGATCTCTGGAATTTCAATGAAGAGGTGGTCGCCCGGGCGATTGCGAATTGTCCCATCCCGGTCATTAGTGCGGTGGGGCACGAAATCGATTTCACCATCGCGGACTTTGTGGCTGATTTGAGGGCTCCAACGCCTAGTGCCGCGGCGGAGTTGGTGGTTCCTGACCAGGCGGAGCTCCGTGCCCGTTTGACGAATTTGCAGGCTCGCCTCAAGCGGGTGGTTGAGGGCCGCTTGGACCGTCTTTCTGATCAACTCGACTTCTGCGAACGAAGCATTTTCAGCCAATCCCCCGACAGGAAGTTGCAGCATCAAGTCTTTCGCGTGGAAGGCTTAAGAAGGGAGTTTGGCAGCGCGGTTGAGAATTCGTTGAGAGAGCGGGAGCGGCTGATCGAAAATTATCAGGCCAACTGGGATCGTTATCATCCACGCGAAATATTAAAGAGACGTGATGAAACAATCACACAACTCCGCAATGGATTCCTGCTTGCTTCCACGCATGCCCTGGAGGTCCGGGAACATCGGCTGGAAAATCTTTCGTCTCTGCTTCAGGCCCTGGGCCCCGGAAGTATTCTCAAACGAGGATTCTCGGTTACCTACGGGGCCAACGGAGAGATCGTAAAGTCGGTCGAGGACGTAGCACCGGGCGACGAGTTGAGAACCCAGGTCGCCGATGGCACCATCAAGAGTGTGGTTCCGGATTGATTCCTAAAATGGAATGTCGTCGTCACTTGGGTCGGGCTCGCTGTCAAAGCTGCTGTCAAACGAACTGGGTGGAGGATCGTCCGGTGCGCTTCCTTGATCTCCGCCACCACTGCCTGAATTCGAGATCTTCCACGCATTCAAATCGACGTAGTAGTTTCCGTTATACTCCCGACCGCGGACATCAAAGGTTACGGTGAGTTCGTCGCCAACGCTCACTGAGTCAAGCATACCGATCTTGTCCTTGAGCGCTCCAAATTTAATGAGTTGAGGATATTTTCCGTCCGGAACTTCAATGACGAATTCGCGTTTGGAGAATCCGCTCGCGAAAGTCTGGGTGTCCTGAAGAACCTTTAAAGTGCCGGTGAGTTCGAATGAGTTTGCCATGTCGTTATTGATGATTAAGTGATTATCTAAAGTGTCGCCTGATCACAAATTCCTTCTGCTCCCAAATCAATTCCGAGTTGGGAAAAAGGTGTTCGTATTGAGGGAAAAAGGTATCGCCCTCGTAGCAATCAGGCACGTGGGTGATGATGATGTCGTTGAGGATTGGTAGAAAAAATCGATAGATTTGTTCTCCTCCGATAATGAAAACCTGTTGGTCAATCAGCGGGAATTCGTTGAGTTCCTTGGGGTGGTGAATCGTCTCGACGCCATTATGATGCCAGGCCGGGTCGCGGGTGATGACGATATTCTGTCGCTTCGGAAGAGGTCGGCCAATCGAGTCGAAAGTCTTTCGTCCCATCACGATGGGATGACCGGAGGTGTGTTGCTTGAAGAACTTCAAGTCGTCCGGAAGATTCCAGGGAAGATCTCCGTCTTTCCCGATAATGCGTTCGGGGGTCATGGCAACAATGGCTGTTAAAGTCATACGGCGACGCTTGCTTTGATGTGGGGGTGAGCCTGGTAGCCATCCAACTCAAAGTCATCGAAACTGAACTGATCGATTTCGGTAACCTCAGGGTTGATTTTCATCTTTGGAAGCGGGAGTGGATCCCGGGTGAGTTGAAGTTTGGCCTGTTCGAGGTGGTTGGAGTAGAGATGAAGGTCGCCGAAGGTATGGACGAATTCCCTCGGTTCGTATCCGCAGACCTGGGCCACCATCATGGTGAGGAGAGCGTAGGAGGCGATGTTAAAAGGCACTCCCAGAAAAAGATCCGCGCTGCGCTGGTAGAGTTGGCAGCTCAGGCCCGGGCGCTCTGAATCCGGGTTGTGAACGTAAAATTGAAAGAGAAGGTGGCAGGGAGGGAGCGCCATTTCATCAACCTTACCAACGTTCCAGGCCGAGACAAGGTGGCGTCGTGAGGTGGGATTATTTTTTAAACCATCGATAAGGTTGCTGATTTGATCGACGGCGGAACCGTCCTCCTTGGGCCACGAGCGCCATTGCTGTCCGTAAACCGGCCCGAGGTTGCCATTTTCATCGGCCCATTCGTCCCAGATCCTGACCTTGTGTTCCTTGAGGTAGGCGATGTTGGTATCTCCCTTGAGAAACCACAGCAGCTCGTGGATGATGGAGCGAAGGTGCAGCTTTTTGGTCGTGAGGCAGGGAAATCCTTCGCGGAGGTCATAGCGAACCTGACGTCCGAAGACACTTAGCGTTCCCGTCCCGGTCCGATCACCCCGTTCCTCCCCGTTTTTCAAAACGTCGGTGAGAAGGTCGAGGTAAGTCTGCATGGGGAAATCTTGAAGAAGGATGGGGGACAATCAATCCTGAATCCCGGGACGGCGGCGGTTTTGTTTTTTTTGTCCGTGTTTGCGCTTCTTTTCGACATTGCGGGCGCGGGCCCGGACACCCTGCCGACGGTTCCGGCGACGGCTTTTTTCACGAGCCTGTTTTCGGGCCTGTTTCTTTTGTATTTCCCGCTCTTCGAGTCGGTTGCAGAGTTCTTCGCGTGCCAGAAAGCGATTCATCTCGCGGGAACGCTCCCGCTGTACTTTGACTTCGGTCCGGGAAGGAGGATGCTGGAGAAAAACGCAGGATGAAGTTTTATTGATTTTTTGACCTCCACTGCCGGTTCCGCGGACGAATTTTTCGACGAGATCATCCTCGCAAATGCCAAGCAAGGCCATGCGGCGTTCGAGAGCTTCTTTTTTATCCGCCGAGAGCATTGAGATAACCTTTCACGGCTTGCTTGATTTCGCCAGCAACATCAGCCCGTTGGGTTGCGAAAGGTGGAACGAACCATGGGTAGGAACCAATTACGTCGGTAATGACCGCAATCTCGCCATCGCAATTCCCTTCGCCACAGCCGATGCCAATGCTGGGGACATCAAGTTTTTCGGTGAGCAGGCGGGAAGCTTTTGGAAGGACACTTTCAAGAACGATGGCGCAGACTCCGGCTTCCTGCAGCGCAAGCGCACCTTCAAGAATGGCTTGGGTTTCGTCGTCGGTCCTGCCCTTTTTTTTGTATCCGCCTTCTTCGTTGACTCGTTGGGGCAGCATGCCAAGGTGTCCCACTACGGGAATTCCATCGGCTACGATTGCGGAGACCTTCCCGGCCTGCCGGACTCCACCTTCGAGTTTTACCGCTTCCGCCCCGGCATCCACAAGTCGCCGGGCATTGGCAACGGCGGTCCCGGGATCGGGGTAGGTGTTGATGGGTAAGTCTCCAAGAATGAGGGCCCTCTTTGTTCCCCGGGCGACAGCGGCCGTATGATGGATCATGTGATCAATGGTCACATGAGTGGTGTCCGGAAATCCCAATACGACCATGCCCAGGGAATCACCAACGAGAAGCAGGTCGACCCCTTCTTCGTCCAAAAGACGCGCTGTCGCATAGTCATAGGCAGTCAGCGCGGAAATAGGAGCTTTCCCCTTGCGGGCACGGATTTTTTCGGCTTTGTCAGAGAGTGGCATGGCGCTACCAGGCGGTTTGGATAAGAATGGGATCAGCCTCTTCCGAGTCGAGTTTTCTTAGATGTTCGCCGACTGTTGTTTCGTCTCCGGGAAGGATTAAATGAGGATGAATGTCGGCCAGTGGCTTGAGGACGAAGCGTCGATCTGTCAGCCGGGGGTGGGGCAGGGTGAGAATATCCTCATCCATGACGAAGTGGTCGAAGTAAAGAATGTCGAGATCGATGGGCCGGGGAGAGTTGCGAACAGCCGAAGAAGTCCGGCCAAGCTTCCACTCGATTCCCTGGGTTGCTTTGAGGAGATCGTGTGGCTTGCCGACGAAGTCGATCTCGATCACCGCATTGTAGAAGTCGGGTGAATCCGGGGGGCAATCGACGGGTTCGGATTGATAGACGCCCGATTGATTGTAAGTGGTTCCCGGTGGCATGAGGTTGATCAACAAATCCCGGGCCTCGCGAAGATTAGCGAGCCGGTTGCCAACATTTGTGCCAAGCGCAATTCCTGTTCTGGAAGCCATGCAGTTATTCTATTTGAGACCAAGGACATCCTGCATGTCATAGAGGCCAGCCCCGCGGTTCTCCAGCCAAAGCGCGGCACGAACCGCACCCGAGGCAAAGGTCATCCTGGAGGATGCCTTGTGCGTGAGCTCGAAGCGCTCTCCCTCGGCCGCAAACATTACGGTGTGATCTCCGACCACGTCACCGCCGCGCAAGGTATGCATGCCAATCTCCCTGGAAGGGCGTGGGCCAACGTTTCCCTCGCGTCCATGCGCGACGTCGTCTTCGTAGGTGGTCTTGGTTTCCTCGTTGAGAATGTCAAGGAGGGTGCGGGCGGTGCCGGAGGGAGCATCGACCTTGTGGCGGTGGTGCATCTCGGTCACTTCGATGTCGAAGGTTTCGTTGCCAAGAATTGCTGCGGCCTTACGGGTCAGGTGGAAGAGGAGATTCACTCCGGTGGAAAAGTTCGAGGCGTAAACGATTGGAATCGATTTGGCTGCCTCGGCGATCGCTTGCTTTTGATTGTCGGAGTGGCCGGTGGTACCGATGACCAAAGCGACCTTTTTTTCAACCGCCGTGGCCAACAATTCCTCTGTTAGAGCAGGGAGGGTAAAGTCGATGACGACATTGGCTCCGGCGAGTGCACCTGCAAGGTCCTCTCCCGAATCGTGTGTTGCTTGCAAGGTCGCACCAGTCTCGGCCTCGATCGCAGCCATCACTGTTTGTCCCATGCGGCCCGAGCGGCCAGTGACGGAAATCTTCATGGGCGGAGGATTCGACAGGATTGGCATTTTGTCTAGAACGCAAGAGGGGGAATCTAAGAAGAATTGAGTTATTTTGGGCTTGGGTAAGGACGTAAGCTGGGATTTGACGACGATGCGCTCGATAAATGGCCTATTAAAGGTGGTTGACGCAATTCGCTCCGAAAAGATAAGCTGTCTGACACCCATGAAAAAAATAATCGCTATATCTGTATCCGTGGCCTGCTGTGCTGGCTTTTTAGTATTCAAAGACCATGCCTCGCCCGATCGTTCCCAGCCTAAAACCGTAAATGCTTCGAAAACCAATCCTGATTATGGACAAGTTCTTTCTGTCAACGAGTCCTGGGGATTTACCGTGATCGATTGCAAAGATAATTTTGTTCCTGAAATTGATGGGCAATGTCGGGTCATGAGGGAGGATTCCGTCGTGGCACGGGCGCAAATTGTGGCTTTGGATAACGGGAAAATCATCGCCGAATTGGATTCCGATGCTGTCGAAGTTATCGAGCCCGGGGACTTGGTCTGCTTCAATTAAATTCGTCCGGTTTTGGTCGGGAGAAGCTTGTTTCGCACAGAGTCCATAGGATGTTTTCTTTTCTGGTATGAAAGGCGGACCTTCGTTAAGGCCCTTGCGTGAGCAAAACTCCTGAAACACCCCTAGATGTGGCCGCTGCGCCTTCGGATGCCGAAGTGACTGGTTCCGGTCTGGCCTCGAAAGTTCTTCAAGCCGGTGACGGCGACAAAAACCCCGGTCCCCGCGATACCGTTGAGGTTCATTACAGCGGTTGGATGGTGGACGGAAAACTCTTCGATAGTTCGGTCGCTCGGGGTGAAACGACTTCCTTTCCTCTGAATCAGGTGATTCCCGGCTGGACCGAGGGCTTGCAGCTGATGGTGGTCGGCGAAAAGCGCCGCTTCTGGATCCCGGCCGGGCTCGCCTACGGCGAGAAACCTTCACGACCTGGCGCTCCCTCGGGGAACCTGACCTTCGATGTCGAATTGTTCTCTATCGAGGCTGCTCCTGAGGCTCCTGAAACGCCAGCTGATTTGACTGCTCCCGAGGGTGCTGAAAAATCGGACAGCGGTCTTGCTTCCCAACTCCTGGAAGAAGGTGAAGGCGGTGCCAGGCCCGGCCCGTCCGATGTTGTAGCGGCTCACTTCACCGGATGGCTGGAAGATGGCTCTCTCCTCGAAAGCACCGTGATGAATGGCAAGCCGGCTCAGTTCAAGCTCGATCAAGTGACCATCAAAGGATGGGTGGAGGGACTCCAGCTCATGACCAAAGGCGAGAAGAGGCGCTTCTGGATTCCTGCAGCTTTGGGGTTCGGCGAAAATCCGCCTCCTGGTGCTCCTCAAGGTAATTTGATTTTTGATTTTCAACTCCTCGATTTCAAGGAGATGCCAAAAGCCCCCGAGCCCATCCCGGCCCCCGATGATGTTGCCGCTGCCCCGTCGGATTCCGTTGCGACCGATTCCGGACTCGCTTCCAGGGTTCTTTCGGGAGGGACCGGCTCGAATCATCCTTCCGAAACTGATGAGGTGCTCGTTCACTACACCGGTTGGACGACGGACGGGAAGATGTTTGATAGCTCGGTCGCTCGTGGCGAGCCTATTTCCTTCCCGCTGAATGGCGTGATCAAAGGGTGGACCGAAGGGGTTCAACTCATGGTTGAAGGTGAAAAACGTCGCTTTTGGATCCCGGGTAACCTTGCTTATGGAGAGACTCCCACCCGCCCGGGTGCGCCATCGGGCACCCTGGTCTTCGACGTCGAGCTCATTAAGATCGGCAAGTAGAAAATCTCTCCCGTTTGGTATTTGCGGCATCGCGGGATGTGCGCCAGTCTCCGGTCGTGCCTGAATTGCTTGATATCGGCTGGGTCGTTGCCGGCCTCGTCCTCCTTTATTACGGAGCCGAATGGTTGGTGAAGGGATCTTCGGAACTTGCCATTCGCTTTGGGATTAGTCCACTTGTGGTCGGGCTGACTGTTGTGGCGTTTGGAACCAGTGCCCCCGAATTGGTGGTGAGCGTGAAAGCAAACCTCGATGGCAGTGGAGGAATGGCCATTGGTAATGTTGTGGGCTCAAATATCTGCAACATAGCCCTGGTGTTGGGAGTAGGCGCGGTGATTTTTCCATTGGCAATCCAGCGACAGGTGATCCGTCGTGAGATGCCTGTTTTGCTGGTCGCGACGGTGGTTTTTCTCCTCATGATGAGGGGAGGCGTGATCGACCGGCTTGAAGCGGCTGTGCTTTTTGGGGGCGTAATCCTCTATGTGATTACCAGTCTGGTTGAGGCTCGAAAGGAGGATCCGAATGTCAGTGAAGATATCGATCCGGAAGTCATCAAGGCTGCCCGGACCGCGGGTGCTGGGAGGGTTTTTTTGAATATCTTTCTGATTGTGATTGGGGCATTGGTTCTTGTCGTGGGTGCCGACCGGATGGTGCTTGGTGGCGAACGCATCGCTCGATTTTATGGTGTGCCCGAGGCTATTATTGGGCTGACCTTATTTGCATTTGGAACCTCTCTCCCGGAGCTTGCCACCTCGGTTGTGGCGGCCTTGAGAAAGCACGGTGACATCATTGTCGGCAACGCCGTGGGCTCCTGCATTTTTAACCTCCTGGCCGTTATCGGTTTGGCGGGACTTGTCGCTCCGCTTGAAGGAGAAGGGCTGACCATCATCCATCTGGCCGTGATGCTGGGAGTCACCATCATTCTCATGCCCATGATGTGGCATCGAATGCGGCTCGATCGTTGGGAAGGTGTTCTTCTCGTCGTGGGCTATCTCGGCTTCACAGCATGGCTGGTGATCGGTTAGCAGTGTCGTCAATTCACTGTGATTGGTGACAGCCAAGTTTTGAGCCAAATACTCTCGGAGTGACTTGAGCTGGTCAAAGGGTGCATCGAACGAGAACTTGTCTCGTGAAAGAGGAGGAGGTGGCCTTTTGAGGTGAGGATCTTTGGGGCGCAGAATTTAAAGGGAATTTTCCGATTCCAGTGGTGAAAGAATTCGAGTCGTTTTTCGATGCCTCTTTCATCTTCAGGAGCATCTGGTAGACTCCAACATGTCCAAGTTTTTCTTGCTGGCGTTGCTGACCTTTCAAGTCACAGGGACTCCTGTTCCCAAGTTGGAAGTGGGTGGGCCTTTTCCCAATTTTCCGCTGACTGATATCGCGACCGGAGAGTTGGTTGAACCCCGGGATCATTTCCGGAAGAAGACGATCCTTCATGTGTTTGCATCGTGGTGAGCAGGGTGTCGCAAGCGTGTGCCCGTTTGGCATGCCAGGACCAGTGAATTGGTGAAGGCCGGGAAGCTGCAAACTTTGGGAATCGTTCAGGAGCAACACCCTGAACGAGCCGCTCTTTTCATGCAGTGGCAGCAGATGGAATGGCCTGTTCTGGCGGATCCTTTTAATCTTCTCGGGGTTAAAGTAGTTCCTATCACTTATCTTGTCGATGAATCGGGGATCATTCGTTTCAAGAACCCTTCGGAAAATGATTTGAAGAAGTTTTTGGCAACCCGCTATCCGCGCACGGTTGTTCAGGAGGTGGACCATCGCTTCGATGATTCTTTTGAGGGGCGCCGAAAAGAAGTTCTACAGAGCCCGGGAAATCCGATCGCAAACTTTCGCTTTGGTGTCGCCATGCGGCGCCGGTTTGATTCGCCAAAAGGCAATCCGAAGGATTTCTTGATGGCGGTTCAGGCTTGGGAAAAAGCGCTCAAGCTTCAACCGGATCAATACATTTGGCGCCGGAGAATCCAGCAATATGGTCCGCGACTGGACAAACCGTATTCGTTCTACGACTGGGTGAATCAAGCTCGTGCAGAAATCAAAAAGAGAGGCGAAGAGCCCTTGGTTCTAAGGGTTGAGCCCAAGGGATCGGAGTTTGCATATCCGGAGAAGGCCGGGAAAGGGTTGGGAGTGGCGCCAAAGCATCCGGATCCGGAAGGCAAGGTCCCGGATGACACCGAAGGAATGGTCGGGATTTCGGTCGTTGTGGTTCCTTCGACAAAGGGCGACGGTGGCGCGGCCCGGGTGCACTTGGGCTTTACTCCCAGTCCGGACAAGCTCGTGCATTGGACCAATGATGCGGGGAATGTGAGCTATCATTTGGAAGAGGGAAGTGGAGTTTCGATTCATGACCTCAATGGTCCCGGTCCTGTTCCTGATATTCCTGCAAGTAACGAAAAGAGAGCCATCGAGTTCGAAATACGCCCGAAGGGTGGAGGGAAACTTCCCGGGAAACTTAAAGGTGCGGCGTATTATTACGTTTGCGAAGGGGCGGAAGGAGTTTGCCGATATCTCCGGCAGCCAGTGACGATCACAATCAGGAAGTGAGCCGCGTCGCTTTGCTCGCTTGCGGAAATCGACGGGATGGTATGAAGTTCGGGCGTGATTGATCTGTTAGCCACCTACGTCCACGATCTCGATCCTGTGATTTTCTCGATCAGCGAGAAGGTTAAATTGCGCTGGTATGGGCTTTCCTATGTGATGGGGTTTGCGGCAGCCTACTTCATTCTCCTGCGACTTTCCCGGAAGAAACTTTGGGTGATTGAGGAAGCCAAGGTGGGCGATGTAGTCACTTACACTGCGATCTTTGGTGTTTTTTTGGGAGGGAGGATTGGCTACGTACTTTTTTACATGCTTCCTCGACCGGGCGGTCTGGATCGGATTCTGGAGGATCCCATGACTATTATTGCGGTGTGGGAAGGGGGGATGGCTTCGCATGGGGGAATTCTTGGAATCATGTTTTTCACCCTGTTTTACGCTTGGAAGCACAAGCTTTCCTGGCCGGCGGTGGGCGATGGCTTTGCGATTGTGGCGCCGCTTGGAGTTTTCTTCGGTAGGATGGCAAATTTCATCAATGGTGAGCTCTACGGAACGGTTACGGATGAGAAGAATTGGTGGGCAGTAAAGTTTCCCAAGTCGCTTTATGAAAATGGTTACAGCGATGAGTTGCAGAAGGGACTGCAACAGGCCGCAGTGAATAACGATGCGGCGGGGGAGTTTCTCAAAGACCGCGTGAGACTTGTTGGTGACTACGATGGCTACGACCTCTCCCCTCAGGCATTCGAGCAGGAGTTTCTGCCGATTGCCCGCGAAAATCCCGATGTTCTTCAGGCCTTGGCAGACCACACTCCGGCGAGACACCCGTCACAACTCTACGAGGGGATTCTCGAAGGATTGTTGATTTTCGGGCTGCTCTATTTGATTCGGGTCAAGTTCCCCAAGCTCTGGCACGGGGTGATTTCAGGCGTGTTCTTCATCCTCTATGCTATCTTCCGGATTGGGGTGGAGAATGTGCGTGAACCCGATTCCGAAAAAATTCTCGGGGTAACCAAGGGGCAGTTTTACTCCTTCTTTATGATTGCGATCGGCTTGGCGTTTTTAGCTTGGGCGTGGAAGAGCAGGAAGTCATTTCAGGATGACATGGATCCAGAAGCAGAGTGATTTTGGGGCCCGCAGGCGAGTTGTTTGGGGTGCGGAACCCGGAGCTGTTGAGCCTGTTCCTTTGGTCACTACCAAATACCAGCGAGCCGGGCCGAGTCGGACCGCTTCGTTGAGGCTCTGAAATTCGCGTTGCTACCTTGAATCCGGAGTTTATCCCCACTTGAGGGCTCCATCGGCACACCACTTTTCTTCTCCGAAGGAATGGATGTTGTGGCCCACGGAGTGTGCCAGCGAGAGGAGAAGACGGTTGTGCGGAATCTTCGAACCGACGTTGTGGAAGCCCGGGTTTTTGGTGGCTTCGCCGCCCACGATCACAATGGGGAGATCGTTGAGAGTGTGGGAGTTGCCTTTTCCTAGTTCGTTGACCCAGACGATGGTGGTGTGGTCCAGCATGTTCCCGGGTTGACCGGTCTCCGGGGTTTTCTGGAGTTTTCCCGCGAGGTAGGCAAGCTGCTCGGCGAACCAGATATTGATCTTCTCGAGCTTGTTTTGAGCGTCTTCGTTCTTGTCAGGCTCGTGGCTCAAGGAATGGTGTCCTTCGTTGATGTCGAGCCAGCGCATGCGGGCCTGTCCCACGGAGCGCATGAATTGAAGCGAGCCGACACGCGCCATGTCATTGGCCATGGCATTGACCAGGAGGTCCATCTGCATGCGTGCCAGTTGCGGGGTATTGTCGTTGACGAGCTCGATATTCGGATCCAGCTCGGGTTCGGGATGAACCAGTTCACCGGCCTGAGCTGCTGCGGACATTTCACGCTCCATTTCTTCAACCAGAGTCATGTGTTGCTCGAGCATGGAGCGGTCTTCTGCGGAAAGATTTTTGGAGACCCGCTTGAGGTCGGAACCGAGGGAGTCGAGGACGGAGGCATAGGTTTCGCGATCCTTCGATTGCCCGTACAGTTTGTTCAGCATCTGGTAGGGATCGTCGAGAGGAGCGAGGGGCTGGTTGGAGCCTGCGTAGCACATGCGCGTCCATGGGTCGGCACGGTCGGGAACCGCAACCCCGATCTCGAGGGATCCAAAGCGGGTTCGGGTGGCCTCGTTTTGCTGGAAGAAATTTTTAATCTCCTGATCGATGGAAATTCCCGAGGCCCAACCGGCGGGGCTGTCCGACCCTCCCTGAATATTGCCAGGGTGCAGACGGGCTCCGGTCAAAAGACAGGACATTCCGCGCATGTGGCTGTCGCCATCTCCTCCGACACGATTGGAAATTCCTTTGAGGACTGTGGTCTGGCCTTGGAAAGGGGCAAGAGGAGCAAGAATGGAAGATTGGGAAAGGTCACCGCTTTCGTCCGGCCAGAATTTGGCGGGAACGGTGCCATTCGGCGAGAACATGAAAATGAGCCGCTGCTTCTTGCCGGAGGCCGTTGTCGCACCAAAGGACTGCAGTCCCGACAGGAATGGAAGGGCTCCGGCAGTGATACCGAGTTCGCGGAGGAATTGACGTCTGGAAGTCATAGCTTACTCTGAATACTACGGTCCATTTTGGGGATTTCTACCGATAAATATTCATGGGGAAGCATCATTCGAGGGCTTCGACATGCGCCTGAACTCCGGCGGCAAGTCCTTCCAGCGAATATCCACCTTCCAGAACGGAAATCAGACGGCCGTCCGCAAATTCCCCGGCGATCTTTCTGAGCCACGCGGTCATTGTTTTGTAGTCCTCGTCGAGGAGGCGGAATTTGCCGAGCGGGTCTCCGAGCCGGGAGTCAAAGCCGGCTGAAATCATGACGAGTTCGGGTCTGAATTTGCGCATGGCAGTGAGAAAGCTGGTATCGATTTTTTCGCCAATTGTCTCTATGTCGGAGCCGGCCGGGAGAGGCGCATTCAGGGTGAAACCGCGACCTTTGCCGGTGCCTGATTCGTCGCTCATTCCGGTGCCGGGATACCAGGGGGATTGGTGGACGCTGCAGAAGAGGACGGTCTCATCCTCGTAGAAAATGTCCTGGGTTCCGTTTCCGTGGTGCACGTCCCAGTCGAGAATGGCGACCTTGCCGACGCCATATTTACGCTGCGCATAACGGGCTCCAACGGCGACGTTGTTGAAAATACAGAAACCCATTCCACGATCAGGCGTGGCGTGGTGTCCGGGAGGTCTCACCGCGCAAAAGGCCCTTCTGGAGTGAGTTGATTCTTCGGAGTAGAGTTCATCGACTGCGGCGCAAACCGAGCCGGCGGCGTGGCTGGCAACAAGCCAGGAATCCGGACAAACGGCGGTGTCACCGGTTGAGAGTTGATCGAAGCCCGAGTCGATTTCCTTTTTGGCGAGTGCGAGGTAGCGGTCGCCATGAACGGCAGAGAGATCGGCAAGCGTGGCCGCTCGTGATTCGATCTTCGTGAGTCTCGCGGCGAGCCCCGAGGTTTCAAACATACCTGTCAGAGCATGGTAGCGACTGAAGTGCTCCGGATGTTCGCCTGTCACGTGACGGGTGAAGAGCTGGTCCAGAACAAGGGCGAGCTCTGGATGTGATTCGTTATTCATGAAGCCAGTTTGGAACAATGTGACCGGAGGCCGAGGTGCGGGCCGCGTTACCTTGGCGCGGTGTCTTTCGCAATGGTGACAATGATGTTCCGGATATGGAAATTGCTGTTCATAAAGGTCTCGTGGAGTGAGCCCATGGTGCCATAGCCGAAGGCGTTTGTCGGTTGCTGGATGAGATGGTGAAAGAGGTGCTTCAGAAAGGCGCGATGGGCTCCGGGTGATTCGATGGCGAGGCGAGCCAGATCGTTGGGGCCGGCGATTTTCACCATGGTGTCGTCAGGAGTGGGATACTCGCTGACGGTGTTGATGGGCTTGTCCTTTTCGTGGGTCCGGAAACGGCCGATGGCGTCGTAATTCTCCAAACTGAAACCGACAGGATTGATGATGGAATGGCAGGCCATACAGCTTTCGTCCTTGGTAATTTCGGTGACCTTTTCGCGCATGGTGAGGTTGGGTTTGAAGTCGGCATCTTTGAACTCGATGGCATTGGGCGGGGGCTTGAGGAAACGACCCAGGACATTCCGGCTTAAGTAAACTCCGCGATGAATCGGGGAAGTCTGTTTGTGGTAGGAAAAGGCGGTGAGGACAAAGGGATGGGTAAATATGCCGGCTCTTGTTTTGTCGGGAGTTGGAAGAGGTTCGAAGCCATCATGCGGTGGCTCTGGGACTCCATAAAATTCAGCGAGGCGCGGGTTAAGATAGAGCCTCTCTTCTAGGAAGAGGCGGCGGTAGTCGGACTGTTCAGACCAGACGACGTCGTCAATAAAGAGGTCCAGAGAGGTGCGGAGATCGGCAATAATTTGTTCGTTGAATCCGGGGAAAAGCTTGGGGTCTTTATCAAGATCCTCCTTTTCCGAGAGGTTCAACCAGTGATGAAAGAAGCGTTGCAACTTGGCTTTAGAGCGGGAGTCGGCGAGCATTTTCCAAAGTTGATCGGTAAGTTGGCGATCATCGCTCAGTTGGTTTTTTTCGGCCGCTTCGAAAAGATGCTTGTCGGGAATCGAATCCCACAAGGCGAGGGCGAGATGAGCGGCGGTCGAGTAACTGTCCGCTTTGCCGGCTTCATTTCGGTTGAGTGAAGGGTAGAGGAAATACGGGGAAGTCAGGGTGAGCATGAGAGAGCGTTTAACAGCCGTTTCATAGTCATCGCCGGCAGCACCGAAGACGTCGTCGATATAAACTTTCTGTTGGGAAGAGGTGAGCGGACGAGAGAAGGTCCGGAAGGCGAATTCCGAGCAGAACTTCCGGAGCCGGTCTTTCCGGTCAGGTTGATCGGGTTTGGTGTTGGCTAGCTCGTCGATGTCATCAAAGATGGTGGCGGTTGCTTCAATTGCGGCATTGGCGACCGCTTCTTTCCAGGCCTTTGAAATGCTGGAGCCCCTTTCATAGCCGAGTGAGGCATCATCGGCCGGGAAGGGTGTTGAGATGATGGCCGCCTTCTGCGAGCCAGCGGTGTAAAGAACACGGGAGGGAATGCTTTCCCAGGTTCCGTGAGGTGGCTTCCACTCAACGAGAAGCGAGGATTTGTCTTCCTTGTAGCAAATGAATTCAACGAAGATCGGGACAGGATGTCCCCCGAGGAGAAAGGTGCTTTTCTCAATCGTGCGCATCTGGTTGCCGGAAGAAACCCAGGCATCGATAAAAGCGTCCTTTTTTTGGTTGGGTTCGTTTAGAAAAATCCTGACTCCGTTTGGCGTCTTGATCCGGAACCCGTATTCACCGGTTTCGGGAGGGAGAATCGAACCGGTCCAGAAGATGGAATGGGCCTTGGGATCGAGTGCTTCGACACCGTGTTTTTTGTGAACGTCAAAATCGATGGTCGGATCGACCCGCTTAACGAGGGCTTCTTTCCGGTTGTTCATCTTTTCCTTGTTGAAGTAGTGGCCTCGAAGTCCGTGTTCGTCGCCCATCCAGGCGCGATTGCGGAATGACTGAACGATGTCGGTGATGGCCCGGCGATGTTGGTGCTGGGTGCGCCGGAGGAGGGCTTTGCGGACGGGTTTCAGGCGGGCTTGCGCCTCCGGAGAGTAAAATGACTTGTGGATGTATTCCGCGACGAGTCGGGCGTCCTCGTCAACGACCGCCTCTTCATCTTCCTCCGGCATGGTCCGGTGAATGTATTTCGCAAGTGAGGTAATGGACTTTTTTCCGACGAGGGCTTCATCATACTCATCGGCAACTCCCTGACCTCGATCACCGTGGCATGAGGCACAGTGTTCGGTATAGATTTCGGCACCACGGTTTCCGAATGCCGGGAGGATTGAGAGGATTCCCAAGAGTAGCCAAAGACGCATGCTTCCATTACGGAAGAGGCGGAATTTTGTTTCACGCGGAGGCGCGGCATCTAGCCGGGCTGAACCAATTTCTTGACATATTTGGCAAGGAGGTCGGCCTCGAGGTTGACCTTTTGGCCAACGCTCGCTTCTCCCAGGTGGGTGGCCTGCAAAGTGTGGGGCGTTATCCAAAAGACAGCCGATCCGGCCGTGAGTTCGGCGATGGTGAGGGAGATGCCGTCGATGCAGAGCGATCCTTTGTCGATGCAGAGCGAGTGAACGGATTCCGGGAGGGCAACTTCGAGCCGGTAATCCTGACCCATCGGGGAGAGGTCGGTGATGGTCCCGGTATCATCGACATGGCCTTGCACGAAGTGGCCGCCGAGACGATCTCCGACAGCGAGGGCACGCTCCAGGTTGACGTGTCTTCCTTGTTGCAACCCACCCAGTGAGGTGACTTTGAGCGTTTGTGCCAAAAGGTCGAAGCTGACCTTGTCATCGAGTGAGGCGACGGTGAGACAGCAACCGTTGGTGGCGACCGAGTCACCCAAGGCCAACTCGTCGGCGAAGGGGATATCGAGGATCAAGGTGGCCTGCTCTCCTTTTTCAATCAGAGAGACCACGGTGCCGGTGGCTTCGACAAGTCCGGTGAACATCCTAGTGGGTTTTCTCGGTCTTCGCGGGTTTGTCGTCGGCCGGATCGTTTTTCATCCCGGAGGAAGGGAGCAGCATGAAGCATGCTCCCATGATGATGGTGGGGACGATGGCTGCCTTGGCGAGGTTCCCGGGCGAAACACCTCCCTGGAAGTAGCGCCCAAGGACGGATTGGCCGGCTGGATTCGGGGCATTGGCGATGACGGTGAGGCCGCCACCGGTGACCGCCCCGGCAAGGACCGCATACTTTGACATGATCGGTAGTCCCGGGGCTTGCGAGGCGAGATAGGTGATGGCGGCGTTATCGTTGAAGGCGGTGAGAACGGTGGAGCCAATCATGAGGAGCCATTCGTTGTCGATGGAAGTGAGGAGGACCGAGATCCACCAGCCCTGGCAGCCGCCGTGGATGACGAGTCCCGCCAGGAAGAAGCCGACAAGAATTGGGCTCTTCATATCGACATCGTTCTGGTGATGCCCGGTGGCCTGTGTGAATCCGATGAAGAAAAGGAATCCGAAGATGAAGACCATTTGGTAGTGCGCCGTGAGAACGGTGAAAGCGAGGAAGAGAAGGTGAACGATAGTGATCCAGGCAGGAATAGGATCTTCGCGCTCGATCCAGCGGGACGGCATGTGGGTTTCGAGGGATTCCTTGCGCCCCATGCTGGCGAATTCCTTTTTGAATAAGGAAAAGTAGAGGATATTCGAGAGGAGGATGCCGACGACGGCCTTCCAGCCAAAATTCAGCAACATGAAGCTCATGCCAAAGCTCCATTTTTCGGCAATCATGAGAACGGGCGGGGCGGCGAAGTGGGTGAGGGTACCGCCAACGGAGATATTGACGAAGAGGAGCCCGAGGGTGGCGTAGGCGAACTTCGGCGAGGGATTAAGATCGTAGAATTTTTTAGCGAGAAGCATTGCCGCGATGGTCATGGCGGCGGGCTCGGTGATAAATGATCCCAGAATGGGAGTGATGGTGAGGGCGGCGAACCACCAGGCGGCGGGGGTCCCGCCGAAGAGCTTTGCGACCTTGTCGACCATTGATTCGGCAAAGCGGACGACGGGGCGGGTCGCGGCCATGGCCATGATAATGACCACGAACATGGGCTCGGTGAAATTGACGTCCTTGCCGATGTAGTATTCAAGTTGCTTGAAGCCGGCTCCGATGCCGTCGCCTTGAACTCCGAAAAACCAGAGGGCTGCGCCTCCAAGAGCAATGACCCAGATTCCAAAGATGGCCTCAACTTCTCCCAGGAAGTGGAAGAGGTTGGCCTTGAAGGAAACGTCATCCTTCGCGTCTTGGTGTGGCTTGGCCTCGCCGGTGAGTCCGAGTTCCTTGATCTTCTTTTTGTGCTCGTTCTCGTGATGGTGGGCCATCTCGATAAAGAAGCCACTCAAGAAAGTGTGGATGATGGCGCAAAGAAAAATGATGGTGGCAACGATGTTGAAGCCGCCCTGTTGGCCTGCCCGGTATTTTAACTTCTCCCAGATGCCCCAATCTTCGTTTGCTTCTTCCTCGGCCTCGTATTCGCTGAGTGGCAGTGGAAAGACGGCATATTGGTCCGAGTCGAAGCCATATTCGTCCTTGGGATAGCTCGGATGGTCGGCGGAAGCCAAGGCAGGCCCGGCGAGAAGGGCAAAGAAGAACGCGACGAGGAGGTAGAACTTTGCAGGGAGCTTCACGGAGCGAGACTTTAGCGCCGGCGGAAGGCTCGGCAAGTAAAACGGCTGCTATTCCATGGATTTGATCTGCTCTTCGATGGACTGCAGTTCTTTGACAATTTCCTGGCCTTCGGCGGACTCTTCGGCGAGGGTGCGTTGGAGATCTTTGATCTGCTTTTGGGATCGGGTGATTCGGTCCTCGGCTTCGCGGATGGCCGGGAGTTCGCGGCTGAGATTCTGGATCTTGGTCGAGATTTCGACAATCTTCCGGGCGGCTTGTTGGATTTCGAATTCCCGTTTGCTGGTGCGGGCGGAGCGTTGATTACTCTGCCAGAAGGCGAGATCCTTGTTAAGTTTCTGCAGGCTGGGATGGGTGTTGTGAATATTCTGCAAATCGCTGAAGGCCTGCTGTTGCTCCTTCATGATGGTCTCGAGTTGGCCATTGGGGTCGAGTTGGCTGGACGCGACGAGTTTTTCAAGTTTCTTTGAGAGTTGGTGCTTTTTGTTGAGGAGTCCTGCAATTTCCTTGCTGCGAGCCGGCGAAGCCTTGGCTTCGGGCGGTGCCGGCGGAGCTTCTGCTGCGTCGTCAGATTTACATCCGATGAGCAAAAAGGCGAAGATTGCGGTGGCGAGGGGTTTCATGGGGTTAAGGAAGCATGTTTTGTCCATGATTGCCACCCTTGGAAAGCTGTGGTTTCTTATTCTTGAAATGGAGGGCACGAGAAAGGGTAAGTTCATCGATCGGTGGCTTTATCGAAATTATCATCAGGGAAGCGCGGTGAGCAATTTTGTCCGCCAGCGGGTGAGGCCGGGGGCCTGGCTCTTGATGCTTGGCGGGAGCGCCAGTGTATTTCTGGGCGCGAATTTCGATGAAAGTATTACTGCAATTCTGACCTTGCTCATGTTGTCACTGCTTTGTTCCGGTTTTATCTGGGCGTGCCTCAGGCGGGCGAAGCTATCGGTGGTTCGAAATTTGCCTGCCACCGGAGCGGTTGGAGAGGTTCTGAGGTATGGAATTTCAGTTCGAAACGAGGGCAGCTGGACTGTCCGTGAGGTTTATCTGTGTGAGGCGGGAAGTGATCCGCGGCCGACCCAGTGGGAGTTTGCGCACTTGAGGGAGCCGGGTGAGGAGGATCGCAATTTTTTCGACCGGGCCTTTCGATTTTACCGCTGGAAGTGGTTGGTGGACAGAGGGGGGGCGTGGATCAGGTTGGGGCGTTCAAAGCCTCTGGAGCTTGCCCCCGGAGAAGAGAAAAAGACATACCTTGCGGTGAAGCCGCTTCGCCGGGGAATGATGAAATTCAGCGACATTCGGGCAGAACTTCCCGATCCCTTTGGTTTTTTCCAACGTCGTCGGCCCACTTTGAACGAAGAAGAGGAGGTTCTGGTGATTCCCAAGCGATATCATCTTCCCAATCTCGATCTTGGTGGTCGGTCCGAGGTGAAGGCCGGGGCTGATACTTCCTCGACCGTGAAGGGGGAAGGGGGGGAGTTCATGGGGCTCCGCGAATACCGTGAAGGAGATTCGCTGCGCAAGATCCATTGGAAGGCGTGGGCCCGGACCGGCCAGCCGATTGTAAAGGAGTTTGAGGAGTTGCGTTTTCCCCGTTATGGGTTGGTGCTTGATACCAGCCTGAAGGAGACCGGACCTGACATGCTCGAAGAGGCAATTTCGGTCGCCGCGTCTTTTGTTTCCACGATGGAGAAGGAGAGTTGTCTTTTGGACCTGATGTTTGTTCACGAAGAGCCGCAGGTATACACTGCGGGGCGGGGGGTGGCGCGAACCGATCACCTCATGGAGGTTCTTGCGCGGGTGGAAGGGACCGAAGAAGGAGACTATGAAAATTTGGGGCGATTGGTTTCGCATCATGCCAATGAACTGACAGCGTGCGTCGTTGTCTTCTCGGGGTGGTGTTCTGAAAGAAAGGATCTGTTGGATCGTTTGAGAGAGAGTGGTTTGGCGCTGACTGTGTATGCGGTTGGGGTGGGTGAGGCTCCGGAAGGAGCTTTGCTTTCCGGGGTGAAATGGCTGAGGTGGAATTTGATTGAGGAGGACTTAATGACGCGATGAGAGGAGAATCCGGAAAATCAATGTTGTCGGCGCCGCCGCGATTACTTTTGGGCGCGTCTTTCTTGTTTTGGGGCGGGATGCATAACCAGGCGGTGGCGGGATTGATCGCGGCAGCCTTGGTTGAAGGGCGTCACTGGACCAATCTCCGCTGGGACTTCACTGACAAGGGGTTTGCGAGATCCTGGCAGCTGTCAGTGATTATTCTAATCGTCTCTGCCTTGGTCCTGCTGCAAACAGATGATTTGCGTGCGACTGATTTCCTGGATCTTTTGTCGTGGCTCCCCTTCATGATGCTGCCTTTGGTTCTGGCCCAACAATATGTCAGGGAAGGTGGCATTCCCATGGTGACCTTTTCCTTTATTGCAAGGCGCAAGGCGGCGGCCGATCGCAGGGCGGGGCGCCCGGTGGAAACGAGTTCAATTCAGCTGGGGTATCCGGTCTTTATTCTGATCATGATCGCGGCCGGTATGGGGGTGGGATCGCTCAAGGGATTGAAGGGAATTGAACCTCGATACCCGATTGGCGTGGCGATCCTGATGGGCTGGGCGATCTTCAGTCTTGGTGGCCGCAAGGTCCGTCCACAGGCCTGGGGAGTGGCATATCTCTGCTCGCTCGCGATGACGGTAGGAATGTCCTGGGGTGTGGTGAAGGCCTACGATTACTTCGTGAAAAGTTACGTCGGGAGCGGTGGGCGAGCGACTTCCGCCCAGCAGACCCAGACCTCGCTGGGCCGGGTCCACGAGTTACAACTCAGCCCCAAGATCGAGTGGCGGTATTTTCATGAAAAGGGCCCGATTCCGGGGCTGCTTAAGTTGGGCACTTACAATGAGCCCTTGGGTGATATGTGGCAGGCAACAACCCGAATTCTAGAGGTGAAGGAGCAGATCCCGGATGGGCGGGAATTCTCGGGAGACTTCGAGACGCTGCTGCCTGACGGCGAAGCCACATTTGTTTTTCAGGAGGAGGATCGAGAGCGTGAGTATGAGGTCGAGGGGCGGATTCAAGGGCTGATCGATGACGATGAATTGGTTCCCCATGCCGGCAGAACCCGGCGTTTTGAAGAAATCCCCAGCGAAATTGTGGCGGTGAATTCGATGGGCTCGGTCAAAATGATTGGTGTGAATCGTAATGCGATGGAGGCCCGGATTCAATCGGACCCAAATTCAGGGCACATGCAGCTGGACCCGACTGATCTGGATTTGACTTACCCCAGGGATGAGGAAAAAGGTCTTGAAGACTTTTTGGAGGAAATAGGTCTCAGTGTGCCTCGGGCCGGTCGCCACCCGTCTCGAACTCTGTCCAGGAAGGTGGGAGGCGACGAAAGACCTCCGGATCTCTCGGTTGAGGACTTTCGGGAAATTGAGGCCAGGATTGCAATGACATTCCTCGATACCGATCAATTTGAATACTCTCTCTTTTTGCAGGGAACTGATCGCAACGCACCCATCACGGAATTTCTGAGTGTGGACCGACAAGGGCATTGCGAATATTTTGCAGGTGCCACCGCAATGTTGATGCGGCGCATGGGAATTCCCTGTCGCTACACGACAGGTTATTCCCTGCAAGAAAGAGGGAGCGACGAGAGCGAGTGGATTTTACGGGGACAGCATGCGCACGCCTGGGTGGAGGCCTACGTTGGAGGAACCTGGGTGAATGAACGACAGGGCGACCTGGATGTCTGGCGTTGCCGTGGAGGTGAGTGGATCAATGTTGACCTGACGCCTCCGGACTGGTCATCCTTCGGAAAGCCCCGCCCGTGGTATCAAGGGCTGTCCGATTGGTTTCAAGGATTTCGCTCGAGTTTGAATCTCTGGCTGGATCAACCGGGGGTTTTCGATCGGGTCTTGAATGTGCTGGCTGTGATCGGGGCCGTTTTCCTGGCATTTGTGGTTTTTCGATTAATTCGAACGAGACGACGTGATGTTCCCGACACTTGGGAGGAATCAGTCCGGAAAGCCGGGTTGTTGAGAGATTTTGAAAAGTGGCTTTCAAAACGAGTGGGGCCGAGGCCCCGTTCGATGCCGATGGGGACGTGGTTGCGTCGCTCCTTGCCGCTTGGCTGTGGCGAGTTGGTGAAGCAGTATGAAAGCGCAACTTTCCGTGGTGGCGAGGCGAGCGAGCGAAGTCTGGAAGAAGAGATTCTGATCGCGAAACAGCTCTGGAAGGAGCAAGAAAAAACCCCGGGGACGAATAAGGTCCACGGGGTTTGAAGAAATAAAATCCGAAGAAGGGCCTAGCCTTTGATCTCCGCATTGTAGAAATCCTGCCAGTCCTCAAGGTTGTTGAGGTTCACGGCGTCAAGGATTGCGCCGGTGTCGGCGATGCCAACGGACTCGAGGATGGCGGCACGGGTTGCGTCGTCGTGGTTGTAACCGACAACGGCAGCGTTGTGCTTGTCAATTGCATCTCCATCAAGAGAGCCACCTTTTTGGTCGAGGATCCACTGCTCGCACTGGGTGTAGGAAGGCTTGTTTTCCTTGATGTAGGCGAGAAATGCGTCGCGCTCGATGCCGAGTGCATCAAGAGTCATCTGGTCGTAGCCAGCGCCTGCTGCGGGGTAGTCACTGTGGAGCTTGCCAGCGGCGTCGAGAGAAGCTTTTTGCCAGAGGCGTGGAAGGTGAAGCACGCCGAGAGGACCTGCGATTCCGGACGTGATAAGAGGAATGATTTGGCTCATTGCTTTGGTAGTTTTTGGGTTTCGTTTAACGGGCCCCAAGCGATGGTCTTGGCTGCCTGAGAGTTGTTAGCCACGGCCACGTTGTATGGCAAATGCTAATTCGAGGGAAGTTGCCAACCAGAGCTTGTTTTTTGAACATTGGCGGAGTTTTCTCCTGACACCAAGATGTCCGCCGGATTTTCCATCGAATCACTCAATAAAGCACAGCGTGAGGCTGTCCTGACACTCAACGGGCCTGTTCTTATCCTGGCGGGAGCCGGAACCGGAAAAACCAGGACGGTGACCTGCCGGATGTCAGCGCTTTTGGAAAATGGGGTGAAGGCGGAGAACGTGCTCGCGGTTACCTTTACCAACAAGTCGGCCGCCGAGATGGCAGAGCGTGTGATTGGCATGGTTGGGAAGAAAAGAGGGCAGGCTCTGACCGTATGCACTTTCCACTCGCTTTGTCTGAGAATTCTCAAGCGGGATATCGAGTCGCTAGGATACAAGAAGAAGTTTGCGGTCATGGCCGGCGGTGACCAAACCGGGATGATCCGTCAGCTCATCGTTCGCAAAGGAGGCGGGAAGATCAACTTGAAGCCTGGCGAGGTGATGGGTGAGATTTCCAAGACCAAGAATGCCGAACGTCCGCTTTCGGAAATTGAGGATGATTTTATCGCTGAGATTGCGGTGGCGTATCAAAACGAGCTACGGGCACAGAATGCGGTTGATTTTGACGATCTCCTTCTTCTGGGGGAGAAGGTTCTCCGGGAGCATCCGGAAGTTCGGGAGTATTGGCAGGACAAGTATCGCTACGTCACTGTGGATGAGTTTCAGGATACCAACGGCCTTCAAATGAGGTTGCTCCAGCAGCTGGTTTCCGAGCCCTACAATATTTGTGTGGTTGGCGATGATGACCAATCGATTTATGGTTGGAGGGGAGCGGAGGTCGCGAATATCCTGCAGTTCGAGCGATTTTTCCCGAATCCCAAGGTTATTCGACTTGAGGAAAACTATCGGAGCACGCAGGCGGTTCTTGAAGTCGCCAACAGCTTGATTCGTCACAATGTGGGGCGACGGGAGAAACAATTGCGGCCGACAATTCCGGGGGGGGATTTGGTGCGTTTGGTTTCCATGCCCGGTGATCAGGAGGAGGCAGAATGGATTGTATCGGAAATTGTGACCCAGCGGGAAGAAGGGCGGGTTCTGGAGGATTTTGCGGTTCTGTTTCGGACGAACGGACAGATTCGCAAGATGGAGGAAGCATTGCGTGAGGCGAAGATTCCTTATCGAATGGTTGGAGCGCAGAGCTTTTACGACCGAAAGGAGGTACGGGATGTCCTCAGCTATGCCCAGGTTCTCGATCAACCGGAGCTGGATATCCCCCTGTTGCGGATTCTTAATACTCCTCCTCGAGGGATTGGAAATACCACCTCGATGGCGGCTTTGGAATGGAGTCGGGAAAGGGACCAAGGCATCTGGAATACATTGATTGATGAAGAGTTTCTGGCTCAGCTCTCCAGCAAGGTCATGAATTCAATTCGATCTTTTACGGGGCAGGTGGAAGAGGCCCGCCGGAGTCTGGTGGATGGCACGAATGCCGGAGTCGTGATGGATCAATGGCTTCGTGAAATGGATTTCCATGAGTGGTTGATGCGGCAATGTAAAACCGATAAAGAGAAGGATGCTCGAAGAGAGGGGGTTGGGACCGCGATTGCGTCACTGACCGAAGCCATCAAAAAAGGAAAAAGCCTGAGTGATTTCCTGGATCAAACTGCACTTGATGCCGAGAAAGAGGATGATTTGGAGAAGAAAAGCGGAGTCACTTTGATAACACTCCATGCGGCGAAAGGACTGGAATATCCAGTGGTTTATTTGGTTGGACTGGAGGAAGGGATTTTGCCTCACAAAAGGAGTATTGAAGAGGGAACGCGGGATGAGGAGAGGCGCCTGTTGTATGTAGGGATTACGCGGGCGAAGGAGAGGATGACAATGACCTATTGTTCCACCCGGGTGAAGTGGGGAAAGGAAGAGGCTTGTGAATCCAGTAGTTTTATCCGGGAGCTGAATCCGGATTGGATTCAGGAGGAAGACTACGAGGATATTATGGGTGCGGAGGCCTCCGAGGAGGAGCTTCGCGGGTTCTTCAGCGCTATGTCTGCAATGTTGGAGGAATAAAAAAACCCTCCGTCCCGGGAAAGGGAGGAGGGTTTTGAAAAATTTTCTGCGCAAATACTAAGCCCGTCGGCGGCGCCCAGCGAGGAGGCCAAGTCCAACAAGGGCGGAGAAAAATGTGGTCGGCTCCGGTACTGCAATGGAGGTTTGGAAAGGATTTGCTGAATCTTCCCAGAAAACCTGAGAGCCCTCGGTGGTGAGATCAGCATCTCCGGATCCGGGGACAAAGTCATCCGGCAGCTCAAGAATTGCGTTATTTCCACCAGTGGTGAAGGTGTTAAATCGACCAGAATCCAAATCGTCGAAGATGCGAAGGCCCACACGGACGGGCAGACCGGTAGCGAAGTCAGTTTCCGAATCAAACCTTGTTCCTTCAAGATCAACCCCACCCTCGATAAGACCAAAGAATACGGTGCCAGTTGATGTTGTTCCCAGCAATTCAAAGGAACTCCAATCCGCCAAGCTATAGGTGTTGGGATCCTTGCTGGAGTCAACCCCAAGGAAGTAACCGATCTCGACCCTCGAACCATCCCTGATCGTATTACCGTCGAACCCGCTAAGCGTTTCAACAAGGCCGGAGACACTCACCGAGGCTGCGGTTGACGAGAGGGTGCCAGCTGACATGACAGCAGCAAAAGTGAAATAGTGTATGTTTTTCATTTAGTGATTGTTGATATGATGTCGTTGTGTGCTCGTCTTACTCTCCAAAAGGATCGTAAGGAAGTTCGGTGGTAACCTCTCCATTGCCTGGGGTCACTCCATTCTCTCGAACGACAAAGACCGCAGAGCTGGGAGTGATGATTTTAGAGCTGCTTGGCACACTATTAAGGATGTCAATCCAGATGCCTCCCCCGGTAGTTGAGTATCGGTGGGCTTCCCACCTTGGAGTCTCCACGAGGGGATTCCAGATGTAGACGCGATCACCGGCTTGCCAGCTCGAATCCTGAAGACCCAAATTCTGCAACTCGGTGTTCACCGGGACGCGTGAAGAGAGGAAGCCGATTCCCTCGACGGAACCAACCTGCGGAGCAGCCGGCACTTCCCCAAAGAGAGTGAGGACCAGGTCGGTGTCGGCAGCTCGCTGAACAAATAATCCTTCGTCTGGAAAAACGACCATATCATTTGCAAGGGAACTTTCGGTGATGTTAACCCAGTTTCCTCCTCCGGTGCTTGAGTAGCGAAAGTTGGACCATCCCGGTCCTCCATCTTTTCCGTTGTCCCAGATGAAAACACGGTCGGCAGCGTCGATCCCTGCCGCTCCGCTGGCAAACAGGGAGGAGAGGGTATTCGCTTTCCGGATTTTGATGGTTGAAGAAGCGGGGAAAGTAACCAGCAGATCCGAATCAGCAGCGAGGGTCAGTCCGCCCGAAGTTGTGTTTCCCAAGATGAGGAAGGCCTTTTCAGCCGGAGGAATTCCATCGGCATTCCCGGGGTCATCCGCAAGCGTCAGGTAAGCCAAGTGTGGCTCTGCCGTCCACTGGGTAGCGGTCCAGGTTACTCCTGCGACAGTTGCGGCTTGGGTATCGGGATCGGGATCAACAGCATCCGTAAAAGCTCCAATGGTAACCGGGCCGGAAAACTCCACATCTTGAAGAAGTGTTGCAGAGATTGCGGTAAGCTTGGGTCCATCGGCAACTGAACCGGCTGCCACGGTAACTTTTGTGTAGCCCTGCGGGACGGTATAGACCGTTTCGGCGCAAAGCGGCGCAATAAAGGCGCATGTGAGAAAAAGGCGTAGGCGTTTCATGGCGTAGTCTGTAGATTGGAGAGTTCAGGATTCATTGACAATTAAAAACTCAGCGTTTTTCTTGCGAAATCAAGCTGGTGGCTCGCTTGGTTCCGCGAATTTTTCGTAAAAACGAGTTTTTGAGGCTTCTCATTGCATTGAATTCGGTTTCAGGAGTTGCGGAGAGAAGCTGGTCAGTTAGATTCCGCCCATATTTTGAAAGCAGGTTACACGATAGGAAACGAGAAGCTGGTGAAGGTTCTGGATGGAGCTTCGCAACACCTTCTTGGGCTTTGGAAGAAACAGGGGAAAGACGGAGGGGCGCTCCGGATTGCGGTTGTCGGTGGTGGGTGCAGCGGGCTGCAATATCAAATGGATCTGGTGGACGGGCCCCGGGATCGGGACATTATGGTTTCCAGCAACGGAGTAAATGTGGTGATCGATCCCAAAAGTGCCCTTTTTGTCAGCGGGAGTGAGTTGGATTACTCCGATGATCTTCAGCAGGGCGGTTTCAAAGTCAGTAATCCCAATGCGGTGGTGACATGCTCTTGCGGTGAAAGTTTCGCGGCATGACTGATCCATTCGCTCTGCTTGGTCTTCCCCGGAAGCTGGGACTGGAAGCTTCGGAGATTGATCGCTTGGTCCGCGAGGCCAGCCAGCAACATCACCCTGATGCCGGGGGGGATGAGGAGCTTTTTAAAAAAATCCGCCTTGCAGGTGAGGTCTTGAAGTCTCCCGCCAAGCGGATCCGTGCTGCGATTGAATGCGAGGGTCTTGAATTTGATGAACGCGGAGAGATCCCGGAAGAGGTGATGGATTATTTTTCCCCGGTCGCGACGGTTTTGCAGAACGTGGATGGTTTTGTGAGTGAGCGGTCCAAGGCTGTGAGTGGATTGGGCAAGGCTGTCCTCGATGCAAAGGTGCCGGGGTTGAAAAGCGATCTGGAGAGAGTGATCGGGAATTTGAATGAACTGGAATCCAGGATGATTGCAGATTTCGCGAGCTTTGATGAGAGAGGTTGGGCCAAATGCGGCACGGAGATGAGCGGGATCGCGAGGGGTCTGGTTTTTGTGACCAAATGGACGGCGCAATTGAGGGAGGCGACCGGAAAGCTCTTTGAGGCCTTGCTCGGAGGGTAAGTTGGTCTTAACTCCCCCCCATGAGCGAGGTGATTATCGGGATTGATCTGGGCACGACCCAGTCGGCTGTTGCGGTGGTGGATTCGGGTTTTCCAATTCTGCTCGCAGATAAGCAGGGTAATACGCTGACCCCCAGCGCGGTTTGGTATTCCGATACCGGTGAGGTCAAGGTGGGACACGAAGCTCTGCGTCGTTCCGGTTTGGAAAAGGTTCACACGAGTGTGAAGAGTTTAATTGGGCGGAGAGCTGCCGAATCAGGGGGGCGATTGGAGGCGGATGGTCGGATTAAGACAGCAGCCGGGTTGAAGCTTCCGGAGGAGATTTCGGCGGAGATTCTGGCTGAACTCAAGCGGGTGGCCGAGCATCGTTTGGAAGCAACAGTCTCCAAGGCAGTCGTAACCGTCCCGGCCTATTTTCATGACGGGCAGCGCGCTGCGACCAAAAAGGCCGGTGAGCTTGCGGGGCTGGAGGTGGTCCGCATACTCAGCGAGCCGACAGCGGCTGCCCTTTCGTATGGCTTGGACCGACTGGACGAGAGCTCACGTGTCGCGGTGTTCGATCTTGGGGGAGGGACCTTTGATGTTTCGGTTTTGGAGATGAGAGAAGGAGTTTTTGAAGTTTCCGCAACCTCCGGCGATACCGAACTCGGTGGGGATAACTTTGATGAGGCGGTCGCCTGCTTTGCTGCGGCCAGACTGGAGCGTGATCTTGAGGGTTTGGATCCCATGGAGAGGGTCCAGTGGATTGCCGAAGGTCGCCGTGTGAAACATGTTCTGAGTGAGGCTGAGGAGGCCATTTTCAGAATTCCGTTTTCCGGAGAAGTTCCGGTTTCAAGGGAGATATTCCTTGGATTGATGAAGCCCTTTCTGGATCGCATGGAATCGTGTTGTCGTCGGGCGATGCTGGACGCGGGTGTGAGTGGTGAAGATCTTGCGGCTGTGGTGATGGTCGGGGGAAGTAGTCGGATTCCGCTGGTGAAAGAGCGAGTGGCGAGGATTTTCGGGCAGGAACCGGATTTGAGCCAGCATCCGGATGAGGCGATTGCGCGGGGCGCGGCGATTCAGGCCGGGATTCTGGCGGGGACTGTTCGCGAAGTGCTTTTGCTGGATGTGACTCCGCTCAGTTTGGGAATTGAGACGATGGGTGGGTTAATGAATGTTTTGATTTCCCGCAATACTACGATTCCTTGCAAGGCTGGCGAGATGTTCACCAATGCGGTCGACGGTCAGAAATCAATGAAAGTCACGGTTTTGCAGGGAGAGAGGGAGTTGGCCAAGGACAATTGGGAACTCGGATCCTTTGAGGTTCAATTTGAACCAAATCGGCGTGGGCAGGCGCGGGTTGGAGTGGAGTTTCGGATCGACGCCGACGGAATCTTGTCCGTTCTGGCACGGGATGTTGCGACTGGAAAAGACACCGTGATTGAGATCGGCAGCGCGGCCGTTGATGTACAGGAGGCCAAGGTTGAGCAAATGGTCAGTGAAAGTGTGGAGTTCGCCTTTGAGGATATGAATGCGCGGGTCTTCGAGGAGGCCAGATTGAAGGCGGAGGAATTGCTTCCAGCGGTCGGGATGGCCTTGGAACAGGCCGGCGGTTTTTTGAGCGAGGAGGAAATTGCCGTGATCCAAGATGCGAGGAACCGGGTGGAGAGGGCGATTGGAGACCGTCAGGTTGCGGAACTCAAGGCTTCGGTGGAGCAGTTGGACGAGGTGACCGAGTCTCTTGCCGCCATGCTTGTCCAAAAAGCCACGGATGCTCTTTTTTCAGGTCCCCAAGATTGACGGAACGAGGGTGGTCCCGCAGAGTGCCAAGCCAAAAGTATGAGCGGGAAAGCAGGCGTCTTTATTTGTCCTTCGTGTCAGGCTGTTGTGAAAAGCGACAGGCCTCTCCACGAAGGCGTGGTTTGTGGAGAGTGCCAGCATGAATTCGGGAAAGCCGGCGATTCGGCATCAGGCAGGACCAGGGTTCCTGCGGGAAATCGAGAGCGGGGATCTGGCGGGGTGATTCGGGATTTGACGGCCAAAAAATCCGCACCCATTTTACCGGTGGGTGTGATTGACGGTCCCAAGGTCGCGGCCAAGTCACTGGAGCAGGCCAGGAGCGAGGCCGCAGGTTCAACGGGCGATGAGGAGATGATCATGCCTGATGGTTCCCGAAGGGTTCGCCGCCGAAAGAAGCGGGAAAAGAAAGAGAAGAACAAGGGGCTCATTCTATTTTTGGGGGGATGGTTGTGTGTCATTGTCATTGTCTTCGCCATGTTTAAATCCGGTAAGATCGGGAAAACGAACGCGACAAAGCCTCCGGAAGATCCAAATGTTCCAAGTCTCGTGGATATCCAAATTCTCAAGAAAAGTCTTCCGAAGATCACCAAGGATTTTAACGACTTTATCAAGCTGCATTCCGAAGGCGGGCGTGAGCAGTTTATCGATCGTTCGGCAGACCTTTCACTGGCCTTCAGTCGCTATTACCGGCAGAACATCTTTCCCCGCCCGGAATCAGAACTGATCCGGATTGGGGAAAACGTGATCAGACCCTCGGAGGATGAGATTGCTATCGAGACCATTTGGCGGGATGCCGGTGGCCATCGATGGGGAGCGCTCCATATTCTGGATAAAAAGACGGGCTGGAAGCTCGACTGGGAGAATTTTGCTCCTTATTCAACCGAGCCATGGTCGAGGTTTCGCGATGAATTGGGGTCCAAAGAAGGCACGTTCCGGCTTTTGGTGAGAAAGCGAAGGACTGGTGATGAAACGAAAAGGATTTCCCTAAGTTTTTATAGGGCTCCGGGGATTTTTGAAGAGAATGATGAGTTTCGGAATACCGAGTCCCCCGAAGTGGATCTTTTGACCGAAAGCGATCTCGGACAGGAATTCTTGCGGCTTTGGGGCAACCATCTGGAGGGGAAGGACCCAATGGGGTCGATCCTGGGACGGGCTCTGGATCCCAATCCAAAAAATTTCATGCGGATTACGGTGCGCCTTGCGTGGGAAAAAAATGAACGGGACGAGAGTATTTTGGTCTTAAAAGAAATCATGGGACCGGGTTGGTTTGGTGAGCGGATTCTGAATCTAAGACAGGGGGCGAAAGACGCAGCAACCGAGGAAGCCTTGCAAAAATTTTCCGAATCAACGGGTAATGAATAAATAATATGAGTCTGTCATGAGTGAAAACGACGAGAACAAAGCCGACCAACAGATTCCGGAGGGGATGGTCCGGAAGAGACGTCGTGTGCGCAAAAAGCGACGTTCATCAGACTCCTCATCTGGAAAAGAAGAGGCCAATAAGCTTTTTGCCAAGGCCAAGGACCTGCTCATCGGAATGCATGACGAGGATGAGGACTTCGGTCCGGTCGATGTTGCCGAGCAGGTCCGGCGCCTCAAGAAAAAGAAGGAGGATGACAGACCTCTTGATGATGTTTGGGGCACCAAGAAGCGTTCGACAACCTGGCTATGGATCGTTCTCGTTGGGGTGATTTCGGCGGTGATTGCCGTAGTGATTGGTCTGACGGTTTGGACGAATGAAGAGGACGATGAAGGTGGCCCCGTCGCCGGTTGGGTGGGTCCGGAGATAACGCCGCAACCTCTCGAAGATGACGCTTTAACTTGGTTTTACGAGGATTCGGTCGGAGTTCTCGCGGATGCCAAGAGGACGATCGAAATGGTCAATCGTGGCGAAGAGCAGAAGGAAATTGAGAGGAAATTACGTGATTCGCCATTTCGGGGTGAGTATGCCGTGGATCTCGACGATTGGGGGAGCCCATTGCTGACCAATTCGTTGTCAGGATTCACTTGGGACACCAGAGTTGTCTATTCGTCCGAAGCAACCGGATCAAAAGAGCGGGGGTATCTTTCCCTGGCGGGAAAGCGTCAAAACGGAAATCCTTTTGAGATATTCTTCATGCAGGATCAAGAGGATCAGTTGGTTCTGGATTGGGATGCCAGCATGGGGTGGTCGGAAATGAGCGTCAAAGAGCTGGCCGAAGCAAAGCCCCGGAATGAGATCTTTCTTCGTTGTAAAGTCAGTAAGGAACCCGGATATGATCAGAGTTTTGGACAGGACGATTACTCTGGTTACGTGCTGACGGGTGAGACTGCCGAAGACTTTATCTTCGCATACGTCAATTTGGACAAACCGGGAGGCAAGGCCATCGATCGGGATTTTCGATTGCTTTTGAATTACGGAAGTTTCGTTACGAACGATCCTCCTCTGAAGGATCAGAAAGTCACGGTCCGCGTCAAATTTGACACGGAAATCGGAGCGGGGGGGCAGTTCGAAATCGTCGAATATTTAAACGACGGATGGGTCACTCCTTGAGAGCGTTTTTCACACCTTCCCTCATCACTTCGAGTGGGACATCCCGATTGAGCCAATATTCAAGAGAAAGAGCTCCCTGGTGAATGAGGAGTGAGAGACCGTTGGCCACCCGTGCTCCTTGCGCCTGTGCTTCCCTGAGTAGTCGGGTGCGCGCCGGGTTGTAAATCGTGTCGTAAACGAGGTGGTGAGGCTCCACCCATCGCGATGGGAAGGGTGATGGATCGGTAGCCTTGAGGCCAACCGAAGTGGTGTTAATGACTAGCTCGCTGGATTCGATGGCCTGCTCGAGCGCCGGATCGGAGAGGGCGATAATTTCAATCCGGTCGCGGGGGCCCTCAAGGTCCTCGCGATGGACGAGTTTTGAAAGCTCTTCTTTCATCGGTTCCAGCTTCCCAAGTGTCCGGTTTGCGAGGATCACTTGGGAGCAGTTCTCAATGACGCACTGGGTGGCAATGGCCCGACCGGCCCCGCCTCCGGCCCCGATGATGACCACCTTCAGATCGCCAAGATCGACCGAGAATTCCTCGCGGATCGCGCGGGCAAAACCCGGACCATCTGTGTTGAATCCGGTCCGCTTTCCGTCCTGGTCAAAGACGATGGTGTTGACCGCGCCCATGATCTCTGCGGCGGGATCGACGATATCGCAAGCCTTGAGGGCTTCCAGCTTGTGGGGGACGGTCACGTTGATGCCACGGATTCCGGCGTCATAGAGCTTTTGAAATGCTTCAGCCACCTTTCCTTCTTCAACTTCCACGCGGAGATAGCGCGCATCTTCTCCCAATTGATCGAGAGCCGGTTGATGAAGCTGGGGGGACAGCGAGTGCTTCACCGGGTTCCCGATGACCACAAATCTAGCGGGCTTTTCCTGTCCCTCATTGATTTCCGAAAGTTGCTCGAGCGTGAAATACTTCATTTGAGGAGGGCGGTGAATCTTTGGACTCGGCGGACGCACTCTTCTTTGCCGAGGATGCTGAGAATGGCACCAAGATCAGGGCCTCCGGCTTTTCCGGAAAGAGCAATCCTGAGCGGAAACATGAGTTGACCCGGCTTTGCTCCGGCCGCTTTGGCTGTTGAGCCAATGGTCTCCTTGGCCATCTCCCAGTTTTCCAGATTTTCAAAATCCCCGGCAAGACTGTTGAGTAAGGCTGCGGCGGCATCATTGCTCCGCACCTTGGAAAGGGCGTCGGGATTGATCGGGAATTCGGGGTCCAAATAGAAGGCGACCGCTTCTGGCACTTCGGTCAGTAAGCTCACTTTTTCCTGCACTGAGTAAAGCATTTCAGGCGACGCTGCGCTTTCACAGCTTGCCGCAAAGTCTTCCGGAGACATCGCCAGAATGTGCTGTTGATTCACCCAACGGCATTTGTCGGGGTCGAAGCGCGCTGGTGCGCGGTTGACAGCGTCGAGCGAGAATTTTTGGATCAATTCTTCAGCTGAAAAGATCTCGCTTTCATCCTTCGGCGACCAACCAAGCAGAGCGAGGAAATTGACGACCGCTCCCGGGAGGAAGCCTTGCTTTGGGTAGTCTCCCAAGGCGGCCCCTTCGTCACGTTTTGACATTTTGGAGCCGTCACCGTTTAGGATGAGGGGGATGTGAGCGTATTGAGGAGGTGCTGCTCCGAAGGCTTCAAAGAGTTGAAGGTGCTTCGGGGTGTTCATGAGATGGTCCTCGCCACGAATGGCGTGGGTGATGCCCATGGTGAGGTCGTCCACCACGTTGACAAAGTGGAAGACGAAAGAGCCATCGGAGCGACGCACCACCATGTCGGGAGTATTCGATTCATCGGTATAGTCAATGGTCACTTCGCCGCAAACCATGTCATTCATGGTGATGGGTTTGCGCTCGAAGCGAAAACGCCAGGCGCCCTCGTCTTCGTAAACGCGATCTGCCGCGACCAGTTTCTCAAACCATTCGAGGTAAATATCAGAACGCCGGGACTGATAGTATGGTCCGCATTCCCCTTCATTGCCGGGACCCTCCCAATCGAGTCCAAGCCATTTCATGCCGTCAAAAATTGCGGCTCTGGCGGCTTCGGTGTTGCGGGCTTCGTCGGTGTCTTCGACACGGAGCACGAAAGTTCCTCCGTGGTGTTTGGCATAGAGCCAGTTGAACAACGCAGTTCGAGCCCCACCAACGTGGAGGTAGCCGGTGGGCGAGGGGGCAAAGCGGGTACGGACTTCGATCGACATCCTGACTCCTATAACTTGCCCGGAGTGAACGGGCAATGGGGATCAAAAAGTATTTCCAATCTCTAATAGAGGGTTTTTCGCGGACCGGGGTCTTCTTCTTTTTCGATCTCCATCTTGGTAAAGTCACCTTCTTCACAGCAACGGACAAAGCCCTCGCCGAAACACTTCAAACGATCCCATTGTTCACGGATTTCCTGGGCCTCATCGAGGGTGATCGAGCTATCAAGTGCTGCCTGCGAAATTCGCGAAAGGAGGCTTGAGAATTGGGAGACAATCTCATTGGTGGCAGGAAGAACTTCAAACCCCTGCTCACACGAGCTGGGCGGATTGCGAACGAAGTAGCCGTTGCAGCGTTCGCAAAGCCACTCGACGATCCTCTCTTCCTGTGTGAGTCGAATGATCTCGAGAAGGCGGTCCAGCGGGTTTCGGGAACCACTCCCGCTTTCAGATTGTTCCTGGGCCCATTTGTAAACAAGCGAAAGGGAGACACCCAATTCACTTGCAATCTCCTTTGGACTGCAGTTTTTAAAAGCCCCTTTGAAAATCTCGTAACTCTCCATTTGCAGCAGACTAGGGAGAGTCCTGGCCATTGGCAAGACTGCTAAAACGCGATCGCAAAATGGCCTTTAGGGTGACGGGACATACAGTTGGGATCCGCCCTTAATCATCTGCTTGGGGCTGAGTTCGCGTTTGTTGAGTCTGTTCAGGTCTGCCACGGTTGTTTGGTAACGCTCGGCTATCTCGGCAAAGCGAAGGTCTTCTTCAATCACAACGAGGCGTGGTTTATCCAGTTCTGCTTCCTCTGACTTCCGAACTTCCGCCTGCTTGGACCCGTTGGTGTCTGAAAGGTACGGATTGGGGCGCCCCGCAGGCTGACTTGCGGGCTTTGGATCTTCCGAAGTCCGGGGCTTCCCGGGATTGGTCCTAGCGGGCTCTGGCTCGGCGTTGGCGACCGGGGCTGGCTGTGATGGCTGTCCCGGAATCGTGAGAATGGTTCCGATTTTGAGCTTGCGGGGATTCAAGCCGGGATTCGCGCTGAGAAGCTGGTGTAGCCTGATTCCGTGAGCTTCTGAAATACGACCCAAAATATCTCCGCTCTTGACGCGATAGGTTCCACTTGAGGCTGGGGTCGGGAGAGATTGGTCTCCACCCGGAATAGAGATTAGCTTCCCGATTGTCAGACGACGCGGATCGACGCCCGGATTAGCGGCCTGAAGGGCATTCACCGTGGTTTTGTAGCGCCGCGCAATTGACCAGTAGGAATCGCCGGAACGGATACGGTGGGTTCGGCCGTCCTTCGTTGCGGTTCGAGGGCGGGACGCGGCCGGTCGGGCAAGTTCTTCACCGGCCATTTTTTGCAGAAGGCTTCGAAGTTGCGCGACTTCGGATTCGAGACGGTCCAATCTTTCGGAAACCGTGGCGGCGGAGAGCATGGAGGCTCCGGAAAGGAGCGCGAAAGTTGTCAGGCGCACACTCATGGGAGGGAAGTTAGGTCCCACCGGACTTTAATTCAACTCTCTTTATTTTCAGACAAGAGGAACTAATCCGACACCGCTCCATTCCAATTTTCCTCGCGCAGGGTTTGGCTGCGGGCTGCAATCTCCTCGACATCAGCAATGGAGGTGACCTGCGAGAGTTGTTGTCGAAGAGGTTTGGCCCCGGGGAATCCCTTGCAGTAGGTCATCAGGCGGGAGCGCATGGCCATGAGCGTGTGTTTTTCCTCACCGTATCGATCTGACTCAACCGCGAGGCGGCAGTGCCGGATCACGAAGCTCCAACGCTCGGCGATGCTCGGGCGGGGCGGCAGTTCTCCGGTTTTCAGGAAGCTTTTTGCTTCTGAAAAGATCCACGGATTTTGCATGGCAGCCCGTCCGATCATGACGCCGGAAACCGCAGTTGTCTCTTTGCGGTGTTTCAGGATTTCAGCCGAGTCGATATCCCCGTTTCCAATAATCGGGACTCCGGAAGAGCGGGCACATTCGTCGATGACTTCCCAATCGGCCTCGCCCCGATATCCTTGTGAACGGGTGCGGCCATGAATCGCGATCGCTTGAATGCCACAGTCTTCAAGAAGGCGGCAGACATGAGGGGCGTTGATGGATTGTTGATCCCACCCGATCCTGATTTTCCCGGTGACTGGAACCTGGTCTCCCACTGCTTTGACAATTTTCGAGGCGGTATCGGTCAGGAGAGGGCAGTCCTTTAAAAGGGAGGAGCCCCCGTTTTTTGAGACCACCTTGTTGACCGGGCAGCCAAAATTAAGATCGATGAAGTCGGGCTGTTTCCAATCGATAATCTTTTTGGCGGCCTCTCCCATCCGTTCGCCGTCGGCTCCAAAGAGCTGCACTCCAACGGGGCGCTGGGCATCGGTGAAGGTGGTGTATTTCCGGGTTCGATGGTCGGCCTGCATGATGCCTTCCGCCGAGACAAATTCGGTGACCATAACATCGGCCCCCAACTCTTTGCAGAGTGTCCGGAAAGTGACATCCGTCACTCCTGCCATAGGAGCAAGATAGATCGGAAATTGATCCTCAAACCAAGGGAGCATTATTCCTCTTCTTCGGTGTTTTCGGATTCGGTGGCATCGCCTTCTTCTTCGGAATCCGCCCCGGAGTCTTCGGGACTTTCCGGTGATTCTTCCCCGGGTGTTCCATTTTCCTCAGAAGTCCCGGTGCTTTCAGCGGCTTCAGGTTCGGGATCAGGGTCAAGAAGTTGGCGGACTTCTTCTTGAACGCGGTCAACGTCGGAGAGGGGGATTTGCGGATCCTTGATGATGTAAACGTCCCCGGTTTTGCGATGCTCGTAGACCCGGAGGATCCCGGAAGGTATTTCCTGGGTGTCGGTTTCGCGGAGCAGTTTTTGCCGTTCCAGCATGACCGCGAGAATATAGCGGGCATTTTCGGTGTATTCCTCGTCCTCTTCAATAAGACGCTTCAGAAGGGTTTCAGGGTCTTCATCGACAACGTCCTCGGCTTTTTCTTCGATCACCGGTGGCTCATAGGTGGTGATCCAGGTGGAGAAAGGCTTTTCCTTGTCCTCGCGATTTGCCCAGGCTTCGATCGTGTAGTCTTTGCGGAGGTAGCCCGATGAGTCCGGATCGGGAAAAATGGCGGCACGAATTTTTTGGCCTGATTCAAAAGCAGTTCCGCTTTCGACACATGCACGGGCCCGCGATTTGATGCTCCATGGTTCTTTCATATCGTGGAATTATACGGGGATAAGTTTTCTGAGGGTTTGATAAATCGGGCGTCCGACGAGTCGGCGCTGAATGAGAACCAATGCCACCGCAGTGGCAAGGATGTTGGTTCCCCAAGCGGCCCACATTGGCGGCATATATCCGGACTCGCCAAGCGAGAGGAAAACAGTCGACGAGAACATCATGCCGGCGCACATGAAAATCGCGAGCGCAACTCCTCCGGCGGCACCGCGTCTGCTAAAGACGATCCCCAGCGGTGCGGCAAGAAGCACAATGGCGAGGCAAATCCCGGGTTGGGCCCAGCGATAGTGCCACTGGGTCAAAAATCGTCTCTTGTTCCCCCATTCCGATTCGCGATTTTGAACCAGCCAACTGTAGAGTCCGGGAATGCCCAGTTCCTCCGCTTTCAAGCCAGGCTTAATGAGCTGCCAGGGTGTTTCACTCCAGCCCTCGACGACGTAGGGATCGGGTAAATCAAGGTCACGTTCCGGGTCGATTGGCGATTCCCTGGTATCGAGCCGGTGGGTCAGGTCCCATTTTGAGACACCTTGAAAAGTCCAGTTGTTGTTCTCGCGGTCCCATTCCGCTTTCTCTGCGCGGAGGCGCCATTCCGGTGAACCGTCTTCTGAAAACGATCGAACGATGAGATTTCTGAGCGGCTCGCCCCGATGATAATCATAAGGAAAGCCGCCAATGAGCCAAAGGCGGCGGTTGTCTTCGGTAAAATAGACCACGTTGCGGGCCCTGCTGAGCGATCCCATCTTGGCTTCCTCAAGAAGGGCATCGTGATACGCCTGTGCTGCCGGTGCCCAGCGGTAATTAAAGCCGAGGCACGCGAGGCCAACCATAAAGCCCATTGCGATGAGCGGCGCAATGAGCCGAGCAACGCCACGCCCCGTCTGGATGATGGAAACAATCTCCTGGCCACGTGAAAGTTTCCCAAGCGAGTAAAGCATGGCGAGAAGCAATCCAAATGGAGCGAAGTCGACGAAAAACTTCGGGAATGCCGCGCCGTAATACATTCCCATGAAGCGGAAGGTGTTTCCGCTCTTTCGGAAGTCCGGGAGGTTTTCGGTGAGGTCTCCAATCAACCAAATCGAAAACAGGGAGGTGAAGCAAAGGGTGAACGCACCCATAAAGGAGCGAATGAGATAACGATCGAGAGCCCCTGCCAAACCATAGTAAAGTGCAGCGATGGCGGGGACGAGGCAAAGAGCCGAAAGAACAGCGGGTCGCAAAAGATGGGCCGTTTTGTCATCATCCGGAAAACCGACAAGGTGATCGCCGACCACTGATGCCTCCCGCGACGCAAGCACTACCGCCAGGCCGATGCCGATGACGGTTAAAATGAGGGCCGGGAGGAATCGACGCATGAAATGGAGCGAGGGACGGCGGCGAGCCTAGCGTGACGGTCGGGAGAAGCAAACACGGCATTCCTAAAATATCGACCTTTTGAAAGTTATTCACATTGAGAATCGTAGGAGGTCCTCGTGAAAAAGGCCCTGCGGGAACATCCTCTGGCACCATTGGCGGCTCCTGTCGTTTTGGTAATAGCCGGATTGTTTCTCTTGGCGGGTTGGGATTTGGGTCTGGGACGCGATCGTGAAGAGGCGAGGCAGGGGAGTGGGAGTCTAAGCCAGCGGGTTCCGGGTGGAAGGGCTGACAGTGCTTCAGGGGTGTTTGACGATTCGGTGGAAGGCGAAACTCCATTGATCGACGTTACGAGTGGACGAGCAAGTCCCCGTGTGAGCCCAACTGATAAGATCGCGGCGGTTGACGGAGGGAAGGCGGATGCCGGGGATGAACCTTATTATGAGTCTGAGATTGCGGCACGGATAGAGGCCGAGAGACAAAATAAAATCAGTGGGCTGCGTCGCCGTCTCCTCATGGAGGCTGCCGAGCGTGCTCTTCATTCCAAGACTCCTTGGGCTGATCTTTCCCTTGTGGCTCTTGCCTTTAAGCGAGCCGGGGATGAGGAGGCGGCCCGGTACTGGTTCGACCGCGCCAGTCGGCTTGCTTATGACCCGGACGATGCCTCACAATCCTCCCGGGCCCTTCGAGAGGTGGTGAAGCATGCCGTTTCAGGAAAGTATTTCGATTTGGCGACGGAGCTCATTTCCCGAATTCCGGTGGAGCGCGAAAAGAGTTTGGCTCGAGCCGAGTTGGTAAAAGCGTATGCCCGCGGCCGGAAGTTCGACGAAGCCCGATTGCTTGCTTTGAGTTTGGGAGATGCCCAGTCCCGCGGAGTTGCTCTTCGCAGCATTGCGGAAGCGGAAGCCCGTTATGTCGGTCTTGACGAAGCCTTGGTTACATTAAATTCGATCACCCACGCTTCCGAGCGGGATCGCGCCTTTAGTACCGTGGCGGGCTTGAGGGCGGCCATGGGTGATTCCGACGGAGCGATGTCTCTTCTCGGGCAAATCAAAAACCAGCGGACACGCGATTCGACCGTTGCCCGAATTGCAAGCATCCAGGAAAAGGGTGGAAAGGTCTCGATCGAGGCCCTTTTAGGACTGATTAATGACCCCACTTTTCGAGATGAAGTGATGCGGGATGTCATTGTGAAGGAGGCAGCGCGACTGGGGCTGAACGTGGCCTCTTCTTCGGTGGATCGAATCGAGACCGTTGCCGCGCGGACGAAGGCTTATGAGTCCCTCGTAATGCTCCAAATCCAACAAGGGGATCTGGATGGCGCGCTTGCACGAGCCCAACGGATTTACCAGGAAGATGCGCGGTTCCGTGCTCTTCAGGCGGTGGCGGTGGCGGAGGTTCGCTTGAACGGAGTTCATTCCGCGCGAAAGATCGTCAACTTGATCGGTGATTTTGAGGTCAGGGAAAATACTTATGCCAAGATTGCACAACGGGCGGCGATTTACGGACAGCAAGCCGGGGCAATCGACACGATCCAGTTTATTGATGATCCGGTGGAGAAGGCGCTGGCCTTCGCCAGTGTTGCGCTGACACAGGCCCGTTACGGTCAGGATCGACTCGCTCTCATGCTTGTTCAAGATGCCAAACGTGAACTTGGGCAGATCGGGAATCCGCGGGACAAGGCCCGGACCCAGGGGTTGATGGCCGAGGTATTTGCTGAAACAGGTGACGCCAGTTCTGCGCTGTCGACGGCAGCCTCGATTTCCAACAGCGGATTGCGGGATGTGACTTTTCAGCGGGTTGCCTTGAGTTTTGCCAAGGTCAGTGAGCCGGCCCTGGCTGCCCGGAGTGCCCGGCAAATTGAGCGGGTCACCACCCGTGAAAAAGCTTTCGACTCCATTGCCACGACGCTGGCCTCCAAAGTTGCGATGACCGAAGCGATGCGCTTTGCCCCTGCTCTGGGAGGGCACCGACAACAAGTTCGCTTCCTTCTTGGTGTGGCGGCGCGGAAGTCCTAGGGTCGCGGCGTGAAGATCAAACCGCATTGGCAAATCCTCCTCGCGTTAGCTCTCGCTACGGTGACCGGACTCCTTTTTCGGAATCTTGCCGCGAGCGGCGGGCAGGCCGGGGGCTTTGTGGATGGCGTCGTTTCTTTTTCGGCGGATGTGGGGAAGTTGTTCTTGAATCTCCTCAAGATGATCATCGTTCCTTTGATCGTCTCGTCCGTTATTTCCGGGATCACCAGCCTGCACGGGATGAAGGGCTTTGGCCGTCTTTTGGGAAAGACCGCAGGATTCTATGCGCTGACCAGTTTGCTGGCGATTTGTCTGGGATTGGTTTTGGTGAATGTGATTCAGCCCGGGCTTACCAACGGCGAACCCAATGAAAAAATTCGCATGGCCTTTGAGAATCATAAGGAAAGTAGTGCTGATGAAGCGGCCCTGAAAACCGTTCAGGAAGCGAAGCTTGTTGGGGAGGAACAGGGCGGTATTGTAAAACAGCTGACCGGGTTCTTTGTTCGCATGGTACCCACAAATGTTTTTGCAGCGGCCATGGATAACGGGCAGATGCTGGGGCTGATCTTCTTTAGTCTGCTTTTCGCCATCGCGATGACCCGGCTTCCACTGCAGCAGGTTTCACCACTTCGCGATGCATTTGTTGCCTTGAATGACGTAATGATTCTCATGACCCAATGGATCATGGCGTTGGCTCCGATCGGGGTTTACGCCCTGATTCTTCCTGTCGTTTATAAAACGGGTGGAGACATTTTTCAGGCGCTCTTCAAATACTTTGCGACGGTTTTGTTAGCGTTGGGACTCCATCTTTTTGTTGTCATGCCCTTGGTGATCAAAGTTCTCGCCGGCGTCAATCCGCTGGATCATTTCAAGGCGATGCGAACGGCTCTCCTGACTGCTTTTTCGACGGCCTCCTCTTCTGCCACTCTGCCAGTCACAATGAGATGTGTTCAGGATAATGCCGGGGTCTCAAAATCAACCGCGAGTTTTACTATTCCGCTCGGGGCCACTGTGAACATGGACGGCACGGCTCTTTACGAGTGCGTTGCGGTTATTTTCGTGGCCCAGGTCATGGGGTTCGATATGTCCATGGCGGCCCAGTTTATGGTGGTGATAAGCGCCCTGCTAACGAGCGTCGGAGTGGCTGGAATCCCCTCCGCTTCCCTGGTGGCGATTATGATCATTCTCACCAGTTCCAAGATTCCGGGAGCCGAGACAGCGGTGGTGGCGCTTCTTGCGGTGGATCGATTACTCGATATGGCCCGGACTGCAGTGAACGTCTTCGGAGACAGCTGTGCGGCGCTCGTGATCGCCAAAAGCGAGGGTGAGAAAGTTCTCCAAGGATGATTCTTTTTAACGGTGGCTTCTTGTCGGAAGGGCGTTAGCTTCTCCGCCAATGACCAACGAGGAAATCAAGGATCAGGTATACGAAATGGGACGCAAAGCCAGGGCGGCAGCTCTGGCCCTGGCTGTTCTTTCCGAGGAGAAGAAGAATGAAATCCTCAAGGCGATGGCCGGTGGTATCCGCGAGGCAGCTCCGCAAATTCTCGAGGCCAATGCCAGGGATCTCGCCGCAGGTGGGGAACGTGGGCTGACTTCGGCGATGCTGGACCGTCTGAGGCTTGATGCGGAGCGGCTCGAGGCAGTGGCCGCTGGTGTCGAAAAAGTGGCCACCCTGCCGGATCCGGTGGGTGAGATATTGGGTGAATGGGATCGTCCCAACGGAATTCGCATTCAACAACTTCGCGTTCCCATCGGGGTGATTGGCATCATTTACGAGAGCCGTCCGAATGTAACCAGCGATGCCGCGGTTTTGTGTTTGAAGTCGGGCAATGCCACGATTTTGCGGGGAGGTTCCGAGGCCATTCATTCGAACCGGGCGCTGGCCGAGGCCTTGCAATCGGGTGGCGAAAGAGCCGGTCTTCCCGATGGGGCGATTCAGCTCATTCCATTCACTGATCGAGAGAGCGTGGCGGTGATGGCGGGGATGGACAAGTATCTTGACTTGATCATTCCAAGAGGCGGGAAGGGTTTGATCGAGACCGTGGTTTCGCTTGCCAGAATGCCCGTCATCAAGCATTACGATGGCATCTGTCACGCCTATGTTCACCCCGATGCCGATCAGGAAATGGCGGTAAAAATTGTCGTGGATTCCAAGACCCAAAAACCAAGCGTTTGCAATGCTCTGGAGACGCTTTTGGTCGACGAAGCAATTGCAGGGGAATTTCTCCCCAAGGTGGCATCGGCACTGGCCGGGAAAAATGTCGAGTTGCGTGGTGATGCTGCAACCTGTGCCATCATTGAAGCCAGGCCTGCCGTTGATGAAGACTGGAGTACGGAGTATTTGGATTATATTTTGGCCGTTAAAGTGGTCCCTTCGATGAAGGCGGCCATCGATCACATTAATGAGTATAGCTCACAACACACCGAGGTGATTATCACGAGGGACGAGACCGCGGCGGAGGCGTTCCTCCGTCAGATTGATTCGGCCTGTGTGTTCCATAATGTTTCCACCCGGTTTAGTGATGGCGAAGAGTTTGGTTTTGGAGCTGAAATCGGAATTTCAACCGACAAGCTTCATGCGCGGGGACCGATGGGGCTCCGTGAGCTTACCTCGTATCAGTATCGGGTCAGAGGTGAGGGCCAGTTGAAAGCTCCGTGACAACTGAGAACATGAAAAATCGAGGCCTCACAGCAAGAGTTGCGGTGATTGCCACTTTTGGAGGGATTCTATGCTACGCGGTATTGTCTCTGATTGATTTACATGACACCCGCCCTCGTTTGATGCTCGTCCTTTACTTGGTCGTCATCTTTTTTGCCCTTCTCCTGACTTCCGTGATTTCCGGGTTGATCGCGCTCTCCATTCGTTCAGGAGGCCTCCGCCTTCGCAGTCTTGTTATGGTTTGCCTCTTGGTGGACCTGGGATTGTATTTTGTTGTGGCAAACTAAGGTTTTCAGACGGCCTCCAAGACTAATCGGAATTTGCTTCCTGATAGAGATCCCGATTGGAAGCCGAGAACTCGGTTTTTAGCTTTACCGTTAGACGGGAGAGGTCGACCAGATGCGGTTTTCCAAAAGTCCACTTTTGCGTCTTGCCGTCGTGTGGGAATCCGATGAGAAGATGGAGAGCGTCCTCGGTGACTTTGGCGTTTTCCGGGGAGGGTTCGAAGTAGAAGGTACGGAAGCTCGACTTGATGGATGTTTCCTCGAAGAGTTTTGGATCAAGGTAGGCGACTGCGCCGGTTGGCAGATGCTCGACGCGGAGATCTGGATATCCGGAGCGCTGGACTTCTCCTGCTTGGGTTTTAGGGAAGTCGCAGGCGAAGTCGGGATGCGCGTCGATCTTAATTCGGAGGGCATCTTCAAAGAGGGCCGAGACTTCGTTGATACGACGTTTTTCGTGTGCCGGGGAGTTGGGTTCGCTGAATTTGGCTGAAACCTCCATGGCCAGGGAATGAATCAATTCCAGGAGAGGCTGGTGGGAATTATTTGGTTCCAGGATTATTGCACCGCTCGTTTCGGAAATGACTTTTTTGAGAGGGAATTTCTTTCCGGTGATCGATCCAAGCAGGGACAAGGTCACTTCATTGGTTTCCTGGCCTTGTGAAGAGTCACGCAACTGACAGCGGGTGCTGGATAAGGTGGGTAAGAGCAGTGTTCCAAAACCAACACCCAGAATGAAGGTTGCGATGAGCGCAGAGAGTTTCATTGCGAAAAGACTACAAAAAAAGCCCGCATCAGGCGATGCAGGCTTTTTGAAATGACCGGGAGGCTTCTAGATCATCGATTCGATCAGCTTCTCAAGCTTTACGATGTCGGCTGAGAAGGCGCGGATGCCCTGAGCGGTCTTTTCGGTCGCCATGGCGTCCTCGTTGAACTCAAAGCGGAAGGCTTTTTCATCAAGGGAGATTTTTTCCAAATCGCACTCGGGAGAGTCCTCGTTGAGCTTTTGCTCGAGAGGCCCGTCGGTATTCTGCAGTTCTTCCAGGAGTCCTGGTGAGATCGTGAGTAGGTCGCAACCGGCCAGTGAAGTGATCTGTCCGGTGTTTCGGAAAGAAGCACCCATGACCTCGGTCTTGTAACCGTGCTTCTTATAATAGTTGTAGATTTTGGTGACAGATTGGACCCCGGGATCATCGTCGCCGCTATATTCTTCACCGGTCTCTTTCTTATACCAATCGTAAATTCGACCGACGAAAGGGGAAATGAGTTGGACTCCCGCTTCGGCGCAAGCCACAGCCTGAGCAAAGGCGAAGAGAAGAGTTAGGTTGCAGTGGATGCCTTCCTTTTCGAGTTCCTCGGCTGCCTTGATTCCCTCCCAGGTGGAGGCAATCTTGATGAGGATGCGGTCGCGGGAAATTCCCTCGTTTTCGTAGGCCGAGATGAGTTGTTTGGCCTTGGCAATGGTGGCGTCCTTGTCAAAGGAGAGGCGTGCGTCGACTTCGGTGGAAACCCGGCCGGGGACGATTTTGAGAATCTCGAGACCGAAGAGGATGAGGACCCGGTCCATCACAGCCTCAACCAAAGCGGCCCCGGAGAGTCCGGAATCCTTGTTTTCGGCCACGGCTTTTTCGACGATGGATTTGTATTCGGGCTTGCTGGCAGCCTGAAGGATCAGCGACGGATTGGTAGTCGCGTCCTGCGGCTGGTATTCCTGCATCGAGGCAAAGTCTCCCGTGTCGGCAACGACGGTCGTGAGTTCTTTCAGGCTATCAAGTTGAGATGACATAACGAGTTCTGCATGCCCTCGGAAAAGCGAGGAAGCAAGACTTTCTTGCCGGGAGATTGATTTGCGAATGGTCACTCGGCAGATCGTTGGCGTCTGTCTTCGAACTTGACCGGGTTGAGGTGATCCGGGCGCTGGGGTGTCTTCTTTCGCTTTGGCAATACGAGCAAATGTAGCCCCCGTCCCCTCAGATGAGCTTCAACCCTCTTTGGACCTTGCCCTGCATCACCATGAACAGCACCCATGCCCCGTCCCGGCTTCAGGAATTTCATAAAAAATCAGGATAATGCGGGTCCGCCCCCCTGAATCAGCCCCCTGCAAGATGGCGTCCACCATGGTCTTTTTAGAATGTTTCGCCGCGGTCCGCCGGGGCTGTGGGCTTGTTTTAGGAAGACGTTCCACGAGGACTGTTCTTTTGGACTCGGTCCGACTGCTTGCAATTTCAGGCTGCTCCCAAAATTACCCACCAAAGTATGGCTGAAAAAATAGCATTTCAGTTGTTTGAAGGAGTCTCTCAGTATTTTTCCAACTGTCGGATGAGGAAAAACGCCTTGGAGTTTCGGTTTTTTTATAAAAACGTCAAATAGCGCAGGTTGATAGTTTCCGATTATAAAATAAAACAAGCCACTTGCACTCAAATGGATAGAAGATTAAAAAAAGAGAAAAATCTAAGTGTTTAGTGATATAAATTAGATTTCCCTTGGGTTTGTCGTAAAAAAATATAAAAAGAAGTGTCGTCGGATTTTCCTGCCACTTTACGAAAGTTTTTTCCCATTCCTGTCCGCCCCCTCGGCCCCTCGCTCCGACGCCCATCCATTAGATGAATAAAATCAAGTATCTCGCGCTCCTCTCATGTGGTCTTTCCGCCCTCTCTGGATCAGCCGCTGTCAGCATTGTGTCTCTTGGAGCGACCGCAGCTAGCTTTGACTTGTTTCTTTTGAGTGCCCCGGAAGGAGGTGAGGCGGCTCTAGAGATCAAAAACACCAAACCCACGGAGGGTGCTACAAATTTCAATGGAATTTTAGGGATCGGTGAGAATAGCAACACCAGGATCCAACAAGGTGTTTTCTTCGGTAGCAACACCGAGATCTACCGGCACTCAACTTTTAATGAATTTGATAACGGCGCGACCCTGCCTCCGGCAGCAACGGTTTACGAGTTAGGTATGTCGACTGACGATGTCGTGAATACTGCGAATCAAGAGATTACAGACTACATTGCTTGTCTCAATGAGATGACGGGAACCTACCTGGGCGATATGGACGGGCCGTTTACTTATCAAACGATGACCGCTTTCACGATTCTCGACTTTGATGATATTGCAATGGATCAAGACGATATCGTGCTCAACGGTCGGGAGGGATTCAATGATACTCTCGTAATCCGGATCGCCAATGATGCCATTTTCACGGGTGGCTCTTCGGTGACCCTAAATAATCTCGATCGGCGCAATGTGATTTGGCTGACATCTGACGATTCCAAATTTGATCTTCACAGGAATGAAACCGCCAATTTTGAAGGAATTATTATTAATCCGACCATCGATGATAAATCCGGGAAGACAATTATTGGCGACGTTGACTTCAAAGGACAGGTTTTTGCCGG
>JAUIGV010000069.1 GCA_030432565.1 Verrucomicrobiia bacterium | reverse complement strand
CCCCTGAGTTCTTCCAGGATGCGGACCTTCTGTTCTTCGCTAAAGCGACTTCTCTTCATTTTTTCGATTTGCTTCTACCACCAAATCTACATTTTTGAATTGTCCAATTTTCCGGGGTCAGGCCAGTAGAAGCTGTGCGGCGATTCAATTCATCAGGCTCAGAAATCGTCACTCCATCGGTGGTCCAATCGGTGAGATTCGAGCTCGTTTCGACACGGTAGGAAACGCCAGGTTGGTCGCTCTGATAGGAGATGGAAAGGTCCCCGGTATTTGGATCGATTTCAGGCCCAGGCATTCCGGGGCCCGGATTGCTTGGGTCGAGGTTAAACGCGTAGGAAAGGAGAAGGCTCGTTCCGTCACCGTTGTGATCGCTGTTGAGGTCGGTATCGTGGGAGAGGTTGTTTTGAATCAGCCAGGTCGCGGCCGGATGGGTATCCGGGTCGATCATCACTGAGGGATAACCTCGCCACTCAGGTTCGGTGAATCCGGTGGCCCCTTTATAAAAGTAGACGGTAGGTTTCTCCCTAAGCGAGGAAAGAAGGTCAGAAACATGTTCTGTCGCATTTCCGGTGAAGATGACTGATTTTAATGACATGACGTCGTTGTGTTCCCACGGCATCGAGCGGCTATCCGGACTGATCAAGCTTTCGGGAACGGTGAGGGAGGTGAGTTTGCGACAGTTTAAGAATGCAGGAACTCCCAGAGTGTTGCCCTCCCATCCAAGGAAGAGTGGTCCGGTTGTTGAAGCAGTTCCATCTGGAATGGTGTAGCTGCCAGCTTTGCCTTCTGGAAAACGGATGAGGGTTGTCCTCGAAGCATCAAAAAGAACTCCCTCGAGACTGGAATAGGTTGGATTCCCTTGCAGGACATGAATGGCTTCGAGGTTTGGGCACTCGCTGAGTGAACCTGCTTGAATATCGGTGACGCTCGCTGGAATTGTTAGAGTAGTGAGATGATCGCTACCATTGAAAGGACCCCGGGTCCTGGTGGAGAGAGCGTCACCTAGGGCGTATCCAAAGATGGACTCAGTCCCATTTGGAATAGCGTAAGGCCCTACCCGCCCCCTCGGGTAACTGATCAATTGGCGGTTAGGACTCGGTGGATCGGGGGAACCGGGAAACGTTCCAGCATTCGAGAAGAGAACTCCATCGATATCAAAGAAATAGGGATTTTCAGAGGCAACATTGACCGATTGGAGATTTGAAAGGTTTGAAAAAATTGTTTCAGAAACACGCGCAACATTCGCTCCGATCGATATAGAATTCAGATTGTCACAGAAATCAAATGGTTCTGATGACCTAAGATAGACCATATTTTCCGGGAGGATAACTTCGACGAGAGATTCGCAGTGATGGAACGCTTTCCCCCCGATTGCTGTGACCGAATCGGGGATCTCGTATGTTGCTTCTGCTCTACCGGGTGGGTATAGAATGATCCGGGAAGCATCCTTATTAAACAGGACACCATCGATGCTGTGATAGTCTTCGTTGCTCGGATCCACTGAGAATGAGTGAAGGTTTTCGCAGCTGGAGAATGGATGTTTGTTGGAGGAGTTCCATGTAAATCCTTCAATGTAACTCAATCCTGCTGGAAGATGGAGCTGTGTTAGGCTCGAGCAACCGGCAAACGCGTCGGATCTAAGAAATATTAATGTATTCGGTAGACTGATCGTGGCAAGGTTGGAGCATCCTAGGAATGCCTCTGTTCCGATGCTACGAACTCCTTCAGGGATGATAATGTTGCTTAGGCTGGTGCAGTTCTGAAAGACAGCGCCCAAGCTGGTGAGTGCTTCCGGAATATTGATTTCGCGGAGGTTGGAACATCCCGAAAATGCCGCACGTTGGATTGTGGATATGGTGGGAGGGAGATTGATTCTAGATAGAGCGGTGACATCTTTGAAGGCTCCAAAGCTAATGATCTGGGTGGTGGACGGGGCGGTATACTCGTCTGCAAGCTTGCCCTCAGGATAGCGCACCAAGTGAAAAAATTTTGTTGTAAAAAGCACTCCGTCGATTTCGTAACTCACGCTGCCAGGCCCAGGCATGGTAGAAAAAAGCACTCCGTCGATACTTTCGTAACTAACACTGCCAGGCATGGTAGAAAAAGAGGTCAAGCTGCGGCAACCGAGGAATGCGTCGGAGCCAATGCTATTGAGAGTTTTTGGAAGGGAAATGGACGTAATACTGCTGCATGATGCGAATGCTAGTGTTCCAATTTCAGTAACAGGTTTTCCGTCGATCTCAGATGGGATAGTGACAGGGCCTTCCGCGTCAATGGGGTAATCGGTAATAACGATGTTCTCCTGGTCATCACTCAGGGTGTAAGTAAAGAGCCCGAACTCGTCAGAGTATGCCAGGGCCGTCAGTGTGAGCCAGCAAATCACCACGAGGGATCGGTGGAGGAGTGACCTTTTTGCTATGAATCGACGCATGATAAAATCGTTCTTTGTCGAACTTATCTTTATACTAGGTGGATGAGCCCGTCAATTGTGCGATGCTCATTGGGTCGGATTGCCTCACAAAGAAAGCGCCTGCATGAGGTTTAGCTGCCAGTATAAAAAAATATGCCAATAAATATAATAAATAAGCGGGGCAGATTTTGAGATCTTTGTGGGATTCAACCTGACGGTGTTTCAGAAGCACCGTGCGGCCTCTTCCGACGAGCGTCCGCGGCAAAAGACTGCAAGCTATGGTCACCTCCAGCACGGCAGCTTCTTGGCTGTCCGGGATTTCCGGCCGACTCTTCGCTATCTTGGATCAGCCCGGTAGGCCTCGCCTACTTTCTCAAGAAGCTTTTCGTGCACGCGTGGAAATCCTGCCACCAGGATCCGGTCATGGAACATCTTGAAGGCCCCACCACGTTCATTGCTGATAGCGACGCCGTTCTCCTCCATCATCAAGAGCCCTGCTGCAATGTCATAGGGTTGGAGATCGCTTTCCCAAAAACCCTGATACCAGCCCATCGCCACATAGGCGACATCGAGCGCGGCGCTTCCCGACCGTCGAATGCCCAATCCCAAAGTCAGGACCTCCGCGGCCGCCTCAAAAAACGAATCCGCAAGATCCGGCGAACGATAGGGAAACCCGGCTTGGGGACACCCACGCGAAGCATTACTCTCTCTACCAAGCTTGCCAGCTCATTCTTCTTGAGGCGGATCCCAGGTATCTTTTGCACGAAGAAAGCCTTCGAGATATCAGCTATGGTGCATGGGCCATCAGGACTCGGGCCGCTTTTCAAGCACTCTTGCGCAGAGACAGCACCGCTGCCGAGGTCTACTACAAGAGCATTCCTGATTCTGATCTCAAATCAGCAAAATACCCCTTCAAGTATATCCAGCGCGAGATGATGGGATATTTCCTGCGAAACAATCCCGAGGAGATGATTCGGTCTTTCCTTTTTCAAGCACCGGAGAAACGCTATCTCCCCAGCGAGGGGTCTCTCATCCGCTTCACCTCCCTGGAACAGGCGATGCCTTACGCCAAGCTCCTCAGAACTCTGCCCGACGATCACTACACTTCTGCGTCATTACGCCGGAGAATCGCCCGCGAAGCCTATCGAATTGGCGGGCTTGGAGGAATCGAACAGTTTTCGCGAGCCCACGCAGGCCCTGCCAAAAGTAAAGAGGAGCAACTTAAGCTCCTCCTGCAGACCAGCATTCCTATATATTCCCGCAATCAGGCCGACGAATACTTCGCCTTTCTCTCGTCGCTTGAAGATCAATGGGGACTTTCGTCGAATTATCGCGACCTCGTTCAATACTGGGCAGACGTCGATCTTCAAGGCGCTTCGGAATGGGTCAGGGAGCAAACACCGGGGCGGGGACGAGATTCCATGATCGAGCATTTCATCTCAAACTTCGAGTGGATTGCCCCAGCTTCAGTCGACGAGTGGATCCCCCTTCTCAGCGAGGAAAGGCTCAAGGAGTACTACCTCAAGGAACATGAGGAACAACAAGCACTCTACCAGGACTCGAAATAGTAGGTCCGGGGTCACGAAAAAGCGATTTCGCCCAAAGCACGGAATGCTGCTCGTCGCCTTCAAATGAAAAATCGTCTTGATACACAGATTGTCCGTACGCAGATCGTGTAACGTTCACCGCCATTTCAGTTCATTGGGAGAAAGGACACCCCATTCCACCCACCAATGAAACTCTTCACCACTCTCAGCCTCAGCATTTGTTTTCTGACATTCACTCTCTCCGCTCCCGCCAAAGACTATGGCGACGCACCATCAAGTTACGGCACTAAAAGCGCCGACAACGGCCCTTCCCACGGAGTCATCCCCACTCTGTTCATGGGTAATCTCGGGCCGGATGATGAAGCTGATGGCATCCCTGATATTGCCGCACTTGGCGATGACCTGGACAATCTTGACGACGAAGATGCCCTCATCGGATCTCCTCTCACTTTCTTGGAAGGCGAAAGCTATAAGCTCATCGTCGACTGCACCAACCAAACCGGGAGCCTCGCCAAATTAGGCGTTTGGATTGATTGGAATCGCGATGGCGTCTTCAAAACCGATGCCGTGGAATTCGCCATCGTGGATGTTCCCAGCGCTGCTGCCGTTCAACAAATCGTGGTGAACCTCCCCCCGGTCCCGACCGGCGTAGTTGGAGGAAATCCTGTAGGCGAACTTTCCTTCATTCGCCTCCGCCTGACCACAGACTTGGACGCCCTCGATCAGCCCACCGGTGTCGCCATCGATGGCGAAGTCGAAGACTGGCAAATCCAGCTCTTCGAAAATTTTGACTACGGCGATCTCTCCGACATCGGACCAAGCACCGGACCGAACAACTACCGCACCAACCTGAGCGACGGCGGCCCCCGTCATGGAATTGGGCGTCCGGTCTATCTCGGGCAGACCGTCGATGGGGAACCCAACGCCCGATCTCACGCCTCGGCACTCGGTGACGACATCGATGGTTCTCCCGACGATGAAGATGGCGTAAGCGTGTCTCAACTCGTGCCCGGACTCACGGCGACCTTCACTATTTCCACCACAAACCAGACGGCAGACAGAGCTTACCTTCGTGCCGCCGTTGACCTCAATCAAAACGGAAGCTTTGCCGACCCCGGAGAACGCCAAGCCCAACCCGTGCTGACTGGAACAGCTCAACTCCCGATTGATTTCGATTTCCCCATTCCACCGGAGCTCCCGGTAGGAACTTCGCTCGCCACACGCTTCCGAATCTCCACCGATCCGCTCATGATCGACAATCCCAACCAAGCTTCGCTCAACGACGGCGAGGTGGAGGATCACGTGTTCATCGTCACTGCCGGGGTGGACTGGGGTGACCTCCCCGACCGTTGTCCAGGCAACCGGGCCGGGAACTTTGATCGCGGAGGATTCCTTCCCGATTACCAAACCCTGGCCATCGACAACGGACCCAGCCATCTCATCACTCCGGGTCTGGCGATCATCAACGATTCCGGTTCGCCCGACCGTCACGTGGATCCCGAAGCAGACGGCCAACCAAACTCAGAAGCAACTGGAGATGACACCGATGGTAACCACGATGACCTATTACTTCAGACTGCCGTGATCAATCAAAGCTACACCCCAAATCCCCTGGGTGCCGATCATTCCAAATTTGAGCTCGCTATGGCTATCTCCCAAGCAGTTGAAAACACAACGGGATTAGATGCCACTTTTTACGCCTTCATGGATACCAATCGAGACGGCGATTTCATTGATCCCGGCGAGCGCTTCACCGCCATCATCCCGGGTGATGGTTCCGTCGAACAGGTCGTCGCGACCTTCGATACTGTCGTTCCCTGGCCGGGCCTATTGAACTGGAACGAGAGTTTTGCCCTCCGCTGCCGCATCAGCACAGATCCAAACCTGGGACCCAACGGTCCCGCCCCCGACGGAGAGGTGCAAGACGACATCGTTTCGGTAGTTCTTTCCACCGCTAATCCCAGACCAGTGATTGTTGACCCGGCAGATCCCGGTGAACTCATTCAGCTCAATGGCGAGCCGATGACCGTGCCACTTGGCGTTCCTTTTTTTCCTCTCCTCGAGGCACTGATTCCAGAAGGAATTTTAGATCCCCAAAATCCCGTCTGGTCCATCCTGCTCAACGGTAACGTCATCGCCGGTGGTGCAATCAACTTCACACCCGCCACAATGAGTCAACTCGGCGTAGGAGCCCATCCCGTGACTCTCACCTTCGGTGATGCGGACACCGGAAATCGATACGTGATACGGTTCATGCTGAGAATCGTCGATCTCCCCGGCTATGCCGCCTGGGCCAACACCAGCAATCTCCCCGCTTCTTACAATCGACCTGAACAGGATTTCGACTTGGACGGCTTGTCCAACCTCCTCGAATTCGCATTGGGAAGCAGAGCAGATCTTCCAGGCAGCCTTCCCTCGACGAAGCTCAGCGCAGGTGACAGTTCAAGCTATCTAACCCTGAGCTATCCCCGCCTGAACGGCGGACACCTCACTGCCGGAGGTTACCGTGTCGGCGAGCTCCTTTACCGTGAACAAGGATCCGTTGATCTCATCAACTGGGCCGAACCCACTTCCTTTACCGCAACTCCTCCGGCCCTCCCTCCCGTTCCGGGCACGCACCAATGGAGCAGCTTTCGACTTAATGACCAGCTCTCTGAAAACGACCGCGCCTTCCTCAGATTGCAAATCGAAATCCGCTGTGAAGGATATCCATAAAGCACAGTTCCTTTCGGACCAATCCTCGCTATTTCCAAAATACCGACTCTCTGAAATCGCCTCTCTCACCCCCGTCGTCACCTCCGCCGTTTCCATCCGGCTCTTGGCGGCCTCTTGATCAACGAGAGCCCACTGCACCAATGATCTAATCATGGTTTCATCCTGCTTCGCTTGGTCGGTAATTGTCTCCGCCCACTCGATCGCCACTTCGGGATTCATTCTTGCGACCGCCGGAGTAAAGCGAGACACCACAGCTTCCCGCTCTTTCCCCGGCGGGAGACGTTTAATAAACTCGCCCGCCTCAACCAGCTCTAGTCTCGCCCACGCCGCCACGGCCACCGCCATGGCATCTCCTCTTCCTTCACCAGGAGGTAAATCCCGCGCCCACTTGACTACTTCGACAGCCGTCACTCCTTCGGCCCGGATCATATCGGAAGCAATCGACGGCAAGGCAAACTTTATCGCCGGGTCTCCGGCATACTCCCGAATCCACTCCGCCGCTTCACGCGGAGCACGGGCTGCCAAATTATCCGCGATCTTTTCAATCGCCCGCGCCTTGATTTTTTCATTGGGAAAATTGTGCGCCCACGCCATCGCATCCTCCAAACAGTTGCGCAAAAATGCATCCTCGCCACGCGGTCGATGTAGGTCCGATTCACCAGCTCCCGCTCCTGTCCCAGCGCATGAAACCAAACGAGCGCCGCTTCATGATCAACCAATCCCCAGGCTCTTAAAATCTGCGCCATGAGACGCTCCCTCTTTGTCAAATCCGCCTGTAAGCTTCCCCAATGGAGGGAGAGATTGAAAGTAGAGGTTTGATGAGGGAGGATTCCTCAAGAACCCATGAAAAGAAGTCGATTCAGCGAGAGCCAGATCGTGGCCATCCTCAAAGAACCAGATGCCGGACTCAAGGTCGCCGAAATCTGCCGCAAGCACGGCATCAGCCAACCCACTTACTACAACTGGAAGAGCAAGTATGGAGGCATGAGCGCTTCCGAGCTCAAACGCATCAAGGAAATCGAAGCCGAACATGCCAAGCTCAAGCGGATGTATGCCGACTTGGCCATGGAGAACGAAGCCCTCAAGGAGCTGATCGAAAAAAAGCTCTGATGCCGACGGAGAAGCGAGAGGCCGTCACATGGCTTAGGGAGCAAAGAAAGCTCCCGGTCAGTCGCGCTTGCAAAGCCGGCGGCATGAGTAGCTCAAGTTGATATCGGACTCCTTCGGATCGCTCATCTCGCGATGCTCCCATTGTTGATCGGCTCAACGAAGTGATCAACAGGCACGGGCGGTGGGGCTTTTGGAAATGTTTCTTCTGGCTGCGTCAGCGTGGTGCCACCTGGAATCACAAACGTGTTTGGCGAGTCTACAAAGCGATGGGGCTCAACCTTCCTCGCAGAACCAAGAAGCGACTTCCGGCCCGAGTGAAGGAACCACTCGATGCCCCACCACATCCCAATGCCCATTGGTCCATGGATTTCATGCAGGATACTCTTTACCATGGGAAACGTTTCCGAACCCTCAACGTTCTCGATGAAGGAGTGCGTGAGGCCCTTGCAATCGAAGTCGACACCTCGCTTCCGGCAGAGAGAGTCATCAGAGTTCTGGAGCAGCTCAAGGACAGTCGTCCCTTACCCCGTCAGATTCGGGTTGTGATAACGGCCCGGAGCTCATCTCTTCCAAGCTCGTCGCTTGGTGTGAACAGCACCAAGTCAATCTTCATCACATCCAACCAGGCAAACCGACTCAGAATGCTTACATCGAACGTTTCAACCGGACCTACCGCCGGGAAGTACTCGATGCTCATCTTTTTGGATCACTCGAAGAAGTGCGAGAGATCACTCATCACTGGATGACTTCCTACAACGAAGAACGCCCACATCAATCCTTAGGAAACCTGCCCCCAGCAGTCTTCCGCCAACAACAAACCCAAACCGAAAACCATCGCCTCTCCGCCAAACACTCTATTTTTCAAATGTCCCATTGACGGGGAAGCTTACACAGGCTCTTAAAATCTGCGCCGTGAGACGCTCCCTCTTTGTCAAATCTGCCGACCCGTTCAAACTTCCGACATAAACCATCGCTCTTTCTGGATCGAGCACTTCCCAATGATAAGCCAACTGATTAAACAACCCCCTTTCTCCCCCATGTGTGAAGCCAGTCCCCGGTTTCCGCGACCTTTCCGCCGAAAGCAAATTCGTAGCAGCTAGAATGAGGGATTGGTCGGCTTTGCAAACACAATCAATGTTTATCATGCGGACCAAGTCTTCCTACAGGATCGCCTCAACTAGAATTTCTTCCCGTTGTAAGACGTCACTCTTTTGTCTTCTGAGATGATAATTCTATTTTTTAAAAATGCCATTTTCCACTCGTTGAAATTCCTCTTTTTCAGTCCCCATGATCTTGGTACACCAGCCGACCCGTATTCATAGACCTTGGTTCCCTCCGGCAATGAGGAAAGGGCTAATTTGAAAAGTTCATAGTCCTTCGTATCGAGGACAGTTCTGCTTTTCTCGATCGCCAAAATGTAGCGCGGACTTGCCTTAAACTCCCCTCCGTCATTGACTAGCATCACTGCATATTCGTCCTTAGCACGCATTTCCACGCGCAAGTTTCCACTACGATAGAGCAGGAGCGGTTTCTCGTCAGCGAAACCTTCTAAAGTCATGATAAACGCTGCGAAAATGGTTGCGGATACTACTTTCAAAAGGATCATGGTGGTCAATATTTTTATCTTCGTTATTTGCCAAGCCAATTCTAGCGAACCGAAAAATCTGGCGACATTTTCGATGTCTGGCGACGAAAGATCTAAATAGTGGTCAAGGTATTTCTTGAGATCCTCTAGTAGGTCTCCGACCCTCATGCTGTTTCTCCCGGCGTATACAGTCACGGGTTTTTCGTGGATTTTTGAGGTTGACGTGCTTTTTTTCCTGTGCAGGAGGTAGTAGTGCATCATCGTAAAGAGCTG
>JAUIGV010000068.1 GCA_030432565.1 Verrucomicrobiia bacterium | reverse complement strand
GAGCCGCTGGTCGGAATTGAACCGACGACCTATTCATTACGAGTGAATTGCTCTACCCCTGAGCTACAGCGGCTTTTACACAGTAAAAGTGGGTAAGATGTCACCGAAATCCTTGATGAATCGTAGAACTCCTGCGACAGAAAGTTCTTAGCAGAACCGCCCCATGACGCAATCGCGATTTCATGGTAATCCCTGATTTTCTCCTGAGGACGGAGTCGCTCAAAAAATCTCAAAATCCAGCGACAATAGCGAAAGACTTCAAATGGTTCTCATCGTTTCCTTAAAGTTCATGTTCCTCCCCATCGTGCGCACTGCCTTGGCGTTTATTCTCGGTCTGACTTTCGCTGATTTCCTCAATGCCGTTGAGAAGCCCGAATTCACTGACTACTGCGAACGACTCGAGCAAGAAATCCAAGGGCGAAAACACGGCTTTCTCGCGGGTAATGTGACCTATTACGTCGGCGGCTATCACGCCAGCTGGAAGCCTTTTGAAGACGAAACGATTGGCCTCACCCATCCTTTTCATCACGATCTCCGCAGCCGGGGAGCATCCCTCCTCGAAAGCGGGATCAACGGCACCGGGAACACTGGAAAAGGAAACGATTTTCTGAGTTGGGAATTCTATAAAGACACACGCGTTCTCTACGGCAGCGTCATCGTCGACGGAAAAACCTATAAACATCCCAAGCCAACCAGCATGCGTTGGCGCCCCGACAAAATGATCTGCGAATACGACATCGCGGGTGTGACGATCAGGGAAGAAAAATTTATCGCGGCCAATGATGCTGCCGCCTCGATCATCACGTCCGCAAAACCTGTGATCCTTCAATTCACCGGAAACAGCTTCTACACTCGCAACAGCGTCTCTTCATCGGCCTCGATCAGACTCGTAAAGAATACCCTCGTGATTTCCGAAGGCGGAACAATGAAAGCACGCCCTGACCCAAATGGCCCCGAGAGGGTTGGTCCGTCCCTCTACTCCGGTATGAGCACCGCGATGAGTTCCTCTCGTGATTTCGCCAAGACCCTGACCACCAAGAAGGACAAAAATGGCATCCAACGGTATTCCTTCTCGGTCCCCTGCGACAACAAAGGCACCGTCGTTTCCTGGGCCATGCACGACGATGAAGCTCCCGCAATTGAAGCCGCCACCGCGATAATCCGCACCCACCGGCCCGCGCTTTCAGCAAAGACCTCCGAGATGAACCGGCAGCTCAATGAGGAAGCCCCCTACTTCCGCTGCCCGGATGACAAGTTCGTCGACATCTACTACTATCTCTGGTCCCTCCAGTTCATGTATCACATTGAGGTGGGAAGAGGATGGGAACTCGAAGGCCACACCCAAACCGCCGTAAATAATTTTTTAGGAATGCACCGCTACGATGCAGCCTTCCAAATCAAAGTCGGTTCGTGGACGAACAATAAGAAAAAATACGCCTACGGCAACGTCCTGACCTGGAAACACCTGACCAGGAACAATCGCTTCCGGGAAGAGCCAAACGGCACCCGCATGATCTCAGACAACAAAGGTATCGCCTGGCATAGTGGTGCCTACGGAAATGAAACCTCGGAGCACGTTCTCGGTGCCTGGCAAATTTATCAACACACCGGCGATCTCGAATTCCTCCGCAATTCATACGAGGATCATTTCGAAAAACTCTTCCGAAAACGTCTCGCTGGATTCGCCATGAACCAATTTGAAGTCGCCGAAACTCTTGAGAAAATGGCCCGCGTCCTGGGCAAGAATGAGGACGTGAAACACTGGCAGGAAATCATTCGCCGAGATCCAGCTCACATCCGGCTCATGTTCGATCAGCGTTGGGAATCGAACGGGGTGCCCAACTACTTTGCAGCCCCAAAAAACAAGATGCTCATGACCAACGCCTTTTGGGCCATGCGCTCTCCCCACTTCCCCAAGGAATATGCCAGGGCCATGGTCCGGGCCTGGGCCTTCGATCGAAAAAATGGATTCTACGGTGAATTCTTCCCCCTCGCGATGTCGAAGCAGTCAATGCAGACCTTCGCAACCGATGTCGATCACTCCTTTGGTTACACCCCGGACACCGCATACTTCACACTCGACGGCATGTTTCGCCAAGGTCTCCACGACGAAGCCACCGAATTGACACTCAATCACCTTTCAAACTATAACTACCACAACGAGTGGAAAATACCCGTCGCTCCCGAAGCCTACGAGCGGGACCTCACCCTCTTCGGCGATCAATATTCCAACTTCAACGCTGGCAAGATCCTCCTCTACCTCGAAGGGATGGGAGGCCTTAACCTTTCCCTTCCAGAAAAGAAGCTCACCCTCCGGCCCGCCCTCCCAAAAGCGTGGGAATGGATGGAGATCCGATTTCCGATCAAAGGTCAATGGACCCGCATCCACTATCGCCATGACAGCGTTCAAGTCAAAGGCTGCCCCATTCCGTGGGAAATTTCAAAAATACGGTAGTGCTAACCAAAGCAAAAACCGCCCCCCGAATAAACCCCTACCTTTTTTGCCTAATTGCCCAATGACCTGTCCTTTCACAATGTGAGCCCACTTCGTGAAGGCCGATAAGTAGCATTTTCAATTTGGAGCATTGGAAACAGCCCACGGCCTCCGGGTTTGGACGAGTCAAAGATTCCAGACAAGATGAATGGAATAATGGCATCTTTCGCGCAGTATTCAGAGAAACATGGATCTTGCTTCTTTCATATTCTCGCACCGGAGCCCGGCTTTCAACCTGGCTGGGGCCACCGTCGCGGCGGTGCTGGCGGGACTGATTGCAGCAAAAGCGCAAGAATCTCCGATCAAGCTGAATCCAACCCAACTGCACGATCAGGCTTTGACCGTGATGGAGAACCATTGTGTCTCCTGTCATGGACCGGACAAACAGAAGGGCGATATTCGGCTCGATGCGCTGGAAACGATCGATCCGGTTGATTTGCAAAAGCTCTATGCCTTGGCCAAAGAGGCCGTTCACTTCGAGGACATGCCGCCGGAAAAGGCCGACCAGCCCAGCGAGGCTGAACGCAAGCTTCTGTTGCAGTGGTTGGACAGCAAGCTAACAGGCGATGCCGCCAAGGCGCTGGCCGAAAAACTGGCCCGCTTCGAGTATGGCAATGTGGTCAGGCATGAGGACCTTTTCTCCGGTAAGCACGCCGACCTTCCCGCCTACACCCACGACCGACGCTGGATCATCAGCGAGTATATCTTCAGCGAGAAAACGAATCGCCTTTTGGACTACAAGCCGACCCGGAAAATCTACGGCACGACCCACAACGTCCGGGGTGACAGCGGGATCCACTGGAGCCCGAAGACGGAACATGGCAACAAGTTCCGAAGGACGATCACGAATCCCTTTCTTCTGCCTGAGTCGGTTGGCGTGCGCTACTCCATGCACAAACGCCTCACCACCGGGCATTTGCTGACGATTGTGGGCAATGCCAAGCGGATCGCGGGCCATATGACTTCCGAGTCTACGATGAAAACGCAGTACCCGGCGATGTATGCGCTGATGCAGGACGAGCTGCGCCACCGGGAAATTCTGCGGTCACGCGAAGACTTCCTGACCACCGACAAGTTTATGGATCACCTGCTTCAGGAGATTTATAGCGATAAGCATGAGGCCCTTTTGCCCAAGCTTAAGCGTGTGGAGATTCCCTTCCCGGGCATGCGGAAAAGGAAGTTCCCCGGGGAAAAAACATACCGCATTCAACGCTCCGAGTTCCTCAACGGGATGGACAAGCAAGACGTCGATGCGGTCTTTCGAAGTATTGTGACTTACAAGAAGACGCCCTACGAAGTCACCGAGGATCCGGCCAAGGTGATCAAGGATGAGCAGGGGTCTGCCTGGGCACCTTATCTGGACGACCAGCGCGAAGACTATGAAAAGATCATCCTGCAAGCCGAACGCGACTGGGGCAGGCAAGGCATCTCCGCTTATCGCATCCAGAACCGGATCACTTTGATGAAGGTCTTCTGGGATCACTGGGACATGGACCTCATTTTCCGCGAAGCCAAAAAGCGTAGCCCGGCTCCAGCCTACAAGCCCTTAAATGATGCGGAGATGCAAGTGATCGCGGCAACGATCAAGAAGCATCGCAAGAAGGGCGACAGCTATCAGGCGATCATCGAAAAGTGCCTGACCGACTGGGCCACATCATTCGAGAAGGAACGCGAATCGGCGGCCGGTGCCGATGATGCCCGGATCGACGCGTTGATCGACGAGTTGTATGCCGTGGTTTTTGAACGTTCACCGAGTGAATCGGAGCGCGCCGGGAATCGCGAATTGCTCAAGCAGTTCATGGCGAAACTCGAGCGGCAGCAGGCGATTGCCAAGCTGATCGAGTCTTTGATCTTGAATACCGAGTTTGCCTACCGCCACGAGTTTGGAGTGGGTGCCGCCGATGAGCATGGCCGACGGATGATGTCGCCCAGGGATACCAGTTATGCCCTCGCCTATGCGCTGACCGATTCAAGTCCGGACGAGGAACTGGCGAAGGCGGCTCGAGAAGGTCGACTGAATACGCGTGAGGATTACGAACGCGAGATACGCCGCATGCTTAAAATCCGCGACCATTGGACGATCGTCGACGAGGCCGTGCAGGCGGCGAATCTCAATCCCAGCGTGACGAACCAGCCGATCCGGAAGCTGCGATTCTTCCGCGACTTCTTCGGCTACCCCAAGGCGCTCAAGGTTTTCAAGGATGACAGCCGTTTTGGAGCCGGCCGCCACGAACAGGCGGTCAGCAGACTGATCGAAGAGACGGACATGCTGGTCGAACATATTCTCGAGAAGGACGAGCGGGTCTTTGAGGAGTTATTGACCACCGATAAGTTCTATATTTTTCACAATGGCGACAACGCGTCGATGACGGCCGCGTCCGAATCGCTGAGAGCAATCTACGAAAGATTCAAAGACAAAGACTGGCAGGAATGGAAGCCGAAAGACGTTGCTCCGCACGAGGCATTTTTGAGAGAGCACTGGGAGTTTCAACGTGAGAAAGAAGGCGATTACCCCAAGATCCTCAAGAAACTCCAGCGAATGATGACCGGGCTTGAGCTGCACTTTAGCGAAGGCCAATCCGGCGCTTTGCCTTACATGAAAAACGGGATGGGATTCTGGCACGGCGGCCCGGTGCTCGGGCGGTCCGGACAGCAGATGCGTGGCGAACAGGTCACGACCTACTGGAACCTCGACTGGCGGACCTGGGACTACCCCGGCCAGCAGCCCGCGAAGATCCCCAACCGGAAGGGCATTCTCACCCACCCCGCCTGGCTCATTGCTCATTCCCAGAACCTGGAGACCGACCCGATCCACCGGGGCAAGTGGATCCGGGAAAAGCTCCTCGCCGGGACCATTCCCGATGTCCCTATCACGGTTGATGCCGTCATTCATCCGGACAAGGACAAGACGCTCCGGCAGCGCATGGAGATTCGCACCGGCGAGACCTACTGTTGGCGTTGCCACCAAAGAATGGACCCCTTGGGCTTCCCGTTTGAGAACTATGACGACTTTGGTCGCTTCCGTACGAAGGAAAAACTCGAGCATCCCGACAACCTGATCAGGGCGGTCAAACGAGACGAACTCAACGAGTTTGGCGCTTCACTGGCGGAGTATAAAACGCTGCCAGTCGATGCCCGCGGCGTGCTGAAAGGCACCGGCGACCCCAAGCTGGATGGCGAGGTCAACGATGCCTTCGACCTGATCGACCGCCTCGCAAAATCCGCAAAAGTGCGCCAGTCGATCATTCGCCACGCCTTCCGATTCTTCCTGGGACGCAACGAAAGGCTCTCTGATTCCAGGACACTGATCGACGCCGAGAAAGCCTATCTGGACAGTAATGGTAGCTTTGATGCCGTGATTGTTTCCCTCCTCACTTCCGACTCCTTCATTTATCGTAAACCCAAAGACAAAAATGACTCTCAATAGACGCGAATTTTTCAAGACGACTGCCCTTGGCACCGCCGGTCTGGCGCTGACGCCGTCGTTCAACCAATTACTCGCTGCTCCGGCCGACGGCAGGGCCAGCTCTCCGCATCGCTTTGTCTTTGTGCGCAAGTCAAACGGCAACCTGACCAATCAATTCGGCCTGCCTTCGTTTTCATCCGATGAGCTCAAGAAGCACGAAGAGAAGCAAGCCTTTGAGGTGGACCTCGACAAGCACGAGCTCCCTGAATGGCTCAATGCGCTGGATGGGCACAAGGAGAACATGACCATCCTCCACGGGATCTCGATGTCGGTCAGCGGTGGTGGTCATTATTCCTACTCCGGTTGCATGGGAGCCTACAAGGCGGGGCGCGATATCCTCAGTAACATCAAGTGGGCCACGATCGACTTTGAACTGGCCAGGTTGTTTCCGTCGCCCTTCGGGCACGTCGAAATGTCGCTGGCGGTGCCTCACGGGCGGGATCACCGGACAGGGATTGTGTCAGGGTATTCCGCGCCTGCTCCCAAGCAGCGCAACTACTGCTACGCAGATCCCATGACGGCCTACAACGAATTGTTTAAGTCAGTCACCAACACCGGCGAAGTGGCGTCCGACAACGCGCTGCTAAGCTACCTCCACGGCCAGGAATCCCAAAGACTCAATGGGCTCGATGGCGACGAACGGCTGAAGATCAGCGATCAGGTCGATTCGCTCCAGTCGATCCGTGATCGCAATACCAAAGTTGCCGCACTGGGTGATGTCATCACGAAGCACTTGCCAAAAATCGATCCCATCCACGCCAATGGTGGTTCGGATGCCACCGTGCCTGAGAAGCAGGCGGCCTTTACCGAGATCATCGTGGCGGCCCTCGCTTCCGGTTTGACCAACGTGGTGACTTATACCATCGATGATCTCGGCTCGGATATCACCTCCTTACCTGAGAATGATGAGAAGACCAACATCCACGCCGTGGGACACGGTCAGGGTGGGCGTTCGGCCTTCATGCGTAACGTGATTAAAACGCATCACATGAAACAGGTGCATACCCTGGTCACCAGACTCAAGGCGATCCCCGAAGGGAGAGGCACGATGTTTGACAACACCACAATCATCTACATGCCCGAAACCGGATCCGGCCACCACGGCCCGGACACGGAAGCGCCCATGGTCATCATGAGTGGAAAGAATTCCAAACTCGATATCGCCGGGCGCTACATCCGCCTGCCCTTCCATGGCACCGAGGGCCACAAGACCCTGAGCAACTGGTATACCACCTTGCTCAACGCCTACGGCAATCCGGTCAAGCACTACGGAGACCTCGATCTCACCATGCAGCGCAACCGCCTTTCACAGGAAGGCGCGATTGATCAGCTTATGGTCTAGACCACTCCCAAAATGGAGCGTGGGTTTGCAACCCTACGTCATCAGCCCAAGCAGCCACCCTATCCTTGTCCCACCCCAAAGTGGCAAACCAACAACGCCCACGAGCAGAGCGTCCTGGGTTCCCCGCCCCCAGAATACTTGAGCGCTGAACAGGCGCTCTAAGTATCCGACCACTGGCATCAAAACCTGCCCCAAATGAAAACAACCCCATTTCCTCTAAACCATTGATTATTAGCACGCAGAGCGAATTTAATTTGTTGTATGCTTGCCATTGCTTTTGTTGTATGTTTGCCGTTGCTTTTGGTTGAACAAGCCAAAGCCCGTCTCAATCAAAAGTGACCATCCGTTTCTCAAATCCAAGTCCCCGCCATGTTTAAACTCATTTCGATTCTGATCGCCGTTTCATTCACGAATACGGCCCTTTGCCAACTTCCAGTCAAACCACAGACACCAACTCCTGAACCGTTGATACGCGAGGCCTTTATGCCAAAGAACGAGGTGCTTCTGTCATTTCCGATGGAGGCTGTTTATGACGGGAAACCGATTTGGCTCTGGAAGTACCACCACCGAACACTCGATGACCTTGTCGTCTCAAACATCTCCGGGAAAAAGCTCACCAAGGAAGAGATTCGCAAGGCTTTGAGGAAGCCAACCATGGTGCTCGTTTCCAGGGATGGCCAGCCTGTTCACCCCTATTACCTGAGAGTCATGAAACCGGACACCCTCATCGTGATCGACAAAAAGGCAAAAGACGTCAAACCGGAGAAATTAAAGCTGGGGCGCTAATCAGAGGGCAACAACCGGAAACGGGGCCGCGCGATGAAAGGGCCGTCTTCATTCGCCCTTTGACGAGCATGCCAGATTCCTGCTTCCTTGAACTGCTGGCTGGCTGTCAGGAATTTGCTTTTGGCTGGATGGCTATGAAGCTGCTTTGGGAACGGAACGGGGGTATAGAGATCTGGTTCGGCATATTTTAGCTGAATGCCGTTTGGATGATCTGCTCTGGAAAACGTAAGACTACTCTTTCTGAAGATCCCGCATTGACCAGATTTCCCCGGCGAGGTCTCGCAAGGCTCCCCTCGGCTTCCTCGCACCGTCCTTCCGTTTCTTGCTAAAATGCTTTCGGTTCAATTTGAAGGCATCGTTCACAAACTTCCGTGAACCGATCACCACTCCGTCGGTGAAATACCGCACCCGACACCGTGCCACCTTCGCGATTGCCAGATCCCGCGCATCTTCCTCCCTCAATTCTGCCAATTCCTTTTCCGCCTCCTCACGCGTTCTTCCTTTCCGCGTCACGACCCGAAGCTTCCGGCCATCTTTCGTCCGTCCCCGCTCTTCAGACTGCGCCACACCTTCCGCCACCAAAATTCGACGATACTCCCTCGCCCCCCCTCCCTGGGCCCAAGCTCTGGGTGTGCCCATTCTTCCCGTATGACCGTGCAAGGCACGCACCAATCCGGACCTTGCAATGTTGGCGCCCCTGCCTCCTCCGATTGCTTCCCCATAAGAACTCCAGCGGTAATCCTCGGGCATCTCGCAGATCCCCGCTCTCACCGGATTCAGATCAATGTAAGCCGCCATCGTCCGGCAGGCCAAACCACCCTCGACAATCACCGAGTGAAAGCGCTCCTCCCAAAGAGTGCCGCGCAAACCATTCTCCTTGTTGAACCATCGTGTGAAGCGTTGCAGGAGCCCTTTCATGAAGAGACTCAAATTGTGCATGCGCTTCGTGTAGCGCTCGAAGATCGCGATCAACTCCCCCTCCCAAAATTCCCGGCTCTTCTTCTGATCCGCTTTCGACAACCGCTCAAATCCTTCCCAATCCCCCGCAATCATCCGCCGGGCCTCGGCAATCTCAGACTCCACACCAGCCACCACACGACGCGAATACAATCCACCCAGTCTCCGCAATAATTCCGCCTCCGAGATCCGCAGATCCACACCCCCAACGACCTCTCCGCCGCTCCCGGCCTCCGGCAAGGGTGGAACCTCCAGGAGAATGTGGAAATGGTTCGTCATCACGCAATACGACAGCACCCGGCATCCCGAAAAGCGCTCATACATCCGCATGAACTTCCGGAATTCCTCCTTCGCATCTGGAGAAAACAACAACTGCCGGTGCACCACCCGCGACGTGACATGGTAAATCGCCAAATCCGGCACCAACGAAGACACACCCCTCTCGCGGGCCTCCTCGACTGTCGGAATCAGAACACGCGCCTTCGCCATGGAAAGCATCCTAGCGAGGGGAGGACTGGCCTGCAAGCGAGAATCTCTGTTATTTGTCTGTCTTTTAAAACGCTTTGGGCATTAGTCGATGGTCTGATCGCTGAACGCGGCTGATCGTAACGGGATCGATTTGAGTCTGTTTTCGGATAAAAACTGTGCTTGCTAAATCAAATATGTGTTGTCTATCCTATGGGAAA
>JAUIGV010000067.1 GCA_030432565.1 Verrucomicrobiia bacterium | reverse complement strand
CACCAGAAGAGGTTCTAAGAGTCCAGAACCTCTTAAACTCAAGACCAAGGAAAACCCTCGACTATGCCACCCCAAACGACATCTTTCTAACTCAATCTCAAATTGCGCTTCCGAGCTGAATCCGCCACCTGCAGAGCTCTCGAGCTTTGATGCTCCTCTTGCCGCAGTGGTTGATATTCACCATCCGGCTGCCGTGCCATGGATCAGCGGGATTAGCGTGGTCGCAGTCCTCAACGGGGGGCTGGTGCAGATCATCATGGCGTCCCGTGTTCTATATGGTCTTTCTAGCCAAGGTAATCTTCCCAAATGGTTTGGCCGGATTCACGCCCGAACCGCGACTCCGGGCAACAGTGTTCTGGTGATATCTCTGATCATCCTGATCCTGGCTCTCAGCGGTAGCGTGGGGCAACTGGCCCGCCTGACTTCCACCATCACTCTCTTGATCTTTTCCGCAGTCAACATGTCCTGTCTCGTGGTTCTATTGCGTGAACGTAGAAATGGCTGCGGCATGTCCTGGCATCCGCTTTTGATGGTGATTGCAACTCTTGGCGCTTTCTTCTCAATCGTTGCCATAATTTTTCACTGGGTGATCGCTTGAGCCTGAATGGGAGCAATGGTTTCCCCAGGGGCCGGTTCGCACCACCATCATCGCTAAGCGCGTTGTCAGGCTTCAGTCATCAAAACGAAGCCTGCTGGTAAGAAGAAGTATTCGAATTTCAGGCTGTGAGTCGTCAGTTTGGTTCCAAAGGTCTTCACTAAAATTTTGGTTTGTCTGGGATTTAAAGTTATTCCGGGCACTGGCTGTCACTCATCGCTTCGAAATTCCCTCAAGGGGCATTTCAAAAAATCTCCTAAATTTCAAATTGATTTCCAAGTGCCTCGTCTCATTGCCAACTAAATATAGTTTTTGGCAAAATAAGCATGCGTGTTTTGCTAAAAAGTAACTTTTTTTTTAGAGTTATCGTTAAGATTTTAATGGCTTCTTGAATTATCATTATTCACACTTCGGGGGCAACTTGGGAATGCTGAGAGAGTATTACTTAGTTCACTTAAGATCAGTTACTTATGTCGTTTGAACCCATTTTGATTCCTCGCTAATGACGGACCTTGCTCATCCAGATATTCAGAAGGAAAAATTCGCGGGAGGGGCCTCCCGTCCGGGGGCAATTGTGGGAATTGAGATTGGCTACGGTTCCATACGCATGGTGCGTCTCAGAACAGCGGCCGACGGAAAAATATTCTTCGAGGAATGCCGTACTTTCGAATACGACCCAACTTTTAGAGTTGAGTCATCTGAATTTGTGTCGGTCCTCAAGAGTGGATTAAAGCGTTTTTGCGGCTCTCCCAAAGACCTGGAGTTTTGGGCGGCGCCCAAGCTGGACCGGGCCCGCCTCCATCACATTAAAATTCCCCAGGTAAGCTCAAATCGTCTTCCGGGGGCGGTGTTCTGGGGGCTCCAACGAGAAGAGCCCTTTCTGGAAAAAGAGACGGTCGTTGATTTTCAAGTCGAGGAGGGATCGGCCTCAAGTAGCCTGAACATTACGGGCGCGCTGATCGAGCGGGATGGCATCGAAGATATTCAGCAGGCATTCTCACAGACGGGTTATCCTTTGACTGGAATTGGTCTTCCTTTATTTGCCTTGCGAAATTTGGTCAACCTTCGTGAGGACATAAATCAGGGGATACCGGTTTTAATCTGCCAATTGGGACAGCTTACCACCAGCGTCAGTTTTCTACTCGGAGGTCGCCTTGTCTTCACAAGGAATATTCCAATGGGGCTTCAAAACCTCACGGAGATCATCGGCAGGGAACTGGAACCTACACCGAGTCCGGAAGAAGCTTCCGACCTCGTTTTGAAGCTTGGGCTTGAGAAAGCGCCAGCATCACCCGAAGAGCAACAGCGGCATGAAGTGGCTTTCAATTTACTTCGTCCGGCTCTTGAGCGGGCGGCGCGGCAGATTGAGAGGACGATTGAATATTACCAAAGCAATTTTGATACCGAGCCAGTTGAGGCGATATTCCTGGGTGGTGAGATTGCTACCCAAGGTCGACTTTTTGAGTTCATCTCCGATCAGCTCTCAACCGAGGTCATCGCCATCGATCCTTTTGACACACCGGGTTTAAATGCGAAAACAAACTTGCCGACGGATAGAGGAGATCGAATCGCATACGGACCGGCTTTTGGTTTGGCGCTTGAGGCCCGACAGGCCGGAATCAATCTTGGTCATACCTTTAAGGCGCGTCAGAACGAGAGTAAGTATCGCAAAATAGCGACTGCGGCATCTGTTTTAACGATGCTGCTGACCGTTGTAGCAGCACTGTTTTATAACTGGCAGCGGCTGCAATTGAAGGACCTGAACGCCGAGCAGGCAGAACTTAAGCAAAGCCTGAGTGAGTTGGGCCCTGAGCTTACCGAAGCCATCATCACGGAAGCTACCGAGGACGTGAAAGCGCTTCAGGAGCAGAGGAGGGCGGCGACCAGACGATACGAGAGTCTTGCCCTGCTTTCTGAAATTACGAGGCTAACACCTAAGAAAATAGCTCTTTTGCATGTCTCGGCAGCCATGGGCCGTGCCATCACCTTCTTAGACGTTGGCGCTGAGAAAAACAGCCCCATTAAATCCTCAGCAAAAACCAAAGGCTCCCTGATTTTAAAAGGGATTGTTTCCGGAGAGCGCACCTCCCTGGAGACGTCCCTGACCATTTATATCGCACGTCTGGATCAGTCGCACCTCTTTCATTCCGTGGAGGTGGAATCGACGGAGCTTGTCGAAACCCCGGATGAATTACTCCTCGCTTTCAGTTTGAATGTGAAGACCTCTGAAGAAAACGAGGAAGAAACCACCGGGACCTTGAAACCATGAAGCCGCACACACGCTCATCAGCCAAGGGGTCAATGTTTCTTCCCGCAATATTTGTCATGATGTTGGTCGCGCTTGTTGTATTCGGAGTGCTCCCGTCCGCGCAGAATATTGTCAAAACCCGTTTCGCCATTGAGGAGTTGGAAGCTGACCTGAAGGAACAAAAACTCCTGCGCCCGATTTATCTTGCACTGCAGCAGCGCAAAAAGAAATCGCCTCCCGAGGGGATCTCGGTCAACGAACTCCAACCGCTCAAGATCGCAGATTTGGCCGAGTTGCCAGAAGTTTTCGAATCATTGGCACGCGAGTCCGATGTTGAACTCGTTTCGGCGACACCCCAGGTCCGCTCCCTTCAGGGTGGACGCGAAATGTTGCTGATCGACGCACGCATGCGTGGCGATTTTTTCACCTTCAACAACCTTTTGAATCGGCTCAATGAAATGCGTTTTATCGAATCAATCGAAACCTTCTCCATTGATGTCACCGATCTCGGAAACGAGATGAGCCTTTCAGTCTGGTTAGCAATAAAATGACGTTTCGGGAAAAAGTAATACTTGGTTTGGTTGGGGTCGCTGCCGTTGGAGCGGGGCTCCACTATGCCTTCGAATCATTCGCTAAGCCTGACAATCTTACCAAGCGGAAAAGGATCGACCACACTGCTTTGATGACCACTGTGCAAGTGAGTCTTCAGAAGGGAGAGCTGACGGACCGCGAAGAGCGCGTTCTTGCGGCAGCTACGGCACAATGGATCAGGAATCCCCTCCGTGAGCAGCCGCTGGTGCCTGCGAATACGAAGTCAGCACCCCAGTCACCCTTGCCCAAGTATATTGGCTATATCGATACTGGTCTCAAAGTCATAGCGATTATCGACGGCAATGACTATCGGCCGGGAGAGCCGCTTTTGGGAGGAGAGTTTCAACTCTTAAGCATTTATCCGGACCACATTGAGCTCCTCCGGCGGGGCGCAAGCGACCCGGTCGACGTCCCCCTTGAAAAACCGCAAATCACACAGCAACCACAATGAAAAATCCAAAATCAAACCGCTCCTGTAAAACAATAGATCGTTGCTCGCTCCTTGGAAAGGTTCGCAATCGTAGTCTTCTTCTTGGGCTTTCAATGATGATTGGTGGCTGCGCCATCGCTCCCGAGTCAGCTGTTGACGACGCCGCTTACAAGGCGTGGAAGAAGATTGCCGAAGAGTCATCGATGATTGCTCCTCCCGCACCTTACTTTCCAAATCTCGATAATGCCTTCGAGGACGAGGAGTCCGGTCTTAAAATGTCCGAGCCGGAACCACTGCCCGAGATCATCGTTAGCAACATGGTGCTGACTCGTGAGATGGATGTGGGAGTCCTCTTGCGTGCCCTCGCAGATGCTGCCGATCTAAACGTCATCATTAGCAATAGTATCAGTGGCCCGGTTCACGTGAGTCTCAGGCGCGAAACCAGGTGGGATCGCCTCTTTCTCGCCATCACCGAAGCTCGTGGATACCATTACGATCTAAAAGACGGACTCCTGAGCATCTTCTCTCTCAAGGACGTGGAAGATAAGGTCGCAATGGAGGAAGCTCTTCACAACCAGCGTCTGGTCGCTGAGAAGAGATTGCGTTCCCAGCCGATGGAAGTGGCCATGATCCGGGTAAACTACGCTGATATCAACAATCTTGCCGCCTCGGTTCGCGCTACGATGAACTCGGTAATCGCAGACCTTGAACCAACGGTTGGGACGGAGGGGGCGACCGGAGTTCTGCCATCGCTGAATGAAAGTGGCCGATTTACGATTAAAGCCGATTCAGATACCGGCCAGCTCATCCTTCACGGGATCCCGTCTGATATTGCCCGGGCCCGCAAGCTCATCAATGGATTGGATCAACCCTCTTATCAGATTCTAATCGAAGCGACGATTGTGCAGGCAAGTAACGAAGTCGCCCGCCAGCTCGGTGTCCAATGGGGGGTCTTCGACCAGTCCAGCTCTGGAGGTAGCACGATAGGCATTACGCCCCGCGCTGATGGTTTTAATTCCAACTTTCCCGCCGGGTTTAACCCTCTTGAATCCGGCTTCATTTTTGGTGCAAGCCGCGTCAGCGGGAGTCAGGTCCTTCAGGCCCAACTTTCAGCTCTTCAGAAGGATGGCCGGCTTAACATCATCTCACGCCCGTCAATCACGACACTAGACCAATTGACTGCCACCATCGAAAGCGGAGAGGAGAGACCATTTTCGTCTGCCGCCGGAACTGGAGTTGCGGCCGTTTCCCAGGTCGATTTCAAGAAAGCAGCTCTGCGTCTCGAGGTGACCCCTCATGTCATCGACAAGAATTGGGTGAAGCTCGATATCAACACGACCAAGGACGAATTCGATGACACCCGTTCCATTGTGATTGATGGGAACGTGCAGGTTCCCATCCTGACGCGATCAGCGATCACGGCCCTCTACCTGTCCAACGGACAAACAACTGTGATCGGCGGGCTTTCCTCGGAAACCAAGGGGCGTCAGGAGGAGGGGGTGCCTGTCCTTAAGAATATTCCGGGCCTGGGCGCAATGTTCCGGAACCAATCAGACCGGAACTCTTTCAGCGACACCCTCATTTTCATCACTCCACACATTCTCCCTAAATTTGGGAACCGGATCATATACGGAGGAAAGTAGCAGGATCGAACTATGACTATGAGACTTGAGAACATGCTTGTTGATGAGGGGCTTCTTTCCGAGGAGCAGTTCAACCAAGTGAGAAACGCTCCCAGGCCAAACGGTCTCAAGGTGCAAGAGTACATTCTCCGTGAAGGCTTCGTTTCCGACACCGATATGGTGAATGTTCTCAGTAGCCGGTTACACATTTCCAAATACGACCCTGACAACTATCCGGTATATCCCGAACTGGCGGAAATTCTGCCTGCTTCGATGGCTGGCAAGCATCGCATGATTCCATTACGGAAGCAGAGTAATTTGCTCATTGTCGCGATGCCGGATCCCACCGACGTGGTCGAAATGGATGTGGTGCAGCGACACATTGGTTTGGAGGTTGAACCGGTCATTTGCACCGAGACCGAGTACAACGAGCTCATGAACAGCCTTTATGGTCTGGCTTCCGGAATTGGTTCACTGCTCGATGACATCGAGGAGGTGGATTACGGCTCGACGGAAGGGGAAGATGATTCCGATGAGAATGAGGATGGGGAGGAATCGCAAGTCCAGGCGCTCATGGACATGGCGGAGGGATCCACCGCCGTCCGCAGTGTCGACTGGATTATCACGCGTGCTGTGCGCGAGGGTGCCAGTGACGTGCACGTGTGCCCCGAGAAGACCCATGTCCAGGTCCGTCTCCGGGTGGATGGTGTCCTAAAGGATTTGCCGCCGATCCCAAAGTCGATGCTCGCTTCGGTGGTCTCTCGTTTGAAAATTCTTGGACGCATGGATATTGCCGTGACCCGCGTGCCCCAGGATGGCCGTTTCACAGCCAGTATCAGCGGCCGGGAGATCAATGTGCGGGTGTCATCGCTACCTACCATTTACGGGGAAAACATTGTCATGCGTCTCCTCGATATGAACGCCCTCGTTTTCAAGCTCGGTCAACTTGGCATGCGTGATGACGACGTTCGTAAGATCGAGCAGACCATTGAACGGCCGCATGGCATGATCCTGAACACGGGCCCGACCGGGAGCGGAAAGACCACGACTCTTTACTCGGTTTTGGCAATGCTCAATCGCCCGGAAGTCAACATCGTGACCGTTGAGGATCCGGTTGAATATCGTATTCCACGCATTCGCCAGGTCGAGCTCAACCGGCGGGCCGGCATGACCTTCGCGGGGAGCTTGCGGAGCATGCTCCGGCAGGATCCGGATATTGCCATGATTGGTGAGATCCGTGATGCCGAGACCGCCAATATCGCCATTCAGGCTTCGCTCACCGGTCACCTTGTCCTTAGTACCATCCATACCAACAATGCCATCGGAACCGTGGCCCGCCTTTCGGACATGGGCGTCGAACCGTTTCTCATCTCTTCAGTCCTTTCGTGCGTGATCGGTCAGCGTCTTGTTCGGCGGGTCTGCTCCAGTTGCGCGGAGCCCTGGTCGCCTCCCCCCGAGGCGCTGGATTTCTGGGGGCTGAGCCCTGATCCCGAAGCCCGGTTCCTCAAAGCGCGGGGTTGCAGCCGTTGCCGCCACTCGGGCTACCGGGGGCGTGTTGGCATCTACGAGGTCCTGCCTGTCGACGAGAATCTGCAGTCCCTCATCGCAAGTAATGCCAGTGAAAGGGATCTCCTCATCGCGGCCCGGGAAGCGGGCAACTTCACAACGATGAGGGAGGACGCGGCGATCAAAGCCCAACAGGGAATCACGACCCTCGAAGAAGCCGCTGCCAAAGTTGTCCTATGACCCCCTCCGGCTCCCTTCATCGCTTTCATTTACCACTGATCATTCCAACCATAGACCTCAAATATTACGATGACCGTCTTTAGCTACCAGGCATCCGACCCTTCCGGGAAAATGCGAAACGGCACGCTTACGGCCAATTCTCTCGAGGAAGCGTTGATCCAGATTGCCGACTCCAATCTCGTGCCGATCAACATTAAGCGTGATGGTGCCAGTTCCGGCGGCTTCTTCTCCCGTCTGCAGACTCATTATCTACCGGTACCGCCCACCGACCTGATCGTCTTCACCAAGCAGCTGGTCACCATGGTGCGGGTCGGAATCCCCATCACCCAGGCCTTCGCCATCCTCAAGGATCAAACAGAGCAGCCCCGGCTCAGATATTTGGCAGGTCTTATTCAGGAAGACATCGAAGCGGGCAGCAGTCTTTCGGCGGCGGCGTCCAAGCACTCCAAGGTGTTTTCGCCTCTTTTCTGCAGTATGATCGAGGCGGGCGAGGCGAGTGGAACCCTTCCGGAAGTTCTTGATCGGCTTCTCTACCTGATCGAGCACGAAGCCAAGGTGAAGGCGGAAATCAAAACCGCGATGCGCTATCCCATGATCGTGGTCGGAGCTCTCGTGGCGGCTTTTCTTGTGATGGTGGGTTTTGTGATTCCCAAGTTTGCCGCCTTCTTTGGTAAGGAGGGAATTGAACTGCCCCTGCCCACTCGCATGTGTCTAACGATGAGCGAGATCCTTCTGACCTACGGTATTTGGATTTTTGGGGGTCTTCTCGCCATTGGGATTTTCTGCCACCGCTATTTTAATCGGACCGATCAGGGGCGCATGGTTCGTGATCGTGCCCTATTGGCGACTCCTCTCATTGGGTCGGTGTTGGCCAAGGCGGCAATGTCCCGCTTTGCGAGCATCTTCGCCCTCCTCCAGTCAAGCGGGGTTCTTGTTCTCGATTCACTTCGAATCCTCACCGAAACCGTAGGAAATGTCGCCATCTCCGCTGAGTTTGAAAAGGTTCGCAACTTGCTTGAGGAAGGCCATGGCATCGCCGGTCCTCTTGGCTCGTCCAAATACTTTCCACCCATGCTCATCAACATGGTGAGAATTGGTGAGGAATCCGGTCGTCTCGATGAGATGCTCCGACACGTCTCGGAGCATTACGACCAGGAGATCAGCTACACCATTAAGAAATTAACCGATGCCATCGGCCCCATTTTGATTGTGTCCCTTACTGTTGTAGTCGGATTCTTTGCTCTGGCGATTTACATGCCCATGTGGAGCCTCACTAAAATGGCGACTGATCGATAAACGATGAAGATTCTGCCCCTGACCTCATGAATTTACCCGACCTCATGGCCCTGGCTGTCACCCGACGGGCCTCGGACATCCACCTGGCTCCCGATCGAAGCCCGGCACTCCGGATTGATGGCGCCCTTCGCCCCTTGCGCGATGAATATCCACCCCTCACCAGCGAGGAGTGCGAGGCCTCTATTATCAGCATCCTTCTTCCGAGTCAGGCCGAGGCGCTCGAAGAAAGACTGGAGATCGATATCAGCTACTCGCTTGATTTGCCAGACGGGGTTACTCGTTTCCGGGTCAACATCCACCGCCAGCAGCGAGGTCTTGCGGCAGTCTTCCGTCTGATTCCCGAGAATATTCCTTCTCCCGAGGCTCTCACCATGGAGGAATCAATCTTCAAGTTCTCGAAAATCCCCCGGGGATTGGTCCTATTCACGGGAGCAACGGGGACCGGTAAATCGACGACGCTTGCCTGCCTGATCGACCTGATCAATCAACGCAGTCCGAGTCATATCCTGACCGTCGAAGACCCCATCGAATACACTTACTCGGAGAAAGAGGCCTGTATCACCCAACGTGAGCTGGGTATCCATACCCATGGTTTTGCGACCGCGCTCAAATCGGCGTTGCGGGAAGATCCGGACGTCATTCTCCTGGGCGAGATGCGTGATCTGGAGACCATTCAGCTGGCCCTGACCGCCAGTGAAACAGGGCACCTCGTTTTCTCAACGGTGCACACCAGCGACACGTCCCAAACAGTGGATCGTATCATTGATGTTTTTCCGGCAGCCCAGCAGGCCTTGGTGCGTTCGCAACTCGCTGCGGTCCTACAAGGAATCGTGACCCAGGTCTTGTTGCCCCGTGCCTCCGGAACCGGGCGGATCGCCGCCCGCGAGATCATGATCGCCACTCCTGCCGTGCGGACAATGATCCGGGAAGGAAACACCCACCAGCTCTACAATTCGCTGACCGGAGGTCTGCAGGAAGGAATGTGCCCGCTCGAACTTTCCTTGGCCGCAAAGGTGCGGCAGAATCTCATCACCAGGGAGGTGGCCGAGGCTGCGGCCAATCGGCCCACCATGCTTCGTGACTACCTTGCGAGTCGCAACTTTTCCAATCTTGCCCCGGGCCTGGCCCCCGCCAAGCCCCAGGAGATGGAGGCGAGCGATGGGTTAAACTTCTGATCGACCACGATCCAGGCCTGCCGGTTTCGGAACCGGGCTTCCACCAGGAAGCCAACCCTCTGAGGCTGATTTTAAGTATAAAATGATAATAGTTTT
>JAUIGV010000003.1 GCA_030432565.1 Verrucomicrobiia bacterium | reverse complement strand
TGTTTGAGAGCCGAGATCGTTCTGAGGAGAGTCAGCAGGCATTCTGGTTGGAGGCACGTCGTCTCCCACAGGCCTCCTAGTTGTCGATCGTCGCATGATTCAGAGCTAAGAATAGCCGAATTGACGTAAGCGACTGAAACACCACCCTCGTTGAGGTCTCGCGGTTTAGTTGCGGATCGTCATCTTCCATGGATGCCGAAAACCAAATCCACCAAGCCGTGGCCGCTTGCTGACGCGATGTTCGTCGAGGTTGAAATCACTCATCCCAGGGAACGCCAGATGCACCTCATCTTCCAAAATGGCGTGCGCCTCATCCTCGGAGACGATAGCCAACTCCCGCTTGCTGCCGCGCTCATCGTTCAACTCCGCAAGCTCGAACGGACTCACCAAGGAGGTCAGTCATGATGGGGCTCACCAGCCATTTGCGGATTTTCCTCTGCCTGGAACCCTGCGACATGCGCAAGTCATACAATGGCCTCGTCGCCCTCGCGGACCAACTCGCTAAAGACGGACTCAAGTCCGGAGCCCTCTTCCTCTTCACCAACAAACGACGCAACCGCTTCCAGGCCCTTTATTACGATCACACCGGAGTCTGCATTTTAAAAAAGCGCCTCGAGCTCGGCACCTTCTCATGGCCCGCTGCCTCGAAACCCAATCAGCAAAAGATCACCCTCAGTCCAGAAGCGCTCAACTTGCTCTTCGATGGTGTCGATCTCCGGAACGGGACGATGCGTCCATGGTACGAGAGAGACTAGAGTTCAGTGAAAAAAGGAACCTAAATTGGCCTCTGATCTGCTTTGCCTTAACCCATCAAAACACCCGACGAAAAAGACCGAATCATCGAAGAGCAGGCTGCGCGAATCCTGGTTCTTGAGCAGAAGGTCGATGCTCTTCTTAAGATCCTCTACGGGGTCAAAAGTGAAAAAATTGACCCCGCCCAACTCCAGCTTCTCCTCGAAGGACCAGGGCCGGAAAAGCCCAACGCCCCCTCTGGAAACGTGACCAACGAACCGGAGGGGGGAGACGAAGCAAAACCCGAAAACCAAGAGGCCAAAAAGACCAAGAGTAAAAACCACAGCCGCCTCAAAGGCTGGGAACAACTCGAAGTGATCGAAGAAACTCTCCTCCCCGAAGGCTACGAGCAACACCAAGACCAGCTCGAACTCATTGGCCAGGACGTCACCGAACTCCTCGACTACGAACCCGCCCGCCTCATCAAGCGACGCTTCATTCGTCCAAAATTCCGCCGCAAAGACGATCGTCACCAAGCTCCTCTCGTCGCACCGGCACCCGCCAGCCCACTCCCCGGAGGCGTGCCCACCTTCAGCCTTACCGCACAACTGATCATCTCAAAGTTTGCCGACCACCTTCCCATCCACCGGCAGCAAACCATCCTCCAACGACTCGGCCTTCACGCACCCCGCGATACCCTGAATCACTGGTCTCTCCAAAGCCTCGAACTCCTCCGTCCTATCGCCGAAGCGATCCACCAAGAATGCCTCGGCCAAGACTACCTTCAAGTTGACGAAAGTCCCATCAAAGAACTCGCCCCCGGTACTGGTAAAACCCACACCGGATACGTTTGGGCGTTTTATGATCCATCCCTGCAAGGCAGCGTAAGCTACCTTTGGCAAAACGGCAGGAGCCGTGCCGACTTCGAAGCAGCCCTTGGGGACCACAACGGCAACTGGCGCGGCACCTTTCAAACCGACGGCTTCAGCGTCTACCCCTCCTATCAAAAACTTCACCCCGCAGACATCACACTCGGCGGGTGCCTCACCCACATTCGGCGCGGCTTCAGCAAAGCCCTCGACGCCGGAGAACGAGACGCCGCCCGTATCATCCGACTCATCGCCTATCTCTACCAAATCGAAGAGCAACTCCGCCGCCAGCAATCCGGCCCTTCCTTAAGAGAAGCCATCCGGGCCAGCCACTGCGCACCCCGTCTACGACTCATCAAAAAATACCTCGAGCGGATCAGATCCCGTCACCTCCCACAAACCCTCATGGGCCAAGCCATCACCTACGCGCTCAACCAATGGCCTCGCCTCAAAGTCTACCTTCAAGACGGGCGTGTGGAGATAGATAACAACCTCATCGAGAACTCCATCCGCCCGCTCAAACTGGGCGCGAAGAACTACATGTTCTTCGGATCACGACGCGGAGGCGAACTGGCCTGCGTTGCCTACACCCTGATCGAGAACTGCAAACGTCGCGACCTTGACCTGCGAAGATATCTGATCGAAGCAATGCGGATCCTCATCGAGCACGGCCCAGGGCGAGCCTCCGAGCTCACCCCCGCCGCCGTAGCCCAAGCCCGGCGCACTGCCAAAGCGAGCTGACTCGCCCCCAAGGCCTCAAGAAATCCCGTGCCACGCCAATGGGGCTGTAAGCTTCCCCGTCAATGGGACATTTGAAAAATAGAGTGTTTCGATGAGAGGAGGTTTTTTCTGGGTTGGGTTTGTTGTTGGCGGAAGACTGCGGGTGGCAGGTTTCCGAGGGATTCATGTGGACGTTCTTCGTTGTAGGAAGTCATCCAGTGATGGGTGATCTCTCGCACTTCTTCGAGTGATCCAAAAAGATGGGCATCGAGAACTTCCCGGCGATAGGTGCGGTTGAAACGTTCGATGTAAGCATTCTGAGTCGGTTTGCCTGGTTGGATGTGATGAAGATTGATTTGGTGTTGTTCGCACCAAGCCACGAGCTTGGAAGAGATCAGCTCCGGGCCATTATCAACCCGGATCTGACGGGGTAAGGGGCGACTGTCCTTGAGCTGCTCCAGAACCCTGATGACCCTCTCTGCTGGAAGCGAGGTGTCGACTTCGATCGCCAAGGCTTCACGCACTCCTTCATCGAGGATGTTTAGGGTCCGGAATCGTTTCCCATGGTAAAGGGTATCGTGCATGAAATCCATGGACCAATGGGCATTGGGATGTGGTGGGGCATCGAGGGGCTCCTTCACTCGGGCCGGTAGTCGCTTCTTGGTTCTGCGAGGAAGGTTGAGCCCCATTGCTTTGTAGACCCGCCAAACTCGTTTGTGATTCCAGGTGGCACCATGCTGGCGCAGCCAGTAGAAACATTTCCAAAAGCCCCACCGCCCATGCCTGTTGATGACTTCGTTGAGTCGATCAACAATGGGCGCATCGCGGGATGACTGATCCAAAGGAGTCCGATACCAACTTGAGCTACTCATGCCAACGGCCTTGCAGGCGCGACTGACCGGGAGCTTTCTTTGCTCCCTGAGCCAGGTGACGGCCTCCCGCTTCTCCGTCGGCATCAGAGCTTTTTTTCGATCAGCTCCTTGAGGGCTTCGTTCTCCATCGCCAAGTCGGCATACATCCGCTTGAGCTTGGCATGTTCGGCTTCGATTTCCTTGATGCGTTTGAGTTCGGAGGCACTCATCCCTCCATACTTGCTCTTCCAGTTGTAATAGGTGGGTTGGCTGATGCCGTGCTTGCGGCAGATTTCGGCGACCTTGAGCCCGGCATCTGCCTCTTTGAGGATGGCCACGATCTGGCTCTCGCTGAATCGACTTCTTTTCATGGGTTCTAGAGGAATCCTCCTTCATTAAACCTCTACTTTCAATCTCTCCCTCCACGGGGGAAGCTTACAGGGCCACGTTTCCTACGCTTACGAATTGACGTCGTGTCCATTTTCTCAAAAAGACCAAGTCAATTTGGCCACCCTTGTTCCACTGGCGACAAATCGGACCACAACAGATTCTAAACTATGGTTCACGTCGCCTCAATCGGGCGTTAAGCACTTGTAACCTCGTTGCCGACCTCGTCGTAGCTTCCCGCAATTAAACCTCGTGCCTATCGTGGAACACCGCAGATCCACTCGCTCGCCTTCTGGGCCTGGCTGGCGGCTTCCACGATCCAGCGGCGGTTCTCTTTGACTCCGAGGACTTTGAGCCAACTGCTGAGATAGGCCGCTGAATTCTCAAAGTCATCGAGGACAATCCCGGCATGGGCAGTGAGGAAGGCGGCTCCCATTTCGGCGACCAATTCCTCCTTGGCATAGGTTTGGCGAGCCGTTCCGCTGGCCATCATACCCTTGTTTTGCAGTAAGGACTTGCGGGCAAGGCGAGAGACATGGCCGGTGGCGTGAGTGAATTCATGAAAGAGGCTTTTGTAGAAGCGTTCTTCGGTCGTGAAGGTCTCGCGAGGCGGCATTCCGACCAGGTCTTCATGGGGTCGATAGTGCGGGCAGGCGTGGGGGCCTTCCTCAAGGCGTGGCGGGTGGGGCATCTCCTCGATGATCTTGTGAGCGCGAGCCACCTTTTCCGATGGTTGGTAGTCGGGATGGTGGATCTCAGGGAAATTGATCCCGTCGATCTGGCTGGAATTGAACACAGTGTAGCCGCGCAGATAGCCTCTCTTCACGGTCTCTGCGTCGGCGGTCTTGGCATTCTCGGTGGGACTTTCTTTCTCGAACGTTCCGTATTTGACGATGAGGTGCCCTTTCTCGCCCTTCCGGACCTGGCCGTCGAGTTCCCGGGCCTGACGGTAGGTGAGAAACCAGGGCGAAGCGTAACCGGCTGATCCCAGGAGAAAGACATTGATCCCCCGATAGGGGTTCTTGGTGAGGAAGTTTCGAGGAAATCCCACCCGGGCGATGGAAGGGGCTTGCCAAGGTGCTACTCCCTCCTCCAAGCGCTTGAGGACGATTTCGGTGACCCGCTCGTAGATGTCGAGCTTCGGTGCACGGCTGTGTTTTTTGAAAGAGTTCTTCATGGTTTTTCTCTCCTTTCATGAAGTGGGTTTCAATAGCGTGGTCCGACCGGACGAACGCGAGTTGTCGGGCTGGGCTGAACCCGGCCAAAAGTGATTTCCGGAAGTCTCCGTCCCGGAACTGTTCGACTGGTTTCATGGGCTCATGAAACCCTGACCCGCTGGCGAAGCGTGGGGGTAGCAAGCGCCATAAAAATCGACCGGGTGGGTGCGGGCGCAGGGACGGCAGGAGTGAGCCACGGCCCGGTCTATTTTTGTGGCGGGCGCGAGGGGCCAAGCCCCTTAGCTTTTCCATCGGCCCCCTGAATTCCGGCCTGCGCCGGAGTTCAAAGGCCCTTTTGCGGGCGGGGTGGTTGGCGGCACGATGAGGCCGCGAGCGCAGCGACGGTCTCTTGGTGCCCGCGGGATGGGGGTGTGGAGCAAAACAAACCGGTTCGTCTCGTATCGTGCTCGTGGCTCCGCCACCTGGTTGGTGAGTTTGAGAGGCCGGGCCTTTCAGGAGATGGGGTAGCGGCGCACATCGTAGCCGCGAGGGGAAGGCCTTCCCCTTCCGTTCCTTGATCGAAAGATCTCCGCCTTTCCCGATCGAGAGCCCCTTCATGGAGCAAGATCTCCGATTTCGCTGGCCAACAAAAGAGAGGCCAGGCGTCCCAACATCGTCGAGCATTTCACCTCGGACTCATGCCTCTTCCCAAATCCGGAATCCCGATCATAGAGCAATTGGTCTCCTTCCCGGGCCGAGCAGGTAAAGACGCCTATCAGTCCACCCCGACGGTCGAGCCGGTAAACGATCTGTTCCTCCGAATCCGCAGACCGCTGCGAAACCTGGATCAAGCCGTCACCGTCAAGATGATGGACGAAACTGACAAACCGTTCCCCCTTCCCGCTCACTTTTTCGACTGGCTGCACCTCCTGCCAGGCCAAGGCCAACACCACCCCCATGCGCCATTCCTCGTTGTGTTCGTAGGACATTCATTTCTCCTCCAATTATTGTGGTTCTACCAACGCAGTCATTCCTCATCCCGGCTCGGGACCATCCCGGCTGCGACAATCATCGGGCCAAGGACCGTGCCACACAGTGATCCTGGGACCGGGAAGCTTTTCCTCCTGTCCGGTCGGTAAGTCATGCTGGGGCATTTCCAGACTTTCAGGAAAGGAATCGGGGGCCAAGGCACTGCCGACCGCGTTCTCAAATTGGGCCGAAGACACCCCGGGCAGGTGTCGGAGCGGATTGATGGTCTTCCCCCAGGGGTCCCGGACCACGAGGCGCCGTTTCCCCTGCTCCAGTTGGTAACCTTGCCCACGCAGGAGCCTGGCGAATTCCAGACCGGTGGTGCTTTTCTCCCAAGCCGAGGCAATCACCGGGTCGCGGTAGCGACCCGGTCGTCCCTGCTTCCGCTTCTGGCGGTTTTGTTCCCGTTGTCGGCAATAGATCTTCCCTTCCTCCTGCTCCCAGAGGTGAGCGAATTCCGAGAGCTTCCGCTTGGAATGACGAAGCGGTGCGGCAATGCCCGTGACCGGGTGGACGCGGTTCACCACCACGTGAACATGAGGATGCCCTCGATCGCCATGAGCGATGATCATGGCCTCATGCTCCCCGAGATCGAGGGCCTGCAAGGACCGGGAAACCGCCTTGAGCATGCGTTCCTTGGTCGGCTTCTGCTCGGGATGCCAGGATAAGGAATAGGAAAAGACCGGCTTTTCAAGCTTGCGTCCGGAATTCCGTCGACCCGCCGCCGCTTTCAAGCGATCCTGCACCTTGACGGTGAATGCCATCACCTTCCAGGCCTTCTGGAGGCAACGGGTCATCATGTTGCGGGTTTCCGACCAGACCACCCGGCATTCGTTGCGGGTCTCCCGGTCATAGTACAGATATTGGAAGACGCCCCGGAACGAGGTGCCGCCTTGGGCAATCACCGGGATCATGGGCGGCCTCCTTTCTCCTGATCGAGCGCCTCGTCCATGAGGGCTTCGATGCGGGCGCACAGGCTTTCCACCTGGGGGGACACTCGCTTGAAAATGTGGGAATTCTTGGCCAATTGATTGAGGTTCACCCCGATGTGGTAGAGCTGCTTCACGAGGGCGGGATCGGTCCGCCGCTCGGTTCTGACGATCAGGCGTTTGGCTCGCGATAGCACCAGACAACGGGCCAGTTGGTGGACCGGCAGGTTGACGACCGAGGCTCGATGGGACAGCCGCATGAACTCGGCCTCGGTGACTCTGAAACTCAGGGTGTGGACCTTGCGGCCACCTTTCTTCTTAGGTCGAACCATTCTTCTCTTCTCCTTTTTTCTTCTGTGGTTACAAAAACTCAGTTGGATGCACACGCACCCGGGGGATGAAACGGGGGGTCACCCCCTTGCCGAGATGATCGTTTTTGCCTGCAAAAACACATCTCGCTGTGCGGCAGATTTCGAACCGGCGGAGGTGCGCCTCCCGACGGGTCAACGTGACGCTAAACCGGTGCATCGACACTCAGGCTTGGCGGACCAAAAAAAGCCCCTCCGAAGAGGGGCTGGGACGATCTGACCGCTCAGCTCCGAGCTAAGGCTTGATTTCCTTGGGAGGGGTGAAGGCAATCCTCTCCAGCCACTCATGCTTCTTCTCGAGCGTGTGTCCTCTTCCATACTGGGGCCTTTTGGATGAATGTCCGATGAGCTCATCAATCATCTCTTCCGGGGCTCCGACATCCCGAAGTCGATCCTTGTAGGAATGCCTCAGACTGTAAAGGGAATGTCTCGCGGTTGGTCGAAGCCCTCTGCTCCGGAGATACTTGTTGATCGTCGCGGAGGCATGTTCAGGGCGTTCCTGATATCGGGTGAAACCCGTTGGAGCAATCAGGCGAGCGGCCATCAACGCAACACCCACCAATGGAATCTTCCGCTCCGATTGACTGGTCTTGAGCGTCTTCCGGAAAGCATTTTCCCGGATCCAGATGAATGGAACCGTCTCGTTTAGAAAATAGTCTTCCGGGAGAAGGCCGGTGATTTCAGAGGGCCGGGCCCCGGTTTCAGTCATGATGAAGAAGAGGAGGCGCGCTTCCAAATTGAGATCATCTAAGGCGTCCCCCAAAATGAACAGCTCCTGGATCATGCGAGTATCGTAGGGAAGACGAGGAGTGTCCTCCACTTTCACCCGAACTTCGGCGAAGAGGACCTTGCAGTCCAGGGATAGCTCCTGATCCAAGGCCACGGTCTCAAGAATGTCGCGCACCCCGATGAGCTGTTTGTTTGCGGTGTCCCCTTTGATCTCACCCCGACCAATCCGATCCAACAACCATTTGCGGAAAGTCAGCACGTGAGAACGATTTACCTCAGACAGGGGGAGATCTCCGACCACCTCGATGAAGTTCTGAAAAGCCGCGTTGCGAGGATTCTGGTACTTCCGGATCTGGTGGGGTGACTTCTTGGTAAAGCGATCCACACACAAGGGCCAGAAAACCTCGGGACACTGGCTCAAAAGGATCCCCGAATGCTCTCGCCCTCCGAGCAGCGCAGGGACTTTTTCTTCCGAACTCAACGCCGTGGCCTCAATGCGTGACAGAATCTCGTCCAATGGAGCTTCGGCAACCTCGCTGATGGTCTTGTAGGCAAAGCCATGAGCGCGGGCGAGAGCAGCGGCATCCCGAAAGCGGCTGAGCCCCTCATCTTTCTTTGAGTTGCGAATCAGGTCTGCCCAATATCGCTCCATGAATTCATCATAAAAGGCGGCACGCCGCTGGGCCTGCCTTTCATCGCGGGTCTTGAGTGACATCCGGATGTGGATTCGCGAATCGAGATGCGCCACGCACCTGGGAACTCTTCTGAAATAATAATACCACTCCCCTCTCCGGGCGATGTTTCGGGCCATGGGCAACCTCCCTTTGTATGCCAAAATGTATGCCATCCGAGGATACCCTGAAACGGAAGGGAGATGCAAGAGGGCAAAAAAACCGAGCGATATCAATGGCTTGGATTTTCCAGCTCTCCCTATGGACTCCATTGGTGGTCCCGCCCCTGGGCACCATTCTCTCATCTCAGAATTGCAAGCCCTTGAAATCATTGCCTTTTCCCATCCTCCATTTCGCTGTGTCCGAAAATGTATGCCAAAATGTATGCCAAATCTTACTCCTCAAGGTAGCCCTTCAGCCTGTCAAGCGTCCCCTGTTTGATCCTCAGTTTCTTGAGTTCCTCTTCAAGCCGCTCCACAATGGGAAGATACTCTTCTCCACCATTGACCACGATACGCGCCAGCACCTTGAGGGCACTGAGGATCCGGTCTTCTGGCGAAGCCGACTTCCTTGATCCGACATAACCGAGGCAAAGAGCTGGGTGAGGAATTTCCTGATCATCACGTCGAGTCGATTCACCTTTGTCTTGATTACCTTTCACGTCTTCCCTCCCCCGAGTCCTTTCGACAAAAAAACCCTCTCCCGGCCGGATGAGCCGGGAGAGGGTCATTGCACAAAGTCAACTCTACTTGGGAGCCGGTTCCTGCGCTCTTGACGAAGGTTCACTCCGTTTCCCGGCATCCCGCAGACCTCCAATGCAAGCATAGGCTCGACGGGAAAGCTCCGAGATCCGAAGAAGATCTGTCCCGGTGAAGCTATTGCCATCGTGGAGCGATCCATTCTGCTCAAAGGTCTTGGTCAGGGTGGTGCTGAAGAACTCCCCGTTCTCGCCTTTGTTTTTCCAAATGGTGGCCTTGAGAGCGCCATCGCGGAGCACCTCCACGGGTGCGTTGGTTGAGTGATCGGTCATGATCAGTCCTTTCGTTTCGGGTTAAAGAAAAGGCCCCTGATTGCCTTGCAACCAGGAGCCTTGTTGAGGCGGTGGGTCTTTCAAGGAGAAAATCCGCCAGTCTGATCTCAATATACCTGAAATCGGGGGGGAGCGTCTAAACTCATTTGTCCAATGGTGTCTACCGTCGTCCAATTCAGAGGAAGGGGCTGTTGGCGCGCGACCTGAGCTGCCGGAAATGCTCCCCCCTGACATCGCTGCGATTCAGGTGGGCCACCAACTGTTGAAGCCCATCGGACACCCTGACAAAGAGGGTTTGTTTGCATCGACCAAACTCTTCGGTCAGCACCTTCCAAGGAATGAGATTGGCCCGCATCCAGATCAACTGCTGCTTCTCGCGCGGGAGAATCGCCAGCCAGGCCATCACCTCCTCATGAAAAGTCACCTCGGGCGGCATCGGAGATCCCAGGGTGGAAGTCCCGTTCAACAAATCGTGGAGGGATTCCCACTCGGTCTGCATCGTGACCGGCCAAAGACAATGGTAGCCACGCGGGCCCACCTCGGGCAGTCGCCGATGGATTCTTGCGGCTTGAATGAGGTAGCTCATCACAATTTTGTCATTCCAGTAGTGGGTGGGTTTGATCGTCATGACAGAGTTCCTCCATAAAGGCGCTCAGCAATCTGACGTAGAATCCAGGTCTCGTTGGGCGTCAGGCGTGCGTCGTACGGATGAACGATAAGCAATCCCTGCTCACGCCAGGCCTTTCGGCGAAGCAAGCGAAGCTCTTCGTCGCTCAGAGATGACCTCCCGAGCATTCCGACCAAAGATGAGGGATAAGAGGGATTCTTACTTTTCATTGTCCACCTCCATCTTCGAAGGGAATTTCTCCTCGCGAAGAGATTTCTCGATGCGAAGTCCGGTCAGCCATCCTGCCGTGTTGCCGGCTCTCTCCTCAATTCTTCGTGCAAAAGCGATCCAGGAATCGAGTTCGGCAAACGACAATCGCATAAGATCGCCCGAGGGGGTCTTTTCCACTTTCTCGAAGAAGACGAGAAGGGTTCTTGGTTCTGAGGTCATGATTCAGTCCTTTCTGTGATCGTTGACTTGGACAGGATGACAGCCGGAGCTGGGTGAGCGCGTGGTGATCGAAGGGTGACAACGAGGTGATGGCCGTTCCGACGGACCCGGAATGAGTCACGCGACCAGACTGAAAAGGTGCTCCTCACCTGTGTTCCTCACCCGGGGTATTCTCGATTGCATCCGTCGCCACAAGCTCGTGGATAGGCAGGCCTTGCCAAGGATTCTCCCGTTGACAGCCAACTTTTGGTTGTGGCAAGAACAACTTAATAGGGTTCGACTCAGCGAGGCGAGCAGGATTCACACCAAGGAGAAACCGGCATGAGAAAGACTCTGCCGCTGCGTATTTATTTCGATCTTGATGAAATACAGTCCGCCTGGAGAGTCACAGGAGCCGAGTTGGGACAATGGTTGTGCCAAGGGATCCTCCGGGCCCACATCTGGTTGCCGCTGTCGAGCTTGTACGAAATTGAGCAAGAGACCCGGGGTGCTCAGATCATCAGCACCAGATCTCTCTGCCACCGGGAAGGGTATTTCCAGCTTCTGACTCACGATTGCTGGAAGTTGATCCACGACGGCAGGGTTTTTGTCCGGGAATTCGCCGACACAATACCCGGTCGTGTCTTCGCACTCCCGGAGTGTGTCCCCAGCAAGGCGGTGACGATTGACCAGCTTGTGATTCTTCATGAAGAGCGGGAACGCTTTGAAAAAGCGTTTGATCTGAGAAAGCTCCAGAAGCTCGAGGGCACCCCAAATTCGCCTGCTTGTGCCATTGCCAATTCCGATTCCAAACCACCGGCTATAACCAGAACCCTGCGAAACGTTCGCTACAAGGGAAGGGAATATTCGTTTGGGGTCATCCAAGCCGCGGTCTTGGGTCATCTCCATCAGGCGGCTCTCAGTGGCTCGCCTTGGGTCAATGGAAAGCAACTGCTCGCCAAAGCCGGTTCCCTCAGCTTCAGTGTCTCCAACCTCTTCAAGAGGAAGGCGGATTGGCGGAAGCTGATTTCCTCCGATGGACTTGGAAACTACCGGCTCAATGCGGACTTCTTGGTGGAGCTGGAAGGCCACCAAGATGAGTGGTGAGAGTTGACCCGGTCGATTCAGGACTTCTTCGGCCGGTAACGAAACAAGTCGAGATCTCCGTAAAACTCCTTGAATTGATGGGCCATGATTTCCTGCAGGTCCTTGTGGAAGGATTGCCCCTTCTCTGAGAACGCCCTTTCGGGATGGAGAATTGAGAACCAGTCCTTGGCTTTGGCCAGATGCTCCAACTCGGCCATTGCTTCAAAAGTAAGAGTTTGAATGGAACGGGTTCCCCAACCCAAGGCCTGCAGATACTGCCGGTCAGCCTCGAAAGCCAAATGAAGCCGCTCCAAGGGCGGGGGGTGCCCTCCCGTTTCATAGGGATCATAGCCATCAATGGTGCGGTCGATGCGTTGGAGATAGGCCCAGAACCAAGTCAGCAGAGCTGCGGTGACCATGGCGGCCTTGAGACGGGATTGCACCGAGAGCCCCTCCAGGGATTTCGGCAAATAGGGAGTCCGTTGAAAACATCCCGAGACGATGGCCTGAGCCGAAAAGCGATCAGCCTCTGCCTCCAGAGGCATGTTTTTGAGTTCGGCATTTCCATCGGGAAGTTCATTCATCGCCCTGATCCCGTAATGCCTCACACCGAAGTCAAGGTGTCCCATGAAAGCATGCGACAGCTCGTGGGACCAAATGGCATCGAGGGCCATGCCGGTAAAGTAAAGGGCGGCTTCCTCCCGCTTGGGGCACAATGGATAGGCCAACTCGGAGCGAACCAGGAGTGGTTCACGCGGGTCTTTCCGAAAGAAGCCATAGCCAGCCGGCTTTTCACGATCTCGAACTCGCTGTAGATCCTCCATGCTTGGATCGCCAATCTCTCGGAAAAAGGAAGGGATTGCGAGGGCGAGGGAAAACAGGTCAATCAGCTGTAGCGGGACTGAGTCGTTGACCGAGAAACAAAACCCTTCCTCGGAATAAGCGGCTTCGGCATCGGTTTCGTGGGACTCCAGATAATGGCAACCGCCCGAAACGAACTTTCGCCCCATGCCATTGACATATCCCTCAAAACTGCTAACCCGGCCATTGGCGGCAAGCAGGGCCGGAAAGGCGACAAACTGGCCAATCTGGTCGAAATGCGTCACCACCGGCCCCTTCTGCGAGGCATAATCAAGGAAGAGACTGGAGGGAGCGGGCAGCTTCATCGGATTGACAGCAAGGTAAAGAGGTGGCCGGGAAGTCCCAGCGAGAAATTCGGGCAGAGCTTGTGGGAAGAAACCGACCCGCTATGCCAATGGGAGGATTGAGACGACGGAAACTGGCTTGGTAGCGTCTTGGTCGCTGGTTTGACCTGTGATGGCCCGGACCGATTGAAGCTGTAGCTCGTCCCAGAGATCGTCTAGTTCCTCTCCTTCCAGCTCGATCAACCATCCCTGAAAGATCAGCCGGATTTTCTCCGCCTCGCGCACAGCATGCCGAAAGCTATGCCAGGGGATCATCACCTCGCGCCTCTCGTCGCAGAAGGTCACCGTAGCCGTGCCCGGTTCCAGGACAAAGGCGTCCTCTTCAGTGAGTTCGTCTCTGAGCTTCATTGGCTTTGACTTTGGCCAGCTGTCGCAAGCGAAGCGCCATCAGGGCAGTGGGGTTTGCTCCCATGGCGGCGTGGATTCTCATCATCTTCCTCGCCTGGGTCTCCTGTAGAAAGGACTGCTTGTGCCGCTTTTGGGGCAGTTCCTTCGGGGTTGACCTGACATCCTGCGGAGGAGAAGAAAGGGACGTCGAAGAATGACTTCTTGCCTGAGCGACCAGATTTCCGAGTTGCTCCGCTTGATTTGGGGTGATCCGCTGCTGCTGAATGGCCCGGACTTGGTCAGGTTCGGCGCGGGCCATCTTGGATGACCTCCAATCACGGACAAATGACCTGATCAAGGCCTCTGACGGCTTGTGGGAGAACCGGGCCTGATATTCTTCTTGAAACCGCCGGGTCGCCGCGGCTTTACCCTCCTTAATGAACTGTTCGACCCGCTTTTTGTGGGGATTGTGCCCGAAAACCTCCGCGTAGCGCTCTTCGAATTGTTCCCGTTGAGCGGCTCGTTGACTGAGGTCCTTTTCCAGCTGCCGGTCGATACCCTGCAAACGAAAAGTCTCTCCGTCGGATTCCGTCTGATAGCCCAGCCGTTGGCACTCAGAGGCAAGATCCCGATAGAATGCCTGGCGGATCGCTGGGCTTTCTTCCCCCATCCTTCGAGGCTGTAGGGCCAACCAGCGTTCCGAATCCTGATCCCAGGTCACGTTCGCAAAGACCAGATGGGTATGGAGCTGGGGGTCGAGCATGCGGCTGGTGTCATGCCGGTAAACAGCTGCAACCGCATTGCCAGTCGTGCGGACATTTTCGGTAAAGACCGCCTGACCTCCACGCACTCGGACGCAAGCTTGCTCTTCCAGGCGTTTGAAGGCCTTCGCGACGCAATGATCAAAAGCCTCAATGAGGCGATCATCTGGCCCCATCATCGCTGCGATACTGACAGATTTAGGCGCCGATACCACGAAATCATGGTAGGCCACCTTCGGTTTCCGCGGAGTGAGCTTGTCGCCGGTTTGGGGGTGCCGGTTCGTCCGCAGGGCTTCAAAGGCCTCGGGCGTGACCTCCTGTCCGGCAATGCCGAGCATTTCAGCAGCCTTCCCCTGCCAGTGCCCGGTGACCCTTTCGGACTCGGAATAGTAGTCATTGGCGGAGAGGTGATGGCGCATGTAGGCCTGTCCATCCCGGATTTGGGTCATGGTGATCATGACGCCCCTCCTTCAGGGTGATTTGATGAGCCCCAGCGGTCGATGGGCCTACTATCGTCGTATTGAAAGACCGGTGGCGATTTCGAGGACGATGTCCCGTCCTTGGCCGAGCGAGGTCCTTGACTTGCGTTCCGGAACGAAACCGACCTGACCCTCATCGCTTCCTGAGCCGCGACGGCGGTCACTCGGCCTTTCAGAATCCCACGACGCACACAAAACTGGCGAACCGCCTCACGAGACACCCGAAAGTCCTGCTCTTCCTGGAGCCACCGGGCGATCCGGGCGTATGGCCAATGGAGTTCCCGCATTCGGGTGATATCAGCAAGCCACTGCTCCAAACGGCTTCGATTGGGGCGCTCATGCGGGAGGATCTTTCCAGCCATCACTCCCGAAAGCGGAAAAAACGACTTGGCGGGACATTGTTTTTTCGCTATTGGCTCGCTCCTCCTTAGGAGGGTCTCTGAAATGGCAACCTCTTGCTGCAGAAGGCTGAACAAAAGGGGGCAGGAATGTCCATATTGACAGTATCAACAGACAACGTTACTTTAGAATGCTTGAACGATTTTGCCTTGTCATTTGACCTCAAAGCCATTCGGTCGTTTTGACCAATTGGCAAAAAAAGTAGACAAATGAGCTGGCTAAGCGCAGAAAAGGTGACTGAACCGATGGAAACAAAAACCAAGACTACCGAAACCGGTCAAACAACTGATTCGGAAAATAGCCGCTCTACACCTATATTCTCACCAAAGAATAGGTTCCGATATTCTGACTATTTACGCAAAGTCCGCAGGTCGTCGAGTAGACTGGCGACCCTCGAAACTCTTTCCAATGCGCCTGACCAGTGGTATCTTGATCAATTAGGCGATATCCTAATCGACCTCGACTCTCAGCCCCTATCCCAACAGAACGCGCCCCTTTTCGACGATGCATGCTTTCTCGCAAGAACTCTGTGGGATAGAATCGCCGAATCTAATACACGTTTGATTCCCCACCCGGATCAGGATCAATTCGAGGCAACCCTTAAATTGCTCTTAAGGAAACTGACCGTCACCCTCGAATCTATCGACGACGCAGAAGATGCTCTCCACGACTTAACTCCAGAGATACAAGAAAACCTCTCTACGATTCAGGCAAAATTGGCTTGGCGACTGTTCACGCTTGGGAAATTCCCTACTCCAAGGAGATTACAAGCGGATTACAATAGCACAGCAGCCCCAGAAACCAAGGGCCAACAAAGCCATCCTCTAAAACTACCAACAAGAGAAGAAATGGCTAAGGGCCGTAAAAGTTACTCGGAAGTAGAACTCAATCACCCCTTAAAATCGACAGTCTTTGAGGAGATCAGACCGCAGTTATCTCTTACACCTTAATTTTTTTACTGCTCTTTACTTTTGTTCGGTGTCAAAAGATAAGAAATTCTTTTGCGTGGAGAGCACCCCTGTCGCAGAGCGGGTCTTCGACGAACTCTACACAATCGTTCATTCGATCGACCGATTAGCGGATGATCAACAAGGGGAGAAAGATCCGGCCGGTGCAGATGTTCGCGTTCACCAAGCAATTTCCTCTTTTGAAAGAAGTTATTCAAGGCTAAGCGATTTGGAACTTGAAGTCTCGCTCCTCACACCAGCCCCCTTCCGGGAGGAGTTGCGCAGTCTTCTCGTAAATGCAAAATCCCTAGTCCAACTTATCGAGCCCGTCCTAGAAAACCTCCTAAACGAGGCAGAGCTTCCTAGCAGTAAGTTTTTTGACTTGGTTCTGATAGGTGCCCGAACACTAAAAGGCACAACCCACACTAAACCCCAGAATCGGATGAAACGGCTGAAGGAAAAAGGCCTAACCTTAATGAGACGGGCCAGCAATCTTCTCGAAAAAATTAGCAATGCATAACTGGCCGAAACTTTTTTCCATCACAAAGATAGGCAAGTCATCGCTACTTTTTGTTCTTTTTGGATTTGGGATAATAACACTTCTCTCGGTAGTCGTCTCTTTATCGTTGATGGCTATTGGCGGATTGAGCCTCTTAAAGGGCGTCAGCATATATGTCACCGAAGCAGCAGAAGACAACTCCGCAGACTGCTTAGACAAGTGCATCAAGGGCGTAGAGTTCATGCTGTTGATGCCGCTTCCCATCTTCATCCTGAAAGGGATATCGTTTTACGTTCAAGACTTACTTGAAACTGGCAGGGTAGCACGACAGACCAAAGGCGTATTTCTTCATATTAAAATATTGATTGCTGGATTGTTGATCGGTGTGATAAGTGCCGTTCTTGCGAGTGAAGCAATTGGAATGACTTTAACCTATGGAAAAGTCGCCCTGGGAATTCCACTATTTCTGGGACTTGTCTTTGTTTACAAATCCTTGGATTCAGCTGGTGGTGAGTTTCATCGGGCACGAGACATAGCATTAACTAAGTTAGAAGATAAAGATAAAAACAAGAAGGAGCGAGAAGATTCAAAGCCAATCTACTCAGCAAACCTTTGGATCGATGATCAGAATCTTGATGATCTTGTCCGGAGATTCTCTGCTCATAGTGTGGCCAACAAGTTAATGAACTTCACTTGGGTGATCGGAATTTTTCTTTCTGGAAGCCTCGGCATCATCCTTGGTCTCGTGGGACTGTGGGAGATTATTCAAGGTGGTAGAGAAGCACTCGCTGGAAAAGGAGATGATGAAGCTTATAAAGCAGCAATGGCATCTGGGATCAGCGGCCTCGAGTTTCTTCTCCTTTCACCTCTCGCTGTATTCGTTGTCGATGGCGTCAGAAAATACTTTTCCGACTTAACAGCCGATGGTCATATTTCGCGAGCAAGTCGTGATGGACTTCTGGAAGTGAAAGTCCTGTTAACAGGACTCCTGTTGAGTGTCGTTGCTACTGAGACCGTAGGTCTGATCATACGCGGATTTGAAGTTGCCCCGCCTCTTTTGGAGGTAATCACATCAAAGACCATTGAGTCTGAAGACTTTTTCACCACCAGACATTCCATCATACTTGTCGATTATTACGCTGAGTCTGATGAAGCTACTGCGAGCAACGTCGTGAGATTTGAAAATGCAATTTGTAATTTTTTGGTTCTTTTGGTTCTGAGTTTTTACTATTTGAAACTAGTTCGCCATGGCGCAATGGACCGTAGCCCAAAATTAAAGGGGAATCTGACTAATAAGTCGACACCTCATGAATGAGCGCGCCTATTGCCTGTTTATTCTAGATGGCGCAACCCTTGGCAAGAATTTCTCCGCCAGAACGACCTTTGGCGTGCCATGGCGATGGAGATCTGGTTAACTGGCCACAATCAGAGTCCGTTCATTGCCCCAGGGCGTTGAGTCGCCATTGGCTCTTATTTGGTAAACAAAGAAGCCCCCCACCGCCTTGGCGATGGGGGGCTTCGGGTTTGGTCCTTGGAGGGGACCGTATTGCACACACGCAGCAACGGAAAGTGAGACGATTCATCTGGAAATTTGTTAGGCGATTTTCTGAAGAAATCCTCAACCCAGGTGAAATCCACCTCAGAGCCAAACAATTTGGTTCCTCCGAACGGTCTGATGGCGGCTCAAAGCACCTCATGGCACCTTGTTTTTTGCTGGTGTTACCCTTGACGGCGAACTTGGCAGCCCCATGGCAAACCCTTGCACAAGAGTGGACAAAGCCTTGGCAGTATTGCCCCTTTCCTAAGGGCGCAGCGCTTAGGGTATTGTGTCTTGGCTCCGCAGGATCTCGAAAAAACCGGGAGAGGCTTCAGGAAATGGAAATTCACCCGACATCGTTCGGAAAACGAGACAGAGACGTGAGAGGAGGGGAGGCTTTTGGAGGCCGAAAACCTGAACGGAATCGTGCTCAAACGCGGTCTTGCCATGGGTTGATCAACTTGACCCGGCGGTGTTCAAAATCGCGAATACTCCGGGTCGCGAGAGATGCTTCGGCGGTGTGTGTGATGGCGGCGATCATGAGATCGACAGGATCGGCCTGGAGCCCCTTCCTTTCCCACTTCACACAAAGGTTGGCGTTGAGAAGGGCGGACGCCTCATCGAAGGACAAAATGCGCCCTTCAATCCTGGCTCAACGAACTGCTCAAGTGATCTTTCCAGGCTCCAGCCGCGTTCTCCCGGGAGCAAGCGTTTAAGGCCTCGCTGGTTTCTCGCAAGTGATGGTCGTCAAAGCCAGGTGCAGGGGCTTCCGCCTGGCAAGCCCCGACGAAACGTCCGGGTCAGGCATTTCACGCATCACCTCGGAAATGACATTGGTGTCGAGGATGATCATGAGTCGAGCTCCACTCCCTGGCGACCGGAAAGCCGGGAAGGCAGTTCCAGATCAACCCTTCCCCCTCCCCAAAGAATTACCGACTCAGGAGCAGAAGATTGGGCGCGGGAAGCAGCTTTTCTTCTCTCGCGGCAGCCAACAACAACTCGCGGGCAAAGGTTTCCAGCGACACTCCGGCTTTTTCGGCCTGCGCTCGCAAGGTCTCCTTGGCCGCGTCTGGAAAATCTCGAATGGTGATCGTCGTCATCAATAGCCAGTAGGCCCTCTTCTTTTCACGGTAGCCAAAGAAGCCACTGATGTCCATTCGAGCGAAATCCAGCAGATTCCGAGGGCTGACGCCCGTCGGGAATCAGCCTGGGGCACTTAGGGACGGCCAATTCAGCCCAGATCATCCAGGTGAAAATCGATCACTTCCCAGTTGATGCCGATGCAGGCATCGTGACCGTGTCCCAAGGCATCCACGATCTGCACGGCTTTCTCATCAGAGATCGAAAGCCCTCTGTCCTCCGCTCTCCAAATGATGTCTTCCTTCTGCCAAATCACCCCGACGACCTCGGTTTGGGGATGGTAGCTCTCTTGGAGATGTTTGATAAATTCGTCCATTCGCATTTCTTGTTCTCCTTCTCAGCGCATTGGGTGGATGAGCCGCCGTGCCCAGGGCGCGGCGACCGATTTCTTAGTTGTTCCAGAACACATGGGTTTCCCCTCCGTGCTCGACGGTGAACACATCGTTGATCTCCAGATCGCGGGCGTAGGCCTGAAAGTCGAAGTAGCGGCGCAGGTGTTCGGGGATCCGACCGATTTCTCCCGTGTCCTCAAAGAATTGCCGACACCAATCGACCAACGAAAATCCCGAACCAGAAAAAGACTCCTGAAAAAGAGCCACCGATTCCGGTTCAAGCTCGTGCCCGGCATGATCGCAAAACGCGCATAGAAGCTCCCAGTCCAAGCCTTCCGCTCCCGCTCGCTTGAAAGTGGCTTCCACCATCTCTAGGCGGTCGAGCCCGGGATACTCTCCGAGATGGCCGCAATCTTCATGATCATGCACCGCCCACTCTTCCGCGTCTTCGATTGGCGAACAGGCCAGCATTTCAAGAAGACACTCGCGAAGGTCTTCTGATCCGTCCAACTCGATCCATCTGCCGTGTAAAATCCCGGCGTTGTAGCTCGCGAGACAAGCGAGGTAGACTCTGGGTGTTGATTTCATTTTCTTTCTCCTTTTCTTGGTTTGCGTGTGGGAAGCCCGCGACCCGCGCGGGCTTCTCCATTTTCTAGGCGGCAATCCGGCCTCTTTTGCGGGCTTCCTCGGCATACTCCATGAGGGTCTTCGAGGCTCGGAAGTTCCGGTCGCGCTCGACCGGCAAGCCAATCGCTCCCCGGATGGACTCGATTTCTGAAATCCACACTGACCCCAGCTCCGGGCAACCCTGCCCGAGGTCACAAAGACCAAAAGCGGTGTTTCCGTCCTCTGGATCGAGCTCAGAAAGAAGCCAAGTGGCTCCACCGTCCGGCATGAACAACTTCACCACGGGCTTGAAATCGATCTCCTCGGGAGTGCCAGCGACATCCTTTTGCCGAAGGGCATTTTCCTGAAGTTGGCGTCTGTTTTCCTTGGTCAAGAGCATCATGATTCCGCTCCTTCACCCATTCCCTGGCGATCGGCGGTTTCATCCCGCTTGAATTCCGGCAAGAGGTGATAGTCTTCGTAGACCTTGGCCAAAGCGGCACGCACCTTCGCGATCTCGCCCAGATTGAGGGAAATCTTCTGATCGTGCCATTCCCCGCTCTGGTCTCGATAAGACCGCCGCAGGTCGAAGCTGTGGAAGGTTTTCCCTTCCCGGCTGTTGTTTTCCCACACCGCCACTTTCACGGTTCCAAAACGCACTTCGTGCGTGGGCTTCTGTTTTTGATCGGTCATTTCTGTTCTCCTTTTTTGTTTAGAAATGGTTTTCATTTGTAGACCGCACCGAAGCGAAGCGCCGGTGAGGGCTGCACATGAAGGCCATGGCCGAAAAAGGGCGAAGCACAGCTCGGAAACTCACGGTTGGAACCCTTCCCTGAAGGGGAAGGGCTTGGGCTAAAAATCGGCTGAATTACGGAAGGTTCGCGCGAAGCTTGAAAGCCGTCATTCTGACTATTTTTCGGCTTCCGGCCTTGAATTTCCGAGATGGGTTTTGCCCCCGTTTCCGAAGGGAAACGGCACAAGAACACCGGACTTTAGGTGACAGGAAAGCCCGGCTCGACGTGCCCGGACAAGGATTGGAATTTCCGAAAAGACCCCCACAAAGGCAGTTGGAGGGAAATTCCAATATCACGGGGCCACGAATCCGAATCCAACATCCGATTGTCTCCAGAGGGCGAAAATCCGACAGGAAAGACTCTTACTCGGGAGGATGGGAATATCGGTAAATGGTCTGAGCGTGCTTCCCTTCCTTCAGGAGAAGTCCGAGCTCAACACCCAGCTTGAGATCCCGGCTGGCGGTCGCGGTGGACATCATCTTGAAATGGTTCAGGTAGTCCTTCCGGGAAAAGCCATCCGGTCCAAAATGCCTCTGCGCAAGACTCAGACGGTCTTCCGCCGACAAAGGAACTGCTCGCAATTCACTCAAGAAATTGGCGAGCGCCTCGTGGATCGTCTTCAGGGAGAACTCCACGAAGGCGGTGGAGTCGCCTGATCGATCCGACCTTCCCAAAGCCGCGTAGTAATCGTCCTGATGTTCCTTGATGAGGGACTCGACCGGGATGAATTCAAAAACTGGATGATAGTGGTAAAGTAACAAGCTGTGCCAAAATCGGCCGATGCGACCATTCCCATCCTCAAAAGGGTGAATAAACTCCAGTTCGTAGTGAAAGACACAACCGGCAATCAGGGGGTGATCATCACCCTTCTCAAGAAACCCAAAGAGATCCACCATGAGATGATGAACCCGATCCGACGGAGGGGCGACGTGCGAGACCGCTGACCCCTTGACGATACCCACGTTGGAATTTCTCCACTTGCCAGCTCGGTCGACGAGATCTGCCATGATGATTCCGTGCGCCTTCAGTAAATCGTCCACCGAAAAGGGGTCGTAGTCGTCCATGCCCTCGTAGACAGCAATGGCATTGAGGACCTCGCGCACCTCGGTCTTCTCACCCACAACCACCTTGCCCTCGAGCAAAGCCGTGACCTGATCCAAATCCAGGGTATTCCCCTCAATTGCTAGACTCCCCTGCACTGTTTTCACCCGGTTGGACTTGCGCAGATAGGGCTGCGGCTTGGGTTGGTTCAGGCTCTCGATCCGCCCGATCAACCGTTCGATCCGGGCAATATCGGCGAGAATCGACGGGGTGATGGTGAACGGTGGCTTCATTCGGCGATAGTATCATGTGATACTATCACTCGTCAACGGACTGATCTTGCTTCGCCCCAAAGACTTCTCAAGACAGAGAGTGGATAAGGTGCCGACCTCCACTCTTCACGGATAACCGTCCGGGCAACCTCTTACGGGTCCCGGTCCGGTTTGGGGTTGGAGGATTGAGCCAATGTCTAGGCTGCTGCTGGTTGAGGGCACGCTCAGTTCGCCCTCTTTTCTGGCCGAGGCCCTGTCCCCAAGCAGAAGCTCGCTGAGATCGCAAAGGCCTGCATGTTCCCGCCGTCATTGGCCTATTGAGCCACCCTGCTTCTTTCTCCACGCCGGTCAGAGCATTTGGCTGGCCAATCTGAACAGAATACGCATTCTGTTCAGATTTCGGTATAGACTCTGAATCCCTCATCAGCAAGCGAAACTCGGTGATCTATTTGATCTGTTCGTTCAATCACCTCATGGTGTTCTCTTCAAATGAGGCAACAGGAAGGCCTCTGGCTAGCATTTCCCACTTCCGATAGATCCAGATCACTGTGCCATCCAACGGAGAGGCTCCTTAAGAGAATGAGGGGGGGCTTTCAAATGCCTCTAGCTCTCTGGATTGATCAGTCTATTTGAATTCACCATCCAAAAAAAAATCTGACATTGTCAGAAAAATATTGACCGAATTCCATTTAGTGTCAGAATCAACCCATGCCAACCGACGGCCAAGACTTTCCAAAGCGCAAAAAGTTTTATGGAGCTGCTTATACCGCAGCAAAACAAGGCGGTAGCCCGGCGGATGTCGCTCCGATAGCTTGTGCAGGAATAGCACGTGATCTCAGAAGCGCGCCAATTCCGTGGCTGAGTCAAGCTATCGATCTGGTTTCTAACGACAGCCAGAACCTCATTAGGTTGAGTCCGGCCGAACTCCACAATAAACTTAGAGTGATTGCCGAGGATCTTTCAAACCACAATACCATGGTGTGTTTTTCCGCGCTCAGAAGAATTGCGGGACGTCTTTCGAATGAAGGAGCTCAGGCGAGTCCGGAACAAGTGACCAAACTACTAGCGGGAGAACTCTTCCAGGGTCTTGTGATTGAAAAAGATCTTCCCGGGTATCTGAGACATCACCAAGGAAGAGAGGCCTCGGAAGACGAGGCGATTGCGAGGGAGCTGTCAGATGCTGCCGAGCCATACATCAACGAAGTAATGCGATCTGCTTACAGCGGCAAAAATGGACGACCAGCTAAGTTCCTAGAGACCCCATGCGGCGACTTGCCCAAAATAGATTCAAGTTCGATTGATTCCTTAACCTCCACCTCCTTGGTGCCATGACTCAAAATCAACTCCCCGGGTTTTCAATCTCAGGCTCAACTACGAATCGAAGTGCGGGATCTTTACCAAAGATTGATCCGAATCCGGCTATAGATTTTTCTTTTGAGGACACGGGAAGTCGTTCTTTGATGATGGTGAGCGGTCCTGTTAATGGTGACGAAAAATCTGCCCAGGATCTACGTTTGGAAATTTCGCCATTTGCATCCTTGGCGGGAAGGCAACTCAACTCATCTGAGATAGATTGGTTGCGATTCGCTCTCATGGTTTATGCTGCGGATCGGCTTTCTCCAAGGAAGCTACGCGGAGCAAACGACTACGATCATTGGTCCAGGTCAATTCGATTGGCCGTTTCTGTCTCTTCTCCAGCAACTTGGCTGGCGAGAAAGGATGACCTCAAAGAGACTTTAGATTTTCTAACCGGCGATTCTTGGCACCTTGAATTTTGCCAGCGCTCTTATTGCCTTACTGAAGAACAACAGCGCCATTCACCGTTTCTTTCTGGAACCGAGGGCCCCACTCTGCTTTTCAGTGGAGGACTCGATTCTCTTTCGGGCGCAGTTGATCTGTTTCAAAGACAGAATGCCGAGGTGTTGTTAGTATCTGGGTACACCCACAATAGATTGAAGGCCGATCAGGAGCTTCTTGTTGCTGCAATGAGACGGGACCTTTCTTGCCTCGCTGGTCATTTAACCTGCGAGTTCGGTTTCACGAGCGAGAACGAGAAGAAAAAACAAGAGCGTGAGTCAACTCAGCGAACGCGAGGATGGATGCATGTTGCTCTAGGGATTCTTGGAGCAAGCATTCGTTCTGGGGGCGTTCTTCACTTATATGAAAATGGAATAGGAGCATTTAACCTTTCGACCGAGATTTCTCAAATCCCCGGACAGAATAGCCGATCTGTGCATCCATTATTCCTAAGCAGGGTGGCGGCAATAGCCGGAAACATATTGGAAAAAGAAATTGTAATTATTCAACCTGCGGTCTTCGAAACAAAAGGAGAGTTATTGCAACGAGTCTTCAAGTCGGAGAAAGAACAGAATCTAATTGAGCAGTCTTTATCCTGTGAGCGCTATCCCAATTACCTTCATAAGAAAAATCAATGCGGAATATGCCCTTCCTGTTTGGTTCGTCGTGCGGGGCTACGAGGTGCTCGACTTCCGGACTCGGGTGATTGCTATCAGCACGACGTAGTTGCCGATGGTCTTCCCCGAGCTTTTTCAAAGCAGCATGGTTTGAGCTGCATGGAGGCCTACGTGCGCAGGGTTCGTTCCTGCCTAAATGAATGTAAGGAGGGAAATGCGTTCGTTTGGGAATACCCCGAAGTTGGCTCAGACCTAGAGAGCATAGCTAAGGCTGTGAATCTCAATTGTGCCGATTTCCTCAAGGGGCTAGCCGAACTTCAGGCTCATTTTGGGCTAGAGTGGGATCATTTTGCCAACCATGTGCCGGGACTCCGGAAGCCTGTAGCGAAGCAAGCCGCGTAACCAAAACTCCAAATCTGACCAAGGTTCTTACCACAGATGTCCAAAGAAATCGACAAACTAGACCCGAAGTTTCTAGGCCAGCAACTCAAAGCAAGCCGTGTTGCTAAAGGATTGACGCAGGCCGGAGTGGCAGAGGCCATGAAAATGGCCCGCACGACTTTGGTAGCTATTGAGAAAGGAGACCGGCGGGTCTCAGCTCGTGAAGTCGCCAGCTTTTCTGATCTCTATGATAAGCCTCTTAGCGAGTGGCTTGGAATGAAGCCCGACGCAGTTCCGTTGGTTCCGCAGTTCCGTTCTACGGGTAGAGACATTCCTTATTCAGAAGAAATCATTGAGGCTGTGAATCTGCTTGAATCGTTGTCGAGGGATTACGTGAAGCTTGAAGAGATGACCGGAGAACAGAACGGTCGAAGCTATCCGCCTGCATATCAACATCGTGGTCCTGGCATTACCGCTGAACGCCGTGGAGAAGAAATTGCAGCACAAGAGCGCCAAAGGCTCTCTTTGGGGGAGAATCCTATTCAGAATTTGCGTTCTCTTTTAGAAGAAGTGGTAGGCCTTAGGATATTTTACTTGGATCTTCCATCTACCATTGGCGGCATTTACGCCTATACTGATGAGTTGGCAGGTTGCATCGCGATCAACATTAAGCATCCGCCTAGTCGGGCGAACTGGTCATTGGCGCATGAGTATGCTCACTTTTTGAGCACGCGGAATTCGGCAGATGTTACTTTCTGGAACAGTGAGCATTGGGGAAAGTCTTATGACGAAAAATTTGCCGATTCTTTCGCCAAAAACTTTCTGATGCCTCGTGATGGCGTGAATCGAGGACTTAGTGATTTAGTGGCAAACCATGGAAAGGGAGTGACAGTGGCAGACGTGTTAACGTTGGCCCATCGCTACCATGTATCTGCGGAAGCAATATTTCGTCGCTTGGAGGAGCTTAAACGACTTCCATACGGCACTTGGGATAAGCTTAAGGCTCAGAACTTTAAGCCTGACAGAGCGAAGGAAACCCTTGGTCTATCCTCAAGTAATGGCCGAGAGTCCTCTCTTCCCTTTCGCTATCGGCTGCTAGCTAAGGAGGCATACGATTCGGTCGATAGTGAAATGACTGAGGCGAATCTGTGCAGCTTTCTTCGGCAAGATCTCATCGGTGCTAGGGAGGAACTTGAACGATTGCGCTCTTTTGTTGATCAGGTGGATGAGGATGGATTTAGCCCGTTGTGTCTCGATAGCAGTAAGGTGCTGCATGCGGTTTGATTCAAACTTGATCAACAGATTTTTCCATGGACGAGATCGTCATTACGGATACTTCTGTGCTTCTGAACCTTCTGGCCTCAGGAGAGTATGAGTCGATCTTTAAGGACATAGGACTTAGCTTTATCGTATGTCCAGCGGTTGCCAATGAAGCTCAATTTCTTCGCAATCCCTCCACAGGAGAGCGGGTTCAGGTAGATCTCGAGCCCCTGATTCAAGAAAAACTTTTGAAGATTGAGAATTTGGAAACAGATGAAGAGTTCGACCTGCTTATTGAATTCTCGTCTCGTCTTGGTCCGGGTGGAGATGGTGAAGCAATGTGTTTCACTTTGGCTAAAGGCCGAGGCTACTCGATTGCCATCGATGACGTTCGGGCAGTCAAGCGTGCACTCGCCGTCTATTCAGAGTTTCGTGTGGTTGACACTATTGAAATCCTTCACCGATGGCAGGAAGTGGCTGGGGTATCGACAGAAGTTATGCTTAGTTTGTGTCAGAGAATCTCACAAACCTCCAGTTTTCGTCCAAGGAAAGACCACCCGCTGATCAGCTGGTGGGACGGAGAATAAGAAATCTTGATCAATGAAACTAAAAGTTTTTATAATACGGGATGAATTAGAGTGGCATCTGGAGGCTGCTGCCTATGGAGAAAGCCCTTAACCATCAGTGTGAGAGGCCTGGGAGTCCTAACTAGAGAATAGAGAGATTCAGAAATGCCATCAAACTGCTTATGGAAGACCCAGACCAGTGGAAGCTTTTGGCGAAGGTATTCTTTTGTCCTCGGAACAAGGTTCTCCATACTCAATCGTATTTGGTTCCTTGCTATCATCTTGCCAATTAGCTATTACTTTAGAATCCTTAAGCATATCCGAGGAAAAAATGAAACTTGAGAGAGTCGCCCTGAAGGGCTTTCGCTGCTTTGACTACGAAGGTGTTGAAATGATCTTTCGCGAAGACGTTACCGCCCTTGTAGGAGGAAATGGCGCGGGAAAGACGGCGATGTTGCAAGCACTCGTACGGCTGTTTGGCACAACTACAGCTGCACGAAGCCTGAAGAAATCCGACTTCCACCTATCGAAACAAAGTGATCTCGAATCTGGTGCCCGGCTTTCCATCGATGTTGTCTTGGGATTCCCGGATCTTGCGGAAGACGGTCCGATCGGCGACGCTGTCCCAGAGTTTTTTATGCAGATGGCGGCGAGTGCACCAGATACGCCGCTCAAGGTTCGCATTGTTTTACGCGCAACCTGGATTAACGATGGTTCCCCTGATGGAGTGATTGAGGAGGAGATCAAATGGGTTCGTTCGTTGGAGCCTGACTACGATTGGGAGGTGGATTGTCAGAAGGTTGCCGCCATTCAACGGAGCTCCATTCAACTGATCTATGTGCCGGCGACGCGGAATGTTCACGACCAGGTAGGAGCCCTGCTCAGAGGGAGGCTTTGGCAAGCGGCACGGTGGTCTGAAGGATTCAGGGATTCAGCCGAAGAGAGCGCTTCCGACCTTCAGGATGAGTTCCAGGACGAAGGCCCGGCACGACTGGTACAGGAAAGGATCAGAGCACGATGGCAGCAAGTTCATGATGGCGACACCGATTCTGCTCCAATCCTGAGGCTGATTGACCGGAGTTTCGGGGAGTTCATCCGGAAGGCGGACTTTGCTTTCTCTCCGAACGAGGAAGGCAAGGAAAAACCTGTTTCGGAATTAAGTGACGGCCAGCGGTCGTTGTTTCACGTGGCCTTGACCGCTGCTACCCTAGAGATCGAAGCTGCTATCTTCAACCAGCCTCCTGAGGACTCTGATTTTGATCAGGAGCGCTTGCACCGCACCCACTTGACCATTCTCGCGGTCGAAGAGCCGGAAAACAGCCTTTCGCCGTTCTTCCTATCTAGAATCGTGAAATTGAGCCGAGAGATCGGGGGAATGAATACAGCTCAGGTTCTGATCTCCAGCCATTCTCCTGCAATATTAGGCCGCATCGAAGCTGAAGATGTGAGGTATTTCCGAAGGGACCCTGCGGCCCGCAGGTCGAGAGTCCGACCGATCCTGCTCCCGGAGAAAGATGATGAAGCAAGAAGCTACGTGCGCTTGGCGGTGCGGGCATACCCGGAACTTTATTTCGCTCGGTTCGTCATTCTCGGCGAAGGCGAGTCCGAGAAGCTCGTGATTCCTTTCGTTGCCGAGGCGTTGGGCGTGGATCTTGATCCGTCTTTCGTCCCCATCGTTCCTCTGGGTGGACGCTACTGTGGACACTTTTGGAGATTGCTCTCGGACCTAGGAATCCCATACGCGACCTTGCTCGACTATGACATTGGCCGCGAGCATGGCGGGGCCAACATGATCCGGAGCATCGCGGGCAACCTTGGGTCGATCGGAGAGAATCTGTCCGAAACAAGCCCGGTAGAGAATGGAAAAATCAGCGAGGAAGACCTAGAAGATCTGACTGACGAGGATCTGTGGGTTGCTCCGGACGACAAACACTGGGTCCATGCTCTTCAGGAAAAGGCGATATTTCTTTCCGATCCTCTCGATTTGGATTTCTCGATGCTGAAGGCATTTCCAGAGGAATATCAGGTTGATAACCCTGGGGGAAGAGGACCCCGCAATGGTCCAAACGCTATCGCCAACGCAAAGCGGGCGACACTGAAGAAGAATGGGGATCCTTCGCTTTACCAAGACAGCTTCGACGAGACCTTCAGGTGGTATTCCTATCTGTTTGTCAGCGGAAGCAAACCCGACAACCATCTGTCGTCTCTGGGGAGAATCAATAAGGAAGGAGTAAGAGAGAAGGCTCCAGATTCCTTGATCAGGCTGGTGGAGCATGTTGCCGACGCACTAAATCTTAAGGTTGGTCAGTAGATGAGCCTCGTAAAACCAGAGGACTGGAGAACCCAGGGCATCGATGGTCTTGAGGAAAATGCTTGGGAAGCTCTTCGAGAGGTTTCCCGGTCGGTTTGTGTTACCGCAGGTGCCGGAGCCGGAAAAACGGAGTTCCTCGCCCAAAAGGCTGCGTATCTGCTTCAGACGGGACTTTGTGCCGAACCCCAGCGAATTCTCGCGATTAGCTTCAAACGAGATGCCGCGTCAAATCTTGAGAGACGGTTGGAGGCCAGATGTCCGGAGCAGGCCCGTAGGTTCACCTCGATCACTTTTGACGGTTTCACGAAGGGCTTTATTGATCGGTTTCGATTGGCCATTCCGGCACCCTTCACTCCTCCTCGTGGTTACAGAATCGGATTTCCCAACTTCCGGGATATCGGAGAGTTCCTCACGAATCGCGGTTTTCACGGCTTGAATGCAGGTCAGTTGTTGGACCAAGTTGCTAGGACGCCACTCCCCCTAGACAATGGATGCGGAGAGGCTGTTCGCGCCTACTGGAAAAGCCAGTTCAATGACTATGATGAGGCGATTTTGACCTTTCCGATGATCAACCGGCTAGTCGAGTGGGTCATTCGTGAAAACCACTACATTCGGCGCGCGTTGAGAGGCACCTTCTCCCACGTGTTCCTCGACGAATTTCAGGACACGACCTATCCGCAATTCGATCTTCTTGATACCGCATTTCAAGGAAGTGGTGCCGTGTTTACCGCTGTAGGAGATAGAAAGCAGTGCATCATGGGATGGGCTGGCGCGATGGATGATTCGTTTTCTGAGTTTGAAGCGAGGCTCGAGGCGAGGACTGTAGAACTGCTTTCAAATTGGCGATCCCACGCGGGACTAGTTGAGATCCAGCATGCGATTGCTCAAAAGATCGATCCGACAACGAAATCTCCCAATGCCCAGTCCGAGCTTACCGTTGACGGGGAAGTATCAGCAGTCTGGATGTTTCCAAACCCGGTCGTCGAAGCATCTGGGCTGGCAGCATGGTTTGCCCGGGAGATCGAGCGGGGGCTTTCTCCACAGGATTGCGTCATTTTAGTTAGAAACCGAGCGGATATTGCCGAGGAGCAGTTAGCCAAGCATTTCCTCAAGCGGGAAGTCAAGATCAGGAATGTAGCTCGAATGGTGGGAGAGATTGCCGTGCAAGATGTCCTTGAAGAGGCACTGACTCAGATCGTGGTTCCACTCTTGAGATTAGGGGCCTCGAACAATGATCCCGGATCGTGGAGTGCTGCATTCGATGCCCTTCTGCGTCTACATGGTGTTTCTGAGGACGACGAGCAGGCTCAGGAACGCCTGCAATCTCGCCTGCAGACATTCGTGAGATCTCTCCGAGCGCAAATGCAGGCGGCGCCTCCTACCGAAGAGGCTGTCGCGGCAATGTATGAGATGGTCCTTACCTTCTTGTCCCGAGAGGTCTTGAGAAATGCGTCTCCTAGCTATCGACGTGAGCAGGATCTTGATAGGGTCAGTGATGGAGTGAAGGAACTGCTCCGTGAGAGCGTCGTGGACTCCACAGAGTGGTCGCAGGTGTTGGATCAGTTTGAAGGCGTTGGCCAACTTCCCCTTATGACAATCCACAAAAGCAAAGGATTGGAGTTTCACACTGTCGTCTTCCACGGTTTGGATGACCAGACGTGGTGGAGCCTGACTGCAAATCGACCAGAGGAACTCCGCGCGTTTTTCGTCGCGTTCACGAGGGCGAAGCAACGAGCATTCTTCACACTCTGTCATTCCAGAGGGAAGTCTGTCAGCTGGATAGAAGAACTACTCATGGCCGCCGGAGTCGGCAAAACTCAAGGGCCGAATGCTGAAGACCATTCATCAGCGTCTTAACCCTTTTGCATTGGCTACCAAAGGCGACTTGCCAGTTCTCTCTCATCGTCTCCGACAAGGTCCAAATAAACAGTGGTCGATTCCAAGCGCGCATGCCCCATCCACTTTTTCACGGTAGAAACTGGAATCCCAGCATGGATGCACGCGACGGCAAATCCATGCCGCAATCCTTTTGGGCAAGCTCGGATTCCCTCTATCTGGGCATTGCTCATGCAATCCTTCACGATTTTCCATCCTGTCGTCCTGCAGAAACTCCATATTCGCCCTTCAGGATTCGCCGGTTCCCGGAGCCACTCAAATAACTCAGAGGGAACCGGCACAGCCCGGATACGAGTGGGACCACGTTGCTTGAGCGTCCGGAGGACAATCAGCTTCTCCTCCGCGTCGAGGTTTGTCCACTGCAAGGCAAGCACCTCCGAGATCCTGGCACCGGTGTAAAAAAGCGTGAGCAGGAAAGCCCTTCGCAAAGGATCGTCGACATTGTTGATCTCCCAGCAGAAGCGCTGTCGCTCGTTGGCATTGAGATACTTGCGGTTCCCGGACTCATCGAACAATGCCCCCTCCAGACCCATGGGTGAACAGAATGCGTATTCTGTTCATTTTACCGCGATTCGGCGGCTTTGTCACTAACCCACTGAAAACCATGACCATACAGAGAATATTCGGAGAAAACGGCCCACAAAGCGAGCTGTGCAACGGGAGTGGCTGCCCTGCAGCCATTCTGACTGACGGAGAGGATGCCTACGTCCAGGGGTATCTTCCCGGGCAGGAAGCGAGCGAGTGCCTTTCCGCGCCAAATGGCGAAGGATTTGTGAGAATCCCGCTGGCGACCTTGAAAAAGATTGCAGCTCAGGTTGTTGACGCCTGATCTGGTTCGATTGCCTCAGGCGGGGCCCCGGCAACCGGGGCTCCGCTTTCCGGATACACTTCGGCTTTGACGAAACGTTGGAAGTCATCGCTGTAGTGCTGTTGATTGCTTTCCCAGTGCGCTTTCATGACGGGGATCTGCATGAAGCCCCGTATGTCGCGGAGAGTTCCTTGCCAATGCTCCGATGAAAAGGACAGGGGGCGGTGGAGCCGAAACATCAACTCGACCTGGTTGAGCCAAAGTTGGCAATACCGGCGTCGAATCTCGGTCTCTTCGTCGTCGCCACCGATTAAGGTGAGGAGCCTTGGTTGGCTGATTCCCAGGGTCAGGAGTTCCCGGTTGCTTTCGCAGACCTTGATGAGGGCCTCGGCCCGGGCCTGCCTCCGGGTAATCGCCAGTTGAACGGCAAAGGAAGCGAATGCGAGAACCACCGAAACGACTGCAATCCATTCAGAAATTCCCAAGTCACACCTCCTCGTTAGCGACCGAATCCTCCGATCATTGTAACCCATTCAGGAGCTGCAGCTCAATCCCCCTCATCGAGTTGCGGAACGCAAGGTCAGTATTCGCAGGACCGCATCAAGGTGAGAACCCGCATTGTTTTCTCTGGATCGGCGGGATCTTCACTGCCCGCCTCCATGTCACGGTCGTAGTAGTCGATCTTGAAAAAGAGCTTCTCTTCCCCGACGGAGAACGCTCCGAAATCGTGCTCGCCGTGAGGATCATTAGCTTCGGTGAAATCCTCGAAGAACCTGACCTTCTGAATCGCGGCGATGCGGTAAAGCTCGGATAGCGAGGCGACACCTTGGGTCACGACCACCCTTCCCAAACCTGGATTCATGCTGCGCCGGAATTCATCATTGAGTTCTCGAATTCTCGCGACCACCTCATCGTTTTGGTCCATACCCATCCTCCTTGTCCCAAGTCCCCATCATTTGTAGCACAGTTCTTGCGGCGTTGAAATAGGCCGGGAGAATTCTTCGGCCGTCTTGCTCTTTAAAGAGCCATGTCGCGTGTCTCGAGAAGCCAAGCATTGCCAATGTCTTCCCAGCGAGGTCTGAAAATTTCTGCTCCGTCTCACCTACGATCCCGCTCTCATGGGAGAAGTCAAAGACTTCCCCCATCCCATGTCCACATCCACACGCGTCATCTTCACCCAAGGAGGCAAAGGCGGAGTCGCCAAGACTGAAGTCTGCCTTTCTCTCGTTTCCTGGTATCGCCAACAGGACCTCTCCCCCGCCCTGCTCGACTTCGATGTCGAGAACACCAACAAGAGCGGCCTGCAGAACTTCTTTGCCGAGGCGGCCAAGCTCGATGTTCACCGGGAAGGGACCCTGGATGAGTTCTTCGATGTCTGCGATGCCTCGAAGGATGGTCTGGTGATTGCAGATCTGGGAGCTGGTGCTGGTGAGGCGACCTACCGTTGGTTCGATGAAGCCTTCGAAGATGCCACCGAAATGGGCATTCGGTTCACCTCCGTCGGGGTGACCACCAACGAGGCGGGCGCGGTGCAGTCGGTTCTCAAGTGGGGCAGCAAGCTGCAGGCTCGCGTGGAATACCTGATCGTGCTCAATGAAATGCGGGAGCCCAATTCTGCCTTCGACTACTGGCATGCTGAGCCGGCCGTTGAGAAATTCAAATCGGCTCTCAATCCCTCGCTCATGGTGATGGGGTCGCGGATTCAGGAGTTCCAGGCAGAGCTACGCAATCAGTCAGGAACGCTGCAGCAGGTCATTGACGGGGAGATTGACACGCCCTACTTCCGGCAGATGAAGAACCTCATTCGAGCCAGACGCTATCAGCGGCAGATGTTCGAGGGGTTTGAGGCGGCTTCCAAGATCCTTCTTCCACCTTTCCCATAATGGCCTCGACTGACACTCTCCAATCCGTGGCTTCGCTCCTCCCGGCGGGACGCCGGGAGCGTTTTCTCGGGCTATGCGCCCGGTTTGAGTCGGTGCCGGAGGACGACGAATACCTTCAGATTCTGGAGGCGATTGGATTCATGACCTTGCTCTGGAAAGAAGTTCCCAAGCAGGTGAAAGTCGCTCTGGAAGGAGCGAACCCGGTCGCGGAGACTTGTCAGAGTGTTGCCGCAAAGGTCCGTGAGGCCGTCGTCGAGAGCATTCCCAGTTACGACGACCTCAAGAAGATCAGCCAGCGGCTGGAGTCCCATGAATTGGCACTCAAGAACACCCTGTCAAGGCAGCCGCACTCCGGAGAAAGGGCCAGCTCGCATTCCTGGCCCTGGTGCTTTCTTGCCTTCGCCTTGGGCCTGATTGTAGGGCTCTTTTCCAATGATCTGAATGGATGGATCGGCTGGTAAAAGCGGGCGGCATTCTGGCCTTGGGCACAGGGGTAGGGCTGCATCTGCCCCACCCATGGAACTGGGCAAGTCTGGGAGGTGCGAGTCTGACCGGATTGACGACTCTTCTTCTCAAGAAGAGGCACCCCATTCTCCGAATTGGTTCGCTCACGTGGACCCGGCAAGAGCTATGCCGACACATTTTGATTACCGGGGACACCGGTTGCGGCAAGACGACCTCCGGGTTTCACCCGATTCTGGTCCAATTGACCCGGAACATCCCGGATTGGGGTGGCTTGGTCTTGGGAGTCAAAGGCAACGAACATGAGTTCATTGAGGAGCTTCTCGTCGCTCACGGGCGGGAAAACGATCTGATCCACCTTCAGGTCAGGCCTCCGGATGCATCCTCGAGCTGGAAGCCCCCTCACCGATTCAATCTTCTCGGTGATCGATCCGTTCCATGGACCACCCACGCCAAGATGATTGTGGACCTGGCTTCGAGCTTGACCGAAGGAACCCAGAACGCGTTCTTTCGCCCGATGGCGCAGTTGGCGATGGCCCGCGCCTTTGAACTTCTGGATCTTCTCGGGCAAAAAGTTACCCTCACCAAAGCCTATGATCTGCTGACCACAAAGGCCCTAATGAAAAAGGCAGTCACTCGCCTCAAGTCCCTCACGCCCTGTTCGCGGAAGCAAAAGGTGATCGACTACTTCGAGGGCAACTTTCTGAATGCAAAAGCGCACGAGCAGAGCGAAGGAATCATCGGGTCGGTGGTGAGTTTCCTCGGCTTTCTCCAGGATGAGGACATCGCGGCCGTCTTCTCCAGTGATGGGGACAACACCTTCTCGCTGTCTGACCTGGATCGCGGAGGGATCATCTGCCTCACCTTGCCCCAGACTTTTGTGACGGAGCGCCGGTGGATCAACACCTACCTGAAGCTGCTCCTTTACACTCATCTTCTGCGTCGCTTTGACCTTCCCGCCCATAAGCGGCAGAGGAAGAATTTGCTCATCCTGGTGGCCGATGAATTTCAGGGAGTGGTTACCGCTTCCAGTGATGGCTTAGCCGATCACAGCACCATTGACCGAATCCGGGAAGCTGGAGGCTGCATTCTGGCTGGGATGCAATCGGAGGTTTCCGCCGACCCGGAAGTGCGGGAGCTGAAGCGAAAGGTTTTATCGCTGAATATGCGCACCCGCCTCATCTTTCGATCAGCCGATCCATCAGGAGCGTCTCTGAGTGCCGAGTTTATCGGAAAACGAAAAGTGTGGAAACGCACGGTATCTTCGAAAGCCTTTGGCACACGGACAATTTCTCGTCGACAGGAATACGAGTTCAAAATTCCGGCAACCAAGCTGGAACGACTTGGTGATCACATGGCGGTCGTGGTTCATCCCTCAAAGCGGCATGTGAGGAAGACCATCGCCCCGGTTGACGGCCGGGGTCGGGTCTATCGCTGGTTCCGTCGGTAAGCGATAGAGGGCTTCAGGGCAGGATGCTCAGATAAAACCGCCGTCCGGCTTCGATGATCACCGGAGCTGCCTCCGGGGATCGACTCACCGAAGAAGGCCACCCTTGTCCAGCGATTTGAACCACGCCTTCGAGGACTGCGTTGCGTGCCGTGCCGGGCACATAGTCGCCAACGGCGGTCCTGACGCGATCTTGGGCGAGGCGCCCCCCTACCACCGTGAGGATGCGGAGAGTCCTGGCCCAAAGTGAATTGATGCGGTTCCCGCGTGGGGGCAAAAGACCAGGGAGACCAGCTCTGCCATCGTTCAGGGTGTATTTCCCGGTTTTGGGGTCAATGGAACACTCCTGAGCCTCACCTCGCAGGGGCACATTCACGCCATCGGCGCGCCGGAGCTGCCAGTCAGGAGCCAAGAAGAGTCGTCCCTGGGCTGTCTGCTGGATCGACCCAATGAGCGTGGCCCCTTTTGGCGCGATCATTTTCCCTGCGCGCAGAAGCGGACGCGTCAAACGGGCCGTCACCACTCCGTCAGTCAGTTCAGACGACAAGGGGGCACGCAACTCGGCATAGAGCAGCCTTCCAGGTCGCAAGTTCAAGGTCGGAGGCGTGGGAGCAACTGGTGGCTCCTCGATGGGTTCGGTCTGCCGTTCCACTCGATCTTCTGGTTGTGATCGAGTTGCCTTTCCCTGATACTTGATCAGAGGAGGGAGCGAGACAAATACTTCGCGTTCTTCGGGCACCTCAATGGGCTCCGGGTCTGTTTTGGGCGGCGGGACCGTCTTCCGGACAGGGACCGGCGGGGTGAAGGGTGTGTAGTCATCGTTGAGGATGGCGTGTTGGTATTGATCGGCTGAAGAAGAATGGCTTGCTGCGGAATCCTTCCCGGCAACCCATTCCCCGTCTTCAGAGAGGTAGGGAAATTGACTGGCCACCAATTCTTGGCTTTTCTCCTTCTTCTTGAAGAATTTCGTCGCCATCAGGAAGAGCGCCACGACCGCGAGGCCGAAGAGAAACAGATGACCGGTGCGGGTCTTGAGAAAATCGGTGATGCGATACCAGAGCATGATTTTAGGGGTTAAGCTGAAGAGTAAACTGATTTTTGAGGCTTAGATGAAGGGGGTTGCCCTGGCCGTCGCCAGCCAGTAGCACCCAGACATGGGTCGATTCTCCGGCGGGCGTGCTGGGTCTCGCTTGAAGATTCCTGGCACCCGGGAAAGCCTGTTGATCCCCGACCTTGAGGGAAACAAGGTTTGAGCTGTGTCGGTAGGTGGTCTTGCGATTGTTCTGCAGGGTGCCGAAAAACACGAGAGTGTCCTCAGCGGCAAAGCGTGCGATCCGATGAATCTGCAAGGACAATCCAGCGACCTGCGGCAGGGTGAGATTTGGTTCATAGGACTGGTAACTCGGATAGGCCTCGGGGAGTCGTCCACGGAGGGAAGATTCCTGGCGAACGAGATCAGCCATCTGCTTCAATCGGCCAAAGGAGGTTGGCAGTTGGGACTTTTTCGCTTCGTCAGGGCCGATCTCAATGGCCTGCGGGACCAAGTGACTTTTCTTGGGATCAAGTTGAAAGCGAACCAGGGTCGCAGGATGGTCGCTCGCGGTGAGCCGAAAAACAAAGACCTGCTCGGCCAAAGCCACATGCATGATTGGAGCTGCCTCAGCCTTGAGCATTCGGAGAGAAATAATTCTCGGATTGCCTTCCCCCTGTTGGAACTGGACTTGTCCGGGTGTTTCTCCTGTGGTGAGACCTTGGCCGGTGATCAGGGTCACCTCAGCCGGGAAGAGGAGAAGCACATCAACATCAGGATGAAGCCTGATCGACTGGATCACATCGGGATCCAAGATGAGATCAAGGGGAGGCTGGGGCTCCACCGCCCAAAGTTTTGGGAAGAGCCCTCCCAAGAGCGAGATGAGAATGAGGTAAGGAGTTGTTTTCATCGAGCCGGGACAAGTTGGGTGGTGATTTCGAAGTCGCCCACGATGAGAGGATAACGCCCTCCCTCCACCAGCGACGGGTTGTGGACAAGGCGCATCCAGACCTCCACGGTATGGGTTTCGGCGGTCACGCGTCCTTCAAAATTTCCGTAGCGGATCAATTGTCCGGTCACGAGGGCCTCCACCATGCGCCCGCTCGCTTTCTGGATCTTGGTTTCAAAGATCTCGACAACCTGTCTCATTTCTTTGGCAAGGAATTCGGGTGTCTCCTCCTCGTGGCGGGCCTTGATCTGACGCAGGGAGGGACCGTCAAAAAGGCGGTTCAGCTCCCTCTCCTGGGTGGCACCCCGAGGCCCTCGGTTGAGCATCGCGAGGGTGGCCCGCTCGGCCTGCCCCACATGAAATTCACCGGCCTCACGGAAGGGAGTTTCCTGTGCCAAAAGAACCGTGCCTTCGTTAATGACCAAAAAGCGGAGGCGGGCTTCCGAGGAAGCCAGGACTCGAAAAATGATCGCGGCAAAGGTCACCAGAGTGAGCAAGAATAGGACAAAATAGGGTCGTCCGGACTGGCGTCGTTTGAGATAGGTTTCGATGGAAGGGTTCTTCATAATCAATTGGATTGGGTGACTTTCGCAGCTTGTTGGTTGTAGTCTTCTCCGGCTCCTCCGGTGGGTTTCATCATGGCGAGGGCCGCCCCGATGCCGATGGCAGAGGGGATGGCTCCACCCGATTTTCCGAGGGCTCCGCTGGCGGCACCTCCAAGACCGGATCCGATGCCGGTGGCTGTGGCCATTGCGGTTGATCCCCCGGCCATGGAAGAGGCAGCACCGCCGGAAACGCCATAAAGCCCGGCCTGAACGAGACCAGCACCGACCGCAGCAAGGAGCGCGGCCCCGGCATTGGCTCCTGTCGTGAGCAGTTTGGAAATGATGAGAGGGGCGGCGATGGTGCTCAAAAAGACCCAGGCCGAGATCAAGAGAATGAAGAAGCCGGTTTGTGGCCCACCCACGGAAATACCGTCAGACACCTCGTAGACCTGGTTCCGGGCGGCCAGCTCCATCAAGGCATTGGTCAGGGTGTGGGCAACGGCCCAACCGAGAGGCCAGAGCTGAATCGCGAGCAGTTTCATGATGAACTGACCCGCAATCCCCTTCAACGGCCCAATCAAGAACATCGCGAGGAAAACCGGAGCCAGCCCAATTTGAAAAAGAACCAGGAGCTTCTGCACGATGGAGAAGAGGAACATGATGACCAGAGCCAGCTTCCCCATGAGAAAAATTGCGGCGTAGAGGACAGCGTGACCGATTCCGCCATTCTTCGACCAAAGGACATCCCACAGACTGGTCTTGTCCGAACCATCTTCGGATGGGCCCATGACGATCTCCCCAAACCTTTTGTGGGCTTGCGAGGGATCGGCATCGAGATCCTGAACAATGGCGTGAGTCATCTCCTGAGCGGTATTGACCCAGTCCGGAAAGGAAGCGATGGCAAGGGCGACAAAAGAGACCGAGAAAACCGTCCAGATCAGTCGACCGGGATCAGTGCTTCCCAGAGCGATCCGGGTCATGACGCCGGCCATGACAAGGAGGACCGCGATCATGGTCATGGACTGGTAAAGTCCCGAGGCGTGGGACTGCATATCGTCGTAAAACTGCTCCACGAGAGAGAATGGTTAGCGTTTGAAGGGAATGGGTTGGGTATCGATCCGGTAGAGAGACAGATCCTTCTCGGTACTGTAGCGGAGGGCCGCCCGTTGACGTTGAATGCCAAGCTTGTCCTGAATGGCTCGCTCATTCTCGTTGCGCAGATGCGTGGCCAGGACCCCGGAACTCGCAAAACCGATCTCCCGATCATTGGCCGCCAGTTGCGATTCGAGGGATCGCATTACGATATTGAGCTTCTGAATCTCACTCGTCGTGGAAGCGGCCTGAAGCTGCTGAAGCGTGCGATTCATCTCAGCCTTGATCCGGAGCCTTTCTGCCAGAGCCGCATCACGCACTTCCCGGTAGTTTTCGCTGGCCCGATGGAAAGCCGCTTCGGGCAACAGGACTTCGCTGTTCGTCTCGGCGATGGTTTTGCCGTCAATCTTGATCGTCCGCTCCACCGGGAGCGACACTGGATCAGCTCTTCGGGTGAAAAGTTCCTCGCCGCGAAGACCCGCGACCAGATCTTCAAAGGTTCGGTTGAGATTAACCCGCTGCAGAAATCTCAGAGCATCTCGCAAGGTTTCCAAAGTCACCTTGCGAGGGTCACCAAGACGCTTGAGATGGGTCTCCGCTTGCTTGACCTGGCGATAGAGTCCCTGGAGTTGCTCCAGCTGGCGCTTGCCATGAAGGATCTGTTCGGTGAGGTCTTGTCTGGCGGTCCACAGATGGGTCTTGATCAGACTGACATCCTGAACAGGGACGACAGCCGTGGATGGTAGACTGGCCGCGAGGAAAAGACTGCATGCGAGAAGTTTGAGACGAGAGGTCATGGTTGGATGATTTTGAGGGTGGTATGGTGGGCATCGATAATGAGACCGTCCTCGTTGACATGCTCCTCCACCGGGACCCGGTAGTAGCGCGATTCGTCGAGAACTTTCTCGGCTTGGGGAATTCCTTGGGAGTCGTAGCCCCACCTTTGCTGATCACGGTGGAAAGCGGTGCGGACGGCGTGAGCTCTTGCCTGAGCCTCCCGCAAAGCTTTCTGTGCCGCACGAGCATCGTATCCACAACTAACCAGCAACCCACTGAGAGCCGACAGGCCGACCGACCTGCCCCATTTTGAGAAACAACGAGAGAGATTCATCATCACAGAGAGCGGGAAATCGAGAGCAGTGAAGCAGGATTATTGGGGAATCTCGGAGGATGTGGGCTCTTCCTCTTCTTGTCGGGCCTTGGCCTTGATCATCTTTGATACTTCGGCGAGGACTCCGCTCATTGGATCAGGATACTTGGCGAGAGCCTTCTTTCGGGCTTCGGCAAAGCTTCCGTGGCTATCAGCGACGTAGAGCATTTCCGGGCTAGCCATATTCACCGCTGGCGTGATCTGGACGCCATTCTCGAGAAGCTCCCAACAAATGAAAGAGGCCCCGTGGTCAGCATCGGGCCTTTTGAAGTCACGCAACAGAGCCACGATGGAATCCGGGAGTTCAAAGAGCTTCTGCAGCAGCGCGACATCTCCCGGCTCCCGCTGCATGAAGAAAAACGCCTGGCCGGAATTTCCGACCACCGTCCGCGCCAGATCTTCCGGAAGACGCGAGATCTGCTGAATGACCGTAATGACCAGGCAGTTGTATTTGCGAGCCCGCTCGTAGAGGTCTTGGATGATTTTCTTCCCACCCTGAATATTGATGAAGGCTCCGAGTTCTTCGATCAGGACATGCTTTCGTTGGGAGGTTGGCCGCCGGATGGTTTCCCCCAGGATCTGGCTGGTAATGATGTGAGACACGAGGCTCTTCACCGTGGCATCGGCATTCTCAATCAAGCCCAGCTCGATATGCACGTAGTCGGCGCTGAGATCGATGGTGTTCGCGCCATCAAAGAGGCACCCCATCATCCCGGAGTCGGCTCGCCAGGGTTCAAGAAGAGTGGCCAGCATCGCGATTTCATCCTGGTCGCGATCGGATTGAGTGGCCTGAGCCAGCATCCACTCGTGCAGGTCCCGATGGGTGGGCGAGCTTGCTCGGTCCAAATGAGCCACCGCCAGAGCCATGAATTCGGGGGACCTTCCATCCCTGCGGGTATGGTCGTGTTCCCGGGCAAACTGGTCATCATCCAAGGCCTTGGCCTGGCCCCCTTCGACTGGTCCTTGAGCGCGATAGGCACTCAAAAGTTCGGCGAGATCACCCACCCCGCCAAGATCGCTCCTAAACAAGCGGAGCCGCGTCAGATGCTCAAAGACGGCTTCCTCTTGTTCCGGGTTTTGCTCCAGCCATTGTTCCGTCCAGTCGCGGTAGAACTGCTGAATGCAGCGATTGATGATCGCCTTCCGGTAGGAATCGAGATCTTCATCGCTCCGGTGGCCCACCATGAGGTGCACAATGGCCACAATCCGGCTCACCTGCAGGCTGGTCAGGGGGAGACCGAGAGTATCCAGATAGTTCAGCGTATCGACACCATTGACGTCGGGGGCGAAGGTTCGGCATTTCCCCCCTGAGAGTACCTGCATGCAGGTTTCAAAAGAACGACCGTTGTCGATGGTAACAAGCCAATCTGAAAAAGGGTCAAGCTGTGTGACCAGATCGATTCCGTGAACCGACTTCCCACTTCCTGTTCTGCCGGTGATAAAGGCATGCGAGGGACTCTTACGATCCCCCGCCCGATGAAAACCGCTGACGCCGATGAGGTTTCCCTGACGACTCCGGTAGAGAGCTTCCGCTTCTTTCAATGAGGCATTGGAATCACCACTGACCGGGATCAGATTCACAGCGGTGGGGTCGTCCACCAAATGCCAAAAGGCGGGTTCCCGGTAAGGGGAGCCGGGAAGGCCAGCCAGAAAAAGATTACGGGAAGTTGTCGGCAAGGCGACTTCGTAGAACTTGGCCGATTTCATCCCTGAGACGGCCCCGACCAGAGCCTTGACCCGGCTTTTCAACTCATCCTGGGTATCGCCAGAAACATGAGCCAGCAACTGAACACGCACTGGTGACACCGATCCTGAGGTGAGCCGCTGAATCCGGTCCTCAAGGATTCGGATGTCGTAATCGAGTCGGCTGTGTCGACTGCTTTGCCGGGCTCTCTCCAGCTTGGCTTTCATCGTCTCCGCCCTTTCGATCTCAATCAGCGGATCGAGTGTTTCCAGCTGGGTAGTCAGTTGAAATCCCCGTTCGGGCAGGGTCGTGAGGTGGGTGATGATGCCGGACGCGGTGGACTCGGGAAGCTGGGTGAGCGCGAGGGAGGTGTGGTATCGCCCTCCCAGGTGGAACCCCACCTGCTGCTCGTCAATCGGGACCATTTCACTGGACAGGATGTTATCGAAAAGGGACTGCTTACGGTTCCATGAAGGCACCTCACTCCCGCCGGGCTGCAGATAATGCGAAACCTCCTCAAAGATCTCATCTTCACTCAAAAGTCTGGCTCGACCACCGAGCTGGGTCATCACCCGCTCGACTTCCGCGACGGACGCTTCAAAATTCCGGGAAATGCCCTGAAGCGCTTTTTCATAACCTGACTTGGGGCCCCGAGCCAGTTGCTGGAGGTTGATCGGGGCCTTGAGGCACAGACGAACGAAGGCACTGGTGATGAGACCTTCCTCGTCTTCCCGCATTGAGCGAACCACCCTTTCGTTTCGTTGTCGCCGACTCCAGGCACTCTTGGCCTTCTCCTCGGTTTCAGCATGGAATCGCCGCAAGTGCTCGCTGTGGCCTCCTCCTTTCCTCCAGGAAAACTGAACAGTCCAGTTCCTAGGCATTTGACGAATGAGACCACGTAACCGGTCTTCCATTTGATTGAGCCCATCAACCGACGACGATTCCATCGCGGGACAACAAATCTCGAGAAGACAGGATGCCGTTCCTTTACCTCCCTTTCCCTCGAGGACCAGAAGCCCGTGCGAAATGAAGCCATCCTTGACGATAGCAATCTTGCTCCGGGAAGGCTCCCGCTCAATGAGGGCCAGCCCTTGCTTTTTGAGCCGCCACCACTCCAGCCACTGGGCGAAGTAGCCCTTTGGCTTGCCTCGCACCAGGGTGAGAAGAGTCATCGTGGTCAGAATGGGAATGGCCGATGCCACCGTCAGGCTGATCACGAAACCAACTTGGCTTCCCGAAAGGAGGACAAAGAGCAGAAAGCCCGCTCCGAGGGACATCCCGAGAACGATGACCTGCAGGCCGGTGAATTTCCCAATCATCGGCCCCCGGTCACCGCCGGCATTGGCGCGGTGCCAACGGGTGTGTTGTGAATCACTCATGGCTTGCGAAATCAGAGGTCGAAGTCGTCGCCGGTTGCTTCAAAAGCGAACTTCACGATTGAGGCCGACAGGGCCAGAATGCCGGCCGCAGCGACCCCGTAAATAGCCGCCTCGACACGGCCCGTGCCAAACATAATGGCGGCAACAATCAGGGAAGCGATCGAGAGAATGAAGGCGATCATTCGCAGGAGCTTGATGATGTCCTTGATTTGGCCACCGAGGTCAGTGGCTTGCGCCAGGATGGCAGAATCGAAAGACGAGTTCAGCAGGGATATCAGGAGTTCAGGCATGGTGTTGTTGGTTTGGTTAATGGCAGCGACCGAATGGTTCGACCAACCGCTCTCTACCGAGAGCGAGATTAATTGGGCCAGCGAACATGATTTGTTCGGAAAAGAACCTGCAGCTTGGCGGTGACCTGCCGACAGGTCCGGTTCACCTCACGCCGAAACGCCAGTCGCTCATCGTCAATCCCAACACGTGAACTCTGCATGAAGGCTGCCCGCTGCTCGGGCGAAAAGGCTTCCGACCAGTGGGAAATGGCCCTACCGGCCTTCAGGACTTCCAACACTACCTCGGCAAAAATCGACTGACGAAAGTTACAACGATCAGTGACCTGTGAGAGAAGCATCTGGAGAAGTTGCCACTCGCCAGCCTCGCACACTGATGCCAGGGGATTCTGATCTTCATCCAAAATCCGGTCCTGAAGCTTTGAGATTTCTTCGTGCTTTGCGCCGCCTCCTTGACGGGCGGCCTGCCGATGTTCAATGAAGTCTCGGGCTCGCCAGCGGAGGCGCTGGACCAACACTCCGCGTGTCAGCGCCTTAATACCATCATCTCCCAACTCCCATTGCTCTTGGCAAAATTCGCTGAAAATGTCCTCGGCATCCTCCCGGCTGATTTGAGAGTAGTAACGGACGAGAAACGCCAAGGCAAAAGGCCTTTCGGATTCAAGCCAAAGGAGGGTTTCGTGGGGCGTGGGGGTCGGTGGGTTACTTCTGTTCATCGCGGCACCAAGCCTTTCACAAACCCTTCCTGAATTTCCAACGATGGCCCAACGACTTGCGCAAAGGTTGCGCAACCCTGGCGCAACTCGTAGGATCGTCCCCGACGAAACATGAGCCTGGATAGTCCCTCCCTGACCCTCACGATCAGTTGGAATCGCGAAGAGGAAGAGTGGAAAATACAGTCCATCAAGTCAGATGCCAATGACGCCCTATGGCTGGATGATGAGGGCATCCTGGGACAATCCCGCCCGGGAGTTGAGGCACTCTGTCTCTTGGTTCTTCTCACCTACCTGAGTCGCCTCGAAGAATCAGACCCGAACCAACCCGACTCCATCCCTGCTCGATTCGCCCCGGCCCTCCAGGTCCTTTACAGTGGCAATCGAAAATCTCCCTCGTCCTGGCAGGAGCGCATCTTCAGTTGCCAACCCTTTGGCCCGTCGAAAGCGGATGGCGGTCATCACACCTACCTCGTGGCGAAAAAAGTCAACGGGCGACCCCGCGTCCACATTGGCAAACATGTTTCCGTCGAGGTCGTCGTCGATCAGAAGGACAGCCCTCGCACCGGAATGAGCGAAACCGATCTCGTCAAGATTTGCGCCGACCTGGTCGATCCCCCGAAAGACTCAGCCGTCACGGTTAAGCTGTCGATCGATGGCCAACCGTCAATCCACTCATCGGAATGTCTTGGGGAGATCAACCGCTCCAGCCGCTTCTCCATCATTGTCGAAGGCGATGCCCGAAACTCCTTTTGTGTCATCTGGATGGGCGGTCACAGCGGGGTTGAAGCCCTTTATCCCTTCTCAAAATGGGACCTGATTTATGACGAGACCGAACACAAACGCTCCGACTACACTCGCAGACGTCGTGTTGAAATTACCGCTGAACAACTCCTTGAAATCGATTCCAGTCAAGGAGTCGAAACCTGCCTTGTCCTGGAGAAAAAATCCGGGTTCACGAAACCGGAGCTGACAAGAATCCAAGAGAACCTCCAGAGCGTATCCTTCTCGATTCCGAAAAAGCTCAAAAACAATCGACCCCGATTCACTCCACTCACCATCCCGAAACGGCGCTTCAGCAGCCGACGAATCAAGCCCGTCTCCAAACCTGCTGAATGGCATCGGGAGATTTCATCGGCCCTAAGCGCACTCGCAGAAAAGGGCTACCTGCTTGAGGTTCCTTATATTTAAGTTCCTCAACTCCACTGATACCATGGAACTTTTTCCCGAAAGATCAACATCTGAAGAAAGAACAGGCAAGTAACCGTTAGCTAGACCAAATTCCAACGACTGGCTTTGGCTTCCAAATCAGATATTACTTGAATCCAGTAATGACGTCCACTTTGACCAATAGGGAAACTGCAAGCCTTTTGATTTTTACGGCTCTTTCTTTGTGGTTCCTGACCAATCAGGCGGTGAGGGCTACCCTTGGCAATTTGTTGAAAAGCATTCTCTCCCGTATCATTTTGATCACGGCCTCCCTCACTTGGGTATGGATCGGAACCGGGGTCCTAATTCTCTTCAAAATTGGTTTTTGGAACTTTGGGATGATCAAGGAAACAATTCTCTGGGCAACTTTCTCGGGTTTACTAGTACCGTTTCAAGGCATCAACGAAGATGATCCTGCGCGGCTATATCAAAGAACAATTCGCAGGCAATTCACTTTGGCAATTCTGGTGTCGTTTTACATTAACCTGGAGAGCTTTCCACTTCTCGTGGAGATTCCCCTCCAATTGATCATCATACTCACGGGACTTTTGCAGATTGTCGCGCAATCAAAGGAAAAACATCGGACAACAGAAAAGTTTTACGGATGCCTCCTGAGCTTAATCGGCCTAGCGGTCATTTCTTGGGTAACGTCCCACGTTGTTCTAAACCATAATATTTTGTTTAATTTGGGGAGTTTAAGATCGTTGGCACTTCCCTTCTTGATGATGTTATGGGTAATCCCCTTTGGCTACATTTTCTCGGTATACGCGACCTATCAATGGCTGCTCACTAGACTAAACCTGAAAAGCCACCAGTCTATAGATCTTCGTTTCTACACCGTTTTTAAGCTTGTGTCGGTCGGTGGCCTTCGGGTTCGGCGCATCAGGAGAATGGGCAGGTTGTTGAGTTCAAAGCCCGCCCATGCCTCGGATCACGAACAAATTGACGACTTGTTCTCAAAACTCCAGGATTCCCTTTCAGATCCGAGCAACTGGGAATCTCGTGACTTTGTTTGGCCAGAAAGAGAACTCTTTACCGAAGAATTGCGCTGTGAAACGCTAGAGGAGTATTTTGATCTCATCTTCCCTTGCTACCAGATACTTCTGCGTCTGGCAGACGTAGCAAGAATAGCCATTGGAACCGAAAGCAACGAAGTCGATTTAGCTGAGGGTGCGAGTAAAATTCTTTCGAGCCAGTGGGAGACAATCGATTCTGTCTATTCCAAGATTTCGAACTTCAATCACCCGCCCAAAGAAGGTGAACGATTGGACAGAGAATTTCAATCTTTTGCTTCTAGGCTCCACGATGTGTTTTGGCTCCACTCCCCTCTCAACACCTCAATCATCGAAAATCATCGAAAAAGTATTCTATCTCGTAGCTACCTTCTTGAGGCCGAACGCGATCTAGAACGTTTTAAGACAGCCTACGCTAGAATAAAGGGCCAGCATCAATCATTCCCCAAGACCCCCGAAGAATGAAGGTTATAGAACACAAATAGGGAAATCTCTTTAACGACAATTCATGAAACAATTCTGTTGGCTCTCACTACTCCCCAACACAACCGCAGGAAGACCCCCAACGGCTGTGTTCGCAAGCAAAACCTCGCTCCGGAATCTCGCGTGGATCAATCTTATCTGTAATTGTCGTCAGTGTAAATTCTAGTTGTCGCGGAGGAGCTTGGTAGCTAGGAGGTTGCGAAATCCTAGGTTTGGAATCTTGATTTCGAACAACCCCTTGGAGGCACCACATTGAGATCGCACCGCATCCTAATTTTCAAAACAGGGGGCGCACGGATTGAATTGGAATGAGACCTCGGACCCAATTGCTATTGCCCATAGTCATAGAAAAATTGACTTACCTTGTCCGCAAATTTATCTTCAGGAATCGATGCAGGTTCATCATTTTCATCCATTGAGGGATCAACAATTGAAAATTCCATACCCTTTACAATCCCGGAATTCGTCAAATATTTTGAGAAAACATCAAAGTCACCGCCCGCCTTATTCCTGAATTCTGCAACAATTTCACACATCTTTATCCGGATTCCAAATGCACATCTTTCTTCATAAAATATTTCGACTTGAGGATCATGAAGCACGAAACGTCGGCTACCAATAATTTGATTTACGATCGATAGAGCTTCTTCTTTGTTCATTGTAAGAGTTTTAAAAGTGAGACAAAAAAATCTTATACTTAGATCTCTAGTTTCTTATCGGGGGCGATTCTCTCCACAAGCTTTCCCTTCTCTGGATCGTAGCTGAAATCCGCTAGCGTCCCGGCCACCAGGAGGGAAATCGCTTCCTCGATGACCGGGAGGGGCACGAGGAACCACTCTTTGGGCTCGACCGGCTGGTCGAAGCGGTCTTTGAGGGTCACATCGAGACGAACGTCTGCGAAGAAGCGGTGAAGCAGGCTCTCCACTCCTTTCCGGTTAATGTTGGCCAGTTTGAAAGTCTGCACGATCTCAACGTCTGCCAAGAGGTAGGTTGGGTCCTTTTTGGCGTTGGCCACGCGCTTTTTCACGTCTCCACTAGTCACCCCGATCTTGTGGATGACTTCCCGGTTCTCTGCGATAAAGGGCTCCTCGGATAGGCTCCGGAGGATGTAAATGTAGCCGGTCGCCAAATCTCCCTCTTCTTCTTCGCCTGAAAAGAGCGGGCCGACTGTGGGGTCAGTGATGCGGCGGCTGGCCTTGTCCTTGTTAAGGGCTCTTTGCAAGGAGCGCATGAGGATGTCGCTTTCGGTGCCGTTGTCGTAGATCACACGCAAGCGTCGGTCCTGGCGATCGTAGTCGTTGATGAACAGCTCGCCTTCTTCGGCCACAAAGAGCTTCTGGCCATCGAGGATAAAAAGGTCGCCCTTTTTCACCTCGGCGTTGTCCTTGAATTTGAGGATCTTGCGGTCACCGGATTCAATTTCCTGCTGCACGCTTTCGAACAAGGGGCGAAACACGGCAAAATTCCGGCAGGTCTCCCGCTTGGCCACCTCCTCGGCTGCTTTGATCTCGGCTCTGGATTTGACGTGTTCCAGCTTCGTGATGTCGGATGAGCTATCCTCATCGGCCCCGAGAGCGGCAAGAAGGGCTTCATCGTCTCCCTCAATGTCGAGTGGCTCTTCTAAAGGCTTTTCTCCCAACAAACCTTCCTCGTCCATGCCTTCGAGAACCTTGCGGCATTCCTTGGACTGCCGGATCCGGTCCAGGCGGACCGCATAAAGACGCTCGAAAATATCGCGGTCTTCTCCGTGCTGCGGCGGGGCTCCATGCTCTTTGGTAAACCGCACAATATCCTCAAACCCGGCGATAATGCGCTCCTCTTTCGGGGTGCGCTTGGCCTTCTTGGTCGGAGTGGTATCCACTCCGAGGGCCGCCAGCATCTCGGCGTCGGTCTGGCCTTTAGGCATTTTGTTCCTCCTTCACTTTGCGCTGCAGGTAGGCTACGCCTTCGGCCATTCGCTTCTCCCAGGGATCGGCGGCGGTCAGGGAAGGCAGCCTGTTCTTCTCGGCCTTGAATTTCAGGGCCCGCTTCACGAGTTCGCGGGCTTCCTCAGCGGACAGGCTGATTTTGCGACCCGCGATCACCTCCGCCACCTGTTTGAGACGTTCCTCGCTCATGGTTTTGGAGAGGATCGAGTAAGCCTCCTCAAAGGGGTTGATCCGGTCGATGAGGTCAATGTCCATGTCTTTGACATCCATCGCAAATCTCCGCACCCCTTCGATCAGTGAGAGATTGAGCGGCTCATCATCAGAACCGGTATCGTCATTGACCGCCTTCTTAGCTTGCTGAATGAAGTTCAAGGCCGCAATGGCGTGTTGTCGCACGGCTTCCTGGTCTTCCTCATCGAGATCCGGGAAACGCTCCTGAACAATTTTCCCCATTTTGACCTGGGTTAGCTCTTCCGGGACAGTTTCCTCATCAAAGAGCCCTCGCTCCAAGGTTTGCCGGTCCTGGACAAAGGAGGTGATCAGCTCGTTGAGGTCCTCTTTGCAAATCTGCTTGGCGGCGGCGCTCTTAGGCATGACAAGACCTTTGATTTCCATCTGAATGGTCCCGGTCTCATGGTTCACCCCCACATTGCACTTGTCCGGGTCGTAACCATTCACCCCGTAGTCGAAATCCTCCATGACATGACCCTCCAGCCCGCCGGGGCTTTTGGGACGGAAATCAAAGCGGGGCGCAAGCACCTGCTCCATAAGTAGACTGGCCGCGATGGCCTTGAGGGTATCATTGACCGCGTGCGTGACCTGATCTTCGCTCGCGTCGGGTTCGGCAATGAGGTTGGTGAAGCGGGTTTTGGTCTTCCCAGGCGCGTCTCTCGTGGCGCGACCAATGATCTGCACGATTTCAGTCAGGCTGGAGCGATAGCCAATCGTGAGAGCGTGTTCGCACCAAATCCAATCGAAACCTTCCTTGGCCATGCCAAGGGCAATGATGATATCGACATGGTCGCGGTTGAACTTCTGGGAAGCATCTTTCAGGGCGGCGGCGACCTTCTCCCGTTTGCTTGGGTCATCATCGACCAAGTCGGCCACGCGAAGAGTTTTCCCCTCCTGAGTGGTGACCAGGTAGAATCCGGTTTGGTCGTCGGTGGCTTCCCACCGTCCCAATTCATCGATGATATGTTCGACCTCCCGGATTTTGTCCTTGGTGCTCTCGCGGGAATTGACGTTGGGGATGTGAATGATCGTCTTCTCGTTGGGGTCGAGCACCTTCATCACCTTGTCAGTATAGCTCCCGGTGTAGAAGAAATACCCCAGATCAAGCTGCTTCAGGTGTTCATACCCGCTGAGTTGCTCGTAGTAGGTGTAGGTGACGGTCTGGAATCGAGCCTCATCCTCGGGATGAAGCACGGCCTCCGCATCGCCCCGGAAATAAGAGCCGGTCATGGCTACGATGTGGCATTTGTCCCGAGTGATGAACTCGGCCAGGTGCGCTCCGAGCTTGTTGTCCGGATTGGCGGAGACATGGTGAAATTCATCGATGGCAATCATCCGGCCATCGAAGGCCGCGACGCCGAAGCGATCCACCGCAAAACGAAAGCTGGCATGGGTGCAAACCAGAACCTCATCCTCGCTCTCCAGAAAATTCCCAATCGAGTCCACCTTGCCGCTGTCGGTTCCCGGTGCGTTGCAGAGATTCCACTGCGGATTCACCTTCCAATCCTCCCAAAAACCGTGCTCGGAGAGGAGTTCATCGTGGAAGCTGGAACCGATGCTCTTTTCCGGAACGCAGATAATCACCTGCTTGATCCCCTGATTGCGGAGTTTGTCCAGGGCAATAAACATCAAGGCCCGGCTCTTCCCAGAAGCCGGAGGCGACTTAATGAGGAGATATTGCTCCCCGCGTCGCAAGTAAGCCCGCTCCTGCATGGGCCGCATTCCCAGCTCATTGGATTTAACGGCGGAACCTTTGTTCGCGTAGTTGACGGAAATAGATGGGACGGAGTCGGGCATTAGGTTTGCTTTCTCTGGTTGAATCGACGAAGGAATAAACGGGCGGTCACTAACTGAACTTGAAGTCTAAAGGTAGAATCTTCCTCCTCCGAGAGACCTGGATGTCCTCCATGAGGGTGCATCCTACTCATCAAGCCTTGGACAAACTGGGGCTTCTGACTGTTTGAATTCCATTCGTTGTAATCAGAAAGAAGGAGCGGTGGCTGTAGCTCACCCAAGAAATCACGCTTTCTTTTGCCATCACCGCTCTTGGGACAACCCAAATCGATAGCCATCTCATTCAAATAGCCCTCATAGAAATTACGCAGCTCGCCATTGGCTGAAGACCATTCCCCTCTCTGGAATGCGGCTATCGCTCGGTCCAGATGCCCCTTGGCAACGGAGAAACCCAATTCAGTTAAGAGGGCGGAAACCTCACTCTCGGCCTCACGAAAATCCAGACCTGGAACGTCTTCTGGCAACATTCTGATCAGTTCAACTTCTATTTTGGGTGAACCAAATCCAGCTGATTCCACATTTTTTTCGATAATCTCGAATCCGTCAAATCGAAGCCCAGCAATTAGTTTTTTGCGTTGCGGTCCTTGTCGCTCTTTCGGAATTTTGATTGCTTCCTCGACGAGAGCCCTAGCTAAGAAAACTTGGCCGGATTCAGTATACACCTCGGGGTTCTCTGAAATCGCTATTTTGGATAAATCGGCAATGCGAGCAGACTTGCTTGTGGTGCTACATCTACCCGCCAAACCCCATTGTACACTCAGGACCTCCATGTCGCTATGAGAATTGAAATTAGCGAGAACCTCTGTAGCCGCGACGATAGTCATTGAATTGAATTCATTCATTCTCCTACTCCTTTGGAAATTGATTTAACGGGCCTATCTTCGGTCATTTGGGTGTAGAGCTGGAAAAGCTTCTCCAGCCGCTCGGTGTCGTTCTTGAAGCGGCGCCCAATGTAGATCCGCTCCAGGGTTTCGTCGTTGTGCTCGTGCGCGGCGCGAAGATCGTCAGGCATTGTTTCCGGATCGTAAAGATCCGCAATGGTGGCCGGGAAATGCGCTTCTCGGGCGAGGAGGATGTCCTCTGCACATTTTGTGAGATCTGCTTTGTTGTTCTCGGTCAGGGGTGGGACCGGAAAAGTGTTCCAGCCAAGTTTATTTCCGTAGGAGAAATCTGTTCTTAGACGCGAACATACCGTTCCAATCCAAATGATGTGCATCTTCGAGGCAATCAAAGCGATATTCCAGAGATCGCCATCATAAATTGCGTAGCACTTGTCACCGATTATTGGTCCCGATTGAAAATAGTCCACCGGTAGGTAAGGTCGATTCTCAGACGATACCCTTGGCACAATAATTGCTCTATTGCCGTTTTTTGCCGACATTTGAACAAATCGATAAGGGTTTTTGGAATGAGCGCGGGTGGAAGCTGCTTTGCTTGCAGATCGGAATTCGCGCACTCTTTGAACACGAATAGCAATTTCCCGATTATTTAGGGCCTTATCTTTCTTTTCTTCTTCAATCCATAGACACGCTCTTGGTTTAGAATGAATTAGCTCTTCTGACCCAAAGAACTTCCTAACAAACTGAGGGTCAACTCCATCCTTATCGATAAGATCCTGCCCTTCACCAAAGGTCATAATAAGATTACCGCCATCCTTAGCCATGTTTCCGAGATACATTTCACTCAAATCAGATAATGGCTTATTTCTTTTCTCCACAAAAACGGTGGAATTGGGGACCAGATAAGGACCTATCTTTCTCACCCTCCAATTCTCAGTTTCAGAAAAAAGAAGAGCATCACCAGGAGTCTTCGAAATTCCAACGATCACAACAGTAACTCCAGCTTTATCGCTGGCTAAGTTTGACCATTTAAAAGACGTATGCGCAAAAGATATTCGCAGACCTTCACTAAATATCACAGGCCACAAGAGGGCTACTTGTTCTCCTTGACATATTGAGTTAGTAGCCACAAACGCGGCTGACGCATCTGTGTAATTACAGAATTGGCAAGCCTTCACAAACCAGTTTGCGACATAGTCGAGAGAAGCGAACGATCCAGAATAAGAGGAAAACACATGCTCAGTATCACTTTTCTCCTCTGCTTGTTTTTTGTTCCGCCCTTTGTAAGGAGGATTCCCGCAAATATAGGTCTCTCCTGCCTCATGCTCAAAGTCGATTTCGGACTGATCCATTGGCGTACTGAACAAGTCGTCCCCTCTTAATTTCACCGCCTTTCCCGTCGGGTCACAGACGCTGAGCCAGTCAATCCGGAGGGCATTTCCACAGACAATCCAGTTCTTGGCATCGAGCGGCAGAAATTCCGCCAGGGCTTCTTTCTGTCCCAAATACCGAACATCACACTGATATTCCGCAATGATGAGGGCCAGCCGGGCAATCTCGGCGGAAAAGTCTCGCAGCTCAATCCCCCGGAAGTTTGTCAGCGGGATCACGCTGCGATGATCCGATTCCTTCCGGCGTCGGTTGATCTCGGCCTCAATCGCCCGCATTTCTTTGTAGGCGATGACGAGGAAATTCCCGGACCCGCAAGCGGGATCGAACACCCGGATTCGCGCAATGCGATTACGCAGGTTGAGGAGCTTGCGGGCATTGTCCCCGGCCTCTTCAAGCTTGGCGCGCAAATCATCGAGAAAGAGGGGGTTGAGAACTTTGAGGATATTGGGAACACTGGTGTAGTGCATCCCAAGGGCTCCGCGTTCCTCATCGTCCGCCACGGCTTGGATCATGGAGCCGAAAATATCGGGGTTGATCTGGGTCCAATCGAGGTTGCCGACATGGAGGAGGTAAGAACGGGCAATCTTGCTGAAACGCGGAACCTCGGTGCTCCCTGAGAAGAGACCGCCATTCACGTAAGGGAAACCGTCCGCCCATTTCTTGATTCCGGCCTCCTTGCGCTCATCGAGCTGGGTATTCATGGCGCGGAAAATCTCCTCGATCACCTCGTCGGTGTTGGAAGAATCCCGGGCGCTCATTTGCTCGACCGTGGCGGTGAACAAATCCTTGCGGTGGAATATATCGGTATCCTCGGCAAAGAAACAAAAGATCAGCCGGGCCATGAAGTGGTTCATTTCATGGCGGCGCTCCTCGCCTCCCCAATCGGGGTTGTCCTTCAGTAGCTCGACATAAAGCTTATTCAGGCGACTGGTGGCCTTGATATCGAAGGCATTCTCTCGGATTTCTTTGACGGTGGTGATCCCGGCAAGCGGTAGGAAGAAACCAAAATGATCGGAAAAATGCGCGTAGTCGCAAGCGACGGTCTCGCCATTGACGAGATTCTCGGCCTGGAACTCCTGGCCATCGGTTGCAAGGATGAACTTGGCCTTGTGCTTGGTGGTGGCGGCACTGTCCAGGAGAGCGGTCAGGGTGTCAGCGACCGCTCCGGCCTCACATGTCGCAAGGTGGATGTTGTTCCGCTGCAAGACCCCACCGGCGAGGTCTGATTGGTTGGTGCTGCTCTTCCCCTCGGCCTTCAGCCGCTTGATCGTGGTGGCCTTGTTGCCAAAAGCCTCCAAAAAATCGAAGGGAAAGCTTTCCGCCTGGAAAGGCTTCTCGGCGAGAGCTGAGACAGCTTCTTCGATTTCAACGGCGTTCATGCATCTTCCTTATCGGTGTTCCTGGCTGACGGCCATCGGCGACCGGAAGAGAGCTTTTGAGCCACCTGGTTGCCGATTCCGTCCGCCTCTGAACGAGAATAGCTCTGTGGCGGTCAGGCATGAAGCAGGAATTTTGGCATTCTTGACTTACTCACAGCCCAAATCAATGGACCACTCCCAATCATGGCTCTGCAACGGACCTCTTCCAGCCGCCCATTGTTAATGTCCCAACGAGGAAGGAGGCTGCCCAATCTACCGTCGAGGAGAAAGGCCGGAGCTTCAACTGCTCGGGAGTGATTGCTCTTCGCGGGCTTCCACGATGCTCTCAAGAAAGAAGTGTTCGCCGGGAAGGTCAAAACAATGATCCCTTGGAAGCTGGAACGCTGGGGAGGGTTTCGAAGACGCCAATCAGGAGCATCTTGAAGTAGGCCGCCGGATCGATACCGGGACGTCCTCCCCCTTCGGCATCTGTGTAAGCAGGTCGGAAGATGTCCCGGATTCCTTCAGTGAACCCGATCTCTTTGAGGGTGTCATCCAGTTTCCGGTATAATGTGCTGGCAGTGGCTTGCGGAAGGCGCCGAGTCTCGGACCCAGAATTCCTGTTGATATTGCTCAGAACGACTTCGATACTCAAACATGACGAGGTTGAGAAGAGCACAATTCACGCAGGTTTATCAACAGGCTGCTAGAGGCAGCATTTTTTGAATTTCATTCCACTACCGCATGGACATGGTGAGTTTCTCCCAACTTGCTGAGAACCTTGCGTAGCCAATAATCGCCTGCTTCGCATCGCCGCTGCCAAGCTCTGATATTTCGGCAAAGACTCTTGCCCGATCTCATCAGAGAACACACTGCTCCAATCCAAATCAACAATTCGCCGATCTTGGTCGAAGTGGATTCCCAAAATATGCCGGTCCTTCTCCTTATGCAAAATCATCTCAGCCTTGGCATGGTCCGCCAGAAAATCAGGATCTGGAGGAAAGAGCCACGGCTGCCAGCAGGCAATTGAAAGCCTAACGCTACCAGTGGTTGCCAATAATTGAATCTTCCGACGTTGCTCCTGACGTGTCAGGGCGACTTCTACACCATCAGAAATCTGAACCCGAAACTCTTCAGCCCCATCAAGAAGAAAGCTCGTCAGGCTAACATACTTTTCATTTGCCTTCTCAAGGCAGAAATCGAGGACCTGCCGAAGAATCAGAGGGAGCTTCTGCTCGAATGGAGATGGCTGTGCCTCGCCCAGATGCAGCGCATTAAAATATTCGTCGATATCTTTCCGATACCCTGTAAATTGCACCTCAGAATCGAGGCTTTCTCTCAACTCTTCATGATGAAGTGCATAGTCATTCACCTTGAAGTAGAGTCCCACGTGATCCAGCTCATCATCCAGCTCCATGTGCTCGCTACGAGCGGCGGCCATCCGTTTCTCAATGAAATGCAAGAATACTAAAGGATTTTGAAAGACATCAGAGCAGACCCGCAGATCATCTAACGAAATGGCCCAAACCGGCAAACTACTGCCATCACCGAGGCCAAACTTCGAAAGCTTCCTGAGACTCGCCGTGATTTCGGTAAATGGATCAATGGAAACTGCGCAAACCGTGACATGACGATAGTCTCCGCTCTTGATCCTCCCAATTCCTTTTTGAGCTTTGTCATAAAGCTCCACACTTTCAGAACTCTTCAGATAATCGTAGAAACGGTTCCCCTGCCGAGCTGGTTCTAGAGCTAGGCGCTCGATAGAGTTGAGATATGACCCAAAATCATCATCTGGAGATCGGGGGCTAAAAGCCCTCGCCTTCACTTCTACGAGGAAAAGGTGATCGCCGAAAGCGACGATGGAATCCAACTCACACCACTCTCTCTTTTCGTGCCCGACCTTGGGATACCAACGGTAGTAAACATTTGTATGAACAGTGCAACCCGGCAAAAGTTTCTCAAAATACTTTACGGGCAAACCCTCAGTGATCTGTTCCTGATTGACTCGCCACCTCTCTCCAAACTCAGAACCCGCTCCAGAAACTAATCGCTGGATGGCGCGATAAACATGATCAAAGAGACCATGAACACTGAAACAGTAGACCCGATCCTCAATCTTAAGGAAAGGTCGAATTGAAATAGGAGTAGTCTTGGATGGCCACCCCCGCTTCTTCCCCTGAGCTAGAAAATGAACCTCTTCACCTAGTTCCCACGACATCTTGAAAAGAACAGATTTCGGAATCTCTGAAATCTGCTGAACGTCGAAGAGGCCTACTCCGATAAATTCAGAAACCGCTTTCTCATGCCTCTTTGTAAGACCTTGCTCTTCGACCACTTCCAGAAACATGTTTTGCATACAATCTTCCGTGGAGATCTCCTCATTTAACTGCTCGATTTTCTCTTGAAGAAGTGGAGCACACATTTCTTCAATGTCCTTAAGCTCCTGACACGCTTGAAACACTCCTTCTGTTAACGCCTGGTGAATGCTCCAAACACCATCAACAAGTGTCCGAGAGGTAACACCAAGCGCATCATTGAGCACGTCATCTTGGCCTAATAGGAGGTCTTCAAGATTCTGCTTCTCATGGTAGCTATATCTCTCTCCCTTAACCATTGTCCAATGCACCATGGCCTGAGATCGAAAATGCTCTCTCCCGGCTTCGCCTTCATTTAGAGAATCGGTCCTACTTATTAAATCTGCTAACTGAAATTCCCGGATAAGAGCGTTTAATCCAGACTCAAAATTCTCTGTCAGCTCCCTCCAAGATTCATCATCTAATTCTGGAGGCTCGGGAGCGATCTCTTTGGATGCAGCAACCACATTCTGGATAAACTCAAGGAGTTGAATTGACAGAATGGAAGCTTCTTCGTCCGAAGATTTATCGGGCTCAACTGTATTTTGCCCGACCATTTCCCAGTATGCTCTATGTAGAAGCGCTAAGGGGGAATGACCTTCGATTATTTTGATTGCTTTCGAAAAATGGCCAGTAACTTTTTGTTCAATTCTAGGGAGCCTCCGCACAAGATCTCTTTTCCATTTCTCGTTGCTTGCCTGATCACCAACATTTTTCATTCGAACGAATCTGCCAAAGCGTGCAAACTGAACATTACCTGCAACAAACTGATCGTCCGCTTTAATTTTTTTCTTTTTCACTACCCTGAAAAATATAGTAGATACTATCCGATTTTCAACCGAGCTCCAGCTGATTCGAGAAGGGGCTTGCCACTTTTCCAGTTTATGGTCAACTAAGAGCGAGAGTATCGGTTCCCTTCGATAGTCTTTCCAGATTCAATGTCAACAGGCTTCCGGAGTTGAGGCACGAGGCCAAGAAAATCTTCATCAATTTTTGGGGGATCGGGATTTTTCAGGTGGTGATGTGGCTTGCCTATTTTTCATGACCCTGCAGCGGACCTCTTCCAGCCGCCCTCTGTCACGTCCCGACGAGGATGAAAGCTGCCCAATCTACCGGAGAGGAGAAAGGCCGGAGCTTCAACTGCTCGGAAGTGAGGGTCGCACCATGCTCCTCGCCGGCGTCCCGAAGGTTCTGAGGTTCTGTTAAAACTCCTCCAGCGGGTTGAATGCGGAGTCTCACCCCGGCAAACCGTGAGTCTGCCAGATTCAAGGCTTGTTTGCGGGTGAAAAGGCCATCGTCTACCAACTCACCAAGCGAAACGTTTCTCAGCCACTGTTGGGCCCTCGCGAGGGCCTCGGCAGGGGAACATTTTTCGGTGCCATCATTCCCAAGGAAAAGGCGGTAGAAACAATCCATCAAACACATCGCGGCATCATCGTAGACAGGCCAAATGGTGCCAATCGCCCCCTGGAAACCTGCCTGGAGGAGCGTCGGAAGAAGCCCGACAAACTCATCAGCCGGAACCGTTTGTCCCGCGATGCCGGTTTCACAGCATGAGAGGACGGCAAGCCTCTTTGTGACTCCATGTTGGGGCGTGGCCCGCAACCGGGCCAGGGTGAGAAGGTCATCACCAGGGAGCAAGAGTCCGGAGAGATCAGGTTTATCCAGGTTCTGCGCTCCATGGCAGGCGAAATGAACAATCGAGCAATCCTCCAGAGCCTCCAGCACTCCGGCGAGATTCAATGACTTCTCATCAATGGTGCGCCGGAGACCGGTGTCTACATGGGAAGCAACGCGGTCAATCTCGGCTGCAGCGAAACCAAGGAAACCCTGCTCCTGACCTTCAGAGACCTCACTGAAAGGCTCGGAGACGATGAGTATTTGGTAGGGTGAGCTTATGGCGTCAGGGTGACCGGTGGGACCCAACATGGCTGAATTTGGAACAACACTCAGATTCCAGTGACTGGAAAACAGGGTTCCGTCTTCAAGAACCATTGAATTGAGAGGCAGGCTGGTCAATTCGCCTGGTGGTGATAGAATGACCGCGGTCCTGGAAAGGTAGCCTTTCTCCCGCAGGAATCGGTGAATGGGCTCCATGAGCACAGATCCGATCAATTCGAGACAGTGAGTGATCGTTTCATCCCAACTCTCAAAGAGATCCTCTTCCACCGCAGCATCGTCGATTTCAGAGCCACTTCTGAACTGATGATAGGCATCCCGCCATGCAAGCCGATCTCCGTCAGGGTCACCTCGAAGAACCTTCGAGATTGTTGCCGCAGCGGAATTGGGGAAGCTCATCTCAGAAAAGGACGGCTTGGAACGATCCACCACAATCGCTTTGAGCCAACCATCGGCACCAAAAATCTGAATAAAAACGCCATCCAGCGGGGCGGCCTCCAGCAACTCTTCCGGAGACCTGGTCAACACATTCAGATGACCACCCAACTGGTGGAGCGTATTTCGATACCGTCTCCAAGCCTGGCGGCAAGCGTCGTCATCGCCCTTATTCTGGGCCAAGGTCAACTCAGCCACGGCCTGAGAAATCCCCGGATCCGGTTCGGTGCCCTGGGTTCCCAGGCTTGCCGGGTTCACTCGGCTGGCCGCCGTCAATTGCTGAGCTCTTCCCCGGTCAATCACGCTCGAAGCCAATGAGACTGCCCCTGTCGCAAGACGACAAAGAGCGGCCCGAGCATAGTGAGGCGCAAGTTCGACGGCTCGCTGGTCATGAATCTCTGAGGAAAGCGTTGTGTCGATGGTGACGAGCCCCCAGGCCTCTTCGACCTCGGCGAAGGCACCGATGGCCTCTTCCCAGTGGCCCCGGACATAGCAGTGGTAGAAGTAGCCGGAGGCAAGCTTACTGCGAAGCCATGGTGAGGCCTTTGCATCCACCAGGACGAGGGCTCTCTTGTGAAATTCCTTTCCAGCCTCGAGATAATCTTCCCGGGAAGCGAGCAAGCCAATGGCATCATAGTAGGATGCCCGGTCCCCAATCAATTGGGCCATTCGGCGATCTTGCTTGCTACTGGCGGCGGCAATCAATTGTTCCGCCTCTTCATTGCGGTTGATCGCCTTCTGAAGCTGCTCGATGGAAGCAGTGCACTTTCCCAAGAGGAAGTGAGCGTGGGCCAATTGGTGGAGCACGGTCACCCGTAACCCGGATCTCGAACCCAAGTGTCCCAAGGATTTCTCAAAGTCCGAAATGGCCTGATGCACAAGACCGAGATCTCCATTCAGATAGCTTAATTCGGTCTTGAGCGACGCCAGATATTGGAGAAAGAACGATCGGTTTTGATCGGTGGCTTCGACCATCCTTGCCAAGACCTCAATGGTCTGCTGATAGAGTCTGATATCGCGATACTTCTGAGCACGCTCTGCGAGCGCCGCAATGGTATTGGAGAATGTTTGCAGTTTCCCCTCCTTACTCAAGCCGTCGTTTTTCAAATAGGCTTGCAGGTTACTGAGTGCTTTTTCGATAAGAGAGCGATCTCCCGTTGCACAACCGAGACGCAAATTGGCCACACACAGCGCGTTGACAAGGTCATAGTCCGAGGTGAGCCACCGCTCTGGATCGTCTGTTCTTAAGGCCGCTTCAAGAAGGGCCAGAGCTTCTCGAAGCAGATCAACATCTCCGCATTGCTCCTCAGCCCGGACCAATGTCTTGGCCAAGCTCCGCTGGAAGTCTTCCAGTTCGAAACCCAAGCCGAATTCCTTGGCCAAAGCGACAGCCTTCCGATGATCGTCCAGGGCAGATACCAAGGTTGTATGGCTTCCATCGATATCGTATCGGGCAAAACGGGCGTTTCCCCTGAAATTGAGGAGAAATGCTTTTTGACTTGCGCGCTCTCTCCCCTCGATTGCTCCAGCTGACTGGATCAAATCGAGACCGGTCCCTGATTCCTTTTCCCACTCGATCAGCCTCTTCAGTTCTTGCTCAACAGCCTCCCCCAGGTTGCCCTTCTTTTCTTCGGTGAGTCGCGCAATCAATTCGACGACCGGATTCACGCTCATCGGGAGGAAGATAATCCGGCGGTCAGTTGAACGAAAGCTCAAATGCCCTGCTTGCAATATTGAGTCAGGACGCCTCTCGCGAGCCTATGCCGAGTCCTCGAACCCTGGCGTCAAAGTAGGCCAAGCCGACTGCATCGGGAGGCATTTGAATCCAACTTCACGAAAAGTTGGCTCCATCGAGCCCGATTCTCCGCTTCCATCGCTGGGAACCCATTGCAATGAGATCAACCACAGAGCGTATTGAAAAGGCATCGCCGATGGAAAAAATCTCGGTGCTGGCCACCGACGTCGATTCATTGAGGCGGCAAATCGAGAACATCACCACGGACCAGTCGATTGACTCCCGCCTGGAAGTGGTTGAGGTCAGCGATCTGGCCGAACGGTTCAGCACAAGCGTGAACGTGATGCGCCGAAAGCTCACTGCGGCTGGCGGCAAGGTCTTCAAACTCGGGAAAAAATACGTCATCCGCAAAGTCATCCTCCTTGAAGTCCTCCAACGGCTTGAAGGGTAAAGCTGCAGTCGATTCGGGGAATCCCCCGAGGGTCCATTCCTTGTTGGGTGAAGGTCCTACTGAGGTCAAGGGCTGCTTCAGCCCTCATCTCCGGGCGGCACAATTCCCCAAAAAGCCGCCGCTTCCTCCGGAGAAACCGCGCGCCGATAGTGCTGATCGTAGGTTCTGAAATTGGTGTGGCCCATGGCTTCCTTCACGAGATTTCGATCTCGATACAGACCGTCCAAGTAGCTGCCATAGGAATGGCGCATGACATCGCGCTGAGACCAGGAGGCAATCTCGGACCATTTTGCCTCAGAAGATCCGGGTGGCGATTGGTATTTCCCCCGGACGATGTAACGCCGCCTTTTCACGTAATTCGAAGGGGTGACCAAGCCTTCCGCTTCCGACCAAGGTTCAAGCCAGCGTTTCAGATTTGCTTCCATCGGAACAAATCTCTTCGTGTCCGTCTTGTTGCCAAAATCAACCCGGATCCAGGATTCCTCGAAATTCACATCGCTCCAATCGAGACTCTCAAGTTCCGAATTCGGACGAAGGCCCGCAAAGATACCAATGGTAAAATAGGGGGTCATCTCGCGATCATGGTTCCAGGCGGTCAAGAGGATTTGCTCGACCTGGGAAGTCGAAAGGATCGCAACCGGTTTTGTTTTTAAGCGTCTCCTGGGAATGGTCTCGATGGGGTTCTTCTGGACCAGCTCATTGTCCAACGCGAATTTCCAGATCGTCGAAAACCTGCTCAAGAAATCGTTATAGCTTCGATCAGACCACTCCCGGGAGACCCGGTGTTCCTCCATCCATTTGCTCCAGAAGGTCTTGTCCAAAAGAGACAGGGGTGATTCAAGATGGTTTTCAACCAGCGATTTGACCGTCTTCCAAACCTGAAGGTGCCGATCTCCCCAGTTGGCCTGGTTCTCCTTTTCGAAGGCCTCCAGCAACTCCCCAAAACTCACGGATTTCGACTCCTTTTCCAGTCGCTTCAAGAAGGCTTCACATGCTTCCGGAAAGCCCTTGAAGCCATAGAGCTGAAAAACCTCGTTGAAGTGGACCGCACTCTCGATCAGCTTGACGTCCAGCTTCTTGATCAGCTGGGCATTTTCCTTCTCCAACTTGATCAGATCCGCTCCATAAGACTCGGCCTCGCCCTTCGTTTTGAAGTATTTCCGCTTCCGCTTTCCGGTGGGAGAAAGGCGACCAGGGACGGAAATACACCACCGCCCGGTTGTGTTGTCCTTCCTTGGCAAGAAGTCAGCGAACCTTCCCATGGGGAAAAAGTGCCGAATACTGGCAATAATTCCAAGAAAATACTGTCAATTTATGGCGATTTTAGTGGCAATCGGCCCGTCAAGGATCTGCCCCTAGCCCTAAAACCCTTGATTTATATGGTGCGGGATGACGGACTCGAACCGCCGACCCACTCGGTGTAAACGAGTCGCTCTACCAACTGAGCTAATCCCGCGTCGACCACTTGCGTGCGGGAGGAAGGTATGCGGAAAATGAGCGGGAGGGCAAGCGATTTGCGAGCTTGTGTCAGATCTGCTTCGGTGATTGGTTGCGCAGACGATGCATCTGCGCTTTAGCGACGAAGAACTGGCGACCCTGGTGGAAATGGTCAGTCTGGCCACCGAGATGGCCAACTTGAACCCCAACGACGAGGGGCAGGCCGGGTATCAGCGTTTCGAAAGCATCGAAAACAAGGTCCTGGAAGCGGCCAAAAGCACCGGACTGGCGGGGATTGTGGAATATGACATGGAACGCGGGAAAAATCGCGTGACCGAGGAATTTCAGGACAAGGCCTACTTCCAAAAGTGCTTCAATGAGGTCCGCAACGCGGTTTTCTGGGAGGAATTGATGATCCGGCTCGCCGAGCGCGATCTCATCCGGGAGATCGGGCCCGCGGCGCACGGCGCCCTCAGCGAGGAAGAGCAGCGCGAAAAAGCAGCTCCTTTTGAGAAGCGGTATTGGGCGAAATTTCAAAAGGACGGGACCGATCCGCTTTTCTGGATTGATCACAACGAGGATGCCTAGGAGGCTGCGGGCATGATTTCGCGGCGTAAGATCTTCTACCCCATCTCGGACTCGCTGCGAAACTACCTCGCGCACTACGGTCGGCTCTCGGAGGTCCCGCTGGTTTACGACGAGCTTTTGCGCTTCTCCGGATCGATTCCCTATGAAAACCCGGCCGGTGAGGAAACGCTCTGGCTGGAAGTGATGTATCCGCCCGAGGTGATGGCGGAGCTGCGGCCGAAGCTCACCCGGATCTACGCGATGCTGAAAATCGGAGGCGATCTGAGCCTTGCGGAACACCTGACCGTCGACCGGATCGACTTCGGGGAGTTCGGGAATTCGCGGCCCTTCCGAATCCGCATCACCAACCTTTTCAACGGAAACTCGGATTACTACTACGTGAAGAATGCCGACGCCTCACGCTTGTTTGGCCTGGAACTGGAGCACATTCTTTCACCCAACCGCATCAACTACCTCGTCAATGGGAACACGCTCATCGAGGAACACATTGCGGGACTGCCGGGCGACGTCTTCATTCGAGACCACCTCGATGACCCCAATCTCAACCACGTCCGGGTGGCCAAGGAATTCGTAAAGTTTGGCGAGCGCTGCTTTGTGAAGCTCCTCGGAGACATGCGCACGGTGAACTACGTGGTCGACATCACGCCGGACTTCGAGGAGGTGCAATACCGCGTCCGCCCGATCGACTTTGACCAGCAATCCTACGAGGGGCGGCTTTCGGTTTACCGGGCCCACATGTTTCCCGACAACAAACCGGTTGAGGATCTTGTCCGCGCGCACCTCAACAACCAAACGATCATGCAGTATCGTGCCGAGGAGCACTTGCAAATGTCACGCCGCGCCAAGGTGGAACGCAACCGGCTCAAGGCGGTGCTAACGGTAATGAACCGGACCGAAATCTCGCCCTACGAGCACGTGGTCGCTTTGCGCGAATCGTTGGTGGAGCGATATGGTTCGCACACCTTCGAAGCCTGCGAAACGATGGGCGCACTGACCGCGATCCACCTGCAAAAGGTTCTCAACCTTACTCCACCTCGAAGGTGACGAAGCAATCCTTGGTGCCCAACTTTTCCTCGTTGGCCATCCAGGTCATACGGAAGGAATTATAAAGCGGGCCTTTTGTCTTCACATCGATGCGGCCGGCCTTGTCCCTGCCGTTCTCAATCACGAAGGAGACGCCCATCATGCCGGCGGACTTGACCTCGATTGCGCTGGCCCCATCCTGCAAAAATTCCCCGGCGGTGATATCGTCTTCGACATCGTCAAACTTCACCCGGACCTTTTTGCCATCTTTTAAGCGGACTCCCTTGATGTGGTCGCCGCCTACCTTTTTCTTGAGTTCACGATCGGTGGGCTCTTCGTTGAAACGATAAAGGCGGGGAAGGACAAACTCCATCCCGACACGGATCTTGTTCTCCGTTTTTTTCTCAAGAAGCTTGGGCATCACGTTAATTTTCCCGCGAGAGACAATGTGGGTCCACTCGACCTTGGTCTCTCCGGTCACGGTCGTCACAAGAACAACCGGCTTTTCAGGATCGAGTCCCTTTTCAGCCTCGCTGGTAAGTCCGCCCTCTTTTAAGAACTGTCGGCGAACCCACTTTCCATTCATCTCCTCTTCGATGATATAGTGAACCTTAATCTCCTTGTGCCCGGCACGCTTCCCGCTCTTTTTGGGGTGGAGCAAGGACTCGCCGTCTGCACCAATTCCGAAGTCCGACGAGCGGGTTTCCCAACCCACGAAATATCCGAGCCATTCCGTCTTGTCAGACATTTGCGGAAGATCTGCGAAACACGGAGCCAATGAGGCGGCGAAAGCGAGGAAAAGTCGTTTCATGGGTTCAATTAAACACCGGCCGGACGGTTCGTAAAGATCACTTGCAGGGAATAGCCGCCATCCTGCAGACTCGCATCGATATGAAATTCATTCTCCTGTTCCTTTTGTTCACAACCGGTTGTCAGGCAGAGCCATCACAACCGGTCGAACTCGGAACCGTGAAGTGGTCGCGAGACCTCGACGCATCCCTGAAGGCTTCAAAAAAGTCCGGAAAACCGATCCTGCTTCTTTTTCAAGAAGTTCCCGGGTGAGGTGGCTGCAAGGTCTTTGGGTCCAAAGTCCTCTCCCACCCCGCCCTCGTCAAACTGATCGAAGCTCACTTCGAGCCGGTCGCGATTTATAACAACGCAAAAGGGAAGGACGCCAAAATCCTCAAGGAATTCAAGGAACCCGCCTGGAACTACCAGGTCATCCGCTTCATCACCCACGAGAAGGAAGATATCATTCCCCGCCGGGATAAAATCAATACCGTCCCGGCCGTCGCTGCCCGCATGATCGAGGCGCTCGAAAAGAAAAAGCGCGAAGTCCCGGAGGAACTTCGCGCTTTGGGTAAAAAGTAGGGCAACAAACTTACTTGGCGGCAGCGAAGTTGGCGGCAACCACGTCCCAATTGACGACGTTCCAGAAAGCGGCGATGTAGTCAGGACGGCGGTTTTGGTAGTTGAGGTAGTAAGCGTGCTCCCAGACGTCGAGTCCCAGGATGGGGGTGCAGCCGCAGACTCCGGCGGCCTCGCCCATCAGCGGGTTATCCTGGTTGGGAGTCGAGCAAACGCCAAGGGTTCCGTCGGCCTTCACGCCGAGCCAGGCCCAACCGGATCCGAAGCGGGTGGCACCGGCTTTGGCGAATTCCTCTTTGAAGGCGTCGAAGGATCCGAAAGCGGCATCGATGGCAGCCGCGAGATCTCCGGATGGTGTGCTGGCGCCGCCGGGAGCGATGACCTTCCAGAAAAGGCTGTGGTTGAAGTGACCGCCGCCATTGTTGCGAAGAGGAGCAATGTCTGCGATTTTCCCCTGGAGTTCCTCGAGGGAAAGTCCGGCGAGATCGGGATGCCCTTCGAGGGCTGCATTTAAATTGGTGACATAGGCGTTGTGGTGCTTGCCATGGTGAATTTCCATGGTTGCCTTGTCGATATAGGGCTCAAGAGCGTCGTGCGGATAACCGAGTTCAGGAAGAGTGTGGGCCATTTTCTAATAGAGTTTGATTTTGAACGATTGCGCTTCCAAAGTCGGGGTGCGCTCACGTGGTGTTAGAATTGCATCTTATCCCCCAACCGCAAGAGACAAACCCAGATCCCATGACCGAATTACTCAACCACCCCGCCCTCATCCCCTCACTCGCCGGTTTTCTGGCCGGTGTGTTCTTCACCTGGATTTTTGCCGCCACGAAGGGGAAAATCACCCGATCGGTGGCTCTTGCCAAAGAAAAGGTGGCCGAGGAAAAATTAAATGCCTTCCAGAGCAAGATCTCCGCTCTCGAGACCGAAATTTCCGCCCTCCGTTCCTCCGAGAGCCGGTTTCTCAAGCACCAGGGCGAACTCGAAGCCCTCGCCAAGGCTGACAGCGAACGCCGCGAGGAGATGCTGAAATTTCTCGAAGCGACCCAGACCACCCTGCAGGACGAGCTGAAAAAGCAGGAAACAACGCTGAAAGAGGCGATCAAGGAAATCCAACCCGTCCACATCACCCAGGTTACACCGGCAGCCCAACCAGCCACCGCCGCCCCGAAGCCGACCCCTCAGCCAGCGAGGCCCCAATCATCGGTTCATGACGACCGGGATTTCGTCCCCCTTCAAAATCCGGTGCCCGAAGCACCTGCCGAGGCCAAATTCGAAGGCTTCGCCCCGGATCCAAATATTGCCAAAGCGGAATCGGCCGCCAACGCCCTTCGCGCGGCTCTTGAAGAAGGCAATCCATGAAAACCGCACTTGTCACCGGAGCCTCCTCGGGGATCGGCAAAGCCATCGCCAGCGCCCTGATTGACCAGGGTATGACTGTCATCGGTCTCTGCCGCTCGGTCGCTCAACTTCCGGACGGGGTCACGCCGCTCTCCTGCGACCTGCGGGAGGAAAGCGCGATCAGGTCCGCCTTCGAGGAGCTCGAAGCTCTCGATATCCTCGTGAACTCAGCCGGATTGGCCTACCTCGCGCGTATCTGCGACGGAGATCCATCCGACTGGGAAGAAATGTGGCGCGTCAACGTGCACGCGCTCGGACTGTGCAGCCAGCTGGCTTTGCCCCTTTTCCCGGAAAGCGGTGGCCACATTCTCAATCTCTCCTCAATGTCCGGCCATCGCGTTCCTCCGACCGGTGGTTTTTACGCGAGCACGAAATTCGCCGTCCGGGCCGTTTCGGAAGCCCTGCGTGCCGAGCTGAAGAGTTTGGGAAATAAAACCCGAATCTCCTGCCTCTCCCCCGGCTTCGTCGACACTCCCCTTCTCGAGAAATATTTCGCAGGACGCGAAGATCAACTCGCCGAAACCCGGGCCAATATCGACATGCTCACGCCCGAGGCCATCGCCGAGGCCGCAGTGCACATCCTGACCTCGCCTCCTGGCGTGGAAATCAATGATATTTTGATGCGTAGCGCCGACCAGGCGATGTAGCCGGAACGCGAGATTCTACTCCTCTTCGGAGGCAGTTTCCGGATTGGGGGTCTCTTCGACCTCTTTCGGAGGTTCTGTTCCTTTTTCAGCTGGAGGTTCAGCGGCGGCTTCGGTCACTGCTTCAGCCGCAGGTTCGGAAATTTCCGGAGTGCTTTCAGCGGCCCTGGCCTCTTCCGGCTCTGGCCTGGCCTCTTTTTGAGCGGCGGCCTTCCGGGCTGGTGGAGCATCACCTTCGCCCCGTTTGGCGATGTGCACCGTGGTGTCCGAGAGGAGAATAATGTGTCCCTGGCTCAGGAGCCACTGGAAGTCCTGAAACCAATCGTGTTTCTGCTCGGCGGTGACCCCGGCAGGCATGACAGCTTCCCAAAATTCCTTGAGAGCCACGCCTGAGTTTTGCAGAAGATGATCGATGATCGCCCGTGGACGCTCGGCAAGCGGGGTGTCGGTCGGAACGGCATGCGGGCGTGAAGGACCCACCTTGAGCTTCTTCTTCCACTTGAAGACCGCAACGTGACGACCGGAGAGCTGGCGGCAAACGACCGGCATCAACTTGGCGGGGTAGCGTTTTTCTTCGGCAACGCTGCGCTTGAGCAAAGTGAGAAGCCCCGGCGAAAGAAGGTTGCCACGAATGTCGCCGATGACCCACGCGCGATCGGTTTCCTCAAAAACCTCGGCAAAATGATTCTCGGCAAAGTGGCGCTCCACAGACCGGGCATCGTCAAACAATGCCACCGGCTTTTCTTCCTCAGGCGCTTCCTCCTCTTCGGCTGGTGCTTGTTCGGCAATCGACTCGGATTCTTCGGCAGCCGGCTCCTCTGCGGCTGGTGCCTCGGCTTCCGCCGCCGGTTCTTCCGCCGCAGGGGTCTCGTCGGTTTGCCCGGGAGCCTCTGCGACAACTTCGGCTTCAGCTTCCGGAGTAGCGCCGGTTGCCTCTTCAGTCGCTTCCTTTGCTTCCGCTTCTTCGACTTCGGGCTCTTCTTCCTTGGGCTCGGCGACCTTCCACTTGGTCACCGTCTTCATGCTCTCAAGCCAGGCCTCGACCGCTTCCTCACCATGCTCGGTGCGCACCTTGGCCTTATAGGCATCAAGTGACATGTTGGAGAAGCGCTCGCGATGAAGCGCCGCCAGTTTCTCCTGATATTCGTGGTAGTTGGGCGGCCCCAAAAGTTCGTTGCTGATTCCGCAGCGGGCAATGGCCGAGAAACTTCCCTTGGGGGCTTCGCCTTCCACTTGCACTTCGTCGTAAAACTTCTTCAACCAATCGCTGCGCCAAAGATGGCGCAGGGCCTCGTCCTTGGTCAGCCAAATCGATTGATCTTCCCGGCAACGGAAAAACTTCTTCCCGGTCGATTCAAAGGTTACGCGGAATCGATCACGGCTTTGCAGAAGAACCTTCGCCAAATCAAAAACCGAAAAAGTCTGACCGGAGTCGATCACGCGCTTCGCGAGCAAATCAAGACTCTCCTCCGCAGGCATCAACCGCAGCTCGAAACCCTCGGGTGGCTCCACTTCCTGACGTTGCGGGCGGCGATCATCATCGCGACGTCCGCGACCTCCACCTCTCTGGCCGCGCCCCCCTCCGCCTCCACCGCCACGGTTGTCCCGGCGGGGACCACCACCGCCACGACGATCATCACGCCGGCCTCCGCCGCCACGCCTGTCATCACGGTCACCGCGATCTTTAAATTTCTTGAGGCTTTTGGACTCCGATGGATCCCGGGCCCAGGCAGGGCCGAAATTCAAACCGGACAAATCAAGAGCTCCGTCGTTTTCAGGAGGTTGTGGAGTTTCTTCACTCATAGGTGCAGGGGGAAATAGAAGCACACACGCTGCGGGTTAGAAAGCATCCATCGTTGGTTTTTTCATAAAATCTGAGATCCTCGCCTTGTGCCTCAAATCGTTCCACTGCGCGGACTCATCGTGCAACACCACCTCATCATTTGTGACGACGGGGTTGATCTGATTGACGGCGGATTTATGGGCGGGATCGATCGGATCCAAAAGGTACTTCGCAAGCATGGCAAAACCCTGTCGGATGTTCGGAGTATTCTCCTGACCCACGGACATCTCGACCACACTCTCAACGTCGCCAAACTTAAAAAACTCACCAAGTGCCGGGTTTACGCCCCACGGGCCGATCGCGACCACGTGATGGGCCGCCACCAATATTGTGGCTGGGCCAAGGTTGCCGGCTGGCTTGAGAAGATGGGGCGATTCCTTCTCCGCTTCGAAACACCTGAAATCGATCATTGGTTCGAGCCAGGGGAAAGAATTCACGGACTCGAAGTGATCGCCCTCCCCGGCCACACCGCGGGCCACTGCGGTTTTCTGCAATCCGAAACCGGTCTCCTCTTCGCCGGAGATCTTTTCACCGATCACTTCGGAAAACCATCACCGCCTCCGGCCATCCTCAACGATGACAGCGCGATGGCCCGCGCGAGCATCAGGACAGCGGCCGGGCTGGACCTCGAAGGAGTGATGCTCAACCACGCTCGAAAATCGGAACCGTCTCAAACGCTACTCTCCCTGATCGACCTGGCGGATGACCTTTAGGAAGGGCTCCAGATACTTCTCCGCCTTGGCCTCGCCGACTCCTTTCACAAGGAGCCCGGCGTCCATCGTTTTCGGGCGAAGTCTGGCGAGGTGCTCCAGGGTATCGTTTGAAAAAATCACGTAGGCGGGAACCTGCGCTGCCTTGGCCAGACGCGTCCGCACGTCCTTGAGACGATCATAAAGTCGTCCGTCGAATCCGAGATCCTTGAGTTCCACCCCATTGGCCGGAGTTTTTGAATTCCCGTCACCGGACGGCCACTCGAGGGAATAGCTCGTCTTACCCATCATCACTTGCTCGCCACGGGGAGTCAGGGTAACCAGCGGATACTCACCCATTTGGGTCACGATCAAACCGCCGTTATTGAGGCTTCGGGCCAGCGCATTGAGGTAGGCGGTGCCTTCTTTCTTCAGAAGTCCATAGGTCTTCAATTCGTGCAAACGAACCCGCAGGACCTCCTGGGACTTGCTCCCCACGAGCATTTGGACAATCCGGCCACGGCCAAAGATGCCCTCCCACCCGGTCGCGGTGCGGCGCGACATCCGCGCGACCCCGCTGAGAAATTTACGAACGATCAGGTCCTCCTCATCGGTCGGCGCACGACGTTCGCTGTTCTCCTCTCCACGACAAACATCGCAGCTTCCGCATACCGGAGCATCGACTTCGCCGAAGTATTCCAGCACCCACTGCTGGCGACAGGTGTTGGCGTAGCAAAGCTGCACCATTTTCTCGAGTTTTTCACGATCCCGACGCTCCTTCTCTTCAAGTGCCGCTTCGTCCAGAGTGAGATCCCGCGTCAACACGTCCGGCCGAAGAAGACGCGTCCCTTTGGCTCTCATCCCGGGAACATCGAATCGCTCCAACCAGCGGCCACGCATCAAGGCACCGAGCGCCGCTCCCACCGCCATGCCGTTCTTGGCCCCGATGGCGTCCTTAACTTCATCCAAAGTACGATGACTCTCGTAATTCTCATCGGCATCGTTGAGAAAAAACTGGTAAACATCCCGGATCATTCCCGCCCCGGGATTCACCCCGTCGATAAAAAACTCCTGGGTTCGCGTATCGGCGTAATTAAAGAGCAACTCACAAACCGAGGCTTCACCATCCCGGCCGGCACGACCGGCTTCCTGATAGTAGGCCTCGACACTACCGGGAATTTCAAAATGGACCACGAAGCGGACGTCGGAGCGATCAATCCCCATCCCAAAGGCATTGGTCGCCACTGCAATATCGGCCTTGCGCGAGATAAAGGCATTCTGGGTCTCCTCGCGCTCCTTGTCGCTCATGCCCCCGTGATAGGCGATGCAACTTAAACCCCAGGAATGAATGGTCTCCGCCACCTCCTCGACCTTCTTGCGGGTGGCGCAGTAGACGATGCCGGTCTTGTTTTCCGCGAGCACCTTTTTCAAGCGACCATACTTCTGGGCGACCTTCTCGACCGGCGTAATGGTGAAACTCAAATTGGGGCGTTCAAAACCACTGATGCTTTCGAAGGGTTCGCGGAGCTTGAGGACGCCTCGAATATCATCCCGGACAATGGGAGTGGCGGTCGCAGTGAGAGCGACACATTGCGGACGGCCCAGGTCTTCAAGCGCCTTGCCCAATCTCATGTAATCGGGCCGGAAATCGTGGCCCCATTGGCTCAGGCAGTGCGCTTCATCAATCGCCACCATCTCGATTTTCACATCGCGCAGCGCATTCATGAATGAGCCTGCTCGAAACCGTTCCGGCGCGATGTAAACGAGCTGATAGGCGCCATTTTTCATCCCATCGAGCCGCTCCTTTTGCTCATTCCAGGTCAGGGTGGAGTTGATCAGGGTGACCGCAACCCCGCGCTCCTCGAGAGCATCGACCTGATCTTTCATCAGGGCAATGAGCGGACTTACCACCAAGGTGACCCCTTCCCGACAGAGCGCGGGAAGTTGATAGCAGAGAGACTTTCCCCCGCCGGTAGGCATCACCACCGAGCCGTCGCGCCCCGAGAGAATCTCGCCAATCACACCCTCCTGGCCGTCCAGAAAGTCTTCAAATCCGAAAACTTCCTGAAGCTTCTTGCGGGCATGGTCGATAGGAGACATTGGGATGAGTCAAATGAACAGCATCATAAAGTGCAAGAAAATCAAGTGGGTTGCACAGAATAGAGTTCCGGCTACGTTGATCAAAAGACTGAATTATGAAAATAGCACCCATTATTGCGTCCACCCTCTTTGCTTGCAGCTCGTTCACCTTCGCGGGAGGTGAAGGCTGGATGCACGATTTCGAAGCTGCCAAGAAGAAAGCCGCCGCTGAGAACAAAGACCTCTTCATCGACTTCACCGGCTCGGACTGGTGCGGTTGGTGCATCAAGCTGAATGAGGAGGTTTTCCAGCATGAGCCTTTTAAGAAAGGCGTCGCCGACAGCTTCATTCTGGTCGAACTGGATTACCCCCGGGACAAGTCAAAGCTTTCCAAGGAAACGATTGCACAGAACGAAAAGCTTCGTGAGGAGTATCAAATCCAGGGCTACCCGACCATCCTCCTGACCGACGCCGAGGGCCGCCCCTACGCGAAAACCGGCTACCAAAAAGGTGGCCCCGAATCCTATGTGAAGCACCTTGAGGAGCTGACTGAAAACAAGAAAGCCCGTGACGAGGCCTTCAAAAAAGCCTCCTCCGCCAAAGGTCTCGAAAAGGCGATGGCCTTGAACGCCGGACTCCAGGAAGTGCCCGAGGACTATCGCCGGCTTTACCCGGGCGTCGTCGAGGACATCATCGCCAATGATCCCGAGGACAAGACTGGCCTCAAAGCCGCCCAGGTCGCCCGTGACGCCAAAATCGAGCTCGAGAAGAAACTTCAGGCTGCAATGCAGGGCGGTAAAAGCTCCGAAGCCCTCGCCCTGATCGACACCTACATTAAGGAGCAAAAGCTCGAAGGTGCGGCTAAACAAGAGGCCATGATGTACAAGCTGAATATCCTCTTCGGCGACAAGGATTTTGATGCACTCGAAAAGGCTGTCGATGAAGTCATCGCCGTTGACCCGGATTCGAGAACCGGCAAGCAAATGACCAGCTTCAAAAACACCAGGCTGAAGCAAATGAAAGCCCAGGCCGAAGCAAACAAGGAGTAAGACTCATTTCCATCTCAAGAGCGCGTGCGGCCGAGTGCCTCACGCGCTTCTTTTTGCCTTTCACTCGGAGGACCTGTAGACGAAACAAAAGAATTTTGCCTTCGGCATGTCCTGAATCTCGTGTGAGAGCAACCCATTCTCATCCGCTGTTATTGCGACCCCGTCATTCCAGGTCTCGAGATCAGACGATGACTTTAAAAAATAGGTCACACGGGGCACACCTGTGGCCTCGACCGTCATGACCTCGTTCTCCGAGGAGAATCGGGCTTCGGCAGGCAGTACGACAAAGGATAGCTCATTGTCGTCGTCGAAAGGTGAAGACCATTTCTCGTCACGATAAATATTTGATCCCGTCAGTGTGCCCAGGAAATCAATCAACGCTCCTTTTTCGTTCTCGGAAAGATTCAGTCGTTGCGGCTGGGGCGGCGGGCCACCGGGACGCGGGGGAGGTCCCGCCAATCTTGGATCCAGCCCTTGGGTCAGCGCAGGAATCGCGTTGTAGTGGTTCACGACATCCAAAAGAGTGGCCTTGGAGCCGTCATGCATGAATGGCCCGTTGAGACCGCCATTGGCATTGACCAGGTCGCGCAAACTCGGCGAGCGGCGATTCGTCAGATCCTGGCCACCTCCGAGCGAAGTGATCACTCCGTTGTGGCCCGAATTGGGATCGATATCAAAGGTCGGAGGTTGGTGGCACGCGGCACATCCCGCTCCACCTCCGGGCCCGGGCGGCCGGGTGAAAATTCTTTTTCCCAGATTCTCACTGGCTGTGAAATTCGTAAAATCCGCATTGAGGTTTGTGGCAGAGGCAAGGCCCCGGTCATACTTGCTGTCGAAGGACTGGATACTACGGACGAACTGAGCCAGGGCCCGCTGCATCCGGTCTTCGGTGACCCCGGAGGTCCCATAAACCGCCGTGAAAAGAACCTGATAAAGTTCAATCCCGGACACCCTCTCCACCAGAGCCGATAGATCGGGATCGCCATCGGCTCCACTGAATCCCATCTCAATATGATCCTGAATTGGCCGGGTGGTCTGCGCCTCAAGAGTCGGTGCCCGCTCGTCCCAAAAGAAGCGCCGCTCATTGGCGAAGCGTGCATTGACGAGTCGCATGGAATGCCGCCCGGTCGTCCCGGCCACTCCGACGCTCGCCACCGCGGGATCTCCAAAGGCTGCCTCTTGTTGATGACAGGAAGCACAGGAAACCGTCGAATTCTTTGAGAGGCGCTTGTCGTAAAAAAGGACCCGCCCAAGGGTGGCTCCGATGTTGGTAATGGGATTATTGTCAGGAGTATTGTCCCGATTGATGTAGGCGGGAACTTCTTGATCCGCATACGAATGAAGCTTCGTTAAATCCAATACCGCCTCTTGTGCGAAGAGAGAACCCAACGCAACCAACACAAGTAAAATGATCGCTTTCATTCCGCAGGGTTGCAAAACAAAGATGAACGGGAGGTGAACTCTATTCCCTGTTTTTTGGCGCGATCTTCAACAGAAGGAAATAGAGCGTGTAGGCAATCAACTGGAGGGTGATCAGGTATTGGGGCCACGGCCCCATATAATCGAAGAAGGTTCCCACTGCGGGCTTCTCATTCAGGAAACCATAGTTCTCCCCAATGATCAGATTAATGGTCATCACCACCCCAATGTAACCGAGACTCCAAAAAACGGCGCGCATCATCGCTCCTTTTTGAGGAACAATCCCCAGCCCCCAGACCAGGAAAACAGCCGCGACCGGAGCTCCCCCGTGTTGAAGGAAAAAGATGTAGAATTCCAACTCGCCGTGATCGAACCACAGCGTGGGCATAATGAGTCCCTGCAGCGTTCCAGCGAGGCCCCACAAGTAACCAATTTCGGCAAGCCTCTGGTTCCTGGTGAAAAGTGCGATTGCCAGAAAAACAGAAACAACATCACAAAGATAAAAGGGGAGTGAGTTATCCATGACCATTTCACGGCCGTGCTCCCCCACCCCGTATCGAACAAAAGTGAGGATGGGATCGAGTGCGACTGCAATGAGCAGCAGTGAGCCCATCACGAAACGGATGACCTTGAGCTTTCCTTCGCCGGGGCCACTTCGGGCATACGCGGTCAGCACCACCGCGATCATCAAAGTCACCAGCATCGCGAGATTATGCGGAGCGGCAAACGCCTGGAAGGGACGCTCCATCAACAAATTCATCATGAAAAAGAGTAAGCACAGCCGCGCCGATTTAAATCATCGAATCTCGATGACGTTCCATTGATGAAAGCGATTCTGATTGCTAGCCTTGGGGCCATGATCCCCCGACTCATATTCGTCGCCTGCCTGGTTGGGTGTCTCTCCGGATGCAAAGAACCACCGAAGCCAAGCAAGGAACCCGGGACTCCGAAGCTCACTCAATATCAACTTTCGGTCTCAAAGAATTTTGAAAGCGAACCCTTTTCCAAGCCCTACGCGAACTGGAAAAAATCACTCCTCAAAAACCTGGGTTACTCGGAATCTAAGATCAGCTCCCGGGACTTTCTCATCACCGATCTCATCCTTTCTGCCGACGGCAAGCCATCCGGCCACCGGGTCTACGTCAGCCGGGAAGATCCAAGACTGTTCCTGATTCCGGAGATTGGTGTCCTGATCAGCTTTGACGAAAACATCGTCGGCACGATGGGAGTGGAGGGAATTTCCCGACACCTGACCCATGACAAAAACTTTGCGGTGTTAATTCATCCCTCCGGTGGGCGGCATTTCTTGGGAGTCCCGGTTGGGAATCTGAAAACCGAATCACCTGAACCCAAATTTCAGGGAAAACAGTCCGTGACTTTCCACAGGTAGCCCCGGTCGGCAGTCGACAATCACTCGATCGTCACTTTCGTCTTTCCGGCCCGCATGGCGAACCACTTGCTCTCTTCCTCGAAGCCATTCTTCTTCAGGAAATCGACCAATTTCTGATATCGCCCGGACGGCTGGAACTTCAATCCCCAGTGGATCTTTCGAAGGCAGACCGGGCAAAAATGCAGAGGGGCCCGATCCGTTTCTCCAAGGCTGTTCGAACCGTTCATGAGGCAGTGAAAGTGAATGCAATGCTTGATTCCAAACGCGTGCCCGGTTTCGTGTGAAATCACTTTCATGGCCCTAAGCAAAGCCAGTTTCGGATCTTCCTCGATACCATATCGGGCAAAGCTAAAAACCCCGCAACGGCGTTTGAGACGGGCCACTCCAAAAACAAAATTCCATCCCGGACCCGGATAAAGATCTTTCATCGTCACTGCCATCATGACGTGCGCATCCGCTGGCACCCTCATCTGCAGAGCATTCAAAAGATCGGTGCTATTCACCTGCTCTCCACGGGTTTGGATTTTCGACGTCGGTTTGAGTATCAGCGGTTTCGAAAGCTTCACCGGCATGGGATGAAAGTAGGCTTCCAGATAGCTCTTCAAAGTCTCAAGCCGCGGCGCATTCTCTGGAAACTCTCCAACCGGTTGGAGGTAGATGAATTTCCTCCCCCGGGCACCCGGCCGGTTCGGATTTGATCTCAAAAATTCCTGATAGGTTTGCCCCTCCTCCCCATGAGTGGCGAGCCAATCAAATCCACCCGGTTCTGGAATTGCCCTAAAGTCATCCCCGGGGTCGAAGGCCGCTTTCAAATCAGGCGTGAGATGCAACAGACTCCCCACCGCCTTCGCGCGATCCTCCTCTGTGGGCACGGTGAACGCCCAAGCCAAAACCGCAGTCAAAAGTGTGAGGAAAAGGGTGAGCAACTTCTTCATCCGTAGCCGATCCTATCGAAACAGGAGAACTTTGTCGAATTTACGAAAAATCCCCCTTCAATCGACAACATCGGGATGCTAAATTCCGCCCACACATGAACAAAAAATCCATGTTACTCCTCTTGACCGGCGCTATTCTGGTCTCGCTGACTTCGTGCAGCTCTTTCCTCCCTTCAAAAAAGCAGGCCGCAAAAACGCCCGCGCCCGCGCTGAAAAAAGAGGTCAAAGTCGCTGAAAAGAACCAGTCGGTTTTGAAAACCTTTCACGGCATTGCCTCCTGGTACAGCATCAAGACCAACTTTGGTCGCAAGACCGCCAGTGGACGACGACTTTCGAACGGAGCTTACACCGCAGCACATAAATCCCTTCCCTTTGGCACCAAGGTCAGGGTCACATCCCTCGCCACCGGAAAATCCGAAGTCCTCCGCATCACCGACCGGGGACCCTACGTCAAAGGCCGCATCATCGACGTCACCATTGGGAGCGCCCAGCGCCTCGGCTTTCACTCGCGCGGCATCACCAAGGTTAAAGTCGAGGTCCTTGAGTGGGGCAACTGGAAATACCGGCAGTCCTAACTCTCATCCTCGAGAAATTCGGCGAGCTGCCCCTCCAAACTATTGGGGACGATAGCGGTCAGGATGATGTCATTTCCCTCGTAGTCGGTTGCGAGGACCTTCCCTTCCCGATGGATGAGACCGGAAATATCCCCGCGGGACTGCGGGACACGGTAGATCAGTTTTTTCACCCGGTCCGCCAAGAGTGCCGTGAACCGGGCGGTGAGATCCTCCAGGCCCTGACCGGTGACCGCCGAGGTTTCAAAAGCCCCGGGAAAATCCGCGCGGAGCCCGGTGAGAATCGCCGGGTCTTCAACACGGTCCACCTTGTTCAGCACAATAATCACCCGCTTTTCATCAGCACCCAATTCACCGAGGACTTTGCGGGTGGTGTGGTAATGATCCACGATTTCATCAGACGAGGCGTCGAGAACATGGATAAGGAAATCAGCGAGAATTGCCTCTTCGAGAGTGGCTTTGAACGACTCGACCAAGCGGTGGGGAAGATTTCGAACAAAGCCCACGGTGTCACTTAAAAGAAGATCCTGTCCGTTCTCCAATTCGATTCGCCGGGTGGTCGGATCCAGCGTGGCAAAGAGCATATCCGCTTCCATGACCTCGGCACCGGAGAGCTTGTTGAGAAGAGTCGATTTACCGGCGTTGGTGTAACCGACAATGGCTGCAGTGGCCACGTTGTTGGTCTGTCGCTCCTTGCGCTGGGTGGCCCGTTGTTTTCGCACATCCTCGAGTTCGGACTTGAGTTTTGAAATCCGTTTGCGCGCCAGGCGTCGGTCGATCTCAATTTGCTGTTCACCCATTCCCCGGGAAGCCCCGCCACCACCGGTCCCGCCGCCGCCACCTTCGCGGTCAAGGTGCCCCCACATACGGGCCATGCGCGGGAGAGCATATTGCATTCTGGCCAGGTCCACCTGAAGCCGCGCCTCCCGGGTGCGGGCCCGCTTGGCAAAAATATCAAGAATGACTTCCTCACGGTCGATCACCGTCATGTCAGCGAGTTCCTCCCAGTTGCGTTGCTGCATCGGTGAAATCTCATTGTCAAAAACCATGCAGTCGCAACCGCGGGCACGGGCCAATTCAACGAGCTCATCAGCCTTGCCCGTTCCACAGATAAAGCGCTTGTTGGTATCGCGAACCCGAACCAGCTCAATCCCCACCACCGCAATACCGAGGGTATCGACTAGCTCCTCCAACTCGGTCAGGAGCAATTGCGTTTCCGCCTCTTCCGATTTATCAAAACAAAAGCCAATGAGCATGGCCTTCTCGACCATCTCTGGTTTTTCTCGTACTTCAAACATGAGTTAGAGAAAAAAGAAACACACCAGGGACCTCGGAAAATCCAATGCAAAGAACAGGAGATCGAGGGTCGATGGTTCAAAAAAAGTCAGGATTTCAGCCATTGGATTGAGAGTTCATTCCGCGAAACACTATAAGCTCCAGCCGAGCAAGAAGATCCAGAGGCTTTTGCCGAGTGGACCGAGGAGGTTTCCGGTGAGGAAGTCGGGGATGTTCGCGAGGAGCATTGCCTGAAGGAGGAGTAATTCTTGAATACCGATCATGTTCATTTTTGGAGGGGAATTTTTTGGCCCGAGTCGTCAACATTAACAAAGGTGACACGAGTCGTGAAGATCGGGTTTTCATTTTCTGCCCGCTCGTCCATCACGCTGACTTCATAGGTCGCAGACGTTCTGCCGAGTTTCACCGATTCCGATCGAATTGTCAAAATTGTCCCCTCCTTGACGCTGTGGCGAAAGATGACTTCATCCATTGCCATGGTCACGAAGCGACTCCCGGGAAACTCCAGACTCGCCGCGATCCACGAGGCTTCATCGACCCAGCCGAGGAGCCTGCCTCCGAAGAGATGTCCGTATTGATTCAGGTCTTCCGGGAGGACAAGGCGGTGGGTCTCCATCAAGCGTTGCTTACTTCAAGCGAATGAGAATTTTCTTATTCCGTGAACTGGTGTCCTCGGAGACAGTCTCGATTTCGGGATCATCGACGAGAGCATTGTGCACGAGGCGGCGATGGTAGGAATTCATGGGGTTCATCCAGAGTTCCCGGCCGGATTCACGAACTTTGTCGGCAAGCCGGAGCGCTTTATCGGCGACCCGCTGCTCTTGCTGGGCGCGATAGCCGTCGCAATCGATCCGGAAGCGCGGAGCATCCGGATGGGCGTTCCGGGTGATCCGGTTCACGAGATACTGGATGTCATCCAGGCGGTCTCCATTCTTGCCAATCAAAAGTGCGGAATTCTCCGACACAATGTTAAGGATTTCGTTTCCGGGGTCGCCGGACACCTCCACTTCGAACTCGAAGCCAAGCTTTCCAAGCATGCTCGTCAGAGCTTCCTTCGCATCATCAATCGCGTCTGCCATGGGCTGGATGTTAGGTCGGAGTTGCGCGGGGTCAACTCCGGGCATTCTCTTTTCCACCCTCCTTTTTCTCGTTTTTGCTCATTTTCCCGGAATAAATCGCAGAGAGCCTCACTCTCAATGAACGATGTTCCGAATTCCCGCCCTTCTCGCCATTGCCATGATGGCCGCGCTCCCGGCCTGCCAGTCCGTTTCAATTGTCGATGAAGCCCAACTGGGGAAACCGGCAATGAGCTTCGATCAACGGGGGGCCGATTCAGCGGAATGCAGTCTGGTCACCCTTCTGGAAAGAGGAAGGGCCACCAACAGCCAAAATGCGGGAGGGGCCTGCGCAGCCTGCCATTAACAAATTCCAATCTTCCGAGAAGTTGAAAACACCCCTTCTGATCGCCCTTGGTTCCACCAATCTCTTTGCTGGATCCTCTTCCATTGATACCGATCATCTGGAAGACCCCGGGGAATCGCTTTCATCGGGTAATTTCCTAAGCTCAATTTTCTCCGGCGAACAGCGGCTGGATTTTAATCACGAACTCCTTTATCACGACGATATCACAGTCAATCGCAGCAACTTCACCTACCGTCAGGGAAGGGAGAATTGGAGCCTCGAGGCAACCCTCGGCTACACTGACATCTCAATCGACTACACGGACGCCGTTGGTTTAACGCAAGCAACCGAAAGAGACGAGGAGAGCTTGAGCGGTGGACTTACCCTGGGCATCGATGCCTCGGAGAAGCTTACAACGACAATCGGATTCACCTTTTACGAAGGGTTTGCAGACTACCAATCGGTCTGGATCTCAGAGTATTACGACCAATTTATAGGAATTCCGTTCGCTGATTCTTACGAGGAAGCCTCGCCGCGGGGACTTGGGTTTCAAACTGGCCTCGTTTGGGACGATTCCTATCGCTTGGGCCGATTTTCAGCCACGTTCGGGGTTTCAGAGGACGAGATTGTCCCGGCATGGAGCCCCGCCCTGTCCGGCGGCTCGAATCCCATGCTCATCGCCGAGCCCACGACCGACTCTCTCACAACCTATTCCGGAGTCTTGAGTTGGGAAAAAGCGATAAACCCCACTCTAAAAACCCGCGTAACGTTTCGCTACACCGATATCACGGCACGCGATCCACGCGGGCAACTCAACAACCAGTGGGCCTGGGCCATCTCCAGTGATTTGACGCTTCGGGCCCATATCGGGGGCGCCAAGGAAGGAAATGACTTCGAAGCCCTCTTTGGTGGTCTTGCTCTCAATTACGATTTTTCTCCCCAATGGAGCGCCTCTCTGACCGGGCGTCTCTATCGGGATACCGGGGAAATTGTCTCGGCCGGATTTAACACGGCTGCTCCCGAGCTCAACTCCTCTGAACTCAGTGCCTCCATCGCATGGGCCGGGGAATCAACCACAATCCGTCTGGGTGTGGGACTTTACGAGACCGACTACGCTGAGGCGGACGAAGACAACCGCTTTTTCGCAAACCTCTATAAAGACCGCGACTTCATACTCGGTCGCCTCGCCATCTCGAAAACTTTTTAAGCTTAAAAAACCATGAAAACCGCGCTCCTATCAATCGCTTTGTTGGCTCCGGTTGCCGCAATGCCCCCAACCGTCGGAACAATCTCCGAGGACGTTGCCTTCGCAGAAGCGACAAATTTCTCCGGAGGAGAATTCCAAAACCTGACGGACAGACAACTCTCGGAGCAGCCGGCAAACGTCCAGGTCCTCGTTTATCTCACGCCTTGGTGAAGTGGTTGAGGAACTCTTGCTCTTCAGTTTGGAGACAAAATCATCAACGAATTCAACAGCGCCACAAATGGCGGAACCAACGTCAACGGAGTCGAAGTCGACTTCTGCGCAGTCTCGATCGAGGTCACCTCAAACTGGGACAACAGCATCAACAACATCTCGAACAACAACCACTTTGAGTTCACCTTTATCGATGCCACCAACAATCGAAGCTCAGACATAAGAGCGGGATTTTCGTATTTCAGAGGAGTGAACTCATCTGGGAGCCCCTTCACTTTCCCATTTTCCCAGCGACGCCGGGTCGTCATTATCGACAACACCAACCCTGCCGCTCCTGAAATCCTTTACAATGAAATCCCGGAGCGGGACAGCCTCAGCACCAACGACGTCACAGCCCTTACGAACGCCATCAACAGTGTTGAAGCGGTTCCGGCCGAATTGGATTTTGCGACCTGGCAGGCTGGATTCACCTTTCCCAACGGGCTCAACGGACCCAATGACGACCCGGATGGCGATGGCATCGGGAACCTTCTCGAGTTCGCTGCCGGGACCGATCCGCTTGATTCGAATTCGCGCTCTCCCGGCGAACTGATTCGCTCCAATGGAATGACTGCTTTTCGCTATCAGCTGGCCACCGACCGGATCGGGATCACCCACCGACTCCAAAGCGGCGGACTTGAGAACTTCACTGATTTCATCTCGGAATCGCCGGAAATCATCCCCATTTCCGATACCGTGAACCAAATCACCATTCCCCTGGAACCCGGATCACGGGGCTTCGTCCGCCAAGTCGTGTCCCTGCAACCATAGGGCTTTGCAACAAAACGGCGTCAAGGTAAGGTGGCTTCGTGATGCGACTCGTTTTCTTTGCCGCTTTCTTCATCCTGACTTCGCTTGCCAACGCGGGTGTCAGGTATCTCCCGGCGAACGATTCCGTCCCACTCCTTCGTCGCGACCTCATCCCGATGGATATTGACGCGATTCGCGAACTCGCCGATCACCTGGCGATTCTGGCAGACGGACCCATACCAAAGTCACCGGGCAAGCTCCGCCATCGCGCCCAGATCCTCACCTTAAGCCAACGACTTCTCCCCGGGCAGAATCGAGCAAGGTCCATCGAGGCGGCGTATCTCAGTGGAAACGAGCGTCCCCGCCCGGAAAATTCACTTGTCCAGTCCGCCCGCAAGGCCGTCATCGACACTGCGGATTGGCTCAGCCAACTACCGGAAGATTCCGGAGGCCATCTCCTCGGCCAGCTCCTCCTCGACATCCTGGCACCCGTCGCCACCGGGCATCCCGCCCTGGCAAACCACGACACCCCGAATGCGTCAAAACGCTGGAGCGGCGTCATTGCCAAGGTCTCAAAATTCGATCTTCAGGAGCAAGAGGTTGCCAGTCACGACCCCGAAATCACACCGGGTCCAAATGATTCGGGTTTGGGTTACAAGGTGAGGGCAATTTTAACGGAAACCCCCATGTTTTCCAAAGGAATCGAGGATGGCTCGCCTGAAACTCCCGGATTGATCACGACCAGCCTGGTCATAACCGAAGCTCCCGCTCCGGATCCTGACGACGAAGACGCACCCGGGCCGGGAGATCGACGAGGCAGCCTGAAATTCCAACCGGCGACCGATTTCGAGGTCAAAGCGCTTCACTCGTCCTTGTTGGGTTTTTTCCGGACGAACGCCAAATCCCTTCCGGACGGCTACAACCTCAACATCAATACCAACAAACGCCAGTATCTCGTCAAAAACAGGGAGAACATCGCCGCCAATATTGCCATGATGCTGGACGCTGCCGTTTCCGGACGCCCGCTGCGCCGCAACACCATCCTCTTTGCCCGTCTCCGGGCCAGCGGAGACCTTGAAAGGCCGCTTCACGCCTGGGAACTCCTTTATCGGCTCAATGAACTTAGCCTCCCAACCGGAACCCGGCTCATTGTCGGCAAAGGCATGATTGAGGAAATGACCGCAATGCTTGTGATCGAAAACGCCTCATTTTTTACCAAATTCGAGGTTCTTGAAGCCCCGACCTTCGAGGAAGCCCGCAACCTGTTTTATGACGACGGCAAAATGCCGGACGACCTGCAGGCCGCGAGCGATGGATACATCGAGGTCCGCGACAAGGCCGTCCAAGCCAATAATTTGGGGACTTTTCTCAGTCTTTCTTCGGTCGAGCAACGACTCACCAAGGCAAGCCAACTTTCCCCCAAACACCTTTCGGCCATGATGTTGGCCAAACAATCAATCCGGCGCCCTGCCTACTTCACCCGCTTCATGTTTGCCCAGGAGCTAAACCGACGCCTCGAACCACTCGCCCAATTCGAATACCAAATTGACAAAACCCCGGAGCGCGCCATCAGGGACGCTTACAAAGACACCCGCGACCGGCTCACCCCGCTCGAGAGGCGGCTCGAGCGCAAGGAAATTGATGTTCTGGATGACGCCCTCAATCTCATCAAAGATCTCAATTCCGTGGGACGGGGAGCCTCCGCCATTTTGGACAATGAGGAAGAGGTCAGAGAGCGCGACATGGTCAAATTCCAGAAAAAGTTAGGGGACTTTCGCGCCAAGCTTATGGAGATTTATCAGCCCGCCGCCAAGAAAGATGAATAATACCCTTCTCTTCCTCCGCTTTGAGCATTGAAAAAGTTTCCCCTTATTCTACCATCACGCCCTCTTATGAAAATCCGCCTCCTCTCCGTCTTCTTCCTCCTCACCGGAGTGATCCTAGCTGATAACTACCGACCTCCGAATATGGAGAAGGAACTCTTCAGCACTAAAAAGCTGGCCATCAACGACATCACGAAAACCGCTCTTTTCGCCGGCCTCCTCTCGGTCGCCCGTGATTTCGACGAAAAGGAAGATGAAGTGAACTTCGAACTTCGGTCCAATTCACTCGCCATTGCCGGACGCCTCGAGCCGAAGTCGGAAAATTTCAAAGACGTCCTCGACGACCTGAAGCAGCGCAGCCGTACCGTGAAACAGGATGCCGCCAAGTCTGACATCTACAGCAAAATCTATCGAGGCGTTCGCACCCTGATGCGAAAGGACGAGAACAAGGATAACCTCAAGTGTGCCGCCTACTGCATCGACATCGCACTCCGCTTTGAGCCCGAAGGCAAATATCAGGACACGCTCGAGAAGTACCAGAAGAAGACCGGGAAAGCCGACTGGAAGGACATGCTGAAAGCTCCCGTGTTCAACAACCCCTGGGATCGTCAGGACGATAACGAGTTCAAGGAGCGGCGTGAAACCATCCCCGGTGGAGAGGCCGAAAAGTTCGCCGCCACCCAACGCACCGTCTATGGACTCTCCGTCCGCACCCTCTCAAACGGCCGCCACGCCGGAGCCGCCGCCTCACTCAGTGCCACCGCTCTCCGCGAGAAGGACATCGATGGAGTCGAATTCCATATCGACCAGAAGGTCGGCAACATGACCGGAAACTCCCTTGAAGAGATCATGAAACTCATGCGTGTCCGCCACGAAGATGACGGACGGATCCCTTCCGGATACCGCGTTACCATCACCTTCGAAGATAAAGACACCCTGCTCGACGGCCCTTCAGCCGGAACCGCAATGTCCATCATCCTCGATTCCCTCTTCACCGGCCGTGAGCTTGATGACAAATTCGCCTGCACCGGAGCAATCACTGCTGACGGCAAGGTTACCCGCATCGGCGGCGTTGCCGGTAAAATCCGCGGTGCCACCAACAAAGGCTGCAACCTCGTGGGAGTGCCTCACGAAAACATCAAGGGAGTTTCCGACATCCTCGTGCTCGACGGAATCAAGAAGCTCATGGCGATTCAGGTCTTCAGCTTCAAGACCCTCGAGGAAGCCCTCATGGTGGCCTCCAAAGACAAGCCGGAAGATGTGCAATCCACCATCGATGACTTCAACAAAGTTGCCGAGCTCATCGAGGCCCAGGGCGAAGAGTCTCTGAAGAATGCCAAGGTCATCGAACTCCTCGAGGACGTGGTCAAAAAAATGCCGAATCACGAGTCCGCCAAGATCCTCCTCAGTGTTGCCAAAGGCGAGGAGAAAAAGATCCTCTCCCTCGGAGGTTCCTTCCACCAGATCAACACCAACATCTCCGGAGTCGCTCGCAAGATCCAGATGATGGTCTGGAGCGACGAAGCGGACCTGAACTCCGCCGACCGTAATGCCGCCAAAGATGCGCTCAACGAGCTCGAGGGAGTTTCCGACAAGCTTGATTCACGCCTCAAGGGTTTCAGTGATTCAATGCTCAAAGTGCTCAAGTCCTTCTCGGAGGGCCGTGAGGACGATGAAAAGGATGAAGAATTCATCGAGCGGATTAAAAAGGAGTGGGAGACCGCCAACGGCGAACGCTCAAAGCTCATGGGTGATCCCGAGATCATGGAAGAGCTTTACGGCTAGGATCCGTTTCCGGATCAATCTTAAAAAGCCCGGCTCTCGAAGAGTCGGGCCTTTTTTTATCCCCCTGTGTCCAAGAAAATCCTCACGGGACCTTTTTCCCTGGACATAGGAGAGTTTCGAAAGAGTCGATAACACCACGGTGGTGAGAATGCACCCGGTTCACCCTTCCGCCGAGACGCACGTCTCCCTCAAAATCTAAAATCATCCATTCGTCTCTTTTGAAATGGGGAGTGAAATTAATTCTTCTCAAACACCACGGGAAGTTTGTTCTCAGCCCATAGTTTAATGAGGTCCTCCTGTACTTCATCCCAAGGTCTCTTTCTGAAAATCAACGCGGTGGCGGTCTCACCAATAGCATTCCTGAGCTTCAGAAGCTCGGCCCTCTTTTTCTCTAATTCTTCTTCAGTGCGATAGGTGATTCGCTTTGGCATGTTCTTTTCGAAATCGTGGATGTATCGGAGGCCTTCCCTCAATCCAGTCGCTTTGCCTCCATCTTCAAGAAACATCAAGTAACCGACCATTACCAGGAATTGGGCAGTCAGCTTACGACGAGCTGCCGCATCCGGCACTCCGCCTTCCTGCATTTCAAGCAACTTTGGCAGGGGGGGGAGTTCCACGGTTTTATCAAAAATCAGCTCACGACCGGGTTTTCGACCCACCATGCGGTCACGAATATCAACGACCATTTGACCAAGGTCCATCTTGCCTTCACTGATCTGCGACATCTGTAAAAGCCGGGGAAGCCCCGTGTAAAACCAATCTCCCAGCTCATTCCGGTACGACTCCGGGATCATGGCGCGACACACGTAATAAATGACATATTCGGTCACCTGTTTGAGCTTCGCTTCACTGGCGCGCCCGGAGGTTCGTATGCCATTAATCTCGAAGCAGAAAATTGGATTGCCCTTGGTCATATTCATTGCTGCCCAGCTATCTCGAGGGTGACCGGCCTTCACCCAATCATCCGTTTCCGCGATCGTTTCGATCTCGTACTTTCCATTCACCCGTGGGAAACCATGCTTCAAACCGAATGGTAACTCCGAACAATAGAGAAGAGTCAGCTCGGCGGCTTCCAACATGGCCTCAACTGTTTTCGAACTGACCCGGCTATCAGCGACCAACCGAAAATTTGCCGACGAATAGTGAATCAAATCACCATTCTTTTCCTCTTGAACTTCGAGCGGAGCCTTTAGAACGACCTCTTTGGGAACAGGGCGATTCCATGCCGGATCCGCGACCTCGACCACGATGCCCTCTCCACCACCCGCCTCATCTTCCTTCTTCTCCATTCCCTCATCCCCAGGCTTCTTCTCCTTTTCCGCCGCCGCAATTTCCGCATCAATCAAAAATTTTAAATCCGCACCACTCAGATTCGAAAACGGAACGCTGACCTCCTTGCCGTTCTTTAACTTCAGAAGAACCGCATCCTTGGTCTGTGAAAGATATTCGGCCTCAATCTTGCGGCCCTTCTTATCTGTCCACGTTCGCGCACCGGCTGAGGCCAAAAGTGCCACACCCACGAATCCTGATAGGAGGACGTTTCTCATACTTCCATTCTCAAGTTGATCCGATTGTATTTCAATCCCGCAATCCCGCCAGATCAGAGTCCGGCTCCGATCTTGAAATCAAAGGGGACTTTGACAACCTCCAAATCGCTCCACGCATCAACAGCAAGGACGATTTTATCAACCTTCTTTTTGAGGCTGAAACTCACGGTATAGGTCCGCTTTCCGAACATCCCCATTGAACCACTGCTTGAACGCTTTGATTCGATCTTGTTCCCCTCCGCGTCATAAAAATGGAAGCCTTTGAAGTCCTTGTGGTTCACCGAACTCTTCAGCCGAATCTGGAGGGGGTCATCACCCCAGTCGGGTTTGCCCACACTGTCGATTTCGAAAGAATTTCCCCCCACGACCAGCTTTTTACCCTTTTCCAAAACCGCCACCTCGGATTTCACCTCCTTGGACTTCGAAGCCAGGGATACCACGAGCTCTCCCTTCAGAGTCAGGGTCTTCGCCCCTTTTCCGGGCAGCCCCGGAGACTCGACATGGGTCACGACCGCCCTGCCATCCTCACTCTCCGACATCATCCCAAACTCCGCGCCGTTTTTTCCGAATCGACCTTTGGCCTTGGTGAAATCGGTCTCCTGGTCATCGGTAAAACCAGTCACTTTTGACTTCTCCTCATCCAATCCCACGATCGTCTTGTCACTACTGGTCACCAGTAGCCCGACTCTCGTTCCGGCCTGCCAACTGAAAGCTCTCAGAGCGCTAAAGTCTTTTTCCCCCTCCGGCACGTAGCCTTTGGCCGTCACCTGCAGCCCGGCTACTTCCACTTTTACGTCGCCCAACGCCATCCCGGCCGCCAGCCCAAATATCACAACGATTCTTCTCATCCAGCGAATCCTAACGAAACCATGCCGACCCGCAATGTGCTTTTCTTTTGAGGAAAATCGCTTCGAAATCATGGCTCAGTTCCCGACACCTTGGACAGCCCCCCAATGTAGTGAAAATCTCCCGCATTTGGCGCGGCGAAACACCCGACAAGCTCCCCAAAGGGTTTCGACCGGGATCCAACCTCCCGACCGAATCGCTCTCTCAGAGGCCGCCCGGAAATCCAGGGCATCAAGGCGGTCCGCACCGCACAAAAAAAGCCGCATCCTGCCCGGAAGCAGGATGCGGCAAAGGTTGTTAACTCAGGATCGAAATCCCAAAGCGATTTCCGAGCTTAGAAGCTGACGGAAATGGAAGCTCCGTAGAAGACTTCAGTGTCTCCACGATCAGCACCACTGTTGGTGGTGTCACGGGCATCGTGGGAGATGTTAGCTGAAACGTAAGGAGTCAGAGTTGCGGAATCAGTCAAAGCAATCGGAAGTGCAAGGCTGACAAGGGTGTGGGTCCAGTCCTCGGACTCGTCTCCAGCAAAGGTGTAGTAGCTGTCGAAGCTGTAACCTGCCGTTGCAGAGAAATCCAATCCAACGGAATCGCTAAGCTCGAAGCTCTTGCTGATACCGAACTCACCGTAGGTGCCGTCGATGGTAAGGTCGCGGGCAACCGTGATGTGACCGGAGAAGCCCCAGAGGAGATCCTGCGAGTAAGTCAGGTTGATTTCATTGGCTTCGTCGTTTCCAGCGATTCCGGTTCCACGAGCACCTCCGCGAGGAGTTCCAGCGAATCCATCATAGAAACGGAAGTGAACGAATCCAAGATCGAAGGTACCGAAGCCAGCGTCATAAGAGAGAGCAGCGCCAATGTTACCCTCGGAATACGAGAGAGCATCGTCCATGACATCGGTGTAGAAAAGGTTCACGCTACCGGTAAGGTTGGAAGCAATCTCCTTGGAGAACTCGACGTTAGTCCAGGTTGTCTCATCACCGAACCAGAGGCCTCGGTAGAAGTAGCGGCTGTCCCAGCCGGCGGAAATCTCTCCGGAAACACCACAGTCCCCGATCAGGGACTCGACATCGGCTGATGCTTGAGAGGCTCCAGCAAAGAGAGCCAGACCGAGGATTCCAAAGGTTGCATGAGTATGTTTTTTCATTAGTTTCACTTTTTTGGTTTAAAAGCCTTCGGACAGGATTGAACGACCGATGCTTCGGGCTTTGCAGGAGGTCAGCGTTTTTTGTGCCAACTCCTGCCAAGCTCTAACAAATCCATGAGACCACCTTTAATCACCTTTCGGTATAATCTTAAGTGGTCTTGAAGGCTTGTTTCGAAGAATCTTACTGATCGTTCAACCATCTTCAGCTCTGTGAATTAAAGTCTAGGGAAATTTCAACGAGTCTGTCCAATAAAATCGTCACTTTTTATTCATTTTGCTTAAAATTCCCAAAAAATTAAGGGAGGATCCTGATAATTAAAGGAGATCAGCCCTGTTTCGCCCCAAATTTTTTCCAAAACTTATCCAACTGTTTACACCTTGCGAAAAATCTGGAGCTCATTTCTCACCCGGGAGATGACCGAATCAGCTCCCGAAAGCAAAATCCGCATCTTCAATTTTGGCACTCAATCACAACGTGCCCCATGAACGATGCGATTGGAGGCCTTTACTCATATTCCCACTTCATGATCCAAGGATCACCGGTCCGTTGCTGCTCGGCCTTGAGGCGGTCCTTATATCTGGCCAAGGCAACCGCATGAGCCGGATCACCGGCGAGGTTGCGGCTCTCGTTCGGATCCGACGCGATGTCAAAAAATTCAAACTCGGGCCGATTGATATAAGAGTCAACCGTGCGACCACCGTAGTCGGCATCCTTGCCCTTCGACCACTGGGCCTGCCAGGTTGCGGCCACCCACAGGTCCGACGCGAAGGGATAAGGCTGACGATGGGCGATGTTCCAAATTAACTTGTATTTGCGATCACGAATGACGCGCATCGGGTAATACATCTGGATTTCATGGAAAGTGTGCGAAGCCGAGATCTCATCCCAACCCTCCGGCTTCACTTCTGTTAAAATCGGCAACCACGAACGTCCGTGATACTTCTTGGGCGCCTTACCCGTGTTTTCACCAACTCCTCCTTTTTCAAACGGAAGCGGCTTCGCCGGCGCCGTCTTTTTCTCATTCAGAGCCCCCGCCAGATCCAGAATCGCCGGGGTGATATCGGTGTGCGAAAGCATCGCCTCACTCGTCACCCCCTTCTTCTCCGCTCCCGGATGACGCACCACGAAAGGAACCCGCAAGCCTGCTTCATAAACAGTGGTCTTCGCTCCGGGGAATGCCATGCCATGATCCGCCGTGTAAATGATCACGGTGTTATCCCACTTGCCATTCTTCTTGAGCAGCTCCACCAGACGCCCCAGCCCCTGATCGATTCTTGAACACGATTGGTAATAATTGGCGATTTCGGCCCGCGACTCAGGAGTGTCCGGCAAAAACCCCGGCACGATAACCTTAGCCGGATCATAAAAAACTTCTTCCACTCCCGGGTAGGCTTTCTTGTCAGGAAGATTCCCGAAACGATCCGGCTTGTGCTCTCCCGCAAAGGTCTGGTCGAATCCCCCTCCACGATGCGGGTCGGAAGTCGCGAAGTACAGGAAGAATGGCTTCTCGCTTTTGTCTTCAAACACCGGCTTGCACACCTCCGCCATTAGCACTGCATTCCGCGAATTCGCCTTTAAATACTCATCAAAGTGAAACACCGACTCCGGCGCAACGTGGAGTTTGCCAATCTGAACCGTGCGATAACCCGACTGCGCCATCAGCTGGGGAAGGGCGAAGGCCCGCATCGAGGCAAAGGACTCGAACTTGTGAAAGTGGTGGGTGTGCCCGTATTGCCCGTTGAAATGATTGTGCAAGCCGGAGAGAATGACCGAACGCGAGGCCGAGCATGAAGCCGTCGTTGCAAAAGCCTGCGTAAACATCGTGCCCTCCTTCGCCAAGGCATCGAGGTTTGGCGTCTTGATCACGGAATTGCCATAGCACCCCGCTACCGGCGACTGGTCGTCGGTCACAAACAAGATCACGTTCGGACGCTCGGCTCCAAAAACCGGCAAAAGAAGAATCAGAAATACAAATATGCGCATGGGCGAGACTCGCCACCTTCGAACCTGCGGTCAATACACAAGGACTAATTCCCTGCCTCAAAAGTGAACCTCGATTTCTCATGGAAAAATTTCATCCCCAGATCCGGATGAATTCCAGCCAGCCCAAAAACCATGGAAGCGAAATCAATCGACTCAATCCTCTCCGGCTGCCATTCCGTATCCTCCAAGCTAAACCTTGGCACCAGTTCACCCGCCGGCGTCTTCAATCTCCTCGCCGGATCCTCATAAAGCTTCTGGAGATCCGCCCGCGCCTGAGGCATCACCGGCATGAATCCTGCGATAATTCGTGGCGAAACGACCGTCCCCGGATTGCGCGCAAAGCTCGCCGCGACATACCCGTTCTTCGGGGTCACCCCCGCACCCGCTCCCCAAAAATGCCCCCGCCCCACCCCGCGGTCCGCCAGCCCCTGCGCCTTCACGAATTTTGCAAACTCCGCATCCACTGTGCACGGATGACACATGTAAAAAGGGAACTGCACAATGAACGACGGCTGGGGCGTGCTCCGTGGCTCCCCCAACAATCGTAAACCCTCGTGATTCCAACTTGGCAAATCCGCAATCTCCAAAACATCGCTCTTGCCCCGCTCTTGAAGTTGGAACTCTCCAACCAACCAACCCAACACAAAATACTCATTGAACATCTGCGTCACCGTCCGCTCCTTTGGCCTACCGTTTTCCATCACCATGTGCAGCCGACTCCCGTCCGGCCGTGCCAACGCCAACTCCCAATTGATCGAATTCCAAAGCAGATCCGCTTCCTTTTTGATCTCTGCATCCTTAAAAGTGTTCCGACAAAAGAGCGCCCCCACCACCATGATCGCGGTATCAATCGTGGAATACTCGGACCTTCCCGCCCCGGTCTCACTGGAAAAGAAATGTCGAAAATAACCCGCCTTCTCCCGGTCCGGAGTGAAGCCTTTGGTCTTCCCATTTAGAGTCCGCAAGGTCAACAACGCCTTCCGGGCCGCCTCCGGATCGCGGTCCAATTCATGCTCCATGCAAAGCGCCATCAAACCCACTCCAACCGCCGCCGTCGAACACCGCTGTCCTTGATCCGCTCCTCTACCCACCAAATAAGAATCCCGATACATCCCCGTCGGTGTCCGCTGGAGATCATCATAAAAATCCAACGAAGCCTCGAACAGCGGGTGCAGTTTCCCAAGATCATTGGCAAAGGTTGACCCGCTCAAAAGGATTATCATTAAAACGAACTTCATAAGGCTCCGCTCAAATTGACTGATCAAATCACTTATTCAACTGACAAAGCCCGCCTACCATTCTAACTTGAATCTAATGTATCAGTTCAGCGAGTTTCGCCTTCAGACCATTGGGGGAACGATCATGATTCTATTCGGTGTCCTCCATTGGATTGCATCGGGCACCACCGCAATGTTCACGGGAGCGATCACAGACCCCAATAACACTTGGGTCCCTGTTGTCCGGAACCTCGGGGCCCTCACCCTCACTTTTCCAATTTTCTGGGCCGTATTCTCGATCAAAAAAGAACTGGCCCCATCAAATCGCTGGACGCGGCGCCACACAATTCTCCTCGGCCTGACGATCGCCTTCCTCATGTTTTTCCTACTCTCCTTATCGATAAACTACGGAAAACATTATCCTAAAATCGGACCAATGAGGACCTAAGAATCTTCACTCCGACACCTTGAGCGGAATTTTCGCAAGCTGAGTATTGCGCCAAAAACTCTCAATGTCCGCGGCCTCTCCCGGCCTCCAATCCCAGTCATCTCTTTTGAAAGTCTCCTGCTTCATGAAGTTCATAATCCTGGTGTGGCGCTCCAACAGGATCTTCTCCAACTCAGGAGTCATGATTTCTTCGGCATAAGAATACACCCGGTCATTCAGCATGTTCAGATCCTTCAAATCACGAATGCAACGCGCCTTCCAGGCAGGATTCTTGCGAGCCTCGAGAAAGAAATAGACCATTTGCACCGGACCATATCCGGGATACTTCGGCTTGGTCGTGAGGGCTTCGGTTCCCTCCAACTTTGCGAGGGCATCCGGCTTCCCAAGCCACAGACGCGCCATCTCTCTGAAAAAAGGATCTTTCCAGGTTTTGGTCAGACTTGCCTCAAGTTCTGTCTGAAAGCGATCCCCCGAAAGTGCAAACGCTCTCGAGAAATATTGAAGTGGATAATCATACATCGTCTCCTCCTTGGCCAGCTGCCAATCAAGAGCACGCAATTCATCGAGCGCTTTCACCACGGACTTCGTCGCCTCTTCGTTCGTGCCTTCCTCAATCGTCGCGAGAGCCGCTCGCAAGCGCTTTTCCGGCGTATCGGCTTCTTGAGGCAGAGCCGCAGGAAGAGGGGGTAAAGGATCGAACTTATCACCAAGCACGATTCTCGAGAGAATATTCACGTTGCGCTCCTGATTAATTTTGGCTTCAGCCTCCTTGGGGATTTTTCCTTCACCGAGTTGCTCCACCATTTCAAGTCGCCATTTCCCCCAACGGGGACCCGACTTGGCAAAGCGATCAAGCGATGGAAAGCGAACCGTTTCCGCCGCCGCCAGCAACTTGCCGGCATCCCGCCCAAGAAGTTCCCAGAGTCGATCCAAGGCCGCCTGATCACCATCAAGGCAACGTTGCACCAATTCCTTGAGCGCCCAACGATGCCGCAGCCAGGTATCGCCCTCCTCCGACTCGTTATCTCGAAAAGGATTGGGTAGCGGAACAATGAGGCCCTTTACGAGAGAATCCAACCCCGCCGTCTTCAACTGCAATCCCAGGATCTGCTCCTTGGTCCAGGTGACCAGGGGTTCGTATTCCATTCTTTTCTTCTCGGGAATGTCACCCAGCAGCTTGTCGAACTCCGAGAACTCTCTCACAGCCTCCTCAAGCGCCCCGCCTTTGCGCACAAATTCAGCGTGCAAATACTGATACCGGAAGCGCGGCTCCTCTTTGAGATTTTGATCGGCCACCGCCGTCTCAAACAATTCAAGCAACTTGCGACGATAGCTTTCCCGAAGCTCCGGCATGGGAGACGAATCTCCATAACAAGAAGCAAACAACTTCATCGTCATCATGATTTCGTCTTCGACCCCCGCCGGACTTCGCAGAGTTCGCATCCACCAAAGCTCTCGAAGCTCCAGAAAGGAATCGCTTTCCTCACCCTTGCGAATCTTATCAAGGAGTTTTCCCTCGTCCGCAGTCAGCAAAATCACAGGCTCTTTCGTCTCAAGCCTCGTGCGTAATCGGACAAACTCGGCCTGATCTTCAACTTCCCAATCGTTGGACTGAGACGCAAATAGATCCCACGGACAAATCCTCGGTCCTCCAAAATGAAAAATCGGCGAGTCCAAAAAATCCCGCGACGGCTCCCCGAACATCGAAAAACTATGAAGCTCCACAAAATACGATTTCTTTTTACAAATCGGGCAATGATCCGAGGCAAGCCCGGCTGAAGTTCCTTCAAGCCAAAGCATACCCACCGAGAAAACCGAGAAGAACTGGACCCAAAATTTCACAATCAGGAGAATAACCTCCCGGAGTCTGAGGAGCAAATTCAAAGCCCCCTCAAGCTGACCAATTAGGGGCAAGCGAACACCGAAACACACTGTTTGAATGCAACAGTTATTAGCGTAACCTGCCCCAGCCGCCACTCGGGCAAATCGATCAATTCATGAGATCCCGTATCCTATCCTGCTCCCTTCTGTTCGCAGCACTCTGGTGCTCAGTCGTCAAGGCGGCCGAGCCCGACTACAAACTCGTCGTACCCGGGAAAGTAGACGATCTTTTGGCATTGTATTGCTACGACTGTCACGATTCGGGTTCACAAAAAGGCGACGTCCGGCTCGATGACCTGGCCGCCATGAATCAAGGTGAGCGACTTGATCTTCTAAACGTGGCCCTTGAGCATGTTTACAGTGGAGAAATGCCTCCCCGAAAGGCGGACCAACCGACCGAAAAGGAACGCGATGAGCTGGCCGCCTGGATTTGGAGCGAGCTCAAGATCTTCAACGCCTCAAAGCTGGAAGACAAACTGCGCTATTACAAATACGCCAACTACCTCAACCACGGCAAACTCTTCAACAGCGAAATCACCACCAAGCCATACTCGAAGCCACGACGTTGGTTGATCAACGAACTCATTTACCACGAAAAGATTAACGACGTCTTTGAACTCCAAGGCAGGGAGCGTCGAGACTCCTTCTTCGGCGTAGTCAAACCCTTCAATCTCCCGACCAATCCCGGCGTCACTTACTACGACACCGAAACTGTTGAGGGCGGACAATTCCTCACTCTCCTGTCGAACGCCAAGTGGATCGTCGACAAACAATTGCGGCCCGCCCTTGTCGCCAGTGGGGAACACGTCTTTTCCGAGGAATATCATGAGGCCAAAGCAAACGGGCGTCGCTTCAGGGCCCGATTCCCCGATGAAGTCTGGAATCCCCGTAAAACCGCCGGGCCATTCGAGAAGATCATTCAGAACGACCAGCCCACGGATGAGATGTGGCAAACCGCCATCAATCATCAGTTCAAAGTCGCCCTGCAACGCAGCGCCACGGCGGATGAACTCACCCGCTACCTTTCCCTTGTCGAGAAGACCCTCAAAACGAGCAACAAAACGGGGGCTCTCAAAAACGTCATGACCTCCGTCTTGATGGAGCCCGAATTTCTCTACCGCAGTGAATTCGGCGGCGGCCAGCCTGACAAGGAAGGTCGCGTCAAGCTCACCCCGCGCGAAGCCAGCTACGCCATCGCTTACGCCCTCACCGATCGCATCCCGGATCCCGCTCTCGTGTCTTCCGCGGAAGCTGGAAAGCTCACCACTCCGGAGGACTACGAACGCGAAGTACGAAGGCTCCTCAACGACGATTCAATCGAGAAGCCCCGCATCTTGAGATTCTTTCAGGACTACTTCGGCTACATGAATGTTTACAACGTCTTCAAAGACGAGGAACGTTTCGTTGGAGCCTACAACCCTCACCGCGTTGTCTCGACAAAGTATGTCTACCGCGTCCCCGGAAAACTTCGCAAGGAAGCGGACACCTTGGTCAACTTCGTTCTCGAAAAAGACCAAAACGTTCTCGAAACCCTTCTCACCACCGACCGCTTTTTCGTTCACCACAATGGCGACAACGCCGCCATGAAAGCAGCCGCCGAAAAGGCCACAAAAGAGGCCGCCGAATTCCGCGACATCTACAAAAACACCCAGGGGAAGAAGAAAGACGAAATCGTCAAATACCTTCAGAAGGTCGACAGATGGGTCAGCAAAGAAGGCAAGATTGCCCGCCGCTTTTACATCGAGAGTGATGACTGGAAGATGCGCTTCGGCCCGGACGGCACAAAGGGCGAGAAACAAAACCGGACCTCCATGCCACCCGACAGCGAAGGTGTTCTTCACTCGGTGAAGGTTTGGAATCTCGATCACCTCACCTGGTCCTACCAGGCCGAGCAACCCATGAAGATCGAAAATCGCACCGGGCTTCTGACCCATCCCGCCTGGCTCATCGCAAACTCGCAGAATGCCGCCACCGATCCCATTCACCGCGGCAAGTGGATCCGCGAACAACTCCTCGGCGGCTTCATTCGCGATGTTCCCATCACGGTCGACGCCAAGGTACCGGAAGACCCTCACCGCACCCTGCGCGAAAGGTTTGTTGTTTCTGAAGACAAAAAATGCTGGCAGTGTCACGAGAAGATGAACCCGCTGGGCTACGTCTTCGAAGAGTTCGATGACTTCGGCCGCTTCCGTCGTGAAGAAGCGATCGAGTATCCCGAAAACATCATCAAGACCGAGACAGTCCGATCGAAAGGAGAGCATGGTGTTTTCAAAAACTACAAGGTGGACATTTATAAAACCAAGCCGGTGGACTCGACCGGATTTCTTCGCGGCACCGGCGACATGTCGCTCGATGGCCCGGTCAAGGACGTTCGTGATCTCATGACCCGCTTGGGTAAATCGGACCGCGTTCGCCAGGTCTTTATTCGGAACGTCTTCCGTTACTTCATGGGCCGAAACGAAACCCTCGCCGATTCACAAACCCTTCTCAAGGCCGAGAAAGCCTACCTCAACAGCGGTGGCAGCTTCACCGAACTGATGGTTTCCATCCTCACCTCCGATTCATTCATTTACCGTAAAGCATCATGACACAGAGCAGACGAAATTTCTTAAAGACCTCCACAGCTGGCCTCGCCGGCATCGCAGGACTATCTGGCCTTCCCACCTTCGGAGCCGAATTGCCCAAGAGCGGACCGGGCACTCCCCGATTCATTTTTCTTCGTAAGAGCAACGGCCTCTTTCCATCCGAGTTTGTCCCACCCACCCTGAGTGAAGCCGACAAGAAGAGGGAAGAGAACAAGGAAGCTTTGGACATCGACCTCGACCGTCATGACCTGCCGGAGTGGATGAAGCCTCTCGGCGCGCACAAAAACGATCTGACCATCCTGCAGGGCCTCTCGGCCAAAATGTGCACCATGGGACACTCGACCTATCAATCCCCTCTTGCTGTTTCTCGTTCGGCGGAACGGGTCGCCACGATCACCCGGGCCTCGGTTGATGTGGAACTGGGCCGCATGTTCAGCTCGCCGTTTGAGCATATCGAATTGACCTGCGCCAAGAACGAAAAAGGAGTGGTCCGCGGCATGTCATCGATCGGTCCCAAGCAACCCAACTACGCCTTCGCCTCGCCAAGCGCCGCTTACCGCAACCTCTTCGCGGAAGGTGTCGAAAAGGATAACAGCCAGAAAGCTGCCGACAGCCTCTACGAATTTCTAAACGAAAATATCGCCAGACATGACAGCAAGACACTCGATTGGATCGAGTCGCAGAAGATCGGCAACTACGTCAATTCGGCTGACGCCTTGATTGAGCGCAATGCCCAACTCAAAAGCATGGCTCCACAAATTGCCGCCAATCTTCCCAAGCTCTCAAAGTCCGTTCTCGACGACCAATACACCGTCGTTGAACAACAATTTGCCTTTGCCGACATCCTCGTCTCCTCACTCCGTGCCGGGCTCTCCAATGTCGCCACTTTCACTCTCGATGACCTCGGCACCCGCTACGATGGCGTGCTGCAAGATACCATCGAGCTTCACGAAATCGGCCACAACAAAGCGCTGAAAGGAATGCCTGCTCTGGAGGTTCGCAGTCATCTCCGAACACACCACATGAAGGTCGTCAACAAGCTGGTTGAGGATCTCAAAGCGAGCCCGGAAGGAAATGGCAGCATGTTCGATAACACCGTCATCTTCTACCTCCCCGAAAATGGTGAGGCCCACCACAGCCACGGAACCGAAGTCCCTTTCATCATTTTGGCAGGCGACAAAGTGAAGCTCAACATGGCCCGCCGCCGCTACATCCGTCTTCCAAATTACAATGAGGAAGGCCACAAGACTCTCGGAAATTGGTACACCACCATCCTCAATGCCTACGGCAATCCCATCAAACACTACGGCGACTTCGACGTGTCTCTAAAGGTCGATCAGGAAGGTCCGATTAAGCAGTTCCTGTCTTAAAAAAACCTGCCCGCCAGATGGCCACTTCGTCCGCGAACTACGACAGGATATCCTTCACCACGTGCGCTTCTTCCACGCCGGTGAGGCGTTGGTCGAGGCCCTGGTATTTGAAAGTGAGCTTGTTGTGATCGATCCCGAGCTGGTGGAGGATGGTGGCGTTCATATCGCGAATATGAACCGGGTTCTCGATGATGTTGTAACTATGATCATCGGTCTTTCCGTATTCGAACCCCCGCTTCACGCCGGCACCAGCCATCCACATTGAGAAGCATCGTCCGTGGTGATCGCGACCGTGGTTGTCTTTGGTCAGCTTGCCTTGGGAGTAGATCGTGCGACCGAATTCTCCGCCCCAAACAACCAGGGTGTCTTCGAGCATCCCCCGCTGATCGAGATCGTTAATCAGAGCGGCAGCCGGTTGATCGATGTCCTCGCACTGCTGGCGGATCTTTGATGGCAGGGAGCCGTGCTGATCCCAACCGCGGTGGAACAGCTGAATGTAGCGCACTCCTTTCTCCGCCATGCGACGTGCCAGCAGACAGTTCCTTGCAAAGCTGCCCGGCTTGTCAATCTGAGGACCATAAAGCTCCTTCACGTGGTCCGGCTCCCCTTCGATATCCATGAGCCCCGGCACTTCGGACTGCATGCGGAAGGCCAATTCATATTGCGAAATCCGCGCTTGGATTTCAGGGTCGGCAAACTTGTCGTAATTCAACTCATTGAGCTCCTTGAGGCTATCGAGCTGGCCGCGCCGGGCCTCACGATCAAAACCCTTGGGATTCTTGAGATACAAGACCGGCTCACCGGCACTGCGAAGTTTCACCCCCTGGTGCTTCGCAGGAAGAAAACCACTTCCCCAAAGGCGATCATAGAGTGCTTGCAACTGACCTCTCCCGCGCGAAATCATCACCACGTAACCAGGCATGTTTTCGTTCACCGAACCCATCCCGTAACTCAACCACGCACCCATCGAGGGCTTCCCCTGTTGCTGGGCTCCGGTGTTGATGAAAGTAATGGCAGGATCGTGGTTCACCGCCTCGGTGTGAAGCGATTTCATGATGGTGATCTTGTCGACAATTCCGGCGGTGTGGGGCAGGAGATCCTTGTTCACCCATGTCTGATGTTCCCCGTATTTCTCAAACTCGAACATGGGAGCCACACAAGGAAATGACTTCTGCCCGCTCGACATTCCGGTGAGGCGCTGATCCTGGCGCACCGAATCAGGAAGCTCGGTGCCATGCAGTTTGCGCTGGATGGGTTTGTAGTCGAAAAGGTCGATATGGCTCGGCCCGCCTGCCATGAACATGTAGATGACACGCTTGGCCTTCCCGGGAAAATGCGGAATGCTGGGAAGCCCACCATATTGCTGCATTCCCTCGCCCATCGCAGATCCGATGAGACCGGGGTTCAGCAGAGTGCTCAAGGCTGCGGCACCGATGCCATTTCCCGTGCGAAGAAGAAACTGGCGCCGGGTTTCAAGGAGAGGATTGAAGGTTTCCATGGCAGTGATTCGTTTGAAGGATTAGTTGCGGGTGAGCGACTCGTCGAGGTTCATGATGGTTTGGGCGACCACCATCCAGGCAGCATGCTCGGGAGCATCCAGGGAGTCATCGCGAGGCGACTCTCCCACCATTAGAAACTCCTTGGCGGTTTCCGGCGCGGCTTTGAAGCGCTCGAGATTTTTCTGATAAAGCGCGGTGAGAATCTCAACCTCGCGACCGCTTGCAGGCCGGGCTGTGGCATACCGATAGGCGAGATCGATTCGATCCGCGGTGCTTCCCTTGTCCGACTTGAGCAAGCGCTCGGCGAAGGCGCGGGCGGCTTCCAGAAACTGCGGATCATTGAGCGTCACAAGAGCTTGTAGAGGAGTGTTAGTACGCTGGCGCTGAATGACGCATTTTTCACGACTCGGGGAGTCGAAAATCAACATGTTCGGCATGGGTGAACTGCGTTTCCAATACGTATACATCGAGCGGCGATAGAGCTTATCGCCCTTGTCCTGTCGGTAACGCAGACCACCGTTGAGACTCACTTCATTCCAAATATTCGCAGGCTGATAGGGCTTCACCCCGGGACCTCCGATCTCCGGATTCAAAAGACCGCTCACGGCAAGAGCATGATCCCGAATGAATTCGCCCTGCAGGCGGAAGCGAGGAGCGCGAGCGAGGAGTTCATTTTCAGAATCCTTCTCGCGATGCATCGACTCGATCTTCGAACTTTTCCGGTAGGTTTTCGACATCACGATTTGCTTGAGCATGCGCTTCACGTTCCATCCGCTTTCCACAAAGTCGACCGCAAGCCAATCGAGTAGTTCGGGATGGGTTGGCGGCGTGCTTTGGGCACCGAAGTCACCGACTGATCGCACCAAGCCTTCTCCGAAGAGCATCATCCAGTAGCGATTGACCGCCACTCTTGCGGTGAGCGGGTGAGCGGGTTGGGTGAGCCATTTGGCTAGACCGAGGCGGTTTGCCGGAGCGCCCTCGGGCATCGCGGGGAGAGCCTTGGGAACGGCAGGCATGATGACTTCATCCTTCTTCGGTGAATCATAAGCACCGCGATCAAGCACGTAGGTCCTCCGCATTTTATCGGGAGGATTGTCCTGCATGATCATGGAGGTGACCGGCTTGCGATCGAGGTCGGCGCGCTGTTTCTCAAGCTTCTGCTTTGCAGAAACCAAATTCTTATAGGTTTTGTCCTGACTTCCCAGATAGCGGGCGAGAAGGATCTGCTGATCGGCCGGTTTTCGATCCTTCGCAGGAGTAGCGAGGATGTTCTGCACTGGATCGCCACCTCCGGCCGCAGCGAGCTCATCTTGCCTCAAAGCCCGACCGTAGAGACGAAGATCATCGACCTCCCCTTTCCAGATCGAACTGGTGGAACGACCGCCTATCCGCAGCGGCTGACTGGTTTTAATGGTTGCCCGGAGAGTGTCAGCCTGCACTTGGTTGGTGGCGAGTTTGCCATCAATGAAGATCTTCACCCCGGATGCCTTGTGAGTGCCATCGTAAGTCAAAACGACGTGCTGCCATTGATTTGGCTTGAGCATCTCCTTTGTGACCACCTTAAGCGCGTTGGACTGCCAGGTATTGACGATGTGGGTTCCGATTTTTCCGCCTTCCATCCAAAGATCAAAACCACGGAAACCCGCCTTGTCATCCATCTTGGATAGGATGGCACCAGCGGCATTGCCATTCGGCTTGACCCAGCCGGTGATACTAAACGGGCGATCAAACTCCACGTTGACAGAAGTATCGAACTTGAACTGTGTGCGGCCATTCAGCTTGAGAGCCTTGGACTTTCCGTGGTCGGAAACCTCGAACTTTCCCTTTTCGGCCACAGCCGCCGAACCCGTGATTTCATCACGAAAATCATTCGCAGCTTCATTGATCGGGAACCAGTGGATCAAGCCGTCCGGCTGTTTGGTGGATCCGTCCTTGCGGGCTTCCTCTGATTTTTTGGCGACCCATTTTTGAAATTCCGGGCTCCTGGCAACAAGATTACGATAACCTTCGATCTTCTCGTCAGAGGCAGTCAATTGCTGGTGTAGCTCGGCAAGGCGCTTCATCCGTTCCTCGTCGGGAACCTCCACAACCGGCGCCTGGTTCCCGTTGCGGGTCTGCATGCCGGGATCGGTCGTGTTGTTGAAAAAAGCAAAGAACTGATAGTATTCCTTTTGAGAAATCGGATCGTATTTGTGGTCGTGGCACTGGGCACATTCCATGGTCAGCCCCATCCAAACATTCGCGGTGGTTTGAACGCGGTCAGCAACATACTCGACCCGCAGCTCTTCGGCAAACGCCCCGCCCTCGTCACTCGTAGCATGGTTCCGATTGAAGCCCGAGGCGACCTTCTGAGAAACGGTTGCCTCCGGAATCAGATCGCCGGCGATCTGCTCAACCGTAAACTGATCGAAAGGCATGTTGCTGTTGTAGGCTTTGATCACCCAGTCCCGCCACGGCCACATGTCGCGAGGCCCGTCCGCGTGCATCACACTGGTGTCGCCATATCGTGCGGCATCCATCCAGGCGACCGCCATGCGTTCTCCATAAGCGTCCGAGGCCAGAAGGCGATCGACCAATTTTTCGTAAGCATCCGGCGACTTATCAGCCATGAAGTCCTCCACTTCCTCCGGGGTGGGAGGCAAGCCGGTGAGGTCAAGAGTGACGCGGCGGATTTGGGTCCTGCGGTCGGCTTCCGGTTGAGATTCAAGACCGGCTTCCTTGATCCGCTTGTCGATGAAGTGGTCGAGAGATTTTACCCCGGCATCCCTTTGGGGGGGCACCAGCGACCAATGGTCGTCGTATTCCGCACCCTCTGCGATCCAGGTTTCGAGAGTTTGAATCTGCTTTGGGGTGAGAGTCTTGTTGGCCTCGGGCGGCGGCATCAACTCCTCGGGGTCATGCGACTTGAGGCGCTTCACGATTTCGCTCCTGGCGACATCTCCCGGAGAAAGCACGCCGGCATCCAGCGCATCCTCACGGTCATCGAGGCGCAGATCGCCCTTCGTTTCACCCGGTCCGTGACATTTAAAGCAGGTGTCCGAGAGAATGGGGCGCACGTCACGATTGAAATCGATGGTTCCTGCTGACAGCGAGCCTACAAGAAATGCCGCGGGGAGAAGTCCTTTCATAAAAATCAAATTTTCAATGGTGGAAACGTTCCCGACCACTCCTCAAAAGCAACTGAAAACGAAACCGACCTTTCGAGCTATTTAAACGAACGAATTGCCCCCGGTCTTGCGAATCGTGTTCACTCTGTGGAGATTCGTGGCACTTACGGGCTCGTCTCGCGCCCGGGCTTTCCACGGAGTCCTTTAATGGCCCAATCCGAAGGTCCGCTTGGCCCAAGCTACCCAAAAGTTCGCAGCTTGATTTCGAATCTTCAGTAAACCCTTTGAAAAGAAGCCGCTCCGGGGCCATTATTTCAACAAGAGCGGTTTCATCTGGCTCCCGGCATCTTCTTTGATAGCAACGAAGATCTCAACAACCGACCAACATCTCTTTCCATGAAAATCACAACATTGATCACCTGCACAAGCATTCTGGCCGCAACCGTGGTCGGAACCCCAGATCTCCTGGCAGCCAAAAAGCAAAAGGAACAAATCATCCTCACGGCGACAGGAAAGAAGCTTGAAGCGAATTATGTCAGGCAACTCGAGGCGCTAAAAACAGAGCTGACCCAAACCCTTCCTTCGGTAAGCTCAGAGAAAAAAAGCGCCTTTATCGAGGCCCGCGAAGCCGAAATTACCGCGACCAAGCAGATTGAGGAAGCTCGCAAGAAGATGGGCGAAATCGCCTCGGCCAAGGGCCTCGTGGGCCACGCCAAGGGCAAATGGATTGGCGGCGCAAACAAGGGTATTGCTGCCGCTGAAGCCAAACTCAAAAAGGCCAAGACTGCCGCTGAACGTGAGGAGGCCAAAAAAGACCTCGCCCATTGGCAGCAAAACAAAAAAGACGGCGAAGCCGCCCTCGAAGAACGTCAGGCGAAACTCGACGCCGCGCTCAAAAACAAGGATCAGTATGAGAAGACTCTCAGGGATGCCGAAAAGACGCTGGCTGAGGCAAAAGCTGCGACCATCGCCGCCGTAAAAGACCTTGGGCTCACCGGACAACTCTCAAGTAACAAACTCGACGCCAAACTGGCTCGATATTCCATCCTCGCCGAAGCCACCCCGGCGAAACTCGCGGCCTTCGCCCAACAGAGCAAGGAGCGGGAGGAGCTCATCGACAAAATGCTCGGCGCCGATGAACTTCTCGTCCAGATGGCCGTCGCCGACGGGGCCAAAGACGGCAACTACGGACCGGCCATGGAAATTTATAGCAAGATCTGGCAGGCCAGCGACAAGGTCGCCGAGGGTCCGCTGCGCCGCCTTGCGCTGGCCATCAGCCTGGAACACGCCACCCCAATCAAACAACGGAACGCCGAATCGAAGAAGGACGCGCCCGAGTTCGTCGACCCGGTCGAACGATACCTCAACTACGAAAAGGCTCTCCTGAACGGTGAACTCGATCCTGCCTTCAAAAATCTCACGGTCTGGGACTACCGCATGGTCGTCGATGGTGAGGAGCCCAATGAGATCCTGACCTGGGGTCGCGAAATGCTCCGCAACTACCGGCCGGACCACGTCACCACCGGAGATTACCGCTGGCGCTACGTCGCACTGGTTCGCAGCGACATCCCCTATGGATCACAAGACAATAAGTATGACAAACCCGAGCTTCAGTTTTTTCAAAATATTCTCATGAATGGCGGCATCTGCGGGCGACGCGCCTTTATCGGCCGTTTCACTCTCCGCGCCTTCGGAATCCCCACCACCGCCCGCCCGCAACGCGGTCACGCCGCCCTTGTCCACTGGACTCCGGACGGTTGGGTCCCCTGCCTTGGCGCAGGATGGGGAAGCGGCTGGACCAAGGGTCGATACGATAAAGATCTCGATTTTCTCGCCACCACCCAGGCCCGCGCTGCCGGCGAGCCTTTCATGATGGTCAAGCGCGCGCAGTGGATCGGCGATGTCGCCGGAGAGCCCCGCGTTTATGGACTGCAATCGCGCACCAAACCGGAGTTCTGGTATGGAGCCTCCCTCTACCTTCAGAAAGGTGTCATTGAGAATGCCAGGTCCAAAACTCTTGACGCCGTCGGCCAGGACATTGCCGAAGCCACCGAAACCAAGGAGAAAGTGGAGATCACCAAGGTCACGATCACCGAAAAGGACCGGAACGTTTCGGTCGATTCGAAGGGCGTCATTACCATTCCCGCTGCCGCCACCACCAAGCCCACCAAGAGCGGAGGCAAGATCATCTTCATGGACAGCGTCCTTGGCGGCAAGCAGCTCCACTACAGCCGGACCAGTGGAGGACATCAAACCTTCGAATACACCATCGAAGCACCCGCTGCCGGCAAGTATCAGCTCACCGCCCGCGTGGTCACTCCAAGCTGGCGTCAATATCTTCTCGTCTCCGTAAATGGAGCGAAGGAGAAGGTCGAACTCCACCTCCCCCATACCGTCGGGCTTTGGGATAAGTCCGAGTCCGTGGTCATCGAACTTAAAAAAGGCAAAAACATCCTCACCTTCTCACGTGAAGGCAATGTCAAGGGGGTGAGCATTAAGGACTTCACCCTGACTCCCACCTCCGGCCGGGTAACACGGAAGTGATTTAAAAGCTTCTCCGGGAATCTTCGACAGCGTTGGTCACGGGACTACCTTCAAAGGCGAAGGAGGCGGAACTGGTCCCCGCCACCGTTCTTCAAATCAGGGGAATTCAGAAGCGATACATTCGCCCCAGGGTCGGCAAATCAAAATAAAACTCACCACTTCGCCACGACATCCTGGATTACATCGAGGGTGTCTCCAATGTCCCCTTTGGTGTGAGCCGCTGAAATAAAGCCTGTTTCGTAGGGGCTTGGGGCCAGATAAACCCCGGCCTCAAGACATCCCCAGAAAAGCTTCTTGAAGATTCCGAAGTCCTGCTTCTGCACGGTTTCGACATTCACAATCTCCTCATCGACAAAGTAGAGACAGAACATCGAGCCCACCTGATTGACCCGGTGGGGCATCCCTTTTTCGGTGAAAATTTTGCGCAGCCCTTCCGCCATTTGCGCACCGATTTCCTCGAGGTAATTGTAAGCTCCCTTCTTTTCCAATTCGCGCAACTGGGTGAGCCCGGCAGCCATCGCAAGCGGGTTTCCACTCAGAGTTCCAGCCTGATAAACCGGGCCATCAGGTGCCAGCATATCCATGATATCAGCACGACCGCCGAAGGCTCCGACAGGCAGGCCTCCTCCGATCACTTTGCCCATGGCCGTGAGATCGGGGTCGAAGTTTTCAATTTCCTGCACCCCGCCTTTGGCCAGGCGGAAACCTGTCATGACCTCGTCGAAGATGACGAGCGCACCATTGGCTCTGGTAATTTCACGAAGCTTGGCGAGATATCCTTCACGCGGAAAAACAAGACCCGCATTGGCGGGATAGGATTCGACAATGACCGCCGCGATTTGCTCACCAAATTCTGCAAAGACCTCCTCGAGACGCTCCACATCGTTGTAGGGCAAAGTGATGGTTTCATTCGCGAAAGACTGTGGCACCCCGGCTGAATCAGGCTCCCCAAAAGTCAGCGCACCCGACCCCGCCGCGACCAAAAGCGAATCGACGTGACCATGGTAGCAACCTTCAAATTTGACGATTTTATCCCGCCCGGTGAATCCCCGCGCCAAACGGATTGCCGACATCGTGGCTTCCGTTCCAGAGTTCACCATGCGGACCTTCTCAACCGAGGGAACCCACTCAGTGATGAGCCGGGCCATCTCGACTTCCTTGGGGTTTGGAATTCCGTAAGAGATCCCGTCTTTGGCCGCCTGGTGAATTGCTGCGATGATGGAGGTCGGAGCGTGACCGAGAATATTCGGCCCCCATGACCCGATATAATCGATCAAAGAATTCCCGTCGATATCCTCGATACGAGCTCCCTTGGCGCGGCGGACGAAGAAGGGATCACCATCCACATTCCGAAAGGCTCTCACCGGCGAATTCACCCCGCCGGGGATTACCGTCTTGGCCTTGGCGAAAAGCTTCTGGGAAAGTGTCTCGTTCATGCGGGGAAGGTGGCGCAAGACCTCTTCGAAAAAAAGCCCGGATATCAAAAGAGCGAACCCTATTTCAAGAGCAGCCTAAGCCGGTAGAAGCCGCGCTCGTTCGTTACGGGATCGTTCGTCCGGAAGGTCACCCGGCTGGACTCCGCCGGGCCAAAAACTTCCGAAACCCTCGTCACCGGTGAATCGACCCATGATTCGACATCATCCGAGCCTTGCACCAGGATGCGAGCTTGGTCGGCATTGAATTGGCGGTCGAAGGAAATGTCTGCATAAAGTTCACCGCCGATTTCGACCACGGCAACTTCAGGAGTACCGCGCAAGACATAGCTGTTCAAATCACCGGTATATGGAAGCCCGTCATCCACGGCAGGTGCTCCGTTGGCGCCCACGCTCGGACGCCAGTCGTCGGCCGTCTCGCCGAATCCATCTACCCAGACCAAGCTCGCCCCACTTCCGTCCGCGACCTCGGGCCACGGGAATTCATCTCCATATTCAACTTCACGCACGAGCGTTCCGGCACCAAAGGACAATTTCACCCGCTCCCCTCCGTTTGAAAGACTCTTGGAGAACTCGCCCAAGACAAAATCAGGCGTCTCCGCAAATCCGTGGCGTAGATTAAAGGCCTCCACATTCGAAACAACCAGCAGGCGCTCACCTGCGGCAATGGTCAATCTGCTTCCATTCACAAAGTCGAATTCAATCCCCTTGGTGAAGCGCAGGTTGGTGAGGTCGAGTTCTCCGGAACCGATGTTCATAATTTCGATCCATTCAAAGTCACCTTCATCGAGCGAAGGAATCGCGGCCAATTCCTCAGCAGACGGAGGAAGCGGATGATACATGATCTTACTGATAACAATCCCGTCCAAGAACGGCTGGATGGAGGGAGCACCCGCTACAAATTCCACAGGGTCGGACCAATTGCTCCACCGCCCGGTGGCATCCTGATGCCGGACCCGGGCCCGATAGGTTTCCCCGACTCGCGCGACCGATGGCATCTCAATGGTGGGATTGAACGTCGGGAGCTCGCCGGATTCCCAGACTGCCGTCCATTCGAATGAGGGGTTTTCGCCCGGAGGAAGAAGAACCTCCCGGGCATCGAGCGTCATTTCAAATCCCAGGTCACTACTTCCAAGGCTCCTGTTGTGAACTTCGATCGCGATCACATTCGCCCCTTCCACAAACAGGTTGGCGCTGACCTCGAACTCATCGAAAACACCTTCATTACCTGGCTCATCCGCGAGCACATCGTGCCCCACCACCGTTTCCGGATAAAAACCATCGCGGAAGGCCTCCTGGCCATTCACGTAAACAACCGCCCCGTCATCGAGAAGCAACTTGAAGGTGAAGCTGTCGATCAAATTGAGATCCGTCACATTGATCGTAGTCCGGAAATAAGCGGTTGGAATTCCTGAATTGGTGGTGGTTGCAATGTTGATCCCGTTGACGCCGCCGAAGCCCAGCGGCGCTGCCCCGGTCTTCCAGGCGCTGTCATCAAAACCAACCTCGCGCCACGCCGTGCCCTCATCAATATTGTCATCCTGGTAACTCCAGATGCGCCCCGGAGCCATGATTTCACGGACTCCTCCACCGAGGCTGGTCACTTCGGCGAGACGCCATTCCATCGCTTGAAAGGTGTTGGCCCCCTGTGGGTCTGAAAAGGCAGTACTCGTGAAAGCGAGGCCATCCTGGGGGAATCCGGCGTCACCCGAATAGGTGATCGTAGGCTTGGCCGGCAGCGACGGATCAGTGGTCAACGCATCGAGATAGGCATCCCGTCCTTCCAGTCCGGAGATTCCGCTATCCCGCGAAATCAGAGGCATACCACCATTGTCACCTCCGACCCAGCGTCCACCGTCGAAGGCAAACTTTTTCATATCTGCCACCACCCGTTCAAGTGGCAGACTGCCCGACCAACGGACCCGATCAGCCTCGGTCACGTCTTCAATTTTGGCAGCCAGCGGTTCGATCATCAAATCGATCTGCTCCGGGGTCCAAATCAAATCCCGCATCTCCCTGACCGTATTCAAATAGTCAATCGTGAAGGGCGCCCGCACTCCCACTCCGCTCGTTCCAAAAATGGCCTCCTTGGGAAAATCAACCCCCGCATTCCAGTTCGGCCCCCAACTCGTATCAGAGTCCCACGGAAGCACATTGAGCCGACCCAATGGATTCGTGGCTGACGGCTCAAAGTAATAAGCACGATTCTTCAAATGTTCACCGGTATTGGTCTGGACATCGTAGTGACGAATCATATCGACCACGGCATGATAGCGATTCCAGCTATCCCAATTGACGTGCTCACTGAGCCAGTTGTCGTCGCGCTGGGGACGCAACTGGAAGATGGTGTTTGAGAAATCCGAGGCATCGGTCACTGCATCGGGAGCTTGATATCGCTGCACATCCTTCCCGTTTGTCCGGTAACTAATCAACTTGTACAGATTTCCTTTTTCGAGATTATGGGAATCCAGAAAGCGCGAATCGTATTCCTCCAAAGCCAGCAGCATTCCATAATAATCACCCTGGGTCTGCGTGGCCGCCTCGTCAGCAAATTGAATGACCCGGAAGTGCCCCCAGTGAGTGAAAGGAGCCGGAGTCCCGGTCAGATTCCACATTAGATGGTTGGTGGCCTGATCCATTCCCCAGGTGAGATTTCCGCGAGATCCCACCATCTTATGGGTCGCGAGAAACTTCCACGGCTCGGGGTATTTTTCGCCATCACTATCCCTGAAAGTCGGGTAGTTCCCCCTGTTAAAGCGGAACTTCAAACTCCGTTTTTGTGACCCTGAATAGCGTGCATTCCGCTGACGGAGTCGGTAGCGGGCGTTGTCATAAACCACTCCCTCGTAAACAAAGGCGCAGTCCCAGTTGTATTCGCTCCTCGCATCGAAGTTATTTGAGGGGATTCGATCTCCGCCATTGTAAGCCACAGCCTGATTGAAATCAGCCGATGTTGTCAGGACATGATAGACCGGTATTTCCTCAATGGTCTCCGCCGAAAAGGTCCCGCTCGTCGTCTCATAATCAGGGACACCATCATATTGGAAATAGGCAAAGTTGAGACGCTCGTCGTCAGCATAAGGAACTCTCACCGATTCCCCGCCCGTGTCTTCCACCGTGATGCGATAGCGCACCAGCGTCCGGTTGGGTCGCGATGCCAAACTTGCCGAGTAGATCCCATCGCCCGCCACTTCATCCGCTCCAAGCCCATCGTCGGTCATGACTTGCGAAACCCAGTTCTGTTCGTAAGCGGGATTGGGCGTCCGGGGAGCTGTCGGGTTTGCCAGAAGAGCGGGTGTTGATTTTGCTAAAAATGCCGGAACGTATGCGCCCGGCGCAACATCCTGAACTTCCAAGGTCACCGCAGCCACACCATCGGGATCGGTCACCTTCGCGGTGATCACCGTCGACTCGCCCACCACCGGTTGCTTGGGCGAATGATCGACCTGACGGATAGCCGGTGGCACCGTCTCCGAAAAGACCGTATTTACCAAACCGGGTGACGGCTCCGGCTCCGCTTCGACCGCCGGAGCAGGACGGAGAAGCTCGACGTTTACGCCAAAGTCACTGCTTCCCGCCGACCGGTTGAAGGCGTGGATCGCAATGACATTGGGCCCTTCCCGCAAGCCGGCAGCCCCACCACTGATGCTCACCTCATACCATTCATCTTCATCGCCATCGTTATTGGCCGAATCCGCAATGGTCAATTGACCATCACCAAGGTTGTCCGTTCGAAAAACTTCCAGACCATTGATGTAGACGACCGCTCCGGCATCGAGAAGATAGCGAAAAAGAATCTCTTGTGGAATTTCACCCTCCGCGATTTCAAATTCATTCCGGAAAAAACAGCTTGTATAATTTCCAACCATCCCGCTGATCGGTGGATTGAAATTCTGCGTCCCCACAATTCCAAAGCCAATCGGCATCGCTTGCGTGGTCCATGTTCCGTCTTCCACAAAGTCAGCCTCCGTCCACGCATTAATGGGCGAAGAAGCTTCAGTCATCCCCGGCCGCCAACGCCAACCCGGGCCGTCCTCGGGAAGGTAGGTTAGCTCCGGCAGCACTACAACCTGCGAACTCCGCCACGAGCCGCCAAGGTCATTATCCAGACTTGGATGTATCAATTCCATCGAGGCTCCCGCACCGCCCGCTGCGGTCGGCCAGGGAAAATGATTCTGATAATCGACCTCATCGGCCACCGAGCCATCCGCCCTTCGTAACTCAATCCGCTCCCCGTTGCCCGACAACCCGCCGTCGAATGGCCCAAGCGCGGCCACCCCATAGCGATCAAACAAGGCGTCCGGATTCTTCGCCACCACCACGTATCCCCCCGCTCCAATACTCGTCCCCGGCGGGAAGGTGTAATCAAAACCATCGTTAAAGAACCATCCACCCAAATCCACGGCCGCGTCCCCCGTGTTGAGAAGCTCCACAAATTCATCCCGCGCTTCGTTGGGCCGGCTATTGTAGTGAATCTCGTTAATCACGATCTCCGCGTGGGCCGCCCCGATAACGGCAACTCCTGCAATGACATTTCCCATCGTGCTCATAAAAGCAAGTTGCCCCGCTCTTTCCCCCAAAGCAAGCCCACACCACCGAAGGCGGATCTAACATTTACGATTTGGTCATTTTACGACAAAGTGCCTCCACTCCCCCCCCGTTTTAATCTCATGCGTTTATTTATCTTTCTTGCACTCGTCGCTCAAGCTTTCGCCGCCAATGGCACGCTCACCAAGGGCTCCTTCGCCAGATCCAGGATCTTCCCCGGCACCTACCGCGACTACTGGATCTATGTTCCCAAGGAATATGACGGATCCGAACCGGCGTGCCTGATGATCTTTCAAGATGGGGCCGGGTTCGTCCGTAATCCCGGTAAACCCGGATACGTTCCCGACGTCTTCGACAAACTCATCGCCTCGGGAGACATGCCCGTCACCATCGGTCTGTTTGTCGACCCCGGCGTCGCCGCACCTCTCAGCAATAATGAGCATGCCCAACCCCGCTTCAACCGATCTTTCGAGTACGATGGCATGGGGCCGAACTACGCCAACTTCCTCATCACGGAAATGATCCCGATCGTGGGCGAAAAATACAAGATCTCCAGCAACCCCGACGACCGAGGGCTTTGCGGGGGATCTTCCGGAGCGATCGCCTCATTCACGGCCGCGTGGGAGCGGCCCGATCACTTCCGCCGCGTCTATTCCATGATCGGCACCTACGTCGGTCTTCGTGGCGGAAACGACTACCCGACGCTCATCCGCAAAACCGAACCCAAGCCCCTCCGCATTTTCCTGCAGGACGGGAAGAACGATCTCAACATTTACGGTGGTGATTGGTGGATGGCTAACCAGACCATGCAGCGCGCCCTCGAATTCGCCGGATACGAGCACACCCACCGATGGGATGACGGAGGTCACAGCCGCAAGGAAGGCAACAAAATCATGGAACAAGCCCTCGCCTGGCTCTGGAAAGACCACGGCAAAAAGCCGGTTTCGGTTCACCCCGAAAAATGCAAATCCCGCGCCGCCGAATGGCTCATCCCCGGAGAAGACTGGCAAATCGTTTCCCTCGGCCACAACTGGGCCGAAGGCCTCGCCGTCACCGCCGATGGCACCCTTTACTTTACCGATGTCCCCGATAGCGAACTCTACAAAGTCACCCCGGATGGCACCGAATCCCTCTTCGCCAAAGACACCGCCCGCGCCAACGGCATCGCCCTCGGACCCGATGGAAAAACCCTCTACACTGCGGGAAGTGAAGTCCGTTCCTACAATCTCGAAACTGGTGAATTCAAAACTATCGTCGAAAATGCCGCGGCCAACGATATCGTCGTCCCTAACAAAGGACCCATTTACTACACGAGTCCCAAAAACGAGCAGGTCACGATAGCGGATGTCACTGGTCCTATTTTTAAGAAAATCCGCTTCAAAGGTTGCAACGGCATCGGCCTCAGCGCCGATCAATCCCAACTCTACGTCTGCAACTTCAATGGCCCATTCATTCACTCCTTCAGACTTCAAGGAGCCGAGCCCGTCGACAAGCAGCCCTTCTTCTACGCGCAAGGCCCCACTAACGGCGAACGCTTCGCCCTCGATGGTCAATTTTCCGCCGCCTCGGGACACCTCCTCGTGGGCACCGAAGCCGGACTCCAAATCTTCGATCAAGCGGGTCGCGTCCAACTCATCCTTCCCAAACCCCGCTTCGAGGACGGTCGCATCAACTACTGTTACCTCCACGAAAACACCCTTTACATCGCCACCCGCCACCGTGTCTACAAACGCAGAATCAAGCTCACCGGCGCGCCCGCCTGGCAGGCTCCCCCAAAGGTCCCGAAGCCGAAGCTCTAATCCGGGTTCAGTCCTCCAGCAATTCGGCAATCCGCTTCAGAACCACTTCCTCCCCCATGATGAAAGTGTGATCGGCATCCACAACCTCAAGACGTTTCACTCCCCCGACCCGACCTCCCTCGACCGTAACCACGCCATCGTTCTCCCCTTCGAGGAGACAGTCGAAAACCGGCACTATGTTTTTGCTCCCCATAATTACGGAAACGTCGTGTTCCCGGTCAAACGGCGGCACCTCCCTCGGCACACGGCTCGTCGATAAACTCATCCCACCCGGGCCGAGCGACAATTGCCCAAGTGGAGAGTCCTCCAGCCAGTCGATGATCTCGCTCCCCTGATTTGGCGGGGCCAGCATGACCACCTTTCCTGTGATCAATTCGGGATACCGCTTCGCCAGGCAACGCAGGACAATTCCACCCATCGAGTGAGTGACAAAGTGCGTCCGCTTCGAGGACGGTCCAATCTCCCGGGCAATGTGATCAACAATGTCATCCATCGATTGACGAAAAGACGGATAAGGAAGATTGAGAGTCTCAAAGCCACGGTCATTTAAAAAACGAGCTGGCTCCTCCATCGCCCAGACACTTCGCCAAAGTCCGTGAAGCAAGACCACCCGACTGCCATCGCCGGGCCGAACGCGGGGCCTGTGCCAGGGCAGTGGCGGAATCATCATCTTCAATCGATTCATTACTCCACAATTCATCACAGATTGATCACCATTGAAAATCGATAATATTTAGTTTGAAAATTGATTGAGTCGATGAATTTCCAACAAATTGAGCTTTATTTCACCTTCTTCTTGTCGAATTGTGACAAAGTTGTTTGAATGAAATTCACGAAAGGGAGGATTCCTTTTCGCACACACAAACGCAATCCATACATAAAACCCGCTCCTTGCCAGGAGCGGGTTTTTTCATGAAAGAGATTCCCGGTAGATTTTTCTAGCGCGCTTTGATCGCAGCAATGGCTCGTTCGACCAGAACTTTGAGCTCATTGTCGGACACCTCTTGGTATTTGGAGAGCGATGGGAGCGCCCTCTCGGTGCCGATACTTGCCAGAACAAAGGCCGCCGCCTTTTTGAGCCGAATCGAGGGCCCATCCAGATGGAAGATCATTCTTTTTTCAGCCGCGACCCCAAGAGCAATATATTGGCCTGACCAGACTTCCGGATCCTCGCTCCAGAGCATATCGAGCAGAAGCGGTGCCTTTTCACCATTGGCTTCCACTAAAAAGTCGATGAAGGACGCCGGAACGTTGGATTTCGATTCCAGCCATTTCTCGACTTTCTCGGTCACAACATCTACCGCAACCGGGCTGTCCTTGGCCCAGATTAAGAGCGCCCGCCCCATATCCGACAGCAACTGGGGATCCGTCTCATTCCGGGTCAGGCGGATCAACTCCGTGACAATCTCTTCGCCATAACGAAGCTCCACGCTTGCTGGAATTTCGGAAAGTTCTCTCACCGCATCCCTTCTCCTCAACGGATCCAGCGCCCTGAGCTCATTAAGATTCTCCTTAAAGAATGAGGGGTGCGCGGGGTTGGAGAGCTTGTTCCGGAGATCGTCCGTTAGCTTTGATTCGTGAAGAGCGGAGAGCTTCAGATCAATAAGTCGCAACTCAGGATAAGTCGTTGCACGGCCCAACCTCGGATCACAAACCCGGACCACGGCATCAAGATCGAGCTTGAATCCTGAGATCACAATCAGGCTGTCTCTTTCTCCATTGCGCGGATAGCGGCTGATTGCCTCGGTCGGTGGAATCTTCAGTTCGATCTGAAAATACTTCTCGAGATTGTGGAACTGGCTGCTTGCGAGATCTTCAATAAAGATTCCAACCAGGTGTTGGGGGGCCGCATCACCAAACTTGTCCTCAAGTCCACGCAACTTGCGCTCGATCGCCTGATAGCCAACCCGCGTTTTCAATTCGCGACGATCACGAGCTCCATCGGTTGGCGCCGGGACGACAGGCTGATTCAAGCCCGATCCGGAATCGGAAACCAACGAAGCTTCAGGCGTCAAATGGATTGGGCGAACAAGAATCAGAGCAAAAAGCGCACCTCCAAGCAACAGGGCGAGTAAAAATGCCCGGCCCCGCCAATTCTTGGCACCAAACAAGATCAGACCGCCTGCAATAAGGACCACAAAGGCACCCAGGACGTACCGCTGGATCCTGTCCACATCCTGAAACGTCCCTCCTTCGGAACTGCCCAGGAAAAAAATCAAGGCGTAGAGGAGGATAAAGCTCACACCAGCTCCCACCGCAATGTTCTGTCCTGCCGAAGCCGGCATGATCGCATCCACCTTGGGAGTGGGTGCTCCTGCCGGAGGACCCGCCGGGCTGGCCTCTGGCGAAGCCAAAGGATCACGGCCAAGCCGACTCAAAAATTCATCGTCCCTCTTGTTGTGCTCTCCGGGATAGACCTTGGGGTGCTCGACGATGAGTGTGTCCTCCTTCACCGGGAAACGGTGATCACAGGCACCGCACTCAACCGTCTTGCCGGTGAGATCCTCGTGCACCGTAAATTTCTTGGAGCATTTGGGACATTGGATTTTCAGATTCATGAAACGGGGTGATTGGAAGCCACTTGAAAAGACTATCCGCATATTAGTCCATGCTGACAATCATTCCGTTCAAAATTCAACGAAATCAATCTTCGGACGGATGCTTGATCTTGGCAATCTCTGCCATGATCCGATCCGAGATCGCCTGGTAGGCCTCACGCCCCTTGGCTTTCATCTCCTCCGGGGTCAGGGTCATGGGATCGCCCACCACGATGGTCACAGGGTGAAATCGCAAGCGCCCGCTTCCCCGGGGCAAGGCCTCGTATGCCCCAAAGATCCGCACCGGCTGGATCACCGCCCGACTTTTGGCTGCAATCAATCCCACGCCAGCCTCTCCCGGCTGAAGCTTGCCGGTCAAGGTCCGCGCTCCTTCCGGAAACACCACCACCTGTTCTCCGTCTTTGAGAATCTTGATGATCTTTTTCAGACTGCTCATATCCGGAGCCTCCTGATCCACCGGAATGGCATTCCATCTTGGATACAGCCACTTGGTCGGCCCCTTGAAAAGAGTCTTACGGGCCAGATAGTAAACCGAATCATCATAGGCAATCCCGACCAACGGCGGATCCAGGAAGCTCTCGTGGTTCGACGCGATCAAAACAGGTCCGTCCGTCACCAGCTTGTCGCGTCCCACGACTTGATATCGAAAAAATGCCTTCGCCGCTGCGCGGAAAATAGTATGTCCAACCCAATAAGTCGTCTTCATTTGTTAGTCTTTCCAGCCAAGTTTCATCAGTGCTTCACGGGCAGCATTTACCGTGCCCTCAATGGTAAGATCCGAGGAATCGATCACAATGGAACCGTCCGAGATTTTCAGTGGTGAAGCCTTGCGCTGGCTGTCTTCCGCATCCCGCTTCGCCACCGCATCCGCCTCGCCATCCCTCGCCCGCCGGGCCGCCCTGACTGCTTCCGACGCACTGATATAGAGCTTGAACGGAGTGTCCGGGAAAACCACCGAGCCAATATCGCGCCCCTCCATCACCACATCATTCTCCTCGAGGTAATTGCGCTGCATTGCCACCAGACGCTCACGCACCTCGGGGATCGAGGCCACCTTGGAAACATGATCGTTCACTTCGGCACAACGAATCTCTGTCGTCAAAAGCCGGCCGTTGATGGAGATGGTCGAGAGGCCGTCCTCAACGCCACAGTCGATCTTCATCCGGGACATCGCCTCGAGCACGGCAGCGGAATCAGTCGGATCAATCCCCTCCTCCAAAATCTGCCAGGTGACCGCCCGATACATCGCGCCGGAATTCACCATCACCAGCCCCAGTGACTCGGCGAGCCGTCTGGCAACCGTACTCTTTCCCGAAGCAGCGGGACCATCAATCGCGACAGCGCGGTGTGTTTGACTCATGATTGGCAGAAAGTTTCGAGGTGCTCGGCGAAGGTCGGATACGAAGTGGCAACGCAAGCCGTATTGGCGATGGTCGTTTGACCTTCTCCGGCCAAAAGTCCCGCGATCGCAAAGGCCATGGCAATACGATGGTCCCCATAGCTATCGAGTCCGGCTCCCTTGAGAGTCCGACCCCCGGTGATGATCATTCCGTCTTCAAATTCCTCGACCTCACCACCCATCAAGCGAAGATTTTTCGTAGTGGTTTCAATCCGATCTGTCTCCTTGACCCGAAGCTCGGCGGCATTGCGAATCGTCATCTTTCCGTCCGCCAAAGCACCGGCCACCGCCAGGATGGGCACCTCGTCAATGAGGTTGGGCACTTCTTCCTTCAAGATCTCCGTGCCTTGAAGCCTGCCTCCGGTAATCTCAATTCTCCCCCGTGGTTCGCCTCCGTCTTCATGCTCAAGGTGAACCTCGATTTGCGCGCCCATGCGGATCAAAACATCCAGTAAGGCCGTCCGGGTTGGATTGAGTCCCACATTGGTAATCGTCAACCTGGATCCAGGAGCAGAAGCAGCAGCCACGATCCAGAATGCCGCGCTCGATATATCACCGGGCACCACCAGGTCACGGGCTTCCACCACTTGACCTCCGTCAATGGAAATGGTGTTGCCTTCGGTCTTCACCTTCACCCCGAAGGAATTCAAAAGCCGCTCGGTGTGATCCCGGTTCGTCGCCGGTTGAATCACAGTGGTAGTTCCGGGCGCAAACAACCCAGCCAACAAAATCGCGCTCTTCACTTGGGCGCTCGCCATCGGCATCTCATAAGTAATCGGCTTCAATTCACCTCCGGTAATCTGAAGCGGGGCACATCCGGGCTTCGCTCCCTTGGTTTCAAACCGTGCACCCATTTGGGCAAGCGGCGTGATGATGCGCCCCATCGGGCGACCTGAAAGCGATTCATCACCAATCAAAGTACTATCAAAGTTCTGCGCAGCCAAAACCCCCGCCAAGAGGCGCATTCCGGTTCCGGAATTTCCACAATCAAGCTCCCGCCCGGGAGCCTGCAGTTCGCCTCCGCAACCGTGGATGAGAAGATCAACGGGCAAATCGTCACTCCCCTTCCTTACCTCATAGCGAACCCCAAGCTGGGCCATCGCCCGGAGCGTATTCACGCAATCCTCGCTGGAGAGAAAATTTTCCACAAAACAGGATCCGTTGGAAAGACCGGCGAGAATGGCAGCGCGGTGCGAAATGCTCTTGTCACCGGGAACCGCGAGCTCACCGGTGATCGTTGTTAGCGGACTGACTTGGATGGTCTCACTCATAAATTGTCGGATGGATTCTCTTTGCGGGCTTTGACCTCCGAGAGATAATTCTGCAACCCTTTCTTGTCCGGTTTGGCAAGGTGATCAAGCATCTCTCGAATCTCCTCTTGGGCATCCTCCAGCGCAGCCGTGACCGCGACCCGATTCTCCACCAAAATTTCCGCCCACATCGCGGGGTCGCCCGATGCCACCCTTGTGGTGTCTCGAAACCCTCCTGCGGCCAAAGATTCATCCCCGGGAAAGCGCAAGGCCGCCCCCGCCGTGGCCACCGCCATCGCATGGGGAAGATGACTGATTCGCGCCACCGCCCGGTCGTGATCCTCCGAATTCATCTCTGAAGTGCTGCATCCCAAATTTTGCCAAAACGCAGCCAGCGCCTGCAACTCACTGTCCGGCCTTTCCTGGTCGTTGGTCAAAGCACAAGCAGCTCCTTCGAAAAGATCAGCACGCGCCGCCTCAATTCCCGTCTGCTCTGAACCGGCCATGGGATGACTGCCGATAAAAGGGACCCCGTGCCGACCTGCAACCTCGTGGGGAAGCACTTTCACACTCCCCACATCGGTCACGAGCGTCCCGGGTTTCAGATTCCCGTTCAGCGACTCAAACAGCCGCCCCATCACCCCAACCGGAACCGCCAGAATTACGAGATCAGCGTTTGCCACCGCCCTTCGTAAATCACAGATCGCCTCCAAGCCAATCTTCCGCGCCGCCTCAACCCGCTCGGGATTCCTCCCCCATAGTATCACCTCGTGACCCGCGACCTGCGCAGCCAGCCCCACCGAGCCTCCGAGAAGGCCGGGACCGAGAATGGCGATTCGAGAAAATGACATGAAATCGGAAAAAAAGAGCCGGATTCCCTTTCGGAAATCCGGCGTCGGGAAACTCAGTTATCCACTCTAAGGGACGCGGAACTTGTGGTCGGGATTTCCATCGTTCGGGTCACGAATGAGCGTGCCACTTGGAATTCCTCGAACATCAACCGCCTTGTTGGTCCATGGATTGAAAACATAACCGGGCTTGGTCACGATCGCTCTTGCCGTGCGATACTTGCTGGTCCGTTTCACCGGCTCACGCTTGATCGGCGAAATAACGTCGGTCGTATCCGAAGACGATCCACCGCCATTGGCTTCCTGCTCTTTCTTCAGCCTCTCGCGGCGGGCTTTGGCTTCGGCATTGGCCTTGTCGCGGGCTTTCTTTAGTTCGGCCTCCTTCTCGATCTGCTCGGGAGTCTTCGGAAGAGAAGGATTCACCACTCCGGCAACCGGCGGATTTTGCTGCGGATTGGACGCCTGATAGGGCTCGGGAAGCGTGCAGCTGACACCAAGCAGGCTGCCAAAGAGAAGCATGAGGTTGTGTTTCAGAGAAAACATGGCTTTTAAAATTATAGGGGTTGGGGATAGTGCGTTGTCGAATGGCGACAGAGAAACTCATCGCGATCTTTGACCAACTTGTCAAGTCACCACCCGAAGCGAAATGTCTGAAATCGAAGATCCTACAACGCAAAAATGGGACGATCCCGACTTGGTTCGCCGTCTCAACCACTTTCTATCCAGCCCCAATCCGCAAGACTTCTCCGCTCTCGCTCTCGATATTTTCGCCTACCAATTCGCCCGCAACCGGCCCTTCGCGGCCTTCGCACGTTCGCTGGGAAAAACTCCCGACACCATCTCACGTTGGCAGGAAATCCCCGCCGTTCCCACCTCCGCCTTCAAACTCCCCGACTTCCCGCTCACCTGCGGTGGCGAAATCCGCACCACCTTCCTCACTTCCGGCACCACCACCGAGACAAGGGGCTCCCATCACTTTTCCTCCACCCAACTCTACGAGAAAGCTATTTCCCAAGGCTGGCCCCTCCCCAAGCTCCCCCCCTTTTTCCTCGCTCCCTCAAAGCCCGAAGCCCCCCAATCCTCGCTCAGTCACATGTTCGACCACCTCAATGATGGCCAGGAATCCCGCTTCCTCCTCCGTCATTCCAAATTTCACCTCGCCCCGCTCTTTGATCACCTCCAAACCGGCGAACCCCTCTTCCTCATGGGAACCGCCCTCGCCTTTCTTCACCTGATGGCATTTCTCGGCCCGATCCCCCTTCCGTCAGGCTCCCACCTCCTCGAAACCGGTGGTTACAAAGGAACTGCCCACTCGCTTTCCAAATCCGATTTTTACCACGATCTCTCCGGATTTTTTAGTCTCCCGCCTGATCACATTCACAACGAATACGGCATGACCGAACTCTCCAGCCAGGCCTACGCCACGGGTCCGGATGGCACCCACCGGTTCCCCCACTGGTGCCGTCATCTCATCCTCGATCCGGAAACCGAACGCGAAGTCGCCCCCGGCGAAACCGGATACCTCGTCATCCATGACCTCGCCAACCTCCTAAGCGTCTGCGGAATTCGGACCCAGGATTTTGCCACGCGTCACGATGATGGTTCCTTCACCCTTATCGGCCGCGACCCCGGAGCCCTCCCTCGTGGATGCTCGCGAACCGTCGACCACGCTCTCTCGTCATGACCCTCGCCGATCGCCTCAACCTCATCCTCGCTTCCGCCGGACAACTCGAGCCCTTCACCGGCAAACTCACCCGCGCATCGTTGGTGGAGATTTTCCAGCGCGAAGTCGGCGGCCCAACCGTTCGACTCCCAAAAGCGATCGTCCACATCGTCAGCGGCAACACTCCGCACGCTGCCTTCCAAACTCTTCTCAACGGCATCCTTCTTGGCGCTCACAACCGGCTAAAGCTCCCCTCCCGGGCCCTCCTTGATTTCGAAATCCCGGCGCCACTTCGGCCCTTCGTCGAAGTCTCCCGCGACCTCCCCGACCACTGGATTGAGACCGCCGATGCCCTCGTCGTCTTCGGCTCCGATGAAACAATCCGCCACTTTCAGCAACTCTGCCCGCTCGAGATTCCCTTCGTGGGCCACGGAAACCGGCTCGGAATCGCCCTCATCGACGACCCCACCCCGGAAGCAGCCCGCCTCGCGGCGCGCGACATCGGCCTTTTCAACCAAGCCGGCTGTCTCTCTCTCCAGACTATTTTCTTAAAAGACCCCCGCTCCTTCGGCCCGGTCCTGGCGGAAGCCATGGCTGATTTTGAGAAAGAAAATCCCCGCGGCCCCCTGTCGCTTTCAGAAGCAGGTGCCATCACCAACCTCCGCGAAGAAACCCGCTACCTCATCGCACAAGATCCCAAATCCCACGCCCTCTGGCATAGCGAAAGCTCCACCGCTTGGACCATCATCTACAACGACAAACCCCAACTCACTCTTTCCCCCGGAAACCGTACTGTCATTCTTCGCCCCATGCCGGATGACTTTTCAAACTTTAGCCATCTCTCCGGCATCGCCCTTCATCCTTTCGAAAAGCGCACCGACCTCCCGTCACCCAGGATCTTCCCACTCGGCGAAGCCCAGAACCCACCCGCTCTCTGGCCGCACGACGGCATACTGCCTCTCGCCTCACTCGTGACCCATCAATCCTAAGAAGGGGGGAAGCAATGGCCCGCACTCCGAATTCCTACCGTCCACCGGACAGAACCGTAGCGCGAAGACGGTAGAAGCGCGAGGGCCCATCAAGCGGGAGAATTGCGGCGGAGTCATTGGGCGCGGTCTCAATACTCCATGGGCCGGCAGGAGATTCGGAGGACTCAAGTAGCAAACCGGACTTGTAGGCAGGCTGCCAGTCGAACGCCAATTCACCATCGAGCGATCGGAGTGTTGGCGTAGGCACGATGGGGAGACAAACATTATCGACGGCGCGGATAAACCCCCTGTCGTTGGTGGTGATCAGGAGATCTCCATTGGTGGCAAGATGGACGGCCCGGGGCTCTGCGATCTTATCTCCGGCGACTGTCCAAGGCTGACCGTTTCCCGCATTAACGTTCCCGCTACCCGCCCCCTGAACAAAAAGGTGGATGATGCCGCTCGTATCAACCCACCAGACATCGCCCCCCTTCTGGGTCGCGATGAAATAAGATCCATCGGGAAGGAAAGCAATGCCACGGGGACGATTCAAAGCCACCTCCGTGGCCACCGATCCGGAACCATTGGTTCCGGAAGTTGATCCGGTTCCCGCAATCACGGAGCTGGTCTCCCCATCAAATCGATAAACCAATTGATTCCCCAAACTGGTAATGCCGACAGAACCGTCAGGTGCCACGTCCAGGTTGCCGAGACCGAAACCGTCACTCCCGCTTCCATGAGGAAGTCTTGTCAGCTCTGTCGCACCGGTCGCCGGGGTCCACTTCATGACAGCCTGAAGGCCTCCACCAACATTGGCTCCGTTAAAGTAGATCGTTTGCTCATCCGGAGAAACCCAGAGTCCCCGTCCTGCTCCAAATCCGGCGGGATGATGCACCACGGTCGAACAATTCCCATCAGGAGTAACGCGACGAATCTTGGCATTATCAGTATCCAGAATGTAGAAAGTTCCATTAATCAGAACGTGCAGGCCATTCGGGTTGGCGAGGGCCACTGATGTGGCGGGAGTTCCTGAATCCGGGCCGTCCCCCGCAATGTGGGTGCCTGCGACCGTGGTGAGCACGGCCCCGTTGGCAGAGATCCGAAGCACGCTGTGCGATTCCTTGTCGACGATGTAAACGCGGCCAAAGGCATCGCTTCCGCAATCGTGGGGGTTGGATAGTTCAACCGCCAAGGGATGGGCCCCTTCAAATGTTGGATCCCAAAAGTTTGCATCCTTGGCATTCCCCGTGCCGGCAAGATGCCGGAGCTCACCGTAGCCTGACAACACCGAGGTGTCACCCAACGCGGCCAAGGAAAGAGAGCAGAGAAATAGTAAAATAATTCGCATGGGAATCACCACGTCATAGCAGCGCGGTGACAAAAGGAAACAGAAAGATCTCTGGCTACAATGAAACACAAAATGCCGCTCGTTGCGCATGGGGTTTGATTCTGTCCGCATCAGTTTGCATCCGCTTAGCCCCTGCCCCTCGCTCTGTTAGGGTTCCGACATGTCAAAATCGAGAGCGCAAAAGAAGAGCCGCACCAAAAAGAAGACGGCTCCGAAGAAGGTCGAACTGGCTCCTGAATTCGCTAATCTGGGAGAATTACTCGAAGCCAGCAACGGACATCCAAAAGGTCTCAGCAATCAGGTCTCGCTCGAAGTCGCCCACCGGAAAGGGGTCTATCCCTACCGCGAGAAAATGGCGACAGTTGAATACGAGCAGGAAAAGCTCAAGCTCCAGGCCGAACTTCTTAAAGTCCAACAGTGGGTCAAATCGACCGGACAGCGGATCCTTATTCTTTTCGAAGGACGCGATGCCGCCGGCAAGGGAGGGACCATCAAACGCTTCATGGAACACCTAAACCCACGCGCCGCCCACATTATCGCGCTCGAAAAACCAACCGAACGCGAGATGGGCCAGTGGTATTTTCAGCGCTATATCAAACACCTGCCGACCAAGGGAGAAATGGTCTTCTTTGACCGCTCCTGGTACAACCGAACCGGCGTCGAGCGGGTCATGGAATTTTGCACCCCCTCGGACTACCTTGAGTTCCTCCGCCAGTGCCCCTCGCTCGAAAGAATGATTACCAACAGTGGAATCAAGTTGGTGAAGTACTGGTTCTCGGTGAGTCGACTTGAGCAACTCCGCCGCTTTCACGGGAGAAAAACCGATCCCCTCAAGCAATGGAAACTCAGCCCCATTGATCTCCAGTCCCTCGACAAATGGGATGATTACACCAAGGCCAAGGAAGCGATGTTTTTCCACACCCATACCGCCGACTCACCATGGACTGTCATCAAATCGGACGACAAAAAAAGAGCGCGTATCAATTGCCTCCGCCATTTCTTGTCAGTCCTTGATTACCCGAACAAGGATCCCAAAATGGCCTGCGAGCCAGATCCCAAGATCGTCATTGATGGTTCGAAGGCCTACGACCACGACAAAGAATACTCCGCCGAGCCGGTTTCCTGATAGGGCGTTGCCAAAGGCTCCAGCTTCTGGCCACCCCATCAGACACAAGCGAAAGCCACAAGAGCTTTCGGCTGGCTCATTTTTTCTTCACCAGCGACTCAAGGTAGTCCAACAAGCTGGCTGCTTCGTGCACCGTGAACCCGGAAAGCAGACCCGGAGGCATCAATGAAGTCGGCAGGGTGGAACGATCCTTAATCTCGCTTTTCTTGAAGGTATGTTCGGCACTACTGATGTCACGAATACTCACGCTCTCACCTGCTTCATCAGTCACAAATCCCACGAAAGATTTTCCGTCATTGAGACTGAAGACATTCGTCGCAAAACCCTGCGCAATCGTTTTGTTCGGATCGAGAATCGCTTCGACGAGTTCATTACGACGATAGGTCTCGGCGATGTTGCCAAGGTACGGGCCCTTCTGTTTTTCGTTCTGAGACACGGTGTGACAGGCATTGCAGGTCGCACGCGCGAAGATAGCCTGCCCCAGTGCAACGTCACCTTTGTGAGCGGTAATTTGCTTCAAAGCCTCCGCAGGTTTCAAAGTGGCAATTTTGGGAGTCTTGTCTGCGCCGGGAGCCTGGATCTTAAGTCGTCCGGCTGCATCCTTGGCGGCCTTCGCCACCGCTTCGTCAGGGTCGCTGAGAGCGATGCGGATCTGGTCGTTAATGACCGGATTTCGCAAATCGCGGGCGGCATTGATGAAGGCGATCTTCTGCTTCGAATCAGACCATCCTTTGGAGATTGCCTTGAGGGACATCTCCCGTGACTCGGGCGATCCACCTTTGCGAGAAGCCAGGGTCACCACCGCCATCGCGGCATACTTCCCTTCCGGAGTGTCCGGCTTCTCTGCTGCCATTTTCTCGAGCATAAGGTGATGATTCTCAAGCTTGGCGGCCTTGAAAAAGTGATCTTTCGCTGCCGCTTGTTGCTTACCTGCTCCCTTGGTCTTGTCGAGTTGCACCAGCGCTTTGAGAACCGCAGGGAGAGATGATTTGTCATCGGAATTCACGAGGATCTTAACGGCGTCAGCAAGAGAATCGGCAGGAGTTTCAGGATCGCTCGCACCTTTCACCACGAGAAGAATGGCTTTGGCCGGAACGGATCCGCCGGAAGCGATCTGCTTGATCGCAACCGGAATCAACTTGTCGTCTTTGAGAGCGAGATCAATGATGCGCTCCAAAGCATCATTCGCCGGGATGCGATTCTTGTTCAGCTTGGTGATAATGAAAGCGGCTTCCTCGGCGGAAGCATCTTTCAAAATGGCTTTAAGGTTCTTCAAAATCCGGTCGGACTCCTCCCAGGTCGCAAGCTGATAGTATGGCCCGCGCGTGTCCGGACGAGTCCCCCAGGAATCGCCCTTCCACTCGGCTTCCTTGTGATAAAGACGAGCGAGAGTCGACAGAAGAGGACGGCGTTTTTCCGGAGTATCCCCGGACTTCAATCGAGCCAACAAGCCATCCACGACCTCCTTCTTATGCATCCGCATGAGCGCCCAAGCGGCAGCCTTGCGGGTTTCGGTGTCATCGGAATCGACCTTGGAAAAGGCCGCTTCGTGAGCCGACATTTTTGCCAAAGCCCGGTAAGCGGTGTGACGGATAACGGGATCAGGATCCGAAAGAGTCTCTGAAACTTCCCCGGCCAGTTCATTCAAGCCAGCACGAGCAATTGCAGCAATCGACTCGAGCTTAAATCTCGGGTTGGAACTCTTCAGCCCCGACTTCAAAGCCTTCGTAAAACCAGTAGTTTTTTTATTTGGAAAATCACCAATGAATCGAGCGAAATGCGCCCCTGCTGACTCAAAAACGATCAAACCATCGACACCCTGGAAGGAATTCGGTGCGACTTCGCCCAATGCGAAAAGCGCAGCAATTGCACCACCTGTTGGAGTCGGCGCGTCTTGTTTCCGCCCAATTGAATCTCTCACAAATTTTTCAACCAACAAATTGGCGCAAGCTTGATCCTCCCCTCTTCTCATCAAAGCTCGTTGAGCCGCCAGTGTGCGAATGTGCGACGGAGAATCGAGCGCTTTCACCAACTCTTCATCACTCATTTTTTCAAAATCCGGAAGCGGCTCCGGGGTGTAATCCTTCGGGGTCACGCGCACAATGTAGCCTTGATCCGGGCCCGCCCAATTGAAGGTCGCGGGACCTTTCCAGGCGGCTTGGTAAACTGCGGACATGCCATCGACATCGGCATCGGTGGGCCGGCTTACCTTGATGAAGCGTTGTGGCTCGGCGGTCTCTTTAAAGGTCGCACCCTCGGGTTCGACGGTGTGGCGGAAAAGACCCGCACGACCCCAATCGCAGGTAAAAGGAGCCTTGTTCCACTCATCCGGGAAACCCGGTTCGTGAATGTAGACACCACCGCAACCGGAGCCACCACCGTAGTCGGCAAGGGGGTGGATATGCTCCTTCTCAAAATTCTTATAAAGGCGCGGGTAACCGTGATCGGAAAGTGGGGTAAAGTGATGAAAGCGGACATCCCAGCCGCCGCCGTCATTGGTGTTGTCACGCGCGAACATGTCGAGCGTGGGCGACATCGGAGTCGCGAGAATGTTGCGCGTTCCCGTCGAGAACAACTCAAGCCCGGAGCCATCGGGTCGGAAACGAATGACGCCACCGCCTCGATGCTGCAAAGTACGGCCGTCGGTGCCGGTTGCTTTCATGAAACCGAAATCGCCGCCCGCGATGTAGATCCAACCATCGATGCCCATTTCCAAACCATTCGTGGTGTGGTCGGCGGGTCGGTCCTCAAAGCCAAAAGCGATGTCGGAAATGAGCCGTTTCGATTCCTCGGCCACGCCATCACCATCACGATCAAAGAAGACCGAGATATGCGGCGGATGCAGGAGATAAAGGCGATCATGATCCCAAATCAATCCGCGTGGCGAATCGATATCGCGGATGAATTCGGTGACTTCATCCGCACGGCCGTCTTTGTCGGTGTCACGCAGTCGCATCACGCGGCCACGATTCGGCTGACGACCCAGCGAGCCATTGCCATCGGACGAAACGTAAAGATCCCCGCCCGGTGAAGCCGCGACGTAGACCGGGTAGTTGGCCGAGTGCCACGTCGCGAAAAGAGTTTTTTCGAATCCTTCGGGAACCTCGCAATCCTTGAGGATGGCCGCTTCCTCCTCGGGAGACAGCTTGGCGATTTGCGGCTTGATGTTGCCGGACTTTTCGAAGCCTTTGCCGGACGCACCTTTGGTTTGGCTGATCTCCTTTTTATCAAGGATGGGGAAGAGTTTCAGTTTTCCCTTCGGCCCGGTGAGGCGGATCTCCCAAAGCGCCGGCCATTTGCCGGTTTGCTGGCCCAGAGTGGTGACGCGGAGGAACTTAGTGTTCTCCGCCTTGAAGTGATCCCTGGTGTCGGACTTTCGTTCGTTCTTCGAACCATCATAAGCCATCTTCCACGCCTTGCCATCGAGCGAAGTCTCGATCTTGTAGTGATACCATTCGTTGCGCTGCTCCCAGAGGATTTCAACCGAAGTCACGGTGGCGGGCTTTTCGAACTCAAGCTGCAACCAAGCCGGTTGGCCCGGCCCATTGGCAGTCCATCGGGTTCCCACATCACCATCGATCGCCTTCCACGGATAATGCTGATCACTGACCTGGGTCGAGGAAGCGGAAAGCTTCACCTTAACGGAATCCCTGGAAGGCTTCCCAAAGAGCGATTCAACTTTTTCTTCCTTCGCTCCCATTTCGGTGATGACGTTGGATCCGGTATAGGGCTTGAGGTAGTCGTCGTTCAACTTGCCTGTGGCCCACAGCAAGCCACGAGTCACCAGATCAAGGTAACGCGGATCTTCGACTGTATAGGTATTATGACCAATGGTGGTGGAGAACGTTGGAGCACCTTGCTTGGTGTTGATCCAGGCAACGACAGCGGAGTTCTCCCGTTCGCCCACTTTCTGGGTTGCGAGAGCCAGCGGTTCGGCGTCGAAGATCTCACGATTGTTATAGAGCTCTTCGTTTTTGGTGACCCAATTTTCGAGCGTCCTGGTGATGGGATGATCGGGATTGGTGTAGGTGATTTCGAGAGGTTTCTGCGGGCCATGGCCGGTGGAATGGAGACCGAGGTGCTTGGGCCACTTGTCGGTGCCATTGCGGAAGGAATGCATCGCGCAGTGGAGATGCACCGCAGGGATGGTTTTGTGAACCTCGAGGATGTTCTCCATCACCTTGAGGTCCTTGTTATTGGCAGCGCACTCATCGTGAATGATAATGTCGTAGCCCTTCGCCCAATCCGGGTCGTCATAAAGTGGCAGAGGCGGATTGGTGGACTTGTCGCGTGTCCACATGACATCAACGCGAACGTTCGCCCGCTCCTGGATTCCTTTGTAAAGAACCTCGTGCTGCTTCTCATAATCGTGACAGCAACCACCGGCAATCAGGAGAGCCTTGAGCGGGCGTGACGGTTCCGGCTTGGAGGATTCTTTTTCCTGTCCATTGGCAAGGAAAAGAGAGCCCAAGGCCGCGACGGCGAGAAGGAGTGGCAGAAGACGCTTCATGAGTTGGCTTAATTCGTGCCGAATCAACCCATTCTTTCAGTCTACCACCCCGGCCGGGATCAATTCTCAAGCACCCGGAGGCGGAGGAAATGCCTCACGTTTTCCGAAATCGGTGTGGGAACCCTGAAAGTACGCGTCACGCTACCATTTCCATTTGAGACTGAAGGCAGAATTTCCTCAATGTCAGCAGAATCGGAAGACCACCCGGCCAGACTCGGGGAAACCTCGACCAAGCCCGTCGCTGAACTCTGACCGGTGACCTGGGAAAAGCTGAAGGTGAGGTGGTCTTCACCATTCACCTCGGTCACGAATGCACGAGGACCGTGGCTGGCGGCGTCGTTCTTACCGGGAAGCGAACCCAGAAAGAATTCGATGAAATTGGAAAGACCATCGCCATCGGGATCGTCCGACGGGCCGGAAGCTTGCCCGGGGCCGAAGAGGTAGCTTTGCCACTCGGCGTAGGTGAAAGGTCGGGGCTGACCTCCGGGAAGGCCGCCCACTTGCGCCGAACCAGTCCAGCTTGCAGCAAGAGAATGATCGGGGTTCGAAGATGGATCGAGGAGAACCAACGAGATCCCGTCACCATCGGCACAAGCCGGCCACGGCTCGGAATCGCCATAGCTGAAATCCCGCACAATCCCCGCCGAAGTCTCAACTACAATTTGCTCCCCGCCATTTGAAAGCGCGCCACCAAACTGCCCCGCGAGCAAGGCATCAAAACCACTTCCATAACGCTGCCTGAAGGCGTCGAGGCTTCGCACCAAAATGACCGGGGCACCCGGCGGAAGCGAGGTGACCAGGCCATCGGAAAAATTGAAGCTGATCCCGTCGGCGAAAGAGAGATCGGTGAGATCAAGCGTCTGGTTTCCGATATTTCGCAGCTCGATGAATTCAAATTCATCGGGATCGGAAAACCCTGCCGCAATTTCGGCAGCATTGGGAGAAGCCGGATGATAGTGGATTTCAGAAACAACGAGATTTGAGGAATCAGGTTGGATGAGCCCCACTTTGAACTCCGCTTCAGTGAGCGCACTCCATTCCCCTCCCGGACTACGGAGCCGGGACTTCACCGTCACGACAGATTGCGGTAAGGAAACGGGCGCAGAATATGCGAGGGCGGGTGCGGCTACCGCATTGCCAAAATCACGAGGATCCGAGCCATCCAGGGTGTAGTAGATGGTACCGGAACCACCGGACATCGTCACCCTGAACCCGATGGAAACCTCTCCGCCATTCTGATTGTAGGCGGGGGGCCCGGTATTCGGCCAATACCCGGCATCCCGAAAATGCTCATCGTTTGGCCCCAAAAGATAACTCCGGCGGGAAGAACCGGAAGCCGTCCAATAGCGCCAAAACTCGGTATCGACCGACTCGCTAGAACGTTCGTCAAGTAGCGGTGAAAACTCAGAAATGGCGGTATCGATCACCTCTTTGATCTTCGAATCATTCGGCGAGGAATCGTCAAGTGTCCCGCCATTGAAGAAGTGTTTGTGAATCCGATCGGCCATGATCAGACGAAACTCCGGCCAACGTTGAAGGCGCTGGAACATCCGGGAGGTTGAGTCGGTCCGGGCAAGAAGATCCTGTGTAATGGTATTGTAGTTTACCGGCTTGGTGCTGTTGCTATTGCCGGTTCGGCGTGGATGACCAAAGGCTCCCTCGGCATCCCAAACGTAGAATCGATAACGCCCGTCTGCAGATCGCTCGCGTGCCGAAACCCAGTTGTTGTTCGGCCAGTCCCAGGTTGCCCCATAAATGTTGAGGAGAAAGTAATCTGCCATTGCAACGGGATCAACGAGCTCGAGCGCGCTCTCCCAGTTGCTCCGACTGTTCACATTGGAAGCCTGCAGCCTGATGTTGAGCTCATCCCAGGCATCATTATCACCCTCGGCAAGTCCACCATTTGCGTTTCCGGCCTGTCGAATATCCCACTGCCCCGACCCCGGGTAGTGGGCCTGAAAAAACGGCTCCCGTAGTCGCTCGCAGGTATTGTAAAACCCTTTCCATTCGCCATTCAAATAGAGGCTGTTGAAAATCCCACGCGACCCGACATTCCCCATGTCGATAAAGAGACGACGCATCACCTCATCTTTGATGTGAGGATTGTTGATGTCGTTTTTACCGGCCCGCGGGCGAAGTTGCTCGAAGGTATCAACGGGATAGTCCTCCCCGAAAATCGGAAAGGTCACCGAGGAGTCCTCATACTCGTCGCGGAAGTATAAATTGAACGACGGCTTGTCACGCGAGTTGGTGGCCCACGGCGAATTTTCGATTCCATTGAAAGTCATCCGAGGCCGCGAAAAATTACTGGCCGCCAGCCGAAGTCCTGCATCTTCCCGAAAACCGAGAGTCGAGTTCGCGGCATAGAATTCCACAAAGGCAGGACGCTCGAAAGCGCGGCCTCGCTCGCGGGCCATGTTGTAATCGCCTTTGTCAGCAGCCTCCCAAAAAGAATCGACGTAGCGACCACCTTCAATCGAAAGAACCCCGTAAGGCTTGGTGAAAGAGCGCTCGGTGTCAGCGGTAAACAGCAAGGCGGGTGCCGAGGTGATATTGGAACTCTGCCCGATGAGAAAGCTTCCGGACTTCGTTTTGGAGGAAATCGTTCCCTCCAAAAAGGCGCGGGCACGGATACTGTGTACGGTTCGTGAGTTGATCTGCGAAAGTAGCAAGGGCGCCACGTAATCGGTTCCATTCTCAAGCGTAGGCTCGGTTCCATCCGTGGTGTAGCGAATGGTAGCGCCGGGAGTCTCCGTGGTGATTCCCAAAGTCACGGATCCGGCATGGAAACCGGCCGGCATGTCAAAGTCCGGTTTCTCGACAACGCCCGAAAAAGCAGGGCCTCCATTTGCCCTACCCGGAGTGGGCTCTGAGAGATAGGCGTATTCGCCCCCGCCGGAAGGCAGACCAAGAGAATAGAAATCGAGCTGACGCGGGAACCCTCCGGCAAACTCGGTTCGCAGCACTCCGGCATCATCAACCAAGGCGAGATACTCCCCTTTGGCATTTAGTTTGAAATTCGCATGCAAATAGACCGGAGTAAATCCGGTGGTGTCGAGATCGTCAGCCAACACGAGAAGGTGACCTCCCGCCGGAATGGTCGTGCCCGAGGGAAAGGTCCACTTCCGGAGATCCCCCTGATCGTCGGTGAGCGACCAACCCGTCAGATCAACCGTTGAGGCCCCGCTATTCGAAAGCTCGATCCAATCGACAAACTCAGCGCGCATATCTTCAATTGGGGCCGCTGGCTCAAAGACCCCGCCGGAGGGCTCGCCAAGCCCGGGCCGATAAAGCCAATCCGAGGCACTTTCGACAAGACTCGCCCTGGCCCCTCCCCGGGCGTAATCAACCTGAAAGGAATCCAGCGAGACAGTCTTGCCCGTCGCGGAGTAACTCTCTTCACGAACCTGTAACCCCGGCGTGAAGGTGGTCAGATTGTTGGCATTCAAATAATTGAGAAGAGCGGTGCGCTCAGCAATGTCACCTTGAGCCAGGTCGACCACGTAAGTTGCCCAGACACCCGGATCGTCATCGACGACTTGAAGGAACTCCCCCTCCTCCAGTGTGCGGCCGGTGTACCGGACTTCGTCAATCAGAACACCGTAGCTTCCCCCAAATTTCCCGAACTCAATGACCGAAGAAGGATGGACATATCCGCTGTTATCAGTGTCGACGAGGGTGCGGGTTTGCATGAGCTCGTAGTCAAAATAAAACTTTGCGATCCCGGTTTCTTCATCAAGTGACAAAGCGACATGACGCCAACCGGGACGATCGTTGACTCCATTGCCGTCGCGCGACCAATCGGATGGATCGTTATAGCCGGAAACCAGACCATTTCCCGAATCAGTATCGACCCAGATTCTTTGTTCAGAGGGAATCGAGCCCCCACCGGTGGGCCCGAGAACGAAATTCGTGTTGTCACCATCCGGCGTGTCCAGGCGGGAACGAATTCGTCCAAAAGCTCCAGTGGCGGCATGATCAAAATCGATTTGCCATCGCGAGTTGCTGGCAGCAGTTCGGCGAAGGAAGGCATTGTAGCCGGACGGCTCTCCATCAATTTTGATGAACATCTCAATCGTAAAGGAGGTATTGAAGGCGACATTGTTTGGCACGGAAACCCGACGATTCGAGGCCGACACGTCCATCGAGAACCGGTTGCTTCTTACCGCATTCGCGAGCGGATCGAAAATGATCGCTCCGGGAATATCATCCGAGTAGGTGCCGCCGCCACTACCGCTTGCCGTGGCGTTAAATCCATTGCCGGAGGAATCATTGGCGACCGAGATGATCGCCCCGTTGCTGGCCCCTCCGTCATCAAACCGCCAGTAGCCCAGAGTTTCGTCACTGGACGCAGCAACCACCGGGAATCCGGACGCAGTAATCGCTCCATCGGGGGATTCCGCAATAAAATCAAAAGCCACCCCCGGATCGCCCTGGTACAAAAACGAGATTTGCGTCTCGCTTAAATTCGCGGCGGTGACCGATCCGGGAGTCCAGTGGGCCGACATATCAACGGACGGAAAGAGCAAAGCCGCCTCATCTTCGGCACCCCGGCCGGTCAGGGTGTATGAAATCGCCCCATCACCTTCCTGACCTGCTCCGGGATCGGAGAGACTTCGTACTTCAAAATCAGTCCAACTTCCTCCACTGCGAACAAAAGGCGATTGATCGAGCCAACCTTCCGAAACGAGTGTCCCGGTTGTGACATTCGCAATTGAACCCCCGGTATTTTGATGGGTGATGTATGCCCCGTTGGCATTTGAGAAATCCTCGGTGACGACATTGAGGAGAGTGATCCCGGCATCTATCCGGAGCGAGCCACCGAAGAACAAGGAAGAGGCGGGATTTTGGTTCACCACCTGCACCGCGATTGTATTCACGCCTTCTACAAGCAGATCCGAGGCCCGCCCGAGATTCAATTCGACGGGATTTCCTTCGGTGGAATCTTCATTGAAGGCGACCTGGTCCGAGTAAATGAACATTCCCGGAGCACCGAGATTACACCGGGCTGCCTCCCTGCCATTAATCAGAACAATCACCCCGTCATCAAACTCTGTCGTAAAAATGAGATCGGCCAGGGAAGCTGCCTGAGAGGCAGATGCCGTGAACGTCTTCCGCAGGTAGAGCGATGGAGTCTTCCCCTGAAGAGCAGAGCCGAGATCGGTGGAAACGCGGCCATATCCAAAGCCAAAGGGGGCAGGCCCGGAGAGCCAGCCTGTGTCGTTAAAGGAAGGCGAAAACCAAGGGACTCCCGCGCCGAGACTGGGTTGCCCGGAATCGGAATACTTAAGGAGCCGGTCTACAGAAGCGCCACTGATTTCGCTGATGACGACATCGCCGCAAATGACAGAGGGAAAGAGGAGAAAGAGAGGAAGGCTTTTCATGAAAAAGGGGTAAAAAAGCCTCCGGAAAGCAAATCGTTTCCGGAGGCTGAAAGTGTTTGGCAGATTAAGAACTAGTCCTGGATCACGCGGTAGAAAACCTGCGAGCTACCGGCAGGCGGGTCAATATCCGTGAAGCTCGTGGACGGACCATCGGCCGTTCTGGTATCAAGACCCTCCCAGGTGATGAGATCAATGGAGCGCTCAACGGTATACGCTTCCCCGGCAGTGGATGCCCAGGTGATATTCGCACCGTTCTGGGTATCGAATGAAATCGAGGTAATAGCGAGGTCATTAGAAACCGGAACCACCGTTTGCAGGAACTGGAATGGAAGGATGAGTTCACCCGTGTAGCGAATTTCGTCGAGCAACAAACCATAGTCGGCATTGTTCAATTTACCGAAGTCAAAGGCGGCTTCCGGGTGGATGTAGCCGTTCATTTCGCTGTCGGAAAGCGTCCGGGTCTGCATCAGTTCGTAGTCGTAATAGAAGCTCACTTCGCCCGTCTCCTCATTCAAAGTCAGTGCGACGTGATGCCAGGACTGGTCATCATTAATACCATCACCATCCGTCGACCAGTCTGCACTGACATAGCTTCCCGGGTCTCCGTCACCTGTCGGAGTATCAATCCAGATGCGCCTTTCGGCAGGAATACTGCCCCCACCGGTGGGGCCAACCACGAAGTTCACGTTCTCATCAATCCCGGGCTCGGCAACGCCATCGGAATCACCCGCAGGTGTGTCAAAGCGCGCCCGAATCCGGCCAAATGCTCCGGTAGCAGCGTGATCAAAATCAACCTGCCAGCGGAGATCTCCGGCCTGCGAACGACGCAAGAAGGCATGGTAACCGCCAGGCTCACCGATCATCTTCATAAAGAACTCAAGGGTGTAGGAAGTATTCAACGAAGCGTCGTTTTCAACACGAAGCCGGGAACCTGCCGCGGTCACATCAAGTGAGAATCCATTGGCAAAGCTGGTATCAGTCAGAGGGTCATAGATGACAGGAGCCGGGACATCGGTCGAGTAAACCGGCGTTCCGCCACTGGCACTGGCATCGTTGAGATCACTTGCCGAATTCTCGGCGAGGAAAATGTCCCCACCCTCGACGGCACCCTCTTCTTCCAATCTCCAGTGACCCACGACCTCGGTCCGGCTGGCTCCCGCCTCGCGGAGAAAGTCTCCCGGTGTCAGGATCGAATTTGAAAAACGAAGTTCGTCCATAAAGAGGCCGCCTTCGTTACCCGAGAGCTTTCCGAAAAGGAGATCCGCAGCCGGATGGGTGTATCCATCGCCTTGCGAATCACTGAGAGTGCGCGTCTGACCCAGACGATAATTCAGGTAGAATTTGATCTCCTGGGTTTCTTGGTCAAAGGACAGAGCAATGTGATGCCATTCGGCAAGATCGTTGATCCCATCGCCCTGAAGCGCAATATCGGCATCGTTGGGATTTCCGCTGTTCACATCATAGACGTAGTCACTTCCCTTTCCGGTGTTTTGGTCTCCAACGTCGACACCATTGATGTCCTTGGCTCCGGTATCGATATAAACCTTGGTGCCGTCACTGGTGCCTTGCGGCTTCAAGACAAAGTTCACATTTTCATCGACCCCGGCTTCCGCAAGGTCATCAGGTGCCCCCGCAGGAGTATCCCAGCGGGATCTGGGCTTTCCGAATTCCAGATTGGGACCGTGGTCAAAGTCGATCTTCCAGGCCAAATCGCTGAATTCCTGACGTCGAACGATGTTTTCGTAACTGCCGGGTTCGCCGACATATTTGACGAAAAACTCAATCGTGAACGAAGTGTCGAAATCAGCTGAGTTCAGAATTTGAAGCTGGGAATTGGCCGCCGATACATCGAGCGAGAGACCATTGGGATAAGTCGAATTGGCGACAGGATCGAAAATCTCCTCAAAAGGAACATCGGCCGAGTAAACCGGGCTTCCGGATGAGTTTGTCGCATCCAGAGATCCCGGATTAGCTTCATTCACGGCAAGGACCACAGATTGGCCTTCGGCCGCACCCTCCTCCTCAAATCGCCAAAGTCCGACGGTATCCCCATGGGAAGTGAATATTGAGACAGGTAAAAAAAATAAGAAACGATTCATCATCAGCATGAATCTCTATCAATTTCGATCAACCACACCAAGCTGAAAGATTTAACATCTCGCAATATCAACCGGAAATCGGCTGATTTTTTCTAAAAAAAATCGCGTTCTAAGAAAAAGACGGTCGCTTTCGATAGGTGAACCGCCCAGCTTTCCGAGCGATCCTCACGGATTTACCTACGAATCATTCGAACAATTAGATCAATGAAACACCCCTCCTATCAAATTCCAGCAGCGTTCTTTCTGGCCTCGCTTCCCGGATTCCTGAACGGCCAGACCACTCTCACCGACTGGAACCAGACGTGGAACTACTTCCACCCGACTGCCGGAGCCCTCCCGGCCGGTTCGGGGCCAACAACCCCTCATCCCGAGGGATCCACTCCTTGGTTCGCCTCCGAAGCAGGCTTTGATTCGACCTATGCCGGTCCTTCCTTCACAACAAGTGGCCTCGGCTTTGAATCCGGCAGCGGTCAGGGGCCCCTCGGATACGGCGCCCTCAGCTACACCGCAGACACCGCCAATCCAGAGTTTCAATCCTTGGGGACCAGCCTCTCGACTCCAACCAGCGGAGACCGTTTCACAGCCTATTTCCGCACGACTTTCACCGTGCCGGACGATGGCAATTTTTACGTCAACCCAACCATTCGTTACCTACTTGATGACGGCGGCTTCATCTACCTCGATGGAGAATTGATCCTGGAAATCAACATGCCCCAGGATGCTCTCGACGATTTTACAGCACGAGCCGCCGGAACCGCCAACACCGAGTCGGTCATTCGCACCGCCGAACTCTCACTCCCCGTGGGAACCCGCACCGGTGGCAGCAACGAGGCGGATCCAGCCGTGGGCGCCAATGCCACTTTGATTGGCAGCCTCAGCCGCCTCGCCCCCGGAGAACACACTCTCGCGGTCTCCGTTCACAACAGCTCCTCAACCAGCTCCGACCTCGCGATGGCCGTTCAATTCGCAGCCCAAGTCACCGACTGCCTGATCACGGGATCTGCCGCAACTTCAACCCGTGACCTTGGTGGCACTCCGGCAGATCCCGCCGACGACACCATTACGACGGATCTCACCATCGTCCCCGAAGGCACCACCGCTGCGACCTGGCAAATCATCGGTCCGGCCGGAAGCTCCCTCATCGGAACCACCGGTGCCTACAATACCGCGGTTACCCTTCAAAACATTCCGGTCTCCGAGTTTTCCTCGGGGAGCCTGGTGGTCGAAATTGCCGACTCCACCAATGCCAGCTGCACCACAAGTGTGGAAATTCTACCCCAGCGCATCATCGGTCTCGATCGGGTCAGCAACTCTCCCATCGTCACGACAGGTGACCTTGACACCACAGGCTGGCTCTTCGACGAGGTGATGCAAACTCTCACCCTCAACAATCCCGGAGGAACCGCTCCACTTTACAACATCACCTCTTCTGAAGTTGATCTCACCGGCCAACCTGATGTCCGCTTCACCGGCACTCTCTCCGTGATCGACAGCTCCTCCGGCAACGAAGTGGAAGACATCTTCAACGCCTTTCTCATCATCGATGGTGACACTGATAACCCGGTCACCTTGATCGATCGCCACGATGTCATCACCCGCGACGGCCTGCTGACCGACTTGGAACTCGCTCCGGGAGAGGGAAGCTTTGTTCTCACGCTGGATACCATCATTCCGGCTTCCGTCAATTCAGCCCGTTTCGTGATCGAGGCGATCAATGATTCAAACAACGAGACCTTCACCATCAGCAACCTTGGATTTGAAGTCGCCGATCCCGCGCTCGAAGCCTACGCGTTGCCACCGGTTTATGACAACAAAGGCACGGACGATCCCGGTGATGATGTCTTCACCTCCGATCTGGTCATCTCCGCCGCCAACCTCGGTGCCAGCACCGGCTGGACCAGCAATGAGAGCCCGGTCTCCGGACTCTATGCCGATGCCAATCCCGTAACCTTCGGTCCATTCCGCCCGTTCCGGACTCCCGTCACGGTCACCTTGACTGATGATCTCGACCCGACCAAGACCGTGAGCCTGCCACTGGCTCTGGAAAACCCCGATCTCACCGTCTCCGCTCCGGGTAACGTCACCCGCGTAGAAAACGGGCCCGGCTTTGATGATGACACTCTTACTTTCGACCTCGAGATTCTCGGAGCTTTCGGAGGGCCGGGCTGGAAAATCAATTCCAACGCCATCTCTCCGAATGCCGGAGATTTTGGAATCGTCACCTTCACCCTTCCGGCCCCCCTCGTGCAGGGAGCATTCACCTTCGAAATCGTGGACCGCAGCTACCGCAACGTTTCCCAAAACGTGACAGTCAACGTCCCCGGTCGCTACCTCATCGGACAAAGCGACCTCTCCGGAAACCTTGCGGATGTGAAGAGCAGCCCGGTAATTGCCCCCTCGGCAAATTGGGTCAACGATGTCACAACCCGCACCCTGACCCTGACGGGCAACCCTACCACGGTTCAGGATGTTGTTTCGGAAACGATCGATCTCAGCACCCGGGACACCGTTTATTTTTCGGCTGTCATGCGCGCCTCGGAGACCAGCACCACCTCAAACTTCGAGACCGGAGATCGCTTCCGCGCCGAACTGTACTACCGCGTCGATGACACCGTTTTCATCGTCAATCTGGTCGCGCCATACGATACCGGAGACGGAAGCCCCGCGACAACCGGCACGACCGCAGGAGCAAATGGCCCCGCCAACGGATTCATCAACGGTTACAGCGGGACTCCGGGCACAGACCTCCAAACCGATGTCGCATACACCACCAATGCGGAGAACTACAACGCCAACCGAACCCGCGATGAATTCAACCGCAACGGAACCACCGCGTCAGCGATCTTAACCACAACCTTCCCGCTGACCGCTGAAATCCCGGCAGCAGCCCAGGAGGCGTTCGTCGTCATCAGCGGGCAAGGGGTTGGTGGCAACGAAAACTTCGTGGTCAGCAACCTTCTCTTCTCGACCGAGCCCTTCTCACAAGACGGCGATGCCGATGGCATTCCAACCGACTATGAGATTGCAAACGGCCTGAACCCCAACGACCCAACGGATCGCAACACGGATCTCGATAAGGACGGCCAATCCAACTACGCCGAATTCCTCGCCGGCACCGCGGCCAACGATGCAAGTTCAAATCTCAGGATTACCAGCTACACCATTGATGAAAACATTGTGAGCACCTTTTGGACCAGCGTTCCCGGCAAGACCTACCGGATCGAATTCAGCACCGACCTTGTCACTTGGACCGACCTCGGCTTCAACTTCCCGGCAGCCAATGCCCCCCTGACCGAAACCGGCTCCGGAGACTTTGACCTAACCGGAATCGGCGCTCCCGCGGAATCTTACTTCCGCATCGTCGTTGCAGAGTAACCCTCACCTTCCTTTGGCAAAAACGGCGTCCCCGAAATCGGGAGACGCCGCTTTTTTTTGAGCTGAAGTGGAGCCTATTTCAACTCCTTGATCTCGAGCTTGCGATACCAAACCTCATCTCCGTGATCCTGCAGATAGATCCGGCCGCTGGCATTGTGCGCAAAGTCCTCTTTCCCCTTGAACTTGGATTTCTTGTGAGCCTCTTTCCAACGGTCACTGCCCACCACGACATCCACCACAAGCTCTCCATTCAAATAGTGCTGGAGATGTTTTCCCTTCACAACCACGCGTGAGGAATTCCATTCGCCCACCGGATTTAGCTTCTTTTTGTCATTTGCAGCCAGCAAATCATAGAGCGACCCAGCCTGCCGCTTCACGCTCTTTGCGCCATCCGGATGCGCGTCATCCAGCACCTGATACTCCGGCCCCAGCAACTGATTCCCATACTGCGTCACCCGATACTTCACCCCGCTGTTTCCTTTGGGCGAAATCTTCCACTCCCAACGAAACTCAAAGTCAGCGTATTCTCTGGCCGAGTAAAGGTCCCCGCCCTTCGCCTTCCGGTGTAACACCCCGTCCTCCGCCACCCAGGCCCCCTCCTGAACCTCTCCACCTTTGGAATTCGTCCATCCCTTGAGCGTCTCCCCATCAAAAATCGAGACCCATCCGTCGTCCGCCCGTGAAGCGGCAACCGAGGCCGCAAGGGCCAGTGTGCATGCTATTTTAATCATCGTAGCAGTCAAAACGGCCCAAAAGGCCGTGAAATTTCATTCATCCCCGCACTTGCACATCCAAAAAACGGGATGATCTGTTAGAAATGATCAAGAGCGTCATCACCTCCCTCACCCTTGGCACGACCTTCCTCTCCGCCGCAGATTGGGTCCAGTGGCGCGGCCCCACCCGCGATGGCAAAATCCACAAGGAGGCCGCCCAGTGGCCCAAATCTCTCTCCAAAGAGAATCTGAAACTCCTATGGTCCGTCGATCTTGCCGAGGGATATTCCAGTCCCATCATTGCCGGATCAAAGGTTTTCACCGTCGAAACCAAGGAAAAGAAAACCGAAATTGTCCGCGCTTTTGATCGAAAAACCGGCAAGCAGGTCTGGGACAATGACTGGGCCGGCTCGATGAGGGTTCCCTTCTACGCCGCCAAAAACGGCTCTTGGGTCCGCTGCACTCCCGCCACCGATGGCAAGACCCTCTTTGTCGGCGGAATGCGCGATGTCCTTGTTGCGATTGACGTCGAGACCGGAAAAGAAAAATGGCGCCGTGACTACCCCTCCGAGGAAAAGACACCCCTTCCCTCCTTTGGATTTGTCTCCTCTCCCCTTCTCGATGACGACCACATCTACGTGCAAGTCGGCACCGCTCTGCGTAAAATCAAAAAGAGCGATGGCAAGACGGTCTGGCAGGCCATGGCCGACGAGCGTGCCATGTTCGGCAGTGCCTTCTCCTCACCCTTCCGCGCCACCATTCAGGGAGTGGACCAAATTCTCGTGCAGACCCGCAGCACCCTTGGTGGAATTCTCCCCTCGAATGGTAAAGCGGTCTGGACCACTCCGGTCAAAGCCTTCCGCGGTATGAACATCCTCCCCCCGACTCCTGTCGGTGATAAAATCTTCACCGCCACTTATGGCGGAGGCTCCTTCCTTTACGACATCGCCAAGAAAGACAAATTCCTCGCCGCAACCCAACTTTGGAACGATTCAAAACGTGAAGGCTACATGTCCTCACCTGTTGTCATCGACGGGAAAATCTACCTGCACGGTCGCGACAAAAGCTTTCATTGCCTCGATCCCGAAAGCGGAAAAACCCTTTGGAGCTCGGACGAAAAGTTCGGCGAATACTGGTCCATGGTCACGCAAGGGAATCGAATCCTCGCTCTGGACCAACGCGGAACCCTTCTCCACATCGAGGCCAACCCCAAGAGCTTTAAACTTCTCTCCGAGGTCAAGCTTGAGACTCCGGACACTTGGGCCCACCTCGCTGTTTGTGGTGACGAACTCTACATCCGCCACCTCAAAGGCCTCAACGTTTACCGCTGGAAGTAAAACCTACTTTGGCAAATTGAAGGCCGGCTTGGGAATTGAGTTGGTCTCCACGTCGATTTCGCCCAGCACGTAACGGAATCCCTCCACCCACATCTTAAGAATTTCGGGATTGTAGAAGACTTCCTTGTTGTGGCCGAAGGCGCTCACGAAAACGCGCCCTTTCCCGTACTTTTTCACCCATGCGAGGGCGTAATCTTTGTCGTCACGGGGCCCCTTTCTCTTGCCATTGACCTCGCTGTTCATATCCAGCGCCATCAACACCCGCTGATCGGCCCGGTCGAAGTCTTTGTAAACGTATAGCTCGTCCTTCAGCTGAAATCCTTTGCCACCGTGAACATCTTTCACGATAGGGTGTTTCGAATCCTCGTTGGCAATGTCCCAGGTTCCGCCCGCCCCCCAGGGATGGCTCTGAAAGTTCCCGCCAATCATATCGACATACTCCGGCCAACCTCCATCTGTCGCCGAGTGAATCGCAAAGATCCCTCCCCCCTTTTTCACGTAACTAATCAACGATTCGCGAAGCGCCTCATCCTTCATTCCCTTTTGAATGTGGGTATTGTTGTTGAAGCAAATGGCGTCAAATTTCGTGATATTCTCCGGTTCGAAGTGCACCAGATCGTTGGAAAAGGTCACCTCGAAAAGTCCCGTCTCCTCCCCCATCACCCGAAGCATCGTTTCTCCGATTTCGATGGAGTTGTGGCGAAAACCATAAGGCTTCGAAAAACAGAGAATCTGGTGCTTCTTCTTCGGCTTTTCGATCTTGGGCAGGTTGGCCTGCACCAGATCGGCCTCGGACATGGACTTCACCTTGGCCGCATAAAGGCCGAGTCCAATGATCGGAAGAAGGGCAAGAAAAAGGGATCTCTTCATACCTAGAGATTACCTTCCCGCCCGCCACTTTCTTTCGCAGCGCCCCCCGCCGCATGGATCTAGCCTCCTGCGTCAGCAGAGACTTTTTCAACGATTGCAAAAAATCGTTTCGAGTCACCACTGAACACTTCGGAGATCGTGATTTCAGAACCAGTCCCGGGAATGTCACTTTGTCCTTCCCAGACCGTCCAGTTTTCAATGGGTTCGGTAAGGTCATCACTGCTTACCAGGTCATAAACAAAACCAGTTTTGCTATTCCAGGCGAAATCAAAGAGATCCGGATCAGCGGACATTGGCGAGATCGACAATGCAAGCTCGCCATCCGCCGGTGGTCCCGACAAACCTTCAATCGTGACGTTGTCAAAAATCACTCGGTTCGCAAAGTCATTGTCATCTTCCACTCCCAAACCAGTTCCCAATCCTTCTATTCCACCGCCATTTATCCATTCCTCTTGGAATAGATCACCAGCGCCAGAACAACCAGAGCGACGACCCCAAGAAAAATCCGACCGGATTTTTTCTCGGCTGCTTTACAAAGGAGTCAGAGCATGACTGATCCTCACCTATTTCGGGAGAACCGCAACTCCAGAAGAAATCCAAATATCTTCCCCGGAGACCGGGAAGGGGATCATCTTGACTGAAATTGGGATAATTCCGAGCCTATTGAACCATTATGAAAAACCTAATCCTGAAATCCGCCAAAACCCTTGCCCTCGGTATTCCCATCCTTTTGTTGAATAACTGTGGACCGGGGGACACCTACCAAGGTAACGGCATCTGGTCAAAATCTGATGGTTCAACTTACCGGGGCGCGGCTCCTCTTCGGGTGACAAGCGTGCAGCTCGACGGCAACCCTTTTGTGAGAGAGCGGGTAAACGTAGTCGAAAACAAGTCCACAAACAACCAGGGACAAATCGTCATCCGGGAGAAAGAAGCCGTAATAGTTGAGATGGATTTCTTGGTCACAGTCACTCTTGAGAATGGAGAACAGCATCAGCTTTCTTACAGCGTGAGCGGCAACCAAAATTCCAGTCAGTATGTCAATCGCTCGTTTACCGGAAGCAACGGCTACCGCTACTCCACAACGGGCACGGTCCTGCTTTCGCAGTTTAATCCCAGCTTCAACATCAACATCAATTCCAAAGGCATTGCCAACTGGCAGGACACGATCCGACTCCGTTAGCAAAACACTGTTAAGGCGTCGTCGAAAACTGCAGACGAATAAACTCCAGGGGGGTGTCAATGAAGGACGAGGCACTGCGGAAGGTCGTGGTCGCGGTTCCGTCTCCATGATAGATGGTGTGTCCGATCTCCGCCGGCAACCAAATCGCGAGATCACTTGAGGTCCATGCCGAAAGCAGAACCTCGCCCGCCTTCAGATTGTAGGTGATCTCTTGAACGAGGCGATTATTCACCACCTTTGCCGGATCTAGCGGCGAGGGATTGGAAGCCAGAGGAGAAGAGAGAAGCACAAACTCCTGAAGGTTCGTCAGACTGTCGCCATCATCATCCGCGTTGGGGTCGGTCACTCCATTGACTTCCGCCCAATCAGCAAAAGTAAGTAACGACTGGTTGTCTCCTCCCGGCGTTCCGCCGATCAATTCACTTGCCGCCCAACTGGATGGAAGAGAGTGATCAGGTGAAGAAAACGGCGAGGCCAGGACCAACGAAGGACCATTTCCGGCGGGCTCTGCCGGCCAGGGCGAAGTCGTGCCATAGACGAAGCGGCGAAGCGGATCACCCACCGAATTGAGCAGAGACAGTTGCTCTCCCTCATTCCGGAGTTTCCCGCCAAACTGACCGGCAATAGGATGGCCCGCTCCATAGCGGAATTCGAATGCGGCCTGATTCTCCACAATCAAGGCCCGCTCTCCGGGAAGAAGACTCGTGATGTTCGACCCTGAGTAGTCAAAGGTGATCCCTTCCGAGAATGAGACCCCGTTGAGATCAATCGTTGAGCTTCCCGAGTTGAAAATCTCAAGGAATTCGAAGTCGGAGGGATCGTTGAAACCGGCCTCCAGTTCGGCAGGCGTCACGGGACCCGGCTGATACATGATTTCGGAAATTACGAGCGCCTCGGTTGTCGGGAAAAAATCCGCCTCAGTGAGCGCAGACCAGGTGCCCGCCCCATCGCGGACCCGGGCTCTAACGGTCGTGTTTGAATTGATCGGGAGGGCCGAGCTGTATTCAATCGCACTGTCCGAAATCCCACCGCCGTTTCCACCACCAACCGGAGCATTGCCAACCTCGAGTTCGGCATTGATGAGGAAGTCCGAGGAACTCGTGCTGACATTCAACCCGTGAATCGCGAGAATGTTTTCCTGCCCTTCTTGAATTAGCCCGAGGTGATCAGAAATATTCACCGATTGAAAAACCACGGCCTGCCCGTCGCTGTGTTGCGAATCTGCGGAGGAATCCCCGTTCGGAGTGCCCTGAAAATTTTGGCGATCAATCTCTGTTCCGTTCAAATAAGCGACATAACCATCGTCGTATTGCATCCGTAAGGTCGCCGAAGTTTTATCGTCCAATACTCCGACCGCCGGCGTGAACGGAATTCGAATCAGACAGGAGGTTTCCTGATTCCTCATTTGTGAGAGCACATCGATGCTGATGTAGCTTTGATATCCGCTTCCTGCCTCATATCCCACTCCCCCAAAGGACGAGATCCACGACGAGTCATCGAAGCCGGCAAGATTCCACGCCGTGCCATTTCCATCGGTGAATTGATCGGTGGCATTCACCGGAACATGAACCGTTTTGGAGGCATTTCCCGATAACAAAGTGACCGGAGGATCGACCACGACCGGGTCCGCCGGAGTGCGGGGATCGCTCCCATCCGTTGTGTAATAAATCGTGCCCCCCGCTCCTGCCATCGCCAACTGGAAGCCATCGGTAACCGGACCGCCATGCTGATTGAAAACAGGAGCATCAAGCCCGGGGTACATCCCGGCACTCCGGAAACGGTTGATCATGGTCGGGGCGAGATTTGGAAGTTGGTTGTTGAGCAGGTTGTCCTGGTAGGACCGCCACGATTGCGGAGAACGGTATCCCCATCTTGCTGATTCCGAGAGAAAACTCTGCTCAACCTGATCCACCCGTCGCTGCAGACGAGAGACCGCCTTTGCCGGGCTTAAGGCTCCGTCATTGAAGAAGTGCTTGTGAATCCGATCAGCAACAAGGACCTGATATTCGGGGTCCCCTTCAGCCCTGAGTTTGGCCATCGCATTGAGTGGTCCATTGTGATCGGCAGGATGGCCCGGAGGCCTCAGAAAGCCGTCTGGATCCTTCATGAAAAACTTGAACGGAACTCCCAGAGGAACCGAGCCGGCACTGCGAAACTCGCTCTCGGAATTGCCGCTGACCCAGAGCAAGGTGAAGTCGATCATGTTTGCCATATCGAGGTGGGACTGCGCCGACGCAAATGGCGTGGCCCCATTCAAAAGAGCCTGCGTTTCATTCCAATAGGTGCCATCGCCATCATAGGGAACCCCGGTCAAAAACTGGTCGCCGGCGTTGTTCGCGTTGATCGCTTCGTAGTCTTCTTTTACCCCTCCAAAATACTCGGAAAGCATGGAGGCATTCCATCGCTCGCGCAGATGATACTGGCCCCAGTAGATTCCGTTGAGATAGAGATGCACGAACCGTCCGTGCGAGGCGATCTGGCCCATCTCAATCATGGAGTCATCGACAAAGCGGCCGGACATGTAGGCACCCCGCGCAGACATGTCATGGTTTCCTGCACGGATGTCGAGACCATCGAATTGCTCCGCGGGCGGGATGTCATAGTCCTGATCTTCAAAGAGCGGAAACTCCAGCTTGCCGGGCCCGTATTGCTTTCTGAAAATCACCCGCATGCTGACCTTGGCGAAGTTGGTGACGTATCCTCCAAAGCGCTCCATTCCCGCATCCACCTGCGCATGACCGTCTTCGAAATTGATCATCTCAAACGACACCTCGCGTTCGGTTCGATTGACATCTCCCTGAAAGGTAAGCGACAAGGTTGGGATTGACTTGAGCGATTCATCCATCTGCGGGCCATACACCGGGTCCTGGGTCACCCCGGTATCCATATTGGGATGGGCGATTACATCAGACGTGAAAATGTAGGTGTGAGTGTCGACATTTGTCGGCACGCATCCCTCCTTAAACGCAGCGGCACGCAAGACCGTGGTCCCGGAAATAACGACCGGTGAACTGTAGACCATGCCGGTGTTGGCAGTTGGTTTTGAGTTGTCCAGAGTATAACGGATCTCCGCCCCTGGTGTCGCGGTGGAAATTACAACCGAAACCGGGTTGTCATAAATCCCGCGGTCCACTGAAAAAGACGTATCTGAAACGAAGTCCGAAAAACCCGCCGCATTGGCCGCCCCCGGAGTAGGAGTCGTGAAGAACCCGTCTTCCGCGGCCTCAAAATCGAAACCATAAGAAACATCGACGCGTTGCTCGGGATAGGTCGGGGTAAATTCGGAGACCCGGGTAAAACCATCCGGCTTCACCAGAGCGAGATATTCACCATTCGAAGAAAGGCTGAAATTCGTATGCAACTCGGAACCCGCCACCGCCCGATCCTTGCCGCTGGCAAACACGACCAAATACCCGCCCGGTTCCAGGGTCGTATTGGGAAAAGTCCACCTCGTGGGATTGGCGCTATTATCCGTCAAATAATACCCTCCCAACAGAACCGGATCGTTGCCCGGATTGTGGATTTCGATCCAGTCGGAAGCGCCGCCATCTTCATCGAGCAAACCACTGTCGTTCTGCGTGAGGAATTCCGAAATGATGGGCTCGCCGGGCAAAACAACCCTGACCCGCAACTCTTTCGAAATCGTTCCGTTTACATTGCTCGCGGTCAGGGTGTAATCCGTGGTGGTCGAGGGCGTGACCACAAGGCTCGATTGCCCGGTGACATCCGTGCCATTGAGATCCAGTGCGGTGGTGTTGGCGACATCCCAGTTCAAGGTCACCGAAGTCCCGGGTGCGACGAGCGATTCCCCCGCGCCAAACGAAAAAATAACCGGTTGATCGGTCACCTCCACCGCGACCGCAGCTGCACTGGTGCCCGCGGGACGGGTTGTGGTCAGCAAGTAAGTCAGGCTCGCGGTTGGCCCGGGATTCAGAGTGATACTTCCCTCACCCGAGGCATCAGTCAGGCTGGTGACATCACCCACCCCTTGGTCGATTACCACCGAAGTCGTATTGGTATTCACAGTCCACGAGAGGGTCAAAGCCCCCCCTTCGGGAAGGAGCGTTTGATCGGCTACAAAACGGGTGATTCCCGGATCCGGCGTGGCGAGCTCCAACTCCACGAAGCCGCTGTTTCCAAAGGGCGCGGTCCCGGGGAATGCCGCCGAACTGACAAGTTCTCCCGGAAGCCCCGATCCATTGTCCTCGTATATGTTCACGACAAAATTCTCGAGTCGATCCGTGCAGCACGTGTCGGCCCGACCAAAAATCCTCACCTTGTCAATTTCCTCCGTTCTCCCAAGATCGAGCATATATCGGGGAACCTCGGGTAATCCCGGATTGGTCGACCAAACCGCCGCACCAGCCTCCAAATCACCATCATAAACCGAATTGGCCTGACCGTGCTGGATTGAGGTCGTGGTCGGCGGATACTCCGTTGACGGAGCACCGGCCTGGACGAGATCGTTCTGGCTGGTGCCATCAGCATCGACCTCGTCGGGAGTCTCCCCTGGTGCAAAGGCTTCGATTTCCGAAATGTGAAGCCGTGTATTTGAAGGTGTATTTTTCACCAACTCAATAAAGCGACCTGTTGCCGGAATCAGTCCCGGGGCATCCTGCACCGCCACGGTGACCTGGGCACTGCTGGAACCCAACGCATTCGTTGCACTGAGTGTGTATAAAGTCGTAACAAGGGGCGAAACCGGAACCTCAACCGCGCCATTCTCAACGGCAGCTCCATTGATCGTGAGAGAATCGAAATTGGACACCTCCCAGCTCAGAGTGGCAGAGCCCCCCACATTGATTACCGGCGAATCAACGGAAAAACTCTCGATTACCGGAACCTGGGCAGAAGCCATGCGGGTTACAAAAAACAGAGAAACCATAAGGAGGTGGCGGAGCATTTTTTAAGCATACGAATTCACAAACAACCGTGACAAGGACCGAAACCGCGCCGCATGTTGGATTTTTCCCACCAAAATCGAACCTCGGCAGGTTTAGGGTTTTAGATTCACCGATTTCCCGTTTAAACAAAGCCCGTGCCAGTTTCAGACTACATCGTCACCATCGGACTCGAGGTCCATTGCCAGATCAAAACGAACACCAAGATGTTCTGCGGATGTGAAACCTCCTTTGCGGACGAACCGAATACCCACACCTGCCCAACCTGCCTGGGACTCCCGGGTGCCCTGCCGGTGCTCAATGAGTTTGCCATCGAGCGCACCATCCTGTCAGGCATGCTTCTCGGCTGCTCCACCCCGCCCACCGTGGTTTGGGATCGCAAGAACTACTTCTACCCGGACATGCCGAAGGACTACCAGATCACCCAGATGGACCTTCCCCTCTGCCTCGGCGGCGGAGTCCCTCTTTACGATCACAACTATCCCAAAGACGCCCAGAAAAAGATCAAGAACCCCGGCAAGGTCGTGGAGCTCAATCGCATTCACCTCGAGGAAGATGTCGCCAAGTCCACTCACCTCGCCAAAACCACCCTCATCGATTTCAACCGGGCCGGCACCCCGCTCATGGAAATCGTCACCGAGCCCGACATTGAGTCCGCCGAAGAAACATTCGCCTACCTGAAGTCTCTTCAGCAAATCCTCATCGCCGGAGGCATCTCGGATGCCGACATGGACAAGGGCCAGATGCGCTGCGACGTGAACATCTCGGTGCGCAAAAACGAAAGCGATCCCCTCGGCACCAAAATCGAGCTCAAAAACATGAACTCCACCTCGGCCGTGCGGCGCGCCATTCACTACGAAGTCGCCCGCCAATGCGAAGCGCTCGACAATGGCGAAACCCTCGTTCAGGCCACCTGGCGTTGGGACGAGGATCTCGGCGAAACCCAGGAAATGCGCACCAAGGAAGACGCCCACGACTACCGCTACTTCCCTGATCCCGATCTCCTCCCGGTAAAAACCGCAGCCTACATCGAGAAAGTCCGCCCTCTCGTCCCCGAACTCCCGCACGAAAAATCGGCCCGTTTCCAGAAAGAGCTTGGACTAACCAATTACGATGCCTCGGTCATCACCTCTGATGTCCAGCTTGTCTCGTACTTTGAAGCCACCGTTGCCTCGGCCAAGGCTCCCGGCAAGAAGGTCGCCAACTGGATCATCAACAACCTCCTCGGACTCCTCAACGAAAAGTCCGTCGAGATCCAGGACTCCCCCGTCACCCCGGCAAAGCTCTCCGACGTTCTCAATCTCATTGAAGCCGGCACTGTTTCCAACAGCCAGGCCAAGGAACTATTCACCGCCCTTTGGGACGCCCCGGAAAAAGACCCCGCCGCTCTCGCCAAGGAAATGGGCTTCGAACCCGCTGACACCGGAGCCATCGACTCCCTCATCGACGAAGTGATCGCCGCCAACCCCGATAAGGTGGCCGAGATCCAGGGCGGCAACGAAAAGCTCCTCAACTTCCTCACCGGCCAGGTCATGAAAGCCTCAAAGGGGAAAGCCAACCCGAGGATTGTCACCGAAGGTTTAAGGTCGAAGCTTCTCTAAAGAATGACCGGCCTCGTCGTCTCCGACCTCCACCTCTTTGCTGGTCGCTCCGATGGCGAAACTCTTTTTGACGGAATCCTTCCCCGACTCGGGACCGTTAAAATCCTCGTCCTCAACGGCGACACCTTCGACTTTCGCTGGAGCCATTTCAGCAGCGAAGAAGAGAGTATTGAGGCGGCCTTATGCTGGCTGAAAAAACTCAGGAACCGCTTTCCAACGCTGGAAATCCACTACGTGTTGGGAAACCACGATTGCCTCACCCGCTTTCGCGAACGAATTCCCTCACATCCCAAATTCCACCTTCACGAGGATCACCTTCGTCTGGGCTCCCACCTCTTCCTCCACGGCGATTGCAGCAACTGGGGGATGACCCCGGAGAAACTCAGGCAATATCGTCAGGCCTGGAGTCAGGATTCTCCGAAGGGGACGTTGTCCAGGAAGCTCTACCGACTCGTTGATGCCTGCGGTCTCAGCCGCCTGTTTCACCAACTCTACTTTCGCGAAGCCGCCACCGTTGCAAGAGTGGCGGGCTTCCTCAACGATGAGCTTGAGAATGTTTCGAAATGCTACTTCGGTCATTCCCACATGCCGTTTTCAAGCCACCTCCACGACGGAGTGACCTACTTCAACACCGGCTCGGGCATTCGTGGCATGGGATTCAATCCCATCACCTTCGAGGTCGATTAACCCACCGGCAGGTCTCCCAGCATCATCTCGCGGGATCCGCCCTTTTCGTTGGTCTGCCAAATCCTCCCGGAATCCAAATCCAGCGCACTCAGCCACCCTCCACCATAAGCACAGGTATCGAGACAAATCGCGTAGCCCAAATTTGTTGGCAGGTCACCCTGGATGGTATGGCCGCACACCACCGTCTTTCCAGACCGATGTGGCTGCTGACTGTAAAACCTTTGATAGTAATAAGTCTCCCGGTCCTGCTCATCAACCGGCAGACCAGCCTCCACTCCGGCGTGGACCAAAATAAAAGCGTCCAGCTCGTGATAGAGCTCTGCCTTCTTGATGAACTCCCAATGCTCTTCCGGAACGTCTTCAAAACCTCCGCCATAAGACTCGAGCGTGTCCCGCCCTCCGCACATGCCACTCAAAAACCGCTCGCAGTCCTGCTTGCTTTCCAGAGCCCTAATCATCTGGATTTCATGATTCCCCATCAGATGAACCAGTTTGTGGGTTCTCTTTTTCTCAAGCAAATAATCGATCACTCCTTTTGAATCGGGCCCCCGGTCCACATAATCTCCCAAGGTCACAATCAAATCCTCATTTGAGGGCACAACCACCTCGAACATCGTCTCCAGCGCCGTCCGGCAGCCATGAATATCGCCGATAACCAATTTCATTTCTCCAGACTCTCTCTCAATTTTTTCGACATTCCCTCTACCACCAAATCATAGGAGTGATCGATCAGTTCACTCACCAAATCACCCGATAAAGAGCCATCCAGAACCAGGGTATTCCAATGCTTCTTGTTCATGTGGTAACCCGGCAGGACCGCCTCATGCTCGTCACGCAACTCCAGCGCACGATCCGGATCACACTTCAAATTCATACGCCCGACTTCGTTCTCGAACCCCAGGGTCGCGAACATTTTTCCCAGCACCTTGTAGACCAGAACCTCCGGCCCAAATGGGGTCTCTTCGGTGACTCCGGACTTGGCCACCATGTGGATCCGCGCGTCATCGACCGAAAAATTCATCACCGACCCTTTCAATTTTTGGTGGAATTTCAATCCCTCATTCTTCACCGAACCTAATCGAAATCTTCGCTTTGGGTTGAAGGAAACAGTCATTCCTCATTGCCACCTCGCCAATCCAAGCTACCTCTCACGCATGGAAGCTGATGCCATCCTCTTTGACTTCGATGGAGTCATCCTCGACACCGAATGGTCGATTTATGAATCGATGCGCGGGGTCTTCGTCGAGAACGGCCATGACCTGCCCCTCGAGGAATACGTGAAATGCATCGGCTCGGACTTCAACACCTGGTCACCCGAGACCATGCTCGAAGACCTCACCGGTAAGACCTTCGACTGGCAAACCATCGGAATCGCCCGCAACAAGTGGATCCGGGAGGAGATTGCCAAACTGGACGCCATGCCGGGCGTTCGCGATGCCGTTGACTTTTGCCAGGAAAGGGAAATACCGACCGCCATTGTCTCCAGCTCCAACCACAAGTGGGTCGATGGCTGGCTCGAGAAGTTGGATCTTCTCGAATCATTCGATCACATCATCGCGCGCGAAGACGCCCCTCGCATCAAGCCTGCACCCGACCTTTACGCCGAAGCAGTCAGGCGCATCGGACTGCCCGCTCCAAAATGCCTCGTCATCGAGGACTCTCTCAACGGAATGAAGTCCGCCCACGAAGTTGGCTGTCCCGTCGCAGCCATCCCAAACCGGATCACGCAATGCATTGATTTTTCGGCAGCGGAATACCAATATCCCTCCCTCGTCGAATTTCTTGAAGACCTGTGATGCGCTACCTTCTGCTCCCCCTCCTCCTCCTTTCGGCCTGCGGTCAGGACAAGCGCCCTGCTGAAGAGGAAAAATCGCATGAACCACCCGCCATCGTGCGCGTCGAAAGCGAGCGCCCGCTCATGGGCACCCTCTTCAAAATCATCACCCATGGCAAAGACCCCGGGGAAGGCTATCTTGCCATGCAAGAGGCGCTGGATCTTGCCGAAGACTTCGGACATCGCGCCACCGACTACGACCCAAACTCCGAACTCAACCGCCTCACCAAATCTGAACCCGGCGTGCCCGTTCCCGTCAGCAAGGAACTCTTCGACGTCCTCCTCCTCGGTAAGAAACTGGCCAAAGAAACCGGGGGAATCTTCGACCCCACCTTCGGCCCGCTCACCCACCTCTGGCGTGAAACCCGCAGAACCAGGAAGGTCCCGTCCGAGGAGGAAATCTCAGCCGCCCGCAGCCGCTGCGGGATCGAATTCCTGATCTTCGATGAAGAAAGACGAACCATCGCCGTGAAGCGCAAGGACTTGCAACTCGACCTTGGAGGCATTGCCAAAGGCTTTGCAGCCGATCTCATCTTCGAACACCTTGTCAAAATGGGCTTCACCCAAACCCTCGTCGCCGCCGCCGGAGACTTGCGCATGGGTGACCCGCCACCTGGAAAAGAAGGGTGGAATATCGGCCTTCGCACCTTCCGCCTCACTCCCACCGAAAGCGTGCCGCTCAAAAACTGCGCCGTCTCAACCTCCGGTGATCTTTTCCAGCGCGTCACCACCGGAGGCAAAACCTATTCCCACCTCATCGATCTCCGCACCGGACTCGGACTCACCACCCGCCGCGCCGCCTCCGTCATTATGCCGGAAGCCAAAATGACCGATCCCCTGGCAACCGCCGCCTGCCTTTCGGACGATCCCAAAGCACTCTTCAAAAAATTCCCGGAAGCCTCCATCCGCATCATTTACGAAGATCACGAAACCCCTCCGGTCACCACCGGAATTTTTGCCGAGTAGATCTCCAACAAATTCTGCCTTTGTTCATTGCCCATTCATGCAGACAGGTGAATGTTCCCTCAATGACTCTCGACGAACTCGAATCCGCCATCGATGTGTGGCTCACCCAGGGGGCAACCGACATCTTTCTGAGTGAAGGTCAACGGAGCCGTGTTCGCATCAACGGGGAGGTCGTGCCTGTCCCCGACTCGACCATGTCGCACCAGGAAATGTCCAATCTTTGGCTCGCCTGTGGCGTCGACCCGGCTTCTGCCAATGAGATCGATTCGCGTTACCAGATGAGAGACGGCGGCTACCTCAGGGCAAATCTTTATCGCGCCATGGGAAACCTCTCCGCCGCCATCCGCCCCATCAAGGCGATCATCCCGCCGCTCGATTCACTCGGCCTCCCCACCGACCTCATCCGCCACTGGATTCACCGCCGCTCCGGACTCATCCTTGTCACCGGAACCACCGGGTCGGGCAAGTCCACCACCTTGGCTTCAGCTCTCGAAGAACTCAATGAAATCCGTCAAAGCCACATTGTCACTCTCGAAGACCCCATCGAGTATCTTTTCCAAAACAAAAATTCGTTCTTTTCCCAACGCGAGCTGAATTCGGATACCCATAAATTTTCAACCGCTCTCCGGGCATCTCTGCGTCAAAACCCCGACGTCATTATGATCGGCGAAATTCGTGACGAGGAAACCGCTCAACTTGCCCTTCGTGCCTCCGAGACCGGTCACCTCGTCCTCAGCACCCTACACAGCTCGGGAGTGGTCGAGTCGATCGAGAGACTGGGAAACTTGTTCCCCGAAAACCACGGCGCAACCTCGCGAATGCTCCTGTCCCGACAACTCGTCGGAGTAATCAATCAAAACCTCCTGCCTGGCACGGACGGATCGCTCAAGCTTGTTTCAGAATATCTCCAAAACGAGGGAGCGGTGCGCGGATGGATCCGCGACGGGCGCTATCGCGATATCATTGACCACCTGCAACGCCCGCAGGATGCTCAAACCAGAAACATGCTCACCAGCATCGTGGAAAGCTATCATCAGGGCCTGATCACAGAGGAAGTCGCCCGGGATGCCGCGCCAAACCCGGGTGACTTTGACCGCCAGATCCGCGGTATTTCGTAAACTATTTTTTACACCATGACCACACCACAAGGAATCCGGGAATACCTTGCCCAGACCGTCACCAGAGGCGGCTCCGACCTTCATCTCACCGTCGGAGCTCCGCCGGCTGCAAGAGTCCACGGAAGTCTGCAGGCTCTTGAAGAGAGTGCTTTCGACGCCGACCAGGTTCGCGAGTTAATCCTCGGCACCATGAATGAAACCCAGCGCTCAAAACTGGAGGACGATTGGGAGCTCGACTACGCCATCGAGGTGAGCGGAGTCGGCCGCTTTCGCGGGAACGTCCACTTTTGCCGGCAAAACATCGAAGCCGTCTACCGCTACATTCCAGCCGAAATACCCGATCTCTCGACCTTGGGCCACTACCCCGTCCTCGAAGAAATCTGTCACCTCCAACGCGGACTCGTCCTCATCACCGGAGTCACCGGATCCGGCAAGACAACAACTCTCGCTTCGATCGTACGAAGAATTTCCGAGATTCGCTCCGGAACCATCATCACCCTCGAAGATCCGATTGAATATTCTTTCAAACACAATTCCTCGCTCATCAAACAGCGGGAGATTGGACGGGATACCAAGTCCTTCTCACTCGGGCTCCGCCAGTGCATGCGCCAGGACCCGGATGTCATCATCGTCGGCGAACTCCGCGACCGCGAATCGATGCAGATCGCGATGACCGCCGCCGAAACGGGACACCTTGTCATCAGCACCCTTCACACCATCGACGCCCCCAAGTCAGTGGAGCGCGTCATGGATCTTTTCCCTTCCGATCAACAAGTTCAGATCGCCTCCCAGCTCTCAAATGTTCTCGAAGCCATCATCTGCCAGAGACTTCTCCCAAGAGCAGATACCGATGGCCGCGTCCTTGCCACCGAAGCTCTCCGCGTCAACTCAGGGATTCAATCCTGTCTTCGTAAACGCAAGATCGAACAAGTGGTCGGCCTCATGGAGATCGCCCGTCAGGAAGGATGCCACACCATCGATGACTGCCTTGAGACACTCGTCGCCCACAGCTACATCACCCAGCAAGACGCCGTCCAGAACTGTCGTGACCCCCGCCGCTTCACCTCCGAAAGTCTCGCGAGCCGCCAGGCCGTGAAGAAATGATTTTCAGAATCGATTGCTGAAATGGTTTAGGGTTTCGGCGCAAACTGCCCTTTCAGCTCCTCCGGGATTTCAACCTTCGGGTGAACGTATTCCGTTTCCTGCCGCCATCCCAGGTGCTTCAAAGGGTAGAGCTCCCCGAGAACAATGGCGTTCCGTCGGCGCTTGATCACCCGTCGACCACGGCGATCGAGTCGCTTCACGCCAAACGCGATAATGGCATCACCAAGCTCCGCATCCTGCATCGGGCCAAAGGCCAGATCGATCAGACGGCTGTAAATTTCAAGATCGCGGGGATGGTCTTTTAGAAACTGCCGGAAGATGTGGAAGGCATCGCCGACTCTCCCCTGCATCGCAAGGGCATCGCCTTTGCTCAAAAGAGGCGGGGGCTTGCGAAACTTCTCCAGTGAGAAAAAGGAGAGGACATTTGCCATCTTCTGGCTCACCCAGCCAGTCGTTGGAATCGCGAGTAGTATCGCCACGAGAAGACCTACCGAAACCAACAAAAAGATGGCCAGCGGACTTTGGTTGATTCCTGCAAAAACCATCGTCTTAAAGACTACGAAGAGCCCGGGTTCCCACAAAATTGGCAATGACTGCCATTGCCAAAACCAAGCCTCCCATCCAAAGCATGTCCATCACACCAACCGTTCCTCCCAAAACTGGAATCACGGCAATCAAGGCAGACATCAAACCAAGGCCAAGGCCCCACGCAACCATTGAGCGCACCTCCCTTTTCACAATCCTTGATCGTCGCAGTTTCGAAATCCCAAGCACCCGGAGCGTTTCGAATTCCGCTTTCCGTTCCACCAGATTGCGAGCAGTCACGATTCCCACTCCGAAGCTTCCGAGGATGATTCCCAATCCACCGAGAACATTGAAGATCGCGATGTAGGTATTCTCAACCTCATGGAAGGCAGCGAGTCGATCTTTCGTCGCGGTCACCTTGCCGCCAAGATCCGCGGTCTCCTCCTGCAAAGTTTCACGCGCCTTTTCGTCGGGTGAGAGAAAGAGTTGATACCCGCCGAGCGAGGGGAATTTCTCCAGAAGTTTCGCCTCGTCCAAAATCAAACTGCCCTGAAAAACCGAGTCCTTGACCACACCCGCAATCGTAATCGGGAAATCATTCCCCCATTCGTCCTGATAGACCAACTCATCACCCACCTTCTTTTTCAAAACCCACATCATTGTCGTTTCATCGACAAAGGCCGGCACCCCGTCGCCTTTCAAAAAAGACCAATCATCGCTTGTGCGAAAGCGACCTTCGAGGAGATCAGGATCCACACCGAGCAGGCGGGGTTGGGTGGAGGCGGTCAGGTTGAAACAATCCACATCGTCGCCCGCACCAATCCGGAACGGAACCAGGGTTTCCAGCCCAAACCAATCAACCTCGCCCTTGGCATCCGCCGGCCGGTTCACCGGGGAAGTGGTCTCGACCCACCACGCAAATCCACCGGCTCCGCTCCTTTTGTCCTGCCAGTTTTCTCCTCCGTTTTTTCGGAACGAGGCCACCGAGAGGACCAGAAAAACTCCGGCAGCCAGCACGCCGACGACCGTCAAACTTCGCGAAGCCCGACGAGAAAGGTTCACCTTGGCCATACCATCCGGTGAAAGTTCTCCCAACGAGCCAATCCTTGCCAATCGCTTCCGGAAGGCGGCCAATCCGGTCACCAACACCCCGAAGCCCACCAGGAAGAAGGCACCCTGTGCCGCTGCGCTGAAGCTCATTGCAATTCCTCCCGCCACCAGAAGAAGTCCAAAAACCAGAAAACCGGTCGCCCACCTGCTGGGCTTGCCCACTTCCTCCTCGGCTCCCGAGTTGAGCCGCATGCTGGCGCTCTGCTTCGCCTGCTTGCGGGTCGTCAGCCAGACCGCCAGGAGGGAAAGCTCCACGATCACCACGATGCCCGTCACAATTGTTCCTCCGCTCAGGTGAAGTTCAAAAGCTGTTCCTTCACCCCAAATCGAACTGATCACCTTGAGCACCATCGTGCAGAACACCGTTGCCAGAAGGGTTCCGGCAAGCGCCCCCGCGAGCACCACAAAGAAAGCTTCACCGATCCGCCAATTGGTGATCTTTCCTGCCCGGATTCCAACCGCCGAAAGAAGAGCGCCTTCCTCCGCCCGCTGTTCCACGTTAAAGCGAAACAACATCGCCACCAAAGCAATCGCGGCAATAATCAGGAAAAAACTCATCGCCAGAAAAAGACCGGCGAAGTCTACCGGCGACTTCGCAGCCTCCCTGGCTTGCCCGGCAAAATCCATGACCTGCATCCCGGCCAAAGAAGGATCCAACACCCCTCGAGCAGACCTTGAAACATCATCCACCTTCCCGCCCGGAATCCGCATTCCGCTTACCTTCCCCCAGCGGTTGCCCCAGAGCTTCTCCCCGGCCTCATACGAAACAAAGGCCTTTGGAGTCCCCTTGAAGTTCTCCCAATATTCATCGTCTTTGTCACGGATCCGGGTCAAATCCAGAGGCAATCCCGGCTCCCAATCACGGGCGCTCTCAACATCGGCCACTCCCGGAAAGTCAGGCATCCAGCGCTGATCCGCCGCCGGGCCCTCCATTTTCACGATCGCCTTGACCGTGAAAACCCCACGCTTTTCAACCAGCTTGCTGCCGGATTCCACGACGAAATAGTCCATCGTCAACTCGTCGCCGATTTGGGCCCGTAAATCTTCTGCCAGCCAGTCATTGATGACAACCTCCCCTTCTCCGGGCTGGGTGGGGAGAAACATCGCCGACTTCCCGCTCACCGCTGTCACCATGGAGTACGGTGTTTCTCCGACCTCGGTTGCCAGCGTATTGATCAAATAAGTAAGTACCGGTTCGCCCTCGATCCTTTCAGCGATCCTGGGCTCGATGAAAATACGCTCGGAACGCAGCTCCACGCCACCCGGCACCTCGACCACCGAGATCCCGTAATCCGCCAATTCCAGCTTACCCGGATCAAAGGACTGGTCCTCATCCAACAAAAGAGCATTGGCCTTACCCTTGAGATCAAGGACCTTTTGAAGGCGCTTCAGCGGCACAAAAACCGAAGATGGAGGAACCTGGGTTTGCTCTAGACTGAATCTCCCAAACTCATCGTCGGACAAAACCTTAGCCACCGTAATTCGCATTGAGGATACCGACTCGCTCTCACCCGAGAGTGGGGCATCCCGCGAGAGGAGACCCGGCTTTTGCAAGCGCACCACCGCCGAATCACCTTCCTTGAGATCGAGGGCCCGCGCCAGGGGCCCGCTGATGGCAGCGTCAAAATTCGACAAATCGACTGGAGCCTCCTGCGGAGCAAAGTCCCAAAAGTCCTCCGAAACGCCCATCACCTGAACCTGCCCTTCGGCTCGTTCCTCCACATTCACCTGCCCTTTCAGGTAGATCATGGCCGAGCCACCATTGCGCTCGGCCAGATCAGCCCGGAAAAATCGCTCTCCGCCTGAGAAAATCTTCGCCACCTTGCCAGTCCGCAACGCAGCCGACCGGGTCAGACTTTCTTGCACGGAATCCCCCGCCATGAGCGCCCCCAGGAGCACCATGGCCCCTACTGCAGCCCCTGCAAGCACCCCCCAATAGGCCGACCGGTAGTGGCGAATCCCCTTCCAAATAAATCCCGTGCTCTTCATGCGATGTTTGGAGTATAGGACTTATCCCGCCTCTGACAAGGTAGCCGAAAGCTCCAGCTTTCGGAATTTCCCCGCAACCTCAAAAAGCTGGAGCTTTTCGCTACCTCCCGGCGGCTTTATCTAAGGCCTCAATGACAAGCTCCGGCGCAAGCAATTCGGGAAGGATGATCATTTCCTTGTCCAGATCTGCCGGAAAGATGAGGTTCGTTGGAATCGAAAACCTCCCATATTTTTTAAGTTCCTTTGTGATCTCTTCGTCGAGATTCGTATGGTCTGCCTTGATTAAGGAGACCCGGTGCTTCGCCAAGGTCTGGAGGAGATCGTCATCAGAGAAAACTCTCTTTTCATTAACGTGACCCGTCATATCCCAGTCGGAAGCGAATTGCAGCCATACTATTCTCTCTCCATCCCTGGTAAACTCCACCAACCCCGGTTTCCAGGGAAGCCATGCCACCTCGTAGGGAGGGGCGCAAAGCGGTGGTTTTGCACGAAGCAGTTTTTCGTTTAGAAAATCGAGGTTTGCCCACATCGCAGCGACCACAGCCAACAGACCCGCAACCATGATTGGGAAAAAATTCATGGTTCGGTTCTCCGTGAGTTTATTTGCCGAGGGCTTCCGCTTCCTTAAGGGCTTGCAGGGCATCGTCCGGCCCGAAGACTTCCGGCATGACAATGATTGGAGCATCGGGATCGGCCGGCACCACCAGATTTACGGGCAGATTGGCACGACCATAGCGCTTAAGATCATCATTGATGGACTGTAGCTTGTCGGTGTTGTCCGCCTTAATAAGGAGCACATCCAGCTCTTCCAACCGATCGAGAACTTTCTGATTCGAGAACACACGGCTCTCGTTCACTTTGCAAGTCGCTCACCAATCGGCGGTGTAATCGACCCATATTATTCGTTTCTTGGATCGCGATTGTTCCACAATTCCGGGATACCACTCGTTCCAGGCCAACCCCGGCTCGGGCGGCTTCGCCGTCGAGTAAGCCCAAGCGATCCCACCCACCGTCATCACGCCGGCAAGCCCGAAACCCGTCACAAAGCGCTTGGTCTTTTCGACAGCCTGGTTGCCATAGCGACCGTAGATATAAACTCCGAGACCAATCAAACACAGGGCAAAGAGGAAGACGTTGAAGTGATCGTCGCCCACCAACTTGAGGTAGCCTTTCATAAAGAAGACCGCGGTCGCAAAAACAAAGAAGGCCATGACCTGCTTGAAGGTTTCCATCCACGCTCCCGGACGTGGCAACTTCTTGATGAGGGCAGGGAAGAAGGACAACAGGATATAGGGTGAGGCAATTCCCAACCCAAAGACGGTGAAGACCGAGAACTGAATCGCCTTGTCATCCTGAGAAAGCGCAAAGGCCATCACCGCTCCGAGGAATGGCCCCGAACAAGGGGTCGCCACGAGAGTTGTCAGTGCTCCGGAAAAGAAGGAACCGGAGTAGCCTTTCTTCGCCTGAAGCTCGCCGCCCACGCTGGTCATGCTCGTGCCAATTTCAAATACTCCGTAAAGGTTGAGGCCCATCAGGAAGAAAACGATAATCATGGTCCCAAGAAAGACCGGGTTGGCCAGCTGCTGACCCCAATCCAACTCAAGCGCGATAATGAACGCAGCCAGGATCCACATCGTGATGAGCAGTCCGAGACCAAACACCAAGCCGTGCACCTTGATCTTATCCTCGTCTTCACCGGCCTGCGAAACGAAGCCCATGATTTTGAGGCCCAGCACCGGAAAAACACAGGGCATCAGGTTGAGAATCAAACCTCCAAGGAACACCAGCCCAAGCGATGAAATGAAAGTGACCTCCTTTTCCTTGGCCCCACCCAGAAGAACGACCTCAGGCCGCGCATCGACGTCGTAGAGTGCCAGACCTGCTTCACGGTCTTCCTTGGATGCCTTGATCACTTTTTCACCGGGACCATCCATCTGGACATCGGCATCAGGAATGAAGGGCGCATCGACCTCCAACCCAATGCGCCCGTAATCAGCCTGAACAGTCAGGAGCCCGGATAATTTATCGCGAACCTTTCCAGCCTCAATGAAGAGTTCTTCGTTTCCTTCGTTTCTCTTCAGAGTGACGGTAATCTCACTCTCACCGATCTCCACTTCCTGGTCCGCCTGGGAGTCGATCTGCTTGTCGGTCGAGAAGAAATAGACCGGCTCGCTAAAGGTCAAACCTTCCGGAAAAATGGCCTTCAGGGTGATGACGTTACTTTTCTCAGTCGCAAGGAACCCCCACGCCGAACTATCACTCGGCAGGTTCTTGCGGGCTTCCTGGAAGAACTCCTCGTCAGCTTCGACCATCACGGTCTCATTGCCGGTTTTGATCGAGAAAGAGAAATCCTTGTCTCCAAGAATGCAGGTCTCATCACACTCCTGCCAATTGAAGTTACCTTTGATGGTAAACTCCTTGCCCGGCTCGAGACTCTCATCGACCACGATCTCGGTCACAAAGGTCACCTTCCCGTCATAACCGTAACTTACAACCTCGACCCCTGTCGCTGTCGATTTGAAAGCCTTGGGAAGCGGAAACTGCAATTCACCCGCCGTAAATCCGGCAGGAAGCTCCCACTCGACCGCCGGAGGATCACCAACGGATCCCGCACTTTTAAAGTAGGCATGGTATTTAGGCTGGAGATCCAGGGTGAAAGCCACCTTGAAAAAATCCCCCGGCTGGATCTGACTCGCCTCCGGCTTGATCGTTGCGGTGGTTTCCTTCTTTAGAAACGCCGATTCGCCGAAGGGATCTTGCGCCAAGGCAAGAGGCGCGAGGAACACGGTTAGGATGAAAATGAGAAATCGATGCTTCATTGGGTTGCCGGGATTGTCCATTGGAGCGATGCGGAGGCGAGTTTCTTCCCGAATTTTTTGACAAAGTGCGCCTTCACCCCAAGGGGAGGACACGTTTCAGCTGGAAAATCCCTCTATAAACAAAAACTCCAAACTGGAGAACAGGTCAATCTTCCTTCAATCTCCCTGTATGCAACTGACGGTTCACGGAAAGCACTTCCATCTCGATGGAAGACCGCACTTCCTGCGGACCGTCACCTATGGCCCCTTCCCGGATTCATCCGGACATTCCCCCAAAAAGGACTTCCCGAAAATCCGCGACGCCGGTTTTGACTCCATTCGAATTTACGCCCTCCCGGATCGCAACATTCTCGACCACGCCGTCCGGAATGGCCTCATCGTCATTGCCACCCACGCCTGGGGTCACGGCTGCGACTTCATCACCGAGAATCCGGATCTCCTCGATCAGGCCCGCCGCGATCTCGTCGCCTGGCTTGAACTTTATCAAGACCACCCGGGTCTTGGCGCGGTCCTCGTCGGGAATGAAGTCCCCTCCGATATGGCGCGCTGGATGACCCCCTGGAAGGTCAACCGGGCACTCGACGGCCTCATTCGCACCTGCCAAAAAACCGCACCCGGAATCCCCATCGGCTACGCCAATTTCCCCACCACCGAATACCTGGAACCTCCCTCGGCCGACTTCACGGCCTTTAACATCTACCTCGAAGACGGCGAAGCGCTCGAAAGCTACCTCCCCCGTCTTCACCACCTCGCCGGGGACCGACCCGTCTACCTCACCGAATTCGGGCTCGATACCAAGCGCAATACCGAGGAAGTGCAAGCCACCCTCCTCCCCGCCGCTCTCAAGTCCGCACGGACCGCCGGCCTCGCCGGCGCCACCCTTTATGCTTGGTCGGACCACTGGCTCAACAACGGCCAGGTCATGGACGACTGGTCCTTCGGCCTCCTCCGCAGGGACGGCTCGGAAAAGCCGATCCTCCCCGCCCTCCGCGCCCTCGATCTTCCCTCCCCGCTGCCATCCAACCCACCGCGCTTCTCGGTCATCATCTGCACCCGCAACGGCGCCCATCGCCTTCAGGCCTGCCTCGATGCCTGCCAAAATATCGACTACCCCGACTTCGAAATCATCGTCGTCAACGACGGCTCGACCGATGGCACCGCTGAACTTCTGGACCGGCAAAAAGAAGTCCGCGCGTTCCACCTCGAACCCTCCGGCCTCTCGGCCGCCCGCAACCACGGCGCCGCAAAGGCCACCGGCCGGATCCTCGCCTTCACCGACGACGACTGTCGGCCCGACGAACAATGGCTCACCTGGCTCGCCCGGGCCTATTCCAGTTCGAACCACGCCGCCATTGGCGGACCCAATCTCGCTCCGAAGCCCGGGTCTCTCGCGCTCGCCCTGACCACGGCCGCCCCCGGCGCCCCCACCCACGTCATGATCGATGACCTCACCGCCGAGCACCTTCCCGGCTGTCATCTCTCGGTAAAAAAATCCGCCTTCGAACAAATCGGCGGTTTTGATCCCATCTTCCAAACCGCCGGAGATGACGTCGACTTCTGCTGGCGGCTTCGCGAAGCCGGCTTTTCATTGGGCTTTTCCGGCGCTTCTTTCGTCTGGCACCACCGCCGCGCCACCCCTTGGAAATACCTCAAACAGCAAATGGGCTACGGATCCGCCGAAGCCCTGCTCTTTAAAAAACACCCTCATCGCTTTTCCGAAGGCGGCATCCGCTGGGAAGGCTGTGTCTATCGCGGAGTCGCCCTGGGCATCGAACCGGGTGACTTCATCTACTCCGGCCCCACCGGCGAGGATCCTTACCAATCAGTCGGCAAAATGCTCCGTCAACCCATGCGCGGACTGCACCCGGATTTCGACACCCCGCCCGCCCGGGCCGCTCTTACGCTGCTAAGTTGGCTTCAAAGTCATCTTCGCAACTGGAAAAGAAGACAAAATGGCGGACCGGCCACCCGCGGGAAATGGCCGAGACCGCCAGCCGGAACTCCTTCCGTCGCCTCGCGTCTCACCATAATCAGCGAGGAAGGCCTCGGCCGCCACGAACTTTACCGTCACCTTCTCAATCATGGATGGCAACCCTGCTCTGATCCCGATTTCGACCTCCAACGGGGCCACTGCAAACTCCTCGCCGCCACCGAGCAAACCGGCACCCCGGTTAATCGCACCTTCATCGCCCTCAGCGAGCCCACAAACAGTCTGGCCCCCTTCGTCGTGGAGGCTGGATTTTCAATCTCCAACCTGTGACCTGATGTATCCAAAAACAGAGGTTACCTATGAATGGGTTGCTCAATCCATGGCATGGGTTTTGCTTGAAGACAGAACTGATAGTCTGGAATCCGACAATCTGATCAACCGGTCAGAAGGAACCAAAATCCTGAAAAACAAGCCAGCGGACCTGCCCATTATGGGGTAAGAGCGCTGAAAATATTTTTTCTGGAAAAAAAAGTTTCCCGAATTTCATTCGTATCGTCTCAAGATAATCTTTGAAAAACTAAAAGAAACACCGGAATGAACGCTCCTCATTGCACCAAATCAATCGTCTGCGCTCTTGCCAGCGCCTTTGCCCTCAACGGCTCAGCTTCCGCCACCCTCCTGATTTACGAGCCATTTGATTACGCCCAGACCGAGGCAATCAACAACGGAGCATATCTGGGTGACGGAAATCAAAGCGGAGCACTCGGTCTCGGCACCTGGACCCAGCGCGACAACCCCGGGAACATCCCACCAGTCAACGAAGCAGACGTCTCGGACGGTGGCTTGTCGTTCACGGATGGTGGAGGCAACGCATTGCCAACCACCGGTAATGCCTGGGTCCGGAGAAACCGGGTGGGCCAAATTGCCACCAGCGCCCCAATTGTCGCGGGGGGATTTACTGCTGACAACTCGACCGTCTGGATGACCTTCCTCTTCCAGGACCTTGGCTTCAGTGGCCCCGACTTTGGCATCGCACTCACCTCCGAAAACATGGTGGGCAACGACAACCAAAGCCTCGCCACCGCAGGTTTCGGCGTTGGCTTCGGAATCAACAGCAGCGGTGGACCGGCCCGTAGTATCGGCGCGCTCTACTATGACGGCGGGACTGAATTCACGCGCGTGATCGAGGGGACCGCAACATTCAACGGTCCGGGGGCGAGCGACGTTCTTCTCCTTGCCATGAAGGTCGAGTGGAATCCCGATGGCACCGACGACGTGATTTCCGTTTACAACGTCACCGACCTGACCACCGAACCAACCACCCCGCTCGCCACTGCATCCGTTGACCTGTCACAGGCCGAGCAGAATTCTCTGGATGTTCTGAATATCAGCGACACCCAGGTGGCCTTTGTCGATGAGGTCCGTGTTGCCACCACTTTCGAAGACGCGGTTGGAGGCGCAGTCATCCCTGAGCCTGCCTCAGCCCTTCTTGGAGCTCTGGGTGGTCTTCTGGCACTGCGCCGCCGCAGGAAGTAAATCAACCAACCCAAACTCTTATGAAATATTCACTCATCGCAAGCGTCCTCGGAGGACTCGCAACCTCCGCCTTCGCTGACCTCTTCATCTACGAACCTTTCGAATACGAATCAACGGCTGAAATCAACGCAAACGGATTCTTCGGGGACGGTAACCAGGCCGGAGGTTTCGGACTCGGAGCCTGGAGCCAGATTTCCAATGGAGCCGTCGGAACAAGCGCTGCTCCGCCCGTCAATGAAGGTGATGTCGCCGACGAGGGGGTGACTTTCACCGACGCCGGGGGCAACGAACTCCCGGTCTTGGGGAATGCCTACGAGCGAAGGAACCGGGTCGGCCAGGTTGCCTGCTTTTCTCCGATCGACGCCGCAGCCACTGCCGGACTAACCGCCGATAATTCCACGATGTGGATGACCTTCCTTTTCCAGGACTTTGGTTTCAGCGGACCCGACTTCGGCATTGGCCTCCATTCCGAGAAGATGATCGGTAATGACAATCAGGACCTCGAAGTTCCGGGCTTCGGCGTTGGCTTTGGCATCGTCTCCAGTGGTGGCCAGGCCCGGAATATCGGGACCGCAGTCTACAACAATGCCGTCAATTTCACCCGACAGTTTGAAACCGAGCCCACTTTCAACGGACCCGCTGCCAGCGAAACCTTTCTTCTGGCCATGAAGGTGAACTGGAATCCGGAAGGGACACCGGATGAGATCTTCGTCTTCATCATTGACGATTTAACCACCGAACCTGATGAAGCCGATGCTCTTGCCAGCGACACCTTCGACTTTGACCTCGCCACCCAGCAGTCGCTCGACGTCTTCAACTTCAGCGACACCCAGGTGGGCTACGTGGACGAGATTCGTGTTGGCAATACCTTCGGAGACGTGGTTGGCGGGACAATTCCATCCTCTTCTCCGCTCGCAATCACCAGCATCAACTACACTCCCGGTGACACTTCGGTTGCCCTGACCTGGAACTCGACCGAGGGAACCACATATGCCGTCAAATACTCCACCGATTTGGAAAATTGGGACTTCGATCTCGATGATGGAATTGTTGGCGAAGCAGGTGATTCCACCTCCGCAACTTTCGACCTCACCGAGTTCGGACTGGAGGGTGCAACAAAATTATTCTTCCGGGTCGAAAAACAATAGTTTCAACCCGGAAGGGGCACCGGAAAACCCTATTTTTAGATTCCGCGTAAAGGAGCTGATGTGCGAGCACATCAGCTCCTTTTCTACATGCACTCCTATCGAAGTTCCAACCACCGGGCACCGGCTTCCATCCTCTTTGACAAAGGGCCATTGCAAGAAAGTCGACCGGCGTTACGTTCCCGCTCCCGCCGATGAAGCTATTTCTTTTTCTCCTTCTCACTGCGACTTCCGGCCTGGCCGGAGAATGGACCATCCCGCTTGCGGGCAACACCTACCGCACCGCACCGGCGCCCGGCAGCGGCATGAATCGCGAAGGGAAACTCGTTTGGTCCAATCCGGAGGAAGTCCACTCCATTTACGTCCATATCGACCAGCCGGCCACCTTTGACGTCGCTCTTCGTGGCGCTTCGCCAACACCAGTCCGCTGGAAGCTCGCAAGCGCTAGTCAAAGCTTCGAGATCGAGGCCGAGGGAGCTGACGCCAAGGAATATCCGGTAGGTAAAATCAAAGTCGCAAAAGCAGGCTATCTGAAGTTGGACCTCTCCGGCCTCAAGAAGGGAGGTGCCAACTTTGGCGAAATCAGCGACCTGATTCTACAATCCGGGAATGACGACCTTAAGTTGCACTTCGTCAAATCCAACAAAGGCAATATGTTCTACTGGGGACGACGCGGACCTTCGGTCCATCTCGGTTATCAGGTGCCGAAGGGGAAAAACATCGAATGGGCTTACAGTGAAATCACGGTTCCGAAGGGGGAAGACCCGATTGGTTCCTACTTCATGGCCAATGGTTTCGGTCAGGGCTACTTCGGGTTTCAGGTCAAAAGCCCGACGGAGCGCTGGGTTCTGTTTTCAGTATGGAGTCCCTTTAAAACCAACAACCCAAACGCCATCCCTGAAAAAGATCGCGTCACGACGCTGGCCAAAGGCAGGAATGTTCGCGCTCAAAAATTCGGTGGCGAGGGGTCCGGTGGACAAAGCTTTTTGAAATACCCTTGGCAAGCCGGGAAGACCTACCGCTTTTTAACCCGCGTCCAACCCAGCGAAGACGACACCACCGTTTACACCTCTTGGTTTGGCGACAAGGAAGCCGGTGAATGGCAGCTCATTGCCAGCTTCCGCCGTCCCCGCACCAAGGTTCACCTCACCGGGTTTCACTCTTTCCTGGAAAACTTCTCGGTGAATTTTGGTGCAGAAAAGCGCCTCGGACTCTACGGCAACCAATGGGTTTGTGACACCAGTGGGAACTGGCACGAGATCACCCGCGCCCGCTTCACGGCCGACGCCACCGCACGCGGCGGCCACCGCCTCGATTACGCGGGCGGCACCAAAGACGGGGTCTTCTTCATGAAGAACGGCGGCTTCTTTGATGACCGGGTCGAGTTCGATCAATGGTTCGAAAAGCCATCCAACCCCGAAACGAAACCGACCATTGATTTCAAAAATTTGCCAAAAGGCGAGCCGGTCGCGAAATGACACCCGGGTGCGTGACTTCCTTAAAGGGCTATTTGGCTCCATCCCCAGGTTTCGCAACGACCAGCTTCTCAGAGCCCGCATTATAACTGCCACCGACCTCGGCGGCACTCAGTGCAAAATCATAAATCCGAAACTCATTGAAGATTCCGGCAAACGGACCGATCCGGTTCTGCTTCTCGGTGACATCCGACAGCTTGAGCGAGGTCGGCATCGTTCCGCGAAGAATGCCATCCCGATAGTAGCTGAGAAGGGCTTTGGAATCGGCGCCATCGGCATCGTAGGTCACCACGACATGCATCATCCGCCCCGGTTTGGCGGGAACCCCCTGCTGAATATCCTCATTGTGCCGGTCGACTGCGATCTCGGCTCGATGGGTCGTCAAATTGCGAAAGACATAAGTCAACCAGTCGTCGGAACTCCCAAATCGCACCGGAGCCGACCACGAATATTTCTCCGCGGTAGGAGTAAACCATAATTCAAAACTCATGTCCGTTTTCCCCTCGATGAGGCCCTGAGGCAACTCCACGGCCCCATCCCCGGAGAGAACCAACCGCCCCTCTCCATCGAGAAAAGCGCCTTCGGTGAGTTTTCCGTTTTGATCTCCCAGGGAATCACGGACCTCTCTTTTGTCGCTCGGTCCTCCAAAACGATAACGGTTCCGCGGAGCGCGGGAAAGAGCCTCGGACGGCGTGACCGCAGGATCTTTTCGATAAGACCGGGTTGCAGGTTGGAGTTTAAAAACGAACTCCTCCAACTTGGACCCGCGTGGATTTTTCCCTCCCGTCACCGGCGAATAGGTCCTGACCTGCACGGTCTCATTATCCGGAAGAAACTCCAGGAGCCGGAGGAACCCCATGCCACCCCCACGTAATTTCTCATAGTCGACCATCATCTGGTGAACGACATTGCCAAAGTCTCCCTCATCGGCACGATAGCCTAAATAGGCGGATGAAACGTGACCACAGACGACCATCATGACATTGGGGTGTCGTTTCACAAGTTGATCCCAGAGCTGCTCCCCATCGGCACCTTCACCGTAAAAATTGTAAGGCGTGGCACGTTGCTTCCCGAGCCGATGATCGTACCGCTGATTGTCGTAATAAAGATAGCCGTGGGTGAGTACGATCGCCGGATCATTCTTGTGTCTTTCAAGCACCTCGTTCCCCCACTCGACCACCGCCTTTCGCGGCCCCATCTCAAGAGAAAGAACAAGCCAGCGACGACCGCCAATCCCAATCAACTGATAATGGTTCTCGAGTTTCCCCGCCTCGAAAACTCCTCCGAATTCAGATTTCTTTTTGAGTTCACCAACTTTGAAAACCTCATTCATGTAGGTCAGTCGGCCCGGCGTGTGGTCGTAGTCATGATTCCCGGCTGCAAGAACATAAGGCAGCTTTCCTTCGACATGATCGAAGCACGCGCGTGCGACTTTCCACTCGGCCCTCGTATTATTATTGGTAACGTCACCCACGTGCAGGATTCCGGCGATGTTGCGATCATCCCGCTGATCCGCCACCCATTTCATCATGGTGTGAAACGTCCCGGGCCGTTTTGCAGGATAGCCTTCGGTATCAGGAAGGACCACAAGGGTAGTGCTCCCGGGGCGAAATGGGGGACTGGTCTTCTCCTGGCCCGAAACACCAAGAGTAGAAAACAAGATCGTAATGATGGTGAGCCCGGATCGGCAGAAGCCCGCGCCAGATGCCTCATTTTTTCTCATATCACACCTTAGGCAAATGCCTGGTCACTGGTCAAACCTACTCCTCCTCCACCCGTTCTTGATCAAAAGAACCCGGCCCTCGATATCATCGCTTTCCACCCGATTGCACCCATCGATGGCTCAATGCCCCTTTATGTTCCATTGATCAGCTAGAACAACCAGCCTGAAGGGCTTGTCCGATGCAAAAGGGACGCCCCTTAAATCGACAAGAGTCCCACAACAACAAATCCACCGGGCCAAAAAACGATCCCTGCCAGCAAACTGCCAACCACTGTGCCCGGCCTCAAACAATTTCCCGCCCTTGCAGAATCGACAAGATACGTCAAAGCTCCCTCCGGAAATGCGCACCACCGACTTTCACTACGACCTCCCGCCGGAACTTATTGCCTCGCGACCTTTGGAAGACCGCTCGTCTTCGCGTATGATGTTCATCAACCGCGCGACCGGTGAGATCTCCCACCACCTATTCAGCGACTTCCCCGATCTCCTCCCGCCCGATCATCTCCTCGTCCTCAACGATACCAAGGTCATCCCCGCCCGTCTCTTTTCGAACGATGGCAAGATCGAGCTCGTTCGCACCGATGCTCCGGACCCCGACCACTGGTGGTGTCTTGTTCGGCCCGGAAAAAAAATGAGGGACGGCCGCACCGTCGAAATTGGAGGCAGCACGGGAACTGTCGTTCAAACCAACGAAAAGGGCGAACGCCTGATCAAATGGAACACTCCGCCCGACCTCGACAAACATGGCCACCTCGCCCTGCCACACTACATGGACCGCGAACCGGACAAGGCCGACCGGGATCGTTACCAAACGGTTTACGCCAAAGAAGAAGGTGCCATCGCCGCTCCAACCGCCGGGCTTCACTTTACGCCCGAGCTCTTGTCCAAACTCGATCACACCTTTCTCACCCTGCACGTCGGCGTGGGCACTTTTCGCCCCGTGAAAGCCGAGGACCCGCGCGAGCACGACATGCATTCCGAGCGATACGTCCTCAGCGAGGAAGCCGCCACCAAAATGCAGGCCGCAAGAAAAATCGCCGCCGTGGGCACCACCGTGACCCGTGTCCTCGAACACCTCGCCCGCGACCGCAAGATCGAAGCCTGCCACGGCGAGACGGATATCTTCATTTATCCTCCCCACGAATTCAAAGCGATCAACGCACTGCAAACCAACTTCCACCTCCCCTGCAGCACCCTCATGATGCTCGTCTCCGCCTTCGCCACCCGTGAACTCATTATGGAAGCCTACGCCAAAGCGGTTGAAGAAAAATACCGCTTCTACTCCTACGGCGACTGCATGTTGATTGTTTGATCTACTGGAAACGAAACCGGGCTTCAGTCCACCCACCCTCCGGGTTCCTGCCTGAAGCCATGGTAACGACCTGCAGCGGGGTCCCAAAGATACAGGCTCCACAGATGGGAACGGAACACTAATTCGCAATTCCTGCGAATGAACAACTCCTCGCGAGCCCCCGGATATTCCCACCGCAGGTTCTTGCCACGCGACCGGAATTTCTCCCGATTTAATAGAATCCACACCCGGTCACCCCGAGCAAAAACATCCTGAAGGCGGCCCAAATGATTCACAACTTCAGCATCTCCGTTGCGGTCGCGAAGGACACCATGTTGATCCCGATAGGTGAAGTCATGAAGTAAGGGAACCACCAAATCATAATCGGCATGGCCCACTTCCATCTTGGCGGCATGCGGATGCGGCTCCGTGATCATGATCTTGTCGCCCTGCCGCTCCATCGCAGCGACATAACGCAATGGCGTGATCGGATCTCCGAGGATTTTCTCATCGTAAGACCCTGCAATACGCCAAGGACTCCATGAGATTAATACGATAATAATACAAGAGGCCGAGGTGAGTCTTCCCATCACTTCAGGTCGATTCAATTGAACTCTCCGTGTGAGCCACGAGGAAGTGACTGCGATTCCATGAACACCCAAAAGAATCCACAAGGCAATGAGTGTGTATTGATAACGGAAGCTCACCGAGGTGATGAGAAAATTACAGGCAATAATTCCTCCGAGAACAAACACCTGCAGAGCTAGAACCGGACGCTTCTTTGAACGAACCGCCGCCACTAGTGAAATCAAAACGAACAAGCTGAGAACGACGTGTAGCCTCGAGTATCCGATTGCCATCGAAACCAAGTTGCCCAACTCCCAGAAGGTTGGTGAAATCGTAGCCTCAACATTCGGCGAAACTCCGACTCCCCGGGTGAGACACTTCACTTGAAAGGCGAAGACATCAATGAACACTGCGAGTCCCGCCACACAGCTGGCAATGATCAGCTTCAGGTCAGAGCGCCAATGAGTACGACGCCCAAAGAGCACGAACACCACCAAAATGACCGGTGCCATCGTCACGGAGATTTCCTGGGTGAGAATGGCAGCCGTAAAAGCGGCCAGCGATCCCAACCTCCAACGGTCTCCCCCATCTGCGTCAACGAAACCTCGAATAAATGCCCAGATCCCCAAAAGTAGGAACAATTGCTGTTGCTGATAAAATCGTGCAATGTGGGATGAGAAGATCAAAAACGGATGCACCGCGTATAGCAGAAGCGCACCGATCGCGATCCCGGGATCCTTGAAGATCGTGCGGGCCATGGCCCACAAAACCCATCCTGTAATCACTCCCGCCAGAACAGAAAACCCACGAAGAACCCAAAGGTGAGGACCAAAAATCCAAGCCATCAATCCGGCCGCATAGTGATAAAGCGGACTACGGGTATACCAGATTCCCTGACCAATCTCCGGCACCCCGGTTTCTGAAATCGCCACCACCGCCTGAATCGAGGCGAACTCATCGTCATCAATCGGCTGGTAATCCATCTTCCAGGCACGTAAAGCCGCCACCAAAACTAGGATTAGAATGACTGCAGGCCGCTCCCAGCGAATCGATCGAGGTCCGGATTTCTGTGGCCTCTTCATCGCCCACACAGTGAGCCAAGCCATCAACCCTGCAGCTAAAAGAGCCAGCACGGGCCAATTTGCCGACCTGAAAAACAGAAGCTCCGACCGTTCCAAGTTCGCAGCCTTCACCGCATGAAATCCAAGAATCACGAGCGTCAACAACAACACCGGTGGAATCCAAGAGTCCCTTTCGATCCAGCGACTCAGCCTTGAGTTTCTTCGCCATCGCAGAAGAAGTCCGGTCCCTAAAAACACAACCACTAGCAGCAGAGGGGCAACGAGCCGGCGTTGAGTTGGGCGGCCGGCGTGGCCTAAGAACTTCATCGCCGGAACCGCAGCGCTCAATTCCTGTATCCTCATCCCGCTCTCTACCGGACCTTCACTTCCCCAAGGCTCGGTGCGCTTCCACATCTCTCCTCCGGTATAGTTTTCCCAAACTCCGCTCGTTCGCTTCCAACCATCAACCGCCAGCTTGGAGGGCCTGGTTTTCCCGTAGCGATCACCCGCGTCGTCCACCATCCTAATCCGTAATTCGTTTCTCCCACGTACGAGCAAGCGGCCAACTCCAAAAGCTGAAAATTGTTCAACCGAACGGTCCCTAGCCACATTCAAAGGTGTTCGTCTCACCGGTTCCTCAAGAAATCCCTTCGGGTCCGATTCCCGGCCTTTTTCCTTCTTTTCGCCATACTGATCATAGAGAAGCTGCCCTTGCCGATTGGCAGTCGGACGTTCACGGGTTCGATTTGCCTGGTTCTCCTCGCTCTTGAGAGCATCCGCAGTTGGGTCTCCATGACGCGGATCTGCAAACCGATCACCACCCCATCCACCACTGAGGTCATCTGGATCCATAAGGGTCGGCTTTACCGCAAGCGGACGTCTCCCTTCCCACCTCACCTGCCAACCACCTTCGGCGAGCCCCAAGTTGGCGCGCGATTCCGGCTGAATCGGATGATCATTCAACCAAGCCCGGTAGGGACCATTCGCAAGAATACGGAGAAACGCTTCAGCTTCTCCTGCGTGATGGTCGAAGTGGAGAACCCAATCTCCGGGCCCCGACCCACCGCTGGGCCGGCTGAGCATGGGGGCGGCAAAAGGACGGGCGAAAGCAGCGTCGGGCGCCACCCGCATCATTGTCCTTCCCGCAGGATTTCTTTCCTCCGCATTTCTCCATCCACGCAGCCTGACCTCGGGGCGCGTCCACTCGAACTGGGTCGTCCCCTTTGGCACGGGCTCGGCCAGCCAATTCCGCCCCGTTCCCAATGCCACCACCGAGCCATCCTTAAGAGTCAATTCACCCCACGCAACAAGCGCGGCACGCGGCTTCCTCGCTTGGAGTTCGATTGAGAGCGCATTCCATCCCCGTCGTACAAATGGGCGAAGGTCCAACCATACCGGCAACTTCTCATTCGCGTGTAAATCCCATTGATACTCTCGAGGGAAGTTCAGCGCCATCGCCGGCTCCCCGCCGTAAATTCGCTGACCCGATTCCGAAAGCCCGTTTTGGAACGGTCGCGTTGATCGCCAAAGCGAGTATTTCCCAACCGTATTCCCATTACAAATCACCTCAAAGCCTCCTTCGGCTGCCACCGCCAACCAACCGCCAACCACTTCATGCTTTAATTCAAAATCATGCCGAAAACAACCTGTCGTTTGTGCTGAATCCGGACTTGAAATCCAATGAGCCCCGCGTGGCAGCTCCACCGGAACAGGCACCTGATGGGACGGTCGCAACCATTCGACAACGAGCAATCCGACCAATGAAATCGAGATTGCCAGTAATGCTCTTCTGCCCCGATATCGCTTCACAACTTTCGGGCTTTTTCTCTCGCCGCTGCAGCTTCCGCCACGCGGCCCAACTGGAGTTCGCCCTGAGCCAACATGAGCCACGAGGCCGAGAGAACCCCCTTCTTCTCCTTCCGCTGAAACGATTTATAAAGAGATTCAATCTCAGCCCGACAACGACGGTTCACTCCGATCTGATTTCCATGCAAAGAGAGCAACTGCAGATGAAACCGGGCTTGGATCGCTGCGGGTTCGCGCTGGCAAACCATCTCCAATCTCCGCCGGGCATCCTCGATCCTGCCGCTGTTTGCGTCCTCGACCGCGATACTCACCAACATTCTCGAAACCTCCCGACGAACACTGGGAGAAGTAATCTTGCGCGAAAGAAGACCTTCTACTTCAAGAGCTGAGCGCTGACTGTAGGAGTCATCCCGCAACGACCGGGCCCGGCTCAAGCCGGCTCTCGCCGAATCCAGCTCGCCACAGGCCAAATCCAAACGACCCAATTGCTGAATCACTCCGGTATCAAACCGTAGCGCAGACATGAACCAACAGGCACGCTCCAGGTCGGCACGCGCCTCACGGGGATGATCATCCAAAGCTTCCCGGCGGGCTTCTCGCAAGTAATGCGACGCACCTAAAATTGGAGCAATGGCCAAAATCGTAAAAATTCCCGATCCTACCACGAAAGCTCCCGCCGCAACCTTGAAGTCTCCACTTCGGCTGCCGATCTCAGCATCTTTGCGCCGCCAGCCCAGCCAACCAACGAGCAATATCGAAACACCAAGAATCGACCCCACCCAGCCCCGCGCCACGAATTGGTTGAAGGCAGGATTATATCCAAACCACCAAACCAAATCGGGAAGCTCGGCAATCCCCAATGACCAAGGCGCGACCGAAGGAGGGCGAAAGGCGGCAAGCCTCAAGGGAGGGTTGGCCAGATCAACAACAGGCATCGTCTGCTGATATCTCAAGCCCTGGGCAAGAAAGACATCCCCACCCAACCAGGTCATGGAGTCATGTTGTTGCTGGAGCCAGGCAAGGTGACCGCTGGTCTCTTCATCATGTACGATAACTCCTTGAGGAAAGGCAAGAAGCAAGGGCAGGAGCATTACCAAAATCCGCAAGCTCCACCGTTGACCACGCTCCCGATTTCGGATGAGAAGGCGGCTGCCAGCCGACAAAGTGAGCCCGGCCAAAAAAGCAATTTTCCACCAAAAAGTGGCTCTGGCATCACGCACGACCAATTCCCCGTCCAACACTGCAACCGGAATTACCATCCATGGAGAAAGCAGCCCAATCAACAAAAGCCCGCCACCAGTGAACATCATTCCAAGCGCAGCTAGCTTGGGTAACGACCACGGAGGAATCCACTTCATTTCCACCCCTCCCTGGATACCACTTCGATACCATCATCATCGAGCAACCCCCAGTGACCGTCAGCGATAACCACCTCGCCAGCCTTCAGGCCGGAAAGGATCTCAGCGGCGATGCCATCCACATGACCCACGCTGACCTCACGAAGCTCCCGCTTACCTGATTCACCAACCACGTGGACAAACCCCTTCCCGGCCGAAACTGAAGTCAAGGCTTCTCGCGGCACGGCGAGCGAAGTCCGTTTGGATTCCAGCCTCACAAACCCGGTCATTCCAGGGGCAAGTCGAACTTCCTTTCCTACGGCATGGAACCTTAGCCTCACCTGAAATGTCGCCGCCCATTCCGGAGCACCAGTGCCCCGCGGTCGAAGGGGACGGTTAATTTCCGGCCCCCCTTGGTTGAAACTCACCACCGGAACGATCCGCTCCACCTCAACCGCCAACTCAAGGCCCGGATAGCTTTCCAAATAGGCCACCCCGCTCAGGCTCTCATCCACCCAGTTGAAATCCGCCTGATCAAAATAGCCTTCGAACCACAATCCGGAAGCGATGACAAACCCCGGTTTGCCACTGTCCTGATTGTATTCTCCCTCACGCATCAAGACGCGTTCAACCACTCCGGAAATTGGCGCGTAAACTTCATACTCGGTCAGTTCCTGCTCACGATGTTTCAAAGCCTTACGGGCATCATCAACGGCATTGATCGCGATTTGCCGACTCTGCTCAACACCCTTCTCTGACATCGTGAGAAACAGCTCGGCCAGCTCCTTCTCCTGAACGGCATCGATGTATTCCCTTTCGATTTCCAATAGAGCAGTGCGTGAAATCAGCCCCTCCTTTTGAGCAGAACGATAGCGTTCGACTTTTTCCACCATTTGCCTGGCACGCTCGATCGAGGCCTCGAGATTAATTTTTTCCCGATCGGGTCTTTCCTGGGCAAGCACATAAGCCGAGCCGACCTTAACGCGCTCCAACTCCGCCAGCGCAGTCGAAAGTGCCAGTCTGGCCGACTCCAATTTGATCTCGGCTTTCACGCGATCAAGTGTCAACAAGAGGTCTCCTTTCTCCACAAGTTGCCCCTCTTCAATCTTCACCGAAGTGATTTTCGACATGGGCACCACCGGCACGAGGTAGGGGTCTGCCGAACAAGTCCCCTCGGCCAGTAAAGGCTTGATGAATTCACGCTCACGGACCTCCGCGGTCACCACGGGGAAGGCTTTTCCCAACTTCCGCATCAAGGACGCATAGCCCAGACTTGAATCATACATCTTCGAACCCGGATCTTTATAAGCAGGCCAGAGGACAGTCACAGTCAGCAAGCCACCGGACACCAACAATACCATTGCAGTGACCAATAGCATACGGTTCTCCAGCAAAAGGCTTTTGAGCAGACCGAGTCCTTTCCGGATAATTCGTCTCATGACACCTGATGATCTATAGCGTGGCGCTGCCTCCGTCGAGGCAAGTTCGAGGCCGCTTGGCCGGACACCGCAAGAAGGTGCCTCCAAGAACGAGCATCTCGGCAGCAAGCTGAGCAACCCGCCAGGACACGGCAATCGCAACGGCCTCCGGGAGAGGCATGGCCTGACCCAAGAGCCAGGCCATGCCCGCTTCACGGACTCCAATGCCTCCGGGAACGCCAATCGCAAAGAAGCCAATCAACCAAGCCATTCCGTCAACGGAGGCAAAGAAAGTAAAACCCTCGGTCTCCGGCAAAAACGCCAGAACCAGCAGGTTCAAGAGGGCTGCATGGAAAACACAGAGACCAAGATAGAATGCAAAAGCTCGAATCAACAGAAGTGGTTTGCAGGAGATCTCGCGCAATGGCGCCAAACGATCTCGTAATACGCCCGCCAGACGACCACGCACTTGGAAAGCCAAACCCGTAATGACAAGCAGGGCCGCAGCTCCGGCGATTATCAAACTGGACTCGGGCAAGGTCACCAAACCCAGCAACTGACTCCCTGATCCAAACAAGCCCAGGAGAAACAAGGTTCCCCAAGCCGTGATCGTGAGAAGCAGTTCGACTACAAGACTGGCACCTGCGACTTGGCGCCCGACCCCGATTTCCGGCGCCTTCACCACTCGGGAAGCATATCCCCAGATCCCTCCCGGCAACCACTTCATCACTTCACTCCGGATCCAAAGACGGGTCGCAGCAGCTCTCCCGACATGCCGACCCAAACCGGCAAGGACATCCTGCCAAACCGAAGCATTTAAAATCGTATAAACGATCAACCCCGCGAGAACCAAGAGCAGATTGGAGACTTTGGCCTGCGCAATCGCATCCGCAGCGGCTGGCAGCTGGGATCCAAATCCAATCAGCAGAAGTCCAATCGCCAGAAGCGGCATGAGTTTTTTGATGCGAGTCTTCATATCAATTAATCAGTAAAGATCTAAGCAGCCAACGGAAGCTGGCCCGCCGGGACAAAGTGGCGGCCTTGATAGACGCCCAAGGTCAAATCGGCACATCGATCCCAATCGAAAACGCGGGAAGCGTGGAGTCGGCCTTGTTCTCCGAGTGCGGCAGCAAGCGAGGAATCTGAAAGCACGCGGAGGATGGCCAGTGCCAGTGCCCCTTCGTTCTTTTCCGGAACCAGCAGGCCGGTTTCACCATCAATAATGACATCGACGATCCCGCCCACTTCCGAGGCGATCACTGGCTTCTTATTCGCAAGAGCTTCTATCAACACGACTCCCAGCCCCTCGGTGTCGCCATTGTCGTCATGAATCGCAGGGTGAACATAGGTGGTGCAATTGCGGTAGAGTTCGCCAAGTTCTTCGTTGGAAACAAAGCCCGCAAAGCGCACGGTTGATTCAAGACCCAGCTCTTTCGCGAGCTGTTCCCATTCTGCTTTGCGATCCCCTTCGCCGGTGATTACAAGCTTCACCGCGCGCTCCGCCAGGACCATCGGGAGGGCACGCAGCAGGACATCAATTCCCTTGCGCTGGATGAGACGACCACAAAAAAGGAGAGTTGGAACCTCATCGGTTTGTGGCTCCTGGAAGATTTCCGGCTCTGCGACTGTGGCACCATAAGGAACCACCCTGGAATCAAATCCACAAAGACGTCTGATCTCAGCGGCAGTATGTGAGCTATTCGCGCAAATTTCATCAGCCTGGCTCAGGAAAAACTGCAAGGCCTTACGGATGATCCAGCTCTTGCGAGCCAATGCGAGTTCCGCACCATGGCACATGGCCACCACCCGGACCCCAAGAATCCACTTGGGCAAGAGCGCCCACAAACCATGAGGGAAAGGCCAGTGGACATGTAACACGCGGGTGCGATCACGGACACACCACGCGAACATCGCGAACATTCCCATGATCAAATAGGGCAGAACGAGAAGCTTGTATCCGAGCGAGCGGGACTTGCTTGGCGCTCCCGAGTCGTGTGTCAAAGTTTCGCTGTTCGCAGGTGCATAACGAAAACGGCGAACCTCAACTCCATCGATTTCGTGATTGGTCAACCCCCGGAATGACGGAGCATAGACCTTGAGCGATTCAAGATGGCTGGCAGTGCGGGCAGCCATCTCGCGCATCCATGGAACCTGATGGTCATCCTGACTACGGGCGTAGGTTGAGGTCACCACGGCCACCCGGGGGCGGCTGGAGCGGCGGTTGAAAGCTGAGAAGAGAGTGCTCATTGGGCTGGTCTTTCGTTGGAAGTTTACGATGCAAGTTAAGCGGCGCGACCAGCTTCCTCGAAGGCAACCCCGGATGATGGGTTCAGGCCTGAGACCACACTGGAAACCGGAAGACTCCGGCCCTCTTTCATCTCACGGTAAACACCGTGCTCCAATTGCAAGCCCTGGCCGACGAAAAGCACGGCTGCAATCGCGGTGAGAGTTCCTGCCAGTGCTGGCAGAGCAGCGGCGCCTCCAAGAGCAGCCAAAACAATCGCGGAGGTCCAGAGAAGGCCGGACAAGGCTCCCGAAACCAGCGCAAGACGTCCGAAGAAATGCATGGGCCGGTTGCGATAAGTTTTAAGAAAACTGACCGTGGTCATGTCGAAGATGCCACAGAGGATCCGCTTCACTCCATACTTACTCACTCCGAACTGGCGGGCGTGGTGTTGCACCACGATTTCGGCGGTCTGATATCCCTCGAAGGAAGCAAGAGAAGGAACCATGCGGTGCATCTCACCATACATTGGGAGAACCTTGGCAACCTCACTCCGGTAGGCTTTGAATCCGCAATTGTGATCGTGGAGAGGAACTCCGACCAAACGGCTCAAGACGGCATTGAAAACCCGGCTGGGGAGGACCTTGTGCCAGGGATCAAAGCGCTTGCGCTTCCAGCCCGTGACAATTCCATAACCCTCGGCAAGTTTCTCAAGAAAGCGGGGGATTTCATTGGGGTCATCCTGAAGGTCGGCGTCCATCGTGAAAATGACATCACCGGTCGCTTCCTGGTAACCGAGGGCAAGCGCATCGGCCTTGCCGAGATTGCGGCGGAAGCGGAATGAGCGGACCTTGGTCGGATGAAGCTGGGCGAGACGTACCATCTCGTTCCACGAGTTATCTGTGCTGCCGTCGTCGATAAAGAGGACTTCCCACTCGTAACCGAGTGATTCCATTTGGGTGGCGATGCCGTTGAAGAGTGTTTCGAGTGTCTCCTCCTCATTCATGGCAGGGATGATGAATGAAACGGACTGGAGTTGGGTAATTTTGGATGTGGTTTTCATGAATCGGTTGGTTGATTGGAATTCCCCATTCATCACGGCGTGTACCAACCCGCCCCGAGAACTTTTTAAAAAACTACCAATAAGCGACTTATGATAATTTTAGGATTTATTCCGATTTGCCACCCTGTTGAAAATCCGGCATTTTTTACCGGACCCGGAATTTCGTGCCGGAACAATCTACCGGTCATGGCGGATACCTTGACCGCCCCGATGATCTCCGGCTACCTTTCCGCCGTGCCACGCTCGATCCACATCAAAATCGCCCAAACGATGCTGGTGTTGGCCATCCCTTCCTGCATGACCGTAGGCCCCGATTACAAGGACCCGGAAATCGTGGTTCCAGGAAAATGGCATTCCAAGGGAGCTAAAACTCAAGATCGTGACTACTGGACCGAACGCCTCACCGCCGATCAGTATGCCAAACGCAGCGGAGCCGAGGTTTGGTGGCGGAGATTCGATGATCGATCGCTAAACACGCTTGTCACCCTCGCCCGCAAAAACCACCCGACCGCGGCCTTGGCCGATGCCCGGATTCGTGAAGCCCGCGCCCAGCGCAATGTCCTCGCATCCGCCTGGTCACCTTGGATCGGAGCACGCTCTCAGATTCAAGCCGGAGAAAATAATCCCAGCACATTCGGAGGAAGCATCGGGTCATCATATACGACCAACTACATTGCCGGACTCGACGCCGGCTGGGAGATCGATTTGTTTGGTGGAACTCGCAGAGGAGTCGAAGCCGCCGAGGCCGAATGGGCGGCAGCGATCGAATGGCAACGCGACGCGCTCGTCGTCCTCAGCGCCGAAGTGGCACTTCACTACATGGCAACGCGAACTCTCGAAGAGCGCCTTTCCCGGGCCACGACTGCCGCGGCCGACTTCCGTGAACTTCATGAGATTCTCGTAGCACGGGAAGAGAAAGGCCTCACCCCAAAAGCAGACGTTGCGGAAATGCACGCGCAGCTCCTCACCCGGGAAGCCCGGCTACCCAAACTGGAGCAGGAAATGAAAGTAGCCCGAATCCGCCTCGCCAACAGTGTGGGGGTTGATCCTGAAACTCTAGCCTCCCTAATTAAAAAATCCCGTGGCATCCCTGTTCCGCCCGAAAACATCTTGATCGACACCCCCGTCAACGCACTTCGCAACCGGCCGGACGTCAGGCGGGAGGAACGTAAGCTGGCAGCCCAAACGGCCCGTATTGGCATGGCGGAATCCGAGCTCTATCCCATCCTCTCGGTTTCCGGTGGTCTTAACTGGGAAAGCACCTCAAGCTCGGATCTCTTTTCGCAAGTCAACCGCGCCTTTGGCTTTGGACCCAAACTCAGGTGGCGGATTTTCCAGGGCTGCCGTATTCAAAATCGCATCAAGGAAGAAGAAGCCCGGACCGACATTCGCCTGGCTGCCTACCGTCAACAAATCATTGATGCTGTCACTGAAATCGAGATTGCCCTGACACGCCTCGAAACTGAGGGCCGATATGCCGACAAACAATCAGAAGCGGTCGAAGCTCACCTGAAAAGCATCGACCTGATTCGTAAATCCTACCTCGCAGGACTTGTCGACATCCGACGTCTGCTGAATGTCCTCATCGAATACCACGACACCCGCGACGAAGAAGCGGCGGCCCGAGGTCGACGTGCAGGATTCGCCGCGGCCCTTTTTAAATCTGTTGGCGGAGGTCAGATCCCGGAACCGTGATCGGGAAGGATCACATTCAGCAGAACTCTCTCAAGCTCGCGGCCATTGATGGGTTTGCTCAGGTAGTGATTCATTCCCGCTTTCCGGCAGGCCTCACGATCGGCCTCCATGGCATTGGCCGTTACCGCCACGACTGGCAGCTCACGTGCAGATTCTCCAGCCTCACCGGCACGAATCCTCTGGGTTGCTTCCAAGCCGTCCATTTCCGGCATCCGCATGTCCATCAAGATGATCTTGACGTTCTCGCGCTCCTTCAGAACTTCCAAAGCCACCCGTCCGTTTTCAGCGGCAACAACTTCGAAGCCAAGTTTTTCGAGCATCATTCGGAGCAGTTTTGAATTCACCGGGTGATCCTCCACCACGAGCACCGTCATTCCGCCGCCCCTCAAGGACGTGCGGTCGATCGGCTCAGTAGCTGCCTTTTCGACTTGTTGCTGCACCTCTCTAAGAGGGAGATCAACGACAAAGCGGGACCCTCCGGACGGCTTGCGCATTGCCTTGATTTTGCCATCCATCTCTTCGACGAGCTGCCGGCAGATTGCCAGACCCAGTCCGGTCCCTCCGTGACGCCGGGTCGAGGAAAGATCCACCTGATAAAACGCTTCGAAAATTTTCTCCTCGTCACCCTCAGGGAAGCCAATCCCAGAATCCGTGACTTCAAATCGCAAGGTCCCCTCAGCAGGCACGCTTAAAGCAGCAACGACCGACCCTTCGTCCGTGAACTTCACCGCATTCCCGATCAGATTCATCATGACTTGGCGAAGTTGTGTTTTCGCCGCCGTGATTTGATCCGGCACGCCTGCTCCGATCTCAACACTCAGTTCCAATTTTTTGCCATCAGCAACGCCCCGGTGAAGCTCAACAGTCTCTGCGAGGAATGAAGCCGGCGCGATCTCCTCTTCCGTCACCAAAATGCGACCACTTTCCGCACGCGAAAAATCCAGAATATTGTTTATTAACCCCAAAAGGACATCTCCACTCTTGTGGATCATTTCGACCGAATTCCTCTGCTCATCAGACATGCCTGAACGATCCAGCAGCTCGGCAAATCCCAGGATTCCGTTTAGGGGCGTCCGGATCTCATGGCTCATCGTGGCAAGGAAAACCGACTTGGTCTCGTTGGCGAGCTCGGCCGCTTCCATAGCCTCGCGAATTTCCCGCTCACGCCGTCTTTGGTCGGTCACATCGCGGACAATTCCCTGCACCAGCTGGTCGCCACTGGACTCAAAGGAATTTGCCCAGACCTCCGCAACGAACGTGCTTCCATCCTTCCGGGCAAACTGACACTCGAAGCGCGAGCGACCATGGGACGAGACCTCCTCCATGGCTCGCCGGCAAATTGAAAGCGAATCCTCCGGATGCAGTTCCGAAAGATGACGCCCCCTCAACTCCGGGGCGGTGTAGCCGAGCAACTTGCAAAGCGTTTCATTAACGTCAACGACCGAACCGGAGAGATCATGCAAAACGATTCCGTCCTGTGATTGCTCGAAGACCGTCCGGAATTTCCGCTCTCTTTCGAGGACCTCGGCCTGATTCTTTTTCCTCTGTGTCAGGTCCCGGATGATGGCGTATATCCGCTTCTCTCCTCCAATCTCAAACGAGTTTCCGACCAACTCGGCAGGAAACACAGAGTCATCGGCACGAAGAAGATCCGCCTCAAAGTGACAGCGGCCCACTTCCTTGACCTGCCGGAAAGCACCGGCCGCCCGCTTTAACGAATGACGCCCTACAAACCGGTGCAACGTCGTTTTTTTCATCCATTCGCGCGTTAGCCCAAACATCTTGAGAGCACTCTCGCTCACCTCCTGGATCCTCCCCTCAAAATCGATGATCAGAATGGAGTCGACCGATGCATGAAACAAGGACTCGTATCGCTCCTCTTTCATTCTGATTTCACTCTTGGCCTCGCTGCGTTCCAGCTCTGCCGCGACCCCGGTGCCAACCAGCTCGGCAATCATCTGTCCAAGTTCATCAAGATGATTCCCCGGACCCAAACTCATCAAAATCACCCCGACGTGGCGCGTTGCAATCTCGAGGGGAATGGCCAGGTAGCGCGAGTCCCCCTCGGTCCATTCCTCAAGGACGACCGCCTTCATTCCCCGCTGCTTCACCTCCTCCGGCAGCTCCTTTCCAAAAGACCACGCCCGATTCTCCCCGGCCCAACCCTGCTCCCCATCCAGCCCAAGAATGATGCCCCCGTTTCCTCCCAGCAAAGCCCTGCCCTCCTCCATCAGGTGACTCACTTTCTTCTTGTGATCATCACCGCTCCAGAGCAAGGCCTCCACCAATCGTGACATCGCCTCACGGTATTTCTGCAGCGTCCGGCCCTGACTCTCGAGCAGCTTCTCAAGCTCCTGATTTACTTCGAAGAGTTCGCCGCTCTTCTCCTCCAGAAGGCGCTCCGCCTCGTGACGCGCCCTTCGCTCGCGCTCGAGCCTTCGCTCCAGCCGCCTCACTCTTTCTTCGTCGCCACTCATTGACAACGTATCACAAATCGAGTCCCGTCATCGATTGGCTCCCTCTCAACAAGCGCTTCAGTGTCAAAATGAACAATCGCTCCCTTGATCAATCCGTGGCAAACATCATCCAAGTGGCGACTGGAACGATAGATCATCTCAAGGACCCGGGGCTCCACTCTCTTTGTCTCAAAACTTGGCAACTCGGCATCAGGGTAGAGCTTGCGCACTTCCACGTGAATGTAACTTTCCACCCCTTCCAAAAAATCGAGCAAGTTACCGGATTTCGCGACAAAATGAGGATAGGATTTTGCAAGCGTTCCAAAGAGATGTTCCCCGTAAATTTGCAAAAGATCGGGGACCGGCACCTCGCTCCGTTCGCTCAACTCTCCCACCAATGCGACAATTTCCCGATGATCATAAGTACCCACGGCTGTATAAGCTCCGCCAGAGGCCAGATCGCATGCTTCGATGATATCATCGACCATATCTCCATCCCATTGCCTTTCAACCAAACCGAGAAACTCGGTAAAAATAATTCCTTTCATATCTGTGTGTTGGTCAACTCAGACCGTATCGTTTCATTTTATTGTAAACTGATTTTTCGGCAATCCCGAGTCTTCTCGCTGCTTCCGCTTTATTTCCATCACAAGCCGCAAGGGTTTGGCGGATCGCCTCGGTCTCCAGTTGTTCCAGTGTGAGCCCCGAGAGCCCGGTCGGCAGATTGGAGTGAGAGGCAGCTTCGTCAGCTCCACTCAGGAACTCCGGGAGATCGGAAAGTCGGATCGTTCGGTCTTCACAAAAGGCGCTCGCACGTTCCAGAACGTTCTCCACTTCCCTGACATTTCCGGGCCATCGGTAGGCGGTGAGCTGCTTGCGAGCCGGAGCATCAAGCCGGATCACCCCGCAATTCCGACGCATTGAGATTCCGGCAAGAATCTTCTCCATCAGGGGGGGCACATCTTCCGGCCGCTCGCGAAGCGGAGGCAACTCCAGCGGAATGACATTGAGACGATAGAACAAATCCTCACGAAATTCTCCGGCCTGAATCTTCTCTGAAAAATCAATGTTGGTGGCCGCAATGAGGCGGAAGTCCGCTTTAATTTTCTCCTCACCTCCGACCCGCTGGAACTCACGATCCTGAAGGACGTTAAGCAATTTCGGCTGAAGATCAATGGGCATGTCCCCAATTTCATCAAGAAACAAGGTTCCGCCCTTCGCTGCTTCGATCTTACCCAAGCGCCGCCTGATCGCTCCAGTAAAGGCTCCTTTTTCGTGACCAAATAATTCGCTCTCCAGCAACTCTCTTGGCAACGCCGGACAACTTACCGTAACGAAAGGTGCTTCCGGCGATCCACTGTTGGCATGAATAAAACGAGCCAACGCTCCCTTGCCCACACCACTCTCGCCCGTCAGGAGAACCGTCGATTGAATCCTGGCCACCTTGCGAGCCTTCGCCAGTAAGTCCAACATCGTCGGTGCCTCGGCCACCATTCTTCCATCCGCGGGAGAATCGCTGAGAGACGCACGGAGTGCCTCATTCTCCTGCTGAACTTCGCGTAATTTGGAGGCACGCTTCAAGCTCAGGAAGAGGTCCTCAAGATCAAAGGGCTTGGTCTGGTAATCGTAGGCTCCCAACTTCATCGCACGCACCGCATCCTCAGCACGGTCAGCCGCAGTAAGAACGACACTGGGAAGTCCAGGATGATCTTTCCCAATCCGCTCAAGCAGATCAAAACCCGACATCCCCGGCAAACCAAGATCAGCGAGGAGAACTTTGATCCCATCATTGATGCACTCCAGCGCCTCTTCCCCGCTCTCAACCGTATGAGCGCGGAAGCCATAATCCCGCGCTTTTAAAACAAGCAGCCTGCGTGTCGTCGCATCATCTTCGACAATCAAGAGGTTGGGATTTCCTTCCATTGGGTGCCAGCATGGTCCTTTGACCCCAATCTGACAAGTGAACTCAACCCACATGGTAAATTCTACCCCACAGGTAGCCTGGTCTTGTAATTTCTACCTGAAAATCAAGAAGCCAACTTCCGTGCAAATAACGGTAGCCATCGTTTAACAGACTGATTTTCAGATCATAACTAATGAAGAGAACCAGAGTGGCATGTCTCCTGCCTCTACAAAGCGGCCCTACGAGGGCCCTTATTACCATGACCACTAAAAAGACAACCCGACCAGCTCTTCAGACCAGATCACTTCTGGCATTATGGCTGGCCCTTGGACTTCAGTCGCACGCACAAACTCCACCTGCTTTTGAACCACAGCCTGACTTCTACCAAGTGATCTCGGGACAGGCGAACCGGCTCAACCCGCGCTCCGGCGGCTACACCACTCTCGGAGAAAAAAACCAATCCTACAATGCCGCGGGCTACAACCCACTCGACGGCTATGTTTACGCCTGGGGCCGCTACGCACCTTACAAGAACCAACTGATTCGCATCCACGGAGACGGTTCGACTGAGATTATCGGAACCCCGCTTCCCAACGGAGAAACATCACCCGAGACCAACTACTATGCTGCTGATATGGATCACAACGGCAACCTCTGGGTCAGATCCAACAAGCTCGATTCCGGCTCGGCCCTTATTCGCATCAACGTAGAAACGAACCGGTATGACGTCATCCGTTTCAATGGAGCCGCTGCCGGCGGGGTTGCTGATTTGGTCTACATGGAAATCGACGGCCGCCCCTTCTTTTTTGGAGCCAGACACCAGCGACTTTTCATCTGGGACGTGGACGCCCGCACCGTAAATCGCGTCGACGTTTCGAACCTTCCGGAGGGCAGGACCACCTATGGAGCCGCCTATACCGACAAGAATGGCTCTCTTTTTGTCTCGAGTAACAAGGGAGGGGTTTACCAGATCCTTAACTTCACCACCTCCTCTCCCCGTGCAGTTTATCTTCTCGATAGCGCTGTCACCAGTAACAACGATGGCTGGAGCATTCCCGAACAGGAATCTCCCATCATCATCCCGGAAAACCAGCCACCGGCCATTACATTAAAGGATACCGCCGTTACCGATCTTCCTGGCGCCAGCATCAACATCGACCTGACCGTGAGCGATGAAGGCCTGCCACTTGAAGGAGACGGCCTAACCATCAAATGGACCCAGGAGAGCGGGCCGGGCGAAGCGAAATTCTCCCGTAATCACCGTGCGAACACCAATGTCACTTTCTCAAGAAATGGTGCCTATGTGATTCGCGCAACTGCGGATGACGGCGACTATCAAGTCTCCGAAGACTTCAACGTTCGAGTCGAAGGAAACGATGTGGAAAGTGTTGCCACCTATGCTGTATCCGAAGACGACTACCGGCAGGGCCGCCGGGTCTGGGCTCAGGTAAGGGATCAACTGCACTGCCGCGAAGAAGGAATCCAACTCGAGAGTGAAAAACTTGGCTTCAACCCCGAAGCCTTCCATCTCAACGAAGACGCCGAAGTCATCGTCACTTTGATTTATGATGGTGGCAACAATCGCAACACCCTTGGATGGTATGAGGCCTCCGATCCGGAGACGCAAACGACGATTTGGCATGATGCCTCGACCGGCCCCAACCTACCGCTACGTCAGGGAGCCCGTGCCAGTCTCGGCATTCTGCCTGCCGGAACCGACCTTCGCTTCCACCTTATCCAGGATGGTGCGCAGGGAGGAACCTTAAAACTCTATCAGGACTCACATCTCAACCCTGCCTCAATGGAACATGTAGCCGGTCGACTCTTCACAGACATCGCCGGGGATCGTCCGCTTATCCTGGCCTTCGAAGACTGGGAATACGGAGTTAGCGATCTCGACTACAATGACGTGATCTTCCAAATCGAATTCCGGCCCATCGCCCTGGGCATCACCCAGTATGACAACGTAATCCCGGGAATAGCAGGGATTCAATCAAACCGCCAGGCACGCGGAGTTGAACAACACCTTCGCCGCATGGGGATTGCCCGGGCTGATTTCGAACACGTTGGGCAACTCTACCAGCTCCCAAGCCACCCGATTGATGTGACGATGATTGAAGACCGCAGCTCGATGAAATTCGACCTCTGTGTCTATGACCATGACCTCATCGCCCACCTCGACCCTTCATCCCTGGAGTATCGGAAGCAGGCTGCCCGGAACGCAACTTCGATTATGGATGATCGTCTCAACAACATTGGCTCGGTCACCACTTTTGATCCGGCCTTGCTGGGTCTCGCGGGAAAAACCGTTGGCTTCTTCATCGTGCCCAACAACACACGAACAACCTTCCTGAGGAACCCGTGGCGCTACACCCCGAAGGGAGAAGGAGAACGAACGAAGCGTCAACCTCTTTTCACAATCAACAGAGCAAACCCGGGGATGCGCGATCAGTTTCTGACCTTCACCGGAGAAGGTGGCACGGTCTTTGCAATCGAAGACCACAGCCTTTTTGCAAACCCAAATTTTGTCGAAGCTGGTGATCCAAGTGACATCACCTTTGATGACATGATCATTCACTTCAACACTCCTCTTAAAGCAGTAGGCAACTTCCACCAAGGATACCGGACCGGCTCGGTTGATCCAACCACCGGCTGGAACGCCGATGACGGGCATCAGCCAAGAGCGGACGATGTCAAGTGTTGCCACTAGATCTGACGAAAACTATCAACCACACAGGGGCCGGATTACTTCATCGAAAGTAATCCGGTTTCCCTCTTTTCAAGAGGACTAACTTCAATCATGAATGTGCTAATGGAAATCCTGGATAAGTCCCACATCGAATCCCTGGGTGGCTTGGAATGCCCCGAGCTCGTTGAGATCATCGAAGATTTCCTCTCCGACCTTGAGACAAACCTGAGCGAACTTTGCCGCTTGGCAAATGAAGGGAATCACAATGAGCTCCGCGAATCAGCACACCGTCTCAAGGGTGGAGCCTCCATGTCGGGATTCCCGGCTCTCGCCCAGGTCGCAGCCAATCTGGAACGATTGGCTCAGAGCAAGCCCGCCCAGATTAGCGAACAAGAAATCACCGGACACTTTAGACCAGCGATTCTGGAAGCTCGTATGGCTTTCAAAGAGGAGGTCAATTCTCCCACTTAGTTCAACGACTCTCGCTTTTCTTTTGCTCACTCAGCGGCTTCCCCTAAAGTCTCCGCGTGGCGCTTGATCTCACTTCCTTCTTCAAAGATCCCGATTGGTTCCACCGGTTCGATGAGCACGTTCTCGCCCACGGGAAGAAGCTCTCATCTCCGCGCTTCCTCACCGCGCTGAATCTCGAGGAAGTCGACGACGGCTACCTCCTCACCGGTCGCTCCGACGACCATGACGCCGAGATCAATCTCTGGCCGGAGTCCGACTCACGCTGGGAATTCGACACCTCCTGCACCTGCGATTTCGGATCCTGTTGCCCGCACGCCGCCGCGGCCCTTCTCCGCGCCTCAAGACCCAATACCCTTGCCCGTCTCATAAGAGGCGGCGGAACCACCCCGCCGCCAAAGCAACCAAAAAAAGAAGAGGAGCCGGTCGTGAAGGAGAGCAAGATTTACCAGCCCACTTTTCATTTGGAAGTCGCGGAAGAGCCCGCCCGATCTCGAGTAGTCCAGCTCCTCCTGCAGGCCCTCAAAATAAAGCAGCGCGACACCTGGCTCGTCGCCCGTCCCACCGTCCGCTACGGCCCTCACACTTTTCCCCTCATCAAGACCAGCATCGAATCTCCAGTAACCCGTGACAAGCCCGCAGAGTTCCGCGCCATCGAACAACTCACCAAGCTCGGCCTCACCAACCTCTCCACGAACCCAACCTATCGCTTCCTGCTTTCGCTCGCAAAAAAACAATCCTCCGAACTCTCCGTCGAAGGGTGTTGGTTTCCCGATCCCCACCTCTCAACCCCGGCCGTCTATTGGCCCTGGTTCCGGGCCAAAGCCGCGCGCATGCTAGCCGAGCACGATTGGCAAATCGAAATCGACGAGGACTTCGGACACGACGTTCATGAACTCACCGATGAAGAAATGGAAGCCTCACTCGTCCCTTCCCCGGGAGGTTGGTTCACCCTGTCCGTCGGCATCGATCTCGATGGCAGGCGCCTCGACCTCCTCCCCATCCTCACCGGATTGCTCGACAGTGACACCATCGAACAACTTCATGACCTGGAGGACGACGAGCCCCATCTCATCTACCTTCCCAGCGGGGGAGCTTTGCAAGTCCCCGCCGGCCGACTGCGCGCCATCCTCCATCACCTCGCCGCCCTCACCGACCCCAAAGCGCCCTCGCTTCACCCTCTCGATGCCGCCGCACTCGTAGAGGACGAGGCCCTTCCCATCGACCCGCCCGCCGAGTTAAAAGGCCTTCGCTCAAAACTCCTGGAAAAACAGAAGGAGACAGAGGAATTCATTCCACCCGAAGGTCTTCAGGCCGAACTCCGTGACTACCAAAAGACCGGTAGCGAGTGGATGAACTTTCTCGCTGAACACGAACTCAACGGCATCCTGGCCGATGACATGGGACTTGGAAAAACCCTGCAAACCCTCACCCACATTCTCCAGCTCAAAGCCGAAGGCAAGAATGATCCCGTCCTGGTGGTTGCTCCCACCTCGGTCGTTCCAAACTGGTTCGCCGAAGCCAAAAAATTCACCCCCTCGCTGCGCGCCATCATCCTCCATGGCCCCCAGAGACGGAAACTCTTCACCCACATCCCCCACGCCGACCTCGTCCTCACCTCCTTCGCCCTTTTACAACGCGACGTTGCCGAGCTCAAAAAGCACAATTTCCGGCTCATCGTTCTCGACGAGGCCCAGCACATCAAGAATCCTTCGGCCAAAGTCAGCCAAGCCGCCTGCGAGCTCAAATCCCGCCAACGCCTCTGCCTCTCCGGGACCCCGGTCGAGAATAACCTCGGCGAACTCTGGTCGCTCTTCCGCTTCCTCATGCCCGGCTTCCTTGGCCCGCTTGAACGCTTCCGCCGGAACTACCAAAACCCCATCGAGAAGGAAGACGACGAGGAACGCCGCGAGTTCCTCCGCGCACGCCTCGGCCCGCTCATCCTCCGCCGCACCAAGGACCAGGTCGCCACCGAACTCCCGCCCAAAACCATTCTCGTGCACCCCGTTGACCTGAACTCCGCCCAGCGCGATCTTTATGAAACGGTCCGGGCCACCATGGACAAACAAGTCCGCGAAGCGATCGCCGCCCGCGGCCTTGAGCAATCACAATTCGCCATCCTTGACGCCCTCCTCAAGCTTCGCCAAATCTGCTGCCACCCCGCTCTTCTTAAACTCCAGACCGAGGAGGCAAAGAAGGCGAAACGATCCGCAAAGCTCGATTATCTCTTCGAGCTTCTGGATACCCTCTTCGCCGAAGGTCGACGGGTCCTGCTCTTCTCGCAATTCACCTCCATGCTCTCCCTGATTGAGAACAAACTTGAACTACGTAAGATCTCGTACTTAAAGCTCACCGGCGAAAGCAAGGACCGGGGTAACCTTGTCGACCGCTTCCAGAACGAGAGCATCCCCATTTTTCTCATCTCGCTCAAAGCCGGCGGCACCGGCCTCAACCTAACCGCCGCCGATACCGTCGTTCACTTTGATCCCTGGTGGAATCCCGCCGCCGAGGCACAAGCCACCGACCGCGCCTACCGCATCGGGCAGGACAAGCCGGTCTTCGTGCACAAGCTCATCTGCGCCGGCACGGTTGAAGACCGTATTCACCAGCTTCAGCAAAAGAAGTCTCTCCTCGCCGACTCACTCCTCTCCGGCGCCGTCAAAGCCACCCCCGACGCCGAGTCTCTCCGCGAACTCCTCAAGCCGTTGGCTTAGCATGCTGTCCTTTTGCGGCGAAAGGCGAGCAAGGCCGCACCAAACAACACCGCCAGCCCGCTTGAAGGCTCCGGCACATTCCGGTATCCCACGATCTCGATTCCATTGATCGCCGTGGAGCCACTTCCTGTCGACGGACCGGCAATCAGCGAAAACACGGGCGCCGTCAGCCCCGTGTAGCGGAGGTAGTTCCCATCAGGAGAAACCTGACTGTCAAGATAGCCCGAGGCACCGGCACCGTATCCAAGAGCATGCTCCTGATGCATCAAGGTCGCACTTGGATCGGGGGAGCCTACCCGGGTAATCAAGCCTAGATTGGGAGGGCTCATTCCCTGATCACTGTAAACGTAGAGATCATAGTAGTCCCATCCCAGAGCCGGCAAATTCAGGGTCCCGACCTGAACGGTCGCCTGTTGAACAGAACCAGTGGCATCAACAAAACCTGCGATGTAGCCCTCCATCATATCCTCGTCCGGATTGGAGGACGCACTTCCACCAATCGTTCCACTCATCGGCCCATTCCAACCGACAAAAATTGACCCGCCAATTCCGGTGTTGGTGAGCCCGCTGGTTCCACCTGAGGAACCGACTGCCGGGATCCAATTGGTGGTCGGAATCACTCCGGCAGTATCCGTCGAAGTCAGGAGATCGGGTTGGGAAGTGCCGTGGAAATCGACCGCGAAAGTCGAGACCACGGAAGCGGAGGCGGTGGTGGCAAGCAGGAGGTGCCCGAGGACGGCGCAGCGAAGTAGATATTTCATGGGATTGATTTGATCGGTTCTATGGGCCGGTTGATCCGGCCTTTCATTCAACGGATCGCGCTCCGCTCACCCCAATGTCAAAAAAGGTCAAAAAAAATGCCTCTCCCCGAATCACCGGAAAGAGGCAGGAATCCGAAGTCCCGATAAAACCTATTCCTTAAGCTTCACCGATCCGAATCGTTTTGCGACCTCGGCATCGGCGTTGTTTCCCCCTTCGACTACCAAGCGAAAAAATCCCGTGTTCCCAAAGGCATCCTTCAAGGCGAAACCCTCGGTGGTATAATAGGCACCGTCCGCTCCGCCTGAGAGGCTTTCCTGGAACCAGCGCACCGACTGCCCCGCAATCATCACGGTGCGAAATTCCTGTGGAATCAAAACCCCGGTGAGCTCGTCATTGATCATTTTTTCACCGCTGACCTTGGGAACTTTGGTCAACTTCGGGAAGGGCCGGCTCGTCCCCTGAATTGCCAGCCGATCAAATGGCTGGTCCGGATTGGCATAGTTTAATTCATAGTCTCCGGCCGTGGTGGTTCGAATCTTCGGCTTGCCCCACTTCGCTTCATAAGCCGGGGATCGCAGGACCGGAACCTTCACCCCCTCAAGCGAAGCCGCCTCTTCCAACCCGTAATAAAAATTGCCGGTCGCCTTGCTCCAAGCCGATTCCCCTCCTGGAGATGAGTTGGAACAAGAGACGATCGCTGGAACCACGAAGGCCGCCATCAAAGAGAACCAAAAAGTGAATTTCATCGACGCCATTCTGAACAAAAATCCCCCGTCATCGCTAGTCAAATTGTGCTAGACTCCTCCACGCTTTGAGCACCTTCCTGATTCCCCCGGAAAACCTCCTCCCGCACGACGGCGAGGCCATCAATCACGGACCCATCTTTTCGAAGCCCGAGGCAGATCAAATCTTCGACCAGCTCTTCAGCGAAATCCCCTGGCAAAACGATGTCGTCAAGATGTTCGGCAAAACCATCACCACCGCCCGCAAGGTCGCCTGGATTGGCGATGACGGTCTCAGTTACAAATACTCCGGAGCCACCAAACAACCACTTCCCTGGACGAGCCTCTTACTTTCCCTGAAGTCCACTCTTGAACCCCGCCTCGGCGAATCCTTCAATTCATGCCTCCTCAACCTCTATCACGATGGCAACGAAGGCATGTCCTGGCATCGCGATAACGAATCATCGATCGTTTCAAACTCCACCATCGCCTGCCTGAGTTTCGGCGCCGAGCGAAAATTCCACTTCAAACACACCACAACCAAGGAGCTCATTTCCACCGAACTCGAAAACGGAAGCCTTCTTGTCATGGCCGGTGAAATCCAGACCCACTGGCTTCACGCCCTCCCCAAGAGTAAAAAAATCACCACTCCCCGTATCAGCCTGACCTTCAGGCAGATGAAGACCTCATAGATTCATTTGGGATCCACCTTTGAAAAAAGATCCGCAAACGCCGGTCGGGTACCACGATGACATAGCATGAGAATGGTGTCGCCGGCCAACAACTTGGTCTCGAGGCCCGGCCGATGGATTTGCCGACCGTCTTTTCGGATGATCTTCACGATAAGAAATGCCGAAGACCCCGTCATCTCCAGATCGGAAAGGGGACGATCAACAAGCCGGCATTCCGGAGAGACATCAAGCTCTTCAATCTGAATCCCCAATTCAGCCAACTCATCCTGAATGTGCCCGAGCCCCTGATCCTCGCTAATCAAATGACCCAGCGACGGGCGAAGAATCAATCCTGCAATTCTCTCGGCACCGATGTGCTCCGCCATGATCACGCGATTGGCCCCGGCCTGCCGCAGCTTCACTTCGGTCGAGACAGCCAACCCTCGTGCAATGATCTCCAAATCCGGATTCAAGGTCCGGGCACTGAGCGTAATGAAAACATTCACCGCATCACTCGGGATCACTACCGCGATCGTAGAGGCACGCTCGATCCCCGCATGACTCAGCGAACTTTCGAGGGTAGCATCCCCGTCGATGTGAAGGTAGCCCAGCTTTTCAATTTTTTCGGACCGCCCTTCGTTGCTTTCGATCACGACAAAGGGGTGCCCGGCAGACGCGAGTTCGGTCGCCAGCATTTGGCCGACCCGGCCGAAGCCACAGATGATAGTGTGCCCGCTTAAGGACTCCAGGGATTTTGACATACGACGTTTTCCTAGTTTTTGTTCAATCTGCCCCTCCACGAGGAACTGGACCAAGGCCGAACCAATGTAAATATATCCAGTACAGCCAAAGAAGATAAAGAGAATGGTGAAGAATCGGAGGGCATCGGAATCCACCGGTTTGACCTCGCCAAAGCCCACTCCAAAAACAGTGATGATCGCCATGTAAACCGACTCCAGAAAAGTCCAACCGGCAATCATATACCCGGCGACGGCAACCGAATTCACCACAAACAAAAAGATTGCAGCGTTGCGGAGATGGCGCAGCGAAGACGACATTGATGGGTTTATGAATGCAGTTTTCAAGCCAATCGCTCGACAAGTGGCATTCAAGCTGCTGGCCTTTTGAAATGAGAAGCCCCTTCCCATCAAACAGAGCCATTCTCTCGCTGGTGATTTTCGGCCTCCTTGGATTGAGTTCGCAAGCTGAAATCAGGATCAAAGCCGAAGTTCTTGCATCCACCGCAGAGTCATCCACCGTCCGTTTCACTTTCACCGGCGACCTTTCCGATCTCGTGCCCGATGTCAATTTGCGCTCGTTTCTGTTCATCGATTTCGCCGAATCTCCGGCTCTCAAGGCGGCATTTCCCGGGGTCCTCGACGAGTTTAGCTTCGTCTCAAACACCGTCTTAACCGAAGCCAACCGGACCATCACTAAAGTCGAGATCCGCAATGATGAAGCCGTCTACTTTGACCGCGTGAGCTTCGCCTTTGATGGTGGTCTCACTTCCGCAACAACCTTCCCGAACACCTCAACCCTGGATGTGGTCCTCCCCACAAGCGCCGTGATCACAACGTCGGATTTTAGCAACCTGCCGATCTACTGGTGCTTCCCGAATTGGGGAACCAATCAGGGACGCGGCACCCTTGCGGGAATCACCAATCCCATCTCGGAAACACCCGCAAGCATTACGCTCACCAAAGATCCCACCGGCCAAATCTCCATCGAATTTACCGGCGTTTTGGAATCCTCCCCGGACCTCTCCACACCATTCACCCCGGTTCCCGGCGCAAGCTCCCCTTTTCTAATCTCGCCGGGTGCTCCCTCCCGCCAATTCTTCCGCGTCTCTCCAAACTAATCGTCCGACCCACGGCAGTGGAAAAGTAATTTACTACCGCTCCGGGATAGTCGATGTAAGGTCCCTGTGATGACCGACTCTTCTCCTCTCTGGCAATTTGGTGTCTCTGATTTTTCGACCAGCGAACCTCTTCAAAACGGTGAACTCATCAAGGCCAGTGGTCTCGACTTTATCGAACCCGGGCTGGCTAAGGCCGCCGCCATGTCCGGGGAGGATTTCCTCGCCGCGGCCGCTCGGCTCAAGGCCGCTGGTGTTCCGGTGCTCTCCGCGAATTGGTTTCTCCCTCCGACTCTCAAAGTTGTCGGACCCGAAGTTGACGACGAAAAATCACTCGCCTTCCTGCAACTTGCTCTTGGGCGGGCCGCTCACCTCGGAGCCAGAGCGGTCGTGTTCGGGAGCCCCGGATCACGTTCCATCCCCACCGGCTGGGCCGAGCTGAAGGCCCGCGAACAGATGATTCGCTTTTGCCGCATGGCTGCCGAAGTCATTCAAGAGAAGAGCCTGGGTCTCCGCATTGCCGTCGAACACGTCAATCACACCGAGACCAATTTTCTCAACACCTTTGCGGAAGCCCTCGCCATCACCCGCGAGGTGGACCGGCCTGAAATTGGCCTCGCCGCCGACTTCTATCACTTCGCCATGGAAGGCGAAGGCAGCGACGTCATGCGCGAAGCCTCCGACCTGATCTGCGCGGTCCAGCTCGCAAATCCCGACGGACGCTCTTTTCCAAAAACCGACGCCGATATTCCCGGGATCGAAGCCTTTTTCGAACACCTCGCAGGGATCGGATATCAGGGCGGAGTTTCCGTGGAAGCCAACGTGGGAGAAGACCTCGCCGCTGACTGCGTCGCCGCCGCCCGCTTTTTTGAAAAGCACCGCCGATAAGCTCCGTTAAGGGTGGATGCGCGCCCTTTTGCCAACGCTCTTCGGGATCACTCTGGCTTCAGCTGATCCGCTCACTTTCGACACCACTCCTCTCGGGGAGAAAGATCGTCCCATCATTCTGCGGACCTACGTCCCTGATCCGGGCCTCGATCCGGCCGTTTTCCGCAACCATGGCAAGGCCTCCAAATCGCCAAAATACAGCCCGAATAGCGGACGTGATACCAAAGGGGAATACAGCATGCTGAAGGTCATTCCCGCTGCCATCGCAGTGAACCACGGCCCAGCCCTTTCCTATGTCTGGGACACCACCGAGTGCCGCCTCCTATACGCGTGGCAGGGTGGCTTTCTCGATCTCTACCCGTACTGGGGCGAAAAAAACCGGGGCGGACGACGTTCCTTCGACTACGGAGCCCGGCTCGTCGGCAATCTTTTTTACCTCGCCAAGCCCATCAAACGAGAGAGGCCCACCTTCATCGGCTACGACCTTTCGGACAAAGGCGTCCCCACCTTCCGCTACAAGCTCGGCGATAAGGAATACACGGAGAAGATTATCCCGTCTGACAAACAGTATTCCTTCATCTCCTATCTGGACGAAGATAAACTCGAATACAAAGGCGATCTGATCTCGAAACACCAGGGCTTCGACCGAAACCTGAAAATCAAATCAGCCACCGCCAAAGCCGGGGAACAAGTCTTCGGCGCCTACGGCTGCATCGCCTGTCACTCCACCGATGGCTCCAAAGGCCACGGCCCCAGCTTAAAGGGCCTCGCCGGCTCCACCCGCGACATCGAAGGCGGCGAACCCGTCCTCGCCGACGCCGCTTACCTCACCGAGTCCATCAAAGTCCCCAACGCAAAAACCGCAAAAGGATTCCCGCCTGGCTACATGCCGCCCTACCAACTCAAGGACAAGGAAATCGAATCCCTCGTGCTCTACATTCAATCTCTCGCAAAATGAAACACTCCCTTCTTTTCACCCTCTTCACCGCTCCTCTCGTCGCGTCTCCCTACAAAGTGGAAGACATCAAGTTTCCCGCTGACATTCCTCCCGAAGTGGGTGCGATCGACTTCGCACCCGATGGCACCCTTTTCGCAGTTCTGCGCCGGGGCGATGTCATGCGCGCCAAGCCTGCCGCCGACCCCGCAAACTGGGAATGGGAGCTCTTTGCAACCGGCTTTCACAACGGCTGCGGCATTGATGCCGTTTCACGCGACAAGGTCCGCGTTACCCAGATGGCCGACTTCACCGAAGCCACCGACACCGACAACGACGGCACCGCCGACCAATACCGCATCTTCGCCGCAGGCTGGGGACTCTCCGGAAACTATCACGAAACCAACACCATCGCGGAAGATGGCAAAGGCGGATACTACATCGCCATCGGCACCGCGTCGCACAACGGACCCACCGCCGAACACACCCTCGGCGAGTATTCCAAGTTCGGCCGACGCGGCCGCAACTTCGCCTCCGTGAAATGGCGGGGTTGCACCCTTCATTGCGATTCGGAAGGAAATCTCACCCCGTTCTGCTTTGGATTTCGCATGCACAACGGCATCCATCAGGATTCCTCCGGCAACCTCTGGTGCGGCGATAACCAGGGCGACTGGCGTGCCACCACTCCGCTTTACTATTTGGAGAAGGGTAACTTCTACGGCCACCCCAGCGCCCTCGTTTGGGATGAGAACTGGCCCGGGGACAAAGACCCGCTTCACACCTATCGCGAAGATCTTGATGCCTACAACAAACATCGTACTTGGCCCTCGGTACAAATTCCCCATAAGGAAATGAATCGGTCCGCCGGCGAACCCTATGAGATCCCCGGGGACTTCCCCCACTTTCCCGGCCAAATGCTTTTGCCCGACAACAACAGCAAGCGCATCACCCGCATTATGCTGGAAAAAGTGAACGGGAAATTTCAGGGAGCCTGCACCCACTTCCTGAATGGCGGAGGCCTTCGCAGCGGCAACCACCGCATTCGCTTCAGCCCTGACCATCAGCAAATCTACGTCGGACAAACTGTTCGCGGCTGGGGCAAGGAAGCGGAAGGCTTGCAACGGATCACGCCAAGCGGAGAGGAACCCTTCGACATCACCGCCTTCAACATCACGCCAAGAGGGTTCCGGCTCACCTTCAACCGCGAGCTTGCAACAGCCCTTACTGAGAAAGATCTCAAATTCAAGTCTTTCACCTACCAATCGAAGTGGACCTATGGTTCGCCGCAGGAAAACAAGGCCGACAACGAGATCAAATCACTCAAGCCGCTCGATACAAAAACCACCGAAGTCACTCTCGCAGGTTTCAAGCCCGGACGCGTCTACCAACTCGACCTTGGGAAACTGAAATCAAAAGACGGTGCGGAGATCCAAAACCGCCTCTTCTACTACACTGCCAACCAGCTTCCCTGACGAACTTCCTCCTTCCAAGACCTCACGCGTCCCCAACAGGGTGATCAAACCAATCCCCGGCAACGCCTTGGATTTATCGTCGCCCCCTCCCCCGCAGACCCACGCCAAAGGACTACGCTCCAAGCCAAACCAGAAGGAAAAGAAGAATCACCACGCCGAGCAAAATCATCGCGACATAATTGCCACCCGTCCGGAATCTTCGGACACCGCCACAATCCCGGCACACTTCGCTCTTCGTCGAAAAGGCGGACCTCACCAGAATAACGATCCATCCAAAAAGGACGACCCAAAGAATGCCCGGACGAGACCGCACCGGATCATCGCTGCTCGTATTCGTGCTTTTACAATCAGGACAAGGCGCACCCCGATTCGCAAGTGGAACAACATCGACAGAGTCATCTCCGTTCTGATTCTCCGGAGGAAGATAAGGATCCATGCCATAACTACAGCAAGCCCGACGGCCTTCGACAAGGATCCCCTTAAAAAACACCAGACTAACGACACCGGGCACGGATCTCGAAAGGCCTATTAGGTGCAGGTGATTCATGGGATCCTTGAGGATTGAGCCGTCGGACCAACACGCGTTTGCTCAATGCGAGCTGTTCAATGATTCATCGACAGCCTCCTCCCTGAATTTCCTTCGCGCACTTCGCTCCAACCTTCTTCCGGCGTGGCAGAAACCCAGGTAATAACAGCCTGCATACAAGGGGGTCCAAAACCTTGCCGCGGCAGCTCCCCGCAACATCTCGGAACCTAAAATCGTTGCCACAACGGCACATGGAAGAATAAAAACATATCCGTAAAGCAGACCAAGGAGTAGCTGCTTAAAGAGTTTCATCGGTTCATGGAAGGAGCAAAGATTGCTTCGGACCGATACCAACTACCCGGAACGCTAAACCAAGCCACTCATCGTGCCTGTCGAGGTCGCGAACTGTTCGGCTTCCATGCCAAGGTTCTGCAACATCGAGAGGTAGAGGTTTGGCAACGGATAATTGTTGGTGCTGCTGAAGGCGAGGTGCTGACCGTGTTTATAACCACCACCACCGAAAAGCACCGGCATGTTGCGATTGTCGTGAGACGAGGCATTTCCGAGGTTGGACGTCAAAAGCACCATGGTGTCATCAATCAAGTTCGCGCCTTGGAGTTTGCGAAGAAAATCGCCCCAGCGATCGACGGTGGTCTTCTCGACGATGGCAAGCTGTTCGAGCTTCTCACCGCTTTGGCCGTGGTGGGAAAGCGAGTGGTAGGATTCGTCGACGCCTTCGAGGGCTCGTACCGAGTTGCCGGCACAGTGAAGCGTGACAAAGCGGGTCGAGTCGGTCTGGAGAGCCATGAAGACGGTATCGAGGAAGGCGCGCATGATGTCGGGCGCGTTGTTGCGATCCGGACTGGCGGGAGCCTCGCCGACCTTGGGTTTTGGCTTGTTGATCCAGGCCTCGTTGGCCTCAAGGCGCAACTCCAGCTCACGCACCGAAGTGAACCATTCATCGAGCTTCTCGCGGTCCCCCGGGCCGACCTGACGTTCGAGCGCTTTGGTCTCAGAGCGAACGATGTCCATGATGGATTTCCCGCCGCGGGCGATATCACGTTGCCGCTTCTTGGCGTCCGGGGAATCATTGACAAAAAGAGCCGTAAAAAGTTTACGGGGGTCGTCGATGGCCGGAATCATCGCTCCGCTTTCTGAGTAAGACGGCGAACGTTGATTCGAGGTGTTCAGAACCAACGAGGAAAAACGGGTTTCGTCTCCCTTGTATTTGGCCATGTATTGATCCAGCGAGATCGTGTTCTTGCTATTGCTCCCCCGCCCCATCGGGCAGGCCGAAAAAATGGAAGCCTCGGCCGTGTGCCCCCCTTTCACGCCCGGGTGGGAGGTCCCGGAAATCACGGTGAACTTGTCCCGAATGTCCTGCATCGACTTCAGGTAGGGAGAAGGAGTGTAGCTCGGTCCCTTATCCTTCGGAACGAGGTAGGGATTGTGCAGTCCCAGCGAGAGCGAAACCCCGACGAAGCGCTTTGGGCTGACAGGTGCGGAGGCCCCAAAGGCCGGTGACATGGCATCGAGCATGGGCAGGCCGAGAGCGATCCCGGCCTGTTTCAGGACGGTGCGGCGGGGAAGAACTTTGCGGGTGGAGATGTGCACAGGGAGGGATACGGTTACTTGTTGAGGAAAATTTCGCTGGTGAGCGCGGCATGGATGATGTTGCGAAGGCCGTAGCTCTTTTGGGAGGTCCGGGTGACGATCTGCTCGAGGTGTGGTCGGTCGCTGAATCGCAACTCTCCACCGACACCATAGCTTAAAACCTGTTTTGCGAAAGCGCGGGTCAAAACTTCCGGACGGTTCAGATAAATCGCCCGCCAGGAATTGAAGGCCTGAAAACGGACTCCGTCCGGGGTGACTCCGGAGGGATCGACTTTGGCGGAATTCTTTTTATCTCCATAAGCGGTCCGGTATTGACCGATGGGATCGTAGCTTTCGAGGGCGAACCCGGACGGGTCGATCTTGTCGTGACAGCTCGCACAAGAGGTCGAGTTGGTGTGCTTGGCAAGCTGATCGCGAATGGAAACCGCGCCACGGATGTCCGGCTCGATCGCGGGAACACTCTCAGGCGGAGGTGGAATGTGGCGACCCAGGATCTTTTCGTTGACCCAAACACCCCGGAGAACCGGCGAGGTCACCGAACCATCCGCCGTGACTTTGAGAATGGAGGCCTGGGTAAGAAGCCCGGACCGGTGAACGGGGGCGAGCTTCACTTTTTGAAGTCCGCCGCCAGGTGTCAGTTTTACCTCCTTCATCTTGTAATGATCGCGAAGACGGGTGTTGAGAAAGCCCATGTCGGATTTCAAGAGCTGAGTGACAGGGCGGTTTTCGGCAATGAGCCCTGCTACGAAAGCCCGGGTTTCCGCCTTAAGCGATCCCTGTAAAGGCAGATCAAAATTCCGGAAGCGGCGCGGGTCCGGTTGGGTGGCATCGATGTCGCGAAGGTCCAACCATTGGTCGGTGAAGTCCTCAATGAATCTGGACGATTTCTCGTGGGCCAAAAGTCGTGCAATCTGCTGATGCAGAACCTCGGGTTCACGAAGCCTGCCCTCGTCGGCAAGCTTGCGCAACTGACCATCAGGGAGGGTTTTCCAAAGCAAAAAGCTGAGACGGGCGGCGATGGCGTAGTCATCGAGAGGGCCCGGCTTTTCCACGAAGGTCAGGAAATTTGGCGAACACAAAATGGCATGATAGGCCGAGCGAAGTGCCTGCGGGAAGGACTTACCTGCCTTGAGTTGCTCCGCTGCAAGTTCCTCATACGGGGCAATCTGCTCATTCGTCACAGGACGGCGAAAAGCACGCGAAGCGAAGCGACGAGTCAGTCTGGAAAGGGCCGAACCAGGGTCCGTTTTAAGTTCGTTGGGATCGAGCCCGGCAAAGAGATGAGACCGGACCAGCTTGCGATCCGCAACAGGGTAAATTCGCTCGATGGTCATCTTTTCGAATCGAAACCCGGTGATTCCCATCTTCTCAAAGTCGCGGCCTCCAAAGGTAAAATTACCGCCCTTGCTCGGAAGGCTTTTCAAGTTGGCCTCGTTTGGCTTGAAGACCAGCATATGGTCCTTTTGCATCCAACCCTCGTAAGTATGCGTTGTCGGTTTGGTGGTGGCCTCGACAATTCCGAGGGGATAAAGGAGGGGCTCGTTTGAAAATCCGGATCCCGTCTGAAGTGTCCCCCAGAGATAGCCATCAGAGCCCGGATTGACGGCATCGAGATTATGAATCGTAATGCGATACCAGCCGTTGTCCGGCACCCGGGTTTTGGTAATGCGACCGGCAAACTGCAGCCGGGCGTGCCATGAGATGGCCTTCCCTTTCCAAAACTGGGGACCCCGGTTGTTTCCGCGTCCCGGACTGGTGACATCCTTCGCCGAATACTCACGGCGAAACTGCTTGTCCCCATCTAAAGCCCGATCGAATGCTTCATCGAGCGCCTTCGCGCCAACACGCAGATAATTGTCGAGATGGAAGTGGGAAATCTGCTGTGTCCCGGCGTTGGTGGTAAATCCTTCCCCGGCATCGGCGGTCAATTCACCGGCAAGCGGAATGTCGATGCCAAGGAGGTCGTGCAGCGAGTTTTCATATTCCTGAGCGGTGAGCCGCCGGGCATGAACCCGTCCTATTTTGAGGAGGTCCTCGCGATCAGCCTCGATCAAGGGGCTCTCGAGCTTTTCTAAAAAATCCGCGATTGCCTTGGCCTCGGGGCGTTTCTTTTTTTTGGGCGGCATCTCACCGGTCTCAACCCGTTGAAAGACAGCCTCCCAATGCGCACGATTTTTGGGATTCCCCGGATCGAATTTTAGATCAAGCAGGTTCAGGCCACCCTCACTGTCAATGTCGTCGTGACAATCGTAACAGTGCTGCTCAAGAAACGATTCGACGTCCGTGCGAACATCGGCCTGAAGGCAGGTCGCGAGGACTAAATAGAAGAAAAGGAAGCGCATCTCCGGGATTGGTCGGCAGACCTTACGCCGGATTTATACCACAACTTTCGCCTCTGGACCTTTCCCAACCATTGTCCCAAAAGTCTCAAGCGTGTCAGGCGGGCTTTCCTTTTGCCTCTTCCTCCCTTACTTAGATTGCGCCGTGTTCGGAAACCTTCTCCGCTGGGCCGTCCTCCGCCCCATCCTAAAACCACTCACCAGAATCCTGGTGGGCCTGATCGCGATCCCGCTTTTCCGGCTTGTGATCCGCAAGGGCATGCGGATGGCCAAGGTGGAAGTAGAGCTTGAGAAAGACCTCGAAGAGTGGTTCCGCGCCGCTCTAATCCTGCTCGTGGCCACTGCGAATATGGAACACCTGCTCTTTGGCTGGGTTCCACTCGATCTCCAGGGCGAACAAAGTTGGGTTGGAATCTTTTTCCGCCTCCTTCTCGTCATCGGCGTGATCGAATTGATGCCGGACCAGGCTTTGTTCGGCGTCCTCCATTCCGGGCCCTTGAACCTGCCGATCGGGAAACGGCTCTTCCTTGATCTTTGGAACGACCGGGTTTCTTGGATCAAAAAAATTGGCTGCGTTCACCTCAATCGATCCAGCCCTGTCTTCGCGATGATGTCGGCGATCTTCGGGGGCGACCCGGATTCGCCCGGTGCCTCCATCGGGTGGATTTGCTACGGCCTTGCCATCTCACAATACCTCGTCATTGCCCTCATTACCTCGACCGATAAAGCCGGCGATTTGCTGGCTAAATACGACCGTGCGATCGCCGAACAACGTGAAGATCTTGTCGACGAATTCACCGAGCACGACGATGAGGATGAGGCTCCTACCGGAGCTGGAACTCCTTCGCAATGAGCTTTAGGAATTTCTCTGTGGTAGGCGCGAGGCCATGCATTGTCCTGGTGCCCCTCACCATCAGCTTGGGCATCTCAATTCGCTGGCTGGAAAGGACGCGATAGTCTTCCAGGTTGGACTTCAGCAAGGCCTCAAGCCACGGATCCTTGAGGGCCGCATCCAGCTTTTCAGCCGGGATGACCTCCTCGAGCCGGGCCCTGGCGCTGGCTCCGGAATGGACCGGACGCTGAAAGAGAATTTCATGTGCTTCCTCGAACGACCCGGGCTGCGCCTTCCAGGCCGCGAGACCCAAACGAGCCAACTCGCAAGCATGTTCGTGGTCGTGGATTTTTGGGCTAAGATAGGGATTACACGCCCGGTTCAGTGGCGTCGGCAAAACAATCACGGCAACCTGCCCGGGATACTTCTGCATCAAAGCGGCCAAATCTTCCTCCATGGTGCGGCACGAAGCACAGGTATAATCGAAATACTTTACGACGAAATGCTTCGCGTTTGGCGAACCGATCAAAGGCACCGAGCCAAGGCGGTAGGTTTTCACGACCTTGCCCGTGGGATCCTTGAAGGCCACCAACTTCCCCTTCCCTTCATTCTGAACCTTCACCTCCTTACGCTCTTCAATGCCCGTCTCCGAGGTGACTTCATAAGTCTTGGGCTTGGGCCCGTAAACCTGGCCCAGTGCCAGCACCGCCATGAGAACCAACGGGATGACCGCAAAAGACGCTTTGAAAGAAGCCCTCGCTTTCCACAGAATAGCCCCGGCGGTCAGGAGCCCGGTCAGATGAGTGGCGAAACACCACGGGCAAAACGATTTGATGACAATGGCCTGCAAGCCCATGAACCAAACCGCGGCCGCGATCAGAAGAAAAGCGCCCATGGTAAGAAGAGGCTTTGAGACCTTGAAGGTCAGCGTGATCACTCCGAGATAAAAGCACGCCGAGACCGCACTCACCGGAATTAAAAACCACTGCGACCATTGGGAACCAAGGACATTGGCACAGCCGCCTTCACCGCCGCAGCCCACCACCGAAGTGATCCGGCCCGTCAGTTTCATCCAAACGAGGTAGGCACTGATTCCAAATCCAACAAGAGCGAGAGTTCGAATGATGCGCATGGGATAGCTTGTTCACATTCTACCCACATCTCACGCATTTTTCTCGAATTTGCATTCCTTATTTCGCGCCCTCTCCCTAGATAGTCGGCATGACGTTGAAGCTCAATTTTGAGGCGGTGGAAATCGCCGGACTGGTTCTTGCAAAAGTGGGAAATCCCTCCCGCGACGAGCCCCTGCAAACCTCGAAGCAACTCTTCAATGTCAGCGAAGAAGACCAAAAAGTTCTCTGCCCCATTTTTCTGAAGCCCTTCCGCAATCTTGTCGGCCAGCGATTCACCCACCACAGCTCGCTCGACAAAAACGAGATCAACACCAGCGCCAAGGCGATTTTCGAAGACTCGGACACCCTTCTCAAGCAGGGCTGTGAAATTGCCCAACGCCTTTACTCAAAGTCATCGCACCCGAACATCAAGTCCGGCGACCTCTGTATCTCGCTCATCAATTCGGTCGATGTCGATGGCGAAACAAAGCGCGCCATCTGCATCCTGAAATCCGAAAGCATGACTCCTTTCCTAAGCATCGCGACGCGTGATGGCGACTTGCAACTTGAAACCGAGCAAGGAATCAACCCTGAAAAAATCGACAAGGGATGTCTCGTCGTGGAGCATCTCGAAAAGAAAGGATTCTACGTTCTCACCTTTGACCGTGCCGGATCCGAATCGCGATTCTGGGTTCGCGATTTTCTCGGTGTCCGCCCTATTCCCGATTCCGCCCTTCTCAGCAAGCGGGTTGCCGAAATGGCCGTCAATGCGGTCTCTCCCGAAGGCATCGCCGAAGACAGCCCGCCCTGGGACGTCAACGAGCCGGCCCATGAAGCTCTCTCATACCTTCGCGATCAGAAGCAATTCAGCCTGCAGGAATTTGAGGAAAACGCCCTCCGTACCGAAGCTGCCAAAACCCGTTTTTCGGAAGAACGCCAACGACTTGAAGAAGAGGAAGGCATCAAGCTGGAAGAGAACTTCGACATTTCAAAACGCGATATCTCCAAGGCCAAGAAATTCATGAAGCGCATGATGAAATTGGACACCGGCGTCGAAATACGCCTGAGCCCCAAGGTCGTCGACAAACCCGACGACGTCCTCGAAAAAGGCTACGACGAAGAGCGCAAAATGAGCTACATCAAGGTCTACTTCAACGAGGACCTCGCGTAGAGTCAATCTTTCTACCGGCTATTGCGGAACGAAGAAGTCGTGGTCCCCACGGAGCGATAGACCGTGGAAATTCTATGGGATCCCTCTTTCTCCAAAAGAGATTTCCTACCGCACCCACAGCGCAAAAAAAATTAGGCCGGACCTAAACAGAGTCCTGCTTGGACCAGCGACGCCTCAAACCCGACGCAATCGATACCAACACGACCGGAAGGCATCCCGAAGCGATCCGATGGGCGATCCATTGACTTCCCAATTTGTCGCGGACCATGAGGCTGAATTCACCTTCGAAATACGCTTCCTGAACCGCCGCCAGCGTCATCAGAAACGAGAGCCCACCTGCAAGGACCAGCACCACGGCCATTCCGGTCTTTCCGGTGACCCGGAATGCCCCATAAACCAAAGGAACAGCTAAAAAACTTGCAAGAATCCACCAGCTGGCGGCCGTTCCCATTTTATCGGCGATCTCTGCAAGTATCACATCAGACAAACGCCGCGAACCACCTCGCTTGTCTCACAATGAGAATCCTCAGTCCTCTCTTCCTTTTCCTTACGCTCCTCGCCTGTGGTGAACCTTCCGTGCAAACCAAAAGCGGCCGCCTCGTCGCCGAAGCCCGCAAGCAAATCGGCGTCACCACAACTTACGATGGCTCATACGTCGCTCTCAAGTATCCCAACGGCGACGTCCCGATGGAACGCGGCGTCTGCACCGACGTCGTCATCCGCGCCCTCCGCAAGCTCGACTTCGACCTCCAAAAGCTGGTCCACGAGGATATGAAGAAGAACTTTTCCAAATATCCCAGAATCTGGGGACTCGCACGCACGGACAAAAACATCGATCACCGACGCGTCCCCAACCTGCGCCGATACTTCGAACGCCGTGGCATCGAGCAGAAGCTCACCGAGGATCCCGCCAACTTCAAACCCGGCGATCTTGTCACTTGCAAGGTGCCCGGGAACCGCCCGCATATCATGATCGTTTCGGACAAGAAGAACTCCGAAGGCGTTCCCTACGTCATTCATAATATCGGTGGCGGGGCTTCCGAAGACAACGACCTCTTCACCTATAAACTGACCGGTCACTACCGTTGGTTCAAAGACTAATGTGCAACGCCTTCAACACCGCCAAAAATCCAGGAGACATCCGGGAGGCGATCAAGGAAGTTGAAAGCAAGTTGATCCGACGCACGGACCACGCACCCGTGAAATTGCCCGGCGGCGAGATCGTGTCGATGCGCTGGGGATTTCAACGGAAAGGCCTCGGCGTGGTGAACAACACCCGCAGCGACAACCTCGACAGTCCGATGTGGAAGGATGCGATCGAAAAGCGGCGCTGCCTGATTCCGGTAATCTCCTACTACGAATGGAGTGGCCCCAAAGGGAACAAGCAAACCCACCTTTTCCGCAGCCCTGATCATGACTGGCTCTGGATGGCAGGAGTCTGGGAGGAAAGCGCGGAGTTCGGCCCCTGTTTCTCCATGCTCACCACAGAGGCAAACTCACTGGTCTCACCGATTCACCATCGTATGCCGGCAATCCTGACCGAAGACGAACAAAGATCCTTCCTTCTTGAAGGCCTCGAATCCTTCAAACCCGCTTCAGATTTGTTGACGACCGAAAGAGCTGCCAATCCGCTCCTCAAGACCAAGCCCACCCACATTCAGGACGAGTTGTTTTAGTCCCAACTCCAAAGCCCAACCGAATCCTGCGAAGTCATCGGCACCCGCAAAGCAGGATCCATCTCAAACCCACTGGCGGCCATGTAATCAATTGCATCCTGATGGCTCCGGCGCCCAATCTTCAGGTAAAGCTCATGGAATTGGTTACCGTACTCATCCTTCGTCTGATCATATTCCGTAAAACCAACCACGTCGGCATAAAACCCCACCGACCCTTTGATCGCGCTCAGCGACACCACACCCCCGGCACGACTTTCCGCAAGTAAAGACAAGCGACTCACCAGCAAATAAGAGCCCAACTTCTTGCGATGATGATCAGGGTGGATCAAGCCATAGCTGAGATTTGCAGACAAGGTGGAGCCCTGCCATGAACAGCTTATCGAACCACAGCCCAAAACCTTACCATCATCGATAAGGACCAGGGTCAGTATTTCGGTCGAGTTCAGGACCTCCAAGAAATCATCTTCGTAGTGATCCGGAATCAAACCAGCTTCAAAGTTGGCTCGATAGATCCCAAGGCAGGCCTCTAGGTCCCTGGAATGATATTTCCGGATCACGCGTCTCATTTCCGGACAGCGGGAAGTGGTGTGTTGGGTTTCACCGCACTGTCCGGATAAGGATTCTCTTTCCCAAAAACCAACATCTGCTCGCGGGTTTCTTCAGTCACAAAAGATTCATCAATCATCCCTTCACCGTTCTGGATTTTCCCCAATTCCAATTTCAAGTGCTTCGCAAAAAAAGGGTAGGCCGCCATCCGCTTTGACTTACCGTAGTCGTGTTGCTCATCCGCAAAGTGCGCGTTTTTGACCAACTCCTTGTGACCGAAGAGTTCGTAAACAAACTGCACGTGCGGAAACTCCACCTTCGGAGTATTCACTGTCCAATCCGAACCATTTGAGACCAAAAGCTGAGGACGGGGCGCAGCCATCGCGGCGATTTCAACATTGTTGGTAAGGTGGTTTTCTCCGTGATGAATGGCCATTCCACTTTCACAAACACAGCCTCCAAAAAAGTGCGCCGAAACCTGACAAACCGGCACACTTGCCGAAATTCGCTCATCAATCGCAGCGAGGATAAAGGTCTGGGTCCCGCCCCCCGAGCATCCGGTCATCCCAATTCGCCGGGCATCCACTTCAGGCAGCGACAAGATAAAGTCGAGAGCCCGCATGCTGTTCCACGTTTGAAGTCTCAACACTTCGGGAGTCTTGCGATGATCCCACCCCGCTTCCTTCCAGTCACCATATCCGACCATATCATAAAGAAAGACCTTCGCACCCATACGGGCAAAAGCGGCGCATCTCACCTGCCGGCTCGCCTTGAACCGGCCACCATGACCGTGGGGGCAAAGAATCCCCGCATAGGACGCGAAGGCTTCAGTCGGTTCGTAAAGTGTCCCAGTGACAAAGAAACCCGGAGAACTTTCAAAGGCGACACTCTCGGCAGTGTATCCCTTGTAGGTCCGCTTGTTGGAATGCTTTGGATTGAGAGGAGTTTTTGGCGGAAGCGTGTGCAATTTCGCCCCTTCAAAAATCCCTTTGACAAGCAACTCCTTCCTTTTCCGCCAAGCCGCCAGATCCGGATAGCTCTTCCTTAGCCCGGCGAGTTCCGCCTTCGCTTCCGATGGGCTGTGAGCATGCCCGACCCGTAAGCGGGTCTCGGCATTGAGAGGAAAAAACAGGCTGGCAAAAGCAGCGACGGTGAAAAACACTTTCATGGATTAAGCAAATAGCAGATCTAAAAGCCAAACACCAGCTGTTGTCAGCCGACGTCATGGCCGCTAGCTTCGCTTCATGAAAATCCCCCGTTTTGTTGGCTTAATCACCTTCACCGCACTGCCCATGGCAGTGAACGGAATCGAGATTGAACTTCGCTACGATTACGACACCAGTGGATTCTTCAACCAACCCGGAGCCAAAGAAGCGATGCGAGCCTGCGCGGACTTCTTCGAAGAAATCCTGGTTGATGAACTGGATGAAATCAATGCCGCCACCAGCGGAGATAACCGGAATATCTGGTCAGCCAGACCATGGCACCCGGCGACCGGAAACACGCTCGAAATTGAAAATCTTGTTGTCCCCGCCAACACCCTCATCATTTATCCCGGCGCACGCGATCTCCCCGGAACCACTGCCGGATTCGCCACCACCGGGACTTCGGTAAGTGGCGTCACCAGCTTCTTCAACCAGGTGCTCTACCGGGGCCAAACTGGCGCTTCGGATACGCCCTCGACCAATTATGGACCCTGGGGCGGCTCCATTTCCTTCGACACCTGGAAATTTGACGGGAGCGCCCGTGTCTGGAATTTTTCACTGACTGAAACCGACACCTCCAAGACTGACTTTGTCGGCATCGCGCTTCACGAAATCTGCCACATCCTCGGAATTGGCAACGCTGATTCGTGGCTTGATCGCGCCGGCTCCGATCTCCTCTTCCAGGGTGCCACCAGCGTCGCCGCGAACGGAGGGTCCGCTCCCGCCCTCACCAGTAACAAGGGTCATTGGACAAACTCCGGAGACGGTCCCTATCAATCGACAACTTTCAATAGCTTCGGTGCACCGCACGGAGAATCCCAGCGGGTCTTGATGAGCCCCATCTCCATCAACAACGGTGGCGGCCACAATGTCCTAACCGATCTTGATCTCGCCGGCCTCATCGACATCGGCTGGGAGATCAAATTGCCAGCCAGCGGCACCGTCTCGGTTGCCAACGGTGAGGTCCATTTCAAGGTCCCCACCAACACCGGCTTCACGTATCGAATCCTCCAGGGAAACCTCAACTCACAGTTCGCCAACCTTGGGGATGCCATCGCTGGAAACGGATCAACCCAAACAATGACCTTTCCCCTGGCTCCTTCCGGCAAGGACTTCTTTCGCTTCGCTGTGAGCACGGACTCCGCCGCTGCCCGCCCGGCTCCCCGTAAGATCGCCAAGCCTTCCTCCGGGATCCTAAGTCATGAGTGGAGCTGGCAATCAAAGAATTGCTGTGCGCACTGACGTAACAAACAGCACCAAAGATAACAAAAGGACTAAGAGTTGGACGCGATTGCCAGCATCCCAACCTCGAAAAACAACTCCCTGGCGCGGGTTGAAATGTGGCCCAATCGGCGCGAGAGCCGCCGGACAGGCCGGGAGTTTTACGACTCGCCCTTCTTTTCCCTGGACTCCTTGGGCTTCTCCGGTGCCTTCTTTGCCTCAACCTTCTTTTTGGCTGCCGCCACCACTTCGGCTGGCACAAACTTCAAAGCCGTTCCGTTAATGCAGTAGCGCTTGTCAGTCGGAGTATCAAACCCTTCCCCGAGAAAGACGTGACCAAGATGACCATCACAAACCGCGCAGATCACTTCGGTCCGCACCATCAGACCACTGCGGTCCACCTTGGTCTTCACATTCTTCGCTTTCGAGGGATCGTAAAATGAAGGCCAGCCGCAATGGGAATCAAATTTCTCCTTCGAGGAAAAGAGCTCGGTATTGCAGCCAGCGCAGTAATAAGTCCCACCCCCCTGCGCTTTGAACTCCTTGTAAACCTGGCCGTTCGACCGCTCGGTCCCGGCCTGACGTAAAATTCGGTATTGCTCCGGGGTGAGACGCTTTTTCCACTCCTCGTCAGTCAGCTTGGCTGCCTCTTCTCTCGAGATCGCCTCGGGCACTTCCTTGGCCACGGGCATCACGGTTTCCTTCTTATCTTGCGCATAAACGAAGATCCCGAATCCGAGAGCGACAACCAAAGCGAGTGAGATTCCTTTTTTCATGTTGTTTGGAGCTTAACCCCTAAATCCCTATTCCTCAAATCGAACCAATACGATCCAAAAAAATTCTTCAGATCCGAACGTCCCGCACTTTTTCCAATTTCGTGATAAAGCTTCTCTCAAAAATGTGTATTTTCTTCTCATGAAAACAATATTGCTTGGATTCACGCTTCTGATCACTCCTCTCTTCGCTGGTCCTCCCGAGGGCTTCACGTCCCTTTTCAATGGCAAGGACTTCACCGGCTGGTGGGGCGCAGCCACCGAAAACCCCGCGAAATACCTCGCGCTCCCGGCGGAGAAGCTCGCCGCCAAGAAAAAGAAGAGCCTCGAAAACATCGCTAAGCACTGGAAAGTCGCCGACGGCATCATCCACAACGATGGGCACGGACTTTTCCTCACCACCGAGAAAAACTACTCTGACTTCGAACTTCGCCTCGAATTCAAGCTCGACCCAAAAGCAGACAGTGGAGTCTACCTTCGCGGCATTCCCCAGGTCCAACTCTGGGACACCACCGAAGCAGGGGGTAGCTGGCAACACGGAGCCAGGAAAGGCTCAACCGGACTCTGGAACAATCCCAAGGGCACTCCCGGTCGCGAACCTCTCGTCCATGCCGATAAACCCGTCGGAGAATGGAACAAACTCGTCATCAAAATGGTTGGGGACAAAGTCACGATCCACCTCAACGACAAACTGACCGTCGATCAGGCCAAGCTTTACAACTACTTCGACAAAAAGGGCGCACTCCCCGAAGCGGGCCCCATCCAATTGCAAACCCACGGTGCTCCGGTGCAGTGGCGCAACATTTTCATCAAAGAGCTCTAGTCGCACAAAAACCCGACCACGAATCAGGCACGATCGGGATTTCCCTGATTCGTGCCTTTTTATTTTCGGGATCGAAGCCAAACTCTTTTCACCATGAAGATCAAAGCACCCCAGCTGATCATTGCCGCCCTTATCATTTTGGGTATCACCTTCCTGGTCATCGGGGTCTTCCATCAAAAGGAGCCTATCAAATACTTTGCCCACTCGCTGCGCACCTGGCAGGAGTCCGACTCCATCGCCGGATACCCCATCGCCACCGATTACGATGAGGACGGCAGCCCAACCGCATTCAAAACAACCAAATTTCAACCCAACCTCAGCACCATGTCCCCCATGGAACGCTACCGGCTTCCAACCGTCCGGGGCTTCACAAAACCAGAAGGTGGCGATGCCATAGCCGCAGGCACCGGACTGGTCCTCTACACAGGCGATCCCAGTGGCTACGATGGCAAGGCCGTTCTACTCGGCCACCGCCTTCCGGACGGTTCCATCGTGCAAACTTTTTACACCGGCCTCACGGAGATCGACGTCAAAGTCGGCCAACATGTCCCGCGCACCACTGCCCTGGGAAAAGGAGGCCAACTCCTCGAAGCGAGGTTCGGTTCATCCATCGATATTTACAAAGAGACTTTTGGGACGGTCACCCTGAATTCACAAGAGGCTCCCCCAGCCCCCAACCGGATTCCCCTCGACAAATTCTTTGCCAAACACCAGCTCAAACAGACCGGGCCCGACCCGCTTGAGATCATCCGGGAAAACGAATTAAGAAAAGCCCGCGAAGAACTTGGCATCGGCGTGGAGTAAACGTTCCGGGCTACAATTGAGTTTCGAGGAATCGCGCAAAGAAGCGCTTGTAGCCGGGCTCAAGAACGGACGGCAGATTTTCGAGGGTAATCTCCCGACAGACTTTAAGATCACGACGAAACATCGCCGTCTGCTCCCGGGCAAACTCCCGGGAATCGACGTGCAGGTTGATCTCATCGTTGATGAAAAAACTCCGGTCGTCGAGATTTGCCGATCCCACAATGCTGAACTGCCCGTCCGCAACGAGTAGCTTGCCGTGCATCATGGTCGTTTCATACTGGTAGATGCGGACCCCTCCGCGCAGCAGCTCCGCCCAGTGATTTTGCGAAGCATATCGGGTCGGCTTTGAATCAATGAGTTGGTTCGGAACGATGACCTCGATCTTCACTCCTCTGGCAGCTGCTGCCAAAAGCAGGCTGCGGAACCGTCGGTTTGGAATAAAATAGGATTGCTGGAGAAGCAGGCTTTTCCGGGCACCATTGATGGCACTGATGACTCCGTGGGCCACCGGGTGATCAGGATTCCAGGGGTCATCAAAGACAACCTGAACTTTTGTTTCGCCCGCCCCCCGCAATTCCGGAAAGTACGAAGAACCTTCGATTTTCTCACCAGTGAGTTCAAACCAATTCTCGCGAAAGGCTTCCTGAAACCCTCGCACCGCCGGGCCTTTGATTTCGTATTGGGTGTCCCGCCAATGCTTTTCGCTATGTGCATCGCCACTCCATGCCAGGGCAAATCCAGCGCCTCCGGTAAAAGCAATCCTACCATCGACCACCAAAATCTTGCGATGGGTCCGGTTGTTGGAAAACCGCGGCCGGAGAATATTAATGGGATGGTAGAGTTCCAATTCCACTCCGGCCTGTCTCATCATACGAATGTTTGCTTCACCTGCTTTTGCAGAGCCTACGTCATCCAGAATGACCTTAACCTCAACCCCGGCCCTGGCCCGCTCGGCGAGGGCCCGGGAGAATTGGCGTGTCACCGGCGCATCCACAAAAGCAAAAGTCTCAAAGGTGATTGTCTTCCGCGCGCGACGCACCGCCCTTAACATGGGAGGGAAAAAAGCATCGCCATTGGGCAGGGTGCGGATCGCATTGGTCGAACTCCACGGCGACTGCGTCGCCCCGGAAATTTCCTTTCTAAAAACAGGCGAACCAATGGGAACATCCTTTCCCAGTGAAACATCAACCCGGGAACTAAAGCAGGAGGTCAGCGACAAGGCGCCAACATACACAAGCAGGCTAACGGCCTTCAGCAAGACGCTCGGCAAGACCTTCGGGGAGACCGGCGGCACGAATTTTTTCCTGGGTAGTGGCAAGATCATACTCGATGCGACGGAAAGTCACCGTTGAGGTGGGCATGTCATAAATGACGTAGCAAGCCCGCCAGTCGCCATCGCGTGGCTGACCAACGGATCCGGTGTTAATAAAATACTTCATTCCCGGTTCGATCACGACCGAGTCGGCCTCAACTTCCGCCACTCTCGAATCACGAACAAAAATCCGCGGCACGTGGGTGTGGCCGTGAAAGCAGAGGTTGGTGAACTGGTATGAAAAATTCGACATCGCATCGAACTTGTTGGTCACGTAGTTCCAGGACTGGGGCTGATCGAGCGTAGAGTGCACGACGGTGAAGTCCTCCACCTGGCGAACCATCCTGATCTTGCGGAGCCAATCACGCTGTTCATCGGTGAGCTGCTCGCGGGTCCACCGTAGCGCGGAAGCCGCGACCGGGTTCATACTGTCGAGGCTATGATTGCCCGAGGCATCTTCATCGTGATTCCCTTTCACCACCGGCCAATTGCTCTCGCGCACCCGCTCGAGACAAGCGGAAGGATCCGCGTTGTAGCCGACAATGTCGCCCATGCAAACGTGATCGGTACAACCCTGCTGTGCAGCATCCGCTAGGACGGCGTCGAGGGCCTCAAGATTGGCGTGGATATCTCCGAATAGGGCAATGCGCATAACGCGGGAAAGAAAGGCTAACAATTGCCAGTCCCCCGCCAACTGTAAAGGTCAGATTGTTCCATGATTTGCAATCAATCGGCTGGTTTTTCAGCATCTAATCGATTGTCGCATCTGCGTCTCTCTTCTCGAGCTCCTCTCGCCAGACCCTGGGATAGAGAGGGCGCATTGGCTCGGTTACGAATGGATTGAGCGAATCCGGAACCTTAAGTTCATCAATCAACTGCTTCATGAGCTGGTCGATGTTTCCGGCATAGTAGCCATCATACTTTATCCTGGCCCGGTAATTATAGAGATCGCGATAGGCCAGTTCCTTGGTTTGAAAAACCTGATGAATCTGCGGGCGGAGGACGCCATCCGGAAGCTTGGGATTGCTTCCAAGAATCACCGAAAGCACACGGAATTTAGGAACTGAAAAATGAATCGGGCCATCCTGCATCAAACGCATCATTTCGTCATACGCCTCAATCTCCCGGCCGGGAATCCGGGAAACCGTGAAAAGGTAACGCCGACGGTAAACCGGATTCCGCGAATAACGAATCATCTTGAAGGCCTCGGCCGCGCGCTCCAGGTCGGGTCGCTTGAACTCGTTGGACCACATCGCTCCCATCTCATAATAGAGCTTCTCGGAGTTCGGATTATACTTCAGACCCTTGCGATAAAAGGCGTCTCCCTTCTCAAGATACTCCATCTCAAAAAGCTGCCGCTTGGCCGGGCTAAAGTCCTGGTTTCGTTTTGCCCAGGAAGCAGCATTCCATCCCAAATGCCACCCCCCGGTATCCCAATAAAAGGAATTGTAGGGATCGAGAGCCGTAATGACGTCGTAGTCTTTTTCGAGCTCATACCAGTCGTTATTCTCGAAGTGATCGTACGCTCCAACACTCATGAAGGAAGCCATCACCGACCGAAGCCCCCCAAAGGCCCCGGCCAAACTGGTTTGCCCCATCTCGCTCCAAATTTCCGAGTCGATTTGTGGATGGGCAATTTTACGTTCACGAAGATCCTCCGTAAATTTTTGCTCCCTGGGCATGCGCAGATAGCCCGTGCCCGCCAAAACAGCTGCGATCACGATCAGGTTGCGAATGGTCTTAAGTCTTCTCATCCCCACACCTCTTTAAAATTCCTTGTCCGAAAAAACGAACCACGAGAGAACCACATAAATTCCGATGTATAGCGCCGCGAATCCCCCAAGTTGTGCCATGTCAGTGTGCAAGACCTCCTCCGCCCTGACCGCGCCGTCGGCGATCGACTCAAAGAGTTTGAAGTCAGGAAAAACCAGTGAGACGAAGGTGCTGACAATCCGCTCCGCCATGTTCGGATCCTCACCAGAGAAGGGGTCGGTAAAGAGCCCCTCCCGCGCCACCGACTGAAACGAGCCAATAATCCAGACCATCGCACTGGTCGCGATGGTGAATATGGTTGAGGTCGAGAAGGTGGAAATCAAGAGCGCCACCGCCGCGATTACGGAAGCCTTCAAGAAGTGGGCCATCACGCCATATTGTAAGATCAAGGTCGGACCGTGTGCCGCAATCTCCGCGCGGCCAGCCGCCAGATCCTCCTCCGGATACCCAATCTTTTTCATATATTCGGTGGCTTCCACCAACTTTTGCTCGGTTCGGAAATGAAGCGTTGCCACCAGCAAAACGTCCATCACGACCATTGCGATGAAGATCACCGCCATCACCCCGAGAAGCTTGCCCACCAAATAATCGAGCCGTGGCACCGGTTTGCATAGGATGGTGTATAACGTGCGATCCTCAATATCACCGGGGATGAGCAACGCCGTCGCAACGATGCCAAACATCGAACTGAAAACCATCATCGTCCCCAGACAGATGTTTTTATGCATTCGCAGCTCCTGCTCCGGTTGCAAGGTCTCCGCACCTTGATACCAGATCAAATCAAAGAACTGGATTCCCACAAAAAGGAGTGCGATGGGCGCCAAAAAATAAAACACCTTCATGCGCACCAACTGGGTCACGGTGCTTTGCGCGATGATTAAAATCCGGCGCAACGAAAAAAAGGAAGTGGAGGCTCGGCTGCTCATGGTAGTTTAAAGTGGTTCGGGACTCCGGGGTTTTACTTGCTGGCTGCTTTCTCCTGAGCGTCCGACATGGTTTCACGAAGGAACAAATCCTCAAGAGTGGTCCGGGCATTCCCCTCCGAAACCACCTCCGCCTGATGAGTCACATCAACCAGAGTGCGGATTTGATCCAACAAACTCTCGCTGGCATTCTCCAAAATCAGCTCGGTGCGGTTCTCCACTGCGATCAAGTCGTCCAGGCGTCCCTCATTCACCAAAACACCCTGATGGATAATTCCCACCCGGTCACAAACCTGCTGAACCTGCTCCAGCAAATGGGAACAAAGAAAAACGGTAATCCCCCGATTCTTGAGTTCCAAAATGAGGTCTCGAATTTCGCGCGAGCCTGTTGGGTCAACCCCTGCCGTGGGCTCATCGAGAACCAATAAACGGGGATCCTGCACCATGGCCTGCGCCAGCCCGATTCTCTGCAGCATCCCCTTGGAAAACCCCTTCAATCGCCGATCTCGCGCATCCTGAAGACCCACCAACTCCAGCAGCTCGCCAATTCGCTCCTTCAGCTTGCGCCCCCGCATGCCACAAAGCTTCCCGTAAAAACGAACCGTTTCCGCTGCCGTCAGGTGCTTATAGAAATAAGGATTTTCCGGAAGGAACCCCACCTCGTTGCGAGAATCCACCTTCAAGGAATTCCGCCCGAAAATTGAAGTCGAGCCCGAAGTCGGAGCCACCAACCCCAGCACCGCCTTCATCGTCGTCGATTTTCCCGAGCCATTCGGCCCAATCAGCCCGTATACCTCACCGGGAGCGATTTGAAGCGAGACATTCTTCACCGCACGCACTTTCTTTCCTTTGAAAGCACCTTTGAAGTCCTTTACCAGATTCTTGACCTCTACCGCTGGAACGTCGCTCATCGTCCTCGCATCCTACTTCATCGGCTGAACGCGTGCAAGGAAGCGGATTGATTGGCGAAACAAAAGTTCCTCATTGCAGACAAGGCGAAGAACCCGCTACGCTCCGTCTTGGTATGAAAAAGACATTCCTCGCCCTCATCGGGGCCGCCATCGCGCTGGTTTTGCCCAGCTGCCTCGAATACGAAACCAAGATCACCCTCAATAAGGACGGGAGCGGAACCATCACCGAAGAGATGGTCCTCGGTGCCCAGGCCATCGGCATGATGGAGATGGCCGCCGCCCAGGGTGGCAATCAGGGCAATCCCTTCGCCGACATGAAAGACGAAGCCAAGCTCAAGGAAAAAGCCGCCAGCTACGGCGAAGGAGTCACCTTCCTGAAGTCCGAGGAAATCAAGCGCGACGACGGCAGCAAAGGCGTCCGCGTCACCTTCAAATTCACTGACATCAACAAGGTTAAAATGGATCCCGCCAGCGGAATTGGCGAACTCGGAAACATGAAGCCTGGCGGAGAAAAGGCCAAGCCCGTCGCCGAAAACGCCTCCTTCAAGTATGCTGACGGCGTCCTCACCATAAGCCTCCCCCAGCCAGAGGGTGGTGAAGAAGCTGCCGAAGAAGAACCACCTGCCGGCAACCCCAACGATCCAAACGCCGCCATGATGGCTGGGATGATGAAGGGCATGAAAATCTCTGCCAAGCTCGTCATTCCCGATGGAATCGCCGAAACCAATGCCACCTTCAAGGATGGCGACACCATCACCATGGTCGAAATGAACATGGACGAAATCATGAAAAACCCCGGTGCCATGGGCGCCATAATGGGCGCTGGCAAAGACCCCGAAGCTGCCGCCAAAGCCATGCAGAAAATCAAGGGCGTGAAGACCGAGACGAAGAAAGAGGTCACCGTCAAAATCAAGTAATCACTCATTTCCCTTTTCCAATGCCCGCCCGGTTTCATCCGGTGCGGGCTTTTTTATTTTCCCAGCCCCACTTCACCAGCTGAGAATTTTGCATTCTAAGATACGCTGAAATTTATAATCGCCGTTAAACAAGCTCTTCCACTATGCCTTCTTCATGAAGAAGATGATCTTTGCCTTGATCGGGCTCACTCTTGCTCTCCTCCTGCCCAGCTGTCTCGAGTGCGAGATCACAATCACGGTCAACAAAGACGGAAGCGGAACCATCGTCGAAGACTGGGTTTACGCCGCCTCTGCCGTCCAAAACGCGGCAGCGTGGAACAACACGCTCAGCGGCATCGGAGGCGACTCAGAGGGCGAACTCTCCGAAATGGAAGCCAAACGAAAACAAAAAGCAACACTGGAGGAGAGGGCCAAGTCCTTCGGTGAAGGCGTCACTCTTTTCAAAATCGAGGAGATTGAACGGAATGACGGCAGCAGAAGCGGGCGGGTGATCTACAAATTCACTGACATTAACAAAATAACAAATGCACCTACCAAACTTGAGAGTGCCTTCAGCTCCATGAAACCAAAAAGTGAAGATACTCCTCAAAAGGACGCTGAAGTCTCGCGCTTCAAGTATTCAAACGGCATTCTCACCGTGCGTGCTCCCAAGCCGGTTGCGAAAAAAAAGAAAAAGAAAAAGCCCGCTGAGGCTGATGATCGGCTAGAAAACGCAATGGCCGATCTCTGGACCGGTCTGAAGCTATCATCAAAACTCGTCATTGCCGACGGCATCGCCGAGACAAACGCAACTTTCGTGGAAGGCAACACCGTCACCCTGGTCGCTTTGGACTATGACAAAGCACGTAAAAGCGCTGCAAGCCTGGCCACTATGGACAAAAGCAAACTCAAATCCCTGGCCATCCTCCGAGCCGGGGCCATCCTGGAAGGATACAAAATCGAAAAGAAAGAGATCACCGTAAAGATCAAATAACACTCCTCACCAAAACGCTTCGGCTCAGCCCGACGCGGGCTTCCTTGGCCCCGCGCAGGTGACGACCCACGAAACCCATCGTTGCCGCCGGAACGTCTCAAGGCTACCCTATCACCCAAATGAAAGCGAAGATTTTTAGCCTATTCGGGATCGCTCTTTTGGCTTTCCTGCAGAGTTGCAGCTTTCAGTCTGAAACCGTCATTTCCGTGAATAAAGATGGAAGTGGCACCATCTCCGAAACCGCTGTCGTTAGAATTCCAAACGACAAGTTCAAAAAAGGTGGAGGAGACAAGTTGGCTAATGATTTCCTCGCTAGCATGAAGAGCGGTGCAAGGGACCAACGAAGATCAGAACAATTTGGCGAGGGGGTCTCCTTTTTTGAAGACGAGGAAATCGAACCCAACGCCGGAAGTCGCGGCTTACGGGTCACTTATCAGTTCCGCGATATCAATGAACTGAGCATCCCCCTCACCGGCAATAACCGGGAAAAGAACCCGGAGAATAAGGTGACATTTCTTTTTAACGATGGACGCCTCACGATCAACCTACCCAAAACAAATCAAGACGGGAATGCGGCCAAGAGAGGAGAGCTCGAAACAGAAGGTTTTGACCCTGAAGACCCAAATATTCTTGGGGAACTGGGGCTGGTGGTGGTGACCAAGGACAGCTTAAAAGGGGTCAAGCTTGGCTTCAAAATAGTTTTCCCCGAAGGGATCAAAAGAACGAATTCCACATTTCAAAAGGACCAGACGATAACACTTTTCGAGATCGATTGCGACGAACTGATAAAAACTTCAAAAGGAGTGAGTGTGATCAAGAAACTCCTTCAAAGCAACGCCCCCCAAAACCTCCCCGACGAAGCTAAGAAACTAAAAGGAATTAAAGTTGAACCCAAGAATGAAGTCGTGGTCACCCTGAAATAGAGGCCAACATCCCTGCCATGAAAAACTATCTCATCGAACAACTCGACGAAGTCCCCGGCACCCCCTGCCCCTGCGGCACCTCGCGGCGCGCCTTCTGCATCCCCGAAAACCCCGTCGCCAGCATCCACATGGTCGACATCTCCAAAGAAGCCCGCAGCCACTATCACAAAAAGATGACCGAGATCTATCTCGTCCTCGAAGGTCAGGGCCACATCGAGCTCGATGGTGAACTCCTCCCCGTCAAGCCCATGACCAGCATCCTCATCAAACCGGGCTGCCGCCACCGCGCCATCGGCGAAATGAAAATCATCAACATTCCCGTCCCCACCTTCGACCCCGCCGACGAATACTTCGACGATTAAATCACCGCCGCAAACCGCGCCTCCGTGAGTAAGGGCAAAGTCCCGTGCTTCCCGCACCATCTTTCCAAATACTCATCATCCAATTGCTTCTGCATCTGAAGCACCGCCACCAAATCATCAAAGTCCTTCGACCTCGCAGCACCCTTGGCCCATCGAAGTTTCTGCACCCGTCGCCGTCACCATTTTGAAAAAGCCCTGATCTTCGAAAAGCAGGCCGTCCGGTATCCGCCTTGCAATCTCGCCCCAGAGTCCGAGGAAGCAACACTCAAAACCAAATCAGCGTCTTTGGTTGACCGTGGAATTCCGTAAAAATTCGAAGAATACGAGCCCACAATCATGTAAGGATATTCCCCCGCATTCAGAACAGAGATCAATGCCGCGAGCCCTTCGTTTCCAGTCATCCTTGGCTCAACTAAAGGTTCTTCACCCGTTTCTTCAGCTCTGCGCGATGCTGCTCATCTGTCCAATGTGGATACTGATGACGAATCCCCGCCAGCGTGATCTCGCATGCCTCCTCGAATAACTCCGCGCCCGCCAAAAAACGTTCCGTCGGTGTCATCCGCTTCGCCTGCTCCAGCTTGCGCAAATCGCAAGCTCGCGCCTCCGCCTTGATCTGCTCACTGGTCGTTTCCACAGCCGGAACCTAGCTTCTGAATCAGCGCGATTCAAGCCAGCTCCTCCACTACCTGCTACGATTACTCTTTGCCGGCACCTCGACCACATCGCGGGCATAGACCTTGACTCCTTGGTGGTCTTTCCGCCTCATGTCATAAACGTACGCCTTGCCATTGCGATAGAGTTTCACTCGATTCATCGCACCAATAGGAGTCTCGCCACCTGCACTCTGAATCGCCGAATGAAGGTTCATTCCTTTCTTCCAGATTATATGCCCAGGCTTTCTCACCTGCCCTCCCACCGTAATTTGCGCTAATGCCACATCTCCCCAGTTATCATCTGAAAACACCTTGAACACAGCCGCTTCAAAAATTCCCGCCTTCTTGTAAGCCGCAGCAAGGTTCTTCGCGAATTCAGCTTTCGTCTTCCCTTGTGCTTTGATCGCACCGATCTTCCACACCGCCACCATTCCCTTCGGGTCAACTCTGTAAACAGCATCAATCTCCTTCTTCGATGCAGGTGGGACCCCGGTGACCCGTAGTTGCAAAATCTGCCCCACCCGGATCTTGCTGATCAAACCGACCTGTTTCACCTCGATCACATCTCCGGAATCAATCTTAACCTTTAGGTGAGTTTCGTTTTTAAGATCAAAGACATAGCGTTTCTCACTTCTAGTCAGAGTGACCTGATCAAGCCGCGCATCCCCCTTCAATCCCCCCGCTGCCTCAATCGCATCCGCCAAGGTCACTCCCCTTTGCCACTTCACCTTCCCCGGCTTCTTCACACTTCCATTCACCTCATATGACAGGATCTCGTCACTTAGGCTCACTTGGAACAACAAACAAAACATCAGAATGACCCGCATCATCCCCGTTTGACCGCTTCTTACCCCTTTCGTTCAATTTCCCTCCCAAAAATCATACCGCCGACGATTTGTTTTTGAAAATTCGATTCCCTGATTAGATTGCCCGGAGAATGAAAGAACAGCTCCTCAACGATCCCGTCTTTGGCATGGCCGCCGGCCAATTCGACCGGGTGGCCGATTTCCTCAATCTCGACCAATCGGTCCGGGAACGCTGCAAGTGGCCCAAGCGTATTCTCACCTTCAGCCTGCCCGTTCACATGGACGATGGCCGCACCGAGGTCTTCTTCGGCTATCGCGTCCAACACCACCTTTCACGCGGCCCCGTCAAAGGCGGCCTCCGCTTTCACCCCAAGGTCAACGTCGGTGAAGTTGCCGCCCTCGCAATGTGGATGAACTGGAAATGTTCCCTCATGGGCCTTCCCTATGGCGGGGGCAAAGGCGGCATCACTTGCGACCCCAGCAAACTCAGCATGACCGAGCAAGAGAGATTGACGCGTCGCTTCGCCCAGGAAATCACACCCTTCATCGGGCCGGAAATCGATGTTATGGCACCCGATGTCGGGACCAATGCCCAACACATGGCCTGGATCCTCGATACCTACTCCACACACGCCGGGCGCTTTGTTCCGGAAATCATCACCGGGAAACCGGTGGAACTTCAAGGCAGCGAGGGCCGGACCGAGGCCACCGGTCACGGAGTCGCGTTCCTGGTGACCCGCGCACTTGACAAGCTTGGACTGCCCGTTCAGGGAGCCACCGCAATCGTTCAGGGCTACGGAAATGTCGGCTCATATGCTGTAGAAACGATGGAAGCATTCGGGATGAAAGTACGAGGGGTTTCCGATGTCTCCGGAGCGATCTGGAACGTCAATGGGATCAACTCAGACAAGCTCCGCGCGCATGTCGCCAAAACCGGCGGGGTGGCCGGCTTCAAAGAGGCCGAGCCAATTGATCCCGATGAGGTGCTTCTGCGCGAATGCGATGTTCTCGTCCCAGCCGCCCTGGAACGGGTCATCACCGAAAAGAATGCCCCCAACCTGCGCTGCAGAATCCTCGCCGAAGCAGCCAACGGCCCGACCACCCAACCCGCCGATGCCGTCATCGAGGAACGCGGTGACATTTTCCTAATCCCCGACGTCCTCTGCAATGCCGGCGGCGTCACCGTGAGCTACTTTGAATGGGTGCAAAACCTTCAACGCTTCAGTTGGACCAAAACCGAAGTCCTCACCAAGCTCGAAACCAAACTCAACGAAGCCTTTGAGAACCTCCTTGCTTTCTGCGACCGCAACCAATGCGGCACCCGGCTGGGAGCGCTCGCCACAGGTGTGGATGCCGTTGCGCGGGTCAAAAAAACCCGCGGCCTCTTTCCATAATTCGCCTCCGGAAAAGGAGACGGGCCTATCTCAGCGGCACATCACTCAAAAAAAGAACAGTCCCCGCATGAATTAGATTGAATAACGGGTCGGCTGTCGCCGTCAGACATTTGTCGACAAATTCCAAACCCTTATTATACTGCTAGTACCATGAAAACGGTCATTTCCCTCGTCCTTCTCCTTGCCTTTCCAGCCATGGCTCTCCCCGACAAGCCCGAGAAAGGAGTGGTCTATGTTGAGGAATTCGCTCCGAAAGGAATCAAACTCAAGGTCGAGAAGCCCGGCTGGGTTTACTCCACCAATCAGGGGGGTCGCAAGCGTGGCTCGCTCAAGGTCGGCATCGACGTCGAACTCGTTTCATTTACCGAAAAAGCCTACTTTGTTCGCGGCGAACGCGACAACGGCATCGGTGTCTCCGGCTGGGTCACTCCTGCGGCCTTTTCCTCCAAAGATCCCAAGTTTGTCGAGAAGCTCAAACAGGTCCACGCGCGTCAGCTCCTCGTTCGCGAACTCATCGAAAAAAAAGAGGTTGCCATTGGAATGACTCCCGAGGAAGTCAGCCAAATCCACAAGCGCCCGACCAAAACGAAGGTCAAGCGCACTGCAAAGGGACAAACCACGGTTTGGGAATTCATCGAGTATGATACCGTCAGCCACTTCAACACCGTTCGTGACCCCTACACCGGCCAAATCTTCCGCCAGTTGACCCACACCACGAACGAGGAAAAATCCAAGACCGTTGTCGAGTTCGAGAATGGATACGCAACGTCGATCGAGATCAGCGAAAACAACGGACCCGGAAATCCAACCATCGTGGCCGCTCCGGTTATTTTCGCCTGGTGATTCCAACTTATGGCACCTTTCAAATAATTAGCGTGACTTATAGTCAAAATTACCCGAGTCTCCACCGCCATGGCTGGAGACTTTGTTGATTTAAAACAACTGCGTTACTTCGCGGAAACGGTGGAAACCGGCACCATGAGCGCCGCCGCGAAACGCTGCAAGGTCAGCCAACCGGCTATGAGTTTGGCCATCAACGAACTCGAAAAGAGACTCGGGGAGCAATTGCTCATGCGGGGACGTCGCGGCGTTGTTCCCACTGATGCGGGACGCATTCTTCTTCACCACGCCGAAAAACTCTTTGCAGAAGAAGCCAAACTCAGGCAGCAATTTGATGACCGCAGCGAACTCCGCTCCGGCAAGGTCGCCTTTGGCCTCATCCCGACCCTTGCTCCCTACCTTCTGCCCTTGCTGCTGGGAGAATTTCGAGGACGCCATCCCGGCATCGAAATCGAAGTTGGCGAAAACCGCACTCCGAATCTCATCCGTCGCATCGCCGATGGCGAAATCGAGTTCGCCATTCTTAGCGACGTCACGACCGAAGACCAAAGACGCTTCGGCCTTCAGACAAAGCTCCTCTTTGAGGAACCCCTCCTCCTCGCCCTGCCGGTTCGCCACGAATGGGCTCACCGCGAAAAGGATCCGGAACCCTCGGAGCTCAAGGCCCAGGACCTTATCCAACTCTCCGACGGCCACTGCCTCCGCGACCAAACCCTGAAAGCCTGTCAGCTCAATCAATCCGAGCAAGGCCTCCAATGCGACCAACTTGAGACCGCCCTCGCCATGGTCTCCGCAAATCTCGGTATGGCAGTCGTTCCCAAACTGGCCATTCGTAACAGCATGCCCGACAAAGTGGTCGTGCGATCCTTTAAAAAGCCTGTGCCCACAAGGAAGATTTACCTTCTCAAAAAGAAAGGCGCCAAGCTCTCCAAACCGGCAGATCAACTGGCCGGAATTCTCGTCTCAGACGCGTGGAAGAGCTGAAACCGTGAAGACGTCTTTGGCCCCGACCTTCCACCTGGAGGCCGCCTGCAGCCGTTCGTCCTTGCTTTCCCTGCCTGTGGAACGCTCCGGCGTGGCAATTGCGATAAACTCCGCAAGCGGGGGTGACCACCCGACATTTGCTTGTGCCCGCATCTCTTAGCCCTTGGGACAGGTACAGACGACATTCCGGGCGACGTCGCCATGCCAGATCAGGCCCTCAGGAATCAACGCTTCCGCCTGATCCACCTGTTCTTGAGGCACATTATAAGTCAGAGGCACTGTGCACTTGTAGTAACGGCGTATCGTTGATTTCGGTTCAATCGTCGTAAACAGTTCCTCTACCGCTTTCAGCCCAATCGCAGTTTTGATTGCCCTGTCTTCTTTCCTTGCGATTACCGCAGAGATTTCGGGCACACTCTGCGGGCTTTCCCAATGCCCTTTGAGAATCAAAGTATAGTCCTCCACAGGGTGAACCGATTCCGGAAGGCAATCCATAACGCCCGAGTACATACAGTCAAAAATCTTTTCGTGTTCCGTAAAGCCATCCCACGGATCATCTTCAAATTTTGACGCAGGCTCCTCGCAACTTACTAAAAAGAAAGTGTAGATGATGGCAGCCAACCGATCCATTTTTTGAAGGAATGAATGTTTGAGGCTTCTCATCCCGCTAACAACAGTGCCCCTCCGATACTGGTTGAGTCATCTCTTTACCCTCCGGTTCCGATTTCAGAGCCGTAGCAGAGTGGTCAGCGATGCTCTTTCCCACATTCCCTTTCGGTTCGGCAGGCAGTGAATCACTTTTGATCTGGTTTTTCGAGTCCGCAGCAACCCTACCCTCGCAGAGCTTGTGGTATTCCCCGTCCTTCCAAACCATTACCGAAGATCGCTTTTCTTCACCCGTGGCACCCACACCTGCAAAACACCACACGAGTAAAGCTGATGATATCGGGGTGAATGTCATTTGATGATGAATCTTGCTGACTCGTAGCACGGGCGAGTGCGATGTCACAATTCGAGTCACGCCGACCATCTACCTCCAACCCTTTGTCATTTCAAGGGGAACCGGCCATGGAAGCCATGATACCACTGCTTCGAACCTCCCTTTCGATTGCCTCTAAAATCGTGGTCATTTCAGTCGAGAGCCCAAGAATCGGTTTCACACAATCTTCTCCTCTCCTTCATTCTCTCTCCACACACCCGGGCCAACTTTGTGCCCGAAATGAAGACCATCCCTACTCCACGCTACGACATCCTCATCGCGAAACACACCGGCATGTGCTTCGGGGTTCGACAGGCCATTGAAACCACCGAAGCCGTTCTTAAAAATGAATCCGCTACCATTCTCGGTCAACTGGCCCACAACCCCACCGTCAAATCACGTCTCGCTTCCCGAGGTGCCCGCTCCGCTCCCCTCGAACAATCACAAGCTCCAACCAAACGCGTCATCATCACCGCACACGGTGCTGCTGATCGCGACCGCAAGCGTTGGGCAAAAGCCGGTTACCAGGTCACCGACACCACCTGCCCATTGGTCAAGGTCGCTCACGCCAAACTCGCCAAGATCGTAGCCGCGGGATACCAACCGGTCATCATTGGCAAGGAAGGACACGTCGAGGTCCGCGGTCTCCAGGGTGATTTTCCAAACGCCCGCATCATCCTTTCTCCCGACGACATCTCAGCCATTCCACACGTCAAACGCATCGGCATAATTTCACAAACCACCCAACCCATCGATCGGGTCCGCGCACTTGTGAACGAAGTGCGTAAACAACGCCCCGAAGTGGAGGTCGCCTACTTCGATACCGTCTGCCATCCCACCAAGGATCGACAAACCGCGCTGCACGAACTTTGCCAGCAAGCCGAACTCGTTCTGGCGATTGGAGGAAAAAACTCCAATAACACCGCACAACTCGCCCGCACCGCCCGTAAATTGGCTTGTCAGGCCCATCACATCGAAGGACCAAACGACATCCAACCAGAATGGCTCGATGGCATCCGCAAAGTAGGACTCACCGCCGGAACCTCAACTCTCGATGAAAGCCTGGAGGCCGTGGTTCACCATCTTCAAGATCTCGCAAGCTCCCGAAGTCCTCTCACCAAACAATTCTCCCAAATCGCCTCCTGATCAGTTCAATGCAACTCTCACGCGCAGGAAATTCCTGGAGGCACTCATCGGCAGCTCGACGGTCCCGGTTTGAAAAAGAATCCCATTGCGCACTTCGGTTCCGGCCGGAGCAAACGTCACTTGGTTAAAAATTCCATCGAGATCCGGGTCACCTTCCAAACTGATTGTGACATCACTCACAATGGAGCGAATCGGAAAGGCAATGACAAGTTCGCGGGTTGTGGGGCTGGTCTGCAGGACGGAATCGATTCGCAAGCTGCGACCTGGATCAGCTCCGCCCAAGGTTCCCCCAAAGGCCCAGTCCGTGAGGTCCTGTACTCCGTCACCATCCAGATCACCCGTCGCAAATGCTGTCAGGTCGGGGTTCGCACCGAGAGCCACACCAATGGCGGCTTCAATGGCATCCTGAAAACTCTCAACTGCTTCATACGTCAGGGTCAGCTCGTTACCACTCTGCGTCAGGAAGTAGCCAAAACCCGGCGCGGCTCCGGCCTGACTCACCAAACCCACCGAACCAGTAATCGATCCCGCTGTCGCAATGACCCAGGAATCCCCGACGGAGGGGGTGTAACCCGCCACCGGAGTCGGCAAAATCGTCAGGCCTCCAAGGTCGAGGGTGGAAATGACCGCCAGTTGGTCGCTGGTGCCGTCGCCCAATTCCACCTCCAGAGAACCGGAGGGGGTGAACGTCGCAGAACCGGAAACGTTCAAAGTTCCGATGGAAAGCCCCGGTGCCATCCGACCTTTCAAGGTCACCGAACTTCCAATCAATCCTGTTCCCGAGACCGTCGAGGCCGGCCCCAGGGTTAAGCCTGAACCATTGAGTTGAGCCCCGGCAGCGATCCGAATGTTCCCTGCAAACTCGACCGGCCTTGCAAAACGAAGCCTTCCGCTCACGACGTCGAACAGGCCACTTCCCGAGATTTCATCGGGACCGAAAGAGATGGTATCATTGGGTGCCGCCTCAAGCCTGATTACCCCGGTATTCTCAATGACGTATTTGCCTCCGCTGTGGATCCACGAAGAAGAATCCCTGAAGATCATCACCCCCTCGTTTCTCAAAGTCATGCCATTGGTTGCCGAAAATGAGAAACTGCCCGGAAAATCAACTTCGCCCAGCACATGGAAGATCCTTCCCTCGCTAAGACGGAAAGAGCCCGGAGTGATTTCAAGATTCGCTCCAGGCGCGACCTCGGTCGTCCCTGGCCCAATGTGATTCAAACGAGTGAAAGAGGAATCATCGGCAAGTACAAAAGTCCCCTCACCCCTGACTTCTCCGCTGCCAGATGGCGTTTTGTAATTCGAAAAGGAAGTCCGAACACCGGCCGGAATGATGATGTCACTACCTTTGTGTTCCAGACTTCCCCTTCCGGTGACAGATCCGCCCGCAAGAAAAGTAGTGGTTTCGTTGCCATCCAATCTCAGGATCGCTCCATCCTCCACCAAAATGGGAGAAGCAATTTCATGGGCACCAAAGACATCGAGAATTCCCGAGCGAACCTCCAGAACACCCTCATGCCGCAAATCAACCGGCAAGATGGAGCGGGCATTGTTCCCGGTCGCAACTCCGGCCTCCTTGATGATCGTTCCGGTATTGACCAGCACCGTTGAGTCGCCCGAATTTGTGGCAAACCGTCCCGCTTCGGTCAGAACAAGAGTTCCTTCGTTCTCAAAAAGCGCGCTCCCATTGCTGGAAAGATTTGCCGTGGATGCGATCTCAAAAAGCCCGCGATTACGAATCGTCGGACTGGCACCGGTTCCCACGGAACGTGACCCCGTCCCGGACAGAGACATCGTTCCGCCCGGTGCAATCTCAAGAACCACCTGATCGTCGAGCGTCCCGCTTTGCCACTCTCCGCTCCCTGTGACCCGGAGCGTTCCGGAGCCAAACAATCGAGACGAGGACTGAAGTGAAATCGATCCGGCATCCACCACAGCCCCGGCTTCCAGCTCGACCGCCGTTCTCAGGATCACCTCACCACCGCCGGTCAGCTGTGTCCCGCTTCTAAAAATCGACGGAGTCGAAGTCCCCGCACGAAAACTCACGGTCGCTCCGGGCAGCACCTCCAGAGGCGAGGAGAAATCCGACTCGCGAAACAAAGTCAAGTTACCCGTTTCCACCCTGAACGTTCCTCTGTTGATGAGCTTCGCTACAAAATCTGTCTCATCATTGCCGGCTCCCGTTTTAATGATCCTGCCCCCGGCTTCATTGCGGAGAGTCATCAGGCGGTCGGCAGAGGGACCATTCTGCAAAATGCTTCCATCGGCGGCAAATTCGATCGTGCCTCGATTGACCAACGTGGACACTGAGTTGCTCGTGAGATTGCTGGTGTCGCCTTCAAACAAGAGTCGGCCACCCGCTTCAATCTCAATCGACCCTCCCCCATCAAGGCTTGTTCCGGTCGAAGATGCTTCAATGGTAAGAGTCGCTCCGTCCTGGATTCGGGTGAGTCCGTTGCCATTGATCGAAACCCCATTCCAGGCCGTATCGGCACCCTGATAATTCATGGTTCCCTGATTGATCAACGCTCCTCCATCCGCGAGAAAATTGTCAACGCTGACCGTGGCACCCGGCGGGATCGTCATGGATCCCGTGGTCATACGAGTGAGGCCATCTCCAAAAATTCGCGATCCATCGGTCATCGTGTTGGTTCCCGTGAGAGTGATCCGTCCATCGGCCTCCGTCCGAAACTGACCCGAGTTGTCCACATCGCCGGCAATCGCGAAATTCCCCTGCACGCTCACAATTTCGAGATCATTGTCGATTGGCATGCCAATTGTGGCTGTCCCGGCCCCGAGTACTTTTCGCAGAAATCCGGTGTTATCAATCCGGCCGGGAGCCCCCGCTCCTCCCGCTGCGATCCCTATCGCAGACGTGTCCCCGAAATTGGTGGTATTGACATTTTGAAACACCGTTCCCGGCGCGAGCCCAATTCCGGTAATCAGCTCAAGCGTTCCTTCGTTTCGGAAAGTGACATTGCTAAAAGTCACTCCGCTGACATCGCTGATTGTGCCTGCCTGGGTCATCACCAAGGTGCCGGGCCCGGCGATCACTCCGGCCGATTCCAGCAAGAGGGTGCTCGTCCGCAGGGTGTTCGTTTGATTGAAGATCAGACTCCCGCTCTTGATCTCAAGCGCCGAAATGGTGTGACTGCCTCCCACATTGACTGTGGCTCCGTTACCAAGACGCGCCCCCTCGGTAATCGAATCCGGAACGAGATTGGGGCTCCAATTTGTCGGGCTCTCCCAAATCGCGTTCGATTCGCCCACATAAGACCTGAATTCCTGACCATAGGCCGGAGCCATAAGGAGAAGACAGCTTAGACTAAAACGAGGAAAAAACAGATTCATGCCTCAGGCCTAACAGATCATTGTCAGAAATTGAAGCACGTTCTGCGTGCGTTTTGTCACTCCAACGGAATCAGCTCACTGATCGTCCAGCCCCGCTCCTCGTCTGCAATCCAGTCATCGTAATCAATGTAGCCCCGCTCGGGAAATCCCAACCCGGCATTCCAGTCGACATCGATCAGGTGGGCATTCTGTTCAATCGCGGACCCAACGATCGCAAACCAATCTTCGATCGTAAAAGAAGCAGGTACAGAGCCGAACATCGGATCCACAATCGTCTCCACCTTCGTGACCACTCCGTCCACCACGGTGTAACGGGCCGAATAGCCGATCATACCCGACCACGATTGCACCACGTAGGTATAGCTGGACACTCCGGCTTCGTTCCATCGGGCCAGCGCCGCCAAATACTCTTGAGACAATTCCTCGTGCCGGAAAACCTTCTTGGCCCGAAAAAACACCTTGTCGAGATTTCCACCCTGCAAGGAACTGCGATCAATCTGCACTCCAAAGCCCAAAATACCCAGACCACTTTCAAGAGGAACCAGATCGGTCCAGCTTTCACCATCACTCGATTGCTGCAACATCCAGCTTTCACTTCGATCAAACGAGTTCAGCTGGAAAGCCAGGGAATCGCCTTTCATCGTGAACTCCAGCGGAGGAACATCCTGGCTGCGTAAAAAAAGGGTCAGACCGAACACTATGAGTCCTGCCATGGAAAATGATGTCCTGTTATTCACGGGCGGACTTTGAGAAGCTCGCAGCCAATTGCGAGAATTTTCTGGCAGGCCGCCAGATCGGATTCATCTTTCCTACGACCATGCGCAGTTCCCCTCTTTCCGTCGATCCCCCGCGTTCTTCGCCCTATTGGGAGCGCCTGAAGGACTTCGCCTTCTTTATTCTCATCCTTTGGATCATCGAGGCTGTCGATCAATTCCTCCTCGGAAGCAGCCTCGAGAATCATGGCATCCATCCACGCAGCTTCTCCCACCTCGAAGGCTTCCTCTTCGCTCCGTTTCTCCACGCAGGCTGGGCGCACCTCTTCGGCAACTCAGCTTCACTACTCGTTCTTGGAGCGGCTATTCTGGCCTTTGGTTGGCGCGATCTCGCCACTGTTTCAATCGCCGCGGCGATCGGCGGAGGACTCGTCGCCTGGACCATCGGAACCGGCGGAAGCAACCACATCGGAGCAAGCTCACTGGTCTTCGGCTACCTCGCCTTTCTTCTCGCGCTTGGATTTTATCGACGAACTCCGGCGACCATTCTCTTCTCCCTACTCGTCATCTTTTTTTATGGCGGAGCCTTCTTTGGCATCCTGCCCGGGAAGGAAGGCATCAGCTGGGAGAGCCACCTCGGGGGCGCGATTGGCGGATTTCTGGTCGCGCGCAGCAAGAGAAAGAAATTAGCTTCCCATTCGGACTTCGCCGCCCGATGACTCGCGCGTGTTCTTCTTCAAGAGTCCGCTTCTCCCAGCTCTGGTTTGTGCACTGCTCTGGGGAAGCGCCTTTCCCGCAATCAAGACAGTTTACCAGCATTGGGAGGTGCAGGGAATGCAAAGATCACTCCCCATCATCTTTCTCTTTGCCGGTGTGCGATTCTGCCTCTCCGGAGCCGGACTCCTTGTTCTGGGCGGCGGGTTACGAAACGAACTTCGCGCCACCTCGTGGAAGCTCATTGCCGCCCTCGCCCTCACCCAAACCTTCATCCAATACGTTTTCTTTTACCAGGCGGTCTCTGTATCCAGTGCCAGTCTCGCCGCGCTTCTCGTCGCAACCGGCAGCTTTTGGTGGATGATTCTGGCTCCATTGATTCAAAAAACCCCCTGGCCCACTCCGGTGCAGTGGTTCGGTCTTGCTCTGGGAGGCCTGGGCGTGGTGCTGGCCATCTACAAACCCGGAGCAGGAGCAGGGAATCCTGTCCTCGGAGCCCTCTTCATGCTCACGGCAACCGGGAGCGGAGCTGCCGCCCTCATTATTTTCTCCAAACTCAAACCCACGATGTCGGCCATCAACGCGACCGGACTCTCACTCCTTCTCGGTGGCATCGGACTCCTTCTAATCGGCGGAAAAGCAGTCCCGGGGATTGGCGGGATGTTTGACCTACCGGTCATCATGGCGACCTTCTGGCTCGCCTTTGTCTCTGCAACCGCCTTCAGCATCTGGAATCACCTTTCCACCATCTTTCCCGTGACCCTCCTCGCGAGCTACCGGTTTTTGATTCCGGTCTGTGGCGTTCTCGAAGCACTCGTTCTCCTCAAAACAGAGTCCCCCGGATGGGGCCTCATCGTGGGTGGCGGCCTCGTGATCACCAGCATGATCCTGGCCAAGCGAACAAGCAACAACCGGTTGAATTGAACCTCGCAAGCACCGCATCATCCGCTATACCGCCCCGTATGAGAGTTATCCTTTTTCTCTTCACAATCCTCTCCCTGCCTCTGGCCGCCGAATTACCAAATTCCGTTTATCTCAAGTTGCAACAAGCGGCACCCGAGGCCCTTGAAGTCCGGGTCGACAAAACAAAGCGGGGCACTTGGATTTTTCCCGACGAAGTCATCACCGCCACTGTCATGAAGGTCTTCAAAACCACCAACAAGGTCAAAGTGGGTGACGAAATCAAGATACGCTACCGTCACGTCAAACTCCGCGGTGCCGACGGCCCCTCGCCCATTCCCCGTCTCACCAAAAAGAAAACCTATCCGGCCTTCCTGAAGAAATCCGACAAGGGACACTTTGAACCGGCCGCCCGTGGCATGAGCTTTCACAAAATTGACCCGAAACTCTAGTATTCCAGCTGGTCACCTCGGCTCAAATCCCTCATCAATATCACCCATGAAATTACCAACCCGCCTTCTCGCCATTTTCTCGCTCTTCGTTTCACTGGCCTCCGCCGACGAATCCGAGTTCCGCACAGCCACCATTGATCTCGGTATCGTTGTGAGTGACCTCGACAAATCAATGAAGTTTTACACCGAAGCCGTGGGCTTCATCTCGACAGGAGAATTCACTGCCGGAAAGGAAATGACCAGGAAATCCGGCCTGAGCGCCGGCGAGGAAATTGTCATCAAAAAGCTCGCCCTCGGCAAAGGCCCGGGTGCCACCACCATCAAGCTCATGCAGTCCAAAATGGACAAAAGCAAAAAGAGCGACCAGACCTACATCACGAGCAGCCTCGGCTTCAGCTACCTCACCATCCACGTGAACAGCACCAAAACCGCTCTTGAACGCCTCAAAAAGGCCGGAGTGAAAGTCCTCGCCAAAGGGCCCGCCCTCGTGCCCGGAGGCAAAGTCGCCCTCACCGTGGTCAAAGACCCCGACGGCAACTTCGTCGAGCTCGTCGGGCCCGCTGACCACCAGTAGACACTTTGGAACAATCCAAGCCGCAAGCTCCCCTCACGGAGCGAGCGGCTTTTTTTTATGGCGATCAACGACTTTGTCTTGGGTTTCGCAGTTGAGATCTCTATCTAATTGAGGATGCGTGTGACTCTTCTCTTTCTCGTGCTTCTCGGCATGACCTCGTGGGGCGCCCAAAAGCCCAACATTGTCGTGATTGTCGCCGATGACCTCGGATACGGGGATCTTTCTTGTTACGGAGCCAGGGACCTGAAGAGCCCGCATCTCGATTCCCTGATGGCGAGCGGCCTTCGCTTCACCAACTTCTACGCCAACTGTCCGGTTTGTTCGCCCACCCGCGCCGCTCTTCTTTCCGGAAAATACCAGGAACTTGTCGGAGTTCCCGGCGTGATCCGCACCCACCCTGAAAACAACTGGGGCTACCTCTCCCCATCCGCAACCCTCCTGCCGCAAGCACTTAAAAAAGAAGGCTACCGAACCGCCGCGATTGGAAAGTGGCATCTTGGACTCGACGAGGAAGCTCATCCCAACACCCGGGGCTTCGATCACTTCCACGGCTTCCTCGGTGATATGATGGATGACTACTACAAGCACCGCCGCCACGGACAACACTACATGCGCCTCAACCACGAGAAAGTCGACCCCGAAGGCCATGCCACCGATGTCTTCACCAATTGGACCATCGATTACCTCGCCTCCGAGGCGAAAGAGAACTCTGGGAAGCCCTTCTTCCTCTACCTTGCCTACAATGCGCCTCACACGCCCATTCAGCCACCCAGGGATTGGCTCGAGAAAGTGAAGTCACGCGAAGAAGGAATCGATGAAAAGCGAGCCCGACTCGTTGCACTCATCGAGCACATGGACGATGGCATCGGCAAGGTCATCGCCTCACTGAAAGAGAACGGCCAGTGGGAAAACACCCTCCTCTTCTTTGTCTCCGACAATGGAGGGCAAACCAATGTGGGAGGAAATTGTGGAAACCTGCGTGGAGGAAAACAGGACATGTATGAAGGCGGAATCCGCGTCCCTGCCTGCGCGGTCTGGCCGGGAGTCATCAAGCCTGCCTCGACCGGATTCACCGCCGTGACCATGGATATTTTCTCCACTGCCGTGGAAGCCGCCGGAGGAAAAAACCCCGAAGGCCTCGACGGACAATCCTTTCTCCCTTTGCTCAAGACCGGAATGCAAGTCGCCAGGGAACGTGATCTCTTCTTCACCCGCCGCGAGGGGAATCTCCGCTACATGGGCGAGGTCTCGTGGGCCATGAAGCGCGGAAAGTGGAAATTGGTGAAGAACTCTCCCATGGGCCCGTGGGAGCTTTTTGATCTGGAGAAAGATCCCCTCGAGACCACCGACCTCTCCGAGCGCCAGGCTCCGGTTTTCCGCGACCTCGCCACCGCCATGCGCGCGCACATCCAGCGCGGCGGATCAATTCCCTGGCAAAAACCAGATTAACAAGATCTTCAGCTCCCGGAGATTGGCGGATGGTTCCCAAAGGAAAAAGTCAATCCCCTGCCCGGAAGACCCCAAATTCAATCCTCCGGTCAATCACCCAAACGCGCTTCAGCGGCACGGAGAAAGCAAAGCCTCCTCAGCAGAGGCCCTTAGAACACCCCAAATCAGGCCAGGGATAATTTGCGCTTAATTGGACGATGGACGGGGCCGTCGTAGGATTGCCAATTTTCACCCCTCGCCCTGATACTCCGTGCCGGTGCACTTCGTCCCGTCGTGAAAGCAGCGCCACGGTTTTGGAACTCCGGTCACCTGGACATCAATGATAAACGAGTTCTCCCCCCGTTCGGCCTTGATGACCTTCATGCTCTTGCTCGTGAGCTGCTTGCGAAGGGTCTGAAGGCAGTCGTCGATGACCTTTTGCGGAACCGGGCCTCTGGCCGGAACCTCTTCCCCGGCGGGCTTCTTGTCGGTAACGCGAACAAGCATCTTGAAATTGGCGGTCTCCCCACGGCGGGCGGCGGCGCGGTTTTGGAAAACTAAGATCGAGTGGTCACCCGTCTTGTAAAGCTGCCCGAGATAATTCCTGCCACCAATTGCCGAGGCGTACATTGCCTCGTCACCCGGAGCCCGACCCGGGATGAAAATGTTGAAGTCCGCCCCTTTCAATCCGGGCAACATCTTGACCTGTAGAAACTGACCATCGCGGGCGTTGAGTTTGTAGAGGACGTCGCCGCGGCCCGTCACCTTGCCGGTGACGATAGTCTCGGACTTTCCACGCTCAAACTGGATACGCTTGGCTTTTTCCTCTGCAGTGATGGTAGAAACCGCAATGAGGAAGAACGCCGGCAAGATCAGACCGGGGAGAAAGCGAAGGTTTGTTGAAATCATGATTGGGGCAGGGTAGTGGGCCAGGCCCCCACAATCGGAGGCCCGAAGGAACAAGTCTTTATTCGGCCATGCTGCGTGCCCAAGCCGGTCCGTTGGCGGCTTCGAAGGCCATTACGGTCCCGAGAAGCTTACCATTGCGACTCTGGAAAAGTTGCACTGTGGCCGGACCATGGTTGCCACGGGATTTGACAACGATCTGCTCCTGCTCGTTATACCAGCGGGTCTGCTCGACGTTCGGTCTGGCGGTGCGGAACGAGGTGAGGGTGCGACCGCCCTCGCGGATAATTACGCTACCCGGACCCGTCTGGACTGTTAGAGGTGCGCCGTAAACCGGGGTGGCTGCGGGAAGCTGGGTCACAGTGCCCGGATTGGAGTTGGGAACTTCAACAACGCACTGGGTCAGGGCAAGAGGCGCAAACAAAGCGACCGTGAGGGAGACGACTTGGGACTTAAACATTTTATTGGATTCTTAATTTTCTTGAGGCTAGATTGGATACTAAGACCATTCGAATTCCACGCTAGGCCCAACGCACTGGAAAAAGTTTACATTTTATCAAGTGCGACTACAAATCTCAAGATCTGTCGGCGCAATGGCGCCCGGTCAATAATGTTCCTTTCGGTAATCCCGAGGGCTCAGGCCGGTCTCCCGTTTGAAAAAGTTGCTGAACTTGCTCTGTTGCGCGTATCCGCAAAGACTGGCGACTTCCGAGATACTGAGCCGCGAGTCGTGCAGATGGCGCTTGGCTTTTGCCAGCCTGGCTCGCCGGATTTCCTCCCCGGGAGGCCTCCCGTTCCTTTCCATGAACTGCGCCGTAAGTGTCTGGGGAGAAAGCCCCACCGCTGCGGCCACCTTGCGAACTGTGATCCCTTCGCAGGCACGCTCGGCGATGATCTGGAGCGCTTTCCCCACGGAATCTTGAGGAAGCACTCCAATGGTAGACTCCCGGGCAACCACAGGGGGGGGCGACACAAGAAGGCGATCCGGGAAGTCATTCTTTCCCGAGAGTCGCTGGTTCAGAATGGTCAAAGCATGATAGGCAATTGTTTCACCCGGCAGCGGAATACTGGAAAGCGAAGGGTGCCCACCTTCGGCTCCAGCGAAGTCCCCAAGGCCCAGGACCGCCACGTCCTCGGGAATGCGCAAGCCGAGAGCGACAGCTGCCTCGCAAACACGCAGACCAAGCCAGTCATCTCCACACCAGATCGCAGCAGGTCGGGAAAGCCCTCGCAAGAGCGACTTGAGTCGTTTTGCCGCCTTACCCTGCAACGGCATCCGTCGGGTCAACGAATTGTCTTCAGGATCCCCGAGTCGAAAGAGCTCGAAGGACTTCACCGGGAAGCCCCGCCGCCTCGCCAAATCGCAAAAGCGGCGGGTGCGATTCTCGATCAGAGGCACCCCGGTGATGAGGAACTCAAGATGTAAGAGAATTTCCGGCTTGCGCCGGGCAAGGTGTTCGATGGCTCGTTCCTCGACTGCCTTTCCATCGAAAGAGATGTAGGGGACCTGTTCGGAAGGCCAATCTCCGCTGGCACCGACCAACGGAAGGGAGGCGGCAAGAAGATCTTCCACCCAGCGGGCCTCCGGGGTGGCCCAGATAAAAGCGGCATCAAACGGTAAAGGACGGTCAAGCCGTATCGAGTTGGGGGCATCCACCCGATATGGCAGATCGACCAAGGCTACATTGCGGTGCTTTTTCACGTAATCGACCGCGCCCTTCATCAGGCGACTCGAATACTCAAGTTCCTGGGGAAAGATTGCGGCAATACGTCGGACGGTAGATGGCATCGAAGAAGCTTGAGAGAGCAGAGTAGAATTGGAGTCCGGTGCCTGCCATCAAAAATAACTACGTAACCTAAAATATGGGAAAAATGAAATTATTCCATCGTCACTCGATAAGACCTGCGAGGAGAGTCAAATGGATTCCCAACCCGTTCCAATGACGACTTCAAAGCACTCTTGTTTGAAAAAATATTCCCGCCGGTCTGTCATTTTTTGGAATCGCCCGGTGAAGATTGCGAATAGAGGAGTGAGAGCAGTGATCCCGTCCGCCGAACCAAATCAAACACAGGCGCGAAAGATCGTTGATTTCAAAACGCATTTTTACTCCGCAAGTGGAAATGTATGACCGGCCGGGATTTCGCAATTCGATCTCCCGGTATCAATCCTCAGATAATCCGAATTCCCTCCGCTTGTTCTATCCGAGCGGGGGGAATTTTTTGGCCCTCCTCCCATTTGAAGAATTTTTTTGGAATCCGTCCGTCTTGGTTTTCGAATGAAACCCTGTCTGTTACGATATCGACCTGTTGCATTTTACTCTCGGTGGAGGCCATGAAACGTCAAACCAATCTTATGAAACAAATTATTCTCTCATGCCTGATGGTCACTTCGGCACACGCGGTCCGGATTCTGACAGAGGCCGAAAGATTTGTTCATACGCCGGTCCCGGTTGGAACTTCCACCAGCCAGGTCAACGGGGCGATCAGGTTACCGCGGCCGGAACCATTCGCGGGAGTGCAAAATTCCTTTCTTCTCTTCGGAACCGCCCGCGACAATCTCAGACTCCCGGTTTTTGGGACCGCCAACTTTGGAAGAGTCAGAACCGGAGGGTACCTGGCGGTGGTCAACAAAAGGAATGGTCTTGACGGCACCGTCCAATGGAGCACCGGGGTTAATGACGGGGGACTGGCGGACGAAAAGATCGCCACCATTCAGGGGGTCAATCAAGTTCCCGAAAATAGTGATACGGATGACTCCATCGCCACAGTGACCAGTGCCTCGTTCATCAATGAGGAGTCGCTGTGGATTTGCGGCGACCTTGAAGATCGAAGCGCGGATGGCAGAATCTTCGAGGTGAAAGTTGGCGGAATTGGGCAGAATGGCGCGGGCGAATTGCGCCTGCCTTGGGACCGACAAGGAAAAACCGGCTACCTCATGAAGTGGGACCTGACTTCATTTCGTCCCACGCTCATTGCTCCGCTTGAGGGCCCGGCTTCCCCTGCCCGCTACGAGCCCGCCGCCGTCGCATCTCTGGATGATGAATCAGTCCTCGTGATGTGCTCCGACCTGGATAAAAATTGGTCCGTCCGCAAGTATGATGCCGCCGGGCAATTTGTATGGTCCTGGTCTTTCCCCAACGCGGGAACGCGGGGAATTCAACTCATGGAAGGCAAGGGATCCGAAGACAAAAACTTTTTTGTCCTCGCCGAAGTTGTCAACCCCGACATCGGAGGGCTGGGAGGGAGAGACCTCATCATCTATTGTATCAGACCAAACTCAGCCGATACCGGAGCCGACTTGGTGAGACCGTGGAACGGAACTGTTCTGGGTGGGAACGCTGATGATTTTGGGGGCGCGATATGTCCCCACGCAGACGGTAGTCTTTCCGTCGCCTTCACCCTCGGCTCGGATCGCGCCCGCTTCCCCAGGCTCGAAGAAGAAGAATATGGCGACTTATCCAAAGAACATTGCATCGTTGCCAATTTAAAAAGGAACGAAGCAGGGAACCAGATCTCTGCCAACTGGGCCCGCGCGGTCGGGAAGGCAATCGCGAACCCAGACATTGCAGACTGGGCAATGCGAGCGCAACGCCTGGCTTGCGATCCGGTTGGCAATCTCCATCTGGGAATCATCGGGAACGGACTCTATGAGATCGAATGTGTCGATCGGCGGCTTGCCGGAAATGGCGGCCTGATTTCCATCGATGGGACCGGACGGGTTTGGGATTTTAAAAACCTCCGAAACTTTTCCATGTTGGGAGGAGTCGTGGGAATCGGGGTTGAGGAACAGATTGCACTTGGAGACGACGGTATCGGGATCACGATGGCCGTGTTTCGGCCGGAAGCCGTGCAGACCAGCTATCTGGTCCGCGCCTTGAACCCCGTCGATGAAGAGACCGCGATGAAGGATCTGGTGCGCGCGATCACCGGGCTCGGCGGACAGGTCCATCTGGAGATGAGACACGAACGGTTTGGAATCTTTAGCGCAGCGGCTTTTCTCACCGACGAACAAGTGATCGCCATCGAAGGCGACGAGAGCCTAACGATCGATCCGGACCCTCAAATCATCACGCAGAACAGCGGCGCGCCCGAAATCCAAGAGTCGGCAGGCTGGGCCCTGCGCAGGATTAATGAACACGGCGATACTTCCGCCGGGCCGGGAAGTTCCTACCATTTCTGGATGGATGACGCGGTCGAAGCAAACGAAAGGCCCTGGGTTTTTCTACTGGATACCGGGCTGCCCGCCGGACGAATTAATGATCTTAGCGGTAGTCGTTTTGCTCCGCAAATTCCCTTCGATCCATCTCATCCGGTGGAAATGGATTGGGTGGAGGAAACACTGGAAGCTCCCATCGGAGCGAATGCCGAGGACGGCGAATATGTGGTGAACCTCGATTCCGACCACGCGGAAAAAGTAACCGCTTTAATGGCCTTCCAACCTTTCGGATCAGGCCAGGGAATTCCGTTTCAGCTCGAAAACATCAACATCTACCCGGACCGTGGAACGGGATTGATCACCACCTATCCCAGCTACATCGCTGATGGTATTTTTCTGGCAGTCGATAAGGTTCTGGATGAACGCGAAGCTCCCACCGGTCCGCAAACAGGCGTGTTGATTGTGATCCCGAGTAGTGGACTCTCTTCCGTGGCCCTGACAGAGTTCGATACTCTGGAGCTCGCCCTGGATGAGGCCTTGGACGCGAACATCCCGGTCATCCTTTCTGCAGGCAATACCGCCGGTGCTCCGGTCGAGATGACGGTCCCCGCCGGATACGGAAACCGGGCCGGCATCATCACGATGGGTGCCACAAAAATCGTGGAGGGAGGCGTCTTGAACTCAAGGGTCGTTGAGCAAAGCTCGGACTCCAGCGGCATCAACGAAACGATCACCCTCTATGCTCCGGGAGTCGCTGTTCCGATTGGAAACAATGGAGAAACATTTGGGGGAACGAGTGCGTCATGTGCTCTGGCCGCCGGGGTTGCCGCGGCGATTCTAAGTCGCAATCCCGACGTTACTCCGGAAGTTTTGGAGAATGCCATGATCGCCAACAGCGTTTTTCAAACAAGCGATGAGATCAACCTGCTCACACTGGACACTTCGATTCCCCAAGGTTGTGGGTTTGATGATTGGTTGACGATTCATGGTTTGAGCGGTGAGGGATTCCAGGATGACGGCGACGGCGACGGGGTTGGCAATCTGGTCGAGTTCCTGACCGGCACCGATCCAGTCAATGGGGATTCGAGCGTCCCTCTGCAAATTGATATGACGCGGGTTGGAACCTCCTGGGAACTGGAACTTGAACTCCCCACCTGGATCCTACCGGAGCAGACTCCTTTCGAACGCCTTCAGTTGGGTTGCGGACTACAAGTCGATGTCACCCTGATGTGGTCCGACGATTTGGAAACCTGGGCTCCCGTCCCCATTCCAACCGGCGGTCATTGGACCACCGGGGATGCTGATCTTACTCGACGAGTGACGCCTTTGTTGTTCACTGTGCCGTCATCGACATTGGAAGAAAAACGATTTTGGCGCTTGGAATTGCAATCTGTGGAGTAGCCATCGGGCTGCTTGTCTCGTGCAAGCCAACCGCCGGAGAGCAAGAAGGCGATGCGGAGTCCGCTTCGAAGGTTCAGGAACTTCCGCTGGATCTCAATGCGCTCCGCCTTGCCGAGGAGGAAGCATGGTGGAGGTGGCAGGAGACCCGGGCTCAACTCGCGTGGGGAGAGCAGGAAGCTGGAAATTTTTCGATTGCCGGTCAGCTCTATCAAGAGGTCATCGAAAGTCTTCCGGAGGAAACGGCACAAGACGCCCCCGAGTTCCTGGCGGCCCTCGAAGACGGCTGGGGGAGAGCATGTCAGGCGATGGGCGAGCTCGACGCAGCGGAGGTGCACTTAAAAAATGGCCTGGCACTGCGGGAACAAGTTGAGAACGGAGGAGAACTGGTGGCACAGAGCCAGGGACATCTCGGCATGCTCGCACTGGTCCGGGGGGATTACGAGGGCGCTCGTCAACGACTCAATCAGGCTCTGGAAAGTGCCGGGAACGAAGCCCGTGAAACCCGTGTCTTTTGTTTGGGGCTAATGGGCAGGTATGAGCTCACCGTTCGCAATTATGGCTCTGCACTCCGCGCTTACGACGAAGCCATCCGTCTCGCAAAAGAGATTTACGGCAAGGGACCGGAACTCGAGGACCTCGAATTCAACCGTCTTGTGGTCATCCTGAGACTGCGTGGAAGCAAAGCCGCGCTTGAGGAAATGAAGGACTTAGATTTTGATGAAAATGTTGGGGGAACCCGCTTGGCGGCGCGACTCAACCTACGCGCCGAGCTCCTGCGGGAGAGCGGAAACACCGATGATGCGGAAGCAGATCTGCGGGAAGCGATCGCGATCCTCAAGGAAAACTACGGAGAGGAAGATGAGGCCCTGGCGGTCTACTGGGCGAATCTGGGAGCACTTCTAAGCGATGCCAAAAAGTATACGGAGGCGGAACAGTGTTTTCGAAAAGTAGAGGCGGTATCGGGAGCGTCGGGCGAGTGGCACCAAACCCGGGTGGAAGCACTCTGGGGAAGAATTTTCTGCCTGGCCAATGAGGGGCGGCTTTCGGAAGCGCGCCTTCTTTTGAAGGAGGGAATGGATCGCGTGACCGAGCTCATGAAAAGGGTGACCTCGTCTCCGGACGAAGGAGCGAGGTTGAATTTTCGCGCGCGGATTGATCCGTTTTCAGTCCTCGTCGCGATGGAGGAATGGGATTGGTTGGCGCGCCTGTTGATCCGGAATAAGGCGACGCTTCTACAGGGAAACGAGGGAGCCGATCCCTCCTGGCAAACCATTCGTGATCGCCTGAAAAGCGATGAAATCTTCGTCGACACTTTACGCTTCCGCGACTCCAAAGGCACGTGGACTTACGGGGCGCTGGTTTACCTTGCCGGAGCGGAGACTCCAAAATGGATTGCACTGGCCGGTGAAAAGCGACTGGGCCGACTGGTCCTCCTTCAGAAGGCTCTTGGCGACCTTGCCCGCAAAAAGACAGGCATGAACGTGGAGCCGCTCCTACGGGATCTTTACCAAGATTTTTGGAAGCCTCTGACCACGGCTCTTCCCGACGGAAGCCGCAGGGTGATCCTTTGTCCGGATGGTGGCTTGGGATTAATTCCGTGGGCCGCCTTGCGATCGGAGGACGGCCGGTTTCTCTGCGAGGAATTGGAGAGTTTTAGCCTCGTCGCGAATGCCAGAGGAACGCTGGCAAAAAGCGAGCCCCTCGGTGAAGCGCAGAAAGTTTGCTTTGGCCTAAGCGACTTCTCAGACCATCGTGCAAAGGGTGTAGGACAGTGGTGGGGCGAAGTCTCCGACTTACCCGGAGTGCAGGCCGAACTGACAAAAATTGGAGGTGATATTTATCAGAATGATGAAGCGAAAGAGGCGCGGCTGAAGTCATTGCGAGAGGCTCCCGAAGTTCTTCACCTCGCCACCCATGGCATTTTTGAGGGACGGGCCGGACAAGCCGGTGAGGGCGTCGATCTTGAAGAGGAGTGGCAACGAGGCGCGATTCTCCTCAAGCCGGGGGAAGGAGATGACGGCGTTTTACGGATCTTTGAAATCGAAAAACTCAGTCTGGAGGGATGCCGGCTAGTGACTGTATCATCCTGTCAATCGGGACTTGGTGCGATGGTCTCGGGCGAAGGTGTCGTCGGCGTGAATCGAGGATTTCTAAAGGCGGGAGCTTCGCGGGTGATGGTTACCTTGTGGGAGATCCGGGATTCCACGACACCGGATTTCATGGCGGGATTTTATGACCGCGCGAAGGACGTCGCTCCGGAGGAAGCCCTGTGGCAGGAGCAGCGGGAACGACTGGGAAGCAGTGAGGCGGTCAATGAGGCGGCCCTGCGCTACGGAGGGTTTTCAATGATGCGATGAGCTCACTTGGAGGACCTCGATCGCAGCCCAAAAAACGAGGAAGAGCGCATGGCGATCTTACCGGTGGAGGATCCCGATTTTCTCCGGGCCACAGTCGCTTTTGTAGTCGTGGTTTTGCGACCGGAACGAACGTGAACCGAGGCACTTGTGTATTTGGCTTTCCGAATGCCTTTCTTGAGAGTGGGCAACTGGCTCATCGATGGTGCTGCCGAAGAGGCATTGTCTCCTTCATTCGGCTCCACCGGAGTCACCTTATCGTCGACCGGGCCGGCGAGATTGAGGAATCCGTTGACCGGAAACGAACTGCCACCGGGCTCGATCAGGCCATCGTTGTCGACACGCACGAAAATTGTTCCCCCTGGAGAGGTAGTGGAGAGAGCATTGCCAAGAACGATGCGGCTTGTGGCATCTATTTGAATGGAGTTCCGTGACTGAAGAGGCGCATTCAAACTGATCACCGAATCATTGGTGGAGCGGTTTAGAACGGGTTGCGAAGAAGCCGGACGGATTTCCAGCTGATTCCCGGCGGCAAGCCCGATATTTCCTCCGCGACTGGTCACTCGGGCGTTACTGGTCGTGATAAAACCACTACTTGCCACGATGAGATCGCCGGAGGTGAGAAGGTTCCCTCTTACTGTGAGCCGGGACTCCTTGTTTGAAGTCAGCCGGTAGGGTTCCTGCCTCAAAAATGCCGATGGATCGTCAAGCGCATGATTAGACAGAAGGAGAGAATCCGCCTCGATTTGGGTTGAGTCCTGCAAGCTGATAGCACCTGTTGGAGAGATGATACCAAGTTGACCACCATGAGCCATAATCGTGCCGCGCAAGACGGACCGAGTTCCGTCGAGTTGATTGAGAACCGCCGAAGCACCGTCCACAAATTGAAAATCCAGGGTATCATTCTCAAGAAGCGAAAGGCGGGACCAGCGGAGGTGGGAGTCTTCACCAATGATGATTCTAAGTTGAGACGATCCGTTGACCAACTCGTGAAAACAACTCGCCCGCCCTTTCACCAGCGTGGGATTACTGATGAGATCCGGCAAAAGGTCGCCTGCACAATGGACTTCTGTTTGGGCCAGTGGGGAAAGACCGGTGGCGAAGAGAATGGCGAGCATCTTCATCTGGAAAAACTTTCTTGGTAAAGAGTGAGAACCAGCTCGAGAAGCTCGTCGTGATCGGTCGGTATTTCTTCTTTGTAAGTGCCTTTGCCTGGGAGGTGCCGGATGACTGTTCGAGTATTCCAATCCAAAACGACCACCGGAGCCTCACCCGGCGTGTATGAACCAGCCTCGCTCAAAAGTTCATCTGGAAAGTAGCCGGAAGCCCTGAACTTTTTCATCACTTCATCGGGAGCATCGACCAAAATAAGCGAGGGCACCGCCGCGGAGTCAGCCTTCGAACGGATATCCGGTCCCGGTGCCTCTTTTGGAAGATCGGACCGATTCAAGAAAACGGCGCAAAGGACGGCAATCGCTGCTACTCCAAGCGCCGGCAGGGGATGTGCCAGCCATGAAGCAAACCTGAAAAAGAACGAAGGTCTCACCTTTCCGGCAGGCTGAAATCGATCAATCACGCTCTGCGGAAGCGGCTCCAGTTCAGCTTGATCTTCCACCCGTGGATAGGAGGCAGAGAGAACTTCCTTGAGTCGCTCGATTCTCGGGTCATTTCCGGATTCCATGATTGTGTTCTGGTTAGATCTCAAGAGCATCCGCGAGTTTGACAAGAGCCGGTTGGAGGATCTCATCAATTCTTCGACGGAGAGTTGAGGGGGATTGGGTTGGAGAGAGGCCGAGATCAGCTAGCTCTTTTTTGTCGTGAACCAGGTCTTTAATGGTGTGGGTTTGGGCGACATGGATTTTGAAAATCAGGCCCCACTCGGTGTCAGAAAGATGTTCCTTGCACTGCCTGTAAATCTCCTCGAAACGCCAGGTCACTGGCTCGTCAGGGTCGCTTACGCCCCGATCAGCAAGCTCGACCTGCCCACCTTCCTCCGTTGTCATGGCCTCGATATTGACCAGAGAATCAGGGCGTGCTTTTTTCGCCAATTGACGGCGGTGCCAGTCGATACTTCTTAGCGAAATCAGGCGACAAAAGTTGGGAATAATCTCTTCGAAAACTCTCAGCAATTCGATCGGGGCCTTGGGCTTGGCTTCTGTTTTCTGAGCAAGAGAAGCAAGTGCGGTATTGTAGATTTCCTCCGCATCTTCAGGCCCGATGTTTTTCTTTCGAAACTGTGGTGAAGCAAAGCGCTTCAAAAATTGATTGAGAGCATGCCACTCCGGATGGTGGAAGCGACCCGAGGCGTTCTTTTCCTGAAGATGGGGCAGGTTCAAATTCCGGTCATACCTTTTATCTTCGGGATCCCGGAATTTTTCATGGTCCTTTGAGTTAAACCTTTCTTCCGCCACCGTCTCTTTCGCCTCGATGGTCGCGGCTTCCAGCGCCTCTGCCGAAAAATCAGCCTGACTGGGATTATCCCCTTCCCGATCCAAAAGCCGGTGAAGAACCGGTTCTCCAATTTTTCGGGCCAGTTGAATTGGTAACAAGACTCCCTCAACCGGACACTGCAGTCGCTGGAGCATTGAGTTCCAGACCCCTGTCACAAACGACTGAAAATCTGGCGACAAGGATTCCTTCGACATATCCATGGATGAAATTCCAGAACTGTCTTTAGCTTGCAGATTCAGCCATTGGATGGGTAGGAAAATAATCTAAGAGAGGGTTGTTTCGCCCTCTCATTCGCAAATCGCTTCAAGCTGATTTCAAAAAAGTTGATCTTTCCCGATCAAAAATTGGTTTTCTCTCGCAAGCTTCAACCCAGTTGCTTGGTCCAACCCTCGTAAATCCTTGAGGTGGCCCAATGACGACATCACTTTTATCCCCGAATTCGTTCCCGGCAGGCCTCCGGCTTCATCGCCTTAAAAGGCACACAATGGTGTCCCTCCCGAACAGAAGCACATTCCAACCGGCTCAAACAACCAATTGAAGCAAGGCGCAGCAAAACTACTGTCCCAAAATATGGAAACTTTCGTTCTGCTATCGCCGGCGGCGAACCAGAAGGCCCAGTCCCAAGAACGAAAGGAGGAGGCTTGAGGGCTCGGGGACCACCAAGGGACTTGCGAACGCGATCGCATTCCTCAACGCATCCTGACCGGTGGGAGTGATTGGACCCAGATCGCCCCCGGGGCCGTCGTTGTCGATATTGAAAAGAAGTCTCGGTCCGGGGAAAGTTGTCACTCCGGCAACCGTTGGATTTCCCGGGGCTGCTCCTGCAAGCCAATAAGCTGATTGGACTGCGCCTGTCCCAAAGGTCGCCAGGGTGAGGCCATCGCCGAGGTCTGCAGTTGTGGTGGCCGCGCCATTGAAGCTTCCATCAGCGGAATCAAAGAAATCGTAAGAACCGGGAAACGCTCCGGTCACAAGGGTTCCGACCGGGGTGACCGTTGTCTCCGCGCCAGCAGTCGGAGGCCCGTTAGTGGCTGACCCGGTGTGCCAACCAAGCCGGCCTCCTAAATCGCGAGAGACATAGCTCGTAAGTGAAACCACTGGAATTGTCAGGGTATTGTATCCTTGGGCATTTCCGCTTCCATACGCAGCGCTTGAAAGAGTACGCCCAATAATCACCACCTCCGCCGGACCATTGCCAGCGAACGCCCCGGTCCCATTTAAGGCATCTTGAGTCGTGGCTGCACTGTAATTTGCGTAGTTACCATGCCGAATCTCGGTGACATTTGCGAATGCTCCCTGAATCCAGGTTTCAAGCTCGGCACCGGCAAGCTCGGTGTCTGACAACATGACGACAACTCCCGAAGCGCTGTTCACAACGAGAACGGAAGTCAGAAGCGGAAGCGTCAGTCTGTGGGGAAGCCTATTCATAATTTTCAAGGGAATCGTCGTTCAAAATATGAACAAATCTTCGGACGTAAAGATAAAAGCATAATTAAATTCATCCGATCTATGATTCAGAAGCAAATAGAGAGCATCAAGGTCGCTCCCGGGCCGCAAAGAATTTCAAATGATTCACCCGGAAAAATAGAGAAAATCGCGATCATTGAGTTCTAAATGCTGCTTTTATAACATTTCCATTGCCTCCCGGGATCTTAAATGCTGTTTTAGTAGCATCATGAAATTACTGATTATCACCTCCTTCGCCGCAATCTTATTCTCCTCGTGCTCATCGTCCTTTTCACCCTCGGCCGCGATGGCGCCAACTGCCCCTCCCTCCTCGCGTCAAATTCAGCGATCCGGGACCATGATCATGAAATCCCGTTCCCTCAAATCCAGCTCGCAAAAATCAGTGGCGCTCGTTGCCCGTCACCAGGCGCTCATAACCTCCTCCAGCCTGACCGACGATCGCTACCAAGCCACCATTCGCGTCCCCGCAAGCAAGCTCCCCTCCCTCATGCAATCGCTCGAGTCAGTCGGAAAAGTCACCTCTTCCCGTGTCAGCATGGATGATGTCACCGCCGCTTATCGCGACCTTGAAGCCGCTCTCAAAAACAAACGCGCCCTCCGCGACCGCCTCCGCGCGCTTCTCTCCCGCGCCTCCAAGGTGGAGGACATTCTCAAAATCGAAAAAGAACTGAGCCGCGTTCAGACTGATCTCGATCAAATGGAGGCCCGCATGAAATCGATGCGCTCCAAAGTTGCTCAATCCACTCTGAATCTATCCATCAATCGGCAACGCCTTCCAGGTCCACTCGGAATGGTCACCAAAAGCGGGGGATGGATTTACCATAAATTGAACTACCTCAATTAAATCACGGGCGCAAATCAGCCCATCATTGCCAGCCGTGTCGTCTTTATCCAAAGTCCTTTCTGGAAATGCCCTTCAGCGCAGCGCTGCCGTTTGATTTGCTAAAAAGCGGGAGCCCTTCGCTTCCAAAAGATCGGGGATCAGATCAGAAAAGCCGGGATCAACCTCAGCCGCCCGCGTCTCATGACACAAACTCCACCTCGCCCCAACGCAAGGGCAGGTGCATGTTCACCGCTCCCTGCGGACTCCAAACCCAGTTATTCTCGGGGTGCTCCTGCTCCTCGGGATTCAAGCTCTCGGCCAGTGGCGTACCATGCGGGGGAATCCGGACATACTTTCCATCCACAACTTCGTGCTGCCATTGCACGCGTGAAAAATTCACCTTCCAAATATCACCCGCTTTCGGAGGCGCACCATCCTTGTGGTACCCGGCTAAATCCTTCCACGGAAAAGCCACCTCCACCGACCACCCTTCATCTTCGTCGGTCGGATCATTCAGTGAACCTCGTACTTTTACTGCAGATTTTAATCCAGGGAGATTACACCCTAAAATGGGCACCCCGCCTTCTCCGTAAGGCTTTGGCAGGCTCAGCTCCCAAATCGTCCCCAGCGCGTTGATCTCAAACTCGTAATAATTCAACCCGTCACAATCGGGGTCGATGAAAACCTCAAAGTCATTGTCTTCAAACATAACCTCGTTCTTCTTGGTAATCGTTCCCCAGACATGGGGTTCCTCAAGCTCTGCGCCCACATAAAAGTAGTCATCGTCCCAGGCCATCTTGACCCGCGTCCGGTAGTAGGGCCGAAGGGCATCCTCTCCGGTGATGTCCACGAAATCATCGGTCCAGGGCAGCTCCTTCCACGCCGGATCCTCCAACGAACCATCAATCTTCATTGGCCCCTTGATCCTGCGGCACTGATAATATCCCGGCTTCATTTCAATTGATCCCAGTAAAGATCCACCGTCTTTCCGGCCGGCACTTTCACCGTCCGGGTCTCGCCATCGAGAGTCACTTTGAGTGGTTCTCCGGCCTTGACCTTGAGCTCCGCCATGTCATTCAAATCAGCTGTCCCGGCTTTCGATTTCACCGTTCCATTGAGGGTTGCGACGATACGCTTCCCGCCCTGCCGATCCCATACCCGAAAATAAACCACGCCCTCGGAAGACTCCTTTTTCTTCACATAACGTGAGGTCACATTCACGCCCGGAACCTCCTTGTTTCGAATGTCCCAGACCATCGGGAAATGCGCTCCTGTCTTCTTCCAGGACGAAGCCCAAATCGCATGCTGCCATTGGTCTTCGATCGCCTTCGATGCATCACCGGTAAACCAGCCCCGGTTCAAACCCTTCGCATCATACTCATCAGCCCCCGTGAAGTACCATTCGCCACCATCATAAATCTCAACCCAGGTGTGATTACCACGCTTGTTGTACCAAAGCGCCGTTCCCGCGATTCGAGCCGGGACACCCACCGACCGACAAGCATCCACAAGAATAATCGACAGTCCGGTGCAAGTCGCCTTCCCCAGCTTGATCGATTCCGCCGGGCTCTGGTTCGGAGCCTTTCGCCCGGTGTTATAGTGAACCCTGATGAGATTGAAAATCCCTTTGTTAATCGCTTGCGCCGCCTCGGTGGTCGACTTGGCTCCCTTCACCAACTCCTTGCACTTCGGATAAAAAAATGAACGCCAGTCTTCACGCGTTTCATCCAAGGAAGCATAGGGAAGAACATCATTTAAAAACACCTCTTCCGGCACTTCCTTCGCCCAGGAAAACTCCTTCCTCGCCTTCAGTGCCAAATCCAAATTCGTTGCGAGGAAATCTTTCGTCAGACTCTCACGATCCGACTTCGGCATTCCCTCCATCAAAAATCTCGCCGCCTTTCCACCAAACTCCCCGTGCTTTTCCTCCGCAGCTACAACAAACTCCTCCACCTCGCCACCCCAAACCAGACAGGCCAGCCAAGAGTAAAAAACCATCATTCGTTTCATCATGCCGGGATTCTAGAGCAAAACCGCTCCGCATGCCAAAGCAAACGAAGCGGTTTTGGTTCCCTGATCCGGGAGAACCAACCATGACTTATTTCGAGGCTGCATTGGTCAGGATGGCTCTCAATTCCCGATCACAGGAGCAAAAATACCCGAGACTTCCGTTCGCCCCTCCTAAAATTACCCCTAAAAAAGCTCATTCAATCCTCGCTATTGCAAATAATCCAGCCACCTTGTTCACACGCAGTCGGAGCGGAGTTCCCGTTCTGTCTGCGTTTTTTAATTCAAAGACTATGAAACTGTATCTCGGCAATCTGCCCTTTAGTGCTTCGGATGATGACATCCGCGAAGCATTCTCCGCCTACGGAACCATCGAAGACCTGTTTATTCCACTTGATCGCGAAACAAACCGCCCTCGCGGATTCGCCTTCATCACTCTTGCCGACGACGACCTCGCTCGCAAAGCTATCGAAGAAATGGACGGATCCGACCTCCAAGGTCGCAACCTCCGCGTCAACGAAGCTGAAGAGCGTCGCCCACAACAGAACCGCGGTGGCGGTGGTGGTGGCGGATACGGAGGAGATCGTCGTGGCGGCGGCGGCGGAGATCGTCGTGGTGGCGGTGGCCGTGGTGGACGCGATCGCCGTGGCGGTGGCGGACGTGACAACGAAGGCGGCTGGTAGACCATCCCCAGTAAATTACTTTCCAAAAGGCCCGCCACTCCGGCGGGCCTTTTTTATGATGCTTCCGGAAGATCCAGCTTTCAACCGCTCCCACCTTACGGCAGCTCGACCGCACGGTAGAATTTTCTCTCCGTCAACGCAGCTTCATCGATCACCGTCACATTTCCGAGACCATCAGTCGTCACGTTCTCCTCAAAGGTCCATCCTCCTGATAAGGTTGCTGAGCTTTCAATCCGATAGTTCGTTCCCGCTTTCCCACGGAGATTGAATTGAAACTGACCTTCCACCAAACCAAATCCAGAGAGGGAGAGCGTCTCATCACCCGTTCCTATGATCGCGGCGACCTGGTTGCCGTTTCCTTTGCCATCACCCGACAAAGAATTTCCAGTCCGGTCCAAGATCGAATCATTGTCGACAAGACTGAAGGTCATCGCCGAAGCGGGGACATTTGACCGATCCACTTTCACCAATCTGCGATTCCCGGCTCCCTCGACACTACGCACTGCGACGCCCGGCATACCACCCTCGACTACGAAATCGGTGATATCAACGCCGACCACGTCCTCCGAGAACACGACCTCGTAAGTCACGATATTCCCGTCCGTTTCCATCACATTTAACTCTTCCACCTCCGGCGCTTCGAGATCGCCAATCCGTTCGTAAATGGCATACACTCTCTTCTGGCCCACATTGCTAATCGTCACCTCGTTGGTCGCACTCATTTCATTGAAGGCCTGATCGAGCCACCTGACAAAACGATACCCCGAAGGAGTTGCACTCGTCTCAGCGAGCTCACTTCCGTAAAACTCCTCCGCCGTAATTTTCAAATCACCTGCTCCTTCAAACGCCCGGGTCACCGCACCCAGCGAGTCACGACGCCCGTAGGAATCCGCCAAGTCTCCGCCCGAAAGACGATCAAAGAGAATCCGGGGCTGAATCGAAAGCGGGGCACCAGTGGGATCAATAATCCGGACGTCCACCAGGCGCTCGGCCGAGCTCGTGAAGAAGTCCAACTGCGCCTCAATCCCGATTCTCGTAAACTCCACTCCAAGTCCCGCCGGAGGCAGTCCTCCGCTAAAGTTCGGATTCAAATTCAGAGCGGACACGAAGATATCCGCATTCGCTCCCGGCCGGGAAAAGTTGAGCACATTGAGCTTCTTCTCCTCCTCATCTTCTCCGCCTGAATTCGACCGATTTAAGAGAATCCCCAGGAGCGACTCCGAGGCGACACTCGGAGTCACCATAATCACCTCCTTGGACAGGAGATTCACCTTGGCCGTCCAACGAATGGGATTTTTGCGCGGATCACCATTGCGGAAATGATTGAACGCATAGGTTTGCCCCTTCCGACTCAGCCGGGTCAGACCTGAGTGCACAAACGAGAGATCTATGGTCGCTGATGAGAGATTCTCAAGTCGCTCATCATCAAGCTCCACTCTTTCTCCTCCGATGGTCAGGGCGAAATCAACATCAGTCACCTCAAAGCCTGAAATCCGGTGACTCTCCTCACCCGCAGAATACACTCCCATCTTGTGAAGATTAAGCACCGCCGGGGTGTCTGGCTTATTAATACATTCCAGGTCACTCTCACGAAGGCTCGTCCGGTAAGGGGCGGTCTGCTCGATTTCCCCCTCTTCATAGGTCTCGATAATTCGCTCACTCAGCAAGGCCAATTCCTCCTCCAACACCGAGCGCAGTGAACCAAAGCCCGTTGCAGAAAGGACATGATGTTGGTCCGACTCTGTATCATTTGTCCCTCCCGACTGCGAGGCGATGAGAATCTCCTTGATCTCATCCAGCACCGCCACCGGATCATAAACCTGCACGCCGTCCTCCCGATAGGGTTCCAGCAGACGATACTCAAAGGACTTCGCCAGAAGATAAAAGTAGCGCCTCAGACGATCCTTGTTCCTCGCCTCCATCTCCTTCACCACGGAAAGCGCCTGGGGATCAAGTACGGTGTTTCCCGCATCAATCGAATCTCCCAGCGTGATCATCGCAATCCGGTTCTTCAAAATGATTCCGGGAATCTCACGAAGGCGATCCTCCAGCGAGGCAATCCGGCGCGCAAAGCGCTCCTTCTCATCCATCAATTCCTGCAATCTTGCGATCACTCCATTGAACTGCGGGTCGGATGCCCGGATCTTTTCGAGCTCCGCTGCAATCTCACCAGCCGGCACCTCTCGACTCGCCAGGAAGCTCTTCAAAGCACTCCCCGCCTGCGCCACACCACCGGCAGATTCCGATACCATTGGTTGGTCGCCTTCTGGCAGCCGATGGAGAATTTTGCGGCGATGCCATTTCCCTTCGGAAGCTTGGTGGTGAAGCCGATCGCGACAGGTTCCGGGCCCTGCTCCAGACGAATCTGCAAGCCTTCGCTGCGGATTGCCGCAAAGCCCTTGATGAGCTGTGCAAGTTCGGCAGAATCGCGGGGTTTCATGGCGTAAATGTTCACGTCGTTCCGCAATTCCGAGAACCAAGGATTCCAGCCGCCCGTGCGAAACCGACTATTTAACAGCGCAAGCACACCTTCCGGCCAGCCATATCCGCGGGCCATTTCCTCGGGGATGGGTCGACCCTCCACCGCGACAACTGAATCTGATGAGAATGCGGATACGCAGGGACTCAGGGCAAGGAGGATGGTGGCCACGGCGTAGGGGATGAGTTGATTCATTTTTTCATTGGTTTTAGGTTTCCATCAAGAGGGACACGGGCGGGAAGATTTTCTTTGGAATTTTTTTGGGACAGTGGATAGGCCTCATTTTGTTGTGAGGGATACTCTATTTAGGGAAGGGTCGCGAAACCCGTGGTTGAGCGGAGGACATGGAAAAAGGGGGGGTGGAAAACATGGTCACGTAAAATAACGCCATCCAGGCGGTGCCGTCGGCTTGGGTGAGAGTGCCCCCGTCGCATTATTCGTTTGTTGTCCGAAATTTCGGTGTCGGCTCAGGTTAAATAAGGGACAGCCTGTCCACCAAGGTTCCGTCGCTTGGGAAATTCACAATGATAACGAACCACCCGAAAGCTTGGAGGAAATTGAGATGGACTCCTGGTTTCACCACCTGCCCTTTTCTGTCTTGGGAGAAATTTGCGAATAATCGATTTTTATACCCAGTTACAACCGTTTTTACTCTTCTCTGGATATCGCTAGAACTCGGGAAGAACGGATCACTTCAAACATTGTATATAATCCGGCCTGCGACCAAGCCACAGACACCATGAGGCCATTTCAGTTTTGTCTCGGCTCTTCCTTCGCTCGCAGACAAACCCTCAGACCTCGGCATGTTTTCCCACATCATCGTTTGATGCCAATGGACTCCACTTCGCTGGAATTCTGGTAACGACGAAATACCGTTTCACAGCGGCGTGAGTCTTCGTTCAAACAGAGCCTAATTCGGCTCCACTCTATTTGAACTACCGTGAACCCTTTCATTTTCCCGGAGAAATAGGACCACTTCCGCGCCGATTATCAGACCACCTTGAATCCGCCGAACGAATAAAATCGCAAATCGGATATCCAAGTTGACGGGATCTTTCTGGGTCTAGGGACAACGTTTTAGAATTCATAGAAGCGGTCGCTTCCAATGTTGCCGGAACCTGCAATTCAAATCGAATGTTCGATGCCATTCCCTACGGCCCCTCGATGACCAAAACCTCGGCGTTCCCAATCGAGACAGCCCGCACGGTTTCAAAATCCCGACCCGACATCTCCGCGGCCACTCCCCAAAAATATCCTTTCCCGTTTTCATCCACACAAGCACTCCCATTCCCCCCCGCGAACACCGCCACCATCTTGGGCAGGCCCTCCGGCACTGCGCATTGCCCGCGTGAATTATCACCCCACGCCACCACGGTCCCATCTTCCCTCAACGCCAAAAGATGCCGGTTCCCCGCTGCCAACATAATCGCTTTCCCATCCACCTTCCCGGTGCCATCCCCACAGACCACAACCGTGCCATCCTTTTCCAAACCCGCCGCGAACTTCGCTCCAGCCACAATCTCTTTCAGTCCCTCACCCATCTCCAGTTTTGGACTCCCCCAGGATAAGGCCTTCCCTTCTTTGGTGAGTGACAGACTGAAGGTCTCTCCAGCCGCAACCGTGACCACCCCCTCCAAACCCGCCGGAGGCGAAGCCTGGCCAAAGGTATCATCACCCCAAGCCACCACCGTGCCATCCAACAAGAGAGCCAACGCATGGGCGTTCCGCTCACCCTGACCCGCGGCCACGCGATCCGCAATCATCCCCGGCGGCGGAGAGGTCTGGCCATAGCGATCCGCCCCCCAGGCCACCACCTCTCCCCGCGCGTTGATGCCCACTCCAAAAGCCTCCTCGGCCGCCGATAGCGAAACCGTCGCCAGCCCACCTTCCATCACCGGGATCACCGCACCCTCCCTCCCATCCGCCTCAATCCGCGTCACCTCAAACACCTCACGAATAACCCTTTCTCCATCGTTTCCCGAATCATCATCCCAAAGAAAAAACGCAAAAACTCCAAGCACCAGGGCCGACGCGAAAATGGCCGCGAGCACCACTCTAACAGTCATGGCAACCGATGACGGAACCGGCGTTGCCACCGCCTCCTCAAGCCCCGCTTTCACCTCTGTTGCGGTCTGCTGACGCTGCTCCGGATCCTCTCGAAGCGCCTTCAAAACCACCTCATCAAACCTGGGCCCCAAGCCGACCCGCCTCTCCGAGGGCGACTTGAAACTCCCCGCCGGAACCTTCCCCGTCAGCAGCTCATAAAGCACCACTCCCAGCGAATAGATGTCCGAACGATGATCGGTATTCTTCAACCCTGACATCTGCTCCGGCGACATGTATTGCACCGTTCCCATCGTCGACATTGTCCCCGTTAGTCCGGGATCAAGCGGGTCCTCCACCTTCGCCAATCCAAAGTCGACGATCTTCGCCACCCCGTCCTCTCCAATCAAAATATTCCCCGGCTTGATGTCACGATGCACCACACCCAACTCGTGGGAATAATCCAACGCGTCACAAACCTGACCAATAATCGACAACACCTCCTTTGGCGAAAACTCCCCATCCGACATCAGAGCCGAGAGATCCGCCCCCTCGACATACTCCATAATAAAATAAAAATATCCCTCCCGCTCCCCGTAGTCGAAAAGCTTCACGATATTGGGATGAGCCAGCTTCGCCAAGGTGGCAGCCTCCCTTCGGAACCTTTCCTGAAACTCCAGGTCATTCGCAGTTTCCGGAGGTAAAATTTTTAACGCCACCTCGCGTTCCAGATCTCTTTGAAAAGCCTCATAAACCGCCCCCATCCCCCCGCGCCCCACCAAACGCTTCACTTCAAAATCCGGAAAAATCTTTTCAAGGTCCTTCGGCTCCGGCGGCTCAAAATCTCCCGGTCCCATCCTCGGAACTTCCCGCATCACCGATGCTCCCCGAGCCAACAAACACCCCGGACACACCCTCCCGATGGCATCCGACGCCAGGGCCACTCCACAACATCCGCAAGTCTTACCCACCATCACAATCGTTCTAAGGATTCCAAACCTCTTCGTTACTGCACCGCCCGAAAAAGAAAATCGATCTCCTCAGCCACTTCGGCCTCCCCCTCCACCGTCTCCGCAATCTGCGCCCGCAACTCCCTCGCATACCGCTGCCTCATCCGAAACACCGCAACTCTCACCGCATTTTCACTGAGCCCAAGTATCTCCGCCGACTTCCGGTAGACCTGTCCACCCGATTCCGGAGCCAAAAATTGGCTCAATTCCTCAAAAACCTCCCCTTTTCCGGACTCTGTGTAGTGATCTCTCAAACTTCTCATCACCCGGTCCAAAACTACCAGCGCCCAACGCTTTTCAAAACAACGGTCCGGCGATTCCTCATCCGCCGGCTCCATCGCGAAACGTTCTTCGGCCCTCGCTGCATCGATCGAAAACACCTCATTCCCGCCTCCACGTTTCAAGGCCCGTGACTTGTCCCATTCATCGGATAAAAAGTTCTTAAACGTCCCCAACAAAAACGAGCGCAACTTTCCCCGTTCCGCGTTCGCCTTTGCGAAGAGATCCTTCTCAATTAACCGTGCAAAAAATGCCTGGGTGAGATCCTCGGCATCCTCCGCCGATTTGCCCGTCCGCCTCGCAAAAGAATAAAGCGGCATCCAGTAAGCCTCGCAAAGCTCCGACAAGGCAATCTTCGCCCGCGACACATCCCCACCCCGTGCCGAAAGCACAACACTCCAGCGCGTCATCGGAAACTCAGAAGAACCCATGTGCAGTCTTTACCTCAACATAAACCCAACTGCTATTTCGAAATATCCACACCCTTCAAACTTCCCACACATTGGTTTCTGCGTGATACTGTCACCCCCTCCCATGAAACGATATTTCCTCATCCTGATCCTCCCCTTCTGCGTCAGCTGTCTTTGGGATCGCGACACTCTTGCCGAAGAAGGAGAAGGTAAAATGGGAGCGATCAAAATCCTTGTGGGTTGGTTTGATCGCTACCCGCCCGAGTATTACGAATACCCGTCTTACCAGAGTCCTCGGCGAACTGCAGGAAAAACCCGATAATCTCTCACTCTACGATGATGCCGCCGTCGCGCTCGACCGGCTCCACCGCAGCTCCGAGGCCATTGCCACGATGGCCCGCAAAGATGCGAAGATGAATGAGCTCCGCGAAAATGAACCCGAAAACGATCTCAGCGAGCACCAGTATCGCTACCTCGCCAATCTGGGCACTTTCCACGTTCATGATTGGATTGGCCGTGAGAAAGCGATTCGTAACGCCGATCTCTCCAGTCTCAAAAAAGGCGAAGAGTTGATCGAGGCAGCCATCGCGCTAAACCCAGATGCCCACTTCGGTCGCGAGAAATATCAACTCATGGCCATTCAATGGCTTCAAAAGAAAGAAGACTATCCGGATGCCGGTGTTCTGACCGGACCGATGGGAGAGAGTGTCAGATCACTTTCAATGGAATCCAATCAGGAAGCCCAAGAAGGTTTTCTCGGTATGATCAAACTGGGAGCCGCCTGGGAGAGCATCGATTTCTTCAACACCCTTGCAGAGTTGTACTCGGCGGAAAGAAGCGGGTCGCTTTCCCACCTCGCTGGTCTTCGGATGGAGGAGCTCAGGAAACAGGGAAGAACCTCGCTCCACCCGCATGCTGACGCTCTTTATTATCGGATTTATGGATCTCCGGAGACAAATCTGCGTAACGACCTCGAAGAATGGTATCACTCCACCCGCCGCAAAGCAGACGAGAGGCAGGAAAGCCGATGGGCCTATCTTCGAAATCGCCTCGCCGACGGACGCCATCCCGACACCGATCCTGATTTTTGGAATGACTGGAAAGAACCTGAATTCCCAACTCTCCCCGGAGCCAGATTCAAGGACTACTTTTCCTTTGCCCACCACCCACTGTTCTACGTTGGCCTTCTCATTTCTCTGTTCATTCTCCTCTGGCTGATCTCCCTGAAACGCCGAAGGCGACTGGCGAGGTTGGAAACAGCCGGCCCCGGTCACTCAACAGTGTCGTAACCAGAGTCTGACAACCTCGGATCAGTCCTCCAATAGCTTCTCCACTATCCCTGCAGGATCACCCAAAAACCTCCGGGTAACCGAATACGCCTGCGATTTCTCGTAATTAATCTCCTCAATCCCGGACTCACTTAGCTCGAAAATCGTTGCGTCCGGATACGCCAGAACAATTGGAGAATGGGTCGCGATGACAAACTGGCTGCCCGACTTCACCAGGTCATGCAGCCGGACTAAAAAAGCCATCTGCCGTGTCGGTGAGAGGGCAGCCTCGGGTTCATCAAAAATATAGAACCCGTTCCCCTTCAACCTCTCCAGGAAAATCGTCAGGAACGACTCTCCATGCGAGCGTTTGTGCAACGACTTCCCGCCGTACATCGCATAACCACTTCCGCAAAACGGCTCCTTCTCCAACTGGTCCATCCGTGTCGCAAAGTTAAAGAGACTCTCCGCCCGTAAAAAAAAACCATCCTTCGGTCTTGCGCTCGTCCGGGCCAACTTCAGCGTCCTCCCCAACTCGGTATCAAAATCCCGGGACCCATAAGTTTTGCTCCGGTTCCCGCTCTCGTGCGAAAAGCCCCATCTATCCGCCAAGCCTTCCAGCAAAGTCGATTTTCCGGTCCCGTTTTCACCTACTATGTATGTAACCTTGGAATGCAGTTGCAGCCCGTCTTCCAAATCCCTGATAGCCGGAATTGAAAAGGGAAAACCATCATGCCCGGGCTCGGTTTCCAGTGAATGCACAAACGCCATCTGGAAGGATGCTACTAGATCTCCAGCGCCTTCTCAATCCGCTTCGCACTCACCTTGCCGACATGCGGAACGCCTGGCGCGAACAATTGCAGTCGCCACTCCTCCAACATCCAGCCGATCTCCCAGGTCCGCACCGCCTCGGGACGTTCGTGCCAAAGAATCAACCACTCGTCCCAGAGAGGTAAAAATTGATCCTGCTTTTCCTCGTCTCGAATCAAGGGCTGGGTCTCAATCCGATTAATCCGCTCCTCCATCCCGTAAAAATACCGCTGGTACCGCTGCATCCGATCGTAACCAGCCTTCCAGCCAAAGCCCGGCTTCAGCAACCACTCCCGCTGTTCTTCCAACTGTGACACCACCTCCCCAAGATGCCGGTGTTGTCGATTGGCCTCCATCCACTCACGCACCCGGCCATCGGCATCCGCCATGCCCTCGACCGCTTCCGCCACCTTTTCCGCGCACGCGAACCATTCCCCACGACCCAGAGCAGAAGCCTCCCCAAATTCCTCTTCGCTTCTCGCGATCGTCCCCATTCCTCCCTCAGCCGAGACACGCAGCAAATCCTCAATCGTACCATCCGGCAACAGAGGCAGCATAAACCTCCCCGCCATCTTCAGTGGAAAATTCTTCCGCACATACTGCCCGTGTTCGGCATGTTCCAACAGAAACAATCTTACCACTCCGGCCCGATGACTCTCGGCCGCTTCCTCTCTCTCCAAATAGGCCCGCATTCCCACCGTCTCGCCTTCATCCACCAGGCCAGGAAAAACATTTCCGTCAGCCTCTGCCGGCACCTCTCCGAAGCTCCAAACTTCTCCGCCCGTCATCTCCCATTCCTCGTTCGCAGCGGCCTCGCGACGTGCCCTCAACTCCCCCGCCAACTTCTCCTTAATCGCCCGGACGTCCTCACCAAAAGCCATCACCTCGTCCTTTTCATTCCGCACCCGTAGCTTCGGCCGCAAATGAGGAGGCAGCCGATCCGGCTCGAGCCCGTCCAAAGAATTCCGTCCTACCTTCTCTCTCAGATACTCAAGCAATGCCTCCTCAAGAGTCCCCTGCGGTTCCCAATTCTCCCACTCCTCAAGGAAACCTCGTACTTTTTCAGCCACCGGCTGGCATTCCCGACGCCAATCCTTTGGGAGACTCCGGATCAACAATTCCACTCGGTCCTCCAGAATTCCGGGCACGCCCCAACCCGGTAGGTAATCGGGAAACCTCCCCAACTCGTCAATCCCGACTTCAAAGGTTAGCCCGTCATCGTCCGCTTCCAGATCACTCACGTAGTTCACACGCCACTTGCGCCCCGCATGCTCGACCACATCCGGGAAAAGCCGCAAACGATCTTCCACACCTTCTTCCCATATCAAATCGGAGAACCGCACCATCAACTTCCCCGCCTCTTCCGGGTTTTCGGTCAACTTGTAAAACTGCTTCGTGGTATTCGTGGTCGCCGGGAGGCGTTCAAAAAAGAAGTCGTAAGCTGCCGTCTCGTTCCACAAATATCCCACCCGACGCAGCTTTCGCTCTGCCCCCCAGATCGTTTCCTTCACCCAGGCCAGATTCTGCGTCACCAGGTTATTCCCCCGCATCTTCCCGTCGACAAGAGCCTCCCTGACAAACACCTCAAAGGCCATCTTGGGATTCACCCGCCCGAAGAAGACCCTTCGGCCTTCCACCACCGTCAACCCGCCCATTACGACGTCCTCCGTCCCATAAACCGCACCCTGCTGCTCATTCCAATAAGGTGAATGATATTTACTCCGGCACAAGTGTGGCACCACTTCCTCGACCCACTTCGGGTCAATCTCCGCAACTTTTCTGGCCCAAAGTCGCGAGGTTTCCACCAACTCAAATCCCAGTACCCAAAGTGCCCGCTTGCTTTTAAACAGGCCCGACCCCGGAAAAACCGCAAACTGTCGGTTTCCCACGCTGTGGTAGATCCGCTTCTCCTTATCCCACACCCCGATTTGCCGCGGTATCCCCGTCAGCACCGATTTATGCACCTCCGCATAAACATCCGCTGCCGTCTCGATCGTTTTTTCTTTCACCCCTTTCTTGCGAAACGATCGCCGCAATTCCACGTGAATCCCCAACCACTCCCGCACCCGGCGATAGCTCAAAAAATGCTTCTCGCACCAGCGCCGCAGTTGGTTCGACTTCAGCTTCCCGGTCTCGCTCCGAAAATCCTGAATCCCTTTCCAGAGATTCAAAAACACCCCGAAGTCCGACTTCTGATCGAGAAACTCCTTTTGCCGCTCATCCGCCCGCTCTTCCTTCCCTTGCGGCCGCTCCCGCACATCCATTGCCGAAAGGCCTGAGACAATGATCAAAACCTCCTCAAAGACCCCGCGACGCTCGCTCTCCACCAACATCCGCCCCAGTCGCGGATCCAGGGGAAGCTTGGCCAGAGTCCAACCGGTGTCCGTAAGGCGCGCCTCGTTCTTCTTCGCGACCGCACCCACTTCCTCGAGTGTATTCCACCCTTCATTCACCGCTCTTGGTCCAGGTGGATCGATAAAGGGAAACTCCCGCACATCGCCCAGCTTCAGCGAAAGCATTCGTAAAATCACCCCGCTGAGCGCACTTCGCCGAATCTCCGGATCGGTATACTCGGAGGCCATCTCCAGGGTCTCCTCATCATAGAGCTTCACGCAGATGCCCTCACGCACCCGCCCGCAGCGCCCACGCCGCTGCCGCGCACTCGCCTGCGAAATCATCTCAATCTGCAAGCTCTGCACCTGCCGGGTCGGACTGAACCGGCTCACCCGTGCCATCCCGCTGTCCACCACCGATACAATCCCCGGAATGGTCAGCGAAGTCTCCGCCACGTTCGTTGCCAGAAACACCCTGCGTCTCCCGCTCGGCTGAAAAACACGCTCCTGATCGGCCAGTGAAAGCCGCGCAAAAACCGGCACCGCCTCCGTGTTAAAGAAGCCCTGCCCCTCGATTAAATCCGCACACTCCCGGATCTCCCGCTCTCCAGGAAGGAAGACCAGAACATCGCCATCCGGATCCAGGTCAGTAACATACTCCACCCCGCGCACCACGTGCTCGCGCAAACTTTCCCCGTCATACCCCGGCAAAAAAACATCCTCCACCGGGAAGGTCCGCCCCTCCACTTGCACCACCGGACAATCCCCGAAAAACTCCGAAAATCGTCCCGCGTCCAGCGTCGCCGATGAAATCACGACCCGCAAATCCTTCCGCCGCTTCACCAGACGCTTGAGATAGCCCAATAGAAAATCGATGTTCAACGACCTCTCGTGGGCCTCATCGATAATGATGGTATCATACTGCCGCATCTCCCGATCCCCCTGCGTCTCCGCCAACAGGATCCCGTCCGTCATAAACTTCACCTTAGTCTCCTTGGAGCAAACCTCGGTAAAACGAACCTGCCAACCGACCTCTTTTCCAATCTCCACTTTGCATTCCTCGGCCACCCGTCTTGCCACCGAGGTCGCCGCCAGTCGGCGCGGCTGGGTACAACCGATCCTCCCCTTCTGCCCAAGCTCGCTCGCCAGTTCCACCGCCATTTTTGGCAACTGCGTCGTCTTCCCCGAACCCGTTTCACCCACCACCACCACGACCTGCGAAGCCCTCATGGCCTCGAGAATTTCCTCTTTCCGCCGCGCAACCGGCAGGTCTGGATAGCTGATATTCAGGGCGCGGGTTTAGCCGCGCTTTCCCCGTCCCGCAAGCCCTTCCCTTCATTCCTCGTTACACACTCTTTACACACAACATCCTTCATTCAGGTCACCGTTGCAGGCATGTCCATGAAACCCACCCTCATTCTCTCCCTCCTGATCTCCGCATCTGCTTTCGGCGATAAGTTCACCGACAAATACAACGCTCTCAAAAAAGCGGGCAATCAGAAGGCCATCGAGAAATTCCTCGAAGACTCCTCGAACAAGGAAGCAGACAACCCCAACTACTACGCCACCGCCGGGAATTATTGGTGGGGCGCAGCCACCGAAAGGATCCAAATGGGAGCTCTCCCCGCCGGCGAATTTCAGCTGGATCCAAACGATCTTTCCATCATTGATCCCAAGACCGGAGAGAAAGTTGGCTCAATCGGCTCCCTCCCCAAGGGCCAATCAGAGAAGGGAAAAAAGGCCCTTGGCATTCTTAAAACCGGGGCCAAAAAGTTTCCAAATCGCGCCGATATCAGCATGGGACTGGCCCATCTTCAAAAGGAATCAAAGCTCACTGAGGATTATGTGACGACTTTGGTCGGCTTGCTTGGGCACGCCAAGAAATCGCCTCGATCGCTCAAGTGGATGAACGATGAAAAACTACCAAAACCGGCCGAAGAATTCCTCCCGGAATCAATCCAGCCCTATTCCGTCGCCCTCTTTAAGCAAGAGACCCCGGCCACCGACAAACTTTGCAGCCAGTTGCTCGACGCCATCACCAACACTTACCCCGACCACCCCTACGCCTACAATCTCAAGGCCGCCCTTGCCGACGCCAACGGCAAGTCCGGGGAGGCTCTCAAGATGCTCGAAATTGCCTACACGAAAAACCCTAACGACTCCTTGGTCCTTTCCAACCTCGCCGCGAGCTACGTCAGGCAGGACAAAAAAGACCGCGCAATTCGCGCTTACAAAAAATTGCTCACATTGAAAATTGAGCCCGGTCGACGTAAAGAGGCCGAGGCTGCCCTCAAAGAGCTTTCGAAAGAAACGAAATAGCTTCGCCAAAGGCGCATCACCGTGAGAGTTTTCATCCACCAGGATGGACCCTTACGAATCGCCCAAGCATTTCGATGAAGACGAAACTTTTGGCGATCCCACCAACCATCGTCACTACGAGCTCATCCTCAAAATGGTTCTCTGGGATGAACCGAAAGAAAAGATCGATCAAAAGCTGCGGACCAACAAAGTCCCTCCCGCAGTCGCCGAGCAAATCTTCAATCATGCCAGGGACGAGCGAATCGCCCTAATCCGGAGCGAGTATCTGAAGAAGCTGATCCTGGGACTCATCCTTTTGGGGGCTGCTGCTGCGACCTTCATTGGATGCTGGTTTGGATTGCACTTCATTCCACGTGCATTGCTCTACGCGTGCTTCGTCGCATCAGCCGTCGGACTCTGGAGAGTCGTCGATGGGACGACTGGCTTTTGCATGGCAGAAAAGAAAAGAGGTTCAGTCGCGGACGAAATCTAAACATCGTCAGTCAAAGAACGCGTGACAAAAAAACTGGCTCGGCTACTTCATCGAAAAGAGATGCTCGCCCAGGCCATTCAATTCATTATCGAGTCCGAGAAGCTCAAATCCGTCGAACGGCAAACCTCGCCGCTGGGATTGTCGCGCCGCGAAAACTCGGCAGAGCATAGCTGGACCCTCACCCTGGCTGCCACCGTCCTCATCCCGGCGGTCGCACCGGATCTTGATCAACTCCGCATCCTCCAAATGCTCATCATTCACGACATCGTCGAGGTCGATGCCGGTGATACCTTTTGCTACGGCGACCAAACTGGCAAAGCCGAACGTGAGCAAGAATCCGCCGAAAGGCTCTTCGGCCTTCTCTCCGAAAAAACCGCGAAGGAATTCCACCAGCTCTGGCGCGAATTTGAGGATAATGAAACCCCCGAAGCCTGCTTCGCCAACAGCCTGGACCGCCTCATGCCACTCATCCAAAACTACCACAGCAAGGGCGGCAGCTGGATCCGGCACGGCGTGACCTACGAGCAGGTCTATGATCGCAATCGACAAATTCAGAACGGACCTCCCGAACTCTGGAAATATACCGAAGCTCTCATCGAAGCAGCTGCGAACGAAGGGCTACTCCCGCGAGGATCTGAAGTAGACCCGCACAAGGGCTGATGTTCTTTTTTCCTCACTTTCGTTTTCCTCTTTTCCGAAATCTTGATTGATGCCTTCTTCGGGGTCAGGGAATGGCTCACGCTCAACGACTTCTCCGGGACCCACCGTCGCAAACAGTGCCTCGCCGAAGCACCGGGCTCATTGGAGTCAGACAGACTCCCCGCCGTTTTTGATTCCAACGAAGACACCACACTTCTCCACAACGAATAGAGCTTCTCTCTCCATGATCGCGTCACCAGGAAGACTGTCCCGGTGTCACAAAGAGACCTCCATCGCTTCGCCCACCGCGGCATGAAAGGCCTCAGCAGCGCCTCTCTTAAACTTTCGCTAAGATCACGTTATACCCGGGAGTGACCTTCCTTGAACCCTCGGGATCAAAAGGCGTCATCAAAACCACCAGTCCCGTTCACTCTCTTTCATAACTCTATTCATAGGAGGTCTCTCAAGCCGGCTCCGATCACGACCACAATACGACAAAAATTAATCACAACCAATTGATTATCAGTTTTTAAAACCATCTCTTTTGCGAATTCCCCTGGGATCCGGAAATGTGTCATACACACTATTTCGTATCACCTTCTTGCTCTAACAGATTATCTTGGCTTGCTCCTTGCTCCCCTTCTTGAAGCCATGAAGACCTCAAGAACAATTCTGATTTTTGCATCCTCTCTCTCTCTGGGCCACGCCGCCCTGCTCGCCCGATGGACCCCCGTTTCCACGGCACTACCCGCCGGCGAGAACTATGACAGCTCCGTTGACCTTCCACCAGCCGACGAGGTTGCCCCCAACCTTACGGTCACGCCTCTCGACCGGGTGGGCGCAATCGAAGTGGCCGGAAATCCGGGAGCCGTTTGGTCCGGCACTGCCACTCCGGAAACCACCGAGATCAGCGTGGGCGACTACACGACCTTTACACTCACGCCAGATGCCGGGTTCATGATGAGCCTCGACAACATCACCTACGATTACCAATCCTACGGTTTTGCAGGCACCGGAGGATACACTTTCTTCATTCGCAGCAGCATTGATGGTTTCGCCGCTGACCTTGATACCTCATCCAGCTTTGAAGGTGCCGCGCGGGTAGACTTCAATGTCTCAAGCCTTACCGATCTCACCGGACCTACTGAAATTCGCATCTACGCCTCCACCCCAACCGCAGGCAACCGCTGGTTCGATCTGCAAGGCAGCAACACCGACCCCAGCCTCGGTCTTATCGTGAACGGAGACGTGGCACCCATCCCCGAGCCATCGACTGCCTTGCTCTCTGCGCTGGCCGGTCTCGCTCTCACCGTCCGGCGGCGACGCTAATTTGACCCTGCCCACGATTCAGGACTTCACAGCCCGAGCCAACGGCCGGGCTTTCTTTTGCCCGCATCTTTCTAACTCCCGCTGAAACAGCGCTCCCACGCTTCCTCAAATGACACCTTTGAAAAAAATCTTCAGCGGACTCGCCTCATTGCTCATGTGTCTCCACGCCCACGGGGAGGACATCCTCTTGGGCGGCCCGGTCATTTCGGAGTTCATCGCTCGCAATGACTCCGGGCTGGAGGATGAAGATGGGGACACTTCCGACTGGATCGAAATCCTAAACGCATCCGCGGAACCCATTGATCTCGCAGGCTGGCATCTCACCGATGATCCTGGGAACCCCACCCGCTGGACCTTCCCCTCGATCACCCTCGCACCCCAGGAATACCTTCTGGTTTTTGCCTCGGGTAAGAATCGCCTCTCTTCGGGAAGTCCCTTCCACACCAATTTCTCGCTCTCCGGATCGGGCGAATATCTCGCCTTGGTCGCCCCGGATGGCGTGACCCTTGCCTCCGCTTTCGAACCCGGTTTCCCTCCGCAAATCGATGACGTATCCTACGGTTTCCAGGGCCAGGAACAAACAGCTGGCTTCTTTTCCACGCCAACTCCCGGCGCTGAAAACACAAGCTCGATCGGTCTCGTCCTGCAACCTCCGGTATTTTCGGAAGCAAGCCAGATTCTCACTTCCAGGCCGAGCTTGAATCTCAGCTTGGCACCAAATTCTCCGGCTGGATCAGTGATCCGATTCACAACAGACGGTTCAGAGCCCGGCCCCTCATCCCCCGTTTGGACAAGGACGCTCCGCCTCTTGAATGCCACTCAAATCAAGGCGGCAGCCTTCGACCCATCCGGACGCTATCACTCATCGGACGTCGTTGCCCGCCGGTTCATCAAGCTCCAATCAGACCTCGCCAGCTTCTCCTCCAATCTTCCCATTGTCATCATTGATTCCTTCGGAACAGACATCGACACCCTCGGTGGTACCAGCTTCTTCTCGGAGGCTTTCAGCACCTTCATCGACATCGATGAAACAAGCGGGCGGGCCACTCCGCTCGATGCTCCCGACTTCGTCGGCGGCTCGGGGATGCGCGTCCGGGGTTCCAGTTCGGCATGGTTGTTTCCCAAAAAACAATACCGCTTTGAAACCTGGGACGATAAGGGGAACGACTACGACGTTTCCCTCTTCGGTCTTCCTGCCGAGTCCGACTGGGTTCTGAACGCACCGTGGTCCGACAAGTCCATGATGCGCAATCAGATTGCCTACGGTCAGGGGGCCCGGATGGGCGACTACAGCCCGCGCACGCGCCACTTCGAACTCTTCTTCAACCCCGACGGCGGCTCAGTCGGCATGGAACACTATCAGGGCATCTATCTTCTTGTGGAACGGATCAAGATCTCCAACGAGCGCCTTGACCTATCCAAGCTCGATCCCGCCGACACCGAAGAACCTGACATTAGTGGCGGATACATTCTCCGCAAAGACCGCGTGGGATCCGGCGACCGCTCGATCACCACAAACATCGAAAGGGTTCAGCTTCTTTTCCACGAGCCCGATGCTCCCAACACCGCCCAGATCAACTACATGCGCGACTACCTCAATGACTTTGAGGACGCACTTCATGGTCCGGACTTTGCCGACCCCGAAGTGGGGTTCCGGGCCTTTATCGACGAAGACTCATTCATCGATCAACACCTGCTGACCGAGGGAATGCGCAATGCCGATGGCTACCGCTTGAGCACCTACTTCCACAAGGGCCGCAATGGCCTCCTCAAGGCCGGTCCCGGCTGGGACTTCAACCTTGGGCTTGGGAACGCCAGCTTCAACCGCGCCCAGTTTCCCGACGGATGGCACTATGAGGATGTCGACCCCAATCGTTTTCTCCCACCCTACTACTGGTACCAGGAAATGTTCCGCGACCCCGCCTTCGAGCTGGCCTATTGGGATCGCTACTTCCAACTCCGCGAAAACCAGTGGGACATCCCGACTTTCATGGGAGGGATCAATGACCTTGCGGGCGTCCTAAGCGAAGAAGCAACCGACCGCGAATTCGAACGTTGGCCCACCCTCGGCGTGAACACTTATGCCAACGCCCCGGGCTTCCGTGATCGCCTGACCTATCAGGCCGAAGTCGATGACCTCACCGACTTCCTCACAAGTCGCCTGCTCTGGATGGATACCCAATTTGACGCTCCTCCGGTGGTCTCAATTCCTGCCGGCCCCGTTCCCGCCGGCACCCCGCTCACTCTTTCAACTTCATCAGCCTTTCCGATTTATTACACGCTCGATGGCACAGACCCGGCCGAAAGCGACACCTCGACTCTCTACGATGGACCCCTCACCCTGGACAATTCGAGCTGGATCAAAGCCCGCAGCCGCAGACCGTCAAGGCAATGGGGAGCTCTCCGAACAGCCCGCTATCTCGTCGACCGGACCCCCGTCATCGTTATCTCCGAAATCCACTATCGTCCCGGGCCACCAAGCCCGGCAGAGGAAACAGCAGGCTATCAACGCAACGACTTTGAGTTTCTTGAACTCACCAATCCCGGCGAAGCCAGCATCAACCTGAAAGATGCCACTTTCACCCGGGGCCTCACCTTCACCTTTGGCGACACCACACTCTCTCCCGGCGAAAGCATCATCCTCGTGGAGAATCTGCCCGCATTCGAAGCGCGCTATGGTGATCTTTCCGGCATCACCATTGCCGGCGAGTATCAAGGCAACCTCGATAACGACGGTGAAACCCTCACCATCGAGGACCGTGACCGCCGGATCTTGCTGTCCTTCACCTACAACGACGCCGCTCCCTGGCCCACCGCTGCCGACGGTGAGGGCAGATCGCTTACCTTAATCGACCCGGCCCTCCCTCCCGGCGAACCAGCCAGCTGGAGAGCCAGCGCTGAGCCCGGCGGCTCTCCCGGCCGCGTGGAAAGTACGACGTTCCCCGGAGATCCCGATGGCGACGACAATGGCAACGGAGTCAGCAACCTGGTCGAGTATGCCATCGGAACCAACTCAATTGAATTTGAAACGGGAACGGGCAATACCACCCTCCTTTCAATCACCCGTGTCACAAACTCCGCCGAAGTCTTCTTGCAAATCTCTGGCGACCTTGCCGGACAAAGCTGGGAGACCATTGACACCCCTCCGGTCTCTTTGATCACCCATCCGGACGGAACTGAAACCATGACTTATTCCGTTCCGGGACTGAACCGGCTTTTTGCCCGCGTGCTCGTCCGTCTCCGCTAAAAAAACAACCTATTCATTCCATGAAAACAACCACGACCCTAATCCTCGCAGCGGCTCTAGTAGGCTCGCAAGCCCACGCCGATATCCTCGCATCCTGGCGCCCGGTTCCCGAAGCCAATCCGGGAGGCGCTCAATACGCCAATACCCTGACGAGTCCGGTCGCCGAAGTATCCGTTCCGGAATTTCTTCAGGCGATCGCCTCCAGGGCCAATTCGGGAAACAACGGGAACGCCGGCGCGGTCTGGCCCGGCTCTGCAGATTCCACCGAGCTCGATCCGGCCGCTTACACTTCCTTCACTCTGGAGGTCCCTTCTGATGCCGCTGTTGATTTCGACTCCTTCAGCTACGTGATGAACACCTACGGTTTTGAACGTGAGACCCTCAACCCGGGAACTCCCGAGGAGGAGGTTGTCCTAAGCACCTTACAACTCAGACTGCGCAGTAGTCTCGACAACTTCCAGTCCGATCTCGCCTCGGCCACCTCGCTCCCAACTGATCGCGTTGCCTCCAACAATCTCAACTTCACTTTCGACCTGAGCGAAGCTACCGATCTCCAGAATTTTTCAGGCGCGGTGGAATTCCGACTCTACATTTGGGAAGAGAGCGAAGTTGCCGGATACAATCCTTTTACTTGGATCGATATGGCCACCGGAGGCGCAACCTTCGAAGGCATTGTTACCGACACCACCGAAATTGCCCCGATCGCGAGAAACCCGCTTGTTGAAATCTTCCCGGAACCCAAGCCCGAAGCCGGTGGCCTTCCCGCAAATACCACGGCAGTCGCTCCCACTCTGGTCACTCTGGCACCAGAAATCGGCAGCGTGGAAGCCCTGCGCATCGGCCACGAGAACTTTGGAAACCGGGCAGCAGTGTGGCCGGGGAGGGTAAGCAGTCTGGGATTCGATGAATTCAGCTATCTCGAAGTCACCATCACCCCTGGTCCCGGAGCAACTTTCTCCATCGCTGAATTCGTCATTCCACAGATCAACACCTACGCCACGGACGATGGAGGCGCCTGGCAAGCTGCCATCCGGAGCAACCTTGATGATTTTTCTGAGGATCTCGCCACCACTTCAGGCGCAGGAACCTACCGGGTTCAGTTTAATCTCGCCGGTGAAGCCTCGCTTCGAAATATTTCCACCCCTCTAACCTTCAGAGTCTATCTCTGGGAAACGGCCCTGGTCGAAGGAATCACTTTTAATCCCCAAATGTGGTTCGACATCGCTGGTAATGCCACCGGAACCGCTCCTGGAATCCAGGTGATTGGCGAAGCGCAACTCGGCAGCATCGGAAACCCGTCAATCGCATCGGCGCTTTATCTCGAAGGCACCGGTTTTCAAATCGAAGCCGTTGATCTCACCCCGGGCCGGTCATACGACATCGCAGTGACATTCGACCTCAGTGAACCATTCACCCCGCTCGAATTGGAACAAACCGCGACCGGAACCACCCTCACTTTTGTCGATGGATTCGCCGACTCATCGATCGACAGCAAGGCCTTTTATCGAATTCAGGAAGTGGTCCCTCGCTAGATCCAACAAAAGACTTTCCAGGCCAATCCAAAGCCCCGTCTCTTCCCAAAGAGGCGGGGTTCTTTTTTCAGATTGATTCAACCAATCACAGGTATGCTCTCTCGAGGCAAATCAATCCAGCCTGAAGGGCCTTACTCCGAAGTGGATTCAGAGCAAACCAACGAGGGACTCGAAACTGGCAAAGCCCATCCCTTTCCTCTAGTGATCCTCCATGGCGAAGTATTTCCTCCACAGAAACAGCGAGAATCATGGCCCTTACGATGAAGAGCAAATCCGTCAGATGCTCTCCGCGCAGCAGATCATGGGTGAGGAATTGATTTGCCCCGAAGGAGGGTCGGAATGGGTTGCCGCAGCATCCCTCGCAACCCGCCAATTAGCGCCTCTCACAGCACCCCCGCAAGTCATGCTTCCTCAGAAAAAAAGCAAGAGCGGCTGCGTCGGCCTCCTTCTTCTCGGCCTGGGATTTTTAGTGGTCATCACCATCATCGGATTTTTCTTCAAATCCCAGGACGACAATTTGCGCGCCCACGGCATCGAGCAAATCAACAAACTTAATCTGGCGGAGAACGAAAAACTGATCAGCCTGGCGCTCGCAGAACACTGCCACCTTAAAGCAGCAAACTCCGGGACGCGTGTTTCAAAAAAATCCCTGAGCACAGTCAGCGAGGCTGATTACTGGAAGGCTCTTCAAAACGAAATGACCGAGGAGCTTCGCAAGCTTAAAGGAAGTGGAAACTTCAAAAGCCTCGCGGGAAACAAATACCTTTATCGCGATCTTGAGGAAGGCGCATTCTACATTCTCATGTTCGAAAAATCCGGCAAATACACACAGGAGAAACATTGGTCATCCCCCAAGGACAGCGATACTCCCGCTGAAACCGAAAATGGAAGCTGGGAGCTGGCTAGTGATAAACTCGTCCTCAAACCCTCGGGCGGAAACCAACAATCGCTCAAGATCATCCTCAACCAGCAGGGCGGATTTATCGTGAGGATTGGCGCTTCGGAAGCAAACTACTGGTCATTGCGCCGCTAGCCTTTGCCGGATTTCAAGGTAACCGGGGCCCGCTCCGCTACGTCATATCTCATATGGATGATTCGATCGCGGTCTCTTCCGAATTGCTCTCACGCGTTCGGGTCGGCGACGAAGAGGCCTGGCGCCAGTTGGTCCATCTGCTCAATCCGCTCGTCTCAAAGATCATCCGCAACCAGGTCCGCCGCACCATCGATCACGATGACCTCGCGCAGGAAGCCTTTACCAAAATCTTTCTCAAACTCGATCAATTCGCCGGCAAGCAACCCTTCGCCCACTGGGTTTCACGTCTCACCATCAACACCTGCTACGACTGGCTTCGCCGCCAAAAGGCCCGGCCTCTCGTGACCTACTCCGACCTTGGCGAAACCCGGGCCGAAATCCTTGAAAAAAATCTCGCCGGCCAATCCGGTGACCACAAAGAAAGCCTCGCCGCCATGCAGGACCTCCTCGACCAACTCATCTCCACCCTCAAACCCCGCGAGCAAATCGTCATCCGGCTGCTCGACCTCGAGGAAAAGAGCGTGCAGGATGTCTGCGATCTGACCGGCTGGGGAGGCTCCAAAGTCAAGGTCACCGCCATGCGGGCCCGACGGAAACTCAGCGAACAGCTCAAAAAGCTCGAACCAGATCAGTAGTATGAATGACAACAACGACCCCTGGAAACGCCTCGTTGATGCAGCGAAGAAGGAGCCTCGTGATGAACAGCCCGAGCCCACCGCTCAAATCAGCGTCACGACCCTGCGCGAAAGTGTTCACGCCCTCCTTCTCGCCCTCACCTGGCGCAAATGGTCGGTGCTTGCCGCCCTTCTTGCCTCCGTCATCTTCCTCATCTTCTTCCTTCTCCGCGATGACCCTCCGACCCCGGAGCCCATCATCCCATCCGAACCTCCCGCTGCTCCCGAGACGCCATGAAACCAAAACTTCGCGACTACCTCACCATCCTCTTCGCCCTCCTCGTCATCTTCCTCTGCGGATCCGGCGTGGGCTTCCTCATTGGCGAAAAGAAGGGAAGACTGGAGTCAACGGCTCCCACGGTCATCCGCTCCATTCATGACAACAATGCCTGGGAAAACCAGACCATGGAGCGCCTCGCGAGCCTCCTCGATCTCTCCGATCAGCAACGCGAAAAGGTTCTTGAAGAGGTCAAAGCAACCTCGCTTGAAATCGCGGAAAGCCGCGAAAAAACCGTCGCCGACCACTATCGTGCCATCCTCGCTCTTCACGACCGTCTCCTCCCACACCTGCAACCTGACCAGCAGAAAAAAATCAAAAAAGATCGAAAAAGTTTGCAACATGCCATTGATCTGAGGTTTCAATCACCAGCTGCAAGGTGACTTGCCGCTTGCCCAAACGCACCCAAACCATGTCCCGTTCCTCCTTCATCCTCGCTGTCACCCTCTTCGTGGTGGCTGGATCACTGGTCTTCATGACGTCGTTTGACCGGGAAAACGAAAGCAGCAAAACCACCTTTGAAACCGGCCCGAAAGCAACCGGGAACTTCGCCGGATCCAGCAACCGCGACAAAAATTCACGCGCCCGCACCAAATCCTCACGCGAGGACAACACCAAGCTTTCCCTCCCAAAATCCACCACCGCGCATCTCGACTCCGGAGATCTCGCCCGCGTCAATCGCATCGTCTCCAACATCCGGCAGGACGCCCGCAAGACTCTCAACAAATATTCCAGAAACTACGGCCTGACAAAAGAACAGGAGCGCGACATTTTTCCTCTTATCGTGGCTCACCACGAGCAAGCCCACCCCGCCATAATGGTAAATGGGCAGCCCCTCACCGTGGCAAATCCGGGCTCCAACCTAGAGGAGAGCGTCTCCTCTTTCCTGGATTCCTCGCAGCAAGAAGCCTTGCTTGAGGACGCTGCCGACCACGATGCCTGGTGGGAGGACGTCGTCGGCCAGCTTGAGAATGATCTGGATACCGCCATTGGCAATGGTGAGATGGTCCCCGCTGATGACACCAACCCTGGTCTCGAGCAGGCCACAGAGGCTGCCGCAGGAAATGGAGAAGCCTCCGGACATTCGGGAGGCAACCTTTTCGATCTCCTCGGCCAATAGGCCACACAATCCACTCCGCCCCGGTATTTGACTGGCCGGATCACCGGGTGCCCGTGCCCTCCACCCAAAAGAGTCGCCCCGTCCACCTCTCAAAAAAAAATCTCTTTTTTGTAACCGACCCGGTGACCACCCCGTCACTTCCCATGAAGGCGGGAAATTTCATTCCCACAGCCCAGAAAATCAACCTAAACAAAGACATGAAACTAGCAAAAATCCTGATCACCAGCGCTCTTCTTGGAGGCGTTGCCGTGGCACAAGACGAAGAAAAGACCTTCGGTGACGGAGGCCTTCCCGAATTCCTCCAGCAATATGACGCCAATGAAGATGGCGTCATCGACGAAGAAGAACGTCAGGCTATCAAGGAAGCCCGCAAAGCTGCTCGCGAAGAGCGTCGCGCTGAACTCGACACCGATGGCGACGGAGAAATCTCCCGCGAAGAGCGCGAGGCCGCCCGCGAAGCCATCCGCGAAAGAATCGCCGCCAAGCGCGCGGAGAAATTTGCCGAGATCGCTGGCGACGATGGTATTCTCTCCTTGGAAGAGTTTGCAGCGCTGCCACCGCTCAAGCGGGTTTCCGAGGAGCGTGTCGCCTCTATCTTCACACGACTCGATGCAGACGAGAGTGATGGCGTCACACTTGAGGAATTCATCAAACGCCTTCGCGGCCATGGTCCTGGCGGGCGTCCCGGTGATCGTCCCGGCAACGGTGGTGGGGGTGACGACGAAGAGGAAGAGGACGAAGAGGAAGAGGACGACGAGGAAGAGGAAGGCGGACCCCGCCCCCCACGTCCCGGAGGTCGTTAGTTTCAACTATGGCTTGAGAATTACAAATACAAGGAGAGGCAGCCCGACCCGGCTGCCTCTTTCTTGTACAAACACTGCCGGAGGAAATCCCCTTGTGACCCAAAACCAGAAGTCCTAAAAGCTCCACTCGTGAAACACTTGTTCGTTTTTCTTTTCCTCCTTTCAGACATTGAAGGCGAAGTCCTTTATGACACGGACTTCGACAACTTTCCAACTGGTGCCAACAACTGGGCTGGAAACGAGGGCTGGGTTTCTAACGACACTACCTCCGGCGCCCAGGCCATTGAGGCAAATGTGCTCCCCGCTCTTCTAAACGTGGCCACTCTCGGGTTCGAACGACCTGCCTCCGACCTCACCTTCGTCGCCCTCAATCTCGGATACGACCATGTCGCCAGTGGAGAGCCCGTCGTCGAAATTGACACCCTGCTGGGGATTGAAGATTCCACCAACAACCGGCGGGACGACTTTTATCTCAGCATCTACAATTCCGCCGGAGACCGACTGGCTTCGATCCGCTTCGACAATCAAGATCCCGGTGCTTTCAACTCCCGGTTTGGAATCTGGCGTGAGGATGGCACCAATCAATTTGATACTCTGTTTGACTTTATTCCCGGCGAGCTTTTCAACCTCGTCGCCACGATCAACTTGGAGAATAACACCTGGTCCGCCGACATCGATGCAATCCCGATCTTCGAAAACGCCCGGTTTTCAAATACCGGGGAGCCGGTGAACTTCGGCTTCCTTGCCTTCGAGTGGGATCTGACAGCCCTCACCACTTTTGGCTACGGCGACAACTTTCTCCTCGTGGCCGATGTCATTGTGCAAACTGTCGTCGAAACACCCGGGCTTCAAGTCACCCATCAGTTCAGTCCCTCGGCCGAAATCACTCTCACCTGGGAAACCGCTGCCGGTTGGACCGATCAGGTCCAGTATTCGGAAGACCTCGTCACTTGGTTCAACAACCTTCCGGACTCCACTTTCGATAGCAACAACTCACCCGGCACTGCCACTTTCACACGCGAAAGAAACCCTGCGGAGTCCTTGCGCTTTTACCGCGTCAGAAGAACACAAAGCCTATAGCTCCTGAATGATTGAGCTTTCAGATGGTCGGCCTCCTGCTCCACGCGTGACGCCGTTCCAGAAGCGAACAAATTAGGCGTGCCAGACTGTCGCCCGGTTGATTACACTCGCAGGCGTGATGACCTCTCCCATCGCCGGCTGGCTGGAAATTCTCTGGGAAGCTGTTTGCGTCCGGGCAGCCCGACCTGTCCCCGGGATCCTCCTGGATCAACAGGGAACCCTCGAAGTCGCAACCGCCACCTTCCAGGAATTTCTGGAGTCCGGAGGCGTCCCCGCGCCAAACCTCCAGGCAATGCTCACGGTGCTCACCGGACCGGTGCAAGGCCGCGCCCTGCAGTTCGTGGCAAACCAAAGGGACAAGTCCGGCGATCCCAATCTCCTGCGCGATTCTGCAAAGGCAAAGTGGCCCCAAAACCCGCACTTTCCCGCCCTCATCACCCGGCGTGACGATGGCGTCCTCGATGATCCCGGCTGGTCAATCGCAGAACCCGTCCTCTGGCAACGGGCCGCGCCCATTTATCGCCGCCTCCGCATCAACGAAAACGACGCCCGGGACGTCTACTCCGAAACCGTGGCCGATTTCCTGAAAGCCCGGCCCGAACCCGACGACTGCCCCATGCGCAAAATGCTCGTCTTCGAAGAACTTCCCCGCCTCTTCGCCGTCGTCGCCGAACGCCGTGCCATCTCCTGGGTGCGCAAGCAAACCACTCTCAAAATGCAACCCAACCAGGGCGGACTTTCCTTCGATGATCCCGATCTTGGACCGCTCGAGACCCGCACCCTCGACAACGACGATCCACTCGCCCACGCCACCTTCGATCACATCCGCCAAAGCTGTAGCGATTCGCTCGACGAATTCGAATGGCACCTCATCGAAACGCTCTTCGTCGAGGGCAGCCAAACACGCGACGAACTCGTGCTCGAAGACTGGACCCTGCAACAGCTCGAAATCGAACCCTCCGCCTCACGCTCCACCAAACTCCGCCGACTCAATGGAGTCATCGCTGATTCACTCGCCCGACTTGGCAGGGCCCTCGAAGAAGCGGACCTCTAAAAAGTTCTCCAAATTTGACCGCCCCCCGAAAACTTCGCGATTCACCCAGTGAGCATGAAAAAAAAGCCCCATCCGGACCGCAACCTCGAGGTCGCAAACGTCCGTGAAGAACTCGCCGACTCGACCGACGTCCAACACGCCCTCGATGCACTCTCGCGCGAGGAAAGCGGTGATACCGAAATCCCGCCCATCCCCGATGAACTCCGCGAACAATGGAAGGATCGATACGGCGTCGCCCGTCAGCCGGTCGCCGACGAGAGAATTTCCTGGCTCGCCAGGTTCTCAAAACTCTGGATGTACGGCGGAGCCACCGCTCTGGCCGCCCTTGTGATTTTCATCTCCATCAAAGATAATCCGGCGACACCCGGAACAGGAACAGGAAGAACAGATCCCGCCATCCTTCGCGGCGGAGGCGACTTCAAACCCGTCGCCGACACCGTGACCGTCTATCTTGCAAGCGAATCCATTTCTTTCCAGGCCCTTTACGAAACCCGCCAGGCTCGCTTCACCCTCGAAGCAGTCTCTCTCGAAGACGCCGTTTCGCTCCTCAAACGGGAAGACATCAAATCCGCCGTCATCCTCAACGGCTCCACCGGGACTCTCACGCCCTGGAACGGTGAACTCTTGGAGGAGGTGGCACTTCTCGAAATCACACCGACAACCGACGAATACGACCTCTCCGAAGCGCTCGATTCTTACCTCAAACCATGAAGCCCCAGGGCCTGTTCCTCGCTCTCATCGCCGGTGCTCATGCTCTCCCGGTGATCATCGAGCATGGCCATTCCCCCGTCCCCGAACGAGCCGGGCTGACAGGATTGATGGAGGCCGCACCGGATGCCGACACCGCAGCCGACCAGCTTTTGCAACACTACCAAAAGCACGGATATCCCGCCGTCGGCGTCGAAGTCGAAGACCTCAAAAACACCCGCCGGATCAAGATCGAAGTCTCGAAATTCAAAAACGTTCTTCCCGGCGAGGGACCTACCCGAACCAAAAAGGTCGCCACCGATCACTTCGCAGGATTTTCTGGAGAATTCGTCAACCAGGAAGCCCTCAAGTCACAGCTGGCAACATTTCATGCCAATCCGCTGCACCGCGCCGTTCCCCGTCTCCAGCCTGATCCCGATGGCGTCTCGGTCAATGCCTTCCTGAATATCGAGCAATCCCTCGACCACCGCTTCTCCACCGGCTACCTCAATACCGGAGCCCACCCCCTTCCCCGCGAACGATTCTGGATACAGAGCGAAATTGCCGATCTCTGGAACCGCAACTCACTCACCACCGCGCGCCTCACCTTCGCGCCCGACCCCGGCAACTTCCACGCACTCCAGATCGGAAGCCGCTTCTTTCAAAGCCCAGGCACCGAACTTGCCACCTCCTTGTCATACTCCGGGGCCCAAGCCAGCGACTTCAACGCCTACACCTGGCAACTCGGCGGGCAATGGCGCGGAGCCACGCAAAGGTGGCAGGACTGGTCGTTCCGCCCCATCCTGGCCCTCGGATTCCGCCGGAGCAACAATGCCCTCGAATTCGGAGACGCCACCAATCGCGGCCTCGCCGACGTCGTCCAATTCACCTTTGGAGCGACCGCCGAGCGCACCTGGGAGACAGGTCTCACGCGCATCGCCGCCAATCTGGTCACCTCACCCTTCGGGAACGACGATGAACACGACACCCTTCGCCCCGGTGCACAAGCTGAGTACAGTCTCATTCGTACTTCCATCTGGCATCGCCAGGATTTGCCTTCCGGTTGGGATCTCATCTTCAACTTGGGCGGCCAGTGGAGTAGCGACCCCGTACTCCAGGCCGATCAATTCGCCCTTGGAGGAGCCAGCGGAATTCGCGGACTGCCCGAACAATTCGCCCTCGGCGACAACGGCTACCTTGGTGGCCTCGAACTAAGAGCGCCGGTCTTCAACTTTCCCCGCAACCTCGCAATTCGCCCCTCGATTTTCCTGCAAAGCGGCCAAACTTTCGACGAGGTCCTTGAGACCAACACCAGTGCCACCACCGCCGGTGCAGGCCTGCAAATCGGCCAATCCGACAAGCTCCGTGTCTCGATTCACGCCGGTTGGCGGCTCGATGAAGGCGGCGCCAATGTCCACGGACAACTCACCTGGAATTTCTAACTCCCTGTCCCCATGAATCGTATCCTGCTCATTCTTACTCTGCTTTGCGCTATTGCCGGTGCGCAAAACCGATTCATCATCAGAGTCAACGACAACGATAATGCCCGACTGATCAACACCATCCTCTCGGCCGGAAACATCACCATCGTCCGTAACCTCGATTTTCCGGGCCAACAGCTCAACGCCGTCGCCGCCATCATTGACAACGCCACCCTTAACCAACTCCGGAACGCGCTCGACGTGCAATATGTGGGCAACTTCCTCCTCGCTCCCGACCCACCTATTAATCCCACCGAAGGTTCCGGCGACGCCCTTGGCGCACCCGTTTCCCCGGGCCCGCCGCCGACCGTCCGCAGCCTGCACCGTCGAGCCTTCCTCCCAGTATTTCAGCGGCAGTTGATTCTCCATGCCGGTGATTCTATCACCCGCGTTTACCTCTTCCCGCCGAGCAGGCCCTCAAGTTCTCTGCGCCACTTTGCGCGCGCCACTAGAGCCGCACCGTGTTTCTTTTTAACTTCCTCGCTCCAACCGATCTTTAAGCCCAGTTTTTCAATTTCATCACCAACCTTGAGCACTTCCTCAAATCGGGTCAGTGCTCCCGCTTTTATTTTCTCACCATTCAACTCACCAAGACTTTTTCTATCTTCACGCAACCCATTCTCGTAAACAGCAAGGTGACTTGCCGCGTTGAAAATAATTTGCTCACGGACCGTTCTCTCAAACTCATTCTTTAAACCGCCGTTCGCCATCGTGACTGCTCCTTTCATCCCATCTAAAGCCATTTCCGCCATCCGCAAAACGTAAAAGGTTTTCATCTCCCAATGATGCACTCTTTCCCTCTCCATTTCTTTCGCTTTCAACAAAAGATTGGCGGTTACCATTTCCTGCCGATCCAGCGCATCTTTCGCACGCTCATTCCTCTCTTTCAAAAGGGCCTCCTTATTCACCATCATTTGCCGGTAATAATCGACAAGCGATTTTGCGAGCGCCTTCTCTAAATCCTCGTTGGTCACAGTTCCCTTCTCCAACTCGTCGAAGAGACTCGCCACCGCCTCCTTCAACTGGGTCTCTCTCGCCTCGTCAGCAAGAGAGGAAAAGGGCAACCATAAAATTAAAAATACAATTCTCTTCATCATAAAATCTAAACTTCCACCTTCTCCACAAAATACCCCTGAAAGACAAAATCCTCGCCGGGCTCCAAATCGGGGAACTCGTCATTCAGCGACTCAAACACCCCGCGCTTCCGGTTCCAACGCTTCACGCTCGAACCGCCGCCGCAGCTCACCACACACACCCGCCCCGTCCCTGGCGTGAAGACATCCCGCGCATCCACCACGATTAAGTCGCCATCGCTCAACTCCGGCTCCATACTTTCGCCCGAGACCCTCACCACGAAGTGCCCCTTCGGATACTGCCGCCCGACCGTCACCTCTTCCGCGAACTCATCCGCCACCGGAGACCCCGCCGCCACCGCCCCGAGATAGGGAAGGGTGCAGGCCATCTCCTCCGCCACCATCGCCGGGGCCTTCTTCTTTAAATCGTAAACCTTCTTTTTGTGGGTCGGCGTCCCGCCCTTTCCCGCGCGTGATGGGGCCGCCTTCAATCCCGGATCAACTTTGACCCCGTTTTTCTTCAGCTCATCAAAGACCGCGTCCCTGATAAAGCTGGCCCGGTCGCCATAACCCATCCCAGGCAAAGCCGCGTCGATCTCAGCGAGGAACTCCTCGCTCATCTTCACAATCACCTGTTTTTGCTTCGACACCTTCCCACCTCATAACCGAGCCCCAAAATAAAATCAATTTTATTGTTGCACTCGGTATATACCCAATTTATACCCTTAATCATGCCGAAGCAACAAGCCAAACGCCACCGCGTCACCAAGAAGACCGGCAAGCAGGTCGTCGTCTGGTTCGACCCCGACCAGATCCGCGTCGTCGATCAAGTCGCCTCCCGCGAGGACCTCGACCGCTCCCAGTTTATCCGGCGGGCCGTCAAAAACGCCCTCGCTGGTCTGAAAGCCTAAACACCACCCAACGCCATGCTCACCCCAGAACAAGAAACCCAACTCACCGAGACCGAGCGCCAAGAGCTCGCCCGCCTCCGCGAGACCGAGGCCCGCCTCAAGCGCCGCCTTGACGACCTCGCCGCCAGAGCCGCCGCCATCCCCGACGGCCCCCGCACCATCACCGACATCGCCAAGCGCCTCAACCTCTCACGCTCCCGAGTTCATAAAATCCAGAACATTGCCTTCCACAAAATCCGCCGCAACCACGACCTCAAAGATCTCCTAACCAGAACCACCGACTAACTCATGCCACCCACATTTATCAAGCGCCCCCTTCGCAGAATCAAAGAAGGCCAAGAAGTAAAATTTATTCCTAAAGGAACACGGTCCGAGCTGGCCTACTGGAAAAGAGGACCTCTGACACCCAACGGAATCAAGATGACCTATGGCCCACACGTCCGTTGGTGCAGCGAAAACACCCTCATCGAATGCCAAGGCCAGGCCCGCCCGCTTTTCCGTAACGACGAAAGCGCCGGCGCTAAAATCAGCAACAACAGGCTCGTCAATATCGCTGATACCGGCCGCTACCAAAACCCCCAAACCGAC
>JAUIGV010000031.1 GCA_030432565.1 Verrucomicrobiia bacterium | reverse complement strand
CGCTCCGGCAGCCCTTCCTCAGCAAGGGAAGAACCAAAAAACCAAGCCGCTACGGTGTCCTCGTAAATGAGGCAATGGAGCGCTCATCCAGTCACCGTATGGTGTCCTCCTTTAATGAGGCAACAGGTGTGGTTTCATGCACGGGATTAATCCGGTCACAACTTCCTCCCCGTTCCCGATGCGCTCATCGTCTCGCGTGACATCAGAGATCTCTTGCGAAGGCCGCATTTTCGAGGATGATCGCCGCATGCAGAGACGGTCATTTCTAGCCACTTCAGGAGCGGTGCTCGGCTTCTTCGGGCTCCAGAAATATTTGAGCGCGGCACCTTCAAACCGGGTGATTGCGCCTTACGGTCGGTTGATCGCCGATTCAGATGGAATTCTTGATCTCCCAAAGGGCTTTTCCTACCAAATCATCTCACGGCGTGGCTCAAAAATGAACGACGGGATGACTGTCCCCGGGATGCCCGATGGAATGGCCTGCTTTCCTGGAAAGGGCAACGAGATCATACTCGTTCGCAATCACGAGCTCGGCGTAACCTCACAGGAATTGAGTGCCTTTCCCAGTCGAAAGGTGCCTCGCAATTTTGACCGTTCCAAATCATACGACCATGGAGAACGGGGCGAAGTTCCCCACATCGGAGGAACCACCACCATTGTTTACGATCTCAAGAAAAAAACGGTCACGAGGGAATTCCTTTCTCTCATGGGCACCGACCGGAATTGCGCCGGCGGGCCCATGCCGTGGGGATCCTGGGTGACCTGCGAGGAACCCAGCGACCTCACCAGCGAGCGAGGAAAAATCCACGGGTATTGCTTTGAGGTGAAGGCCACGGACGATGGAAAACTACAACAGGCAGTCCCACTCAAAAAACTCGGCCGCTTCCGCCACGAAGCAGTAGCCATCGATCCCGAAACTGGCATCCTTTACCTGACCGAAGACATCAATGACGGCTTGCTGTATCGTTTCATCCCCAAGGTCAAAGGCAACCTTCACGAAGGCCAACTTCAGGCGCTCGTGGTTAAAGGGAAACCAGCGGCGGACCTCCGCAATTATCGCGGCAGCCGGGATAAGATCGAGGAAGGCGCAGAGATGGATGTCGAGTGGATTGACCTGGATGACTACGAAGCTCCCGCGAACGATCTGCGCTATCAGGGTTTCAAACAGGGAGCGGCAAGATTTGCGCGGGGCGAAGGGATCCAGTTTGCCGACGGATCCTTTTTCATTTGCTGCACCGACGGCGGCCCGAATAGCCAGGGCCAAATTTATCAACTCACTCCCGGGAAACCCGACAAGATCTCACTGTTCCTGCAGCCGAGTTCGGGCGATCTCCTCACAAATGGTGACAACCTCTGTGCAGCGCCCTGGGGCGATCTCATCATCTGCGAAGATCTCGTCGCCGAGCATTATGGAAACATTCCGCACCTTCGCGGAATCACGCCTGAAGGAAAAATCTACTCGCTCGCCAGGAATGCCAAAAGCGCTACGGAATTCGCGGGCTCTTGCTTCTCGCCCGATGGTTCCGTTCTCTTCGTGAACATGCAGGGCGAGGGACTCACTCTCGCAATCACCGGCCCGTGGAAAAAGCGGGCCTGATCTCCTTATCGAATCCGTGAACTATCAAGAAGCTCTCGACTGGCTTTATTCAACCCAGACCTTTGGAATCAAACTTGGGCTGGAGGGGCCAACCCGCTTGCTGCGAGAATTCCTGGCTTTCCCCTCGCACCGCACCAAGGTCATTCACGTGGCCGGCACCAATGGCAAGGGGTCGACCTGCGCGATGATTGACGCTCTCGGCCAGGGACTCGCCCTCCGCAGCGGCCTCTTCACCTCCCCTCACCTCATCGACTATCGCGAGCGGGTCCGCGTCAATGGTCTCGAAATCAGCGAGGAAAAGACCGCGCGCCTCCTCACCGAGCTTCGAGAACTCGTTGCCGATTGGGACCATCACCCCACCTTTTTTGAACTAACCCTCGCTCTCGGCATGAGACATTTTCGCGACTCCGATTGCGATCTCATCGTCCTCGAAACCGGCATGGGCGGTAGGCTTGATGCGACCACCGCCATCCCCGCCGATGTCTGTGTCCTCACTCCGATCTCACTTGATCACACCAAGTGGCTTGGCTCAACCCTTGATGAAATCGCACGGGAAAAAGCGGCCATCGCGATCAAGGGGAAACCCATCCTGTCGGCACCTCAGGAACCCGAGGCCGAGAAGGCCATTCGCCAGACCACGAACCAGACCCAGGCGCCACTCACTTTTGTCAAAGCTCCCTTGTTGGGCTATTCGCTGTCACTTCCAGGCGAACACCAAAAACAGAACGCCGCGCTCGCTTGCGAGGCCATTGTGGCGGCAGGACTGCACCTCTCATTCGATGTCGTGCAACACTCTCTTCAGCACGTTCGATGGCCCGGCCGCTTTGAACGAGTCACCGACTCCCTCATTCTTGACGCCGCTCATAATCCGCACGCTGCGCAAGCTCTGGTCGAAACATGGCAGAGTGAATTCCCCGGCAAGAAAGCTGCCATCATCTTTGGTTCGGTCGAGGACAAGGCCACCGACGAAGTTCTCTCCAAACTTTCCGAAATTGCCGGGGAATTCCACTTTGTCCCCGTCAATTCCCAGCGTGGACTTCCTCCGGAAAGCCACGAAGTCGAGGTGAAGTCAATCGTCCATCCAGATCTCACTTCCGCGCTGGAGGCCACCGCTGGCCGGGCCACTCTTCTGACAGGCTCCCTCTTCCTTCTGGGAGAGGCCAAGGCGTTCCTTTCTGAAAAAAAATTCCGGAAGACATCGCAGTAAACACGGGCGTTTCGGGTTATTCACAGGTTGCCGAGATTGCCAAGTCGCAACCTTTTGAGGCAAAGTCCCCGCATGGCGATCACGGACGATAAACCACCTTTTGAAAAGAAGGACGGCCCCAGACTTCAAGACGGGAAAAAGGATCAGCGCGATGAGCTGACTCCCCCTCCTCATGCCGTCGGCCCGGAAAAAAGTGTCCTGAGCTCGATGATCCAGGATCCCGAGGAATACATTGGCCGGGCCATCGAAGGACAGCTGACCGCCGCCCACTTCTACATGCCCTCTCACGGCAAATTATTTCAGGTCTTGGTCGAGCACTTTGAAGCCGGTAAAACCGTCGAACTGGTCGCCCTGTCGCAATACCTCATGGATCGGGACCTTCTCGATGGCATCGGCGGGCCTTCCGCAATCACCGAGATTTACACCTACGCTCCGACTGCTGCGCACTTCAATTCGCACCTCGCCATCGTCAAGGAAAAGTTCATTCTGCGCAATATCATCAAGTCGTGCACCGAGTCCATTACGACGGCTTACGATGACCCTGAAGACGTGCAAGAGTTCCTCGATAGCGTGGAGCAGAAAGTCCTCGAGATCCGCGAAGCCAGCGAGACTACCGAGGAAATGGATGTAAAAACCGCCGTCGGTGAAGTCATGGTTTACCTTCAGGAATTTCTTGCCGGCGACCGCGGAATCTCTGGAATGACCACCGGCTACGGCGAGCTGGACAAGATGATCAACGGCCTGAAGGCCCCCGACATGTTCGTCATCGCTGCACGTCCTTCGATGGGAAAGACTTCGTTCATGATGAATATCGTCGAGCACATTGCCATCACCTCGGACAAACCCGCCATGGTCTTCTCCTGCGAGATGTCGACCGTTCAAATCGTGCAGCGTCTGGTCTTCTCACGCGCACGGTTCGAATTTCAGAAACTGACCAAAGGCTACCAACCCAACAAGGCCGACCTGAAGCGAATCAAAGACGCCTCCGAGGAAGTCGCAAAGTCCAAACTCTTCATCGATGACACTGCCGGTATTTCCATCAACGACCTTCGTGCAAAAGCACGACGCAAGCACCGCGATGAAGGCATCAGCGTGATCGCGATCGATTACCTTCAGTTGATGAAATCAACCTCGAAACAGGCTTCGAATTCACGAGAACGGGAGATCGCCGAAATCTCCGGTGGACTCAAAGCCCTGGCCAAGGAGCTCAACGTTCCCGTCATTGTCCTCGCCCAACTCAACCGTGGCCCTGAAGGACGAACCGGCTCATCGCTCGGAGTTCCACGAATGTCCGACCTTCGCGAATCGGGATCGATAGAGCAGGACGCCGACATGGTCGGTCTTCTTTACCGAAAGGTTTACTACGTGGACAATCAGGAGGATCGGGACGAAGACGATGGCGAAGCCGAACTGGTTCTGGCCAAAAACCGAAACGGCCCCACCGGAAACGTCCCCCTCACTTTCCTCCCCGCCCTCATGCGCTTCGAGACACGGGCCTTTACTCCGGAACCCGGTTAAAGCATTTTCAATAAATGAGCTTCAAACACTCCGTGTGCCGCTGGTGCTTCGAAGACACCCCGCTTCCCGAACTCGCCGATTGGTGTCAGGAAATTGGCATCGAAGGCATCGACCTACTCCATCCAGGAGAAGTAGAACATATCAAGAATCGCGGCTTGGTCTGTCCGGTCACGGCGGCCCCGGAACACCAAAGCGGACTCGGCTGTATCGAGAAGGCTTTTAATAATCCGGATCACCACAAAACACTACTCGAGATCTATCGAGAGCTCATCCCACAAGCTGCCGAGGCCGGCATTCCAAACGTCATCACCTTTTCAGGAAACCGCGAAGGCCTAAGTGACGAGCATGGTCTGGAAAACTGCGCGCGGGGACTTGAGCCGCTCCTGAAACTCGCGGAAGAACACGACGTCACCCTGATCATGGAGCTGCTCAATTCCAAGGTCGATCACCCCGATTATCAATGTGACCACAGTGACTGGGGAGTTGCCCTTTGCGAAAAACTGGGCTCGCCCCGTTTCAAATTGCTCTATGACATTTACCACATGCAGGTCATGGAAGGTGACGTTATGGCAACCATTAAACGGCACTCCTCGTACTTCGGGCACTATCATACCGCCGGATGCCCCGGGCGGAACGAACTCGATACCACGCAGGAACTCTACTACCCCGCGATTATCGAAGCGATCAAATCGACGGGTTACACCGGCTACCTTGCCCACGAGTTCGTCCCGACCTGGCCGGACCACAAAGCAGCGCTCATTGATGCGGTGAAACGCTGCTCGTAAGTCGGGATCCCGGTTTAAATCTCCTTGCGACAAAAGATCCAACCTGCCCATACGAGCATCGTCAGGGAGAATAGAACTGACGTTCCTATTGCATAGGTGCCTGAATGACGATCTGCAGCTTTTTCAGAAAGCTCGATAAACATATCGTTCTGATCCTCCTCTTCTTCGAATCCCATAATGATGCTCATAAAGCTCCCTTTAGCTCCTCCTTTCTCCCCGTTCACAACAATGAGCCGATCAGCAATTTCCATTGTTCTCCCCGTTTTGGGGAAGATGGCGTAAGCTGCGAGCAATCTTTGATACCATAGTTTCATGCTCAAGATCCCGGTATCTCCGTTATCTCTGTCAACGAAGGGCTCTTCAAGTGGCTCGGGATCGTCGACCTGCACCTGGTCTTCGGCACCTTCCTCGATTTGACCTCCCTCTTCACCTTCAAGGTCGACTCCCAGGGGTTTGGCTGACTCTCGGGCCTCGGCTTCGAACTTCTCAGACATTTCTAACGTCTGAATCATAGTATACAGATTCCCTTCAAAAAAACCGATGACACTTGAAATAGCCCATAGAACCAGAGTGAGGACTAAGGCGGTCATGACTGAGCGCGTCTTGACCGCGATCACCATCATGAATGAATAAAGATAGGTGAACACCAGGAGAATCAGCGGCACGTACCAAAAGATCGAAGGATTCCACGAACCCAGTCGCCATCGCAGGGCCAGAAAGACAATCAACACGAAGGCCAGCACCTGAATGGTCACGAAAAGAAGACTCCCAACAAACTTCGCAGCGAAAACCTGGAAGCGGGAAAGTTTTTTAGTGAGTTCCATCCCGGCAGTTCCCTCTTTCAAAGCCTCCGGGAAGATTGCCACACAAGAAATCAAGGCGAGGAGGACGGCAATCCAAGATAACCAGTATTCAGCAATAAGCTTGGTGAAGATCGAAACGTAAAGTGTCTCAGATTGCGAAGTGCCCTCCCGGAACATGTCACTTTCAAAATGACTAAGGCCGAAAAACAAGCTCGTTCCAGTCTCATCGAACCCCATCGAAAGATAGACCAAGGCCACGAATAATGAAATTGCAAGAGTCACCCAAAAGATGGTGCGCGCCTTGAGCATCCGAAACGAATCAAGAAGAATGGTCAGGTAAGGTTTCATGACTGGGGAATCGCTGGAGATTGAAGAGGTGCTCCGGGAATTGGCGGCGGGGCAGAGGGGTTCGCTTGATCAACAAATCCCATAAAGAGATCTTCAAGAGACTGGGTGTGTCTCTCGACACGCACAATCACGATTCCATCCTGACGGAGCTGATCAATCACCGATTGCACGTCACCAGGCTTGCTGGTCGCGGCAGTGATAAGTCCGGACTCCACCGTGAACCCTTGTTCCGACATGGCCTGGATTCTCGCGGGAGCGAGGCGGCCTTCAAACTCGATCTGATAGCTGGGTTTTGAAGACCTTAGGTCATCGAGCACCCCTTCCCCGAGAAGCTGCCCGTGGGAGATAATCGCTACCCGATCCACAATCGGCTCAAGTTCGGAGAGAATATGAGTATTGATGAAGATCGTCCGCCCTTCTTCACGAAGCTTTTTCATCAGAACCCGGAAATCACGTCGCCCGGCTGGGTCAACTCCATCGGTTGGCTCGTCGAGAAATACGATATCCGGATCGTTCACCAATGCTTGGGCGATGCCTATCCGCTGCTTCATCCCCTTCGAGTATCCCTTCATTTTCCGGTCTTGATCATCCGTCATTTGAACCAAGTCCAACAAGGAATCCGTCCTGGTCTTACATTCCAGCGAGGACACATCCTGAAGGCCGGCTGTGAACTCAATAACCTGCCGCCCGGTGAGGTAGTCCGGGAACTGGGCATGTTCGGGGAGAAGGCCAATCTTCTGAAGGACACTGCGGTCTCCAATCGGTTTCCCGAGCATGGTCCCTTCCCCGCCGGTTCGCCGGATCAGGGTGGTGAGAATTTTGATCATCGTGCTTTTACCAGCCCCATTGGGACCGAGAAGCCCGTAAATACAGCCCCGTGGGACTTGCAGATCGATGCCTTTCAGAGCTTCAACGCCGCCCCGATAAGTTTTACGGATTCCTGATAGATCCAAAACATAGTCACTCATGATTGTTCGCCTGTTAAATCAACGAGGCGGACCCTAACATCTGTCTCGTGAAAAGCCGTTATAATTTGCTCTTCGTTTGTATGGGAAACATCTGCCGCTCACCGGCAGGCGAAAACATCTTCCGGCACGTGGTCAAGAAAGCGGGACTTTCCGGACAGATTCACTGTGACTCCGCGGGCACCATCGGAATGCACTCGGGAAAGAAGCCCGATGCCCGGATGTCAAAAACCATTCGTCGGCGCGGCTACGAGGTCACCGGCCATGCCCGCCAGTTTGGTCGGCGGGATTTCGAATTGTTTGATCTCATCCTGACGATGGACCACGAGAACTACCAAAACGTGATGAACTTAGCCGGGTCCGAGGAGGAGCGGGCCAAGGTCCGCAACTTCACAGACTTCTGCACACAACACGATCACCGCGAAGTTCCGGACCCCTATTACGGCGGTGACGACGGGTTTCAATTGGTCGCGGATCTCATCGAGGACGGAGCGGACGGGCTCCTCGATCACGTGAAAAACAGCCTCAAGCAACCCTAGCGCTGCTCCAGCATCCCGCGAATCCGGGCATCAAGCTCTTCCATCCCCGGCGTGGAGACACCGGCAGCCTTGGCCCGCCGAAGAGGCTCACCCCAAATTGCCTCGACTTCGACTGGATACCCTTTCACGAAGTCGATCATGCTGGAAGGCCGGTAGTCCTTCATCGGATAAGTCCGCTCGATTTGATACTCCACAAATTCTTTCTTTATCTCAAATCCCAGGGCGGCAGCAGCCTTGGTGACTTCGAGCATGAGTTCGCGCACGCGATCCTCCCCACCGGGTTGAGCCAAAAGCTGACCGGTATCAATTCCGCCTTCCGTGATACAGAGCCCGTTGAAGGGAATGTTCCAAACCAACTTGCGCCATTGGGTCTCGGCAAAATTCACGGCAATTTCGCAAACGATCCTGGCCTCCTCAAAAATTGCGGCCAAACCACGAAGACGATCAGTCACCCCCGGAACGGCCTCGCCCATCGCGATCATTCCCCCACCGGTGTGACGGATCAAACCAGCCCGAATCCGGTTGATACAGACAAAACACATCGCTCCAAGCACGCGCTCAATTCCAAAAAGCTCCCCCAACGCCTCGGTGTTCCCAAGACCATTCTGCAAAGTGATAATCGCTGTATCGTCGTGAAGCAGAGGACGGATGACTTCCTCAAAACGATGGTTCGAGGTGGCTTTCCAGGCCACGATCACCACATCGACCGGGCCAATCTCTGCGGGCGTCCTGGCGCAAGTCACTTTGGGCAGGTGAAAATCACCATCAATGCTCTCAACAGTGAGCCCCGCTTCCTTCACGACATCGTAATCCGAGCGGAGCAAAAAACGAACGTCATGACCGGCGGCGGCCAGACGACCGCCGTAGTAACTGCCCACCGCTCCCGCTCCGACAATCGCAAAACTCTTCATCGTTTCAATTCACGGGCCACTTTGGCTGCGGTTGCGATGGTATTGCGGTGAATCTTGGCGGTGTATTCCGGCTGTCGGTTGTATCCACCGCCATAAAGGATCGCGACCGGAATCCGATTGCCCATGAAAGCCCGGAGGATGACCTCGTCCCGCCGCATGAAGTCCTTCAAATCCAGCAGCATCTGGCCCATGCGGTCGTTGCGATGGTTATCCGCTCCAGCAATCCAGATCACAAGATCCGGAGAAAAAACATCCAGTGCCGCCGCCAAGGTATTGAAGAGTTGCTTGAGATACATCTCCCCCTCCACGTATCTGACAGTTTCGACATCCATCGAACCTTTGACCTTACTGCTTGGAAAATTCTTCCCGACATGGATCGAGTAGGTGAAGACATTGGGATCATCCGCCAGAATGCTATTGGTGCCGTTCCCCTGGTGGGCATCGGTATCAACGACCATGACCTTGATCCCGGGGCGATAGACCTGCAGGTCGCGAATCGCAATGGCGACATCATTGAAAACACAGTATCCCTCACCCCGGTTCTGGAAGGAGTGATGGGTTCCGCCGGCGAGAACGGCCGCAACTCCATCTTGAAGAGCCGCATGACACGCCTGACGGGTTGCCTCCACTTCGGTCGCACTGCGATGATAGAGCTTCGGAGTGACCGGCAACCCGAGAAGAATCTGCTCTTTCCGGTCCAACTGACCGTAATAGATCTTGGAAAGGTAGTCTTCATCGTGCACCCGCCTCAAGACGTGACCATCGGCCTCGCCCACCTCGATGATATCCTCTCCCTTCACAATTCCACTGCCTACAAGCATGTCCTTGGAGACTTCGAACTTGTCCATCGGGAAAGGATGTCCGTTGGGCAATTCCAGGAAAAATTCTGATGAGTAAAAGCAGCGCATTTCGTTCTGGGGCTACCTTCACGCGCCTGCGCCCGGGCTGCAAGCACAGACCACGGTTGACTCATCACTGGAAATATCAGGAAATGTCGCTAAGATTTCTCCGCTGTGACAATTAAAGCATCCATTTTTGCAGTTCTACTGGCGCTGCCGCTCTTCGGGCAGCGAGGCCCCAAAATCACCGTGGTGCCTGCTCCCAAAGACCCCTTCAAGCTCCAGAAAACCACCTCCTACCCTTGGAGAAAGTCGATCACCGCGACGGTCTTCTGGATCGGGGAAAAGCCAACCCAAAACAACCCGACGCCAAATAATAAGTCGTCGTGGGACGTAAATTGGCAAAAAAACTACGGTGGCTTCGACAATCCCGACCCAAAAGCCCGCCTCGGATACCTACCCCGTGGCTTCACCCCCGGGCAAAATCCTTTCTATGTCGCCCTTCCTTACAATGACTGCGTGAACCACCGCATGCACAAGCGGGAAGCAGCCCGGGTCATTCCCTGGTGGAACCGGATCGAGCGCGAACCCGGGGAATCAACCTGCAAAGGCCGTTGGGTGCAAATCTACTGCCCTAAAACCCGCAAGGTTTGTTACGCTCAATGGGAGGACTGCGGGCCTTTCGTGACCGATGACTGGGAGTATGTCTTTGGAAACAAGCGCCCCAAAAACAAGAGCAACCAAGGCGCGGGAATCGATATCTCTCCCGCTGTTCGAGACTATCTCGGCGTAGGCAACAAGGCCACCGTCCACTGGCGCTTCATTGAATTCACCCGGATTCCAAAAACCGGCCCTTGGACCAAGTATGGTCAAAACAACCCGTTTGTGAACCGGGAGGTCGACGATTCCCTGAAAGAAAGAGATCGTTACATGAGGATTCTCAGACAAGGATCCGAACAGGTTCTCAACAAGGAGTGACAAAAAATCACCCCTCCCCGGGCGGAGGAACGCCTGATCGTTCTTCAGAAATCTTGATCCCGAAGGCTCCGGCTGGAAACTGGTCACCGGACCTCTCGACGCAAATTAAAGCCTCTCCCAAGCGGAGCTTTAACGAATGGGCGCGCGAATGATCCGGTAGAAGACCTTGCCCCCGGCCGGAGGCTGGAAGGTCAGAGGATTATCGCTCTCCACCTCGATCGCCCCACCGGTGACCGAAGTGTTCCAGTCCAAAAGGTCGGGCGAAGACTGAAGAAGGTAGAGCTGTCCCGCGGGAGCATCCCATGTAATGGTGGCTTCGTCATTCTGCAAGTCAGGGACAATACTTGTAATTTTGATCTCCTGGGGGGCTGTGTCCGAAGTAAAAAGCTGGAATTCGGAGTACTGTGTTGAGTCGATATTGGCCCCCAAGGGAGATCTAACACTGGTCACCAGAAACTTGTAGGAGGTGTAACTCACCGCGTTGTCAAAAAACACTTCAGGCGCTGCCGTGAATCTTGCCAAGGGAGTTTCGACCGTCCCGGAACCCAGTAAAGTCCAAGGTTCATTTTGGCCGGTTCCGTTGTTCTCAGTGACAATTTCTGCGTTTGTTCCGAAGATTTCCCATGAAATCGGATCCCGCCCGTTAAAATCGTTTGCCGTGGTCAAAATGAAAGATCCGGCTACGGATGGACCGGATGAGGGAGTAACGATGAAGCCACTATTTTCACGTCCGAAATTCAGATATTTGGTCGAGGACGATTCATCGAAAAGATTCTCCGGCCCCTCGGGCCCCGGGAACCCACTTTCCGGCGAAGCTTCGTGAATCGCCAGAACGGGATCATTTGGCCGAAGTATTGGCGAACCCTGCCCGCTACTGCCATCCCAAAACTGAACTTCGGAAATCTGCATCGAATTATGGGTCGGTCCCTTCATCGTAGGAAAGACGAATTTATAGGAGGAAAACACCGCTTCGTTCGGAACATTCAAAACCGCCATAGGCTCAAAGCGGAGATCGGGAAGATCCAGATCCAGTTCTGCAATTCTCGTCCACGACTCGCCCGCCCCGCCGGAATTATCGGACGAGACAATCGCAGTGTTTGTCCCATAAATCACGACACTGGTGGGGTCTCTCTCGACCGAATCATTGGCTGTCGTAATGACAAAGCTTCGTAACACACTCGAACCAAATGCCGGGGTCACGATGAAGCCCGAGTTTTCGCGGCCGAAGTTCAGGTATTTGGTGGAAGCACTGCCATCCACAATCAATCCGGGGCCCTCGCCAACGGGATAATTGCTGTTTGAAGCAATGTCCTCATCGATCGCGAGAACCGGATCTCCGGGCGAGATGATGGGATCGCCTCCAAAGACCTGCGGCAGAATAGATCCCGAAATTGAGGCAATACAGATGAGCGTTTTAAATTTCATATTTCGAAGTGACGCGGATACGTTTTGGAAATACCGAAATTGGCCATGGTTTGGCAGCAAAAAACCTTTTCTACTTTTTCAGAAATCAACTCATTCCTCCTGATAAGCACTCCCCTCTTTCACATTCCGGAATTGGAACCATATTCAGACCATGACCCGCCCCTTCACTTCTGCCCTGCTGGCTTCAACCCTCAGTGCAGCTGCCAATCTTGATCCCGAGCCGGAGAGTCGCTCACCCATGACCGCAATGCCGGGGCGATTCGGAGTCATCTTTGGAGGTGCATCACCCGAAAATGGTGGGAGCGACTTTAGCTGGGAACAACTCACCCTTCAGGGCGGGTTTGCCCTCAACAAAGAGTTCAGCGACGAAATCAAAATGTTCTATGGAGTCAATTACCGCTTCACCCGCATCGACACAGGGAGTTTTCACTCCGGTGCGGATCTCGGCCACCTGCATGACATTATCGTCCCACTGTCTTTCAGCTACGACCCCTCCGACTCACCTTGGTCTTTTTTTGCTCAAATCTCCGGTCAACTCGCCACTGACTTTAACAGCATCACCAGTCATGATTTCGACTACTTCGCTCGCGTCGGCGCCCGATATCAGTTCTCCGATAGCTTCTCGCTGAATTTTGGAGCCGCCCGCGTGCGGAACTTTGGCGAAGCCATGGTTCTTCCCGCGCTCGGTTGCACCTGGCAACCCACCGATGACTGGGCCTTCACCCTGCTGGGACCCCGGATCACTCTTTCCCACAAAATCAACGATCGCCTCATCATCCGCGGAGGAGGTTTTCCAACGGGCGGCCTCTGGAATGTCGAGAATGACGCCGGGAATTCCGTCGACTACGGCTTCGCCAGCTACAACGCCGGGCTTGGGATCGACTTTAAATTACGCCGGGGCGTTTGGCTCACCGCTTGGGCCGGAACCAACTTTGCGAACGAACTCCGGGCCGAGCAAAATGGCAACACGATTTTCGAAGAGGATCTCGATAACGGATTCTTCGGCTACCTCGGGATTAACCTCTATGAATGGTAGCCCGGTTAAAATAGGAAAAGGGCGGCTCCGAAGAACCGCCCTTTTCGCACACACAATCGACAATGACAGTAGGGCAACAAACAAAAACCCGACTTTGTCGAAGGAAAACAATGCAGCCCCCGTGCCAGCTTTAATTGAATCAAATACCTACTCGTAATGAATTGCATTGCTAGTCACAACTCCACCAACCAGCGACGCTTTCCCACCAAATGAAATCCAATCTCATCGCTCTCGCCCTGATCCTTTCGGCTTCCGCCCAAAGCCCGGATGTTTCCATTTTTGAACAATCCCGGAATGGCCTGCGCGCCGAGGAAAAGCGGATCGCCAAGCAAGCCGAAAAACTCTTCGAAGACGGAAAGCTCTTGGGCCTCGAAGCCACCGGCGAACTCATCAAATCTCCCGCCGCGGCCAAGCTCGAGCTTCCCGCCGCGCACCAAACCGCACTCACTCCCACCCAGATTGCCACACGGGCCAAAGCAAGTGGCTACCGCGTCGGCTGGGCCTACCTCTGCAACAACTGCGATAATTGGCACATCAACCTCGCCGGCGGCTACGCTCTTACGACCGATGGCGTCCTAGGCACCTGCGCCCACGTCATTAAAATGGACAACAAAAAGATGCGCAAAGGCGGCCTCATCGCAGTTGATCACTCCGGCAAGGTCTTCCCGGTCACCTCCATTCTGGCCAACGACAACAAAATCGACGGTGCCCTCATCAAGATCGATGCCAAAACCACTCCTCTGCCTCTCAACGACCAGGTCTCGCCAGGGGACTCCGCCTTCTGCCTCAGTCGCCCGCTCAAACAAGGCCAATACTTCTCCCAGGGAATGGTCAATCGCTTCTACTGGGACAGCGACCAGCGCGGTGATGATCCCAATTCCATCAAGGCTCTCGGTGCCCTCAAGCTCAACGTCAGCACCCGCTGGGCACCGGGCTCCAGCGGCTCCGCGGTGCTCGACACCTTCGGCAATGTCATTGGCCATGTCGCCACCATCAGCACCATGGGCAATGGAGGCTCCCGCAAGGACAACGACAAAGGGCGCACCCTAATCACGCTGCACTCCGCCACTCCGGCCCGCGCCATGATGGCTCTGGCCAGGCTTCCGGAAGACTCGGACTAATCGGCACTCATGCCCGCTCCCCTTGTCATCACTCAAGGCGACCCCTCGGGAGTCGGCCCCGAATTGGCGCTCAAACTTCTGGCAAATCCACCCTGCCCCAATCTCAAAATCATCGGATGCGCCCGCCACCTTTCACAGGTCGCCGCTCATCTTGATCTCCCCCTCCCCAATGATCACCTCATCGATCTCCCCCTTTCAGGATCAGTGAAAATGGGCGAGATTTCCGCAACCGCGGGACAGCATTCCTTCGACTGCCTGGAAGCCGCCGTCGAAGGCGCCATGAGCGGCGCCTACGCCGGCGTGATCACCAATCCCATCCACAAGGAAGCCTGGCATCGCGCCGGAAAACCCTACCCCGGTCACACCGAATATCTCGTCGAGAAGACTTCCTCACCCGACCACGCCATGATGCTCACGTCGGCTGAAATCACCTGCTCGCTCGTGACCACACACGTCTCCCTCGGCAGCGTGCCCGGACTTCTTGAAGAAAAACGCATGCTGGAGGTCATCGCCCTGACCCATCGCGCCATGAGCGCCATTCACGGACGCCCCGCCCGACTTGCCATGCCCGGCCTCAACCCCCACGCCGGCGAAGGCGGGCTTTTCGGTCGGGAGGAAATAGAACTCATCATTCCTGTCCTCGAAAAAGCGCGCACCCTCGGGATCAATATCATCGGCCCGCTCTCACCAGATACCGCCTTTCTCCCCGCCATTCGCAAAAACCTCGACGCCTACGTCTGCCTCTACCACGACCAGGGCCTCATTCCCCTCAAAACCCTGGCCTTCGATATCGGGGTCAACGTCACCCTCGGCCTCCCCATCGTCCGCACCTCGGTCGATCACGGCACTGCCTTCGACATCGCCGGCCAGGGAATTGCTTCCGTCACCTCGCTGGCGGAAGCCACCAAATTGGCTCAAAAACTCGCCGCGTCATAACGACGTGTCAAAATGACCCGGACCGCGTCATTTTGTGCTAAATACTTGCTATGAAGTTAGCTCAAAACTCTTGTTTTCTCCCGTAGTTAAAGGATTTCGTCTGATTTTCAGCCAATTGGTCTACGTCCTGCCATAGAGGATAGACGTTAACCAAAAACCATAAATCCAATCAATGAATCTGACCCACTACACTCCAAATCGTTTCCTCGGAAATCTTGACGAATTCCTGAGCCAAACCCTCCGCAGCTTCGGCCCCGCTCCCGCCATCCGCGCACCCGGAGCCTACCGATACGAGGAAAAGGACTCCTACCGGCTTCGCCTCGATCTGCCCGGTTTCACCCGCGAGGAAGTCTCCCTTTCCCTTGAGAAACGCGAACTCTCCGTGACTGCCAAAAGCGAGCGCGAAGACGCCTTCCATGCTGAATTCGAGCGGACCTACACCCTGCCCGAGGACATCGACCCAAACGGCGTCACCGCCAAGCTCGAAAACGGCGTCCTTGACCTCACCTTCAAGAAGCTTGCCGATGAAGAGAAGGGCGTCCGTAACATCGAAATATCATAACCCTTTAATTCCAAAAATATAGAATCATGAACCCTCAAATTTCCACCGAAAGACCACGCTTTAAAACCCGCGCCCACGAAGCCGGATTCGAACTCGCCGTTGCCCTCCCTGGTGTTGGCAAGGAAGACCTTGAAGTGAACCTTGAAAAACGGATCCTGACCGTCGGCGGCGAACGAAAGGAGATCGAAGGCGACTTCGAAAACCGCGAGCACGAGGCTCTCCGCTTCGAGCTCAAAGTCGAACTCCACGAGGATCTCGATGTCGAGAACATCAAAGCCACCCACCGCGATGGTGTCCTCACCCTGTCGCTCCGGAAGCGACAAGAACTTGCTCCCCGAAAAATCGACATCCTCGCCAATTAAAGACTTTTCATGGTGTGTCTGCATCGTGCGACATGGCGCCTCCCACCCGGAGGCGCCATTTTTTTGGAGCACACACGCCCTCCTCCTCGCAGAAGAACGATGTGTCATGGGTCTCAACTACCAAATCACAAAGCCAACCCGTTCGTTCGTCCATTCCGCCATTGTCCATTCCTTCATTCCTATTCACCTTCCCTCCATGAAACTCATCTCATGGAACGTTAATGGCATCCGCGCTGTTCTTAAAAAGAACTTCACCGACTTCGTTCTCGCACACGATCCCGACATCCTCTGCCTCCAGGAAACGAAAGCCCGCCCCGAACAAGTCGAACTCCCCCTCGACCTCGCCGGATACAAAACCTACTGGAACTCTGCGGAAAAACCCGGCTACTCCGGAACCGCCGTCTTCACCAAACTCGAACCCCTTTCGGTCCGCCTCGGTATCGGCTCCGAAAAAAGTGCCGAAGGCGACCGCGAAGGCCGCGTCATCACCCTCGAATTCCCCGACTATTTTCTCGTCACCGTATACACCCCAAACGCCAAAAACGAACTCCTCCGCCTTCCCTACCGCATCGAGTGGGATATCGCCTTCCGCGACTACCTGAAAGCGCTCGAAGCCGAAGGCAAACCCGTCATCGCATCCGGAGACCTCAACGTTGCCCATCAGGAAATCGACCTTGCCCGCCCCAAAACCAACCACAAAAGCGCTGGTTTCTCACCCCAGGAACGGGCCGGCTTCACCAAACTGGTGAACGCGGGATTCATTGATACCTTCCGTCACTTCCACCCGGACCAAACCGACGCCTATTCCTGGTGGAGCTATCGTGGTGGCGCCCGCGCCAAAAACGTCGGCTGGCGCATCGACTACTGGGTCGTCTCCGAAGCACTCGCCCCAAAACTCAAATCCGCCTCCATCAACGACGACGTCCTCGGCTCCGACCACTGCCCCGTCACACTCGACATCGACCTCTAAATTAAAAAAAGTTCAGCTGAAAACCCCTGAGACTTTCGGCTACCTCATCTGCGCCAGAAATTCAACGTTGCCGTCCGTTCCCGTAATGGGCGAGGTGATGACTCCGCACCATTCGCGGCCCAATTCTTCATTGATGAAGGTTCGGATCTTATCGACTGCTTTTTGATGAAGTTCCGGCTCGCGAACGATTCCGCCCTTCCCCACTTCCTCTCTCGAAAGTTCAAACTGCGGTTTGATCAGAGGAATGATAACACCGCCTTCATCAAGGATGGAGAAGGCGGCGGGCAAGACCTTGGTCAGGGAAATGAAGGACAAATCCATCACTACCAATTTTACTTTCTCGCCAATGTCTTCGACGGTAAGATTTCTGGCGTTGAAACGTTCCCTGGAAATCACACGCTCGTCGCTTCGCAACTTCCATACCAATTGATTGGTTCCGACATCAATGGCGTGAACACGTGCCGCACCTTGCTGGAGAAGACAGTCGGTAAACCCTCCGGTGGACGCACCGAGGTCGGCACAGACCCAGCCGGCCGGATCCACCCCGAATTCCCGCAATGCCCCCTCAATCTTAAAACCACCACGCCCGACATACTTTGGCTTTTCCTTTACCGATAAATCAGCGTCTTCATCAAGCTTCGTACTTGGCTTGGCAACACGCTCCGTTCCGGTCATGACCTCCCCGGCCATGATCAACCTTTTGGCCTGCTCACGGGAATCACACAATCCCCGCGCCACCATTAGTGCATCCACCCGTTGCCTCGCCATCAGCTTTCTACTTCGGCCTCATTGATTGCATTGATGAATTCCCGCAAGAGTCCGAAGTCGCAGCGTCGGTGACGCAGCACGATCCGTGGTAACTCGGCCAACTCGGGTTCGTTGCTTTCCTCCTTCAATGCCGGTCCTTGCTTGATTTCTCCCGACTTCACCATTGCGGCAAACTCCTGATTTAAATCTTTCAACGCGGCTTCCGACAACGCTGTTTGCAAGCGAATTACCAATCGATCCCCGACATAGCGGTAGGAATGGAAGTTGGCATAAAAACCGGTGATTTCAGCAATGGCTTCCTCAACATCATCAGTCACCTTGAAGAGCGAGAAATCGGATTCGGAAATCATCCCCAGCCTAAAAAGGTGCTCTTCCACAAATTGTTTCCACGCCTTCCAGTAGGTTCCGCCCGGAGCATCGAGACACACGATGGGATAAAGCTTGGCCTTGCCGGTTTGAATGAGGGTCAGGGCTTCAAAAACCTCGTCCTGCGTGCCCACTCCACCCGGCATCCCCACTCCGGCATCCGCCTCCTTCACAAAAGCCAACTTGCGGGTGAAGAAGTAATTGTAATCGATGAGCTTGGGATCGCCGGAGATGAACTCGTTCGCCGACGCCTCAAAAGGCAGCGTGATATTGAGACCGAAACTGTGCTCGGCAGTCGCTCCTTCGTTCCCGGCCGCCATGATTCCCGGACCCGCTCCGGTGATTGTCATAAATCCCTCCTCCACCATTCGGCGCGAAAACTTGACCGCAGTTTGATATTCCTTTTCTTCGGGCTTCGTCCGCGCCGAACCAAAAAGGGCAACCTTACGATTCCCACGAAAAGGTCCGAAAATCTCACTCGACTTCTTCATCTCCTTGAGTGCGCGGTTCGCCAATTTGAAATCGGCGTGATCGGCGGTGCCCCGGGCCATTCCAACCGCAGTGGAAATCATTTCTGCGAGCAGGCAGAAGTCGTCGACTCCACTTACCGACTTGGCGAGCTCCAGAATCCGCGCATCGAGTTCCTTGTCCCCGGTCGAATCGATGTAATTGCACACCAAATCCAAATCCGGCACCATTCCGGCGGTGAGATCACGGTGCAGCGGCGGCTGCCGTTTTCGCTTTTTGGGCATGGGGATTAATCTGGACCGAATCCTGCAATCTGACAAACCTCCACTCTTGAATTTCTCAAAAAACCTTAAAGACTCCGCCCGTGGCCACCACTAACACAGACGACCTCCGCATCGCCCGCATCGACCCGCTTATTTCGCCGGCCGTTCTTTCCTATCAACTCCCGCTGAGCGAATCAGCCGCGCAGCTTGTTTCTTCCGCCCGTCAGGGAGCCGAAGCGATTTTAAAGGGTGAGGACGATCGCCTGCTTGTGGTAGTGGGTCCCTGCTCCATCCACGATCCTTCGGCCGCCATTGAGTATGCCGCGCGGCTCAAGGGAGCGGCCGAGCTTTATAAAAAAGACCTTCATATCATCATGCGCGTTTATTTTGAGAAGCCACGCACCACGGTGGGCTGGAAGGGACTCATCAATGATCCTGATCTCAACGATTCTTTCGATATCAACCGCGGACTGCGGACCGCCCGTGAACTCCTCCTGCAACTTGCCGAAATGGGAGTTCCGGCCGGCACGGAATTTCTCGATGCCATTTCTCCGCAATATGTTGCCGATGTGATTGCCTGGGGAGCCATCGGGGCGAGAACGACCGAATCCCAGGTCCACCGTGAACTTGCCTCCGGGCTCTCAATGCCCGTTGGTTTCAAAAACGGAACCGGCGGCTCGATCCAAATCGCGCTCGATGCCATTGGCGCTTCCTCAAAGCCCCACCACTTCCTTTCCGTAACCAAGCAGGGCGTCTCCGCAATCGTCACCACCACCGGCAATGACGCCTGCCACTTGATCCTCCGGGGTGGCAAGAGTGGTCAAAATTATACCCGTGATGAGATCGACCCGGTCAGTTCAAAACTCCGTGAAATCGGGCTACCCGAGCAACTCATGGTTGATTGCTCCCACGGAAACTCGAACAAGGACTACCGCAACCAACCCAAGGTGGCCGCAGATCTTTGCGAACAAATGGCGAACGGAGCCAAAGACATTGCCGCTGTCATGATCGAGTCCAATATCGTTGAGGGAAATCAAAAGATCTCGGATGACATGGTTTACGGACAATCGGTCACCGATGCCTGCATCAACTGGCAAACCACCGAGGAAGTCCTGCAAGCTTTCGCAGAAGCGGTGGAAGCCCGCCGTGCCAAGAATGACTAAGGACGACGTCATCTCCAACCTGCTCCGGCAGATGGAAGAAAAAATTACCATCACCAAATCGGCCCTCGCTGAAACCAACGAGAGCGCCAGCGGTGACGAGACGAAATCGGAAGGAAAATACGACACTCGCGCCATCGAGGCCGCTTATCTTGCCGAAGCACAGGCCGGGCAATTGGCGCTCGCCGAGGAATCGCTCGCGATATTCAAGCGATTCGAACCCCGAAACTTCGAAATGACCGAACCAGTGGGCCCAGGGGCCTTGGTCGAAGTCGATCAGGAGGGCGAAATTTGTTTCTACCTTCTCGCGCCCACCGGAGGCGGGCTCATGACAGACTATCTCGGCTGTGACGTCACCGTGATCACTCCGGATTCACGACTCTATCAAGAACTCAACGAAAAGAAGATGGGCGCAGAACTGGAAAGTCCTGCTCTTACGATCACCGGGGTCGAGTAGCTTCGGCAATCACTTGAATTCCATGGTATTTTACACCTTGGCAAGTTGAGCCTGAATTCCTATCATGGCCAACACCTCCTCCGCCCGGATTATCGACTTATGAGAATCTTCAACTTCCGACGCAGCTTCTTCCTGCTTCTCTTTCTTGCCATCCTTCCGGCCTCAGCCTCCAAGGTTCGCTGGAAGGTTAAGGAATATCGTAACAATAAGTATGTTCCCCTTTCCCAGGTGAAGGACTTTTACGGCCTCACCAGCATGACCAAGTCGGGGAGCTACATAATTTTGAGAAATTCGGATGTGGAGCTCAAGTTTCGCGCTGGTGGACAGGAGGTCCTGATGAACAACGTAAAGTTCATTTTTAGTCACGCCGTGGTTTCACTTGGCACCTACCACATCTCGATCGTAGACCTAAAAAAGGTCATCGACCCGGTCCTGCGACCCTTCAAAATCAAGGAAGCCAAAGGCTTTGACACCGTGATCATCGACCCTGGACACGGAGGTCAGGATGCCGGCGCAGTCAATTCACTCGGCACCGAGGCTGGATACAATCTCAAGGTTGCAAAGATGCTCCAGGAAAATCTCAAAAAGCGTGGCTTCAAGGTCATCATGACCCGCACCGACGATGTTTTCCTGACTCTTCAGGAGCGTGTTAAGCTCGCCAACAGCTACAAGAACGCCATTTTCATCAGCATCCACTTCAACTCCGCCGGATCGCGCGGCCGCTCCCAGGCGCGCGGAATTGAAACTTTCACCCTTTCGCCAGTTGGAGTCGCCCACTACGGGCGCGGGCTCAAGGATTCCGACAACATCGAACGTATGGGGAATGCCCAGGACTCGGCAAATATCGCTCTTGCCACCGCCGTCCACTGGAGCAGCATCCAACTCCTGGCACGGGCTAAACTGGAGGTCCCCGACCGTGGGATCCGCCGCGCCCGTTACAGTGTTTTGACCGGCGTTAAGCATCCTGCCATTCTCTTCGAAGGAGGTTTCATGAGCCACCCGAAAGAGAAGTATTTGATTAACAATCCCACATACCAGCGCACTCTTGCCAAGTCGATGTGCGAAGCCATTGTCTTCTACCGCAAAGCAACAATGCAGAAAGTGGGAACCGCGAAACGTTAATCGTCCTCGCTGCAAAAACATCCAATGAGAAAGGGGCCGATCGGTCCCTTTTTTGTTTATCCGGCCAAAACCTGCGCTTATCTTGTCGAAGTTCCACCAGTTTATGAAGGCCGCACACTCTCTTATCGCCCTCACCCTTGCCACCGCCGGATCACACCGTGGCGAGGCATCGATCATCATCAACGAATTCATGGCCGGCAATGACACGATTGTCGTTCCAAATTCTGTTCCCGGTCGATTTGATGATTGGATCGAGCTCCATAACACAAGCGATACCTCGCAAGACCTGGGGGGCTGGCGTCTGACCGATGACCCGGATGTTCCCGACGCATGGATTTTTCCAGCCGGAGCCATCGTCCCCGCCAATGGCTACCTCGTTGTCTTCGCCTCCGGCGACGATACTCCCGATACCAATAACAATCTCCATACCAACTTCAGGCTTTCCAAAAGTGGTGACTACCTTGCCCTGATTACACCTGACGGATCCACCGCCTCCGAGTTCGGACCTGCCGGCAGTCCTTACCCAAATCAAACAGACGATATTTCCTATGGCCACCATCCGCTTACCGATGAAGTGGTCTTCTTTGACTCCCCGACTCCTGGCGCGGAAAACGATGAGGACGGAATCGCACGGGTTGCGCCCCTCGAGGTCGCACCTTCCCGTGGACTCTATCAAAGCGCCCAACAAATCACACTGACCACTCCGACTTCCGGCGCCACCATTTACTACACCACGGATGGATCACCTCCACTGACGAACACCGGTGCTCCGGGTGCAAGCGCAAGCGTCTACACCAGTCCCATTGCAATCAGCCAGACCACAGTGGTTCGCTCGGCCGCCACTGCCAACGGGCTTTCACCAAGCTCCTGGGAAGCACACACCTATCTGCTGCTTGACATCGACAATGCCAACGCAAATGGCAGCGACCCGAATGGTCTGAATACGGCCATCCTTCAGCAGACCCAACCCGCCGGATATGGTTCGTTTCCATCCGGCGACTACAACATGGACACCAGAATCACCCGCTCGACCACCCAGTCACCGGGACACGGTGGTCTCACGATTGCCCAAGCCATGCTGCAAGGATTCAAGGAGACTCCCTCCATTTCAATCTCAATGCCATCCTCGGATTTCGTCACGCTCTACGGCAATCCCCAGTCGGATGGACTGGAACGAGCCTGTTCCGCCGAGTTTATCCCGGCCGAAAACGACTCACGTTCCGCCTTTCAAGAACACTGCGGACTCAAAGTCCAGGGAGGCGCCAGCCGCAACCCCAGCGCTTCACCGAAACACTCCCTCTCTTTTCGCTTTCGCGCGGAATATGGAGCGGGCCGACTCCGAAAGGTCCTCTTTCCGGAAGTGGATGTTGCCAACTTCAATTCCATCGCTCTGCGGGCGGGCTACAATAACTCGTGGATTCACCGGAATGCCGGACAACGCGGACGTGGTTCCATGATTCGCGACCAATGGATGCGTGAAAGCCTTCGTGACATGGGCAATGAAGATGCCGGTGCCGGATTCCTGGCCCACGTCTTCGTCAACGGACTCTACTGGGGCCTTCACAATGTTGCCGAACGACAGGACAACGCCCACTACGCCAACTACGAGGGAGGAGACAGCGACCTCATTGACGCGCGGAACGGAAACACCTTTGTCGAAGGAAATGCAACTGCGTGGAATGCCATGCGGTCGGTCGTCAACTCACGCAACTGGGAGGACATCCAACAAGTCCTCGACGTCGACAACTACATCGACTTCCGAATCATCCAACGCTTCGGCGGAAACCAGGACCTCAAAACCGACGGAAACTGGCGGGCTGCCGGTGGAGGCCCTTTCTCCACACCCACCGAAATGAAACCCTGGAAACTCTTTTCATGGGATGGCGAACGTGTCCTCGAATCTCCGACGTCTTCCACATTCCTTAATGGTTCGTCCGTCCCTGTTGACCCCATGAACATTCGGACAATCCTCGAATCGATCCCCGAATACCGTCAACGCTTTGCGGACCGGGCCCACATGCATTTGACCGGTGAGGGAGCCCTGACCCCGGCTAAAACGCGGGCCCGATGGGAGAAATACGCCAACGCCATTGACAAGGCGATCATTGCCGAAGCCGCACGATGGGGTGACCACCGTCGTTCCACGCCCTATGACCGTGACGACTGGCTGACCGAGCAAAACCGGCTCTACAATACCTACTTCCCGGTCCGGACCAACAACGTGATCAATCAGCTCAAAAGTGCCAACCTGTATCCGAGTGTCGAATCACCTGCCTTTGCGATCAACGGGCAGACCTCCGGAGGAGGATTTGTGGGCGGAAACGACCAGCTCACACTCAACGGCGAAACCGGCACCATCTACTACACCCTCGACGGAACCGACCCCCTCCTGCCGGACGGAAGCATTTCACCAAGTGCTCTTCCAATTTTCTCCGGTGTGGCCACTGAATCGGTCTTCCCGTTCGAATCAGAACAGTGGCGCTACCAAGCCTCCACCGAGGCACTTTCTTCCAGCAATGTCGTAAGGACAAACCCCGCCTCGGGATACAACTCAAACGATTGGAAACACCCTCAGTTTGACGACAGTTCTTGGGACGCAGGACAGGGCTTGATCGGAGGGCGCACAACCACCTCAATCAGCGCGGCTGACGCAAACACCGTCATCAATATCGGCCCCCTCGGGAGCGGCTATCCCACCGTCTACTTCCGCAAAAGTTTCGAGGTGACCGACGCAGCCGATGTCACATCACTCAGTCTCTCAATCATCAGGGACGATGGGGTCATCGTTTACCTCAACGGAAAGGAAGTCTTTCGTGAGAACATGGCAGCCGGAGTGATAGCCTATGGTGACTTCGCGCTCGGAAATGCCAATGAAGATGCCATTCTTGAGGAGGAAATCCCTCTTGCTCCGGGAGATTTACTTGAAGGAACGAACGTCCTGAGCGTTGAACTTCACAATGCCTCTGCAAATAGCAGCGATCTTGGGATGGATGTTGCCCTTTCGCTTTCGCGCCCGGCCGGCGAGCCTGTGATTAACCTGCCGGAATCAGCCCTGATCACAGCACGCTTAAAGGTGGAGGACGAGTGGTCCGCCCCGATTTCAGGAACCTTCCTGCTGGAACAAGCAGCAACCGCCTCGAACCTCGTGATTAGCGAGATCAACTATCACCCACGCGAAGCCACCCTGCTTGAAAAGCTGTCTGCAGCGCCACTTGATCTGGAAAACAAGGATCTCTTCGAATTCATCGAACTCACCAACACAGGAGCCACTGCGATCAACCTTGCCGGTCTTTCCTTCACTGATGGAATCTCACTCACACTCCCCCCGCACGCCATCCCCCCCGGCGAACAGGCACTTGTCGTGCGTGACGAAGACGCTTTCCTCGCGCGATATGGCCAGGGTCTTTCCAGCCTGATCGCGGGGACCTTTTCAGGAGGGCTGGATAACGATGGCGAGAGCCTCACCCTTCTCGATAGCTCTGGAAGTGTCATTAGCTCTTTCACCTTTAACGATGCAGGCTCCTGGCCCGCCCGCCCTGACGGCGATGGCTCATCACTCGAACTCCTTGACTTTACAGGCGACCTTTCCAATCCCGACAACTGGGCTCCCAGCGTCGCCTTTCACGGCTCGCCGGGCACCAATGGCCCCGTTTCGGATCGGAGAGTGGTAATTAACGAAGTAAGATCAGCCGACGCCGGCCTGGACTTCATCGAACTCCACAACACCACGGCTTCCACCCTCGATATCGGTGGCTGGCTTCTCACCGATTCCAAACGAGTTTACCAATCGTACGAGATCCCCCCGACAACACTAGGAGGGCTCGACTACCTCGTCATCCAGGACAGCCAATATCAGGCTCCCGCAACCAATCCCGTCACAGATTACGCGGGCAACGCAGGCTCAAGCCCGACGACGGTCACGAGCCCAAGCCACGGCCTGACTACCGGTGACCTGATCACGATCGAAGGTTACAATGGGTTCTCCCAATTCAATGAGAGCTTTGAGGTCATCGTCATTGATGAAAACAATTTCTCGATCGACGCCACATTCCTCGACAATGCGTCCATCAAAGGCAACTGGAGAACCGGCCGGCCCTTCGGGCTCAATAGCGGTGGAAATGGCGACGACCTCTGGCTTGTCGAAACCGACAGCTCCGGCAGACCCATTAACTTTGTCGACCAAGTGGAATTTGCTGCTGCCACCCCGGGCACCACCTTGGGTCGTTGGCCGGACGGCATGGGTCTGGATACCCTCTTCACGATGACCGCCCGCACACCGGAGGCTCCGAACAGTGGCCCCGTCATTGGCCCGGTCTTCGTCTCCGAGGTCCACTACAATCCGCCGGGATCCGACTCGCATGAGTTTGTCGAGCTAACCAACACCGGTGACACTGCCATTCCACTGGAATTCTGGAAGCTCCGTGGCGGACTCGATTTTGACTTCAATGCGTCACACAACATCGCGCCCGGAGAATCAATCGTCATCGTCACCTTCGACCCCCGGATCGATATCGCCCAAACTCTGGATTTTCGAAACACCTTTGGAATCACGGAAGCAGTCACTTTGATCGGGCCTGCGAGCGACGGCCCACTCAACGATACGATGGGCACGGTTCGACTTCAAAAGGGAATCGGTCAGGATGGCTCGGACCAAATTACGATCGACGAAGTTCGCTACCAGTCATCGGCTCCCTGGCCTGCGACTACCGGAGGCTCATCGCTGACCCGGAACGGAGCACTCGACTTTGGCAACTTCTCAAGTTCGTGGAATGCCGCATCACCGACCCCCGGGGGAATTCTTCAAACCGAGAACTATCAAACTTGGGCGACGAGCAATAATGTGGGATCCGAAGAGCTCGACCCCGACGGTGACTTCCTCTCGAACCTTCTTGAGTTTGCTATAGGAACCGATCCCAATTCTCCGGACGAACTTCCCTCTTTCGTCCGGTTGGGAGAGGAAGGAACGGTTCGCTTTACCAGCCATATTGGTCGCAGCGGAGTGACTCTCGAATTCCAGACCTCCAACGACCTTGAAACGTGGTCAACCATGGAAACGACAGTCACCGATTTATCAGGATCCATCCAAACGAAGGAATTTGCGATAGATCTATCCGAAACACCCAAAACGTTCTGGCGTCTTCGGGCACTTGCAACCCATCCTTAATTTAAAATAAATGAAACGACTCGCTCTCACCTTCTCCGCCCTCGCCCTTCTTCAGGCCCAGGCATTCGTCGATTCTGATTCGGACGGTCTTGATGACGCGTGGGAGCTGACCTATTTCCCGACCCTGGAAACCACCACAGGTGCCGCGAACCCGGACTCCGATGAACTTGACAATCTCGCCGAGCAATCTGCTGGGACCGACCCCACCAAATCCGATACCGATGAAGACGGATTGGCAGACCACGTCGAATCCGGTGATGGGACCTATAACTCCCCAGCTGACACGGGGACCGACCCTCTGGTTCCCGACACCGATGGTGACGGCTTGCTCGACGGTGAGGAAACAAGCACCGATCCAACCGACGATGACAGCGACAATGATGGCTTCAACGACCGCATCGAAATCGAACGCAACACCGATCCAAACTCTTCCGACGACAGACCTCCCGGCCAACTCCCCCTTCAAATTAGCGAGCTTCTCGCCAGTAATGAAACCGGACTTGAGGATGGAAACGAGCGGCGCTCGGACTGGATTGAGATTTACAATCCAAATTTCTCCGCTCTTACCCTGACCGGCTACCACCTCACTGATGATCCGGCCGAACCGACCAAGTGGACCTTTCCGGCCACCACGATAGGCTCGAGAGAGCACCTCATCGTCTTTGCAACGGGCGATGACATGACGGACCCCGCCGGGAACCATCATACCAATTTTCGCCTTTCCGGATCCGGAGAATACCTGGCCCTGGTCAAACCCGACCCGTCGCAAATTGATGACATCATCCGCCCCGGCTATCCCGAACAGTTCAACGATGTGTCCTACGGCCGGCCGTCAAACGGAGGAGGCAGGGTCTTTTTTGCGACCAGCACTCCCGGCAGCGCCAATCCGGGATCAGGCTCTCCGGGAGTCGTGAAGGATACCAACTTCAGCCCGGACCGAGGGTTTTATGACGCCCCGTTTGATCTCGCCATCACCTCCGCCACTCCGAATGCCACCATTCGCTACACTCTGGATGGCTCACTCCCAACCTTGAGCAACGGCTTGACCTACACGGATCCCATCACCATCAGCACCACGACCAATGTCCGGGCAATTGCCTACCTCGAAGCTGCCGACTTCATCCCGACCAACGTCGATACCCACACGTATATTTTTGTGGATGATGTCGGCGAACAAAACGCCACCGACCTTGTCGCAAAAGGCTGGGCTCCAAATTGGGGTTGGGACAGCCAGGTCGGAAGGGTCATCCCTGCCGATTACGACATGGACCCCCGCGTCGTGAATGACGACCTCAACTTGCGTGGTCCCGGATATACCTTACGCGACGCCCTTCTCGACATCCCCACCGTTTCACTCAGCCTGAAGCAGACCGATTTCGTGCAAACCCGTGTGGGAACATCCACTTTCCCCCGAAGCCTTTATGGAACCCCCAGAGAGCGTAACTTCGAACCAGCCTGCTCGATTGAATATATTCTTCCCGATGGCAGCCGCGGCTTTCAGGAAGACTGTAAAGTCGAGACTCACGGAAACTCTTCCCGCACGCCCTCGCGCATGCAAAAGCACTCGCTGCGCCTTACCTTCTCGACCACAGTCGGCACCGGAAAACTTCGCTACAACCTTTTCCCCGAATCACCGGTCGATGAGTTCAACAAACTCGTCCTTCGCGCCTGCTTCACCGACTCGTGGGGACTCGCCTCCTGGGCCCCACACCGTTATCGCCCGAACGACTCCCTCTACACCCGTGATGTCTGGATGAAGAATCTTTTCGGCAATATGGGACAACCCACATCCTACGGAAACTTTGTCCACCTCTATGTCAACGGAGCCTACTTCGGCATGCACAACCTCACCGAGAGAATTGAAGATGATTTCTATGCAGACCACCAGGGCGGCGAAACAGAGGACTGGGAGGTCAACGCCGACCTCGCAACACCCGGTCCACTCTGGAATTCCATGATCTCGACTCTCAATGGGGCCATCACCAGTCCTGCGGTTTATGAAACTGCCAAAACCAAAATTGATGTCGTTAACTATGCCGACTGGATTATTCTCCATCTCTATGCGGACTCCGAAGACTGGCCAAACAAAAACTCTTATGCTGCCGCAAACGCCATCAGTGGTGACGGAAGATATCGATTCAACGTCTGGGATCAGGAAATCGCCTTCGATAAGTACACCTGGAACCGCTACGACAACAACGGGACCGGGATGAGGCCCTTCCAACGGCTTCGACTCAATGAGGATTTCCAGATGCTCTTCGCCGATCGTGTCTACAAACACCTGCATGACGGCGGAGCTCTGACCGCCGAAAACACCACGGCCGAGCTTCTCGAAATCAACGGTATGATCGACAAGGCAATCATCGCCGAATCTGCCCGGTGGGGAGATGTCCAAGCTAGCACGCCTTATGGCAACCAGGTGCAGAGCTCCACCAATATTGAGAACGACGCCTACCCTCCCGTCATCAACAACCCGCCTTATTTCACGCGGGAGCAACACTGGATCGTCGAGCAGGAGAACCTCGTTACAAATTACATTCCAACCCTTCACGACCTGGACCAATCGCGCTCATTTATCCGCGAACTCAGAAGCCGGAACCTTTACCCCTCAATTGATCCTCCTGAGTTTTCGCAACTGGGAGGAGTGGTCCCGACTGATTTCCCCCTTCAGCTCAGTACTCCCGACGGCGCCGTCTACTTCACCACGGATGGTTCGGACCCAAGACTCGACGGTGGATCTGTCAATCCAGACGCGGGCACCTTTGGCGGCTTGATCGAAGAGGAAGCAATTGGCATCAACGACTTCGGATGGACCTATCTGGCAGGCACCACCGCACTCTCCGCCAGCAACATTGTTGTCGGAAATGGCGGCTACGGCCCGGGGGACTGGAAGAACCCTTCCTACGACGATGCCACCTGGACACCCGATTCCGCAGAACACCCACAAGGGGCACAAGGCCCGTTCGCCGGTAGAACCGCCACCGCCATTCAGGGAATCGCAAAACCTAACACACTCTTCGACATTGGCCCCTTTGGAAACGCCTACCCCACAGTCTACTTCCGGAAATACTTCGCGATCGACAATCCCGATGAAGTCGTCGAATTAAACTTCAATTTCATTCGAGACGATGCCGCGATCATCTACCTCAATGGCCGGGAAATTTACCGGGATGCCTTCCCGATTCAGATCGTCAACTACTCCGACTTCGGCCCGACTGGTTCGGAAACCGTCCCCGTGGAATTCACCCACACCCTCCTCCCGGGCGAGTTGCTCCAAGGTGAAAACGTCCTTGCAATCGAAGTGCATAACTCCAGGTCGGGCGACTCCGATCTGGGACTGCAACTCGCGATGAGCACCCGAAGACAGGGCCCTGGAGGAAACGTCGTCAATTTGACCGAAACCGGTACCGTAAAAGCCCGCACCTTGCTCAACGGTGAGTGGTCTGCCTTGCGTGAGGCTGATTTCATCGTCGGATTTCCCGGAGCCGCCGGGAACCTAGTCATTTCCGAGATCATGTACCACCCCCAGGGTCCCGATGAGCAACTGGAATTCATCGAACTCTTGAACATTCACCCCGAAGTCTCGCTTGATCTCACCAATGTCGCCTTCACCGATGGCGTTCTGTATACTTTCCCTCCCGGTGTCACCCTGCCTCCCCTCTCGCACATTGTCATCGCAAAGGATCGGGAGTTGTTCATGTCCACCTACGGCGATCTTGGCAGCACTCTCGCTCCCGGAAACTTTGAAAGCAGTCTTTCAAATGGAGGCGAGACAGTCACCCTTGCCGCGAACGATGGGTCGATCATTCAGAGCTTCGAATATGATGACGGCAATGGCTGGCCTGCCGCTGCAGACGGGCTTGGACCCTCGCTCGTGTTAGTGAGACCTCTTGCCAATCCGGATCATTCGCTGAGCGTAAACTGGACCACATCCCGGAATTCCGGAGGCAGTCCGGGGCAAGCGGAAGAAGGCATCCCAGAAAACCCAAATGATGACGAAGATAGTGACGGTCTAAGCAACCTTGCCGAATATTTCTTTGGAACAAATCCGAGAATCTCCGATGCCAACCCGGTTTCGATGAAATCGCATTCAGGGGGCCTGACCCTCACTTTCGATCGCGATCCGCAGGCAAGCGGAGTTTCATGGAGCCTTGAATCATCCGACGACCTTAAGGCCTGGACTACCCTGGACCCTGATCTTCCGGAACCAACTCCGGGCGCCAACGGCTTGGTTAATGAAGCGATTGAAATGACTCCTTCCGAAGGATTGAAATTCTATCGCATCCGCATTGTCCCAGCTCCTTGATCGCTTGCGGCTATGGGATCACCAAAACGAAGCTGGCACCTTTGTCACCCGCTTCACCCAACTTGAGCTCACCACCCAGGGCCCTTGCCAAACGTCGGCAAAGAGCGAGGCCAAGGCCGACCCCTGGCTTGTCGTGCGCCGCTTCGTGGGCGCTTTTATGAAAAGCTCGAAACAAGCGTTTCTTCTCAGTGCGATCGATACCCCGGCCTTCGTCACGGACCTCGAAAACAATTCCGCCACGTCCCTTTCGCACACTCAAAGTCACTTTACCGGACTCTCCTTCGGGAAGACCGTATTTACAGGCATTGTCGATAAGGTTAAAAAGGATTTGCTCCACCGCAGTCACATCGGTTTCCACCTGCCCCAAATTGTCTGCCATCTCAATGGAAAGCGCGGCATTCTCCTGATCAACCCGGCGCTGCAGCACCTGCCTCATTCGTTCTACCAAGTCGGGGACAGCCAGCAATTCAAGCTTCGAACGGGCATTCCCTCGTTCAATGCGAGAATACGACAGGACATTCTCAACCAAATGATTCAAACGCTCGGACTCACCCTGCATCGTTCGCAGGTAGTCTTGCTTTTTTTCTTCATCTGTAACCATCCCATCCGCCAGCATCTCCGAATACAAACGAAAGGTTGTTAAGGGAGTTCTCAACTCATGAGTCACCGACGAAACAAAGGCGGCCCTCCTAGCACTCAACTTCAAGACACCCGCGAGCAACAAATAAAGAGCCGCGAGAGCAATGAGTGCCGCCACCCAACCAGCCACGAGGGTTTTGCGAAGCGGAGTAAACGCTGAGATTTCAATCTCGGGAGTCTCTCCGGGCAGGAGGGCCCAGGGAAGCGAGACCAGCCTGGCGGCTTCGGCCGGTGCCTCATCACTTCGGACAAGAGAAGCCTCCTTCAAATCGGAGGGAACCTCTGACATCAGCTCCTTTTTCAATGGCTTTCCGGCAATCCAAAAACCCTGGAAACTGCGACTCCTCATTCGGCGCACTTCTCTGACAAAAAACAATTCGCCTTCGTTCCAAATTGGAAGAAATGGGGAAACACTCATGATCCCGTCCGGATCCGTCACCCCTTTCGAAAGGTCGCGGTTGTAATCCCAATTTGCAGATTTCTGCGCAGCTTTTTCAATCCTCTTGCTGATCGATCTGGAGCGAGACGCTTGCTCCTGCGCGTCGAGATTCTTTTCATAGGTCTCTTTTACGACGGGTTCTTCCTGGGCGACCTGGGCCGCATTTTGAGTCATCCACTTCTCGGCACCCCGGTCCTCCTCGACTTGCGCAAGCTCAAAGCTTACCCCTTCACCAAACATCGAGGCAATTTCCGGAATTTCTGGGAGCTGTTTTTTTAAGGCCGCAAAACGCAAATCCTTTTCCTTCAGGCGATCACTACTGAGACCGGAGGCAAGGGCCCGCTCTCTTTCGTTTCCTGAAGGAACCTGAGGCGATGATATTCTCCCGGATTCGTTCAACTCAAAGTGCAGTTCAATGAATTCAGATTCCTCAACCAACAAAGGAGAGGGCTGTAGTACGACCCCCTGCTCCACATACTGAAAATGATTGGTCAGAACGTTTGAAGGAGAAAAATAAGAGCGATAGAAAACGGGAGCCCTAAGATTCTCGGCAACAATCAGGTCCGAGCCAATTCCATCCATGCGGGCAAGCGACAAACGAATCCTCTCGCCCCTCAAAGATTTGGCCTCGGCCTCAATGCGCTCCTTCTCCGAGGTGAGAGACCGCTGCGTAATCCACGCAAACATTCCCAGTATCAGCAGCGAACACGCAGCCAAGACAGACCAGATGAGCCAGGATCGATTCATGACGTGTGAGCAAGCCGATAACCGCGGCCGCGGACGGTTTCGAGTATCTCCTGACTATGATCACCCAGTTTTTTTCGAATATGAGCCACATGCATATCGACCGTTCTCGTTTCAATTCGATTGGGGTCAATCCCCCAAACATGTCTCAGCAATTCGTCACGAGGAACCGGGCGACCGGGGTTGGCAATCAAGTATTTCAAAACTCCGATTTCCCTTTCGGAAAGCTCATGACGCGCTCCCTCATAAACAATTTCAGATCCGCTGATATCAATGACCCGGCCCGCCACCTCGTATTTACCACTCAGCGCCTGACGTTCGGTGGTTCGGCGAAGTACGGCATCCACCCGAGCCAGCAATTCACGGGCACTGAATGGCTTCATGACATAGTCATCCGCCCCCATTTTCAACCCCTTGATGCGGTCATTCTCCTCACCTTTGGCCGAGAGTATAATCACCGCCTGCCCGGCACGGCTTTCTTGCAAAGCCTCAAGAATATCGAAGCCGGTGAAGTGGGGCAAAATCAAATCGAGCAACAAGAGGTCATACCGGGCCGAAAGCGCAGCTTCGCGGCCCGCCCTCCCGTCTGAGGCCGAAAGGACCTCGTAACCAGCAAAGGTCAGAGCGTCAACGACGCCCTGACGCACGGCGGAATCATCTTCGACAACGAGTATGGTGGGAACGGACATGAGGGTTTACTTGCCAAACTGATAACCTTTTTTGGTCGCCTGGTCTCGCACTGTTTTCGTCACCGCTGTATCGAGGGTCTCAGTCCCCTCGCCCGCCGCTTCCTTGCGCTTTTCGGCAACGAATTTATTACGGGCCTCATTGAGATTCTGAATCTCTTTGGTGATCCTGGCCCGCTCGGCCTTTTTATCGGCCACGAACTTCTTCCGCCCTTCGAGATCCAGCTTACGCATTTCCTCGGGAAGCTCTTCATCTTTCAGCGCTGCCCAATCAAAATCTTTTTCGGTGGAACGGTCGACTAGATCCCAACTGGCGTTCCAGTAGTTCTGGCTCGCCTTGGTCACCGCTCGACTCACGGCCGCCCCCGATTTCTGATTATTTTTGGCGTTTTTATCCTGAACCGTCTGGGCAACAGCCTTTTCCCGCCCTTTTTCACCATAAGCGATGTAAGTTTTGTTGAGCTTTTCATTAAGAGCGACAATTTGCGCATCTTGCGGAGCCTCAATATGCACAACCGCCGCGTTGTGATCGATCACGAGAAAGCTTCCATCAGCCAGTAGAGCTCCCGATTTCCACCCCCCCTGAACTCCGGCCTGTTCACCTCCGCAATGGATGGTGTTGACGATAATTCCTTTCGCAATCGCCGCTTTACAAGCTTCGCTTGGATCAATCGGGCCTTGTGTGAAGGGCTCGTTACCTGCGATAAAAATAGCTTTGTAAACATCCGGCGAATCGTCCCACTTCAGTTGCTTGCTTGCTTCCGCAATCACCGCTCCACAGTATTCCGTTCCGCCTCTGGTCTTAAGTGCAAAAAGATCCTCACTAATTTGATCCAGATCACGCGTGAGTGGCTGGATCGCCCGCAGGTAATGCGGAGCGCCTCCCGAACCATATTCATAAAGCGCCACTTCGACGAAGGGAACCTGTCCATTCTGCTTGGCCCCGATGAAGGTGTTCACCACTTTCCAGAGCTGGGTTTTGGTCTGTTCAATCAAGCCGCTCATGCTTCCACTGGTATCGAGAAGAATGGCGAGTTGGACTTTTGACTGCCCCTTTTGGGGCTCCACTTTTTCCTGGGCCGAGATTGAGTTGACCAAGAGAGCTCCACAGAGCGCGACGAGTGTTTTTGGGTATTTCATTTTTTCTTTAGGTTTGGATTTGGAGTGTTAGCGCAGTTGATAAAGTTTCCCATCCACGACGAGATGGGTGTTGGGACCAAGCGCCAGGGCACTTTGTTGATTGAGGGCAATCAAGCGGTCCACGAGAGTAAAGAAGTCCTTACTGCCAATCTCAACCGGGGTGATATCCCGCGCGGGAGCATTGGTGGCATCGGCGTCAATCCACTCACTGCCTTTTGCATAGAAGGTCTTTCGACCCACCTGTTGAACTCGTGTGACCTGTTCCTCTTCCAGATCTCCATTCACCCACCGGTTGTATTTATCGACAGATCCAGCAGTCTTGGATTTCTGAATATTCATTTCCTGATTCACCCCGGCGTTGCCACTACGGTCACGTAAGGCGCGGCCCACAAAATTATCAGCGGCAATCTGATTTTGAACCGCCCGCGTGTTAAAAACCTCTCCCTCACGGGCCAGGAAGGCCGTGTATTCGGTGAGAATCCCATGCTCTGTCGAAAGCCTTACGATTTCATCCACCAACTCCTTGACCCGTGAATCAGAGGATGACGGAATACTCCCGGTAAGCCCCATTAACGAAGAATCAGCACCAAGGTCTCTGAGGGCCTCGGTCAAAACCGCAATTTTTCGAGTTGCCCACAGACGGGGCACAAAATCAGATTTCCTCCCGGAAGTCGGCTGAAAGGCAAACTCAAAAGCCTTGTCATCACGGCCATCATTTCCACGAAGAACAAAGCGGAGCTTTTCGTGACCGTGATAGCGACCGACGATGACAATTTGATCCCGGGAAAAAAGATCAGGCAATTGGGAAGGTAGCAGATCACTGATGCGCCCCGGAGCACCCTTCACCGTCAGTTTCGGCGAGCCCAAAACCGGACCAGCCAATCTCCGGAAAACCTTTGCCACCTTGAGTTCCACATCTTCTTCGGGCAGCACGAACGTGGGGACTGCCCGGCTGTCATCAGCAAGGCGGGACAGCAAGGGAGTGTTCACATCAACGCCGACCCCGAAGGTAAAGATTCGTCGCTTCCCTCCGTTCAGCTTGGCCATTGACTCGCGGATTTTGCTCTCGGAAGTTTCTCCGATTGTCGGAAGTCCATCCGTGAGAAAAAGCACCATGGGCAAAAATCCCTCTTTGGTTTTCTGCGAGAGCGCCTGGGTTAAAGCAGCATGAATATTCGTTCCCCCGCTCACCCGCAGACGATTCAAAAACTGATGGGCGTTCTGACGAACCCTTTCATTCAACTCAATCGGTTCCTCCGCGAAAGTCTCAACCGCTTCATTATAGGTAATGAGGTTAAACCGCTCGCCGTCCTCCAGACCACCAATCACCTGGCGGGCAGCAGCCCTGGCTTGCGAGAGCTTCTGGCCGGCCATACTTCCAGACCGGTCCATGACCAAGGTGACTTCCCTCTTGAACTTCGGGGAGTCAACCGCGCGCTCGGGCGGAGAAAGAAGCATTAGAAAATACCCTTCATCATCCTTTTCCGGATGCGAAAGAAAACTGGCCACCGCGCTATCCGAGCGCCTCTTTAAAATCGAAACCAAAAGTGACCCTGGATTAATCGCTCCTTCGAGCTTGAAAGAAACCCGCTTGCCGGAATCCCGCGTGAGCGAGATGGAATGGGAGGGCGAATAGAGAGTTCGGATCCCGGAACTCTCCTTCCAGTCCAGGGTGATCTTCCAATGGGGGCCATTCTTCGAAATCGCCTGGGTTCGTGGAAGCACGTAGTCCACCCGATCACCATCACCTTCGAGAAGCTCTTCGTAGACAAGACGGAGTTTTGCGGTCCTGCCGGGTGCAACCGGGAACACTCCGGTTTGAACCGCACCCAATCCCGCGAATTCAAGAATCGCCGGATCTTTTAAACGACTCACAATTTCGTCGTAAATTCGACGGGCCTCAGCCCGAGGCAGTAATTTGGCTTCAATTTTTCCGCTTGGCCCCTCCATCGCAAAGGATTTCAAAGTCGCGCCCACCGGGACCGGGAGCAGCGCCCTGCCTTCCTTGGCCCGTCCATCAGGGTTGTGAAAGCTCAGCAACAACTCAGTCGTGGCAACCTGCCCTTTCACGCCAATGTTCGCTTCAATATTCGTGACAGCCAGCTCGACTGGACGGGACGGAAGGCGTCTGACATGTGGCATGGACCAAGACGCATGATGATGACGGGGTCCGTCATGTCCCTTTGCAGGAAGCCAAATCAACGCTCCACCCCCAGCCAGCATGGCCTGCTTTGTAAATTCTCCTCGTGTCATGGGCGTAGAATAAGCCCACTCTCACTTCCGGTGTGTAAAGAGGAGGTAAACCAAAGGCACTCTTGCCAGACCTGCCGTGATGGTTTCAACTCGTCCGACAACATTATGAAATTTGGAATCATCGGAGCCGGAATGATCGGCCACTTCCACGCCAAAGCCATCACCGCCATGACCGGCGGCACCCTTCACTCGGTCTTCGACCTCCGCCAGGAGGCTGCCGAAAAGCTGGCCAACGAATACGGAGGCAAAGCATTCTCAGACTTGGCTGAATTCCTGGCCGACCCCGGGTTGGAAATCGTGACTGTCGGCACGCCCAGCGGAGCGCACCTCGATCCAACCTTGGCCGCGCTTAAAGCAGGAAAGCATGCCATCGTTGAAAAACCCCTGGAAATCACCATCCCCCGGACCGATGAATTGATGGCCGCAGCCAAGGAGAATGGCAAAACCCTCGCCGCCGTTCTAAACCGCCGCTTCCACCCCGGGATGGATGCCTTTAAAAAAGCGGCAGACGAAGGACGCTTCGGCACCCTTGCCTCGGCCTCGGCCTACATTAAATGGTATCGTGACCAGGCTTATTACGATTCCGCCGGATGGCGTGGAACCTGGGCCCTCGACGGAGGCGGCGCCCTCATGAACCAGTCCATCCACACCGTCGACGCGCTAATCTACCTCGCTGGGCCGGTCAAAAGTGTTCAAGCCACCACAGTTTGCCTTGCCCACGAGCGAATCGAAGTCGAAGACCACTGCGTTGCCATCGTGGAATTTGAAAATGGAGCCCGCGGAGTGATTGAGGCCTCGACTTGCACCTGGTCGAAGGATGGACACCCCGCGAGGGTCCAACTCGCCGGAACCGACGGATCGGTCTTCCTTGCCGACGAAGCTTTTGAAATGTGGGACTTTCGCGAAGAAAAGCCGGAAGATGCCGAAATTCAAGCCACGCTCATGAAGGGGCAGGAAGCCGGACTGGGAGCAAACGATCCTACCGCGATCAACTTCTACCAGCACCAACGGAACTTCGAAGAAGTTGTCACTGCGATCAACGAGGGACGCGAACCTTCAACGTCTGCAAGCGAGGCCCGCAAATCTGTCGAAGTGATTACCGCCGTTTATGAGAGCGCTCAAAATGACGGGAAGAAAGTCTTTCTTTAATTGATTACAACAAGTGCCCGCCTGCGCCGGGCTCAATCTCAAACCAAGGCCCCGGGATCTTAAAGAATTCGGGGCTTTTTTGAGATCAACGGATCGGGAGTCCTTGTTTTCGGCTCTGCTTCAGAAAAACATAATCCCGCCCCAGCAAGCTGGAGCGGGGTTATGGCGGACCGGGAGGGATTCGAACCCTCGATACGCTTTTGACGTATACTCCCTTAGCAGGGGAGCGCTTTCAACCACTCAGCCACCGGTCCGGCGCTCGGTTGAACGGGCGGGATATGAACACCTCAATTGACCTTCGTCAATGGTAAGAGCAATCAATTCCGCACTTTTTTTTAGCGACCAAAAAAGGCGGCTCTTGGTGAGCCGCCTTTTGAAAATTATGAAGCAATCCTCGCTCTAGTTGGAGCGCACACTTTCGAGGATGACCTGATCTCCCGGCTGGAGGGCCACGCCGTTTTTGAGGCTGCCGGGCTCGACGTCAGCCACTGCGCTATTCGGCTCAAGTTTCGAAATCAAAAGCTTACCAAGAAGACGACCATTGCGCTGAATCAAGAGCTTGGAATCGCCGGTCAGGCCGGACTTCTCCCCTGCACCAATCACAACGAAGTTCCAGTCGTTATCGACAGCAACGATGGTTGCCTGGAAGGTGTTTCCTTCGACACGCTCAATACTCTGATTGATTTTCTCAACGATACGGCTGGTCTCAGCAAGATTCTTGGCAACCTCGTCCTCGAGGCGCTTCTTCACCAAGCTTGAGTCTTCCTCTTCGCCGACGAGCTTCTTCTCCTCATCTTCCAGTCCTTTCACGACGCGGGGAACTTCTTCAAGCTCGATGCCGGGAAACTTGGCGCGGAGAGAATCGATGGCGTCATCGATTTTTTTCTTCTCCGCATCAGCGATCTCGAGGTCGCCGCCAATTGAATCAAGCGTGCTGGCAAGCTCATTTGCTTTTGCTTCGGCGGAAGCAAGCTCGGCCTTGGCCTTGGAGTCTTCCTTTTGAGCAAGTTTGAGGGCGGCATCAGCAGCTTCCTCCTCGGTCTCCTTAATGCCGATGTCGCGACTGAGGTTTTTGTTTTGTTGGATCAAACCGTCCCGCTCTGCGAGTTTGGCGGTGTAGTTCTCTTTGGCAGTCCAGCCAAAGAAACCGGCCGCGCCGATGGCAGCGATGGCGAGAAAGTAGAAAAGTGATTTCATAAGATGCGAAATTCGTTGGTTAGGTGTGTTTGTGATGTGACTTGCTAGTTCTTCTTCTCTTTAGTGGCGGATTCGACCGGAATCACGATGTCTCCCGGTGCAACATTCTCACCTTCCTTCAAAGTACTCTGAATGACATCTGCAGTCGCAAGATTGGCCGAAACAGCCTTGACGTTCAGTTCGGCGATCTTTTCTCCGCCACGCATGACGGCGACCTTCGACCCACCGATCACCCCGGAGCGCATTCCGGCGGCAAGAGTCACAATTCCAAGACGGCGATCAATTGAGCGAATCTTGGTCTTCATGGTTGGGAAAGACTGACCGGATGTGATCTGGCTTTGCTTCTTTTTCGCAGCGGCGAGTGCTTCACCGGTGCGGGACTTCTCACCACGGAGACGGTCAATCTGCGTGTTCAAAATCGCAACCTGGTCTTTCAACTCGGCAATGGAGGCCTGAAGGCGCTCAAGCTTGGGAGCAAGCTCTTCCAAATCGCCCAGTTCCTTGAGCTTCTCTTGAGCATCGGCAACTTCCTTCTTGGTCGCTGCAAGCTCCTTCTCCTTATCGTCAATCTCAGCCTGAACGGTGGAATTCTTCTCGTCCTGAGCCTCGACCTTGGCGCGGTAGTCATCGCGAGACTTGTTGGCATCGGCAGTATCAGACTCGAGCTGCTTGATACTGGCCACGAGGCCCTTGTAGGTCTTCGTATTGGTTTCGAGACGGCCCTGCTCGGCCTTGGTTGCGATATCTTGTTTTTCAAACTCCTCTTTGTTCTTGAAGGCCACGAAAGCCGAGAAAGCGAGGACGATAGCTGATAGGATGCCAAAAGTGTTTACCATGGGTTTTGTGTCGTAAGGTGTTGTTTCAATGAAGCTACTGGCCCCGGCAGGCATCCGGCAATCAGAAAATTCACCGAAAAATGAATTATTCGACGAAACCTCTCTTGTTTTCGACTCTATCACTTGCATCTGCGGGGGAAGCAGACAGTTTGCCGACGTGTCGAGCGTCCTACGTGTCATCAGTTACTTGAAGCGATATCCCTTGTTGGGAGGGTCACAGTTCGTATGTGCTTCCATCATGGCGGCATCGGTCGTCATTTTCCCGTCCATTGCCGAACACATCATGGACACGGTCATTCCCTCGGGGAACGCAAACGGTGATTTCTACTTCTGGATCGCTCTTGCCCTGGGAGGCTTCTTCTTGAAAGACGGTCTGAATTGCCTCCGCATTCTTTTAAATAACCACTTCGAGCAGAGTGTGATCTATGACATCCGCTCCGATCTCTATAAAAAGATCCAGCGTCTGCCCCTGCGCTGGTTCGACACCCGCCGCACCGGGGATATTATGACCAGGGTCGTGGAAGATGTCACCGCGATGGAGCGCGTACTCATCGATGGCATTGAGCTCGGCTTGGTTTCCTTGATCCAGATCGGAGCGGTGGGAGTGGTTATGTATTTGACCAACTGGCAGGTCGCGCTCTGGGCCACCCTCCCCATCCCCTTTCTGATGTTCGGAGCTTATCTCTACTCTCACGACGCCAGGGATCGCTACAAGGGCCAGCGCGATTCCGCGTCCGACCTGAATGCCCTGCTTCATGACAACATTGCCGGGATCCGCCAGATCAAGGCTTACGCTGCTGAATCAGAAGAGCACAAAAATTTCAATCAGCGCTCGTCAAAGCTCCGCAGCGCCACTTTGCGTCTCATGAAATGGTGGGCTGTCTACTCCCCGGGCATGTCCTTTCTTGGAATGGTGGGCTACGTCCTCGTTCTTGCCACTGGAGGCATGGCAGTCATCGATGGTGACTTGACAAAGGGAGAGCTCATCAAGTTTTTCCTCCTGATTTCACTGTTTTACGATCCTGTCAGGAACCTCCACCAACTCAACCAGATGGCTCTCTCTTCCCGGGCCGCCGCCGACCGGGTTTTCGAAATCCTCGACTCTGAAGAGGAACCTGACGCCGCCAGCGGAGCAATCCTCCCCCGTCCGGTGAAAGGAGCGGTGGAATTTCGTGAAGTCAACTTCGCCTATGATGACGATCAGCCGACACTTGAGGGGGTTTCCATCACCGCACGCCCCGGGCAAACGATCGCCCTCGCCGGCACCACCGGAGCCGGAAAATCCACCATCGTCAACCTCCTCTGCCGCTTCTACGAATATAACAGCGGCTCTATTCTCATTGACGGCAAGGAACTCAACACCCTCGCCAAAAACTCCCTTCGTGACGCCATCGGCTACGTGACCCAGGAAGCCTTCCTGTTCAATGGAACGGTCCGGGAGAACCTTTCTCTGGCAGACCGGCAGGCCAGTGATGAAGAACTCTGGAAAGCGCTTGATGCCGCCAAGGCCGCTGAATTCGTCCGCGCTCTCCCGGAGCAACTTGACACGAACGTCGGTGAACGCGGCGTGAAACTCTCCGGTGGTGAAAAGCAACGCCTTTCCATTGCCCGCGCTTTGCTCAAGGACCCTCCCATCCTGCTCCTCGATGAAGCCACCGCCTCCGTTGATAATCAGACCGAATTGCTGATTCAACAGGCACTCGATGAGTTAATGAGAAATCGCACCTCCATCGTCATCGCCCACCGGCTTTCGACGATCCAGAACGCCGATCGGATTTACGTCCTGCAAAAAGGCCGCGTGATCGAGGAAGGGGCCTACGATGAACTCCTCAAACAAGACGGGAAATTTGCGGAGCTAGCCAATACGATCAAATAGTCGTGACTCCCTGATCATCAGCACCTCCGAATTAATGTTTTTAAAATTCAAGGTGTAGTCAGCCCTGAATAAGCTGTTTTTTTAGGTCTCCCATCGACAAAACCTCTCTTCCGGCTACGTTTTTTAACAAGCACCCCGGTGCTGCCGGATTTTCCTCCCTCGGGAGAGCAGCCGGCTTTGTGCGAAGCGGCTCCGGATTGGTCTCCGGGGCCGCTTTTATTATGTCTAACACCGCTTATCCCTATCATAGATCTCATCAATGAAAGCCTTCGCCTTCACACTCCTTCTCACCGTCGCCGGACATGCTGCCGTTGATTTCAATCGCGACATCCGCCCCATCCTCTCAGACAAATGCTTTCACTGCCACGGGCCGGACGAGGAGACCCGCGAGGCCGAACTTCGACTAGACACCTATGAGGGAGCGACCGAGGGAGGCGAATTTGAGGTCCCAATCGAGCCCGGGAAACCCGACGAGTCCGAGGTGATCGCACGTATCCTCGAAGAAGATCCCGACGAAATCATGCCTCCACCGGAAACTCACAAAAAGGTCTCCGCCAAAGAACTCAAACTTCTCAAACAGTGGATTCAAGAAGGCGCGAAATACGATGAGCCGTGGACTTATAAAAACCCGGTCAAGCACCCTGATCCCGCGGTCCGAACCAAAGATTGGCCCGTAAACTTTGTCGACCGCTTCATCCTCTCCCGGCTCGAGAAAGAAGCCATCCCACCGTCTCCTGATGCCGATCCGGTCACCCTCCTGCGCCGACTTCACTTTGACCTCACAGGCCTTCCGCCCACCCCCGCCGACCGCGATCGCTTTCAAGAGTCATTCGAAAGCAATCCCCAAGCCGCTATCGAGTCCGAAGTCGATCGCCTCCTCACCTCACCCCACTTTGGCGAGCGCCTGGCCATTTACTGGCTCGATCTCGTCCGCTACGCCGACACCGTCGGCTACCATGGCGATCAGGATCACAACATTTCCCCCTATCGCGACTACGTGATTCGCGCCTTTAATGAGAACATGCCTTTTAATCGCTTCACCCGCGAGCAATTGGCTGGCGACCTCCTCCCCGATCCGACTCAACAACAACTCGTTGCAACCGGCTACAATCGTCTTCTTCAAACCACCCACGAAGGAGGACTGCAAGAAGCCGAATATCGCGCCATTTATCAAGCCGACCGCGTTCGGAACGTCTCGGCGGTCTGGATGGGAGCCACCGTAGGCTGCGCCCAGTGCCACGATCACAAATATGACCCCTACACCGCCAGGGACTTCCACACCCTCGGAGCATTCTTTGCGGACATTGACGACGAGGCCCACTTCAAAAACGGCACCAATTCCCTCCCGACCCGCCGGGAACCTGAGATCCGCGTCCTGACCGAAGCCCGGCAAGCAGAACTCGACTCGCTCACCCGGCAAATTGCCGCGCTTCCTCCAGACAAACCGGCCGAACGCAAGAAGCTAGAAACCCAACTAAAAAAAATCGCCGCCAGCGGCCGCCCCACCATGATCACGCGGGCCCTTGCGAAGCCCCGCGTCTCACGCGTCTTCCCGCGCGGAAACTGGCTCGACGAATCAGGCGAAATCGTCCAACCCGCCGTTCCACACTTCCTTCCTCAAATCAAAAAGGAAGGACGGCAAACCCGCCTCGACCTCGCCAACTGGCTGACCGATCCTAAAAACGGCACGGGCGGACTCACTGCCCGCGTCATGTCGAACCGCCTCTTCTACCTCTACTTCGGGACGGGCCTTTCCCGCTCCCTCGGCGACTTCGGAGGACAAGGACAGCCGCCCTCCAACCCCGAGCTCCTCGATCGTCTCGCCGTTGAATTTTATGAATCAAATTGGGACATCAAAAAAATGGTCAAAACCCTCGTCACCTCGCGGGCCTACCGCCAGTCTTCGCTCGTTCCCTCAAACCTGCGCGAGCGCGATCCCTTTAACGAACTCTTCGCCCGACAAGCGCGCTTCCGGCTCCCTGCCGAAATAATCCGCGATAACGCCCTCGCAGTCTCCGGCCTCCTGGTCACCGACCTCGGCGGATCCTCCGTGAAGCCCTACCAACCCGACGGCTACTATCGACACCTCAATTTTCCCCCGCGGAAATACAGGCAGGACACCGACCGCCGCATCTACCGCCGCAGTCTATACATTCACTGGCAGCGCCAATTTCTCCATCCCATGCTCAAGGCCTTCGATGCCCCCAGCCGAGAGGAATGCACCGCCGAGCGCCCCAAATCAAACACCCCCGTCGCCGCCCTCAATCTCCTGAACGACCCTACCTTCGTCGAAGCCGCCCGTGTCTTTGCCGAGCGCATTCTCAAGGAAGCCAAGCCCGAAAATCTGGCCCGGCTGCACCATGCTTTCGAACTCGCGCTCAATCGCCTCCCGTCCGATGTGGAACGCGACACTCTCGGTCAGCTTCTCACCTACGCCGAGCACGACTTTAAAAAGAATCCCAAATCCGCAAGCTCCCTCATCAACATCGGCCAAACCAAACCCGGAAATTTCGACCCCATCACCCTGGCAACCTGGACAACCATCTCGCGCGCCATCCTCAACCTTTCGGAAACAACCACCCGAAACTAAGACCATGAACGCCGCAAATTTCATCAACCGTCGTACATTTCTCCAAAACACCGGCCTCTCCTTCGGTTCCGCCGCCCTTCTTTCCCAACTCGCCCGCGCGGAAGGCCTCGTTGAAAAATACCCCGGTCTCTCGGGCTTCCCCCATCACGTCCCAAAGGCAAAACGCGTCATTTTTCTCTGCATGGCCGGTGGTCCGTCACACCTCGAAACCTTCGACTACAAGCCCCAGCTCGACAAACTCAACGGCCAGGCCATGCCCGAGTCCTTCACCAAGGGACAACCCATCGCCCAACTCCAAGGGAAAGCCCTCAAAGTCCAGGGCCACCTCACCAGATTCAAACAATACGGCAAGTCCGGACAATACATCTCCGACTTCCTCCCCTACCACCAAAAGATGGCTGACGACATCACCGTCATCCGATCCATGGTCACGGAACAAATCAACCACGACCCGGCCCACACATTCATGAACACCGGGACCGCCATCAGCGGCCGGCCGTCCATGGGATCGTGGATTAACTACGGCCTTGGCTCCGAATCCGAAAATCTTCCCGGCTTTGTCGTCCTTACCTCCGTCGGTGGCCGCAATCCCCAACCCATTGCTTCGCGCCAATGGGGCTCCGGCTTCCTCCCTTCCCGATTCCAGGGCGTCGAATTCAACTCCACCGGTGATCCGGTGCACTACGTCACCAATCCAGAAGGAGTTGACCGCCAGCACCAAAACGCTCTCATCAAAACGATTCAGAAGCTCGACGCGCAACGCAACGAACTCGTTGACGACCCCGAAATCGCGACCCGCATCAGCGCCTACGAAATGGCATTCCGAATGCAGGCGTCGGTTCCCGAACTCACCGATCTCTCGGGCGAATCGCAAAAAACACTTGATATGTATGGGGCAAAGCCCGGCGACGGATCCTACGCTTCCAACTGCCTCCTCGCCCGACGTCTTATCGAAAAAGGAACTCGCTTCGTGCAACTCTACCATCGCGGCTGGGACCACCACGGCGGCCTTGAAAAATACATGGGCATCTGCAGCAAGCTCACCGATCAACCCACTTGGGCCCTCCTGACCGACCTCAAACAGCGCGGTCTCCTCGAAGACACCCTCGTCGTCTGGGGCGGAGAATTCGGTCGCACCCCCATGTTTCAGGGCAAAGGCGGAGCCGGACGCGACCACCACATCAAAGGCTTCTCCATGTGGATGGCCGGAGGCGGAGTGAAACCCGGCCTCAGTCATGGCGGGACTGATGAACTCGGCTACAACGCAGTCAAAGATGTGGTCCATGTCCGCGACTTCCACGCCACCCTTCTTCATCTTCTGGGAATCGACCACCACCGCTTCTCGAAAAAATTCCAGGGCCTCGACATGCGCCTCACCGGCGTCGAACCCGCCAAAGTGATCAAACAAATCCTCGCCTAAAAAATGACCTCCTTTCTCTCCTTTATCGCCTTCGCGTATCTTTTATTCTCTGCGCAAGCAGCCGAACCCGTCCGCGTTTTCCTCTTTGCCGGACAATCCAACATGGAGGGGGCCGACACCGATCCTAAACTGGTGTCCGACTTCCCGCCCTACCGCACTGTTTTCGAGCCTCTCGAAGACGTTCGTTATTCCTACCAAACCGGCGCCAATCACAAGTCTGACGGCTGGACCGGCCTCAAGCCTGTCGCCAATAACTTCGGCCCCGAGATCACCTTCGCCCGCGCTTTTCGCCGACAAAGCAAAGCCCCGCTCGCCCTCATCAAGGACGCCTGGGGCGGCACCACCCTTGTCAACGACTGGGCCCCCGATGGCGGAGACGAAAAAAGCAAGAAGCTTTACCAACGCTTCATCACCCACGTCCGGGCCCGTCTCGCTGAACTCGAGAGAGAAGGCCTCAATTACAGGATCGAAGGCCTTATGTGGCATCAGGGTGAAAACGACATGTTCAACGCGGAAGGAAAGCAGCTCTACGAAAAAAACCTCCGCAACTTCATCGCCAACGTCCGCAAAGACCTCTCTGTCCCGAAGTTGAAAGTCTACATCGGAGAAATTAGCACAAAAGGAGTTTGGGGTATGGACAACCGCGCGAACGTCACCCTCATCCGCAACGCCCAGATGGCCGTCGTCGAATCCGACCCCAAGGCCTTCTTCGTTCCCACTTCACACCTCTCCTTCAAGGTCGGTCGTCCCTTCGGCCTCCACTATCACTTCGGCACTCTCGGTCAACTGCAACACGGCGAAGCCTACGCCAAAGCCAGCCTTCCCCAGCCGGTTGAGAGGAGGAAAAAAATCCTTATGCCCAAAGCAAAAAAGGTGAAGCTCATCGTTCTCGGAGGACAGCGCAACATGGAAGGCGAAGAGGCTTGGCTCGCCGACATCAAAGACACTCCACTCTCCACCCCCCAGGCAGCCCTCTTCCAATACAATCTTGGAAAAGTCACGACTTCAACCGGATGGCAGTATCTTTCACCCGTCAACCACCTTAAAGACTTCGGCCCCGAACTCAGCTTTGGTCAAAAAATGATCCCCAAAATGGCGAAAGACGAAGTCCTGGCCATCTACAAGTTCACCGACAGTGGATCACAATCACCCGACTGGCTTCCCGAAGGCTCCAATGAGCCCTACCGCGATCGCTACCAAGACTGGATCACCGGCATCAAAAAATGCCGCGACGATCTCATCAAACAAGGGTATCAATGTGAAATCTCCGCAGTCTTCTGGCACTGTGGCGAAAATGATCGGGCCCTCAATTGGATGGCCGACAAATACGCCGACCGCTTCGAAACCTTTATGAATGCCACCCGTAAGGACCTCGACCGCCCCTACCTCACCTGGATCCTCACCGAACAGCCCATGCTCCCCGCAAGCATCACCGGCGACCAAAAACTCTACGACCTCAACGCCGACCTCGAAGCCCTTGACGCAAGAGATTCCAACCTCAAGTTCGTCAAAACCTCCGACCTTCCACACAAACCGGTCCTCTTTGGAACGAAAGGCATCATCGCGCTCGGCGAACGCATGGCCGAAGCCTGGGAAGGAACCCGGCTAAAATAATTGTTAATCATTCTCACTTTATGCAAAAAGCTATCGCACTCCTTTGTCTCCTCGCCGTTCCAACAACGATCATCGCCGACGACCTTGAAAAGGGCCTCGCCGATCTCACGCCAAAAGGCAAACGCCAGCTCCCCGAAATCCCCGACCTCACCAAGGACGGTAAGAAGAACGATCGTCACGATTGGAACCTCGGACCAACCGGCGCTCGCGGTTGGATGTGGGGCATGGCCCTGCGCACGGACTTCGCCCGCCAGATTCTCATTACCAAGGTCGACCCCGGCTCACCTGCCGACGGAGTCCTCAAGGTGAACGACGTCATCGTTGGCATCAACGGCAAGAAGTTCGAAAGCGACGCCCGAATTGCTTTCGGCAATGCGATCACCGAAGCAGAAAAGAAGGAAAACCACGGCACTCTCAAACTCCTCCGCTGGCGCGACGGGAAAACCAAAGACGTCACTCTGAAACTCAAAGTGATGGGAAGCTACGGCCCGCTCTCGCCCACTAATTGCGACAAGACCGCACGGATCATGGAAGACGCATGTCGCTACATCGAAAAAAACGGCATCGGCCGCGACATCACCGGACACGTCAACGCGCTCGGTTTGCTCGCCAGCGGCGACGACGAATACCTTCCCATGGTGCGCGACTACGCCCGATCGCTCAAGGTCAAAGACGCTTACAGCATGTCCTCCTGGCGGATGGGTTACATGAACATCTTTCTCTCCGAGTATTACCTGCTCACCAAAGACGAAGAAGTGCTGCCCAAGATCCGCGAAATGGCCCTTTACCTCGCCGGAGGTCAAAGCCTCGTTGGCACCTGGGGCCACAACAATGCGAGGGAAGGAGGCATCCTCCTCGGCTACGGTGCGATGTGCCAGCCCTCCCTCTCGTGCGCCGTCTCCCTCATCTTGAACCAGAAATGTGGCATTGATGATCCCGTCGTCGGAGAGGCCATCCGCAAATCAGAGATCTTCTTCTCCAGCTTCGTCAACAAAGGAAACATTCCCTACGGTGACCACTCCCCTCGGGAAGTTCACGACAGCAACGGACGCAGCTCCCTTGCCGTCATCTTTTTTGACCTTCTCGGCAATCCCGAAGCCTACCAGTTTTTTGCCCGCATGACCGTAGCCTCATACAGCCAACGCGAAGAAGGTCACACCGGCAACTTCTGGAGCTACGCCTGGGGACCACTCGGGGCGATGCGGGCCGGCCCCGAAGCAGCCGCCGCCTTCATGGAGAAACAACAGTGGTTCTACGATCTCGAACGTCAGTGGGACGGCGGCTTCACCTATCAAGGCGGTGCCAACATGATCGGATCGGAACACACCACCCCGGGCTGGGACACCACCGGAGCCCGACTTCTCACCTACGCCATGTCCTTGCGTAAACTCGAAATCACCGGACGCGGACTCAAGCTCGAAAAAGCCCTCACCAGCCAAGCGCTCGCCGACACCATGATCGCCGGGGAAGGCTACAACGTCTGGCACCGCAACGGCCTTATCAAGACCGACAGTTTCGACTCACTTCCCGACGAGGAACTTCTCAAACGCCTCAACACCTGGTCCATGCCGATGCGAATCAGAGCCGCCAAATCGCTCGCCAAAAAGCCAACCAACCACGTCCCAACGCTCATGAAGATGCTCGATATCATGGACCGCGAAATTATCCTCGGAGGGATTTACGGGCTCGAGCACCAGGGACCCAAAGCCGAACCCGCCATCGATGGCCTCGTCGCTCTGCTCACCCACGAAGACGAGTGGATCCGTTTCCGTGCCGGCTGCGCCCTCTGCGCCATCGGGGAACCCGCCCGGGAGAAGGCCGTTCCGGTTCTCCTCAAATCAGCGACCACCACCATGGCCGATGATCCCCGCGAAATGAACCAACGATACGTCGCCTTCGTCCTCTGGGGAGATGGATACAACGGTTCACCCCGCGGCCTTCTCCGCCGCGATATGAAAGCTGTTGATCAAAAACTTCTCATCCCCGCCATTCGTCGACTCATTCGAAACCAAGATGGTCTCGTCCGCAACTTCGTCGCGAACGGAATGAACAAAATGAGCTTCGAACAACTCGCCCCTCTTTGGGACGACATCGCCTGGGGAGTCGAGAACGCCTCGCCCAGCGGCATCATGTTTAACGCCGAGATCCGTGAAACTGGAATGAAGCTTCTCGCCAAATACAACTTCAAAGAGACCGTTCCCGTCACTGCTAAATACGTCCTTTCCATGAAACCGCACGGTTCCCAGGCCCGCATCTTCCGCATCATGGAAGTGCTCAAAAGCTTCGGGACCGAAGCCAAATCAGCACTCCCTTCATTGTATAAGGCGCGGGCCTACTATCAGGCCAACCTCGGCCCCGGCAAGCTCCTCGAATTTCCCACCTGGGCGACAAACGAATTCTTCAAGGGCCTCAACGAAGGAATCGCCGCCATCGAAAACGCCACCGAAGGACCAAAGGCACTCAGATCTTTCGAAGACATCGAAACCAAGGAAGTTGACTGATCACCTCTCCCGGGCGCGGATCCGGACCTGCTAAAACTGCTTCACAAAGGCATGGATCGCCCCCACCTCGAGAGAGCGGGCGTTTCCAGCTTTTGAGGTCAGGAAGATCCCCAACACCCGCCCGCGCTGATCAACAACCGGCCCGCCCCGGCACCCCTGACTTGCATCGAGCGCCAACCTTGAAGTTGGTTGGTTGTTCCAGGCATCCATCGGTGCAAGCACCGTGCAAGGAACCGCCTCCGCGATATTCCTTTCCTTCCCTGAAAACCCAAAAAGTTTGAGCGCGAGCCCCGGTTTAAGATCCTTGCGATCGCCAAGCGGCAGCAACTCATGCCCCTCATGCCCAATCTTCAAAGCAGCGATGTCATGCCCCTTTGAAACACCGAGAACCTTCGCAACAAACTTCTGTCCATCTTCCAGAGTCACCGTCACCGGCAATACCTCCCCCTCCTTGTTTAAGAGGAGCCACTTGCAGGAGATCACGTAACCACCCTCCTGGTAAAAGAAGCCGGTCTCGTGCCCATTCGCGGTCGAGATCCGGACACAAGCCGGAGCCACATTACGGCTCAACGCCAGCCCCTCCAAGGGCTTGAAATCCTCGGCAACGAGCTCGGGCTCTTCCTTTTGCAACTCCCCGGCACGATCAACCTCGCCCAGCCTTTTCCACAAATTAATCGAGGACCCGGGATACCCCTCCGCGGCCAATTGACCGGCCAACTTCGCCCCCACCCGAAACCTCCCCAGGTCACTTCCGGCACGGCGGTAAAAATCGTAGGATAACTCAAGCTCACCCGCATCGGCAGCGTGTGTCGCCAGGGTTAACCACCGATCTTTATTCGCGACCAGATTGCGAATGAATTGAATCCTAGATTCATCGTACTTCAGCGAAGGACGATCAACCCAATCCGTCCGCTTCACGATCGTCGCCAAGAGCCCCGCCAAGGTAAGAAGAGCTTCATCTTCCTTGGAAAATTTTAAATCACCGAGCATCCTTTCAAAATCAGCGACTTCCTCCGCCCACTCCTTCGAATGCGCTTCCTGCGCCCATTGCGACTCGCGGCGCAATTCCCTGGCATCACGAAAAGCAGCGGATGCCGCCAGCTTGTTGACCCGGCCATGGATATTCGGCTTTAGCCACTGGCGGCCATTCTTATCATACTGCTTGGCCTTGACCTCCCGCTCCGCTGCCGCCTTTTGGCCTTCATTCATCTTATGCTCCTTGGTGAAAATTCGCTTCACACTCCGATGCATCTTTTTCCCAAGAGTGACCGTGCGGGGATCACCCCCGGCAACCAGAGAGTCCAACTTCTCCAGCACAAGCCTGGCATTCTCAATCGTCGGTTCATGGAGAGGCTTCACAGCCTCACCCAGCTCCGTCCCCCCAAGGGTTGGAACCATTAGCAGAGTGAGGATCATTAACGCGAAGCTCTTCATTACGACGACCCCCAAGATGTGCACGCAAAACGCCAACAATTCAAGGGTGGGAATTCCCACTTTTTCGCGCTTGCCCCACGGGAAGCTCCATCGCACAACCATTCCACATGTCTGGAGTTACCAAAATCGCGATCATCGGAGCCAGCGGCTACACCGGGCTGGAGCTCCTCCGGCTCGTTTTTTGCCATCCGTATGCCGAGGTTGTCGCCATCACTTCCCGCGCCAATGCCGGGAAAAAAGTGACCGATGTGTTCCCCCGTTTCGAAGGCCACCCCGGCACTGAAATCTGTTTCATGGAACCAAATATGGAAGCCGTTGCGGCCACAGGCGCGGAAGTCGCTTTTCTCGCCCTCCCTCACGGAGCCGCCGCTCCTTTTGCGCGGGACCTTCTGGATCGCGGGCTCAAGGTCATCGATTTAAGCGCGGATTTTCGTCTCGACGATCCGACCGTCTATCAGGATTTCTACGATCACCCTCACCCGGCCCCCGAGCTCCTCGACGAAGCGGTCTTCGGACTCCCGGAAATTTACGAAGCTGAAATCAGAGCCGCGCGACTCATCGCCTCGCCCGGATGCTACCCAACCTCGATCATGCTTCCTCTCATTCCACTACTAAAAGAGGGACTCATTGAGCACTCATCCATCGCCGTCTCCTCCATGAGCGGAGTGAGCGGCGCCGGTCGCAAAGCAGACCTCTCGCTCATCTTCGCCGAAGTCAATGAAAGCGTCCGCTCTTACGGTCTTCCCCGCCACCGTCATCTCTCCGAAATCGAGCAGGAACTCGGAAAGGCCGCTGGTGAAGAGGTAACGATCTCTTTTGTTCCCCACCTCATTCCGGTGACGGCCGGAATCTGCACCACGACTTTTGCCAAATTGACCGGCGATTTCGACCGTGTCGGAGCTGCTCTTGAAAAGGCTTATCAAGACGCACCCTTTGTACGCCTCCGCGGACCCGGAGCCTCACCAGACACAAAACACGTGACCGGAACAAACTACGTCGACATTGGTTGGCATCACGATCCTCGCACCGGACGCGTGATCATTCAAAGCACCGAAGATAATCTTGGCAAAGGAGCTGCTGGACAGGCCATCCAGAGCTTCAATCTCCTGGTCGGAAATAGTCCAACTGACGGATTGCAAAATCTCTAACCATCGCACACTCTCTCCCCTCCATGGATCTTCCCTACACACGAATCAAAGGTGGTGTTTGCGCCGCCCGCGACTTCCACGGGAGCGCAATCTCATGTGGCATCAAGGATCCGAAATCGGACCGTCTTGATCTTTCGCTCATTTTTTCCGAAAGAGATTGCTTGAGCGCCGGGATGTTTACCCAAAACCGCGTCAAAGCCGCTCCGGTGCGCGTGTCCCAAAGCCACCTCCGGGCCGAAAGCCTGCGGGCGATCATTACCAATAGCGGAAACGCCAACGCCTGCACCGGGCCCACCGGCATGCAGGACGCCAAAACCATGGCGAGGGAAACCGCCAAGCTTCTTGAACTCAGACAACGTGAAGTCGGCGTTTGCTCCACCGGAGTCATCGGACTTCCAATGCCCATGATGCGAATCGAGTCGAGATACGAGGATCTGGTGCGCGGCCTGGGACCAAAGAACGGAAACGACGTCGCCCGTGCCATCATCACCAGTGACACCCACGAGAAGGAATTTGCCATCTCATTCGAGCTCCACGGCAAGCGGGTTCGTATCGGAGGTTGTGCCAAAGGAGCCGGCATGATCAATCCCAACATGGCGACCATGCTTTGCTTCATCACCACCGACGCCAACATTGGAAAAGGCTGCCTGAAGGAAGCCATTGGTAATGGCGTCGAGAATACCTTTAACCGGATCACCATTGATGGAGACACTTCCACAAATGACTCGGTCATCGTCCTCGCCAACGGTGCCGCGGAAAATAAAACGATCCGGCGGGGAACAAAAGAGTGCCGGGACTTCAGCCATGCCCTTGAGTTTGTCATGAACAAGCTGGCCAAGGCCATTGTGCGGGATGGCGAGCGTGTCACCAAGTTTGTCACCCTTGAGGTCAAGGGGGCCCGAAATCCGTCCGACGCCAGAAAGGTGGCCCAGGCTGTCGCCAACTCTGCCTTGGTAAAATCATCGTGGAATGGCGAGGACCCAAACTGGGGCCGGATCATCCATGCCGTCGGCTATTCCGGAGCGAGCATCCGCGAAGAGTTGGTCGATATTTATTACGACTCCAAGCCTGCATGCAAAGGTGGCTTGCAGGCAAAAACAAATCCCGAAGTCCTCCGAAACATCGTGAGCAAAACGGAATTCAAAATCATTATTGATCTTGGGATCGGAGACGCGGACCACCGGATTTACGCCTCCGACCTTTCACCGGAATACGTCGATTTCAATCGCTCCGAATACGCTTACTGGAAGCAGGCGAAGCGCGATGGTCTGGTTTAAGCAAGATCAAGGGCACGGGCGAGGGCCCCGATGATGATCTCCCCATCTTCATTGCCCACCGACAAACGCAGTAGGTTCGGCGAAACTCCACAAGCCTCCGCCCAATCGAGTTCGAAGTAGTGTGCCAGCATCGTGTAAGGGCTGGCCAGGGTGAACTCCGTTCCGAGGCTCGGCCCTTTGCAAAGCTCCAGTGCATCGTAAACCTTGGGCATCTTGCGCGGCTGCTTTAGCGTAAACGAAACCAACCCGCCGTATCCCCCGTTCTCCCGACGAATCAGGCGGTATTCGTGAGGCGTGTTAAACTTGGGATACCAGACCCGCCCAACCGCCGGATGTTCATGGAGATAATCAGCGATCAACTCGCCATTCTCATTTGATTTTTCAACGCGCTTGCGAAACCCCTTGATATTCGAGCTGAGAACCCGGCAGTCCCCGCTGTAAAGTCGTGACCCACCCTCCGTGTCTTCGCCCAAAAACGAGCGGAATTCGGTGATCCAGGGTGAGTTTTCATTGAGCGTGAGCATCCCGCCCATGACATCGCCCACTCCGGAAATCCACTTCGTCAGGCTTGTCGTCACAAGGTCGGCATACTTCAAAACCTCCAAATTGATCGAACTCGCCACGGTATCGTCCACGACCAGTGGCACCCCGCCCTGGCGGCAAGCCTCCGAAATCCGGGGAAGGTTGATTGTTCTCAAAAGCGGATTGCTGGGAACTTCGCAAAAAACAGCCGCAAACTCCCCCTCCTGAATTCGTCGCACCGCTGCATCAAGATCTTCCCCGTCCGCATCATAAAGAAACACCACGCCGTTTCCAAATCGCTCCTGCACCTTTAAGGCATCAACATAGGGGAACTCAAGCTGCAGGGTTTTCTTGCTCGGAAAAAGATTCATGACCGCCCGATAAGCCGCGAAAATTCCAGACATCCCGCTTTCAAAAAGATAGTGGTCATCCAGCGCTGCACCGGAAAATTCCGACAACTGTTGCTTCAACATCACCACTGACCCCCCCTCGGGCTCGCGCTCCTGAAGGAGATCTTCCGCCCGACGGCTGCTAATGATTTCACCCGAAAACCTCCAATACTCCATCGCCACTCCAATCGCCGTCTCCGGAACAATTAATGCCTGCATCCCCTCCTCATAGGACGCGATCCGCGTCGCCACCGCCAACTTGCGCTCAACGTACCGCTGGGCTCCCTGCGCTGCTCTTTTATGAGGGAAAACAATAGCCCGCTTTCCTGTTTCTGCGATTTCCTCGGTTGCCTTCGCAAAAACCCGCTTCACGAGTGGATGAAGAAAAAAGCGGGGATAACCAGCCTCCAGCTTCTTCATCACCCGGTCCCGTCCCTCCTCGTAACCGATCACAGAGTCCCAGGTTGGCAGGGAAACAGCACAGGCATGAGTCGTATCCGGCATCGGCCGACCGATTGACCGGGCATTCCAGAGTGGATTTTTGAGGAGATCCCGCACGCGGCGATTTCTGACCGCTTTGGTCGGATTTCGCAAGCTCCGCTTTCCTGATAATTGCGTTGACACCTCACTCCGGGCCTCCTAGCTTGCGCGCCCCTTAAAGCGCGCCGGATTCCCCGGCGGGCCCAACGGAACCCAGTAAAACAATGAAAACGTTTTCAGCAAAACCAGCTGACGTCGAGCGTTCATGGCACATCATTGATGCCAAGGACCAGATCGTCGGAAAAGTCGCCGTGGAGGCAGCCCGTCTCCTTCGCGGAAAGCACAAGGCGATTTTTACGCCTCACATCGATACCGGTGACTTCGTTGTCATCATCAACGCCGAGCACGCCAAGTTCAGCGGCAGCAAGGAGCAGCACAAAATCTACGCCCGCCACTCCGGTTATGTTGGCGGCCAGACCATTGAAACTCCCAACAAGGTCCGCAAGCGTCGTCCCGAGCTCATCCTCGAATGGGCCGTCAAAGGCATGGTCCCCAAGAATAAGCTTGGTGCCGCCCAGATGAAAAAGCTCAAGGTTTACGCCGGTGAAGAACACCCGCACGAAGCCCAGGAGCCACAGCCTGTCACTCTCTAAACCTTTACTCATTATTTAAAATACCATGAGCGAAACTTTTACCGCAACCGGACGTCGCAAGACCGCCGTTGCCCGCGTCTGGCTGACCGCTGGAACCGGAGAAATCACAATTAACGGCGAGCCTTTCGAGGACGTCCTCACCACCCTCACCTTGCAGGGTCAGCTCCTCGAACCTCTTCAGGTCACAAACCTGAGGAACAAGTTCGATGTCAAAGCTGTTTCACGCAGCGGAGGACTTCACGGACAGGCCGATGCCATCAAACTGGCCATCGCCCGCGCCCTGATCATCCACGATCCCGAGCTTCGTCCAGCACTCAAAGCCGCAGGCCTCCTTCGCCGCGACCCACGGGCCAAGGAGCGTAAAAAGCCCGGACAGCCCGGCGCCCGCAAGCGCTTCCAGTTCTCGAAGCGTTAATCCGCTTTCACGAACCCAACCTTTCAAAAAGCCGCCTCCTCCGGGATGCGGCTTTTTTGATTTCCGGAGAGAGTCACTTCAAAGCGTCAACCATGCCGGAAGGCGGGCTGGAGAGAGCCCCTCCATGACCTACATCGCCCGCGCTGCCTTGATCGTGTTTTTCATCAGCATTGCGATCGTCATTGGCCCGACTCCACCTGGGACCGGGGTAATCGCACCGGCTCTTTCGAAAACATCATGGTAAGCGACATCGCCGCAAAGGCGGTAGCCGCGTTTCGCAGCCGGATCTTCCACACGATTGATCCCAACATCAATAATCGTTGCCCCGTCCTTCACAAAACCATCTTTGATGAACTCGGGAATTCCAACGGCAGCCACGATGATATCCGCACGCCGGCAAACTGCGGCCAGATCCTTGGTCCGGGAATGAGCCACCGTCACCGTGGCATCACTTCCACGCGCCATGAGCAAAAGCGCCATCGGCTTTCCCACGATCATACTTCGGCCCACCACCACTGCTTCGGCCCCGGAAGTCTCAATTCCGCTGGCTTCGAGAAGTCTCATACATCCCGCCGGAGTGCACGGCACGAATCCTGAGGGATCTTCCAGCGCCAGTTTGGCGACATTCTCGGGATGAAATCCGTCCACATCCTTGGCTGGATCAATCGCCCGCACAATTGCCTCTTCATCAATCTGTGGCGGCGGTGGTGATTGCACCAAAATCCCGTGAATCGCAGCATCTTCATTGAGCCGTTTCACGACGGCCAGCACCTCCTCCTGGCTCGCGTCTTTTGAGAGCACGATTTTTTCCGAATGCAGCCCCAAGTCGGCACACTTCCTGACTTTTGAATTCACATAGACCTGGCTGGCCGGATCTTCCCCCACCAAAACCACCGCCAAACCCGGAGTGATTCCGGAGGCCTTCAGCTCCGCGATTTCACGGGAACACTCGGCGAGAACTTCCTCTGCCACTTTTTTGCCATCAATGATCGTTGCCATGGTTTTCTTCGCGGTCCGTAATACCTTTCAACAGGCAATTCTCAAGCCTAAGCCGCTCATTCTCGAATTCACCGGCATCAAGTTGGCGTGGGACCATCATCGGTTCCTCAAGCGTGATCTTCACTTTGCTGAATGGCTTCGGAATCCTGAAACGATCCCAGCTTTTCAGAGTCCAGCACGAAAGATACTCGATCCTCATGGGAACCACGACAAGACCGGTCGTTTGGGCAATTTTGATCACTCCGGGTTGAAGGTGATAACGAGGCCCCCGGGGGCCATCGGGAGTAATAACGAGATCCTTGCCACTTCGGGCCGCCCGCCTGAGCGCCACGATTGCCGCCGCGCCGCGCCGACTGCTCGAGCCATGCACCGCGCCCACCTTAAAAACCTTCACCGCTGATGCCAACACCACCCCATCCTTGCTTGCACTCGTTAAAACCACGCACTCGCGCTTCGGATACATTTTTCTCCAGAGGTAGGGAGAAACCAAAATCTGGTTGTGCCACAACACATGAATGATGGGGCGTTCACTGGCATTTCGCTCGCTGACATTGCCGGTCACTTCGCGGCGCAAAGTCATGCCAAGCAAGCGAATCAACCACCCGCCAAGGATACCGCTCACGCGGGCTTTCCATGAGGTGCGAATTTCCTGATCAGCGGCCACGCCGGCGGTCATAAACCATTCACAAGACATCATCCAGTGCCGGATCACATTTCTCAAAGCAGATCCCGAAAATTGACTCACTTCACCGGGCCAAGGGGGAACTCCGGGAACACGGATTCACCTTCACCATCTCCTCTTCTTTCACGGTCTTTGACAAAAGAACACTGGAAGAACTCACTTTCCACTCATACCTTCCTCGCGAAGAGCCATGATCACAGTCACCGAAAAAGCCGCCAGCGAACTCGCCGCCCTGCTTGCCTCCAAAGACGCGCCGGAAGGCTCCGGGCTCCGGCTCGGCGTGGAACGTGGCGGTTGTGCCGGCCTCGCATACACCATGCGTATCGGAGAACCTGAAGATGGAGATGAAATCATCAACCTGAACGGCACCAGCTTCATCGTGGCGCACGACTCCTTCGATTTCCTCGAGGGGTGCACCGTTGATTTTGCCGATGAACTCTCGGACAGGGGCTTTAAAATCTTCAATCCGAACGCTTCCCGCTCTTGCGGATGCGGAACGTCCTTCGAACCAGCCGAAGAAGGCAAAAAGCCTGAATACGACCCGGCTCTGGACGGAACCAACTGCAAGTAGCCCCAAAGATGGCCCGGTCGGACTTCGATGATCTCCCCAAAAAGCGGCCCCCGCTTTTTTGGTGGTTCCTTGCCAATATTCTCGCCATCACTTTCGCCATCACTTCGTGGATCGTTTGCCTCAACCTCTTTCGGGATCCCACCAACCCGACCAGCTACAAGCTCATGATGAAAGTGGGCCGCCTCGAAGCGCCCAAAGCGTTTTCCCTCCGCGATACCCCTGTCCCCCAAAAGGACAGCGATCCAAAGGAGCTCGAAGCTCAATTCCAAAGCTTTAGCAGCTCTGATCTCGAAGCCCTCAACAAGGAGCTGCGCCGCGCCTACCTGACCAACTTCGAGAAACCCAAATTTCTAACCTACGTCACTGGCGAATACCGTGTCATCGGGGTCGAAAAGCTCACCGAAGAGGATTTCCTCAGCCCCGGCATCGTAGTCAAAGCACAAGCCCTGATCCGGCCCGATGCGGTCGCGGATCCCCTCCCTTACCCAGTTTTTATCGAGTGCCTCTTCCCGTCCCAAGACGCCACAACTGAAAGTTTTCAGGTGGGAAATACGTTAATGCTAGAAAAACAGCGGAACTGTGCCGCTATTCTAAATGTTGGAGAGACCGTTTTTGAAGATCGAGAGACCGTATTCGTGACAGTGGTGCCCCTTGCTGCGGTAGAGCACACCACCGAAAGCGGCGCAACTTTCAAGATCAGCCCTCCGGCAATGGCAAATCCGGAAGCCACTCTTCCGGCCTTCCCCTAACCAAGATTGACAATGAGCTGGAATTCCTACCATCGCCAACCGCGCTGGAGCAGATGGACGCGCACCCTGAGGCGGCTCTGGGAGTTTGCCTGGAAAGGGGGGCTCACCCTGCTCATTCCAATCCTTCTGGTGATCGGGTGGTATGCCTGGCAGGCCAGCAAGTTCGATCTCTCCGAAGTCTCCCGCATGCCGGAGCGCACCGTCTTGATTGACCGCCATGGAGCTGAAATAGGGACGATCCACGGTGCCAACCGCCGCCTCGTTGAGAACGACGAAATCCCGGAGTTTCTACAAAGCTGCCTTTTTGCCAGGGAAGACGCCCGCTTCATGGACCACGAAGGCGTCGATTTTTGGGGCCTCGCCCGCGCGACCTTGAGGAATGTCAAAGACCTCGACTTCACCCAAGGAGCTTCCACCCTCTCGATGCAACTCGCACGTAACACCTTCGATTTACGTGAAAAAAAATCCCTCAACCGGAAATTTCTCGAGATCGCCCTCACTTATCGCATCGAGTCCAAGTTCTCAAAACCCGAGATTCTAACCGCCTATCTCAATCGAATCTACTTTGGCTCCGGATTTAACGGCATCGAGGAAGCCTCACTCAACTACTTCGGCCGCCCCACCTCTAAACTCACCAGAGGGCAATGCGCGCTTCTCGTGGGAATCATCAGGGCCCCTCACGCCTGCAGCCCGTGGAGAAACCTCGAAGGCGCCATCCGCCAGCGGGATGAAGTCCTCGCCCGACTGGTCACAACGGGTGTGATTTCTCAAAGCGAGGCCGAAACCATCAAATCCGAACCTCTGGAATTGCGCGACCCGGACGCCGAAAACCCGGAGACCGGGCATGGCACACGCGTTCTTCGACGCCCTCTCGAAATTGTTCTGAACAAAACGCAAATCACCACGGGCGGATTGAAAGTGATGACTTCCATTGATTTCAAACTCCAGCAGGGGCTTGAAAAACTTGTCCAGGAGTCCGTCCTTCCGGCAGGTTGCCAAATGGCTGCGATTGCCCTTGATCCAGGCAACGGTGATGTCCTGGGCGTCGTCGGATGCCGTGAAGAAAACCCGACGGGCTTTAACCGGGCCCTCGATTCCCATCGCGATCTCGGCCCGGCAATGATCGAGCCATTGATCGGGACCATCGCCCTCGAGCGCGGCCACCTGCCCATCGAGGGCAACCCGGTCTCAACCGGACGGCAACTTCAAGCCCAGGACGCCATCCAGCTTTTGAAACGGTTCGGATTTGAGGGCACCTTTGGGAAGGGAGACGACCTTTACCGTGGCACCTTGAGTGTTTCACCTCTTGAGCTGGCCACCGCCTACGCCACGATTCTACAAAACGGCTCCCGACCGACCCCTGTTTTTGTCCGTGAGATCGTCCAAAACGACGAATCCCTCTTC
>JAUIGV010000066.1 GCA_030432565.1 Verrucomicrobiia bacterium | reverse complement strand
GAGGCCGTCGACCGGGTCGGTGATGTAAACTTCGGTTCCTCCGAGACCAAGCTGGTTATCTTCCCCAAACATGATGCCAGAGTCGTAAAGGGCGAAGCTGTTGGATTCCTCAAGAGACGATTCGTTCCCAATGAGGACAAAAATGTTTTCGTCAGTGAAATTACTATCACTCCCCTTGGGGATGGGGTCGCTGATGCTGACATCGGCAAAGCCGGGCACGCCGACGAATGCTCTGATGGGGGCTTCCGAATCCGGTCCGTCGAACTGGACAAAATCCCCCAGCAAGAGATCGTAATCAACGACTTGCAGATCCGCGACACCAAGGCTGTTGAAGTAGCCGATAGCAATCGAGCCTTCACCATAGGGAACCGGAGTTGAGTCCGGCAAGAGAATGGGGACGGCAGTCTCGTCAGCAAAGACGACATTTGTAATCGCAACCGTGTAAGCATTCAGCGATCCGCACATTGAGGCGGCTAGTATCAGTTTCAAAGCGTTCATAGGCTGGGCGCGGACTACCTGGGGATTGGTTTTTCACAATCGAATATATGGAAGGGGAAAGATGGTTGCTTCCTCCGTGGATCTGATTTTCCCTTAACCCTTGTTCCATCAAGTGGAGGTTCGATGGGCTTTGTAGGTCGCCATCAAAAAAGTGGAACTTGCGATGCAATTTGAAATTAGTCATCTTCCGCGATCTGGTCGAACGGCCGGCTTGCTTGATGAGACTGTTTTCCCTTTTGATCCACTTTGGTTTTTTCCTCTTCGCCTCAACCGCACCTATGGTCGGAGCTCCTCTGATGACCGAGTTTCAAGCCAGTAACTCAGCGACTTTGAGTGACGAAGATGGGGATCAGTCGGACTGGATCGAACTTTTCAACCCCGACCCAGTTGCGGTGGACCTAAGCGGGTATTATCTGACCGACGATGCGGCGGTTCTTACGAAGTGGTCTGTGCCTGTGGGAACTTCGCTGCCTCCGTCCGGTTTTCTGGTGATCTTTGCATCAGACAAGGACAGGGCGGTTGCCGGTTCGGAACTTCACACCAATTTCAAGCTTTCGTCGGGAGGTGAGTATCTCGCCTTGGTCGCGCCGGATGGCGTGACGGTGGTCGATGAATACGCTCCTTCTTATCCGGTGCAGTTTGAGGATTCCTCGTATGGACTGCAGCAGTTGGGAAATACGAGCAGTGAAACACTGATCGAGACCGGCGCTGCATGCTCGGTTCTGGTGCCCCCGAATGGCAATCTCGGTTCGACCTGGCAGAATATTGGGTTCAATGACGGCGCGTGGATCCAGGGGACTACCGGTGTGGGTTATGAGCGGAGTAGCGGATATGATGCCGCGATTAACACGGACATTGAGGGGCAGATTTACAACCAACAAACCAGTGTGTATCTCCGAATTCCTTTTTCGGTGACTGACGTCAGTGAGATTTCCGATCTGGAATTGCTGCTCCAATATGACGATGGCTTTGTCGCTTATCTGAATGGCGTGGAGGTCGCGCGCGATCGTGCGCCAGCCTCTTTGACTTGGAATTCAATTGCTTCGAATGATCATCCCGATGGGAATGCGCTGCAATTTAACCCGTTTGATTTACGCGCTTTTACCAATCAGTTGGTGGAGGGAGATAACGTGCTGGCCATTCATGGTCTTAACCGGAGTTCAACCAGTTCGGATCTTTTGTTTCGGCCGCGCTTGATTGCGACCCGGCTCTCTGACCCGGCTCTGGGCAATGCCGGATATTTCCTAACACCAACCCCCGGAGCGGTAAACGGAACCGAGCAAGGTCTTCCGGCAAGCGAGGTGACGATCTCGGTGCCCAGCCGGACTTTTAGTTCAAATTTTCAAGTGGCTCTGTCCGGTGCTGCGGTTGGTCAATCGATTCGCTACACCCTCGATAAATCAGAGCCCACGGTGTCTTCAACTCTTTATACAGGTGCTTTTTCGATCACGCAAAGCAGCCAGTTGCGCGCCCGCATTTTTGGTGAGAATGGATCTTCCGGGCCCATTGCGATGGCCTCATACCTTAAATTGGAAAGCGACATTGCAAACTTCAGTTCGAATCTTCCAATCGTTGTGTTGGAGAATTGGAGTGGAGGGAAACCGAACGGCGACACGGATGGGTTTTGGGGCATCATTGAGCCCGATGCGAGTGTTGACAATCGGAGTCGAATGTCCGCCGGATTCGCGGTGGCGACCCGCTGCAACATGAAAATTCGCGGTTCGTCCTCGGCCGGGTTTGCCAAGTATTCTCTTTCGCTGGAATCCCAGGATGAGAGTAAGGAAGATCAAGCGATTTCTCCCTTGGGAATGCCGGCAGAATCGGACTGGGTTTTAAGCGGACGCTATACTTTTGATCGCGCCTTGATGCGGAATCCTCTCATCTATCAATTGAGCAATGAGACCGGAGAATACGCGGTGCGCACCCGCTTCGTGGAGGTGTTTTTGAATACCGGGGGCGGGAATCTTTCTTATGCGGGTGACTACGTCGGTGTCTATACCCTCATGGAAAAAATCAAGCGTGATAATGACAGGGTGGGAGTGAAGAGGCTGAGTCCGGGTGATGTGACCGAGCCTGATATCAGCGGCGGCTACCTCTGGAAAAAGGATCGTCTCGATCCCGGTGATAGCGGCTTCTCGGTAAATTCGATGGGGACCTTCGGCTGGGTTTATCCCAAGGAAGATGATGTTGTTGCGGCTCAGCAGACCTGGCTGAGAGGTCATCTGAATGAATTTGATGCTGCTCTTTACAATCCCGGTTGGATAAATCCGGCGAACGGGAAACACTTCACGGAATACATCGATAGCTTCTCGTGGTTACGTCACCATTGGTTGAATACCCTGGCGATGAATGTCGATGGTTTTCGGTTAAGCGGCTACTACTACAAGCACCACGATGAAACTAATGGGGGCAAAGTTGGAGCCGGACCGATATGGGACTTTGATCGCACCATGGGTTCCACAGACAGCCGTGACAATGATCCACAACGCTGGGATGGTACTGGCGATTCCAGCCGGACGTATGGTGATTCGCGTTTCCCGTGGTGGGGGCAGGCCTTGTCGAATCCAGACTTCCGTCAAGAGCACACCGATCTCTGGCAGGAGTTAAGACAGACGACCTTTTCCACCGCTAATATCGATTCCATTATTGATGACTTCGCCTCGCAGCTCGACTTCCAGGATCCGGCTGGAACCAATCCGGGTCTGGGCAGTTCTCCCCAGGCTCGAAACTTCAACAAGTGGACGGCGGTGCGCCCGAGTGGAGGCTACACCAATCAGGTTAATGTGTTGAAGAACTGGCTCTCGACCCGGGCAAGTTGGATTGATGGACAATACACGGCCAAGCCACAGTTTACGGTTTCTCCGGGATTAGTTTCGGCGGGCACAAATGTTTCGTTTTCAGGTGCGGGAGGAACGGTTTATTACACTACGGACGGAACAGACCCGCGTCTGCCGGGCGGGGGGATCTCGCCCGCGGCCTCCACCAATCCTCCGGTTACCGTGACTTCGACGATGGTGATCACAGCGCGTGCTCGAAGCGGGACGGACCTGACTTCATGGTCGGGCTCAACCCAGGGAACGTTCCTGGTGGGTACTCCCGCCTCGGCCGCGAACCTCGTTGTCTCTGAAATGATGTATGCGCCCGCCGCCCCGAGCCTGGCGGAACAAGCTGTGTCGGCCGATCCTTCGGACTTTGAATGGATTGAGTTGAGAAACGTGGGCAACGAAGTCATTCAGCTTACCGACGTTCGTTTTGAGGCAGGGATCGACTTCGATTTTACAGGTGGAAATTTCACAACACTTGCTCCGGGCGCGAGGATGTTGGTGGTGAGAAATCAAGCTGCGTTTGAGGCCCGTTATGGCACTTCGCTCAGTGGCTCAATTGCCGGGGAATTTGCTCCTTCCAGATTGGATAATGCGGGGGAGCGAATCCATCTCGTGAATGCCTTCGGATCCACGATTCAGGACTTCACCTATGGAGATGCTTTCCCTTGGCCGGGCGAGGCTGGCTTTCCCGGTTATAGCTTGGTTTTGGTAGCGGGAATGAATGCGACACCGGATCATGGTGATCCGACAAATTGGAGGACAAGTGGCCTCGTTGGAGGTTCACCGGTAAGCTCCGATCAAACCGGCTTGGTCGGTGATCCCATGGCGGATCTGGACGGTGACGGGGTCGCGAGCATTGTCGAGCACGCCCTTGGAACGAGTGATACGGACGGGAGTGAGGGAGGCTCGCCAATTGAAGTTGGTGTCCGGAGTTTTACCGGCAATGGCATCACCAACGACTTCCTCGTAGTTTCCTTCCAACGAAAAATCACGGCAGATGATGTTAGCGTTGTCCCGGAGGTTGGATCCGATTTGGATAGCTGGGAGGGCGATCAGAACGCTGTCGTTTTTGTGTCTGAGGTGAACAGCAATGACGGGCTGTCAACTGTCACTTATCGAAGTGCAGGGTCCTTCAATCCGGATCTTAACGAGAGGTTTTTCTTCCGGCTCGCAGTGAGCGAAAGGTAGAAGGGCGGGGTCTTACTTGGTGACGTAATCTCCACCGAGGGCAAGGTGGAGGTCGATTCGATTTTGGAGGCGGCTGTTTTTGAGACGAATCAGGGAGATGCCGGCTGGCCACCAGCGAGCGCTAGGGGAATTCGAGCGTTCATCTTAATCCCTTTTCCGGCAGAGCAGAAACGAAAAAGAGAGGAGAGTAAGAAGGGGGGTGGAGGGTTCGGGAATGGCGTATCCGTACTGAAGGTGGTCGACCTGGAGGACATTGTTCATGAGGAGCGTTGCAATGCCTTCCTCCGCATAGAATCCGATGAAGCGGTGGTTGTCACTGACGCCGATGGGATTCGGTGGTCGATCAAACCACTCCGAAGGATCGAACTCGCCATCTGAAAACAGGCCAATGCCGTCCGGGTTTGCAACGTTTATATCAACGTCGAGCCGGCTGCTTCCAATCTCGGTGACGACGATACCAACATAGGTGGGATAGCGCCCCTCTTCGTCGGGTGAGAATTCGAAGCGCTTGAAGCGGGATAAGGTAAATGAAGCCCGAAAAATCGTAATCCATGAATCGCCTTGATTGACGATGCCATCCACCACACCATCATCGCCATCAACACCAAGCGAGCGTTGAGACAAGGGGAAGTCGGTTTTTACTGTCGTGCCGAAATAGCTAAGATTAGTTGGTGAAGTGACAAACGGAGTATTCAGAGCGTTATCCTCAAAATCCTCCAGGTAGATCGTACCGCTCCTGATGCCGTCAATGAAGGGCGAGTCCTCGGTACTGTAATAGGGCGAAGGTTCATAGAGGAAAAGGCTGGTCGCTGGCAGAGGTGCGATCAGCAAAACAGAAATGGCGGTCGAAAGAGTGGTCATGGGGCTCGGGGTTCAGGGGGTTTCGGGAGCGAGGGCGGCTTCGATTTGGTTGAGAAAGTCGGATCGGCGGTCTTTCAGGAAGGTGTCGCGATGCCAGTTGGTGGAATCTTCAAAGTTGCCGAAGGGGCCGTTGTTATCATCGTCATCATCGACGCGATAGAGAACGGGGCTTCCCTCACCAGGCTGGAGGGAAGAATCTCCCCAGCGAGCCGATTCGAGGTTCATGAGCGGTCGGAGATCGTCAATCGCTTTCTGGAAGGTGAGGCTGCTATGATGGATGGGGCCATTGACTGAAAAGAGGCCGCCGGGAGTGTGAAAGTGTTGGTTCATCCGGGCGAGGAAAGCGGCTTTGTAGTCTTCTCGATCTTTCAAAAGGCTGTGAGGCAAAAGAGCTCCTTTTTCAGAATCAAAGTAAGTGGCTTTGGTTTCCAGCGCTCCAGGCCCCATCGCGACTTCGGCGTCCCAGATCGTAAAGCGGAACTTGCCACCTCCACGTCTCTTGAAGGCCCGCCAGTTGTTGCCATTTCCTCCCCAGTCGGAGTTGTGCATGTAAAGGTTGACGAGTAGGTAGTCGAAATAGGAGTCGAGATCCAGGATGCTGCTGACGGTGGAAAGTGCCGCTGGATCGTTGGGAGAACTTTTCGCGAGATTGCAAACCGAAATGAGGTTGTTCCACGCAACGAGATCACCATCGATGGCCACGGGTTCAAACGGAGCAGTTCGTTCGTTCGTTTTCTTTTCACTTTTGATGACGTCGTAGTCGGCATCAGGATCGAGATAGGTCCTGACGAAATCCTCATCGACTCGCTCGGTGAGATCATAAACGCCCCAGTAGAGGCCATTGATGAAGAGATTGATCCAGCGACGGTGGGGGATGAGGTTGCCGGTGGGTTCTGGGAGTCCGCGGTTATTGTTTTGAACAGGATCGGGAAGAGGGTTCATCGCCCGGAAGGTTTTGCGCGCCCACACCTCGCGGAGGTAGCTGGCGCGGGCCCGGTTCTCCTCGGTGGCAGTCGGACTGACAAGTCGGTTGCGCTGGGTCCAGCTGTCACTGGTAGGATTGCGAACTTGGAGTTGAGTGAATTGGAAAACTCCAGATGTTGGAAAAAGCGGCTTCATAAACTCCCAGACATCGTTGCCGTAGAGGGAATTTCTCGCCCTAAAAATCAAGCGAAGATTGTGCTTGGCGCTGATCTGGTAGTTCCGGCTAATCGCTCCACTGATGGTAATTTCTCCTGCTTCCTGGGAGTATTGCGCGAGGTCATTTGGGTCGCCGGGAGTGCCGGGTGAGATGTATTCAAACGAGGCAAAGCGACGCCAATCCTGCCTGAGGGGATCGATCCGTCGAGGTTCGCCGGGGGGCGGTAGGATGGTCATGGTGCCGGTGGAGTCGGCTGGAAATCCCCAATCATCGAGATTTTGAAGTTTGTCGCTTCCGGCGAAATTTGGGAGAGACTTTCTTTTCATTGATCGGGCCCGCTGCTCACTTTCCCGCCGTGGAGTAATCGCCGCCGAGGGCGAGGTGGAGGTCGATGCGGTTTTGGAGGCGGCTGTTTTTGAGTCGAATCAGGGAGATGCCGGCGGCTTCCGCGCGGCGCTGGGCCTCGAGGTATTCGAGGAACGAGGCCCCATCGATGCCGAGGCTGATGTCGGACAGGGCGCGCTTGACGGCGAGCTGTGACTGTTTGACTTCTTGTCTGAGGTAGCGTTCCTGCTCGGCGAGGGAGCGGTCGGTTTCGATGGCGGATTCGACTTCGCGAAAGGCGAGCAGGGCGAGGCGCGTGTAGTCCTCGATGGAGGCGCGATTTTGATCCAATGCGGCGCGGGCGCGGGCGCTCAGTGCGCCTCCCTGATAAACGGTTTGGGCGAGTGAGGAAGCGATGGAGTAAACGAGAAAGTTGGGATCGAAAGCGCGGCGAAAGGTATCCGAACCGTTGGAGGCTCCCCCGGTGAGGCGGAGGTTGGGAAGGAGGTTTTTGCGGGCAGCTTCGGCATTCTGGGCGGATGAGAAGAGGCGGGCGCGGGCGGCTTCGAGATCGGGTCGGCGTTCGAGGAGAGAGGACGGAAGGCCGACGGGGATGCTTTCTGAAAGATAGGGGAGATCGGTTGATGAGGTGACGGTCGCTGACGGGTAACGCCCGAGGAGAACTTCGAGATTTCGGGCGGCATTGTCGCGGTCGAGTTGGCGAACGCTGAGGCTACGCTTGGAGTTGGCGACGTTGTTACGCGCGAACTGGACATCGACGGAGCGGAGGGTGTTCGCCTTGTAGCGTCGCTCGACCACGATGAGGGCCTGACTGAATGATTCGACGTTTGTCTTTGCTAGAGAGAGCTGTTGTTCGGAGGTGACGAGGTTGCACCAGGCCTGCGCGGTGTTGGCGGCGAGCGAAAGCCGGGCGCCCCGGAAATCGGCCACTGAGGCTGCGTAGTTCGCGCGGGTGGCGTAGTCGAGGTTACGGAGTCGGCCCCAAAGGTCTGGTTCCCAGGCCGCGTTGAGAGAGATGGAGTAGTTCTCGCTCGCGGAGATATTCCGGCCGTCTGTTTCGCGGTATGAGGTCGAGGCGTTGATAGAGGGGAGTCGTGCGGCACGTCCGATGATGGTTCCTTCCCGGGCGGCCTTCAGCCGGAAGGCTGCGGCCTTGAGTCCCTGGTTATGGGCAAGGGCGTCCTTCACGACCTTTGTCATGCGGGAATCTTTGAATTCAGCGAGCCAACCGGTTGAGATCTTGGCATTTTGTCCGGATTCAGCTTTGGAAAAGGCCCCGGGGAGATCAAGTTTTACCGAGCCCACCGCCTGAGGCCCTTTAAGGGCTTCGCAGGACACGAGGGTAGTCGCAAGGCCGACGACCAGGGTTGCGGGGAGTTTTGAAAAAATGGACGACATTTGAACGAGCTCCACTGTGGCCCGATTGTGGCAGGATGCCAGTCACAAAACGCCTCCAAAACGCTGGCATGAACGGTGTTGCCCGCTATTGTTTTGGAGTGGACGAAAGAACTTCTACTTTAATCGATCTGGCGCTTGCCGAAGATATAGGCCCCGGAGATGTGACTTCGAACTATTTTGTGCCGGAGCACCGGGAGGCTCGCGGATTGATCGTAGCGAAGGCCGATGGAGTGGTAGCGGGGGTTGAAATTGCCGCAGAGGTTTTCAAGCGGGTCGACGAAAAGACTTCGGTCAAGGTTCTCCTGGAGAGTGGAAATCATGTAAGTCCAAGAGCTTATGTCATGGAAGTTCTTGGCAAAGCCCGTTCGCTTCTGACCGCTGAGCGGGTGGCTTTAAATTTCCTCCAGCGGCTTTCGGGTGTGGCGACCAAGACCCGCCAATTTGTCGCGCTGATTGATGGAACCGGGGCAAAGATTCTGGATACCCGAAAAACCACACCGGGTTGGCGGGCTCTTGAGAAGGCTGCCGTCGTTGCCGGTGGTGGAACGAATCATCGGATGGGACTCTACGATCGGGCGATGGTGAAGGACAATCACCTTGTTGCCGAGGGCGGAATCGAGGCTTTGCAGAAGGCGATCAATCAGCTGAGGACTGACAAGCCCGGGGTGGAAGTGGAATTGGAGGCCGACCGACTTGATCAGGTTGAAGCGTTTTTGAAACTAGACGGGGTGGACTACATCCTGCTCGACAACATGGACAACGAATCCTTGCGTGCGGCGGTTGAAATGCGTGACGGGAGGGGGCCTTTGCTGGAAGCAAGTGGTGGCGTAAATTTGGAGACGGTTGCGGAGATTGCAAAAACCGGAGTGAATTTTATTTCGGTCGGAGCTGTGACGCATTCGGCGGTGGCGCTCGATCTCTCTTTGGAATTTGTGGATATTTCGGATGGCAAGTGACAATGAGTGGGATGGGAAGACCCTCCATGACCTTTCGGTGAAGTGGGCTGAGCGGGTCATTTTTTTGGCTGAGTGCGGCTCGACGAACGACGAGGCCCGAAAAATTGCGCTGAAGGGAGCTTCCGATCTCAGCGTGATCCTGACCGAGCGCCAAACCTCGGGGCGTGGGCGGCGGGGTCAGTCTTGGGCTTGCCCGGCGGGAGAGGGGTTGGCTTTTACCTTGATCGTCAGGCCGAAAGAATCTCCGGCACTGTGGTCGCGTCTTGCGCTGGCAGCGGGTCTGGCAATTGCAGAAGCGCTTGATTCGTTTGGCGTGTCTGCGGGCGTGAAATGGCCCAATGACGTCTGGGTTGAAGGCAAAAAGATTTGCGGAATTCTGGTTGAGGCTGACTCCGGATTCGCGGTGGTAGGAGTCGGGTTGAATGTGAATGTGAAGGCCTTTCCGGCAGGGTTGGCCCATCCCGCGACTTCTCTTGCTATTGAGTTGGCCGGGGAGATTTCGAGGGAGGAGGTTCTTGTGACTTGTCTTAGCCGTTTGGAATTTCGGCTTGCTCAGATTGGGTCTGGTTTTGAGGAGTTGCTCGAAGCGTGGTTGGCCCGTTGTGTCCTTTCCGGAAATGATGTGCGTTTGGATGCAGGAGGAATTTCCAAAACAGGCCGGGTTGTTGGGGTTTCTCCGCGTGGCGAGCTGCTGTTACGGACGACGTCAGGAATCGAGAAGATCTTGCAAGCCCACGAGATCAGAATTTTAAACTGAGAGAGTTGCGGAGATGGAAGAGGAACTTCACCGTTACACTTGTTTTTGTGGACGAGAGATGGGAATTCCTCCTTTTTACAAGG
>JAUIGV010000030.1 GCA_030432565.1 Verrucomicrobiia bacterium | reverse complement strand
CTCCGTTACGGGCTACGCCCTCCACTCCGACTTGCAGCAGAGAAGAAACTCCCCTAAACCAAAACCACAGAACCCACCTCATCGAATCTACAGTTTAGACCTGTCCAATCTGTGGGGTCAGGCCAGGTGAACATTTGCTTTGGATTGCCAAACAATTCAGTGAATGAATTCTTTCCGCTTGTCGTCTCATTTGGTGAACTGTTAAAAAAACAGCATGAAAGCAATCCCCGCATTTATCTTCACCATCGTCCTGTCAACTTTGGCCCAGGCTCAGACCGCCAAGGAAATCATGGAATCCGTCCGTCAAGTTACGGTCCTGCAAAAAGAACAGATCCTGACCGGTGTGATCCGCAAGGGAGTGAAAAAAACGCCGTTGAATCTTTTTCTCAAAGGAAAGGATATCCAATTTACCTTAAACGATGGAACTGAAGGTTTTCATCTGCGTCTGGAAGATGACAAACAGGAACTTTGGGACATTACGAATGGCAAGGCCAAGAAGTTCCCAGCCAGCAAGATCGGAGCCTCGGTGGCAAATACAGATCTGACTTATGAAGATCTTGCCTTGAAGTTCCTGTATTGGCCCAATCCCAACAAATATGAAGGAGGGAAAATTGGCCTTGAAGATTGTTGGCGCATCCACATCGTCAATCCGGAAAAAAGTGGTAGCTACCGTGAGGTCAGCGTCTGGGTGACCAAGAAGCATCGCGCACTGGCACGTGTGGTGGGTTATGGCCCGAGGCCGGCACGACGTCCGCTCAAGCAGTTTGAAATTATTGACGTGATGAAGGTCAATGGAGTTTTCACGGTGGAAACAATGAAAGTCAGTCGTTTTGACGAGAAGCGTCGCGTTATTGGCGACACATATCTTGAGTTTGATAAGCCGAAGCGGAGAGGGCGCTAGGCGCAATGTCGCTTGGTGAAAGGTGCCTTTTGGACAAAGATATGCTTCATGCCAGCCTCGGGCAGCGAATGGGGCTTGCAATGCTTCGCAGCTGTCTTGATGAACACGGATCTGATCATTCTCCTCCGATGGCCATCAGAGAAGTTTTAGGAATCGAGGCGTGGGCCCTCTCATCGCAGGGCCCGGTTTTCCGACAAGCTTTCGGGCGATGGGAGAGAATCAGGCGTCCAGTCCAAAGGCGGTGTGAACGACTCTTGCTGCTTCTTCAATCTGGCCTTCTTCAACAGTGACCGAGATTTTAATTTCAGACGTCGAAATCATGCCGATATTGATGCCGGCTTGGCCCAAGGCCGCAAACATTTGGGCTGCCACGCCGGAATGGCTGCGCATGCCGATGCCCACACAGGAGAGCTTGGCGATCCCTGCTTCGGTTTCGATGGCAGCATCCGCGGAGAGCTCGGCCAGGACCGGCTTGAGGGCGCTTTGAGCCCGGCCCAGATCATTGGTGTGCATGGTGAAGGAATGCCGGGCTAACTTATCGCTGGCGATGTTTGACACGATCATGTCGATATTCACCTCGGCCTCGGCGAGTGCACCGAGAATGCGTCCGGACATTCCCGGGACATCGGGGATGGCGGTGATGGTGACTCGGGCTTGGGAGCGCTCGATCGAGACTCCGCGAATGACAACTGATTCCATGGCTTCGTGTTCTTCGGTGACGATGGTCCCCGGGTTATTATTGAGTGATGATTTGACTTCGAATTTCACGCCATATTTCTTGGCGAATTCGACGGAGCGGGATTGCATGACCTTCGTTCCAACGGAGGCGAGTTCAAGAAGCTCGTCGTAGGAGATCTCAGGAAGCTTCCGGGCATTTTCAACGACTCTTGGATCGGCGGTGTAAACGCCATCGACATCGGTGAGGATTTGGCAAAGGTCGGCCTTGATGGAGGATGCGACTGCGATTGCAGAGAGATCCGAGCCACCCCTTCCCAGAGTGTGGATCATGCCGTCCTCGGTGATTCCCTGAAATCCGGCAACCACGACTGTGCGGTCCTGATCAAGGTATCGATTGACCAAAGTCGGTTCGATTCGTTCGATCCGTCCCCGGGTGTGTGAACCGCTGGTCACGATTCCAGCCTGGCGACCCGTTGCCGAGACTGCATCGATGCCCATTTCGTTGAGGGCGATCGTAAGCAGGGCGATGGATTGTTGCTCGCCGGAGGAGAGGAGGACATCAAGCTCGCGCTCGACCGGGTCATCGGAGAGCTCTTTGGCAAGAGCGATGAGTTTATCCGTCACTCCGCCCATCGCGGAGATCACAGCGACAACCTGATGCCCTTTGTCTCGCTCGGTTTTAATGCGGCTGGCCACATTCTTGATGCGGTCAATGGAGCCAACCGAAGTTCCGCCGTATTTTTGGACAATGAGTGCCATTGGAGAGGCGTCTTTACCGGCTTGTTTGGGGATAAGCAAGTCCAGCTGATTGGGAATTTTTTTAAAACGCTAACCTTATCTGGTCACTTAAAGAGCGACGGGAATGGTCTGATCCCAACGGAATAATAGATTTCATGAGCAATCTGTCACAATGAAAGGTTGTAAAGCTGGCATGGGATATGCATCGTTGGTTTTGAGCGGCTTTCAGATCTCCTCCAACAACCGATCACCCCTACTGGAATCCTCAAAAATCAATCCCAAAGAACCATGAAGAAAAAACTAGCCATTAGCCTCCTAGCTCTTGCTTCGAGTGGAGCGTCCGGAGCCACCTTGATCAGTGAATTTGCCCCAAATCCAGCTGGAGGTGATCCGGTAACTGTCGATTTTGAAATAACCGGTGATGCCAATTCCGCATTCGACTTGTGGGTAATCTCCATGGATACTGACTTTGGTCCTGGTAACACGGTTGATCGTGCTACCAATGTGACCGGCACATTCGATGCCGCTGGCTTTGCCAATGTGTCAGTCCCAGACTTTGAGAACCCATCGTTTACGGTGGCTCTTGTTGATACATTCACTGGAGCTACCGGTGATATTTTGGATTCTCCCGACGATCTCACGACTCTCGGAATCTCCACGGTTTTTGATGCCATCACGATCTCTGACAGCACCGCAGATCTTGCCAACTCTGTGATCGGAGCTCTGGGAACCGGATTCGATCTTCCCTACACCGGGGACGAACCGGGTTTGGTTTTTCGCGATGGGACCACCGGCTTATGGCGTGCTCTAAACGAGCCCTTTGGTGGCGACGTTTATCTTGAGGATGGAACCACGGCCCCTGACACCGCATTCGATTCGGCACCGACACTTGCCGGAACTTTCGGATCGGTAAACCCTTCCTATACGATTCCCGAGCCTTCGGTCAGTTTCTTAGGAGCCTTTGCCCTATTGGGCCTCCTAAGGCGCCGCCGGTAGTCTCCCCGGCAATAAGTTTAAACGCTCCCTCCAAAAAGGGAGCGTTTTTTTTATTACTCAGAGCGTCTCAATCCGAAATACCACGGGGCGATCGGTGAGGCAGTCCAGATTTTCGACCTCGGCGAGGGCTATTTTTAGTTTTCCGAACGGGCAGGTGTGAAGCAGGAAGACCATCTCGACAAAGTCAGCGTCGGGGTGATCGGCATCGACGGGCGAGTGGGTACCGGAAATTCCAATTTGGTGTTTGGCGAGGACGGTGGCAATTTCGGCAATCACGCCGGGGCGATCGGTGACGGAAAAACGCACGTAATAGGAAGTAGCGGTGTCGTCGATTGCGACCAGTTTGCCAGCCTCTCGATAGGGGAGGAATCCACGGTCGCTGCGGGAATTGCGTGTGGCTTCAACGAGGTCCGAGACGACGGAAGAGGCGGTTGGTCCCTGCCCGGCCCCACGGCCATAGAAAAGTGACTCGCCCAGATGGTCTCCTCTAACCGCGACCGCATTGAAAACACCGTGGACCGAGGCCAGAATATGGGTTTTGGAAAGGAACGAAGGTTGGGTTCTAATCTCGATTCCTCCATCATTCCTGGCAATGACAAGCGAGAGGAGTTTGACGACGTAGCCGAGATCGGAGGCAAATTTGATGTCGAGCGGGGTGACTTTTTCGATACCACGAACGTAAACGTCCTTGTAGTCGATTAGGAACCCGTGAGCCAGTGAGCCCAATAAAATGGCCTTGTGAGCTGCATCCCAGCCATTGACGTCTAGCGTTTCATCGGCTTCGGCGTAGCCCAATTCCTTGGCCTCTTTCAGGGCTTCGGGATAGCCCAGGCCGGCCTCGGTCATGCGCTGAAGGATGTAGTTTGAGGTTCCGTTGATGATACCGGCGATCGATTCGATTCGATTGCCCATCAGAGATTCCTGAACGGCTTTGATGATAGGGATTCCTCCGGCGACGGCGGCTTCGAAGTGTATCGGGGCGTTGTTTTCTCTTGAGAGACTGAAAAGTTCCGCACCCCGTTCGGCAAGGAGGGCCTTGTTTCCGGTAACAACGGGCTTTCCTGCCTTCAGCGCAGCAGCGACGAGCTCGAAAGCGGCGTCGGTCCCACCAATGAGCTCGACGACGATGTCGATCGAGGGATCGTCGACCACGTCCATGAGATTTGTGGTGAAGAGATCAGTTGGAGCATTGCCGTCCCGCTTTTTTGAGAGATCCCGGACTGCGATCTTTCGAATTTCCATGGCCGCGGCACCTTGCGAGCGGGACTCGATGAGTCCTCCGTGTTCCTCGAGGATTTTCCAAACGCCGGATCCAACGGTGCCAAATCCGGCCAAACCTATTCCTGAAACTGTGCAACTCACGCCGTTTTCCTAAGGTGGTTGAGGGATCGAAAACAGAAAAATGTCAGTGAACGTTGAATTGCAACCCCTGCTGGTGCCGTTATACTGGGGGAGATGGAACACGAATATTCTTGGGAAACGGCCAGCACCTACACTCCGCCGCGGCGCGAGGGTTTGGGTTGGTATGTTCTCGTGGCCGTGATCCTCGCACTTACCATCCACGTGGCGGCGCTCGTGATGGCTGGAAACACCTTTTACCGGTCCGAGATTTCCGAACCGACGGAGTGGGTTTCAAAGCCGCTTCGTTTGACGATGGTGGAAACCGAGGTTGAGGAGGTCGCGGAAGTGCCTCCCGAGGAAGAGCTGGAACGCCCTGTTGATGATAGCGAACTGGTGGATGATCCGGAGGCCGCCATTGCCGAGCTTCAGGACATCGAGATCGATATTGATACCAATTTGGAGGAGATGTCGCTTCCCGAAATGCGAATCGAGAAGCCCACTTTGGCAGGTGCCAATGATGGGGATTTGCTCAGGCCTACGATTGGAGCCAATGTGAACCCTGACATCCCGGACCCCGGCAAGATCACCATCGATTTTCCCGAGGCCAAGAAAGGGCAGATTGTTGTCGATGAAGGAACGCCGCTTGCCGATGTTCTGGATCCTGACAAAGTCGTCCAGGACTTGGGGAAAATGAAGGGCGGCGGGGGAAATGACGCGGCAGGAGAAATCAAAGGATACACCGGTCTTTCAGCTTATGCCAATATGTCGCCCGGTGAGCTCCAGAGAAATAAAGCGACGATTGGAAGCGATCTTCTTTTTGAGTTCAACAGCGCAATTTTACGTGATGATGCCCGCATCACCTTGCTGACCGTGGCCCAGCTCATCGATCGCAATCCAGGCATGTTTTGTTGGGTTGAGGGTCACACGGATACGATCGGCGGAGAAGAGTTCAACCTTCGTCTTTCCCAGAAACGCGGGCAGGCCGTTAAGGACTGGTTGGTAAAATCACTCCAACTTGATCCAAAATTTATCGTGGTTCGCGCCTTTGGCAAAGCCGAACCTATCGTAACGGAAGGGGATCGTGAGGCCCAGGCCGCAAATCGACGAGTCGATATCAAGATGCGGAAGACTCCCCCGGACACGACGGTGGTGATGGTGAAGCCGGGCGAAACACCCGAGGTAATTCCACGGGGCGTGCCGGTCGAGGACGACGAAGGGGAAGTGATTCCCAAGGCCATCCCGGTGCCGGATGATGAGGAAATCCCAAGGGCAATTCCAGTTGAGGAATAGTCGGGCTTGTCCTTGGGTGAGAAGTCTAGTTCATTGAGGCCGTGCTGAGAATTCTGCCCGAACCCCCAGTCTGGAAGGCCGTTCTCGGATTTGATTTCGACGACACCTTGGTGATGAAGGATTCCGAGTCTCAGGTGGACGAAAGATTTTTTGATTGCCTGAAATGGGTTCGTTCCACTTACGGTGCAGCGTGGGGAATTGCCACGGGGCGGTCCTTGTATCAGCTGATCGAGGGACTCAACGAGGCTCGCTTTCCCTTCCTGCCGGACTTCGTAATCGTGCGTGAGCGGGAGATTTTCTTCCCCGGCCAATTTGGTCGCTGGGTCCCGGATGAAAATTGGAACAAGAAGTGTGAGAAAGACCATAGTCGTCTCTTTCGAAAGTGCCGGCGGATGCTCGCCAAGATTAGGAACCACGTTGAGAGAAACACGGACGCCCGATGGGTTTCAGTTGAGGGCGATGCCGCCGGAATCGTGGCTTCAACTGCCGAAGAGATGAACGAAATCCAGCAGGTTATTGAAGAGTTGTCTTCCCACAGTGATCTCACCTTTGAGCGAAACACGGTCTATCTTCGATTCAGTCATCGGGCTTACCGAAAGGGGAGTTGTCTTCAGGAGGCGGCTGATCGTTGGGGGCTTGAGGCTGATAAAATTCTTGCGGTTGGTGACAATCATAATGACCTGAGCATGCTGCAGCCCGAGGTCTGCGAGGCCTGCGGGTGTCCCTCCAATGCCATTCCCGAGGTGAGAGACTATGTGAAGAACCGGGGTGGGAAAGTGGCTGCCAATCCCGGGAGTATTGGGGTAATCGAGGTGATGAAGCACTATTTTGACCAATGAATGGTGAGCTGTGGGCTTTCGCGGTGATTATGGTGATCGGGCAGTTTAGCCCGGGACCCGATATGCTTCTTCTCACCCGAACTTCTTTGGCGGAGGGCTTGCGAGCCGGGTGGATGATGGTTTTGGGAATTAGCACGGGACTCACGGTACACGCCACTCTTGCCATTGGCGGAATCGCCGTGGTGTTGGCCCGTGGCGGAATCGTGGCGACCAGTCTGAAATGGCTGGCGGCCCTCTATCTCCTTTGGTTGGCGTTTGGATTGTCCAAAAAACCTGTGCTCGGTGGTGAAGTGACCATCCCCAAACGCAGTCCGTATTTGCGAGGTTTGTTTTGCAATTTACTGAATCCCAAGGCCCTGGTGTTTTTTGCCAGTGTTGTTGCGACATTTCTAACGGGTCCACGCCCAGATTGGTGGCCGCTGGCGCTTTGGCTTATTGTGGTCGGAGAGGCCCTCTTCTTCTGGTGTCTTTGGGTTTGGCTTTTGCAGATTCCCAAGGTGCGGGCCGGTTACCAACGATTCGGCCGGATAATTGATCTTCTTTTTGCCGTCGCCCTGACAGGTCTGGCGATGCACTTACTCTTTTGGTAGGTGGGCACCGGTCAAACGTGATTATTGGATAGCTTCGAGGCATTCCGCCCGTAACCCTTCCACCTCATTTATGAAGAATTACTGTATCAAAGCCGTTTGGCTCGCATTTACCATGGCCCTCCCGGCCGCTGCCGACCACCACAAGGAAGCAAAGGGATGGACCGATCTCTTCAATGGCAGGGATCTTACCGGATTCTCCCAGAAGAACGGCACCGCCACCTTTGAGGCCAAAGATGGCACGATTGTTGGGACAACTGCAAAAGGCAGCCCCAATTCCTTTCTTTGCACGGACAAACTGTATGGGGACTTTGAACTGACCTTTGAAGTGAAAGTTCACAATAGCTTAAACTCCGGCGTCATGATCAGATCCCAGACCAAGGGCAACACTCCGGAGGGTCGGGTGAACGGTCCCCAGGTCGAGATTGAGGCAAGTGGCGCCAAGGGCGCTGAATCCGGCTACATTTACGGTGAGGCCTGTGGTGGCTGGATGACTCCCAAGGAGCTCTTGAAGCCCCACAAGCATTTTAAGGATGGTGAGTGGAACAAATATCGCATTCTTGCCAAAGGCCCCCGGATTCAAGTCTGGATCAATGATGTGCAAATTTCCGACCTGACGGATGAGGAGAAGTATAAGACTTATTCGAAGGGATTCATTGGACTTCAAGTCCACGGCGTGGGTAAGCGCGGGCCCTTCGATGTGGCTTGGAAGAACCTGAAAATCCGCGAGCTCTAGTTGGTCACGCGCACCCAAAATTTTATTTCATCTAAAAGCCGGACGGGATTTTTCCTTCCGGCTTTTTTCGGGCAGATTCATCAAGTTAGCGATCGAGGGATTTCACTGATTCGGAGCAGTCTTGGAGTTTTGAACGTCAAAATGATTTTTCCGGGGAACCGGGAAAGCAAAGAGTCCCTGGTTTCGGCCGATCAGGTGTTTCCCTGAAGCTGCTTGATGAAGCGACTGCAGAAAAAACCCGGCAGCCCATCAGGGTGCCGGGTTTTAATGACTGGGATCTTGGTGCGAAACTATTCCCCAAGGCCGAAGCGAAGGAAATTATTCACGGAGATGGTGTCATCGAGCTCCTTGCTCTTGGACTCAAGGAGAGCCTTGACGGTAGTGTCCGGGTCCTTGACGAAACCTTGTTCAAGCAAGCAGCGCTCCGAGTAGAATTTGCCAAGTTTTCCTTCGATGATTTTCTCCAGAATATCAGCAGGCTTGCCCGCGCCTTCCATTTGTTTGCGGAAAATATCCTTCTCTGACTCGACGAGTTCAGCAGGGATATCCTCGCGCTTGAGACCTGCAGGTGAGGTCGCTGCGATGTGAAGGGTAAGGTCCTTGACGAGGTCCTTGAAAGCTTCTGCAGAAGCGGTTTCAGCTTTCCCGGCACTGACTTCGATCAGAACGCCCACCTTGCCACCGAGGTGGATGTAGGAGGCGACGGCACCTTCACCATCCAGGGTGAGGCGCTCGAATCGGCGGAACTTGAGATTCTCGCCCATTTCGAGGACTTTTGATTTGATGAACTGCTCGAGAGTAACGTCATCCTTGGGAAGAGCCATCGCGGCGTCGACGTCTGCGACATCGCTGGCCAAAACGGTGTTGGCTACTTCGGCGACAAATGCCTGGAAATTTTCGTTCTTGGCTACGAAGTCGGTTTCGCAGTTGACCTCAACGAGAACTCCGGACTTTCCGGATTCGTCGAGAGCAGCGACAATCACTCCTTCATTTGCATCGCGGGAGGCTTTTTTCTCAGCTTTTGCGTTGCCACGCTCACGGAGGATTTTAATGGCGGCATCGATATCACCCTCGGTTTCTTTGAGGGCGTTCTTGCATTCCATCATGGCAACTCCGGTCTTTTCCCGGAGTTCTTTAACGAGAGATGCGGTGATCATAATGTCTGTTTCTTTCTCGGTTGGTAAAGTTTAGCTTTTAGCTCCGACGACGATTCCATCGACGAGGTTTTGAAGCACGATGCGAATCGAGCGCATGGCGTCATCGTTCGCAGGAACAGGGAATTCGAGCTTGGAAGGATCTCCATTGGTGTCAACGATCCCGATGATGGGGATCTTGAGACGCTTGGCCTCAGCAACCGCGATGGACTCGCGAGCGGTGTCGACGATGACGACAGCATCCGGGTGCTTTTCCATATCACGAACACCATTCAGGTTACGGTGAAGCTTGTCCTTCTCGCGGTTTAGAGCGGAAAGCTCCTTCTTCGACATGGATTTGTATTCAGGAGCACGCTCAATGTCTTCGAGATACTTGAGGCGCTTCACCGAGTTGCGAATGGTTGTGAGATTGGTGAGAGTGCCGCCAAGCCAGCGATAATTGACGTAGTATTGGCCGGTTGCTTCTGCAGCCTCGCGGACCGCGTCCTGGGCCTGGCGTTTACAGCCGACGAAGAGAATCTTCTTATTTTTCCCTGCAAGTTTTGACAGGAAATCCGATGCCTTATCGAGGCACTGAACAGTTTTGTTGAGGTCGATGATGTAGATGCCCCCCTTGTCCTTCATGAGGTAAGGCTTCATCTTTGGGTTCCACTTCTTGGTCTGGTGTCCGTAATGGACTCCAGCTTCGACCATGTCCTTGACGAGTTCGTTAATCATTATATTTGGGTCCTCCGTTAAAGCACGAAGGCGCTTTTGGTGAGAAATTGCTGCAATGGACCTTACCCGGTTTCTCGTTGTTGATAGTGCAGCTCGTGGGAAGGGAGGGCGGATCTAATTGGAAAAGGCGAAATTGGCAAGGAATTTCCTGCTTTTGAAGTTGGAAACGACAGGTTTGGTTCCGGCCCTGGCGCTTATTTGGCAGTGAGGGCGTCTGTGACGGCCTTTGCGATAAGGGTCGCCCCGCCGGTGTTCGGATGGACGGTGTCGGGAATGAGGTCGTCCTTGCCCTCGAGAGCTGAATAGACATCGATGACCTCCAGTTTAAGATCTTTGGCGATTTTTTTGATGATGGGGATCTGAGCCTTGGTATCGTCGTTGTTGATCCCCCAACGGCCTTCTTTTGCGATGTAGGGAGGCAGACAAAGGTAGATCTTTGGCTTGGAAGGAAGTTTTTGGAAATCAGCAATTAAATCCAGATAGTCCGATTCGTAATCCTTGTCGGAATTCTTCCAATTGTCCGGTTTGGTGTCGTTCGTTCCGAGCATAATCACCACGATGTCGGGATTTGAGGCGAGGGCGTTTTTGAACTGCTTCGATTTTTGATAAGGCTTGTTACCGCTGTTCATCAGGGTGGTTCCGCTGAGGCCGAAGTTTTTGACCTGCCAATCTTTACCCAGGGTTTTCTGGGCCTGCGCGGGCCAGGATTGGCCTCGCTTAGCCCCCACTCCCTGGGTGATGCTGTCCCCCACACAGGCTAATACGGTCGGTTCCTTTGCGTGAGTCGAAGTCAGTAACGGGAGAGCGCAGAGCGCGGATAAGAAATTTTTCAGATTCATAAACTTTTATTGGGCTTTGATCGATGTAACCGGGTTTGGAATAATATCTCCCATTACTTGGTAACCTTGCCAACCGATTGGATGTATCGGCGGATGGCTTCGAATTGTTTTTGCGAGTCGCCGTCGAGGATATCGGGGCGGAGGGCGGCACCATCGTCGGGGTTGGTGTAGCGAGGCATTTTGGTGTCGGGGACGAGGCGTGCCGGGTTAAACATCCATTGGTGGAAGTAGCCCGGACGAAGACGTTCGTGGGTGATGCCAAAATTGATTCCCTGGACTTCAAAAGCGGCGAGAGCCGGTTTGTCGTTGATGGCATGGCAGGTCACACAAGCGTAACCGGTCATGCTGACGAGCTGTTCACCCACCTTGACCTGATCGGCAGGTGGTTCTTCTTTGGAGGGAGAAGAGGCCGGAAGCCCGTGATGTTGCCCAAGTCCGTGTGCCATGTGTTTGGCATGGAGAGGGAAGGCGGGCATGCGCATCTCGAGCCATGGGCGGGGGCGTGGGTCGGACCTGCCGAGGAGCATTTTTTCGATGTATTCGGTGTGGAGCATGGCTCCCATGTGAGTGAGAGGTGGTCTTGATTGAATGAGTCGTTCGTCGGTTTCCTTGATGTGATCGAGGAGTGACTTGGTCTCGCCATGTGTTTTGGTAAGGAGTGAATCTTTTCCATTGTATGCGTGGCAGGAAGTGCAGTTGAGAGCTTCGATTTGGCGGGAGGTGTAGGCTTCCACGGTGTCGTGCTTCAGAGCGGGAAGAACGGCCGGGGTAATCGCCTTCTTTTGTTCTTCAGTCAGGATGAGACGGGGGGAATTGCCACGTTGATCTTCCGGTCCCAGGCAGCCCTTGGTCCAGTCCTTGAGATCGGCAAGCTTTGGAGCGGGATTCTTGGAGGCTTCCAGTCCTTCGTGACAGCTGGCGCAATTCAGCGTTGCGACAAGATTCTTGCCGCGCACGGCGTCACCGGGTGGGAATTCCGAGGGGTCCGGAGTGTGTTCACCAGTGGAGGTTTTAGTGAGGTAGGCGGCAAGAGAAGAGGCTTCTTCGTCTGAGAAGCGAAAGTTGGGCATCTTGATTGCTTGGTGATGCTTTTGCGGGTTCTTAAGAAATCCCACGAGTGATCCGCCTTTGAATTTGGCAGCCACATTATTAAGGGGGACACGGCCATTTTTAAAATCAGGCTCGTCGGCGTCCGGCTTGGAATGGCAGGCGATACAACCGAGTTTGTGGAAATGCTCGCCACCCTTCTGAGCGAGTGAAAGGTCGGGAGAGTTCGTTGCTTTTTCCCGGGTGACGAGCGATGCGAGATAGGCTCCGATGTCGGCGGCCGCTTGGGCACCCTCAGGCTTGGTGTGGTCGACCATTGCGGGCATGGTGGTCGTTGGTTTGAGTTTATCGGGTTGAGCGATCCAGCGGGTGAGCCAGGCTTCGTTGGCGCGGGAGCCGATGCCGGTGAGATTTGGTCCGGCATAGTTGAGTTCCGGCATTGCGGATGCCCCGAGGTCAGCCTCGTGGCATTGGATGCAGTTGTGACTGGCAAACAAGTGAGCCGCATCGACAGGGGCCTTGTCCAAAGAAGTAAAGGCGGATGCGGGAATGGGTTCGCGGGGGAATTCGCGGCGCTCTTCCCAGTAAAGACGGAAATAGCCAGCTCCACTCTTGGGAGAAGTGAAGGTGATCTGGATTGGGATTTCGCCGGGGTTGAGTCGGAGGCGATCGGATTTCCCTTCGGTGAAGGTGACCTCTTCGTCGTTGACCTTGAGTTCAACCTGACCCTCGGACTCGACCGAGAAATAGACGCGGAAGCGTTTCGGGATGGTGAGGCTGCCGGAGTAGGTAGCGACGAAGGGACCAGAGGGCAAACCTGCCGCAGGCGACTCGCCTTCGCCCACGAAAAGCGCAGGGAGGGCAACTTGTTTGCTGGTCGTTCTTCCTTCGGAGGTGAAGGAAACATTCAACTCGGCACGCGCCGGGGAAATTAAACCAAGGAAGAAAATCGCGAGTGAAGTAAACTTCATTCGCGGACGATAAACGTCTCACAGAGGAGAGCAAAAAGAAAAACGCTCCCGGGTTTGACCGGGAGCGTTTTGAAGTGGGGTGAAGACTGGTTTACTTCCCGGGCACCTTGTGGATGGTGCTATGGATGGTGCCAATCAATTCGTCTCCGTCTGCGGATTCGAGATCGTAATCAAGCTTGAATTGCTGGCTCGGTTTGTGGCCCTCAACAGTGAGGAGAACCGATTTCTTGTCGGCTCCAAGTTTGGCCGCGGTAATTTTGACGGTGTCACGCTTGCGGACTTTTTTCGATTCCTTTTTGAGGGCTGCGGCCTCGGCTGCCTTGTCGGGATTATCAACCGAGAACTGGCCTGATCCGTATTGGGGGCCGCGGATATATTTCCAGCGCTGGGCGGTGAATGAGGTTGGGTCATTGGCGAGTTCGTCGTCGAGCTCAACGTCAAAGGTCAGCTGAATACCTTCTTTGGTGACTTCCATGGCAGTCGGGAGCGGGTTGACCTCCTTGGCGTTGCGGCGGATTCGTTGAAGTCCGGCTTCATTTGCGGCATTGGTCTGCCAGCCACGGAATCCGACCACATACATGGAACCGTCGGGATGGAAGACGGCCCGCTGGGCGGAAGACGAAAGTTTCACTGGAAGCTTTGCAACGCCGCCCTGGTAGAATCCGTCGGCGACTTTTTGGCGAAGCACGTGATAAATCGCAGACTGACCGTAGGACAAGTGGATCAACTCGCCTGCAGCGATACCGATCTTGGCGTTCTCTGGAACCCAAATCTGTCCTCCACCCGAGTTATCGACTGACATGGGGAGGTAGCAGAGAGGCTCGGTAAATTCAGACTTATTCTCCTGACGAGTATCTTCCACGCCGAAGAATGGGGTGCCGTTTTCCGGCTGATAGAAGTTGATCTTGCAGCAGGGCTGCCAGGTCCCTTCATTCTCTCCGGTGGTGATCTCTCCGTTGGGTCCGATGCCGATACCGCCCGGGGCCCGGAGGCCGGTTCCGATGGTGTAAAGGCGATTGCCGTCGGCGCTGATTTTCACGAAAGCTCCGTTGTGGGGGAGAATCTTGTCGAAACCGCGTCCCCCGGGGCGAACGGGCGAGGCTTTGGCGAAGTAGAAGTTGCCCTCCTTGTCGGTTTCAAGTCCGAACTGGAACTCGTGGAAGTTATTGGAGAGGTAGACATCATTATTGAAGACCTCAAATTTGTCAGCTTCGCCGTCGTTGTTGAGATCGTATGTCTTATAGATCCCATCGCGTCCGGAGATGTGCGGCACGTCGTTTACGATTTTGAGTCCAAGTGGCTCGAAGAATCCGGTGGCGTAGCGTTTCCAGGTGAGCTTCTTGAAGTCCTTTAAGCCGGAGACCATCCAGATATCGCCATCCCAGGTGGAAAGGAGGCCCCGGTTGCCATCAGAGAAGAAATCGATATCGGACATGCGAACTTTGCTCTTGTAGGGGGAATCCTTGAGAGCCGGAGGAAGGGGGACCTGGTCAACGAGCCAGGCCTTCTTGGAACTGTCCAATTGGGCTTCTACTTCGAAGGTCTCGGGAGAAATGCCAGGGCCGCCTTCGGTGAGAGGGGCCAGCGAGACGGGAGCTGGAGCTTCGGCTTTTGAGTTTCCGGTGTAGAGAAGGGCCACCTTCGTTGGTTTATCCGAGGCCTCGAAGCGGAGGAAGTAGGTGCCATCCTTGGCGGTGGTCTGAATTCCTCCATCGACAGCCTTCACCTTGAGGGCAAAATCCTTTTCACTGGAATCGTCGAGAAGGCGGACGGTGAGTTGTTTGTCGTGAGGAGCGACCTCAAGGTAGCGGACAAGTCCGTCATTGTGATCGCTGACGGTGTCGAGAATGCGGGTGCCATTGACGGCGTAGTCCAGAACGATCTGGTTTCCGCTGCGGAAGTAGCCGTTGAACTCGAGATGGGAAAAATTTCCATAGCCTTTGAGGGGGCGCTTGTCTTCGAAAGAGCCGGAGTCATCGGCCCATACCGGGCCTTCGGCAGCAGTAAAGAGGAAGGAGTCCTTGTTGTTGAATTCGTTGACGCGTCCATGACCACCGCCCCAGGGGGTGTTGATGAGATTGACGCCTTTGTCGGTTGCTGAAACGAGGGAAAGATTCTCGGTATTGAAGAGGGCCACCCGGCCCGGCAACGCGGAGTAGTTGAGCGCGATTCCTTTCAGCGCGGACTCGCGGCGTTGCTTGCCCTTGAACCAGTCGCCGTAGGTTTGGAAGAAGGCGGGACCGTGATCGGCAAGATGATACCACTTTTCCTGAGGAGCGGAGGCGGCATTGTACGCAGTGAGAGCGGAGCGGGGAATTCCGAGCTCGCCCATGGCAGAAAGGAGGGATCCGGATGCCAGTTCCCGAACCTTGACGTTGCGAAACTGGACAGGAGATCCGTCGTCGTGGTTTTGGAGGCCAAAGTAGCCTCCGATATCGCCGCGGCCGGGCTGGCATTCGTAGACATTGATGAGCTTGTCATTGAGGACAACCGCGATCTGGTCGCCTGCGGTAATGATTTGATAAGTGTTCCACTCACCGACCTTCATGTCAGGATGAATGGCCGGCTGGATGTCATAAATGGCTCCGGTCTTGTTTTTATGAGACTCGTTGCCGCAGATTTGAATCTCGTATCCTTGTTTCACGGCAACCCAGGGATCATCTCCGGGATCGGGGAAACGGACGAAAATTCCAGAGTTGTCGGCATCTTCGGGAGCCATGAATTCGACGGTGAAGCAGGCGTTGCCAAACTGTTTTTTGCCATACCACCAAAGGCCCATGCCTCCTTTTGCGGTGGAAATGCCGTTTTTGAGTTCGAAGGAACCGGGGCCCGCCATCTTCCAGTCGGAAGCGGCTTCGGGGAGAACACTTTGGGCCTCTTTGGCGCAGAGCGGGCTGAGAAGGAAGGGTAGAAGAGCGAGTCGTTTCATAGATTGTGTAGACAGTGGACTTTTTACGTAGGTGGTCAACTTGGTTTGTCAGGGGATTTTTTCAGGCTGGTCAAAGTCAGGGGGCGCCCATAGCTTCGCGGTCCGCTCCCCGGGCAGTCGCTGGTTTTCGCAAGGAAGTTGGAGGAAAGTCCGGACACTACAGAGCAGTGTGCCTCTCGAAAGAGAGGGACGGTGGTTCGAGAGGACTTCCGGACAGATAGTGCCGCAGAAAACAAACCGCCTTCTTCGGAGGGTAAGGGTGAAAAGGTGGGGTAAGAGCCCACCGCGCCGAGGGTGACCGAGGTGGCAGGGTAAACCTCTCACAGTGCAAGACAGAACAGGGGAAGGGCTGCTCGCCCGCCGTATCCCCGGGTAATAGTCGCAAAGATAAATGACTGCCGAAGTCCACACAGGGTGGATGGAACAGAATCCGGCTTACAGGGGAGCGGCCGCTTTTTACTTTGATTTGGCGCAGCGGAAGCCGGTGTGGTTGGCGGGGGCAAGCGATTCCGAGTAGTGACGCGCTCCGGGTCGGTATCTAAGGCAGTAGGAGGTGTGGCAGAGGAATGACCCTCCTTTGGTGACGTGCAGGAGGCTGAGAGGGTGTTGCTTGCCAAAAACGATGGGCGAAGGCCATTTGTCATTCTGAAGGAACCAGTTGACTTCAGGTTGACTGACGCCGCCCCTTGGTCCTTTGGGATCTTTCTTGGGGTCTTTGATGAAAATCGCGTAGGCATCGGGGCGGTAATAGTCCGAGCAATGTTCCCAGACATTCCCCGCCATGTCATAGAGTCCGAATGGGTTGGGTGGGTATGACTTGATGGGGGCCGATCCTTTGAAGCCGTCTTCCCCGGTGTCTTTGTGGGGGAATTCCCCGGTGAAGACGTTTGCGAGCCACTTTTCGCCCGGTTTGGGCTCTTCTCCCCAGATATAATCAAGCCCTTCTTTTCCTCCACGTGCGGCAAGCTCCCATTCCGCCTCAGTGGGCAGTCTTTTTCCGGCCCATTTACAATAGGCATTGGCATCTTCCCAAGTGACGCAAACCACCGGGTGGTTTTCCTTCCCTTCAAGGTTGGAACCGGGACCAGTGGGATGCTTCCACGATGCTCCTTCTTCAAAGCGCCACCATTGCCACTCGGCACCCTGACCACGGAGTTCGACAGCGCTGGGGGGACCGGAAAAAACAATTCCGCCCGGTTTTAAAGCTTCGGGGGGAGCTTTTGGGAAATCCTTTTTCGACCACCCTCGCTCGGCCTGGGTTTTGTATCCGGTGGCATCAACAAATTTCTGGAATTGGGCGTTGGTAACCTCATGGACGTCCAAATAAAATCCACTCACGGTGACCTTGTGAACGGGGCGTTCCTCGGGATTGAAAGGAAGATTGGGGTTTTCCTTGGTGCCACGAGTGTAAGTGCCACCCTCAATCCACACCATCCCTTCGGGGGCGTTTATCTTGGTGGAAACGTCCTTTGGTTCAGGGCTAGCCTGAAGGAGCGAAATGGCTGGAATGATACAAAGAAGTCGTTTCATGAAGCTTGGATTCCAAAAGAGGACGATTTATCTACGGGCATGGCCATCACGAAGTTTCGCCCATGTATTGATCTTCACGAAGGGAAAGTGAAACAGATTGTTGGCGGCACGCTCAGTGACAGCGGAGCAATCGAGAATTTTGTCTCGGAGAAGTCGCCCGCGTGGTATGCAGAGAAGTTTGCGGGTGATGATCTGCGAGGAGGGCACGTGATCAAGTTGGGGCCCGGAAATGATGAGGCGGCCCGCGAGGCTCTGGGTGCGTGGCCGGGCGGACTACAAATCGGCGGGGGGATTTCTTGCGAAAATGCCGCGGGGTGGTTGGAAGCCGGTGCCAGCGAAGTGATCGTGACGTCGTGGTTTTTTGATTCCAGAGGAAAGTTTCTGGAGGATCGGGCCAGAATGCTGGCGGATGAAGTTGGGGCCAACAGGGTGGTGATCGATCTCAGCTGCCGGCAAGTCGGCGATGGCTGGAAAGTGGCCATGAATCGTTGGCAAACAATCACGGAGATGGAGGTGGGGTTGGAGACAATGGCTCATCTCTCGCAATATTGCGGGGAGTTTTTGATTCATGCCGCCGACGTGGAGGGGCAATGCGCCGGCGTCGATGTGCCCCTGGTGAATCTTCTGGGACAATGGACCGGGTGTCCGGTTACCTATGCGGGAGGAGTGCGAGGCCTCGATGATTTGAAGTTGATCCATGAAGCGAGTGGCGGACGTCTTGATGCCACGGTTGGAAGTGCGCTCGATCTTTTTGGCGGGACCGGTGTGTCCTACAAGTGTCTTTTAAAATGGAATCAAGGCTCGTCAGTCTGAATCGCGAAGGATTAAATACCGCGACATGTCCGAGAGAGTTTTAGTTACAGGCGGAGCAGGTTTTTTAGGGAGCCATCTTTGCGACCGGATGATTCAGGCGGGGAACGAAGTCATCTGTCTGGATAATTATTTCACAGGCCGCCGAAAAAACATCACGCACCTTCTAGGACATCCCAACTTCGAGTTGGTGCGGCACGATGTTATCGATCCCATCAAATTGGAAGTTGATCGGATCTATAACTTGGCTTGTCCCGCTTCGCCGGTTCATTATCAATACAATGCCATCAAGACCATGAAAACCTCGGTCATGGGTGCGATCAATATGTTGGGTTTGGCCCGGAGAACACAGGCCAGGATCCTGCAAGCTTCAACCTCCGAGGTTTATGGAGATCCTCTCGTGCATCCGCAAACGGAGGATTACTGGGGACATGTGAATCCGATCGGTATTCGTTCATGCTATGATGAAGGGAAGCGTTGTGCGGAAACCTTGTTTGTTGATTATCATCGACAAAACGGGGTGGATATCCGGATCATGCGAATCTTCAACACTTATGGTCCCCGCATGAATGCCGAGGATGGAAGAGTGGTTTCCAATTTTATCGTGCAGGCACTCAAAGGGGAGCCGATAACGATTTACGGTGATGGTTCGCAGACCCGTTCGTTTTGTTATTGCGATGACAATATCGAAGGGATGATCCGCTTGATGAACGGGGATCACATGGGGCCAATCAACATCGGGAATCCCAATGAGTTTACAATGCTCGAACTCGCCGAGGCGGTGATTGATTTAACGAATTCAAGTTCGGAGATTGTGAATCTGGAGCTACCGCAGGATGATCCCAAGCAGCGCCAGCCGGATATTTCGCTGGCAAGACGTGAGCTGGGTTGGGAACCGGTGACGCAGTTACGGGAGGGTTTGAAGAAAACGATCACCTATTTCGAGGCCGAGCTAGCCGAGGGGTGATAGAATTCGGTGGCCAGCTGGTGGCGGCGTGTCTACTGTTCCCAATAACATATGAAGCTTAAGTTTTGTGGAGCAGCAGGGACCACCACGGGGTCGCAACATCTTTTAGAAGTCAATGGTCAGCGTATTCTCTTGGACTGCGGACTTTACCAGGGGAGGCGACAAGATGCACACGAGGTGAATTGCTGTTTCCCGCACTTTGACCCGAAGAGCATCGATCATGTCGTTCTCTCCCACGCGCACATTGATCATAGTGGCAACCTCCCCAATCTTTCCAGCAAGGGATTTGAAGGGAATATTTATGCCACTTTTGCAACACGCGACTTGTGTCAGGTAATGTTGGCGGATTCGGCCCGGATTCAGAAGTCGGACGCGGAGTGGATGAATAAGAAACGCACAAAAGAGGGCCTTCCTTTGATTGAGCCCCTCTACACGCCAATTGATGCAGAGCTTTGCCTGCGGCAGTTTGTCAACGTGGGCTACAATCGCAAAATTATGATTGCGAAGGGGGTTGAGCTCACCTTCATCGATGCCGGCCATATTTTGGGAAGTGCCCAGATCATTCTTGATATCGAAGATGAAGAAGACGGGCAGAAGAAACGACTTCTTTTCTCCGGTGACGTTGGTCGTGGTGATAACGATCTGCTTCGAGATCCGGTGGCATGCGAGGATGTGGATTTCGTTTTGATGGAGAGCACCTATGGCGGACGTGAGCACGAGCTTGGTGCTGGCGCTGATGACAAGGTCGCGGAGGTTTTGAGCAAAGCTTTAAAAAAAGGGGGAAAGGTAATCATCCCCGCTTTTGCTGTCGAGCGGACACAACAGCTTCTCTATGTCCTTCACGAATTGTTCCGGAGCGGAGCAATTCCGGATACGCCCGTCTATGTTGATAGTCCTCTGGCCGTGAATGCCACTGAAATTTTTCGCCTGCACCCCGAGTGCTTTAACGACGAGGTCTACCAGGTGCTGTTTGACAAAAGCAACCCCTTCGGTTTCGAGGGTCTGACACTCATTCGCTCGGTGGCGAAGTCGAAGGAGCTGAATGATGATAAACGCCAGTCGATTGTGATTTCAGCCTCCGGGATGTGCGAAGCAGGGCGAATCCTTCACCACCTGAAAAATAATATCGGGAACCCCCGGAACACGATTCTTTTCGTGGGTTATTGCGCGCAGAATACCCTGGGTTGGAAGATTCGCGAAGGGCACGAAGAGGTTCGTATTTTTGGCGACGAATACAAGGTGAAGGCAAACATCGAGATCATGGATTCGTTTTCCGGTCACGCTGATCACTCCGAACTGATGGACTACTTTCATAGAATCAAAGGATCGAAGAAAAAAATCTGGCTGGTGCATGGGGAGACCAGCCGAAGCGAAGCGCTTTGCGAGGCTCTCAAGCAAGAGCACGATGGCGAGGTGTCCGTGGCGGAACTCGGACAGACCGTTGAATTTTAGGACGGGCGTTCATCCTTCGGGTGACGCTCTGGAGAGCGTCATTCCGTCGCTAGTATTCTTCGACCGGGCTCTGGGCGGGGCGAGCTAGCTCGAAGCGTTCCTCCCCGATGACTTCGCAGGTAAGCTCTTTCATTTGATCGTTCAATTCCTGCCATCTGGATGCGGTGAAAACCGGCGGACGCTTGAGCTTGTTGCGCTGCTTCTCGATGCGGATGAGCGAGTCGTGGTCGTTCTTAACTTGAAGATCTTTTAAGACTTCAGGAAGGTTGGACATGTCGTGGCAAATCAGGGCGATGTCAGCGCCGGCTTCGAGCGCCAGCTTGATGTCGTTACCCCGTCCGTGGTGATTTACGATCGCTCCCATGTCGAGGTCATCGGTGAGGATGAGTCCATTGTAGCCAAGTTGATCGCGGAGGAGCCCGGTGAGGATTTTGCGGCTTAGCGATGCCGGCATTTCAGGGTCCAGTTCGGGAAAGCGCAGATGGCATGCCATAATGGCGTCAAGCTCCGGCATGAGGGCAGTATAGGGGAGAAGATCTTCCTTCAATAACTCTTCTCTGCTCACCTTTGCGACGGGAAGATCATGATGGGGGTCGCTCAAGGCGAGACCATTGGTGGGGAAGTGTTTGCCGCAGGAAAGAATGAATTGCTTTCGCATCCATCGATTAAATACGCCGGCATTGTTGATGACAGTCTGGGAGTCGGTTCCCCAGCATCTTCCGCGAAGACCGTTGTTTTGGTCGGGATGGTGATCCAGATCGAGGACGGGAGCAAAGTTGAGGTTGATGCCGAGGATCTCCAGAAGCTGGCCGGTCAGCGCTCCAAACCGAGCGATCTGCCGGGGTGTTGCTTTTGAGGTGAACGTCGCAGCATCCGGAGGTGCACAACTAAAGTCACGGGTGCGCCACACGCGGCCGCCTTCCTGGTCGATCGAAATGAACGGCCGGTCGAGCGAAAGTGAATTGAGCGAGTCTGTGAGTTCCCTGATTTGTTCTGCCGAGATCAAATTTCGCGAGAAGAGAATGTAGCCCGCCGGTTGGATTTCGCGGAAGATGGATGCTTCTTCCGGGGTGAGCAAAGGTCCGGAGAGACCAACAATCAAGCGCGCTGCGTTCATGAGTTCTCAAGGGAAGCGGCGATCAGTCCCGAGAAAAGCGGGTGGGGTTGATTTGGTTTCGATTTGAACTCGGGATGGAACTGAGCCCCGATAAAGAAAGGGTGGTCCGCGATTTCGATGATTTCGACAAGGCCTTCATCTTTCGAAACCGAGGCGATGGTGAGGCCACATCCCTCAAGTGTTTCCCGGTAAGCCGGATTGAATTCCCAGCGGTGGCGATGCCGCTCGTGAATGGTGTCGGCCTGATCGTAAAGTTCGAAGGATTTGGTTCCCGGATAGACCGTTGAAGCGCATGATCCAAGTCGCATCGAGGCGCCCATATCGACGATCCCTTGTTGTTCCTCTTGAAGGCTGATCACGGGGTGTTCCGTTTCTTTGTTGAACTCGGTTGAGTTTGCCTTGGCCAAGCCGCAAACATTGCGGGCAAACTCGATGGTGGCGATTTGCATCCCGAGGCAAATTCCAAGATAGGGGATCTTGTTTTCGCGAGCATATTGGGCAGCCAGGATTTTTCCTTCAGTGCCACGTTCTCCGAAGCCACCGGGAACGAGGATACCATTGACGTTCCCAATGATGGCTTGGGCGCCTTCTTTTTCGATGTCTTCAGCGTCAATCTTAACAACATTAACCGCAGTGTCGTGTTCGGCTCCGGCGATTGTGAGGGATTCGTAAATGGATTTGTAAGCGTCGTTGAGCTCAATATACTTTCCGACCACTGCGATCGAAGTGATCTTCGACGGGTTGACCAGGCGGTCGACAAAACCCTGCCATTTCGAAAGATCGGGAGACTTCGATTTGAGTCCGAGGGTGTCGGAGACAAGGCGATCGATCTTGTCTTTTCGGAGGTCGAGCGGGCATTCGTAAATGGTGTTCTCGACATCACGGAAAGCGACTACGTTCTTCTTCTTGACGTTGCAGAACATCGCGATCTTGCGCTTGTTGTCGTCATCAAGATGGTGCTCGGTCCGGCAAATGATGATGTCCGGCTGGATTCCGATTTCGCGGAGCTTTGCCACCGATTGTTGGGTCGGTTTGGTTTTAATTTCGCCGGCGGCTTTGACCATTGGAAGAAGAGTGACGTGAATGAAGCAAACGTTCTCATCACCAACCTCGAGTGCGAACTGGCGGAGGGCTTCGAGGAAAAGGTGCCCTTCGATATCACCAACAGTTCCTCCGATTTCGGTGATGATGACATCGGCGTCGCGGTTGCGCTCGGTTGCCATTTTGAGTCGATCTTTGATCTCGTCGGTCACGTGCGGGATGAATTGAACCGTAGCTCCAAGATACTTTCCGGCCCGTTCGTTTTTAATCACGTTCTCAAAGACCTGGCCGGAGCTCAGACTATTGACCTGGGAAAGGTTCCCGTGGGTGAACCGTTCGTAGTGGCCCAGGTCGAGATCGGTTTCCGCGCCATCATCAAGCACGTAAACTTCGCCGTGTTGATAGGGAGACATCGTCCCCGGGTCGACATTGAGATAGGGATCGAACTTTTGGAGGATGACTTGCAGTCCCCGGTGTTCGAGCAGGGTCCCGATGGAGGCTGCGGCAAGTCCTTTTCCAAGTGAGGAGACAACTCCTCCGGTGACAAAGATGTATTTCATTGAGATGAGGCGAGCAGGGATTCGATGAGCGGGATTTGATCAGGAGAGTCGAGGCCGATGGCTTCGTGTTCGGTGAGGTGAACCCGAATGGTGGCACCATCTTCGAGGGCGCGAAGTTGTTCCAGTCCTTCAGCGATCTCGAGGGGTGAGGGAGGGAGTTTGATGAAGCGTTGCAGGAAGTCGGTGCGGTAACCGTAAATTCCCAAATGTCGATAAGTGGGGAGGGTCGGAACTTCGTTTCTTCGAAAGGGAATGGGAGAACGCGAGAAGTAGAGCGCGTTGTGGTTACGATCGATCACCAGTTTGACTATATTGGAGTTGGCAATCAGGTCGGGGTCGTCAAGAGGGCTGCCGGCAGTGATCATTGGCAGGTCTTCGTCCTCGCGTAATTCGCGTGCAAGCGTATCAACCAGTTCCGGGTCGAGCAGGGGTTCGTCGCCTTGTATATTAATCACGTGGGTGGCAGCGTCGCACCGGTCGGCGGCCTCGGCGATGCGGTCTGTGCCTGTGGGATGGTCGGAGCGGGTGTTAATGACTTTGGCTCCTATCGTTTCGCAAAGAGCGGAAATGCGACTGTCATCGGTTGCGATGACGAGTTCGTCCAGTTCTCTACAAAGGGAAGCACGTTCGAAGACGTGTTGAAGGAGTGGCTTCCCAAGCAGCGGATGAAGGGGCTTTCCGGGGAAGCGGGAGGAGGCCCAGCGGGCCGGTATGATGCCAACGATTCGTATTTTTTCGTTGCTAATAATATTCCTCCTCGATCGGTTTCAGAACGCTAGTCAGAGAGGTGTCAGGTCACAAGAGTAATTGGACAATCAGAGAAGAAATTTGTCGGAGATGGACAGAATGAGGCGAAGCGGGCAATCTCCGCACCGATGAATGGATGGTTTACCACAGCTGATTGGATGGTCCTTTTTGGCTATTTGGCACTCACTACGGTGATCGGGCACTTCATGGCGGGCAAGCAGGCAACGATTAAGGACTTTTTTGCAGGGGGGAAATCTCTGCCGTGGTGGGCGGTTTGCGGGTCGATCATCGCCACGGAGATCAGCGGAGTGACCTTCATCGGAGTTCCAGGCGGGGTGATGGCTGCAAATGGAAATTTCACCTATATGTTATGGGGGATAGGCTCGATCATCGGGCGGGTTGTTGTGGGAATGGTTTTTGTGAAGGTCTTCTACGAGGACGAGATTTATAGTCCCTATGACTACATGGGACGGCGGATCAAACCCGAGTTGAAAAAGCTGGCGACCTGGTTTTTTACCGTTGGCTCAATTTTGGGGCAGAGCGTGCGGATTCTCGTAGCGGCGCTTCCTCTCAAGATCGTCACGGGGCTTCCATTTGAACTTTGTATTCTGATCATCGGTGTATTTGCAATCTGCTGGACATTAATGGGAGGCATGAGGACGGTCATTTGGACGGATGTCATGCAGTTCGCGCTTTTCACTTTCGGCGGACTCTTTGCGCTGGCCTGGATTTCAAACTCAATTGATGGCGGATGGTCTGCGATTTGGAACACCGCGACAAATGCCGGCAAAACGAAGACCTGGGATGCGACCTTTGGGATTGGGCCGGAATTGCAGTTTACTTTTTGGGTCGCAGTGATTGCGGTACCTTTCCAAAACCTCACCGCATTCGGGGTGGATCAGCTGAATGCCCAGAGGATGTTTTGTTGTAAGAATGCCGGCGATGCGAGGAAGGCAATCATTTGGAGTTCAGTGGGACAGGCGCTGACCTACCTCATGCTCTTGGTTGGGGCTGCCCTTTTTGCATTCTACTATTTAAATCCCCCCGCCGGAGACATTGCTCAAACCTTGGCCTTCGAGAAAGGCGGCGTGCCGACGCCTCCGTCGGAAGGTGGGGTGCCTGCTGACGGTGATTTGGTCTTTCCTGTCTGGATTGTCACACAATTGCCGGCTGGCCTTGCCGGCCTGATTTTGGCCGGTGTTTTTGCGGCAGCGATTTCCAGTCTGGATTCCATCCTCGCGGCGCTCAGTCAGACTACGATTTCACTGATTCATAATCCCGAAAACCAGAAGGATTTGGATCAGGCGAAACTTGTCAAGGAATCGCGCAAATGGGTCGTGATCTGGGGGCTGTCACTGACGGTTTTCACAATCCTTATGAACATCGTGAAGGAAAAACTGGAGGTTCCGATTCTCCCATTGGCTTTTGGGATGACGAGTTACACGATGGGACCGCTGCTGGGAATGTTTCTGTGCGCCTTGATTGGGCGGGGTGATTTTCGAGGGATTCTTTTTGGGGCCTGTCTCTCTTTCTTCCTCACAATGTTTGTCCGCATGGATATCTGGATCCTTGTTAATATGGTGACCGGTGGTGTCGACTGGTTGGCAGCTCTTCCAACATACGAACTCAATGAGTCCGGGAAAGTGATTCCATTGGTGGGCTATTTTTGGATGTGGCCGATTGGGACACTTTTGACGCTCGGCGGGGGGCTAATCGGGGCGAAAATGAAACACTAATTAAGGTGACTTAAGAAATTGGAACAGAGTGTTTTTTTCAAAAAAACCGTGGATCGTTTGTGGAACAATGATTCTCGTTTTTTTAAAATTTTTCCAAAGCTTTTTGATTTTCGAATGCTGGGTTTTCGGGCCATTTTCGTTTGGTCGGTGGACGCAAATCCTTAAGTGGATAAACGCCGATTTCATAACACAACAATCTGTTTGAGAGCACACCCGATGAGTAAGAAAAAGGAAGGAGACCATGAAAATAAATACGAAAATCAAGGAGACCAAAGTATTTCCAAAACGTGGAATTTGGTCAGGGAAAAATTGAGCGAGTATATTAGCGGTGATGCCTTCTCCCGCTGGTTTAAGAATGCCGAGCTCGTGGATCCCGGGCATCAGGATGGCGTTGTTGCGGTTCAGTCGGACATGCACCAAATTTGGATCGAGACAAACTACATGGACGAGCTCCGTGCTGCCTTTGCTGAGGGTGCCGGAATTCATTGCACACCGAAAATTGTCGTCAAAGGGGCCAAGGAAACCGAGGTGGCACCGTCTTTGGAATTGATCGAAGCGGATTTCCCTCTGAAGAAAGATCAACAAAAGGTCGCGGTGCGCGGTGTCCGCGGCGGTAGCAAGGTGAAGGTGGTCACTCCGGAAGTGGAAGCGAAAACGCAGGCATTCCAGCGAAAGTTGAAACGTCTCGGAATCAATCCGGAGTTCGACTTTGAAAGCTTCGTGGTTGGCGACAACAGCCAGTTTGCTCACGCCGCCTGTTCGGCGGTTGCCTATCAGGAAGGGCGTAGCTTCAACCCGCTCTTTATTCACGGGCGGGCAGGGTTGGGGAAGACTCATCTGATGTCCGCTGTGGCCCAGCAACTCCTTGCGAATGACCCGAAGGCCAAGGTGGTCTTCCTGACCGCGGAGCATTTTGCGAACGAGTTCATCGAGGCCGTTCGAAAGGGTAATCTCGATGCTTTTCGCAAGGCCTACCGGCACGTCGATGCGATGTTGATTGATGACATCCAATTTATCGCAGGAAAAGAGCGCACCCAGGATGAGTTTTTTCACACCTTCAACGCCCTCCTCAATTCCCAGACCCAGGTGATTTTGACCTGCGATTGCCCGGCTCCGGAAATCCAGACACTGGAGCCCCGACTTATTAGCCGCTTTGAGAGCGGCCTTACCGTTGAACTGCAGCCTCCGGGATTCGAAACGAGGGTGGCCATTCTGCGTCGCAAAATGGAACAATGGAAAGTGGACCTCGATAACAATATCGTGGTCCACATCGCCAATCAGATCAAAAGCAACGTGAGACGTTTGGAAGGAGCTCTCACAAGAGTTGCGAGTTACAGTTTTTTGTCGCCCGAGAAAATGTCTATTGAGAAGGTCGACGACCTTTTGGGAGATTTGGTGCGCGATGAAAATACCCACCTTGTTACGGTTGAGCAGATCCAGAAGGCTGTTGCCGACTACTACAATCTGAATCTTTCGGATATGAGTAGCCGCCGTCGGCCTGCGAGCATCGCTTTTCCCCGGCAAATCGCGATGTATTTGTCACGGAGACTGACCAAGCTCTCATTGGTCGACATTGGAGATGCCTTTGGAAAACGGGACCATGGAACGGTGATTCATGCCTGTAAAAAGGTGAAATCTGAAATCGAGAGCGATCCCGAGGTCAGCGGAGCGGTCGAGAAGCTCAACGCATCCTTGGAGCGGCGCAATTAGTTTCTAATTCCTAAGTAAATACTTGCCAAGATTTGCTGCGAGGGGCATTTTCCAACGCAGTGGCCCTGACGGGCGCATTTGCATTATGAAGTTCAGAATCGCAAAGGAAGCCTTTTTAGATGGGTTGCAGCAGGTGCAGCATGTGGTTAGCAGTCGCACGACTCTTCCAATTCTCTCCAATGTATTAATCGAGGCCTCGGATGAGGGGCTCCGTTTGACAACGACGGACTTGGATGTTGGTGTCAGTGGCACGGCGATTGCCGAGGTTTCCAAGGCCGGTGCGACAACTCTTCCGGTGAAACGGCTGGTCAATATTATCAGGGAGCTCCCTTCCGCAGAGATTGAGATTTCTGTCGACGGCAAGAATGTGGCTTCGATCAAGAGTGGACCCAGCTTCTTTAAAATCATCGGGCTGCCCGACGGTGAATTTCCGCCGCTTGCGGGATTCAGCGATGCAAAGGAATATAAGATACCCCAGTCGGTCTTCCGGAACGCCCTCAAAAAGACGTCCTATGCGATCTCCACGGATGAGACCCGTTATGTGCTTAACGGAATTTTTACGTCTTTTAGCGAGGGGAAAATGACTCTTGTGGCCACTGATGGCCGACGTCTGGCAATGGTTGATCATGAGCTTGAGTTCCCCTCAAGCCACGAGACTGATTTTATTGTGCCCACGAAAGCCGTTCAAGAGCTTCAAAGACTTCTTGGAACCGAGGGCGATATGATTCTCAAGCTCTCCGATAATCAGGTTTGTTTTGAGATCGGCTCCAGCATCATCGTAAGCAAGCTCATTGAAGGAAATTACCCGAACTACCGTCAGGTGATACCCGGGGAATCGAAGGAGCGGCTGACTTTGAGCAGGGAGCAGCTGCTTGAGACCACCCGCAGGGTTTCACTTCTTTCTTCCGAGAAATCAAATTCGGTGAAGTTGACTTTTGGTCACAATCAAGTCGATGTGATGGCGAATAGCCCTGATATCGGTGAGGCAAATGAAAGTCTTGATGTGAAGTATGAGGGCAAGGAATTTTCGATTGCTTTCAATCCTGAGTTCCTGATGGCCCCATTAAAGAGCCTGGAAGAGGATGAGATTCACTTGGATCTAATTGACGAAATGAGTCCGGGAGTGCTGCGCACCGAAGATGCATTCCTCTATGTGCTCATGCCCATGCGGGTGACTTCCTGAAGCTAACGGTTTTACACAGAAAAAGAGGTGAGGTGGGGATTAACCACCCAATTTTTCTACCAGCTTTCGATTTAACTCGATGGACTGAAAGAGAAGCCGGGTTTGTTCGAGGATCCCTCTGTGCTCCCTGCAAGCTTTGCGGCAGTCCTTGCGTTTGGAGTTCACATTTAGGAATCTTCCGACCTCTCTAAAAAGGACTCCTTGTTCTTCTTGCAACACACCCAACTCGGCCTTGTGTTTTGTGATATCGCGGTTGGCTTTACTGATGCGAGAAAATGCTTCGGTTGCCTCGCCCTTGGAATCATTGACCTCCAGATTAATTTTCCCCTGAATTTGATCCAGCCGGTCTTCCAGATGGGTCGACTTTTCATTCAGTGAGTTCAGCCTTTCCTTATCAGCGGTAAAGATTTCACGAAGACTGGCGAGCTCCTCACGAGCCTTTCGGATTTCTGCTTCTTCATCGAGTCCCTCCTCTTGAAGCACCTTCACCTTCATCTTGAGGGCCGAGTGCTTCTTCTTTGTCCGGATCGCTTCGGCCATGAGGCTGTCGCGCTCCTTGTTCACCTCTTCGATCGACTCAAGGAGAGTATTACGCTCATCAAGGTAGTCCTCACCCTGGCCCTTGGAGCGATCCAGGTATGATGCTCTCTGTTTTTGGGCATCCGCGAGAGTTTTCTCGGCTTCCCTGACTTTAGACAGAAGATTGGCCTCCTCACGCTCAAGGCGCCGAAGGTTCCAATACTCCATCGAGAGTTCTTCAATATGCTCAATATTCCTCCAGCAGTAGGCGCCAAGAATTTCCTCGCCGTCCTGCATCAAGTGCATCTCAAAAGCAGCATCGGTCATTCGCCTGGCTTTTCGTCTTACTCCAAAATTCTGGAGAAGAGAGGCAATGAGATATCGGCTTTGAGTCATTCGAAGAATCGGGTGCTACTTTTTAAGCTGGGCCTGAAGGTCGGCAATGACCTGATGATCCTCCAGGGTTGTAATATTTCCAGAAACTTCGCCGGTGGCAACCAGTTCCTTAAGGAGTCGACGCATAATTTTCCCGGAGCGTGTCTTGGGTAGGGCGGGTGCGAAGTAAATTTCGTCCGGCTTGGCAATGGCTCCGATGACGTTGCCAACATGATTGCGAAGCTCCTTGGCAAGTGCGTCGGATGTTTTCGAACCACCTTTTACCGTCACGAATGCGACCACGCCCTGGCCTTTGATCTCATGGGGCCTTCCCACAACAGCGGCTTCGGCAACAACCTTGTGGGCGACGAGTGCACTCTCGACTTCGGCTGTTCCAAGACGATGACCCGAAACGTTTAGCACGTCGTCCAGTCGGCCCACGATCCAGAAATTCCCCTGTTTGTCGGTGCGGGCTCCGTCACCAGCGGTATACATTCCCTTGTAGTCATTCCAGTAGGTGTCACGGTAGCGCTTCTTGTCGCCGTAAATTGTTCGCAGCATGGAGGGCCAGGGTTTGCGAATGACCAGCTTTCCTCCTTCGTTCGGGCCACATTCCTCGCCTGTTTCATCAAGAATGGCGGCATCGACACCGAAAAATGGTAGGGTCGCCGTGCCGGGTTTGGTCGGAGTGCAACCGGGAAGGGGGGAAATCATAATCGCGCCGGTCTCGGTTTGCCACCAGGTGTCGACAATGGGGCATCTCCCACCACCAATTTTATCGTGATACCACATCCAGGCTTCCGGATTGATCGGCTCGCCCACCGTGCCGAGCAGGCGGAGTGAGGAAAGATCGCGGGCTTCCGGGAAGTGATTACCGGCCTTGATGAAGGCGCGAATGGCAGTGGGCGCGGTGTAGAAAATGCTAACGCTGTATTTTTCAACAATGTCCCAGAATCGACCAAAATCGGGATGATTGGGGGCGCCTTCATACATGACCTGTGTCACGCCATTGGCGAGAGGGCCGTAGGTGATATAGGAGTGGCCGGTGATCCAACCCACGTCCGCGGTGCACCAGTAGACGTCGTCTTCCTGCATATCGAAGATGTATTTGCAGGTGGCGTAAGTTCCGGTGAGGTATCCGCCGGATGTGTGCAGGATCCCTTTCGGTTTTCCGGTCGAACCGGAGGTATAAAGAATGAAAAGAGGATGCTCGCTGTCGAAGGCTTTTGCTTCGTGGGTAGATGAAACTTTCGCCGCTTCCTCATGCCACCAGACGTCTCGGTTACGCTTCATTTTAACCGGGGCTCCTTCCTTGCCGATCCGCTGGTGAACGATGACGGACTCAACTTCCTTATACTTCTTGAGGGCGTCATCCACGTTTTTTTTGAGCTGGACAACGCCACCACGCCGGTAGCCTCCATCACTTGTGATGATGGCCTTGGCCTTACAATCTTCAAGACGATCAACAATCGAGTCTGCTGAAAACCCACCAAAAATAACGGAGTGGACGGCTCCAATCCGGGCACAGGCAAGCATTGCAATCACCGCTTCCGGAGTCATTGGCATGTAAATCATGACCCGGTCCTTGGGCTTGATGCCTTTGGCCAGCAGGACATTGGAAAAATTGCAAACCTCACGATGGAGCTGGCGATAGGTGAGGGTCCGGTTCTCGCCCGGCTCGCCTTCCCAAATGATAGCGGCTTTATTGGCGCGCCCATTTTTGAGATGTTGGTCTACGCAACTTTCGCAGACGTTCAGTTTGCCTCCTACAAACCACTTCGCGTAGGGAGCCTTCCAATCGAGTGCTTTGGTCCACTTTTTCTGCCAGGCCAGCTCTTTGGCCTCGCGTGCCCAGAACACGCCGGGCTTGTCGATAGACTCCTGATACATGCGCTTATACTGCGCCATGCTTTTGATACGGGCCTTTTTTGAAAACTCCTTGGATGGCTTAAAAACGCGGTCTTCGCTGAGGTGGCTTTCGATATTATTGCTCATGTCGATTGTGTGGAAAAACTAACAAGGCCACACCCCGCGCGACAATGACTGATTCGAGTCTTTATCGGAGATTTTTCGTTTTTGAGGGCTATTTGCGAGGGCCTTTCGTCTTTCCAGACAAGGCCATTAACGCGTCTCTTTCGGATTTCTCTAAAAAGCGCCATTTTCCGGGCTTGAGAGTGTCGAGAGTGAGGTCGCCAATCTTAAGTCGAACGAGGCGTTTCACCCGGTGTCCGACAGCCTGAATCATGTAGCGTATTTGACGTTTCAGACCGGTGTTGAGAACCATCTCGAGTCGGCGGGATGAGATTCGCTTCACTGAAACCGCGCGTGCTTTGCCAACTTCGGTGAAGACTCCTTTCTCAAGTTGGGTGAGGATGGAGTTCTCAAAGGCATTTTCAGTCGTAACCTGATAAAGCTTCTCAATTTTGTGGCTCGGGTGGGTGAGAGCCTGGCTGAGTTCTCCGTCATTGCTGAGGATGAGGAGGCCTTCAGATTCCAGATCGAGCCGTCCGACGTGCGCGAGGTGGCGAAGGCGGGGTGGGAGTAATTCGTATATCGTCGCCCTGTTTTTTTCATCGCTTCGGGTGCAAACGAGACCGGCCGGCTTGTGTAAAACGATCGACTGTACTTCAAGCGGCTCAATTCTACGTCCACCTGCCCTGATGAAGTCGCCGGGCTGGACCCGATATCCGGGATTTAGACAAGTCTCGCCATTGATGACCACTTCGCCTTGCTGGACCAGAGCATCGCAGGCACGACGTGAGCCTACACCCGCCGAAGCGAGGTATTTGTTGAGTCGGATTCCTTCGGGTGGGGTCATTGCAAGAAAAAGGCGGAGCCAAGGAATGGCCCCGCCGGAAATTGAGGTTTGGAAACCCGCAATTAGCGGGTCTATCCTTCAGCCTTGGTCTTTGGGAGAGCAATAGCGCTTTGCCCTTCCTTCCACTCGCCACGCTCTTTCATGAGTTTGACACGTTCGAAGCGCTTCATCACTGAGCGTTTACCGGTTGCGCCGCCTTTACGTTTGAGAGAGTTGTGCTTGGACATAAGATCAGGTTTCGGGTTGAGGCGGCGGAAGCTAGGAGTCCGGAGGCGCTTTGGCAAGGATGAACTTTGCTTTAATTAAAGGTTTTTCGGGATATTTGGCGGAGATGCCGGAAACCCCGGTTTTTTCCTGTCAAATGACCGCAAATCAGCGGGAGACCAAATTCTAATGCCTGATGATGCCAAAGGGTTGTAAATATTTCCCAAGCAGTTGGTTAGATCGCAGGCAGGCTTGCCGCAGCAATGGCTTGGCCGTGACGCTTCATCTTCTCGTCCGGCGTACTGAGGGAGATGGTTTTTGCCAGATCGGGAAACTCGTCCCGGAGAACTTCTTCGGCTTTTGAAATGATGATTTCGCCACCCTTGCCGGTCAGGACCCGTCCCAGCAAAAGCATGTGCCTAATGTCGTAAAACCTCGCGAATTGGGGTATAGCATAGCCAAGGTAGGTGCCAATGGTGCGGTAGATTGCTGCCGCACTTTCATCGCCCGCTTCCATTGCCTCTTGGACCAAAACCAACTTCTCAGGTTTCCCAAGGGAAGGGTCGATGTCGAGTCCGGCAGGCTCGATCAGCCGGGAAACCGCTTGTTGGCTGAAGTAGTTGACGGCGCAACCGATGTCGCCGGACCATTCATCCCGGGGTGCGTCCTCGTTAAAATCGATGGGAACGAAGGCGAGTTCGGAAATCCAGGGGGTGATCCGGGAATTCGCATCAGCGTATCCGGCGGCCGCGCTTGTTCCCATGGCCAGACCAAGGACACACCCGTCATTCAGCGACATGGCACCAGCAAGGGCTGTCACGTCCCCATCGTTGACAACCCGGATTGGGACGTCCCATTCCTTGGCCACTTCGAAGAAAATGTTTTCCACATGTTTCTCAAAGAGTTCATCGGGCACCCCCCGGAAAAGGGAGGCTGCGCGGACCTTGCTGTCGACGTAGACTCCCGCCGCAGAACCTCCGATGGCGTCGACTTTTGGAAGGTGGGCGGCGGCAAGGCGAATGCTATCAATGATCCCTTCGCGGTGATAATTGGGATCGCTTTGAAAGTAAGGGTCCCAGGTGACTTCCTCGGAAAAGACGACTTTCCCGTCAATCACCGCAGCGCATTTCCGGTCGGATCCACCAAGGTCAAAGCCAATGCGATTTCCTTTCAGTCCGATTTTGCTATCGGCATCCTCGGTCTCTCTGGGAGTTGGAAAGGTTTCGCTCGACTCAGATGAAATCGTCAAAGTTTCGCCGAAAAAGCGACGTGAGTAATCGACATCAAATTCACGTTTGCCTCCTTCGCGATAGTGTTCCGCCAGAGCACGGGCGAGGGAGGGGGAGTTTTCGAGAACGACCTTTGTTCCGCCACAGCTCCAGAGGAGAAATTTCACAACGCGCTCGACGAGCCTGAAATTGAGCTCCATTGACTCGTCATCATCGTTCGTCAGAATACTCTCGGTATGAACCATCCCCGTTCCGTCGGGTCGAAGCACCGCGATCCTGATCTCGCGACTTCCTTCGCTGGAGCATTTGTCCCGAAACGCCTGATTCCAAAGGGAAGCCGGAATAAACCCGGGATCAAGTTCAGGAAGGTGTTTTAAGGCGGGAAGCGGGAGTTTGGACATTGTCATTAATCGGGTGGCAATTCGGTTCGGCGCGGAATTTTCGGTGGCTTTGGCTAAGTTATCAATAAGGATTTCGAGAAATTTGTTGTTTATGGGGTGAATTCAGCGAAATCGACTCAAATCATCCCCGTGTGTGAGAGTTTGGAATTTGAGAGCGTAGTCACATCCATGAAGATATTGATGTTTTTGGTTTTCCTTCTACCTTGCTTGGTTGCGGACGAACTTCGTCTGGTGGCTTATAATATCCATCACGGTGAAGGGATGGACGGGAAGTTGGACTTGAAGCGCATTGCAAAGGTGATCGCGGCGGAAAAACCTGACCTTGTCGCCCTTCAGGAGGTTGACAAGGTTTGCAAGCGAAGTGGTTCGGTTGATCAGGCTGCGGAGTTGGCGAAGTTACTAAAAATGGAGCACCGCTTTGGAAAGTTCATGGATTATCAGGGTGGCGAATATGGGATGGCAGTGCTCTCCCGACTTCCCATCGAGAAGACTGTCATTCACAGGCTTCCAAAGGGTGCCGAACCCCGGGTTGCACTGGAAGTTGTGGTCGGTTCTCCAAATTGGCCGGGGAAGTTTTCCTTCGTGAGCATTCACAATGATTGGATCAAGGAGCCTCTTCGAGTCCAGCAAATCGAGGTCCTTCAGGAGGGGCTGAAGGACCGAAAGCATCCGGTGATTTTGGCCGGAGACTTCAATGCCAGGCCCGATAGTGCCTCGCTGAAAAAGCTTGAGACCAAGGGCTGGAAGATGCTTCGGGAAGGCCGCAAAAATACTTGGTCGGCTTCCGAGCCAAAGGTGGAGATCGATTTCTTTTTTGCCAAAGGGCTGCCGCCCTTCAGGTTTCAGGACAAGGTGATCGCGGAAACAGTTGCTTCGGACCACCGGCCAATCGCGGTCGTGATCTCTCCGGCTGTGGGGGAAAATGATTAAGCGAGAATCGGCTCCACAACGTGGCCGTGGACGTCGGTGAGGCGGAAGTGGCGTCCCTGGTATTTGTAGGTAAGGGCGGTATGGTCGATGCCGAGCAGGTGCAGAATGGTGGCCTGAAGATCGTGGACATGAACCGCGTTCTCGTCGTATTTGTGCTTGTCCGGTGAGAGTGGGGTGCCTGCTTGGTCAACGATGTTGTAACCGTAGTCATCCGTTTGACCGAAGGAGATGCCGGGCTTGATGCCGCCGCCAGCCATCCAGAGGGAGAAACAACGTGGATGGTGATCGCGGCCAAAGTTGGCCGGGCTGATCTTTCCCTGGGAGTAGTTGGTGCGTCCGAATTCACCGCCCCAGACGACGAGGGTGTCGTCGAGCATGCCGCGTTGTTTTAGGTCGGTGACGAGGGCGGCCGAGGCTTGGTCTGTTTCCCGGCATTGCTTGGTAATTCCACCTTTCAAGCCACCGTGCTGATCCCAGCCTTGATGGTAGAGTTGGATGAACTTGACCCCGCGTTCCGCGAGGCGTCGGGCCATGAGGCAGTTCGCGGCAAAGGAGCCGGGGTTCCTGGAATCCTTTCCGTAGAGATCGTAGACCGACTCCGGTTCATCCTTCATGTCGGCGACTTCTGGAACGCTGGTTTGCATGTTGAAGGCCATCTCGTATTGCTGGATCCTATCCTGGATTGCAGCATCCGGGCTGAGTGCGTGCTGGTGCGAGTGAAGCTCGGCGAGGCGGTCAAGGAGCATGCGGCGGGACTTTTCGGAGACGCCGTCGGGATTGTTGAGATAGAGAACGGGATCTTTTCCGGAGCGGAAGCGCACGCCTTGATACTCGGACGGAAGGAAACCCGATCCCCAGAAGCGCGAGAGGAGGGGTTGGCCGCCCTTGTTTTTGGTGACAAGAACCACGAAGGAGGGAAGATTGTTGTTCGAAGTGCCGAGGCCGTATTGCAGCCAGGCACCCATGGACGGACGGCCTGCGAGTTGGGAGCCGGTTTGGAGATAGGTGACTCCGGGGCCGTGGTTGATGGCCTCGGTATACATGTTTTTGACCACGCAGATGTCGTCGGCAATCTTGGCGGTATGGGGGAGGATTTCGGAAAACCACTGCCCGGATTGGCCATGCCGGGAGAACTTGAAAGGGGACCCCGCGAGCGGGATGGACGATTGGTTTCCGGACATTGAGGAAAGCCGCTGGCCTGCGCGGACTTCATCGGGAAGTTGCTCGCCGTGCTTCTCATTGAGGAGAGGTTTGGGGTCGTAAAGATCGAGTTGGGACGGGCCGCCCGATTGGAACAGAAAGATGACCCTTTTGGCTTTGGTCGGAAGTTTTTTTCCGGATAGCGACGAGCCATTTCCGGCTTGCAGGAGGTCGGCTAGAGCGAGGGAGCCGAATCCGAGGGCGGAGTTGCGGAGGACGTCGCGGCGGCTAGGGAAATGTGGGAGTCGCATGGCGGATTATTGCTTGGTGTTGACCTCGTGGAGATTGAGAATGGCCTGACCCACCGTGGTGAGGGCGGCGAGTTCCGGCCCGGGTGTTTTTGATTTGGTGTGACCCTGGTTGAGGAAGGCTTTGGCTTCTTCAGGGTGGGCTTTGAAATGAACCAGTTGCTCGTCGTAGATTTCGGTGAGGATCTTGAGCTCGTCCGCGTCGGGCTGACGCGAGGCGAAGCGGAGATACATTTCCTTGATCGCTTCGGTCAGGTTGTTGGGATGATTTTGGGTGGCCTTATCCGCGAGGTGGCGAGCGGCTTCGATGAACTGGACTCCATTGAGAAGGACGAAGGCTTGCAGGGGAGTCGACGTGATTTCGCGCTTGGCCGAGCAGACATCGCGCTTGACCGCGCCGAAGGCCATCATGGCGGGCGAGGGTCCGGTGCGCTTCCAATAGGTATAAAGTGAGCGCCGATAGAGACCTTCGCCGTAGGTTGGCTTGGAGGGTTTGAAGGACTCGGCAAGGTCGTAGGGGTGGACCGATGCCCCACCGAGTTTTTGAACCAAAAGCCCGGAGGCGGCAAGGGCCTGGTCGCGGATTTGTTCGGCGGAGAGGCGATGGCGCGGGCCTCTGGCGAGCATGCGGTTGTCAGGGTCTTTTTCCAATTCGAGGGAGCCGGCAAAGGAATCTTGTTGGTAGACTTTCGAGCTCACGATCTCCTTGATGAGAGCTTTGGTATCCCAGCCGGAAGCGATGAAGCGGGCTGAGAGTTCGTCAAGAAGTTCACGATGCTCGGGGCGTTCGCCTTGAATCCCAAAATCCTCCGAAGTCCCGACGAGGCCACGACCAAAGAGAGCCTGCCAGAAGCGATTAACGATCACGCGCGAGGTGAGCGGGTGTTCAGGATGCGTGAGCCACTTTGCGAGATCGAGGCGGTTCTTACCTGGCATCCCGAAGTCGGGCAGGAATGCTGGAAAGGCCGGAGAGACGGGCTCTCCGCGGCTGTCGTAGGCTCCCCGTTTCAGAATGTAAGCTTGCTTGGGAGTGGCCATTTCCTCCATCACCATGATCTCGGGAATGGACTCTTCCAGGCGGTTGTAAGCTGCGCGCGCGGATTGGAGTTCTTTGAGATCTTTCTGATACGAAGAAGATCGTACAAGTGTCCATTCAGGCTCAGGTGCGGGATCAACAGGGAAACCGAGGTTCCGGATTTCCTGATCGGAGAGCTTGCTTCCGAAGACTCGGAACTCGTCGATCAGACCATTCTTAAATCCACGGTCGCGCATGCGCTCGCCCAGCGTGATATGCGGATTGCCGCCTCCCTTGATGGTGCGGGTGAGTTTGTCGCGGACGGTTTTGGTTGCAGCCGGTTTACCGTTGAGGTGGATCTTCAGGCCTCCGGCTTTTGAGGAACCATCGTTGCTGACCGTAACGTGCACCCATTCACCGGGTTTGATGGCTTCGGTCGTCTTGATCGAGATGGCATTGCCCGGCCAGAAGTGGATCAAGGACCACTGGAGATGGTTATCGATGAGGAGGAGCTCATACCCGCGCGAGGCGGCATCGTGCCAGGCCTTGGAGCGAGAGAAAACAACGGCCCGATCCTTGACGTCCGGCGTTTGCATCCAGAGTGAAACGGTGAAGGGTTGCTCACGATGGAAGTCACCAACCTTTGTTCCGATGGCGTCGTCGCCGGTGAGTTTGATGGCTTGGCCAAACTTGCCGGGAACCGCTTGGTTGGCTCCTTGGTTTTTACCGTCGTCAAAAGACAGGTGAAGGAGTTGGTCGGGTTTGAGGCTGGGGAAGTCCTTTGGGGCGGCCGGAGTCGGAGTGAAATTCCTTGCTGTGTTTTCAATCTTGGCGAGAGCGGTAGTGATGGTTGCTTTGCGCTCTGCCAATTGCTTCTCCTGAGCTTCGGTGGGAAGAGGCATCGCCGGAGTAGGAGTGGCTTCGGCATTGAAGAATGAATAGAGGCCGGATTCGTCGATATCGTCAAAAAACGCGAAGAGTGAATAGTAATCCTTGGCGGTGGTGGGGTCGTATTTGTGATCGTGGCAACGCGAGCACTCCATCGTCAGACCAAGGAAAGTCGTGCCGAAGGTGTGGACCCGGTCGGCGACATATTCCACGCGAAATTCCTCGGGGATGGAGCCACCCTCGACTTTCTGTTGATGGAGTCGGGAAAAGGTGGTGGCGATTTTGGTCTCGCGCGAGGCGTCCGGGAGGAGGTCGCCGGCGACCTGTTCGTGGATGAAACGATCAAAGGGTTTGTTGGTATTGAAGGAGTTGATGACGTAGTCCCGGTAAGGCCAGACGTTTCGGTGTCGATCCTGCTGGAAGCCGTAGGTGTCGGCGTAGCGGGCGGCATCGAGCCAGGGGGTGGCCATGTGTTCGCCGTAGGCAGGAGAGGCGAGGAGTTCATCAATGAAGGGCTCAGGATGAGCGGGATCGAAACTCTCGATCTGCTCCGGAGTGGGCGGAAGGCCGGTTAGGTCGAAGGTCAGACGCCGAAGAAGTTGATGCGGCTTGGCTTGATCTTTGAGCTTCAAGCCCTGCGTGGCGAGATGTGTTGAGACGAGCTTGTCGATTGATTTGCCGGTGGGCTTGGTGAGTTTGGTGAAAGCCCAGTGCCTGGTGTATTGCGCGCCCTCTTTGATCCAGCGTGACAAAAGGTCTTTTTGTTCTGCGGTGAGCTTGCGATTGGAATCCGGTGGCGGCATGAGATCGTCCGGATCCGTGGCGTGAATTCGATCGATAAGATCAGATTTCCCGGGCTTGCCAGGGACGATGGCTCCAGCGTCGAGGGCATCTTCGCGAAGGTCGAGACGAAGGTCGCCTTCGCGGTGCTCCGGGTCGGTGCCATGGCAGTAGTAGCAATTTTCCGAAAGGATGGGTTGGATGTCTCGATCAAAGGAGATCTCTTTCTCACCAAAAGCGTGGAGCGTGAGAGAGGAAATGAGAGAGAGGGTGCGGGCGACTTTCGGCATAAGATTCGAAACTTTTGTAACAGGGGGGCTTTCCTTGTTTTACTGTTGTTGTAATAGGCGAACTGTCAAAAAAATCAGTTGTCGGAATCCGCAGGAACGGAAACGGAGGTTGTTCCGGCGTTCGATTGGTCGTCGTTGGGAGGGAACGCTCTGGCTTTTGAGGCCAGGCGGTCCTCAAAACGCTCAATGACCTCCACATTGGCGAGGCGTTCCTCAAGTTCAGAGAGCTTGTCTTCGATGCTTTTGAGGGATTTTCGATTGATCAGAGCGACGGCATTCGGAGTCTTCGACCATTTCGCAAAGATCCAGACGATCGCGACACTGAGAAACCCCAGGCCGATGGCGAAAAGGATCAAGCTGATGGGGGCGGAGGTGAAGGCAAGAATCGCAACGATGGCGACAATGGTTGTGGAAATGATCCCTGTCGCGAGGAGTTTGACCAAGGAGGTGGCGACAGGCCCTTCGAGGAGACCAAAAACCCGGTCGAGAAAGCTTGGATTCCCACCCAAATTCCCCACGGATCTCTCCTTATTTAGTTCATGATTTTGGTCTCGGGCTCGCATTTGTATCCAAAACTTCACCGGGTCGGGATGTAAAGCAATCCAGACCGCACTCAAATTCTCACTTTATCCTCGAAAGTCAGGCTGGCTTGAAGGCGTAATGGTCTCATGCCAAGCAGTCTTCCCCCTGAGATTACCAAAGGTCTCAAATCTCTCCGTCAGCGAATCAGACGGATTCAGCTCTTCCGCGGCTTGCTCAAAACGACAAGCGTGATTCTGGTCGGGCTGCTTGCTATCGTCGCTATCGATTTCTTTTTGGCACCCCTGTCTTCGTGGGCGCGCGCCGGACTTTTCTTCGCTTGGCTCGCCGCAGCTGGAGTCGCGGTGGTTTTATTTATCGCAAGACCTTTGTTGACCAAGATCACCCTCGTGAAACTTGCGCGTTGGTTGGAGGAGCGGCATCCGGAGGTTCAGGAGAGAATCAGTACCGCACTGGAGCTTTCCGATCATCCGGACGGGATTTCGCCCGAATTACTGACGGAACTTTCCAATGAAGCCGCTGCTGATATTAATACGGTCGATCCGCGGAAGGAGGTAGCTGGTAGCCGGGTGCGACGCTCGATGTGGCCGGTTGCGACAAGTTTGGTGGCAATCCTTGTTTTGGTGGCGGTTTGGCCGCGCGAAATGAGCCGCCTTTTGACCCGTGCGGTCTCTCCATTCACCGAACTGGGAAATGCCGGAGCTTTTCGCTTTGAGGTCAACCCCGGGAATCTCGAGGTGCTGGAGGGCGACGAGGTTCAGATCGATCTCACCTACACCGGAGAATTGAACAAACCTCTGGAATTGGTTTTCGAGAGGAATGGCAACATCGTAACGGAAACTCTCGAGCCAAGCTCTTCCGATGGTGACACTCATACCTACTCATACCATCTTCATTCGGCGGAAGCCGGGTTTAAGTATTCCGCACGGGTGGCCCGAAGTGAGAGTGACCGCTTTGAGGTGAAGGTTTACCCTCTGCCACGACTTCTGGAGCCAACGGTGATGTTGCAATATCCTCCCTACACCGGATGGCCGGAGCGGGAAGTTTCGCTGGGAACCGGAATTCAGGCCTTGGCAGGGACTGAAATGAAACTGAAAGGACGTTTCGATACTCCGGTGGATCGGGGGGAGGTTCTTTTTGATTTGCAGCCGATGGGCGAGATCGAACTGGAGCCCACGGCACGGGGAACGATTGTGACATGGGATCAGGTTTTGAAACCGGGACTTGATGGGGCTGCCTTGATGAAGGTGAAACATCGACTTGGCCGTGAACTCGACGCCGCGCAGTTCCAGCTTTTTGCCCAAGAGGACCCTGCTCCGGTTGTGGAGATTTTGAGTCCGGCACAACGTGAGTTCCGGGTCAAACCCAGCGAGCAGGTCATTTTGACCTACTCGGCGGTCGAGCAGATTGGGATCGCCAAGGTTGAGATCGAATTGGAAGTCAACGGGAAATCGGTCGAGCCTCTTGCCGAGCTCCTGCCGGAACGAATTGATGGTGCGAACGGAAAGCTCTGGGAAGGAGAGGCGATGGTGTTCCTCGGGAGTATCGTGGCAAAACACAAGGGTGCGAGACAGTTAAAGATGCGTCTCGCCATCAGCGATAATCGCCCGGAAGAACTCGAAGGTCCCGGCATCGGCTACTCGGAGTGGCTTGAGTTCAAGCTTGATGTGAATGCTGAATCACTGGTGAGGCAGGAATTACGAAATCAAGATAGCGATATTCAGAAGACCATTGAGGAAGCAATCAAGAAGGTTCATGAAGCCCGAAACAAGATGCACGATGCCAAGGGGCAACTCGACAAGGAGGAAGTCAGCGAGCGTGCGGAGAAGGTTCTGGCGCAGGCGCGTGAGAAGCTGGAAGACGCCCAAAAAGATCTCGCCGAACTCAGCGAGCGAATGAAACAGGGAGTTCAGGAACATCGGCGAGATGATGTGGAACAGGCTGTCGCCAAGCTTGATGAGGCAAAGAAGTCTGTTGAAAATGCACCACTCCAAGACACCCCCGAAGCCCGTCGGGACGAGGTCGATAATGCCCTTCGGGAAAGCGAAGAGGCCATTAACGACCTTCAGGAATTGCGTCAGGAGGTTCAAAAGGATCAGCCCAAAACCAACGACCTGGCCAAGCTGCAGGAGATGGCGCAGAAGCAGGAGGAACTGGCGCGCCAGGCCGCTGAAGAACAGCCCGATCAGGATTGGCAGAATGAGCAGCGCCAGATGCAGGAGCAGATCCGACAGGAAGTGCAGCAATCTCCGGAGGCGAAAGCCGCGGCGATGAAAGCACAAGCGGATCAAGCGATGGAGCTTTCAAAGGAGGCCCGGGAATTGAAGGAGGCCCAGGAAGAACTCTCGAAATTGAGCGAACAAGCAGATCCTGCTGCTCAAAAAATGAATGCCGAGCAGCTTAAAAACGCACTCGCCCGGGAACAGCAGGACGCCTTGACCGAAGCTCGCGAGGAACTTGCCGAAGCGCGCCGTGACAAAGAGAGTGATCGTGCTGAAGATTTAAACAAAGCAATCAACGAGGCTACTCAGGCTGCCAACAAGGCGCGTCAATCGAAGCCCGGGGAAGCTGCCGAATTAGCAAAGAACGCTGCTGAGGAATTGGCGGAAAGTTCTGATCAATCGCCATCGCAGGAAGCCCTCAAGGAGAAGCAGGAGAAGCTTTCGGAAGCCTTCGAGGCGCTTGCGGAAGGAGATACCGAGAAGGCACAGGAAGCTCTCGAAGAAGTTCAGGAAATGGCCAACCCACGTAAAATCGCCAAGGCCCTTGGTGAAGAGCAGAAGAAGGTCGCTGACGAGGCCCGACAGGAAATGAATGAGGCCAAGCGTGATAACGAAAATCGTGCCGATGATTTGGCCAAGGCTGCCGAGGAAGGAAACAATGCAGCCAATGAAGCCCGGCAGAATAACCCCGAAGAAGCAGCGAAAGCGGCTCAAAAGGCGGCCGAGGAACTAGCCAAAGGTGCCGAGAATTCTCCGACCCAGGAAGCTCTTCAGAACAAACAGGAGAAGATTGCCGAAGCTCTCGAGGCACTCGCCGATGGTGAAACGGAGAAGGCACAGGAGGTACTCAATGAGGTTCAAAATCTCCTTAATCCGCGGGAAATTGCCGAGGCCCTGGCCAAGGAACAACGTGAAGCGGCTCAAGAGACCCGCGAAGAACTGGCTGAGGCCAGGAAGGATGGTGAAAGTCGCGCCGATGATCTTGCGAAGGCGGCTGAAGAAGCCAACAAGGCTGCGAATGAAGCGCAACAAAACAATCCTGAGGTGGCTGCCGAGGCCGCCAAAAAAGCGGCCGAAGAGCTGGCCAAGGCTGCGGAAGAATCTGGCGCACAGAAGTCTCTTCAAAACAAGCAGGAGAAGTTGGCGGAAGCTTTCGAAGCTCTTGCCGAAGGAAATACTGCTGAAGCTCAAGCCACCTTGGAGGAGGTCCAAAATATTGCCGATCCGGATGACGTAGCCAGAGCACTGGCTGAAGCTCAAAAGGATATTCTTGAGGGGGCGAAGGAAGAATTGAAGGATGCTCAAAGGGGTCAGGAAGCCCGTGCCGAGACCCTTCCCGAGGCAGTCGCAAAAGCCCAGGAAGCTCTCAGTGAAGCGACGAAGGCCGACGCCAATGCTGCTGCAGAAGCCGCTAAAAATGCGGCCGGGGAATTGACCAGGGGCGCTGAGACTTCTCCGTCCCAACAATCGCTGCAAAAACAACAGGAGGCACTCGCCGAAGCTTTCGAAGCGCTTGCAGATGGAAACACCAATGAAGCTTTTGAAGCGCTCGAAGCAATGCAGGCCGAACGGTTGACGGATGCTTTGGAGCAAGCCTTGGCTCGTGAGCAGGAAGCAGTTGTTGAAGGAACCCGGCAGGAATTGAGTGAAGCCCGCGAGATGCAGGAAGCCCGCGCCAATGACCTTCCCGAAGCGTTGGCTCAAGCCGAGAGCGCGTTGCAGGAGGCGTTGCAGGGGAATCCGCAAGCCGCGGCGGACGCGGCCCAGGCGGCAGCCTCCGAACTTGCGAAAGGGGCGGAAGCTTCCGGCTCCCAGGAGGAATTAAAGGAACGCCAGGAAGGAATTGCCGAAGCCTTGCAAGACCTTGCCGACGGTCGCGCCGATGAGGCTCTGGCCGCGCTTCAGGAAATGCAGAGCGAACGTGCCGCAGATTTGGCCCAAGCCATCGACGATGTTGCCGCAGTGGAAGGTGATCCTTTGAGTCAGGCAGGTCAGATGGCCGATCAAGGAGCACAGCAAGCAAGTCAGGCTTCACAAGCGCAGCAAGCCGGACAGGCCCGGCAAGCTGCCCAACAACACCAACAGGCCGCGCAAAAATTTGCCCAGGCCCAGCAGTCACTTCAAAGCGCTTCCCAGCAATTAACTCAACAAGCCGCCCAGGCTGCGGAGCAAGGTGAGAATCCCAATCAGGCGCCGGCGCCCGGAGACGCCATGGCCGAAGCTTTGCAGAAGAGCGCGCAGGCTGCCAACTCCGCTCAGTCGGGTCAGCAGCAACAGGCTGCGTCCCAAGCCCAGGCTGCCGCCGAGGCGCTGAAGCAAGCCGCAAGCGAAGCAATGTCCAATATGAAGCAAGGCGGTAAGCCCGGGGATCCCGCGCAAGCCAATCAACCGGGCGATCCTGGAGATCAGGCAGCTCCTCCCAGCGATGAAGCCAAGGAGGGCGTGCGACAGGCGCAGGCCGATCAAGGCGTCCCGGCCGAGTTGGCAAAGCTCGGAATCAATGCGGCGGACTGGGAGAAAATCCAGGCAACCCTCAAGACTGATGTCAGTGGATCCCGCCGCGCCGTCGTTCCCGAGGACTATCGAGGTTTGGTGCAAAAATACTTCGAGCAAGTCTCTAAAAAGAAATGAAAAAGCTTTCCTCAATCCTTTTCGGAATTCTCCTAACCATAACCGCGTCGGCTCAGGAAGTTGCTCCGACCGTCTTTGCCAGATGGAAGGACAAGGTCGATCCTTCGGTAGATCGTGGCTTGAATTATTTGGCCCGTAACCAACTGGATGACGGGAGTTATCCTGGAAGCTATGGTAACTCCTGTGGTATTCCGGCTCTTGCAGGAATGGCCTTTTTGTCCCGTGGTCATCTTCCAACCGAAGGCCCCTATGCGGATCCCCTGAACAAGATTATTGATTTTCTGATTGGAAGACAGAATCGGGAGGGGCTTTATACCGGCGGCCAATATGGTAGCGGTCCCATGTATGGACACAATATCGCCACACTCTTCTTGTCCGAGGTTTCGGGAATGGTGGACCCTGACCGGCAAAAGAAAATTAACGCAAGCCTCCCGCGGGCGCTGGCTCTGATCTTACGTGCCCAGGCGGTGCAGAAATCTTCAAGGCATCAAGGTGGCTGGCGTTATCATCCAAATTCCCGGGATTCCGATACCTCGTGCAGCGGCTGGGCACTTATGGCTCTGCGATCTGCAAAGCTCAACGGGGCCGATGTGCCGGACAAGGCGATTGCTGATGCTGTTGCTTATCTTTACGGCAATTTTTCCGGGAAGAACGGGCACTTTGGCTATTCCAGTCCGCACAATTCCAAAAATTCGCTGACCGGAATGGGGCTTCTTTGTTTGGAACTTTGTGGAGAGCACGGGAAGCCTTCGACAATTAAAGCGGCGGATTATATTCTCGAAAGCTTTCGCGCGCTCGAAGGGGCTCAATTCGAGTTTTACGGTAATTACTACAATGCCCAGGCGATGTTCCAAATTGGCGGGAAGTATTGGGAGACCTATGCTGACTGGATGTACGAGACCTACTTGAAAAAGCAAAAAGAGGATGGCTCGTGGTATAGTCGCGAAGCCGGCCAGGTCTACGGGACTGCGATGATGACCCTTGCCTTCACCGTTCCTTATCGTCAGTTGCCGATTTACCAGCGTGACGAGACAGTAGACGAAGAGTAGCTTCAGGCATGTCCGAGATTGAGGAGCTTTATGAAGCGCTCGAAGAAGCCCGTGAGGCGGATCAGGTTGCGAGCGCCTGTGTGATTTATGAAGAAATCCTCACTCAAGAGGATGTTGAGAATGTCTTGTCGACGCTCCTGTATGCGACCGATCTGATCGACTTTGGGAACTTTGCCCAGGCCGAGGCAACCCTCCATCGAATTGCGGAATTGTGTGATGACACAGAGGCCGAAGAACTTCTCCTATTCAATCTCGCGACGCTCCATGAGAAGAAGGGGCAATTTGCGGATGCCGAGAAGCATTACCGTCTCGCCCACGAGCAAAATACGACGCGTGGCGAATTACTGTTGATGGCCGCGAATATGGCTTTTCATCAGGGGGAACCGGCAAAGGCCGAGTATTTGGTGCGGGAAGGATTGAAATATCAGTGTGACCGCGATGAAGCCTATTCCAGCCTGGGCGGTTATCTCGCGAGTCAGCGGAGGTTCCCCGAGGCGAAAGCAGCTTTCGAGGAAGTCCTGAAAATTGATCCGGACAATGAACATGCAGCCGAGTGGATCGAAGATCTCAACCAACTTCTTCCGGATTAACCGCGTTTTATTTAGCTCTCGGGTGGGCTGAGTCATAAGCTTCACGAAGTCGCTCCTTGGTAACGTGCGTGTAGATTTGAGTCGTTGAAAGCGAGGCGTGGCCCAAGAGGGCTTGGACCGATCGGAGGTCAGCCCCGTGGTCCAGAAGATGTGTTGCAAATGAGTGCCTTAACTTGTGAGGAGTGACGTTGAAAGGGATGCTCGACTGGGCCAGATACTTTTTGAGAACCGAGTTCAGTGATCGGGTGGAGAGTCGTTTGCGAAGCTTGGACACGAAGAGGGGGCCTTCATGAACCCCGGCGATGTTACGGTATTTTTGCATCGCTTTCATGGCGTGCGAGCCGATGGGGACGAGGCGTTCCTTGGAACCTTTTCCGATCACCCGGACTGACTCATTGATAGAGTCGATGTTGTTCACATTCAATGACGCCAGTTCAGCGAGTCGAAGACCTGTGGAGTAAAAAAGCTCGAGAATGGCGGCGTCACGTTCCCGCATCCACGCCGGCGCTTGCCCTTGAAGCTCCGATTTCATGGGGAGTTCAAGAAGCTCTTCAATTTGACTTAGGGTGAGGACGACGGGCAGGGCCTTGTCTGCTTTCGGTAGTTCGACTTCGGCCACCGGGCTCTTCGGGTAACCACGACGGTGGACGAGGAATTTAAAAAAAGAGCGGTAGGCTGCAAAACGAAGTCGCACTGTGCTACGGGCGAGACCGTCTTTTTGAAGCTGGAAAAGATACGCGCGGAAGTGGTCGGACGTCAGGTCGCGCCATCGCGAAAAGCTATCGCCGAGCCATTCCCGAAAAAGCCGTAGCGCCAGGGTATAATTCTCGAGCGTCTTCGGAGAAGAGTTTTTCTCGGTGGTCATGAATTCGATGAAGGAATCGACTTCGCTATCAGTATGAACGCTCACGGCACAGCATGATACAGGATTCCTAAAAGTCGTGAAACCTAAATCTTAGGCGAAGTCGCCTCGCGTTTGTCCCTTTTTGGTTCCCACCCGGAGGGAAGGTTGATCCCGCTTTTGGACTCAAGAAATTTGATCAAGAGACATCAAACCCTTTGGTGGGCGGACTTCCGTCGCTTCAATCTCCAAATCAAGCCGCTCACTCCGAGGATGAGTAGAACCAGAAGAAGCCAGGACCACCAAGGGATGGGTAGCTCAGCTCTGAAACTCATTGCCATGGGGTTCTCGAAGTGATCTTGAAGCTTGAAATTCCAGCTGACTGTTTTGCCATCGTCGCTAACGGAGTGGGCGTTGGTCTCTCTCACTCTGCTTGGCAGGTGAATGGTGTATTTGAAAGCCGCTGACCCAAGCATTTTTGGTCTTTTGCCCACGACAGAAGGGAAGATCTCGTTTGGGCTTACCACGCGATCGAAGGCTGGCGTGACTCCTTCAAAGCGGAAATCAATATCGCCCGTGATGCTGTCCAGTTTATCCGGGTCGGCACCTGTCACCTCGGCAAAGATCGGCTTGTTTCGCCCCGCGATAAAAAGAAGCTCACGGGCGTCAATAAAGTCTGCCTCCAAGTGGAAGATTGCCCGACCGGATCTCACCTCGAATGAGAGATCGGTGATCTCAATGAGGTCTTCTTTTTTGTCAATCAACTCAAGAGCTTTGATGAAGTCTTCCGGATCCCCGAGTTGACGCAGAGCAATGGATGGGATCTCGTAGTGGGAGACGACATGTCCCGAAGCATCTTCGTTAATCCAAATTTCCTCCTCTCCTTCCACACATGAGGTCAGGATGATAATCGGAAGAGAAAGGAGGTGGGCTAAAATCCGGCGGAGCACGGTTCGAATAGAAGTATGCTTGCGGTTCTTCGTCAATGATGGCGATTGGATACTTTTTTTATTTGCATCGGCGGGTAAGACGGGTGAAGTTCACCGGGAAGAGAAACCTGATAAAGATTATCAGGTTAATCATATTAAAACGAGTCAATTGCTAATTCAAATGTCAGAAGTCAAACTCTCAAAGAACGAGTCCATCAAGACTGCCAGTAATTACCTTCGGGGAACCATCGCCGAGGGTTTGGCAGATGACTCCACGGGATCCGTCTCCAAGGATGACGAGCAGTTGCTCAAATTCCACGGAACCTACCAACAGGATGACCGGGATGTCCGCATCGAGCGGAAGCGTGCCGGACTTGAGAAGGCCTTTAGCTTTATGATCCGTGTCCGGGTTCCAGGCGGAGTTTCGACGACCGGCCAGTGGCTTGAAATGGATCGGATGGCGAGCGATTTTGGAAACGAAAATTTCAAGCTGACAACGCGTCAGGCGTATCAGTTGCATGGGGTTATCAAAAAGAATCTGAAGCAGACGATCAAGGAGATCAATGACACCGCGATGGACACCATCGCAGCTTGTGGTGACGTGAATCGCAATGTGATGTGTAACCCGAATCCGGCTCTTTCGTCGATCCACGGGCAGACTTTGAAAGTCGCCCAGGCGATCAGTGATCACTTGACGCCGGCGACGGGTGCTTATCACGAGATCTGGCTCGACGGTGAAAAAGTCGAGAGCTCGGAAGAGGAAGTGGAGCCCATTTACGGGAAGACCTATTTGCCTCGAAAATTCAAAATCTGCATGGCAATTCCACCAAGCAATGATGTCGATATCTATTCCCAGTGTCTGGGTTTCATTGCCATCGAGGAGAATGGGGAACTGATCGGCTTTAACGTCACCGTCGGTGGCGGGATGGGAATGCATCATGGACAGGAGAAAACCTTCCCTCGCATTGCGGATGTTTTGGGATTTATCCCGGTTGAGAAAGCGGTCGAGGTTGCCGAGGAAGTGGTGAAAATACAGCGCGATTTCGGCGATCGTTCCGAGCGCAAACACGCTCGTATGAAGTACACCATCGATGACCGTGGTATTGAATGGTTTAAGTCGGAGATCGAAGGACGCCTGGGATACGAGATCGATGAAGCCCGGCCATTTGAATTTACGAGCAATGGTGACACCTATGGGTGGGTGGAGACCGAGGATGGCAAGAGTCAGTTGACGATCTTTATCGAAAACGGTCGGGTTGTTGACAAGGACGGATACTTGTTGCGGACCGGTCTTCGTGAAATTGCCAGGATCCACAAGGGGGACATGCGCCTTAGTTCCAACCAAAACGTAATCATCGCGGGAGTTGATGCCGGAGACAAGGAGGCCATTGACGCCTTGGTCGCAAAGTACGGGATCGCAGCCCATCAAAACCGATCTGCCGCCCGTCTAAACTCGATGGCTTGCGTGGCTCTACCAACCTGCGGGCTTTCGCTGGCAGAGAGTGAGCGTTACCTCCCCAGCCTGATGGATGAGATTGAGGAGATTCTTGATGAGGTTGGGCTTACCCAGGATGCCATAACGATCCGTATGACCGGGTGTCCCAATGGTTGCGCACGACCCTACATTGCCGAGATTGCTTTCGTTGGTCGTGCTCCGGGGAAATACAATATTCACCTTGGAGGTGGTTTCATCGGGAACCGGATTGGGGGGATCTGGCAGCGTAGTGTAAAGGGTGATGAAATTGCGGGACTTCTTCGTCCTGTTCTGAGTCGCTATGCCACCGAGCGCATGGAGGGTGAGCGATTTGGTGATTTCGTCATCAGGGCTGGAATCATTCACGAAGTCACACATGGAAGTGAGGTTCACAAGGAGCACGCGCCTGCATGAAAACGAATCAGTCATCTGCCGGTGAAGTATTGAACAGGGATCCCACGGCGGAGGAATTGTCGGCAATTCTGAAACCGCTGAAAGCGCATGAACGGCTGATCGAGCTAAGGGGGATTTTCGGTTCCCGCCTGATCGCCAGCTCCAGTTTTGGACTTCAGGCGTCAGCGATGTTGCATTTGATCAAGATGCATGCACCGGATCTTCCAATTGTTTTTATTGATACCGGCTATTGTTTTCCGGAGACCTATCAGTTTGCCCAGTCATTCATTGAAGATTGGGGGCTTGATATCCGGGTTGTTAATCCGGCGATTTCCTCCGCCCGCCAGGAAGCTCTCTACGGAAAGCTCTGGGAGCAGGGCGATGAGGGTATGAAGAAATACTCCCTGCTAAACAAAGTCGAGCCCATGAACCGCGCACTTTCCGAGGTGGGCGGCGATGTTTGGTTGAGCGGTCTTCGGCGCAGTCAATCCTCAACCCGGGCTGACCGTCCATTTGCCGAACAGCAGAAGACTACGATGAAGGTTTATCCAATCCTGGATTGGCCGGATGCCCAGATCGCTTCTTATTACCATGAGCATAATCTCCCCCGGCACCCCCTTGAAAAAGAGGGGTATTTAACGATGGGAGACTGGCATTCAACCCGAAAACCGAAGGCCGGTGAATCAGCCCGAGACACCCGGTTTGGCGGATTAAAATATGAATGTGGACTCCACGAGGATTCCGGACAAATTGACTACCAAATCTAACCTAAATAAATACATGAGCATTGCTGCAAATATTGTCGATACCGTCGGCAACACTCCACTGATTAAACTGAATTCCGTGAGCGAGGGGCTGGATTGCGAGATCTTCGTTAAGGCGGAGTTTTTCAATCCACTCTTCAGCGTCAAAGACCGTATCGGAAAGGCGATGATCGAGGCTGCCGAAAAAGATGGTTCCTTAAAACCAGGAGGGACCATTGTCGAGGCAACCTCGGGAAACACCGGGATTGCCCTCGCCTTCGTTGCCCGTGCGAAAGGATACAAATGCATCCTGACGATGCCGGAAACGATGTCGATCGAGCGTCGCATTCTTCTTCGAAGTCTCGGAGCTGAAATCGTTCTTACCCCAGGGCCCCGCGGAATGGGGGGAGCCATTGCCAAGGCCAAACAGATTCTTGCCGAGACTGAAAATAGCTTTGGCCCCAGCCAATTCGATAATCCTGCCAACCCCCAGGTCCACCGTGACACAACCGCCGAGGAAATCTGGCGCGATACCGACGGGAATATTGATGCCATTGTTGCCGGCGTCGGAACCGGAGGAACCATCACGGGAGTGGGCGAGGTCATCAAAAAGCGGAACCCGAATTTCAAAGTCATTGCGGTCGAACCCGAGAACAGCCCTGTGATTGGCGGTGGATCTCCCGGACCTCACAAAATCCAAGGAATTGGAGCTGGATTTATCCCCGGCAATTTGAATACCGCAATTATCGATGAAGCAATTACGGTGACCAATGAAGAGGCGTTTGAAATGGCTCAAAAGCTGGCGCAACTGGAGGGGATTCCGGCAGGCATCTCGACCGGTGCAAACGTCGCTTCAGCGCTCAAGATTGCGGCGCGTGATGAGTTCAAAGGGAAGAGAATCGTAACAATTGGCTGTTCCTCTACCGAAAGATATCTTAGCACCCCTCTTGCAGAGTCCTATCGCGAGGAGGTGGCCAATCTCCCGGTCGCGGAGTTGTCCGACTAAGCTGGAATCGCTCTCGGATCTTAAGTAAAAGGCCTCGACTGGAACGCAGTCGAGGCCTTTTCGCGAAGTAGAACCGTTTCGTCGTGCCTACGCGATATTCCGAAGAAGCCAGTAGACGGGCTGGGGCCAGAAACCAAGAACAGCAATCAAGGCGGTCAAGACGACAATCGTGCGCAAGGCAATCGGTTCGATCTCGAAGGAACTTTCATCCAGTGAACTCCGCCAATACATCGCGCGAATGATCTGGAAATAGTAGTAGAAACCTGCAGCGACCCCGATAAATCCGAGCGAGACAGGAACCCAAAGTTCGGCATCAACAGCCGACTTAAATGCAAGGAACTTGCCCCAAAACCCAGCCGTCAACGGAAGTCCGGCGAGAGCCCCAATGATGATGGCGGTCATGAAAGCAAGAAGTGGGTGCCTCTTGCCTAATCCTTCAAAGGCTGAAATTTCGTCCGAACCGGTATTACGATGAATGACCGCCAGAATGAAGAACGCCGCGAAGGTCATGATCAGATAGATCGCAAGATAGAATGCGATGACCTGCTTTGAGGTGAGTTCATCGGTATTGATTTGCCACGCTGCCAGCGGAAGAAGGATGAAACCTGCGTTGGCGATCGAAGAATAAGCCAAAAGCCGTTTGAAGTTTTTCTGGGGAATGGCTGCGAGGTTTCCAAAGAGAATGGTGGCGCCAGCGAGAATGGCCAGGATAAAGGTCGTCTTTGCCGCAAGATCAGTTCCGCTGTTGAGGAAAGGTTCGACAACCCGAATGGCGATGGCAAAGCCGGAGGCCTTGGACGCTATCGAAAGGAAAGCGGTCGTTGGGGTCGGAGCCCCCTGGTAGACATCTGGAATCCAAAGGTGCATTGGAACCGCTCCGATTTTGAATGCCAGCGAAACCAAAATCAGAGCAAGGCCAAAGAGGAGGTAGGTTGAGTTCTCCTCGGTGATTCGTTCACCAATGAGAGCGAGGTCTGTGGTTCCGGTAGCCCCGTAAATCCAGGCAATACCGTAAACAAGAAATCCGGTTGAGAGGGCTCCCAGTATGAGGAACTTTACGCCGGCTTCAAGTGAACCCACATTGCGTCGCATATAACCGACGAGAATGTAGGAGGTGATTGTTGTCAGTTCCAGCGAGACGAACAGGGAGACCAAATCTTTGGCTGATGCCATCCACATCATGCCTGCGCAGGCAAAGAGGAATAGGCAATAGTATTCACCGGTGCCGTCTTCCGAGCCCGGGTTGGCAGTGAATTTGGAAAGGATCTTCCGGTGATTGATCGCAAGGAGGAGGGCAAGAATGGTGGCAACAATCGTGAACAGTTTGAAGAACCTGGCCAGCGGATCGAAAGCGTAAAACCGCGTGAGTTCCGAGTTCTCATCACCGAAGCCTTTCTCGGCAAAAAACAGGTAAACCAAAGCGACGCAAAGGATAGTAATCGCTCCGAGGGCGATCACCGATTTTTTCTTCGGGGAAGTGAAGGCTTCGAGAAGAAGCAGGACCAATCCGCCAACAAGGACGATGATTTCTAGCAAGTAGGAAGGCATTGGATGCGGAACTTTGGGAAATTAATTGGAAGCTTGTTCGATTTCTGTGGGAGCCGTCTCCGGCTCTTCCATGAACTGGAGAAGCGAGTTCGGGAAGATTCCCACGACAAGGAGTGCAATTGCAAGAATGCCTGCCGGGATCTGGCAATAGGGACCAAAGTCCTTCACATGCCCGGAATCGGTGTGATCAACGGCAGGGCCCTGGAATGTCTGCCGATAGGCTCTGAGCATATAAACAGCACTAATCACCACTCCCCAGAGAGCGAGGATGGTGGCAACCTGAACGCAGCCCAGGGCTTCGCCCTTGTAGTTCTCGAAGCCCGAGAGGAAAACCAGAACTTCACCGGAAAAGTTGGCGAGCCCGGGAAGCCCGATCGAAGCCATCCCAGCGAGGCCAAATAGAAATGCGAGCCGTGGCGCGGCTTTTGCCAGTCCGCCGAGTTCTGCGAGTTCCACCGTTCCGGTCTTGCGGCGGATGGTGTCAGTGAGCATGAAGAGAAGAGCAATGCTGATGCCGTGAGCGAACATCAGAACCACCGCGGCAGGCTTGGCAATAGGGTTGGCTTCAAAGCTTCCGGCCTCAATCAGAGCGGCAAAAGCCAGGAAAATGTATCCCATGTGCATCACCGAGGAATTACCAAGCATCATGTCAAGGCGCTTCTGGTTAATGGTCACAAATCCTACCCAGAGGATGTTGCAGAGAAGAAGGACGATGAGCCAGCCAAGCCAGTCCTGCATTCCGGTTGAGACCATCGGGTAGAGTCTCATGAGACCATATAGGCCAAACTTTTTCAGGACTCCGGCGTGTAGCATGGCAACGGGAGCTGGCGCTGAGGCGTAAGCAGGTGCGGCCCAAGAGTGAAAGGGGAAGAGTGAAATCAGGATTCCAAATCCAACGATCAGGAATGCCGCGATACCCGACTGGGCATCCGCTGAAATAGAGGAGGCGAGCAGATCTTTGAAAAGCCAGGTTTCCGACCCGCTGGCAGAAACCAGCCATACGAGGCCGGCTAGAAGAATAATGGAACCGAGGGCAAGATAGATTGTAATCTTCCAGGCGGCCTCCTTTCTCTCTCCCGATCCCAGTATTCCTATCATGAGAAATGTTGGAATTAGGGCAAGTTCATGGAAGGCGTAAAAGAAGAAGAGATCGGTGGAAAGAAAGGCACCCAAGCCACCAGCTCCAATAAGAAGAATGGATGAATACCAGAGTCTTTCGCGTCCCTCCGGGCACCTACCTGACATAACGGCAGTGAAAAGGACGAGAACACTCAGTATTACCATCACCAGGCTCATTCCATCGTAGAATCCGAGGGCGAGATGGATGCTTGGCTTTGAGAGGACTTCGAAGGAAATATCCCAGATCGGGGCCTTCCAGCAAAAGACAACGCCGAGGCCCAGAAGAAGGTTTGCGGCGGCAGCGAGGGTCGCGACCGACTTGGCTCTGCCGACTCCAGCCATAATGGCGAAGGCGGCGATGAGTGGGATGAGAATGAGAATAATGCTCATGAAACAAAGACCGTAAGATAGATGACCAAAAGAACGCCAAGACCAAAGAGGACGGCGTAGCCTTGAAGATTACCGGATTGAAGACGTCCGAAGATGCGACCGAAACCGCCGGCAGCGCGGGAAAAACCTCCAACAATAAGACCATTGATGATCAGTTCGTCAAAGAAATGGACAAAGGCAGCGACGGTATCCTGTCCGTAGCCAACGAGCTTGGCGTAGAACTCGTCGATGTAGAATTTATTGCGGAAGTGTTTGAAAACCCCCTTATTCTCCAAGGGATCTTCCTTGGTACTGCCGTAGAGCTTCCAGGCGATCAGGAAACCAATCACTACTGCGGAGACCGAGGCAATGAATGCCGGAGCGTCCGGATGAAATTCGAAAGGCTTGTAGAGGGGAGCGATCTTGCCTCCCATGAATTCCCAGCCTGAAAGTATGGCCATGATTGCCAGCAGAATCAGCGGCGCCGACATCAGTAGGCCAACCTCTTTTGCATGGTCGGCGTTCTCGCTTCTGGCATCACCAAGGAAGGCAACGAAGAAAAGGCGGAACATGTAGAAGGTGGTGAGACAAGCGACAAGGGCGGCAATTCCAAAGAGGACCCACTGGCCGCTGTGGGCCGCAGATTCGAGGATATGTTCCTTTGAGAAGAATCCAGCCGTTCCAGGAACGCCGCAGAGAGCAATTGTTCCGATTGCAAAAGCCCCAAACGTGATCGGCATGGTCTTCCTTAGACCTCCCATTTTCCAAATGTCCTGTTCGTGATGACAGGCGAAGATGACGGCGCCCGACCCCAGGAAGAGAAGAGCCTTAAACCAAGCGTGGGTGAAGAGGTGGAACATTCCGGCCTCCGGATCGAGGAGCCCAACAGCCATCACCATGTAACCAAGCTGGGAAAGGGTGGAGTAAGCGAGGATCTTTTTGATATCGTCCTGCTGGGTGGCCATCAGGGCTGCGAGGAGCGACGTGATGGCACCAATCCAGGCGATGGTCGTTCCGGTGAATGCTGGAATGAGGGTAGCGAGGTCGGCACCTTCGGGAGTGAGGGCAAGAAAGAGGCGGGCCATCATGTAGACCCCGGCCGCGACCATCGTTGCGGCGTGAATGAGGGCTGAGACCGGAGTCGGTCCTTCCATGGCATCGGGAAGCCAGACATGAAGAGGGGCTTGGGCTGATTTACCCATCGCACCAGCGAAGATACAGAGGATGGCTATTCCGAGAAAAAAAACCGAGTGGTCGGGGTGCCCAGCCAATCCGGTGGCGAGCTCGCTGAAGGTGAAGCTTCCGGTGATGCCCCAGAGCATTAGGATCCCGATCATGAAACCAAAGTCGCCAATCCGGTTGGTCAAAAATGCCTTCTTGGCGGCATCAGCTGCCGAATCTTTTTGATACCAATGACCGATCAGTAGATAAGAACTCAAACCGACCAGCTCCCAGAACATGAACATCATGATGAAATTGGTGGCGAGGACGATCCCCGTCATCGAAAACATGAAAAGGGAGAGGCCGCAGAAGTAGCGTGCGAGGGCTGAATCCTCCTTCATGTAGGCGAGCGAGAACAAGTGGACAAGGAAGCCCACTCCGGTGACCACGAGCATCATTCCGCGGGCCATCTGACTGAACTCGTAACCAATTTCGATGTTGAAGCCAGCGATGGAAGCCCAGTTGAAGGAGCCGGTAAGATCGCTGCCTTTCGAGACGATTACCAAAGTGAGGGCCAAAGTAACAGCCGCCGAGCAGGTGGAAACCAAGGCGGACAGGGACTGGTTTTTCTTGAGCCCAAGATGAATCACCGCAGCTGTTAGGAGCGGGAGACCAAGGATAAGCCAGGGAATTGATTCCATGAGAATTCGAAGTTCGGTAGGTTAGCCGCGCATTGAGGTAAGATCCTCGACGTTGATGGTTTGGCGGGCACGGTAGAGAGCGACAATGATTGCAAGCCCAACGGCGACCTCGGCAGCGGCCACAGTGATGATGAAGAAGACGAAGACCTGACCGTTGTAGTCGGGAAGCCCATTGGAAAGATTGAATCGGGAAAAAGCCACGAGAGTCAGACTTGCGGCAGCAAGCATCAATTCGAGGCACATGAAAATCACGATGATATTACGCCGGACGATGACTCCGGCAAGACCGATCGCGAAAAGCAGACCGGAGACAAAAAGGTAGTCGTTGAGAGAAGCCATGGGATTTTAAATCTTTAGGAATCAGCGGGGGCTTGCTTGTTCGACCGCTTGGAAAGGATGACGACCCCAATGGTGGCGACCAGGAGAAGAGCCCCCATTACTTGAAGCGGATAGTTATAACTCTTGAAAATGGTGTGCCCGATGAGATTGGTGTCCGGAAGCTTGGGGCTTTTTTCATGAGTGAGGCTCTTGTAGATTGCCGACTGCTCCTCTCTCGGGAGAGCCTCCTTGTCCTCATCGATCTGGACGAAGTATTCAGCCGACTTCTTCATCGACTCGGTGGTGATCTCTTGAAAGTCGTTTTGCTCTCCTTGGGAACCTGTCTGAATGACTCCGAGGACTTGGGCGACCAACAAAAGGGGGATTACGATCCCTGCAACGACCGACGAAGACCTGAACTTGATGGATTTTTCATCATTCAAGTCGAGGAGCATGATGATGAAGATAAACAAGACCATGATCGCGCCCGCATAGACGAGAATTTGAACGATCCCGACAAAGTAGGCGTTCAGACCGATAAAAAGGCCGGCCAAACCCACAAAGGAAAGCACCATCGAAAGCGCGCTAGAGACCGGATTGCGAAAGGCAACCAGAAGAATGCCTCCGGCAACGGCCAGGAATGCAAAAAGGTAGAATGCTAGGGTTTCCATGGCGGGGTTACTTCAAGTCGTTCCACTTATTAACGAGACCGACACGCTTGCCTCCGATCTCATAAAGTCTCTTTTTGTCGTGGACCATTTCACTCCGGTTGGTGCCGGTGATGACATAGTCGGGACGAAGATAGATGGCCTGCTCGGGGCAAACCTCCTCACACATGCCGCAGTAGATGCAGCGGATCATGTCGATATCAAATTCCTGCGGACGTTTCTCAACTTTGGCCCATTCGTTGTCCGACGGAATTTCACCCGGAATAATCTTAATGGCCTTGGGAGGGCAGATGAATTCACAAAGTTGGCAGGAAACACAACGCTCCCGGTCCTGCTCGTCGGTCACCAACGCCGGTGCACCCCGATAATATTCCGGAAGCTTGTCATCCCACTTTTGCTCGGGGTATTGCATCGTTACTCCGACCCCTGAGGAATTCAGTTCTCCGGCACCGGTGGTCTTTCCAAAAAAGGACTTAAATGCGTGCCGAAGGGTGATAATCATCCCCTTGAAGATGGCACCGAAGTAGACCTTCTCTCCTGCGGAAAGCTTGGGGCGTTCAACTTTGATTATGGCCATGGTGAGGTGGAAAGGATGGGAATTAGAGTGGGGATTTTAGACTGCCGTTGCCGAGGGTTTCTTTGTGGCACCCTTGGCGATGATGATCAGTAGAATGGTGGCGGTAATCAACAATGCAAACCCGATGGTAACACCAATGATCCCGATGCTTGGGTAAGCAATGACCAGGGCGGCCAGGAAGACATTAATGAGGGCGGCCTCGAAGAAAACGATCCAACCAAGATTCATGAGTTGGTCGTAGCGGAAGCGTGGAACGGTCCAGCGGACCAAGATGAAGAACAGAATGAAGAAGGTAACCTTGCCAAGGAAAACCCCGATATGAAGGAGGCTGACCCACCAGGCTCCGGCAGGGAGGAGATTATCGACTCCGAACCCGATCGACCATCCTCCGAGGAAGAGGGTGACAATGAGTGCTGAACCCACCACCATCGCGGCGTATTCACCCATGAAAAAGAGAGCAAATTTCATCGAGGAGTATTCGGTATGGTAGCCACCGACGAGCTCGGTCTCACATTCCGGGAGATCGAATGGCATCCGGTTGGTCTCAGCAAAAATCGAAGTGGTGAAGATGATGAAGGAAATGCCAAGCGGGATAAGCATGAGCCAGCGTTCAACGCTCAATCCTTCGCCCCACAGAGGAAGGAGGAGCCACCCGTTATTCACTTGCTCCTCGACGATGTGGCCGAGATTCAAGCCACCAAAAAACATGATGACTGGAACGATTGAAAGCCCGAGGGCGATTTCGTAGGAGATCATCTGGGCGCAAGCGCGAACTCCGCCAAAGAAAGGATACTTGGAATTGGAAGCCCAACCGGCGAGGGTGATTCCATAGACTGAAAGGGAAGCAATTGCGAAGATGTAGAGCGGACCGACGTTGAGATCGGCGACTGCCATTGGAATGATATCCCCTGCGATCTCCATGGGACTGCCAAAGGGAATAACGGCCATCGTAAGGAGTGCTGGGACAACAACGAGGGCGGGAGCGAGCCAGAAGAAGAACTTGCGAACATAAGAAGGAGTGAAGTCCTCCTTCAGAATGAATTTCAGACCGTCAGCAATGGGCTGGGTTAAACCGCCGATTGGAAGAGCAAGGTCCTTCTTGAATCCGAGAATCGAAAGGGGAAGCATCGTCCTGTTTGGACCGACGCGGTCCTGGATGATAGCCGAAAAACGACGTTCAAAAATCACGCAGATACTAACGAAACTCATCGTGATTCCGATAAATACCGCGATTTTGATAGCCGCTGCGATGAGAAGAGTTGTGTCCATGAAAAAGTGAATCAGGTGTGTTTCTTACTAGCCGACGATCTGGCCTGAATCGATTCTGGCCTTTTCTTGTTCAAGAAGGGGAATAGTCACTCCCGTCTCAGTGATCTGCACTCCGAGGTCTCCAATCGATCCGAAGCTCTGACCGCTGAATTCTTCGACTTCGGAAGCAATGGCATTCAGGATCGAATCCATCGATGCCGGTGCAGTGTAGCCTTCGTCAAGTTTCGAGAGAAGAGCAGTGAGTGACTCCCAATCGTCCCGGGATTCGCCCGGTGCAATCACGGCTTGATTCGCTCGCTGCAATCGACCTGTGACATTGACGTAGGTGGCACGCTTTTCAGCGAATCCGGCACCGGCCAAGACCACGTTCGCATGGGCCGCCGTTGGATTTGCGTGAGTGTGGGAGACGACAAGATGATTCAGTTTTTGAAGGTCTTCAGATTTGAAGCCGGCCTCTTCGAGGAGATCCTCGCTGAGAACGATGAGCGACTTGATCTTCCCTGACGAAACTCCCTCGCGAATGGCGTCCAGCTTCGCTGCCGGATCATCAGTGCCCCAGATAAGCGCAGCTCCCGTGGTGTTTGGATTGCGGTCTGCTGAAATGAGTTTGCCGTCTGATTCTCCGATGCGGGGGACGATTGTCAAAAGCTCGGTTCCCAGAGCTGCTGCAATCTTCTTCGACAGGAAGAGTTCTTCATTGCTGAGGCGACCCGATGCAATGACCCCAACCTCGTCCGGCTGACTCATGCCGAGCCCCTCCGCTGCGCGTGCGGTAGCTTCGAGCCAAGATGACTGAACGTGTTTGCCGTCCTTCTTAACCAAGGGACCGGTCAGACGGTCGTCTGTCTGAAAATGATTAAAGGAAAGCCGGTGACTGTCGGGCATCCAAGCCGAGTTCACATCGTCGTTTTGACGCGGTGTTACCCGGAAAACCTCATTGCCTCTCGTCCAGATTACCGTGTTGGCGCCAGTTCCGCAATTAACGTCGATACTTTTGGTCTCTTTCAAGAACCAAACCCGCATTTGGAAGCGGAAGTCGTTCGAGGTGAGAGCTCCCACCGGGCAAATATCCGCGGTGTTGAGTGAGTAGTTGTTATCGAGGCGGTAGCCCGGATGAACAGTGACGGAGGTGTGGGTTCCGCGCTGTGAGAATCCAAGAACAGGTTCTTCGGCGACTTCGTCCATGAAACGAATGCACCGGCTGCACATGATACAGCGTTCGTCGTCAAGGCGGATATTTTTTCCGATGTCGACGTTTTTAGGTTTCTTAATCTTGGTTTCCTTGAAGCGAGATTCCCCGCGACCGTGCTCCACCGAAAATTCCTGGAGCTTGCATTCGCCGGCCTGATCGCAGATCGGGCAATCAAGCGGATGATTGATCAAAAGGAACTCCATGACACCCTCGCGGGTTTTTTCAACCAAATCGCCAGTGGTCCGGATCCCCATGTTCTCAGCAACTGTATTGGCGCATGCAATGACCGGACGGGGCATCCAGCCGATTTCCTGATAACCATCATCACCGTAAACGGGGGGCTGTCCCGGAGCAGGGCGGGGAGGCATCCCCATTTGCACAAGGCACATGCGGCAGTTTCCAGGAGAAGAAAGTTTGGGGTGATAGCAATAGTGAGGAACCTCTTTGCCCACAAGCTTGGCCGCTTCAATCATCCGTGTTCCTCTTGGAACCTGCAGCCATTCGCCGTCGATTTGCACATTGACCATGCCTTTTTCAGCGGCCAAATCTTTGGGAAGCTTCTTTTCAGCCGTTGCGGTATTTGCCGGGGCATCTTCGCTCATCGTGTTATCGCGCGGTTACGGGTGGAGAAACAAAGCCATTAGGTAGCTTTGGTCGGGCCGACTATGCAAGCGGACTTGCGGTCCGTAAAGCGACTTTGTGAAATTTTTCACAAAGTCCTTCATTCTTCCGGATGAATTGCTCGATCCGATCGCAAAACTACCTCCGGGGGACCTCTTCCAAGAGGGGGGACGCGGCCAAATCAGAGGGTGCCACCACCGGTTCCTTTGCGGGCATTTTGCCGGGATCCCCGTATCTTTGAGCGATAACCCGGCGAACCTCGGGGCGATCGAGAAAATAGGATTTGAAGGTCTTTGGCTGGCATAGTTCCAGATCAGTGGATTTTTTATAGATCTTCCAAACCAGTTCCGAACAATAGAGAGTCTCGTCATCCCACTGAAACATGAGGTCATAGTCTTTCCCTAGTTGGCTCCGGCCCCAATTCAGCGCCTTTTGGAGGGCCCTTTGGTTCAGTTTACCCTGGTCCTGAAGTCGACGGGCGTGAAAGATGCGGGAGCGTTTGCGAAAATTATCCAAGGTCACCACGGAAACCGGTTGGACTGCTTCGAGAACGTAAAGTTTGCCATCCTGCTCAAATACGACCCCACAGTGGGTGTAGTTCGAGCCTGTGGCTGCCTTGACCGCAGCACCTTGCTCTCCGCCGGTATCCTGAAAAACAATGTCTCCGGTTTGAAGTCGCTCGTATTGAGGCCCACGCTTTTTAAAGGAAAATAACCCACCGGCTGCAATTCCAGTGCAGACGAGTAGCAGGGCGATATATCGGAACATTTGTGGATCCTAGCATTTTAATGGGGGAAGGGGCAGTATCGAATCTTTTGATTGTGGAATTGTTCATATTGATGACGAAAGTCTCACTTTATTCTTGCGCGAATCTCCTCTGGCTAATATTTCCCCGCCGTTGTTGCGCTGCAAAGCACGATGACCCACGAAAAACTTACATGGGTAGGTGGCCGAGTGGTTAAAGGCGGCAGACTGTAAATCTGCTCACGTATGTGTACATTGGTTCGAATCCAATCCTGCCCACCATCTTTCAAAAAGGGAGTTACGAGAAATCGTAGCTCCTTTTTCTTTTCAGGGAAACGAGCGGCTGGTCGATGGCTGGTCGATTTCATGACGCCAAAATTGGCTCAAATTGGCTGGGTTTGTCAGAAGGTAGACCCAAAAAAAACCACCTTTTCCAAGGTGATTTTCAAGGAGGTAGGGTCAAAATCCGTCACTACGACCTAAATACCGCGCTCAACGATGCGGTCGATGTCGCTTTCCTTAAACCGGGGTGACGGTCCTACAGAGATTTTGTCCAAACGGCCTTTTGCCGCCAATCGATCAATTGTTCGCGTGGAAACTAGCCATACACTTTGATCGTCGTCTGGCACTTCCTTCGTTCTGGCTGGAGTGCTGGTAATCTGAAACAGGCCATCGCCATCAAGATGCTGCACCAAGCACGAGAGTTCCTCGCCGTCCTTGGTGTGTTTGGTGACAGGTTGGGTTTCCTGCCAGGCGAGGGTGAGGATAATCCTCTTGCGCCATTCTTCTGCGTGTTCGTAGGTCATTCATCGTCCTTTCGTGGGGGTGGTTGGAAAAATTATCGGCTAAGCGTTGGCTCGTCATTGACCCAGAGGTTTCCGGGGGATTCTCGTTCTGAGTGGTCGCGGTCTGGTTCGCTGTAGCGAGGTGATTGCAGGCTTTCGAGACGTCGAGCGAGCGTTTGCATTTCTCTGGCGTGGCGGTTTTCAATGACTTGCAGGCTTCTATCCTCGCGGGTTTCAATTTTTTTCAAGGTCGTCTTGATCCGCTGGATGGCCTCAATTTGCGCAGATTGAAGTTTTTCAAGCTGCGCCTTGGTCTTTTGATCCATTCCAAATAATCGCCGCGCAAATTTAGGAACAATGCTGGGGGCGTTGGGTTTGTCTTTGAGGGTGGTGATCGCTTCCTTTCGTTCCATTAGCTTGTAATGCTTAGAAAGCTCGATTTTCCGTTTCTGGTGGCGGCTGCGGTTTTGCGCCTCAAATCTCTCTGATTCTTGGCGATGCCGCTCGCTCATGCGGTCGATAGCATCGAGAATTTTCTCTTCTGCACTGTCCGTGGTTGCAGGGTCTTGCGTGTCGTCTTCGATAACGGGCGATGCGTCTTCCTGAGAAGGCTCGGCTTTCTCGTTCGGCTGCTCTGAGCGGGTCTTTAGAACAGCCTTCGGTGTCGGCAACGACTGAGGCTCCAAATCGGCAATGCGTTGGTTAAATTTTGCTGCCTTAACATCCGGCAGCATTCTTACCGGATTTAGAGTTTTGCCGTAAGGATCGACCACCACCAGCCGCTTGCGCCCCTTGGCGAGGTCGTAACCGCGCTGCTTTAATTGCTGCTGAAACTCTGCGCCAGATTGACTGGCTTCCCATGCCTCAATTATCTTCGGATCGCCGTAGCGGGTGCTCTGGCCTTTCTTACGTTTGGCGTGGTTCTCTTCGCGTTTTGGACAATACATCGTTCCCTCCTTTTCTTGAAATTTGCGCGCCCAATCTTGGAGCTTGCGCTTGGTGAATTTGAGTTTCGCCACCAGCCCCGTTCGCGGGTGTGCCTTATTCACCACCACATGAAGATGCGGATGCGGCTCGTCGGTATGGCAGGCCACCATCGCTTCATGCTCGCCAAGGCCGAGTTCTTCCAGCGACGAATATGCCGCTTCCATCATGGTTTTGCGGTCGGGCTTTTGTTCAGGATGCCAGCTCAAAAAATAAGCGAGCACGGGCTTTTTAAGTTTCGCTCCGGAGCGTTTCTGTCCCGACGCTTCTTTCAATTCATCCTGATGTTTGGCCGTGAAGGCCATGACCTTCCAAGCCTTCTCAACCTTATCGGTCAGCAAATTGATTGTCTCCGTCCAAGCGATCCGGGCTTGAGTCAAAGCGTCCTTGTCGTGAAAATAATATAGATATGCGCCCTTAAAACTTGATCCGGGCGCTGCTAAACGTGGCACCATTAGTCACCATCCTTTCCTATGGCTTCCTCCATCAAGGCGTCAATGCGGGCGCACAGCGCGGAGACGGTTGGCGCAAGTCGCCCCGTCATGTGCATGCGCTTGGTGATCTGATTCAGATTATGGCCGATTTAATAAAGCTCTTTCAGAATCGCCGTCGTCGGGGCGGGGGAGTCCTGGTGAGGCTTTGCGATGGCCTCCAGCATGAGCCTGCGGGCAAGGTCATTGACGCTGAGGTTGAGTTGAGCAGCGCGGTGCGAAAGCCGGAAATGCTCGCTTTTGGTGATCCGAAAGACGACCCGGCGCAAGCGCAGGTGTGATGAGGGCAAAGTTGGTCGTGCCATGGTTTCTAATCTCAATACGTGTTAGGGGTGGGTTTGAACCGGAGAGCGGCGCAAAAAAAGAGGCCGCTCAAACTGAGCGACCTTGGGAGGGTGGTTATGGTGGCGGCGTCAAAGCGTCAGCCAGACGCCGCTAAGGCCGCGCCACAGCGCGGATCCGGCAGGGAGGATACAACGGAGGGCGGAACGCCTTCCTTGTCAAGATTGAGAGCCAGCGAAGCGCTCGGAGTTTTCCGGCACGGAAAACCACATCTTGCTATCCTGTAGACTGAGCGCGATTGGGGGGGGGGGGGCGAAGCTCCCGCAGGTGCAATCCCAGCGGTCGTGGGGATGGTAGGTCTATGAAGCATAATGATGCTCTCTCCTCCGGATTGTCTTCGCCTGTAGTGCTGGGCATTGAGCACTTTTACAGGCGTTATTACGATATTTATTTGGATTATCGCTCGTCAATTTTTCGTCAATATCTTAGATCGCGGCTCATTATTGCGTGGAAACCGAGCGCTGATCTCAGAAAACTCCCAAAAAATGCTTGTGCGGTGCCGTGCAGCCCTGTAGTAGCTAGGTGTCATGAAGACCATTATTGATATCACCAAGATCCGAAGGTTTCTTCCTATGGGTGTCCAGCAGCATTTCAAAGACGATGTGCTGATCGTAAAAGGTAGGCTTTCGCCAAAAGAGGTCAATCTTACTGTTGCTTACAAGTTGCAAGAAGCGGTTAGGCAAGAGTTGGGTGAGCTGTCAGGTGTTCCAGATGTCGGGGCAGTTTACCTTTGCTTCGATGAGGAGGATGCGGCCTTTATTTACGAAGCGTTCCTGTGCTAATCAGTCCCTAGGGGTAGGGTGGTGGAGTCGGAAATAGTCCCTTTGGATCTGGGGTCGTCCCAGGCTGTGCCCAGTTGAAATCAAGGGTGATTTCAGTATGTGATTTGTTTAGCGTAGATGACCTTAGGAGTAGGTCGCAAGCTGGCTTCAGGACTTCTTGGGAAATTGCCTCTCTAGTTCCGTAGGCCGAATGTCTGAGGAAGTGTGTACTCCGTTCGTCAGACCAGTCGGGGTTGACTAAGCCGAACGAAGTCCAACGTGTTCCGCGAATAATGCCACTGACCTGTTGGTAGATCTGCCGGTTTCCGTTGAGCAATGACCACTGGATATGAAAATGCTCGTCATTTTCGTCTGGATGACGCTGAATCTCTAGGTGGGTGCTAGCGGACCTTTGTTTAGTAACTTTCGCGCGCAAGTTTGGAAGGTGGAGTGTTAAAAAATCCCTCTGACCTAGCAAGGTTCTCGCTGCTTCACTTCTAGAATACTTAACCATTTAACCATCTCCGATATTTTCCGTTTAGAACAATTGCAATGAAAAATCAAGAAAAAAAGCCCGCTAACCATTCGGTAAGGCGGTCTGTCATCGTTGAACTTCTCAAGAGAAAAGGGTTTTTCTATATGGAGCTCTTAGAAAAAGAGGCCAGTGATAGAGAGAAGCTACAGCGTGATCATCCAAATGACTTGGACAACCCTCCCTGTTTCACAATAAGTTATGAGTCGTTAAAGTCCGACATGATTGCCATTCAACTTGAGCAAAATTTAAGACTTTCCGAAACCACCTTGGAGGGCAAAAAATTTTGGTTTGATGCTCTTCGACATCACCTTACAACGAAGGCGTTACGATCCCGAAGATCTGCCGCCGAGAAGAGAGCGATAGCTAAAGTCCTCGGTGGTTTGGTTTTAGGTATAAAGCCTCGCTCAGTAACCGACATTTCTCTGGGAAAGGGAGCCGATCAAGATAATATTAATTCTATTTCTGTGTCTAAAATTAATCGACATTTGGTAGTGGGTGACGTCTCTTGTGCTGATGATATAAGTAGAGGTGATCTGGAAGGATACTGGACAGGTGATTCATGTGATTCCTTAAGACGCATTTACCCATGGAAAGATTTAAATCCCCATTTGATATCAAAGCTTGAAGGCTTCTGGGGTAGTATGACGCGAAGAATCGCCGTTGATGCTGGAACAACGATGGATGAGTTTTGTCGAGTTGTATTAGCGGGTGCGAAATTTCTCAGATCGCCTGATCTTCTGACGAGTCTCGAGGTTTGCGTTAATAGTCGAGAGGGATTCAATATTTTAGGTGAACCAGCAGTTGATGCTAAAACGATGTGCCTTGGCGGGTTCCAAGAGCAGAACGCCGAAGCGTTGTGTGGCCCTTATACTGAAAAGTTTCTCGAATGCCTGGATCTCCGCTTTGGCATCACATTTGTGGGAGCCACATGCGTAGATTTTCAAACTGGTCAATTCGGATCAGATCACGAAAGAGATGCCAGAATAAAACGCAAACTTTTAGAGCGAGGTAACTTGCGTGTTGTGGTGGCCGATTCTTCGAAATTTTCTAGAATTGGTATGCAAAGTTACCATCCATTTTGCCCAATCACAAGCGAGTGTGTTGATCTAGTAGTGACTGATTCATTCTCAGGTGTTCTTAAAAGTCTTGGAGAGAAAGTTGGTAGAAATCGGCAAGAAAATCAGGTGAAAATACTAGATATATTCAAATTAAAAACCCCAATCATTGAAGCTGGTGATGCTATGGTATTTTCTTCAAGGTCTGAGGTTGAGAAAGAGCAAAAACTCGGAGGCCAGATATCTAACCTTGTAGAATAAAAGGTGTTAATTTTGGTTTAGATGACGTTGTCGATCTAGAATGGTTGTTGCTTTTGAGGCTGTCTGATAAAGCGACTTGGCCTGACCCCGGAAAATTGGACAATTCAAAAATGTAGATTTGGTGGTAGAAGCAAATCGAAAAAATGAAGAGAAGTCGCTTTAGCGAAGAACAGAAGGTCCGCATCCTGGAAGAACTCAGGGGC